>CAVPHS010000004.1:70000-429159 GCA_963704805.1 uncultured Gemmatimonadales bacterium | reverse complement strand
CCGAGGCGTCGGCCCCTCGTCACTGTGGCCGCCGCACGCGGATCGGCGGCGCCGGCTCCGATTGGAGCTTCACCGGATTCGCCTCGAGTAACCGCAGCGCCTCCTGTACCGCGCGCTCGAGCTGCGGATCGTGCCCCTGGGCCACAAGCGCGGGCGTCTGCTGGACCACGATGTCCGGCGTGATGCCGGTGTTCTCGACCGCCCACTTGCCCTCGAGATCGAAGAAGCCGCCGCGCGGCGCCGTGATGAACCCGCCGTCGATGAGACCCGGCGTATCCCAGATCCCCACGAGCCCGCCCCACGTGCGCGTGCCGATCAAGGGACCGAGCTGCATTTCGTGAAACATGTAGGGCAGCATGTCCCCGCCGGAGCCCGCGTACTCATTGATGAGCATCACCTTCGGCCCGAAGATGCCCGTGAGCGGCTCGGTCCACGGGCGTCGCGCGCCCACCGGATTGTTGAAGTAGCCGCGCAGATGACGCCCCAGGATGTCGACGAAATAGTCGGCGATGTAGCCGCCCCCATTGAACCGCTCGTCCAGAATCACGCCCTGGCGATCCTGCTGCGCGAAATAGTAGCGGTTGAAATACTCGTAGCCGCGATCAGCCGTGTTGGGGAGCCAGACGTAGGCGAGGCGGCCCTTCGACAGCGAGTCCACGACGCGGCGATTGTCCTCGACCCACGCGCGCGTGCGCAGATCGTCCTCATCACTCACCGGCACGACGGTCACCGTCCACGCACCGTCCGTCGTCGGCTTGTCGTTGAGCAACAGCGCGGTCTGGCGATTCGCGGTCCCCTCCAGTGCGGCGTACGGGCTGGTCGGCGGCCTCAGCTCGGTGCCGTTGACAGCGAGGAGATAGTCGCCGGTCCGCGCCTTGACACCCGGCGCTGAGAGCGGAGCGCGGAGATCGGGATTCCAGTTCTCGCCGGAGAAGATGCGCGTCAGGCGATAGCGCCCGTTCTCGATCGCGAAATCGGCGCCCAACATCCCGACCTTCACCGTATCAATCGCGGGCGTGTCGCCGCAGCAGGTGAAGGTGTGGCCCAACGACAGCTCCCCGCCGAGCAGGTCGAGCATGTAGGTGAGATCGGAGCGATGGCCCAGGGACTGAAGCCATGGCTCGTACATCGTGTACACCTTGTCCCAATCCGCGCCCTGGTGATTGGGGACGTACAGATAGTCCCGCTCGAACCGCCACGCCTCCCGGAAGATCTGCCGCCACTCGACGCGCGGTTCGAGGCGCATCTGAAGATCGACGGTGATCTTCCCCTCGCCCGGTTTGGGCGCCGCGTCGGTTCCGGTGATGATCCAGCTGTCACCGCTCTGGTACAACAGCTTCTTCCCGTCGTTCGAGAGGCTGTAGCGCATCACCGGTGAGACGAAGCTCTCCGACTTGCGCTTCTTGAGATCATAGCGATGCAGCGTCAGGCCCGATTGGTTCTCGATCGCCTCGCTGACGAACACGATCCCCTCGCCGGCCATCGCGAGGCCCGTGTACGAGCGGACCGGCATGCCCAGCGCGAGGATCCGCTGGCTCAGGCCGCCACGATCGATGCGGACCTCCGCCCGGGACTTGGCCTTCGTGGTATCGGCCGGCGGCGTCGTATCGCGCTTTTCTTCGTCACTTTCCGGCAGCAACGGCGATGGCGTGTCGGCCGCGAGCACCATCAAATAGACGCCGCGGCGCAGGTGGCGATCGTACGAGCTGAGATCGAGCCAGCCGCTCGAGAGCCCGAAATCGGTGCTCGCGAGGAAGTACAGATACTTGCCGCCGGGATCCCACGCGGGACTCACGGCGTCCGACAACCCGTCCGTGAGCTGGTACGCCTTCCGGTCCGTCATGGAGTACGCCATCAGCGCGTGGAACTGCGTCGGCAACCGCTTGGCGTAGCCGAGCCAGCGCGAGTCGGGCGACCACACCGGCTCGAACGTCCGCTCGGGATGCGCGTAGGTGTCGGTGTCGATCGGGGTGACCTTGCCGGTTGCGACGTCCACCACCAGCATGTTCAGCCCTTCGTCGGTCACCGCGATGTACTTGCCGTCGGGCGACCAATCGGCGGTATGGAAGAACGTGGGGTGCTCGAACTTGATCTCGCGTGGTGCGCTCAGGCCCTCTTGCGTTCCGATCATCAGGCGATACTCGCCGCTCGCGTCGGAGAACCACGCGACCTGTTTCCCGTCCGGGGACCACACCGGCGTCCGGTCCGCGGCGCCCGGCGTCCGGGTGAGATTGCGCGCGTCGCCCTTCTGCGCGGGCACGGAGAAGATCTCGCCGCGGGCCGAGAACAGCGCGCGCGCGCCGCTGGGCGACAGCGATGCCGATTCGATCCACCGCGCCGCATTCACCCAGCGCGGTTCGGCCCACGGCAGATCGCCCCGGCACGTGATCTCCAGCTGACGGTCCTTGCCGCTGGCCGGGTCGAGCAGATGGAGGTAGCCGGCTTCCTCGTACACGATGGCGCCGGCGGCCGCATCCATGGTCTTGACGTCATACTCCTTGTAGTGCGTGAGCTGCGTGAGCTGTTTGCTTGCGACGTCGTACTTCCAGATGTTGGCGGCCCAGTCGCGATCCGAGATGAAATAGATCGCGTCCCCCATCCACGCCGGTGAGAGATCGAGCGATCCCGCCGAGGGCAGTGTGTCGACTGCTTTCGTGGCGATCGTGTAGATCGAGATGGGGTGGGTCTGGCCGCCGCGGTAGTTGCGCCACTCGACATCCCAACGCGTGGTCTTCTCGTAGGCGAGCCGGGTGCCGTCGGGCGAGTAGGAACCGCGCAGTCCGTCGGGGAGTGGAATGCGCTCGGGCATGCCGCCGCTCACCGCGATCGTCCACAACTGCTGGACACCGACGGCCGGCGCGTGCATGGCGGCGCTGCTGAACAGGATGCGCTGGCCGTCGGCGGTCCAACCGCGCGCGATGTCGGCCGTCGGATGCCACGTCAGCCGCCGCGGTTCGCCGCCGGTCGCGTCGATCACGTACAGATCGTTGTTTGCGCCGTACTCCATCGTGAAGGCGATCTGCTTGCCGTCGGGCGAGAAGTGCGGGTTGGACTCCACCCCGGGGAAACTCGTGAGCCGCCGCGCGTCGCCACCGTCACGATTGACGACCCAGATGTCGCCCGCATACGCGAAGGCGATCTGGGTCGCGCTCACCGTGGGTTGGCGCAGCAGCCGGGTGCCCTGGGCCTGAACGTGCGAGGTGCAGCAGAAAACAGCAGCAAGGATGATGGCGGAGTAACGCATGAGGGCATCGAGGTTGAAGAGGGTGCCTATGCTAGCTCGCCGGAGTGGCACTCGCTACCGCGTTCGAAAGCGGCGGCAGGACGTAGCAGAGCGCGGACTGCGCCGTTTGTATTTGCGCCCCCAAAGCTGTACTCTGGTGCCCGATGCATACCACCCCCCCGCGCCCGCGCCGCCTGGGTTGGTTGATCGCGGCCGCTGCCGCCGCTGCACTCCTCGCGCTACTCGCGTATGCCAGCACCTTCGCCATTCCGTACGACACCTGGTTTCGCTCCTCCGATCCGCTGCTCGCAAGCGACGTCGCCCGCATCGCCCCGGCCCGCATCGCGCGGCTCGAGCACGCCCGCGACATCGAGCAGCTCCGCACCATCGTCCGCGACGCCCACGCCCGCGGGCTCAAGATCTCGATCGCCGGCAGCCGCCACAGCCAGGGCGGTCAGACCTACACCGCGGGCGGCGTGCGGCTCGACATGCGCGGCTTCAATCACATCCTCGCCATCGACACCGCCCAGCGCACGATCACGGTGCAAAGCGGCGCGACCTGGGACGAGGTGCAGCGCGCCCTCGCGCCCCACCGTCTCGCGCTCAAGGTCATGCAGTCATCCAACATCTTCACCGTCGGCGGCACGCTCTCCGCCAACGCGCACGGACGCGACCTCGACCTGACGCAGATCGTCGAGGTCGTGGAGCGCTTCGGGCTGCTGCTCGCCGACGGCCGCGTGGTCGAGGTGAGCCGCCGCGAGAACCCCGAGCTGTTCGGCCTCGTGATCGGCGGCTACGGCCTCTACGGCATCATCCTCGACGTCACGCTCCACGTCGTCCCCGACGAGTTGTACGAGCAGCAGGCGACGATCATCGACTACAAGGACTTCCCGGGCTACTTCGCCCAGCACATCCAGACCGATACCGGCGTGGTGTTCATGCTCGGACGGCCGTCCATCGATCCCGATTCCGCGGCGTTCCTGCGCGAGATGGCAGTCGTCACCTGGCGCCACGCGTCGCCCGGCGATACGGCGTCGTTCGCGCTCACGCGAAGAGCAACACGTTCTGCGCGACCGCTTCTTCCTCGAGCTGTCGCGCCGCTTCGATTGGGCGAAGACGCTGCGCTGGCGGCTGCAGAAAAAGATCGAGCTGGGCACGGGCGAGCGGCGGGTGATGTCGCGCAACAACGCGATGCGGCCGCCCCTGGCGCCGCTCGAGTTGCTCGCCTATCACAGCCGGCGCAAGACCGACATCATCCAGGAGTACTACATCCCGGTCGAGCGCTTCGTCCCCTTCATGGACCGCTTCCGCGCGATTCTGCGCGAGGGCCGCATGAACGTCATCAGCTCGACGGTGCGCTACGTCACGCCGAACGCCACCCCGGTCCTCGCGTACGCGCCGGCGCGGCCCGCCTTCGCGATCATCCAGATGAGCAACGTCGGGCTCGACTCGGCGTCACAGACCCGCGCGCGCGACGTCACCCGCCGGCTCGTAGACGCCGCCATCGAGCTCGGCGGTACCTACTACCTGACCTATCAGCTCTATCCCACGCCCGACCAGCTGTACCGGGCGTATCCGAACGCGCGTCGTGCCTTCGAGCGCAAGCGCTTCTACGATCCCGACGAGCTGTTCACGAGCCAATTCTACGAGGCCTATGGCCATGTCCCGTAGACGGCGCATCGCGGGCGCCGTGCTCGCGGTGTTGGTCTCCCTGGGGATCTACGTTTTCGGCTGCGAGCCGCGCTACTCCGGCCGGCTCGTCACCATGCCGGCGCCCCCCCGGTCGCTGATCTTTGCGCATCGCGGGTTCGGTGTGTGGGGGCCCGACAACAGCCTGTATGCCGCCGAGCATGCATTCGCGGCCGGCATGGATGGCGTGGATATGGACGGGCAGCTCACTGCCGACAGCGAGATCGTCATCTTCCATGATCTGAGCGTGGACCGGCTCACCGCCGGCAGCGGCCAGGTACGCCGCCTCACCCGCGCGCAAATGCTGGCGTTGGATCTTGGCCCAAAATTCGATCCCAAGGTCACGGGAGCGAACGTCCACACCTTCGAGGATTTCGTCGTCGCGGCAAAAGGGCGGGGCATCCTCATGGTCGAGCTGAAGGTCCCCGGCCTGCGCGCGACCGGCATCGAAGCACGCGCGGTGGACATCATCCGTCGTCACGACGCCTACGGCTACGTCGTGCTCAGCTCGTTCAATCCGTTCGTGCTGCGCCGCGTCAAACAGCTCGATCCCAAGGTGCGCACCGCGTTCATCTTCATGGACACGAACTGGAATCCCGAGCTGCTCGCCGAGATCAAGCCGGAGGATCGCGTGGACCTGCCGTGGATGGTACGCCAGGAGTGGATCCGGCGGGCGCTGCGCAAGCTCATCAAGCCCGACCTGCTCAGCATCAATCACGAGGTCGATTCCGCCGTCACCGCACGGCTCATCGCCAAGGGGTGGCCCGTGTTCATCTGGACGCCCGATGACGATGCGGCGATTCGACGCGCGCTGCCCAAACACCCGTACGGTATCATTTCCGATCAGCCGTTGCGCGCGCGCGAGCTGCGCGACCAGTGATCGGGATTCGCGAGCCCGACGTCGTCTTCACCGACCTCGGCCTGGCGCTGCTGGGCGGTTATTTCGCGGTGCGGCTGCGACGTGGCGTCGGAGCCGTCGTCATGGCCGCTCTCGGCAGCGCCGCGTTCTGGGGCGCGGTCTTCCACGCCCTGTTCCCCGCCCGCACGGCGACGCCGGCGGGATTCGGCGTCTGGATGTTGGTGGCACTCTCGATCGTGGTCGTGGCGGCGGCGCTCCTTTGGCTCAGCCTCTCGCTGCTTGGCGCGTCGCAGCAGCTCAAACGGATCCTCGTGGGCGCCTACGCGGGTGGATGTGCGACAGTCGTGCTGTTCGTGGACGAATCGTTCACCACGATCGTTCGCTTCTATGCCCCGGTGCTCGTGCTCATGATCGCGCTGGCGACGCGGGAAGCGCTCCGCAGTGCCACGACCGCGTGGCGCTGGCTCGCCGGCGGTCTCGCGCTGTCGGCGCTCGCCGCGCTGGCGCAGCAATACCGGATCGCGCTACATCCTGCCTACTTCGACCACAACGCCGTCTATCATGTCATTCAGGCGGCGGCGCTGGTGCTGCTGTATACCGGGTTCGTGCGGATGCCCGCACATGATGAATCACGTCGCAGGAGTCTTCGAACCCCTGCGACGTGATTCACTAACGACGTTCGTTTTGCGCTACAATGTCCGCAGGAACCGCAGCAGTGCCCGCTGTTCGAAGGCCGAGAGACGCAGGTAGCGGTTTCGCGCCCGCATCCCCTCGCCACCATGCAGCACGATCGCTTGCGAGATCGTCGGCGCGCGCCCGTCGTGCAGGAATGCGGTCGCAAACCGCAATCCCATCAGTGGCTCCGTCCGGAACTCCGCCGGCGTGGCCTGACCGAGACAGATATCAGCGAGGTCAGGGCCCATGTCGTGGAGCAGCAGATCGCTGTATGGCCGCACCTCCTTGAAACGAAGCGCCCGACTCGGATTCGCACCGGTCACAAACCTCGGCACGTGACACGAGCTGCAGCCGATCCTCCGGAACAGCACCGAGCCTATCGCGCTCACAGCATCGAGCCGCGCGCGCGGGGGCGGCGCGAGGAAGCGCACGAATGCGTCCGCCGCGTCGAACTGCTCGGCGGTGATCTCCGGCTCTGGCAGTGGGTCAATACCTGGCGGAAAGGGCTGACCATTGACGAGCTGCTCGACCTGAAGGCCGGGGTTGGTCACACCCATCTCCATGACGAACGCTCCGGTGTTGAACTCGCGCAGCCTCGCCTCCTGCGCCTTACGGCCGAAGCGGCCGAGGCGGCCGTCCGCCGTCCGGTTGGGACGGCCGGAAATGCCGTCGTGGTCGCGGTCGTCCGGATCGGCATGTGCCAGGATCTGAGCGTCGGGCACCGCATCGAGCAATCCAAACCCGAACACGTCCGGTGTGCTGCGGTGACCGGAATCGGTCGCGGCCGCGGGAACGGGCTCTGCCGTGATGTTCAAGAACTCGGCCAACGCGGGCGTCACCTGCTTCTGAATGACCTGGCCTCCAACCGATGCCAGATCGTCACACTGCCCGGCACCGTGGAACGCGGTGGCGTGCAATTCGACGTCCTCGCCTTCTTCCTCTGGATCATTGCTCCCGCCGCCTCCGACCACAGGCTGCTCGTGGCAGCTGGCACAGCCGGCGGCGTTGAACAACGGGCCGAGGCCGGTTTCGGGCGTGAACACCGTCGCAAATACGCCGAGGCCCCTCTCGAAGCGCGACCGTTCGGTCCTGCTGAGATTCGGCAATGGACGGCCGAGCAGCGCAACTGCGCTGAGGTCAGCCGTAAACGCTTCGTCAGGAATTTCGGCGACCGGGGGCGCGGTGGCCGGATTATCGTTGTTGCAGGCGGCGATTCCCATCAGCGCCGCCAGGACAAGCGAACTGCGACTCGGGTGTGGCATGAAGCCCTCCCTGAGAGTCAAGAGGGCGCGGGCAAACGATGGGCGCGTGGCGAAAACCGCGCCGGTCATATGGGCTTTATTCGGGTCAGGAGCTTGTGTCATGCGATTTGCAATTACGTTCGTCTGTCAGCGCGGGAGGGTGGCGTCTCGCGGCGACTGAGGCTACTCTGGGCGCCGATGCTGGGGCTGCGCAGTCTTCTGTGGACCATCCTCTTGCCGGGCATGATCGCCGGCTTCATCCCGTGGCGATTCTTCGGCGTGTCACGCGTTCATCTCACCCTCACCAACCCGCTCGATCTCCTCGGCGTGCTGCTCATCGCCGCCGGGGTTGCACTCCTCGCCGCCTGCATCTGGGAGTTCGCCACGCGCGGCCGCGGCACCCTGTCACCGGTCGATCCGCCGAAAGAACTGGTCGTGCGGGGCCTGTACCGATACGTCCGCAATCCGATGTACGTGAGCGTCATCACGATCATCCTCGGCGAGGCGCTGCTCGCCCGCTCGAGCGCGCTGGTGCTCTATTGGGCGATCTTCTTCACCGCGGCCAATCTGTTCGTCGTGCTCTACGAAGAGCCCGCATTGCGGCGTCAATTCGGGGAGTCATACGAGCGCTATACGAAACGCGTAGGCCGTTGGCTGCCACACTTCTCGGAGCCTTCATGAAACGGTGGATCCAGCTCACGGGGCTGCTGCTGGGAGCGTCATTGCTCGCCTGCAACGGGCGTGGCACGGCCAGCTCTTCAGCCGACAGCGCCAGGGTTTTAGCCGCGAGCGAGCGGTACCGTCAGGCATGGATCAACGGCGATACGCCGACGGCACTCGGCCTCATGTCGAACGACGTCCGCATCCTGATCTCCGGCGTTCCCGACATCGTCGGGCCGGAGGCGACGCGAACGGTGTTTGTCGATGAGATGGCGACCTACCGCGTGCCCACGCTCACGCTCAATCACCAGGATCTCATTGTGAGCGGCGATCACGCGATCGATATCGGGACATACGAAGAGACGCAAGTGCCGAAGACGGGTGCGCCGATTCATAGCACGGGCCGGTTCATGACTATCTGGCGCCGCGAGGGGAACGAGTGGCACATCGTGCGCTACATGTTGAACGAGCTGCCCAAATAGACTCGTTCGCCACCGCGCGTCTGCGCGCCGAGCGCCTCACCACCGATCACTTCGACGCCATTCGCGCCATGGACAGCGATGCCCAGTACATGGCGCTGCTCGGCGGCCCACGCAGCCCCGCGGAAACGCGCTTGTACATGGCCAAAAACCTCCGGCACTGGGATGATCACGGCTACGGCCTCTGGATCCTGCGCGACGACGCCGGCGACATCGCCGGTCGCTGTGTGCTCCGGCACCTGGATGTGGAAGGCGTCGATGAAGTCGAGCTCGGCTACGGCTTCCACACGCGCTACTGGGGCAGGGGACTCGCGACCGAAGTGGCACAAGAGCTACTGCGCCTCGGCCGTACGGAGCTGAGGCGCCCATCGATCGTGGCGATCACGCGCTCGGTAAACCTGGGCTCGCAGCGCGTCCTCATCAAAACCGGCCTCGTCCATGAGCGCGACATCGTACACGAGGGCGTCCCTCACATGTTGTTTCGTTCACGCTAATTGCGCCTTGAATCGCGCGCTCTTGCGACACTCGCCGCGCCGCTCTATCGTCTCCGCCCCAATTCTTCCGGGAGCTCCTATGCGTGCCGTCACCGTCGCGCTGCGTTGCGGCTCGATCCTCGCCGCGACCGCATTCCTTCCGCAGGTCGTCATTGCCCAAGGCCCCGTTGCGTCCGCCACCGCCGTGCAGTGGGGGCCGGGTCCCGGGTTCCTGCCGCCCGGTGCCGGCTTCGCCGTGCTGCAGGGTGATCCGAGCAAGGCGGGCGTGTACACGATTCGGCTGAAGTTGCCGGACAACTATCAGTTCCCGTCGCACTTTCATCCGACCGACGAGCATGTCACGGTCTTGTCGGGCACCTTCCTCGTCGGGATGGGCGACACGGTCGACCTGAAGAACACACAACAGCTCAGCGCAGGTGGGTTCATCACGGCGCCGGCAAATGCGCATCACTATGCCGCCGCCCGTGGCGAAACGATCCTTCAGGTCAGCGGCATAGGACCGTTTGCCATTACGTACGTGAAGGCAAGCGAAGATCCGCGCAACGCAAAACCAAGGCCGTAACCGCGGTGGATTGCGTCTAAAGGGCTCCTTAGGCATGCCTACCAAGGGGAGGTCCAGCCATGAAATGGATCATCGCACTGGCCGCCGTTGCCCTCGCCGCCTGCGGCAAAGCGAAGGACACGCCGAAGCCCGCACCGCCGGCCGCTCCGCGCCCTGCGGTCCCGACAGGTCCTGCTGAATACACGCTCATCCTGAAAAGCACGTGGACCGCCCGCACGCACCCCTACGAGTATCCCTCAGGCGCGCATTTCTCGGGTTTGATCGGTGCGTCGCACAGTGCCCGCTACTCGATCTTCGCGATCGGCCGGCGCCCCACGGCGGGACTGGAGCGGCTCTCGGAGGAGGGGAAGCATTCGCCGCTCAAGGATGAGATCCAGAAGGCCATCGATGCCGGCACCGCGCTCGAGAGGTTCGAGACCGGCAGTCTCAAGAACTTCAACGACTCGCTGGTCACGACCGTGCGCGTCGATCCTGCGCATCCACTCGTTTCGGTCGTAGCCATGGTCGCACCCAGCCCCGACTGGTTCACCGGCGCGGCGAGCGTGAATCTGAACGAGAACGGCGCGTGGGCGCGTCGCCGAGTATTGACGCTGCCCGCCTTTGACTCGGGCGGCGACGACGGCACGACCTACAAGGCGGCCGATCGCAACACCAATCCCAAGAAGCCGGTCTCGCGCGCCGGCGATCGCCACTTCGTCGTGAGTGGGAAAGCGCGGCCCGTCGCAACGCTGATACTCCTCAAGACGCCCTAGGGGCGGGTCACGGCTGGATCTCCGTCAACGTGATCACGTCGGCACGCGCATTCACGACGTGCTGGCGTAAGGTGTGACCGCCAGCGGTTGCCATCACGGTCACGTTACCCGCGGGCACGTTGAAGACGTACGCGACGCCATCGGCAGACGTCATTGTCGCGGTGGTGCTTGGCCCGCCGCCGAAATTGTACTTCACCGCGCCGGCGGCAGGAGACGTGGACACGGTGGCGTTCGCCAGCGTTGTCCCGTTGCAGTCCTTGACCACCACGCCGATGAAGCCGTTGCCCGCCGTGTGCGACTCGCCGACCGCCGTTCCGAGTATGCCGAATTCCGTACTGGTGATCGCGAGCACGTTGTTGTTCGCCAGGTTTGCCGCGAGCGGGCGGGAAGGATACGCGTAAGTCGGCAGAAAGCCGCTCTTTGTGATGCGCAGGTGACCGTCGACCGGAGTGCCTCCAGTCGTGATGGTGAGGCTATAGAACCCGGGCGTGTCCGACGTATCGGCGGCGAGGGTGTCGGTGCCCGTGCGCGACGCGAGGACCTGGGCGCCAGGCAGTGCCGTCGGTGCCAACGCGCTCTGCTTGATTTGGCCGCTCACGGTGATCGTGGCGGGCGCGGTCGTCGGCAACGCGGCGCCCAGACATTCGAATCCGGCGCCGGGGCCGGAGCTATCGTTGCCGCACGCTGCGACGAGAACTGCGAGTCCGAGTCCAGCAAGAAACCGCTGCATCAGTCGGCCTTGAGAGTTTCCGCCAATCTACGCGACTCGCGGCCCTCTCAGAAGTGAGGTACGCTACCCGAATGGCCGAGGCTTCCAGCCGGGTCGAGGCGTTCAGCGATGGCGTCTTCGCGATCGCCATTACCCTGCTCATTCTCGAGATCCGCGTCCCGCACGGCGCCAACCTCGGGGCGGGTCTGCTGGCGCTCTGGCCGTCCTACGTCGCGTTTCTGATGAGCTTTGTGGTCATTCTGATCGAGTGGGTCAATCATCACGAGCTGCTGCGCATGGTACGAGGCGTCAACTACCCGTTTCTGTTTGCCAACGGGCTGCTGCTCCTCAGCATCACATTCATCCCATTCCCGACCGCGGTCCTCGCCGCGAATCTCGCGACGCCGGAGGCCAAGACGGCCGCGGCGTTCTACTGCGCGACCTTCGTGGCGAACGCGCTTGCCTGGAACGTGTTGTTCGGCACGATCGTGCGCGGCGGTCTGCTGCGGCCCGAGGTGACTGCCGAAGCGGTCGCCAACGTGCGCCGGGCGTACTACGTAGGAGTACTGGTATACGTGCTGGCTACTGGGCTTGCCTTTGTGCGACCAGCCCTCGGCCTCGTCCTCAACGTTTCCCTCTGGATCGTATGGATCCGACTCGGCTATCGGTCAGAATCGTCGGCCTCGTCGTTGCGTCGCTAGCCGTTGCGTGCCAGCGCTCCGCCGGAGACTTCGCCGCGATGCAGGCGCGCGGCGAGCACGTCATGGGCGTGGACCAATACACCTCCGCCCACGTATTCGAGGATTTACCGGATGGCGGGCGGGTCGTCCTGGAGCGCGCCGATTCTGCCGACACCGCCGCCGTCAAGACGATCCGAGCCCACATGCGCGACATCGCGAGCGCGTTTCGCGCCGGCGATTTCACCAAGCCGTTCGAGGTTCATGCGCAGGCGGTTCCTGGCACCGCCGTCATGAGTGCGCATCGCGCGGCGATCCGTTATGAGGCGATCGACCGGCCGCAGGGTGGGGAAGTGCGCATCAGGAGCGCGGACTCCGCCGCCGTTGCGGCAATTCACGAGTTTCTCGCGTTCCAACGCGAGCAGCATCACGCGGCGGGTCACGAAATGAGATGAGGCAATCGGTTTGCTTGTTGGTCCTCGCCTGCCTGCTGGCCGCTTGCCCCATGCCTCCGGCGCCCGCGCCGCCCCCGCCTCGCGGCTACGTTCCGGGCGAAACATTCGACAGCGTCGTCAGGGTCCTGAGCCGTCGCTATTACGACACGACGTTCGTCGCGAGCACCTTAAAGTCATTGGTCGAGGAGTTCCGCCCGGCGGCTACCACCGCAGGTGACGCGGGTGAGGAGCGGGAAGTCGTCTGGCGGTTTCTCGCGCGCATCCCCGCCTCGCATCTCGCGCTCCTCTCGAGAACGGCGGCGTACGATCTCTGGTGGAACATCCCGGGCGCGACGCACCCGATGATGGGGATGCAGCTCGTGCAGCTCGATGGGCGCTACTTTGCCTCGATGGTCCTGGCCGGCGGCCCCGCCGCCCTTGCGGGCATCCGCGATTGGGATGAAGTGGTCACCATCGACAGCATCCCTCCGGCCAAGAGCTCGCGTGTTGACTGGCGCAGCGACGATGCTTACCTCGCGGACGATCGAGATCCTCCGGTGTACGGCCTCCGCACCTTGTATGGTGATGAGCGATTGCAGGTCGTCCGAGTGCCGGGTGAGACCGTGTTCGTTCACGTGACGCCCCGACGCTATTCAGTGCTGGATGCTGCGCGTGCCAGCGCGCAAATCGTGACCCGGGACGGCGTGCGAATTGGTTACATCCACTGGTGGTACATGAATTCGAAGGGCATCCAGAAGGTTTTCAGCGCGGCGCTCCGCGGCCCACTGGACTCGACTCAGGCGTTGATCCTCGATCTGCGTGGCCGCGGTGGCTCCGCAAACGGCATTCGTGACGTGCTGAGGCTCCTCGTCCCTGGCTCCCACCAACAATTCATCGGGCCCATCGTTGCCTTGACCGATCGACAAACCCGCAGCGCCAAGGAAATGCTGGCCTTCCAGCTGCGCGCGCGCGGGCTCGCGCGCTTGGTGGGTGAGCCGACTGCCGGCGCTGTGCTCGGAGCCGGCTTCGAGGAAATCAGCGGCAGCGCGATTCTGATGTATCCGGGCGGGGCAGTCCCAACGTATACAGACTCGATCGAAGGGCGCCCCGTCGTGCCGGATGTCGAAACTGCCTGGGGCGGTCCGCACTCCGGTGGACGGGATCCGATACTCGAAGCGGGCCTTGCTGAGGCCGCGCGCCTGGTGCATGCCAACGGCCCAGGTTTTACTCGACGACGCTAACCGAGCATTTCGCGGAACCTGGTGCAAGAAACCATCGATTCCACACGGTTCGTTAGGAAACCGTGGGACCCGGTGAGTTTCCTAGCGCAGCAGTCAAACATGCGGTAAAAGTGAGACATGAACCGACCACTTCTCATCGCCGCCGGACTCGCCGCGCTCTGCAGCCCGATGGCGTCGCAGGCTCCCGGCAAGTTTCCGCCCGATTCGCTCATCAACGTCAAAGTGATTCCGAAAAACACGCCCGTCATGCAGGTCGTCGGCATGATGCGCAACTTCGCGGGGGCGCTTGGAGTCCGGTGCCCCTATTGCCACGTGGGCCAGGAAGGGCAGCCGCTCGCCTCCTTCGACTTCGCCAAAGACGAAAAGCGCACCAAGCTCACCGCGCGGCAGATGATGCGCATGGTCGAAGAGATCAATCGCCGCATCGATACGCTGCCGCACGACCACGACCAACCCCATGATTCGTTGCGCGTGACCTGCATGACGTGTCATCGCGGCGTCAGCCGGCCGGTGCCGCTCGACCAGCTGATCGCCCAGACCGCGCAGGCCTCGGGCGCCGATTCGGCGTCGCGGGCGTACCGCGCCTTGCGCGAGCGGTATTACGGGCGCGCGTCCTACGATTTCGGTGAGCCGACGCTCGACATCGCGGCGTTCCGGCTCGCGCGCGCGGGGAAGTTCGACGAGGCGTTCGCAATCCTGAAGCTCAACGAGGAGCAGTTCCCGAGCTCGTCGAACCTCTCGACGTTCCGCGGCAACATCAATCTGATGAAGGGGGACACCGCCGCCGCGATCGCGTCGTTCCGCGACGCGGTGAAGCGCGATTCGACCAACGGGGAAGCGCAGGGACGGCTGCGGGCGCTTACTCGATCGTCGCCTTGATCACCTTGTCGAGCTTGGGGAACTGACGGGCGAGATACTTCTCGCCCTCGACGTGCATGCGATACTGATCGGGCCCGCGCCCCCGGGGCGCGGCGTCGCCATACTTGCCGTACAGACTATCGACGACTTCCATCCCCTCCACGACCTGCCCGAACGGCGCAAACCCCATCGCATCGAGCTGGTCGTTGTTGCGGTAATTGATGAACACCTGCGTCGTGCGCGTGCCGGGCCCGGCGGTCGCGAACGTCACCATGCCGCGAATGTTGGTGCGACGCACCGGATCATCGGGAATGCGCCGCTCCCGCCAGGCGGACGTGACCGCGGTGTCGCCGTGGATGCCGAACTGCGCCATGAAGCCCGGCACCACGCGGAAGAACCGCACGCCGTCGTAATAGCCTGACCGCACCAGGTTATAAAAGCGGTCGGCGCCCAGCGGCGCCCAGGCGCGATGCACGGCGATCACGAAATCGCCGTTGGTGGTCGTGAAGCGCGCGCGAAAGCTGTCTGGTGCCTGTGTCGCGAAGCCGGGACTCGCGGGATCATGGAAATCAGGGGCGCCGGCAGCGGTCCCCGCGCCGCTCGCGGGCTTATCCGCCGGCTTCTTACATGCTGTGGCGGCGGTCACAAGGATGCAGAATAGAGAAGCGTAGCGCATAGGCGCTATGCTACCCTCTCCACTCGCCGTTCGCTATAGTGTGCCGTCTCCTGCCGAGGCTCAGTATGGAAAGCTGGATTGCCAGGCGCATTCGGGCGACTGCACTCCGACGCTTCGTCGCATGGACCTTCGTCCTCGCGGTCGGCATTCTGCTCGCGACCAGCGACCACCGCTACATCGCCAACTTCTTCGGTGGACCCTACGACATGGCGCCGGCGGATCTCGACTCCATCGGGAACGTGGCCGCCACGCCGCGTTACTTCGCGCGCGTCAAAGGCGAGCGCGTCATCGATACCGGCATCCGCCAGTACACCGTGCATAGCCGGAACGGCGTCGAAACGGACCGCAGCGAATCAGGCGCGTACCGTGCGCTGGTGATGGGGAAGCGCTTTCTGATCGTGCGGACGACTGCGGCCACGGAGTCGGATGTCGCCGAAGGCAAGCTCCTGCCGCGCCCCGCGGACTTCGACGATCAGCTGTTCGACAGCAAGGACATGCGCTCGATCCAGGCCAACTTCTATCCGTTCTACCTGGAGAGCGATTCGTTCCGCCGGCCCGGCTACGTCGTCATCATCATCGGCATCCTCCTTCTCGCGCTGTTCGCGTGGCGGGCGATCCCGTCGTGGCGCGCGCTGCGCGACCCGTCCACGCATCCCCTCGCCGCGCGAATCGCAACGTGGGGTGATCCCATGGGCGTCGCGGTGGCCGCGGAGCACGAGTTCGACCATCCGGTGCTCAAGGCTGGCGGCGGCTGGCGCTGCGGCGACAAGTATCTGATCCGTTCGCGCTTCTTCTCATTCGAGGTCCTGCGAATGCACGATGTGGTGTGGGGCTACAAGAAGATCACCAAGCACAGCGTCAACTTCATTCCCACCGGCAAGACGTACGAAGCGATCGTGAAGTGCTACGGCGGCGACGCCGCAATTCCGGGGAAGGAGGCGGGCGTGAATGAAGTGCTCCAGTTCCTGCAGCAGCGCGCGCCGTGGGCGGTCTTCGGCTATTCGGATCAGCTGGCCGGGGTTTGGAACAAACAGCAGGTCGAGTTTTTCCAGCAGGTCGAGCAGCGCCGTCAGGAGTGGCAGGCGAAACACCACTGAGGGCGCGGGACCGGTCGGGCATGACCGAGCGTAGCCGCCCTTTCCTGACTGCGCAGTGGCGCAATCTGATCATCTTCACTTACGCGGTGGAGCCGACCCGTCTGATCGATCGCGTGCCCGTCGGCACGACGCTCGATTCGTGGCGCGGCAAGGCGTTGGTCAGCCTGCTGGGCTTTCAGTTTCAGAACACGAGGGTGCTTGGCGCCCCGGTTTCCTTTCATCAGGATTTCGAGGAAGTCAATCTCCGCTTCTACGTGCGGCGCGTCGTCGGTGACGAGATCCGTCCCGGCGTCGTGTTCATTCGCGAGCTCGTGCCGCGGGCATTCGTGGGTGGGATGGCGCGGCTCCTGTACCGCGAGCCCTATCTGGTAGCGCCGATGCGCAGCGCCGTCGAGGCTGGGCCGCCGCCGCGCGTCGCGTACGAGTGGAACGTCGGCGGACACTGGGGCGCGCTCTCGGGAAGGGGAGAAGGTGAGGGCGTGGAGGCCGGTGCCGGATCGTTCGAGGAATTCCTCACGCAGCGCACCTGGGGGTACAACGGAGAGCCCGGGAAGGAGACGCTCGAGTACCGCGTCGATCACCCCCGCTGGCGCGTGTGGCACGCGACCGATACGGTCATCGATTGCGACCCCGCGCCGCTCTGCGGCGCGGAGTTGGCGGGTCAGCTCACCACACCGATGTCGGCGTTGATCGCCGCTGGCTCCGCCGTCACCATCCACTGGCGGAATAAGATTACGATGTAGTTTTTCTCGAGTCATGAGACACGAGAACGGGATGCGGGCAGCTCGAATCGCGGGACTGCTCGCCACAGTCGCAGGCGCCACCCCAGCGCCGTGCCAGCAGGTCGTCCGCGGAACAGTGTACGACAGCCTGCTCCACGCGCCAATGATCGGGGCGGGCCTATGGCTGCGTGGCACCAATTGGCGTGCGCGCAGCGACTCGACCGGTCGGTTCTCGTTCGACAGCGTCGTTCCCGGCAGCTACGTCGTGCTGCTTTCCCACCCTGGTCTCGATTCCGCCGGGCTGTACACGCTCGCGTTGCCGTTAACGGTCCGTGCGAGCGACACCAGCGCCGTCGTCCGGTTGGCGACGCCATCCCTCGCAACCCTGTGGGCGCGACGCTGTGGGCAGGAGCTTACGACGCGCGTCGACAGCGGTCTCGTCTTCGGCGTGGTTCAGAACGCCGAGACCGGTGCGCTCCTCCAAGGCGCGGGCGTATTGCTGCGGTGGCTGCGGATCACGCAGACCGATCCCACCAGCGTCTCGACCCAGGAACGCACCCTCACGGCGCGGACCGACTCGACCGGCACCTATTGCGCCTGCGGTGTCTCGCGCGACATGAAGACCGGGCTGCGCGGCTATGCCGGCTCCGATTCGACCGGCTTGCTCGATCTGCAGCTCGGGTCGCGCGGCATCGGCCGGCAGGATCTGATGATCGCACTGGCGCCGGCGCGGCGGCCCGCCGTGCTGCGGGGCAACGCGCAGACCAACGAGCAGACGCCGCTGTTCGGGGGCCGAGTGTCGGTACGTGAAGGTCCGAGTACTGTCGTCGAGGCCGATGGGGGCTACACGGTGCGCGGTGTGCCGCCGGGCACGCAGTGGGTCAGCGTGCAGGCGATCGGGCGCGAGCCCTTCGGGCACGCGGTGGACCTGCGGCAAGGCGATACGACGTGGCTCGACGTGGCGCTCGGCCCGCAGGCGGTCACGCTGAAGCCGGTGCGCGTCGTGGCGCAGCCCTCACGGCTGCTGCAGGAGTTCGAAGAACGCCGGCGCAGCGGTCTGGGATACAGTCGCACGGAGGAAGATCTGGCGGGCGCGGGGACGCTGCGCGGTGCGTTCGGCGCGCTGCCGACGGTGCGCTTTGCGCGTGGCTCCGGCCTGAAGGATTTCGTGGTGATGCTGCCGAATCCCAGCGCCAGCGGCCGCGGCTACTGCGTCGCGACGCTGTACGTCGACGGCTTTCTCTCGGATTACGATCAGCTCCAGACCTACGCCCCCAGCGACCTCGTGGGTCTCGAGATGTACCCGCGCGCGAGTCTCGCGCCCATCCAATACCAGTCCGTTTCCACAGGTTGCGGGGTCCTGTTGATCTGGACCAAGTACGTGAAATAGCTGTTATTGCGCCGCGCATTATCTTAGCGGATGGTCGATAGCAGCTCATTTGGCTCGAGTGGGGGAACGCCTCCCGGCCGCCCCTCCCGCGGCTCCGGATCGCTCACGGTGCACCTCGCCGACGAGCTCGACGTCTACTTCAACGAAGTGGCCCATGGCCGCCCCGTTGGCTTCGTCGCCTCCCCCAAGTGGAAACCCCGCACCGACGTCTACGAGACCGACGACGAGCTCGTCGTGCACATGGACATCGCGGGTATGCGGGCGGAGGACTTCAGCGTCGAGCTGAACGAAGGCATTCTCAAGATTTCGGGTGAGCGGATGACCCGCGGCCAGGGCAAGCGCCACTATCACGCGATGGAAGTCCAGATCGGCCCGTTCGAGCGGCGCTTCCGGCTGCCGGTCGTCGTCGATCCCGCGTCGATCCGCGCCACGTACGAACACGGCTTCCTCGAAATTCGGCTTGCCAAGCAGCCGCCGCGCTCCTCCGGCTTGCAGTCGGTGCGCGTAGGCGTGGGGGGAACGTGATGGAACGGCTCCCCATACTTCCGCTGGGACAGCTCGTGGTCTATCCGCACGTCGTCCTGCCGCTGTCTCTGACCGATCCGAAAGCCGTCCAGCTCATCGACGAAATCATCCAGGGCGAGAAGCGTCTGCTGCTCGGCGTCGTGAAGTCGATGGGCGGCATGGAGCCGCCCGAGGGCGCGGTGATGAACACGCTGCCGCATCAGCTCTACGACGTCGGGACGCTCGGCACGATCGTCCGCATGCTGAAGCTCGGCGATGGCTCGGTACGCGTGATGGTCCAGGGTCTCGAGCGCGCCCGCCTCGCCAATATCGCGCAGGGCGAGAAGTGGCTGATGGCGGACAGCGAACCGCTGCAGGAAAACCTGCTCGAGGACGCGCGCACCGAGGCGCTGAAACGCACCGTGATCGCGCAGTTTTCGCGGGTCATCGACATCGCGCCCTATCTCGGCGCCGAGCTGCACGAAGTACTCGCCGGCATCACCGAGGCGGGGAAGCTCGCCGATTTCATCGCCGCAAATCTCGATCTCGCGCTCCCGGCGAAGGCGGAGCTGCTGGCGATCGACGACGTCACGCGGCGGCTCGAGCGCCTGCAGGAGTTTCAGGTCCAGGAGCTTCAGGTACTGGAAGTCGGGACGCAGATCCAGGAAAAAGTGAAGACCCGGCTGGACCAGAATCAGCGCGAGTACGTGCTGCGCGAGCAGCTGCAGGTGATCCGCCAGGAGCTGGGCGAAGGCGAGGGCGACGACGAGCTGGACGAGCTTGCGAAGAAGCTCGAGGATGCGCAGCTGTCGGCGGAAGCGAAGAAGGTGGCCGAGCGGGAGCTGAAGCGGCTGCGCCAGATGTCACCGCAGTCGGCCGAGTATCAGGTGGCCCGCACTTACCTCGACGTGTTCGCGGGGCTGCCGTGGGCTCGCGTCACGGAGGACCGGCTCGACCTCAAGGCCGCGCGCGAGATCCTGGACCGCGATCACTACGACCTGAAGACGGTCAAGGAGCGGATTCTCGAGTATCTCGCGGTGCGGACGCTGAACCCCTCCGCCCGGGGCTCGATCCTCTGCTTCATTGGCCCGCCGGGCGTCGGCAAGACGTCGCTGGGCCAAAGCATCGCCGAAGCGCTGGGCCGGAGATTCACCCGCGTCTCGCTCGGCGGCGTGCGCGACGAAGCGGAGGTCCGCGGCCACCGGCGCACCTACGTCGGCGCGATTCCCGGCCGGATCATCCACGCGCTGCAGCGGTGCGAGACCCGCAGTCCCGTGCTGATGCTCGACGAGGTGGACAAGATGGGCTCGGACGTCCGCGGCGATCCCACGGCCGCGCTGCTCGAGGTGCTCGATCCGGCGCAGAACTCGACGTTCGTGGATCACTACCTCGAGGTGCCGTTCGATCTGTCGGCCGTGATGTTCATCGCGACCGCCAACAGCATCATGCCGATCCCCGATCCGCTGCTCGATCGTATGGAGCAGCTCAACCTGGTCGGGTACACGCCGTCCGAGAAGCTGCAGATCGCCAAGCGCTACCTGCTTCCTCGGCAAATGAAGGAGACAGGCCTGGCGGGAGAGACCGAGCG
The DNA here is from genome assembly GCA_963704805.1 of uncultured Gemmatimonadales bacterium. Taxonomy (GTDB): domain Bacteria; phylum Gemmatimonadota; class Gemmatimonadetes; order Gemmatimonadales; family GWC2-71-9; genus 20CM-2-65-7. The sequence goes on along the minus strand of CAVPHS010000004.1, from coordinate 408,629 downwards.
TGCCCACGTCGCCGATCCCGCGCTGGAGCGGTTGATCGGTGAGTACACGCGCGAAGCCGGCGTGCGCCAGCTCGAGCGGGAGATCCAGGGAATCTTGCGCAAAGCGGCGCTCGAGGTCGTCGAGGGAAAGTCGACGAACGTGAAGATCTCGTCGAAAAACCTCGAGAAGTACGCCGGTCAGCCGAAGGTGCAGAGCGAGGTCGCCGGCCGCGCGCCCGAAATCGGCGTCGCCACGGGACTGGCGTGGACCCCGGTCGGCGGCGACATCATGTTCATCGAGGCGATTCGGATGCCCGGGAAGGGACAGATCACCCTCACCGGACAGCTCGGCGACGTGATGAAGGAGTCGGCGCAAGCGGCCTGGAGTTTGTTGCGAGCTCGCGCCGGGGCGCTCGGCATTCCGTTAGACGCCTTCACGCAATCGGATGTGCACCTGCACGTCCCCGCCGGCGGGGTCCCGAAAGACGGCCCCTCGGCCGGCATCACGATCGCGGCGGCGCTTGCATCACTGCTTTGTCGCAGGCCGGCACGCCATGATGTCGCAATGACCGGCGAATTGACGCTGCGGGGGCGGGTGCTCCCGATCGGTGGACTCAAAGAGAAGCTGACCGCGGCGGCACGGGCGGGCGTCACGTCCGTGCTCGTGCCCGAGCGCAATAAGAACGACCTGATCGACTTGCCAGAAGAGGTACGGAAGTTGCTTGATATCCGGCTCGTGGAGACGATCGATGATGTGCTCGCCCTGGCGTTGCTCGACGCCCCACCCGAGGAGCGTTCGGAACGCCGTTCCGGCGGTATTCGGGTGGTGGGTCAGGTGCCGCCTCCGGGGTCGCCTCCTGCTCCGCCTCCGCCCGGCGCGGTGCGTCGATGAGTGACGTCAGCACGCTCGAGGCGGCCCTCGCCGAAATCCGGCGTCGCGACGGCAAGTACAACGAGCGCGCGTACGTGTTCGTGCTCGCGGCGCTCGAGTATGCGCAGACGAGGCTGCCCGCGCGGCGGCATCTGACCGGGATGGAGCTGGCGTGGGCATGCCGCGACTTTGCGCTGGAGCAGTTCGGCATGCTCGCCGCCACGGTGCTCACGCACTGGGGCATCCATACGACCGAAGATTTTGGTCGGATCGTTTTCATACTCATCGATGTCGGATTGCTGGCGCAGCAACCGTCCGATCGGATCGAGGACTTCGAGCGGGTGTACGAGTTTACGGAAGTCTTCAAGGCCGGCACGGGATATCGCTGGCCGGGAGTGTCGTCGTAGGCGGAGGTAATCTCTTTCGGTCGTCAGTCAGAGCACGAAATAACTTCCTCAGTCCGCGCACCCGCCGTCGCGGGGCGTTTCTATCCCGCTGATCCCACCGAGCTGCGAGCGGTGGTGGCTACGCTGCTCGCCGATGCGCGCCGTCCTCACCCCCGTTCCCCCTCTCCGCACGCGGAGAGGGGGCCAGGGGGAGAGGTCCCCCGCGCCGTCATCGCGCCCCATGCCGGCTATGTCTATTCAGGTCCGACGGCGGCCGCGGTCTTTGCGCGCGTGCAGATCCCCGCCCTCGTCATCGTCCTCGCGCCCAATCACACCGGCGTGTGCGAAGTTGAATCGGGTGTCTCGCTGTGGGAAGCGGGCGCGTTTCGCACGCCGCTCGGCGAGGTGCCCGTGGACGCTGAGGCGGCCCAGGCCATGTGCGAGATCTCGCAAGGGTTCGTGGCGGTGGATCACGAGGCGCATCGCGAAGAGCATGCGATCGAAGTGGAGCTGCCCTTCCTGCAGTTCTTGCGATCCGATGTCCGCATCGTGCCGCTCGTGATCGCGTGGGACGCGTGGCGTCCGGCGCGGCAGCTCGGCGAAGTCGTGGCGCGACTCGTTCGCGCCGCTGCTGAGCCTGTCCTGGTGCTGGCGTCGAGCGACCTGAATCACTATGAACCCGCCGCGGTCTCGGAGAAAAAGGACGCCGCGGCTCTCGAAGCCATTCGCGCGCTCGACGGTGAAGAGCTGCTCGCGCGCTGCAAGCGTGACCGCATCTCCATGTGCGGCCGCGGGCCGGCGGCCGCCCTGCTGTGTGCCGCGCGCGACCTGGGCGCAAAACAGGCCGAGGTGGTAGACTACCGCCACTCGGGGTGGGTCTCCGGCGATAACGGGCGTGTGGTGGGGTACGCGGGGGTCGTGATTCCGTGAATCCAATTCCGGTTCTCTCGGCAAGCGAAGCCGCCGCGTGGGACTCCGCCGCGCGCACGCAGTATCGCGTGCCGAGCCGCGTGCTGATGGAGACGGCCGGCCGCGCGGCGGTTCAGGTACTGGCGGCCGAGCTGCCGGCCGCGATCAGGGGTGGCGTGCTCGTCGTCGCCGGCGCCGGCAACAACGGCGGCGACGGTTGGGTCATCGCTCGCGCGCTGCACGCCGCCGGCATACCGGTGTGGGTCACGGCGCTCGATCCCAAGACAGACGACGCCATCGACAACCGCGCGCTCGCGCGGCAGGGCGGGGTGCGCGAATTGGGCCGCGAAGAGGCATGGCCACAGGCGAGGGTGGCCGTGGACGCGCTGCTGGGCACTGGCGCGGCGGGACCCGCGAAAGGCGAAGTGCTCACGCTCGCCGAGCGGCTCGCGGGGTACGGCGCGCCGATCGTGGCGATCGACGGGCCGACCGGGCTCGACCTGACGAGCGGTGAATCCCATGGGCCCATCCGTGCGCACCTGACGGTGACGTTCGGCGCGCCGCGTCGCGGCCACCTGCTGGCGCGCGAATGGTGCGGGAAAATCGTGGTCGTGGACATCGGACTTCCGCCCCCCCCACCCGATGCGGCGTGGCCGATACTCGTGACCGATGCCTGGGCGGCGGCACGGCTGCCGCGTCTTGCGCCGCAGATGCATAAGGGCGACCGCGGCCGCGTGTGTGTGATCGGCGGCGCCGATGGAATGAGCGGCGCCGCACTCCATGCCGCCCGTGCCGCCCTCGCCGCCGGTGCCGGGTTGGTGAAGCTGGTCGCCGCGCGCGATACCATCGCTGCCGCGCAGTCGAGCCTTCCCGACGTGCTCACTGTCGAATCGACGCTCGGCGAGCAGCTCGAGCCCGCGGTCAGCGAAGCGCTCGAGTGGGCGGATGCACTCGTGCTCGGTCCGGGCCTGGGCCGCGAGCCTCGCGATGCGCGGGAACAGTTCGTTCGCCAAGTGCTCGCGCGGCGTCCCGTGCCCACGGTGCTCGATGCGGACGCACTGCACCTGTATCGTGCCGACGTGCCCACGGGCGGACGTGCGGTCGTCTGCACGCCGCATCTGGGGGAATTCCGCGTCCTCGCCGGCGACGCGCTGGCGGACGAAGCGGCCAACGATCGCTGGTCGGCTGCCGCGCGCGCAGCCGCGAAGCTGAAGTGCACCGTGTTGCTCAAGGGCGTGCCCACTGTCATCGCAGACTTGCGGGGACCCGAGCATGTCGTGGCGAGTGGGAACCCCGGTCTCGCGACCGGAGGGAGTGGCGACCTGCTCGCGGGGTTCATCGGCGCGTTTCTCGCGCGCACTACGCCGGCCGCCGAAGCGGCGGCACTGGGTGCGCACGCACTCGGTCGCGCGGCCGAGCTGGGCGCGAGACAGTGGACGGCGCGCAGTCTCCGGCCCGCCGATGTGCTCGCCGCGCTGCCCGACGTGTGGCGCGCTTGGAAGGATGTGACGCCGGCGGGACCGCCGGTGCTGGAAAAGCTCGAGGCTCCGGAAGCGGCCTAATGCCGGTCAAGCAGTGTCGTGGAATTGCGACCGCCACTCTGGGTATAATCGCCTGCGCGACGGGGTCCGTCCGGCCGTCCGGCGTGCCGACCGTGATGCTGGGACCGGACAATCGCGTTGTCATATCCGATTTCTCAGAGGTCGAGGCGGTCGCCGCATCGCCATGGTTGGTGTTTGGCGCGACCACGCACGGCTTACTGATTTACGATCGCCTGGCACGCCGTTTTCGGCCGCCTGTAACTGCACTCGATGGCTATCCCGCGGGCAGGGTGCGGCGTGCCATTGCAGATCAAACGGGGAACGCGGTCTGGCTCGACCTCGGCACGGCGGGTGGGTACGTCCGGTTCGATTCGGATGGACGCATCTGGACACCTGGCTCGTTACCTTCGAGTCAGAACAACCGAACTCTGACAGTGGAAGCGGCATTGGCGCGCGCGCCGCTGGCGGATGCGATGCGCGCTGCGATCCTGACGGATGCGCGCCTCCGCACTCACCAGTTCACGGCGGCGGCCGCAACTCCAGATCGTCCGGAAATCTTCCTTGGAACGAACGGTCTGGGCCTCATACGGGTAGATACGCAGACAGGTGAATGGCAAGTGTTGACCTACGGACTCCTCGCTCCGAGCGTCGGCGCCATCGCGCTCGCGCCGGGTGGCGTGTGGGCTGCGCAGCGCCGCGGCGTGACGTGGGTTTCCAGCGATCTTACCGCTATGCGGAACAGTGAGTTGACCTTCCTTTATTCCCGACGTCTCCTTTCTTTCGGCGATCAACTCTGGGTGGCGACGGAGCAGGGCGTTGTTCGCATCGATCAAGCGACTTGGCAGTCGCGTACGTGGAATTTCCAGGACGCGACGTCGCTCGCGCGCACGACTGAAGGCCTTTGGGTCGGTACGACGCGCGGCCTTTCCATCATTAGAGTGGACGATCAGGTCGACGACGTTCCGCCGAATGGCATCGCGACGATCAGTTTGCTGGCCGCTGGTGACACCGTGTGGGTCGGAACGAGCGTGGGGCTTGGTCAGGTTCTCCCGGGGGCCGGCGCGATCACCATTCCCCCCGAGCTGACGGGGCGTGCCACGCTGCGCGTTCCCGTATACGCGATCGCGCAGCTCGACGATACGCTCGTGATGGCGACCGAGCGGCAGCTGCTCTGGCGTAATCCGGCGACGCACGAGTGGTCCGCCGTCGCCCTGCCACCCTCACTGGGACGTCCCACCGCGCTCGCGGGGCGGCCCGGCGGCGGGCTCTGGGTTGGTGGGACGCTCGGTCTGGCGCAGGCCGACCTGGCGAGCGGACTGCTGCACGTGCATCCCGTCCCCTACGAGGTCCCGGCGGCCGTCCGCGATCTTGCCGTGGATCGCTCCCATCTGTGGGTCGCGACCGATAGCGGCCTGCTGCGGATCCAATGAACCTCGGGCCCGGCAGGGAATTCGATCGCATCCGCGCCATCCTCGCGCGGGTTGAGGAAATCACGGGCGACATCTCCGACCTGGGCGACGATTGTGCCCTTATTCCCCTCGGCCGCACCACGATGGCGCTCAGCATCGACTCGTCGGCGGAGAATGTCCATTTTCGGACGGACTGGCTCGACTTTAAGGAGATCGGATTCCGGGCCGCCGGGTCCGCGTTGTCCGATCTCGCCGCCGAGGGCGCGACTCCGATCGGCGTACTGGTCTCGATTGGACTCCCGGAGAATGGGAAGCATGGCCCCGACCCCGCGGCGGAGATCATGGCGGGGGTCGCAACGATGGTGAACAATCTCGACGCCAAAGTGCTGGGCGGCGATCTCACCCGCGCCGACAAGTACATCGTCGACGTCTGCGTCGTCGGCACCGCCGACCATCCGGTGCGCCGATCAGGCGCCCGCGAGGGCGATGCGCTCTGGGTTACCGGGTACCTCGGCGGCGCCGCGCTGGCGCTCGCGCGTCTCCGGGCGGGGCAAAGTATGTCCACGCCGCTCCGCAACCGCTACGCCTGCCCCGAGCCGCGTATTGCCGCGGGGCGCTGGCTCGCGCATCATGGGGCGACCGCCATGATCGATATCTCGGACGGGCTCGGCTCCGACGCACAACATCTCTCCGCCGCCTCGGGGGTGGGGATCGAGATCAACCTCGAGCGCATTCCGTGCTGGGAGGGCGTCGAGGCCATGGCGGCGCTGGCCAGTGGAGAGGAGTTCGAATTGCTCGTCACCATGCCGCCGACATTCGGCGACGCGAGCGCGTCCGCATTCCGCGGCGATACCGGTATCGAGCTAAGCCGCATCGGTACCTGCCTGCGCCCGACGGGTGGACGCCGCTCCGGTGTGCGCCTGCTGGATCGCAACAAGTCCGTTCCCCTGCCTCAAGGATACGATCACTTCGCCAGTCCCCAGTGATCAGGACGCTCTGGTATTACATAGTCCTCGTCTTCTCTGGAGTTGTGCACGCATCGGCCAGCGCTATCGCGGGACTGTTGCATGTCCCCTCGCGGCGCGGCGGTGTGTACGATTGGGCCGGGACGGGTTGGGCGCGCGACGTTCTCAGCGCCGCGCGAGCGCCGGTGCTGGTCGAGGGTCTCGAGAACATTCCGCACGGCCAGCCGGTGATATACGCTTCCAATCACTCCTCGATGTTCGACATCTGGGCGTTATTTGCGACGCTGCCGGACTCGGTGCGCTTCGTCGCCAAGCAGGAGCTGTTCAGGATTCCGTTGCTGGGTCGCGCGCTGCGCGCCGCAGGGCACATCCCCATCGACCGCGCGGCGCGCAAGAAGGCGTTCGAAGCCTACGATGAGGCGGCGCGCACGATCAAGCGCGGCGTGACGCCGGTCGTCTTTCCGGAGGGTACCCGCAGCCGGACGGGGGAGCTCCTGCCATTCAAGAACGCGCCCTTTGGCTTTGCCATCGCGGCGCAGGTGCCCGTCGTCCCGATCTACGTGCACCACACGTTCGAGATACTTCCCAAAGGTGCATGGCGGCTGCGGCCCCAACCGATTCGATTGTTGATCGGGAAGCCCATAGCGACGGTGGGATTGCGTCCCGAAGATCGCGAGCGGCTGCGTGACGAAGTGCGTGCCGCGATGGTTGCCCTGCAGTCCAAGGTACGATAGGGTTCGACCACCATGAGCACAGTCATCTCCGTAGACGCGCGCGAAATTCTCGACAGCCGGGGCAATCCCACCGTCGAGGCCGATGTTACCCTGGCGAGCGGCGCCGTCGGCACCGCGGCCGTTCCCAGCGGGGCATCGACCGGCGAGCACGAGGCGGTGGAGCTGCGCGACGGCGATCCCAAACGCTACGGCGGCAAGGGCGTGCTGGAAGCGGTCAAGAATGTGAACGAGGTGATCGGGCCGCGGCTCGAGGGGCTATCGGCGGAGGATCAGATCGCGATCGACTACGCGATGATGGACCTGGACGGCACGCCGAACAAGGGGCACCTGGGTGCCAACGCGATTCTGGCGGTCTCACTCGCCGTGGCCCGCGCGGCGGCCCAGGACGCGGGCCTGCCGCTGTATCGCTATCTCGGCGGGCCGGTCGCCCACGTCCTGCCAGTGCCGATGATGAACATCCTCAATGGCGGTGCCCATGCCGCCAACACGGTCGATGCGCAGGAGTTCATGGTCGTGCCCATCGGCGCCGAGACGTACCCGGAAGGGCTGCGCATGGGGGTGGAGGTTTTCCATGCGCTGAAGAAAGTGCTGGGCAAGCGCGGCCTGTCGACCGCGGTGGGGGACGAAGGCGGCTTCGCCCCCGATCTGCCGAACGACGAGGCGGCGCTCGAGATGATCATGGCGGCGATCGAGACGGCGGGGTTCGAGGCCGGCAAGGACATCGCGATCGCGCTCGACGTGGCGGCGTCCGAGCTCTATCAGGATGGATCGTATGTGTTCAAGAAGAGCAAGGGCGGGACCAAGAGCGCCGAAGAGATGATTGCGCTGTATAAAGAATGGATCGATCGCTATCCCATCGTTTCGATCGAGGATGGCCTCGCCGAGGACGACTGGGCCGGATGGGCATTGCTCACGGAGGCGTTGCAGGAACGGGTGCAGCTCGTTGGGGACGACCTGTTCTGTACCAATGTCGAGCGGTTGGCGCGCGGCATTGAAGAAGGAGTGGCGAACGCGATTCTCATCAAGGTCAACCAGATCGGCACGCTCACGGAGACGTTGCAGTGCATCGAGCTGGCCCGGGGCAACGGCTACGGCGCCGTGATCTCGCACCGCTCGGGGGAGACGGAGGACACGTTCATCGCTGATTTAGCTGTCGCGACGAGCGTAGGGCAGATCAAGACGGGCAGCGCGTCGCGCACCGAGCGCGTTGCCAAATACAATCAGTTGTTGCGCATCAACCAGGAGCTCGGCGACGTGGCGCACTATCCCGGACGCCATTTGTACGGTTTGTGACGCGCACGCGCGTGGCCGGCATCGCGGGCGGCATCGGGCTGCTCGCGCTCGCCGTGTGGGGCGGCGAGTACGGCACCGCGGACTGGATCACGATTCGCCGCCAGCTCGCCGATGAACGGGCCAGGGTGGCGGCGCTCCACGCCGAGCTCGATTCCCTCACCAAGTTGGCCCACGATCTCGAAACCAATCCCGCCGTTCAGGAACGCGTGGCACGCGAGCAATTCGGCATGATTCGCGACGGCGAGGTGCTCTACCGGGTCGTTCCCCGGTAACCAAGGAGATGTGATGAAAACCATGTCTTGTTGTGTCGTCGTGGCGCTCGCCGCAGTCGCCCTCGCCGCCGCCTGCGGCGGCGATTCGAGCGGGCCGGGGCCACAGGCTGCATCCGTAACCGGCATCGCGGGTGACAGTCAGGTCGCACCGACCGGCGCGCCGCTGACCTTCCCGCTTTCCATGACTGTCTTGGGCTCCGGCGGGCAGCCGGTTCAGGGGGTGAGCGTCACCTGGAGCTCCAATCCCAGCAATCGGGTGACGTTTGCGCCGGCGACGACGGTCTCTGACATCAACGGGCATGTGACGACGGACGTCACCGCGGGAACGACTCCGGACACCGTGGTGATTCAGGCGCACGTCCCGGGAGTGCAACAACCCATCAGCTTCCATTTGCTGATCATCGACCCATGCAGCTTCGCGTCGATCCATGCACTCGGAACGTCGGTGAATGGCGCTCTCACGACGCATGACTGCAGAATAGGATCCTCACCGTTCTTCTGGTATTACGACTTCTACTCGATCACGTTTGCCAGCCAGACGGGCGTCACGCTCAACATGACAGCCACCTACGATACCTATCTCGATATCTGGCGTGACCCCACTCAATTCTTGTACGTGGGCTTCAACGACGACATCTCGAGCTCGAACCTGAACTCGCGCTTCGAAGCGATCCTCGCCCCCGGCGAGTACATCATCGGCGCGAACACCGCGGATACATTGGTTACGGGGAACTACACATTCGCCTCCGCCTCACGGGCGCAGACGATCGACAACTGCCCCGACCTGTGGGTCACCCGGGGGGTCGTCATCAACGACAACATTGCCGCGACGGACTGCGCCGATACCACCGGCGTCGGGAGTTACGGCGACACTTTGAAGATGGTGGCGATCAAGGGGAGTACGGTCAAAATCGCGGAGCGCTCCGCCGCGGTGAACGCGTATCTCCGGCTGTTCCAGCGCGTGTTCAGCTCAGTTGTCGGGCAGCCCGACAGCGTAACGTTGGTCGCCTTCAACGATGACAGCTCCGCGACGACTACGAATGCGTACGTGTCGTACACGGTGCCGGTGGTCGGCTCCGGTACGGCGGTGCTGCTGGAAATCTTCGCGGGAACCTCGGGGACAGGCCAGACCGGCGCGTACACACTCGAGATCTCGTCGGCGACCACGTTGAGCGCCATGCGAAAACCCGGCCCGACATCCCCGTGGGGCGTGCGGTTGGGCAATCGCCCGGTGCCACAGCTGGGACTGCGCCGCGGTCTTTAGACTCTTCCTGCTGTTGCTTGCACAGGGGCCGGGGGGGCCGGGGGGGCCGTGCGCGCCGCAAAGCGCGCTCGGCCCCAGTCACGATTTGTACTGCATCGAGCTCGTTCCCGCGCCGGGCGTCAATGGCGTCTCGGGGCGGGTCGAGCTGAGCTATCCTCCCGGCCCATTCACCGTCGCTGTCACCAGCGACGGACGGTCCCGCTACATCCCGATCATCTCGCTCAGCGGTTTGTCTCCCGCGCAGACCTACGTCGTCTGGGTCGCGCGGCCGCAGCTCGATTCCATGATCAAGCTCGGCCAGGTGAAAAACGGCACGACCCGGCTGCGCGAGATCGATTTCGAAAAATTCAATGTGCTGATCAGCGAGGAGCCCGCCGGTCGCTACGTGCTGCGCGGCCAGTCACCCAGCACACGACTCTTTCCGCCGGATCTGCTCGAGTTCTCCGTCGGCGGGATGGGCGTCGGACCAGAGTCCGATACGGCCGCGCACCACCACCATGCCGAAGCAGGGTGGCCGATGGTCCCAATGCCGCCGCGGCTCACGATGCTCCCGGCCGAGATGGCGTTGCGTCCGACAGTCACACCGTATCTGCCGTTTGACAGCACGGCGCCACCCGCTCATCCCGCGGCCAGGCTGCGACTCGAGGATGGTGACACGCTGCGACTCGAGGCGGGCGTGGTTCGCCGCACGCTCAAGGGCCAGACGTACACGATGTATGCATTCAACGGGCAGTATCCCGGGCCGCTGCTCGAGGTGACGCGTGGGGCGGAGATTGTCGTGCTGTTCAGAAACAACCTTCCCGACTCGACGACGATTCACTGGCATGGGATCAGGCTCGACAACGCGTTCGACGGCGTGCCCAATCTCACGCAGCCGGCGGTGGCTCCGGGCGGCGCATTCAGCTACCGCGTGCGCTTCCCCGATGCAGGGCTCTACTGGTATCACCCGCATGTGCGTGAAGACGTGCAGCAGGAGCTCGGCCTCTACGGCAACATCCTCGTGCACGAGCCCCCCCGCCCCTCCCCCCGGGCGCCGCGGCCGGCTGTGAATCGCGAGGAGGTCCTGATCCTCGATGATCTGCTGGTCGGAGCTGCGCTGATTCCGCTGGGCCTCGAATCGCCCACGCACGCGCTCATGGGTCGCTTCGGGAACGTGATGCTCGTGAATGGTGAACCGGACTACCGGCTGGCAGTGCAGCGGGCCGAGGTGGTGCGATTCTATCTGACCAACGCCTCGAACACGCGGACGTGGAATGTCTCGTTCCCCGCCGCGCGCATGAAGATCATGGGGTCGGACGCAGGACCGTTCGAGCACGAAGCGTGGGTTGAAAGCGTCGTGATCGGGCCGGCTGAGCGATATGTCGTCGACGTCCGGTTCGACAGGCCAGGACCCAGTGCATTCGTCAACCGCGTGCGCGGCCTCGATCACCTGTACGGACGCTTCTTCCCCGAGGACGACACACTCGGCACCGTGGACGTAGCGACGCAGCGCGTGAGCCGCGATTGGGGCAAAAGTTTCGCAACATTGCGCCGGGATACCGCCACGATCCGCGAGCTGGAGCCGCTACGCCGCTACACCGCGCAGCCGCCGGACAAGGCCCTGATACTCACGCTCGAGACGCATGACCTGCCGTTCGTCACGCAACGGCTGATGATGCTCGATTCGATCTATTTCGCGCCGGTCGAGTGGAGCGGCACGATGCCGATGATGAATTGGGCGTCGACCGGCGAGCAGGTCCGGTGGATTCTGCGCGACCCCGCCACCGGCCAGGAGAACACCGCCATCGACTGGCACTTCACGCGAGGCTCGCTCGTCAAGATTCGCCTGGTCAATGAACGGCGCGCGTTTCACGGCATGCAACATCCGATCCACCTGCATGGCCAACGCTTCCTCGTGCTTGCCGTCAACGGGGTGCCGACCGAGAACCTCGTGTGGAAAGACACCGTGCTGGTGCCCGCGGGCTCCACGGTGGATATTCTGGTCGACGCCGCCAATCCAGGCCACTGGATGCTGCACTGTCACATCGCGGAGCATCTCTCGGCGGGGATGATGACACACATCACCGTGGACTAACAGGAGTTCCTCATGTACACGCTCACTCTCGTGCTCGCGCTCGCGGCGCAGCGCCCCGATTCATTCGCAGCCGGCGTGCGAGAATACATCACCGTCGACACGGCAGCGCTCGCCCTGACGCACGTGCTGCTGCTGGATGGAACCGGCGCCGCCCCGAAACCGGATCAGACCATCGTGATCCGCGCCGGAAGAATTGCGGCAGTCGGACCGGCCGGTTCGGTGCAGGTCCCAGCGGGCGTGCGGGCGATGGACATGAACGGCTCGACCGTCATCCCCGGAATCATCGGCATGCACGATCACCTCTTTTATACGGCCGCCGGCGGGCGGGCCGTGCAGATGTCGTATACCGGACCGCGGCTCTATCTCGGGTCCGGTGTGACGACCATCCGCACGACGGGGAGCCGCGCGCCGTACGCCGAGATCAACCTGAAGGATGTGATCAATCGCGGCTACGTCCCCGGGCCACGCATTCATCTCACCGCCCCCTACATCACGGGCTCCGAGGGTGGCGGCGCGATGGCGATCGTGGGCTCGCCGGAGGCCGCCCGCCGCTTCGTCGCGTACTGGGCGGCGGAAGGCGCGACCTGGATCAAGGCGTACACCGACATTCGCCGCGCCGAGCTCGGGGCGGCGATTCAGGAAGCGCACAAGCGCGGGATCAAAGTGACGGGGCACCTCTGCTCGGTGAGCTTCCAGGAAGCCGTCGCGCTCGGCATCGACAATCTCGAGCACGGCATGCTCACAGCGTCGGATTTCACGACCGGCAAGCAGCCGGACGTCTGTCCCGTCAATCTGATGACGCAGATCAGCGGGTCCGATCCGAAAGGCAGTGCGGCGCAAGCCACGATTCAGTCGCTCGTACAGCACCACGTCTCGATGACGTCGACGCTCGCCGTGTACGAGCCGTTCGTATCCAATCGACCGACCAAGGACGCGCGTGTGCTCGACGCGATGGACCCCGGGGTGCGCGACAGCTACATGAAGATGCGGCAGCAGATCGACACTGGCTCGGGCTGGGTCTCTGCGGAGGCGTTCAAGAACGCGATGGCGTTCGAGCGCGCATTCGTGGACGCGGGTGGCCTGCTCGCCGCGGGCGTCGATCCTACGGGGATCGGCGGGGCACTCGCGGGGTTCGGCGATCAGCGCAACTATGAGCTGTTCATCGAAGCCGGCTTCTCGCCGGCTGCGGCGGTCCAGATCATGACGTTGAACGGCGCGAAGATCCTCGGTGTGCAACAGACCTTGGGGACGGTCGAAGTCGGCAAGCTCGCCGACCTGGTGGTCCTGCGCGGCGACCTGACCGCTGATCCGTCGGTGATTCGCAGTCCGACGATTGTGTTTAAAGACGGGGTCGGCTACGATTCTGCCAAGTTGATTGCCTCGGTGCAGGGAAGGGTAGGCGTCAACTAGGAAGCGACGTGGCAGGGTAGCTCAGCCTGGTGAGAGCACGGCACTCATAATGCCGGGGTCGTGGGTTCGAATCCCACCCCTGCTATTCCCCCCCCCCCCCAAGTGCTGTTTGGACAGTCAGAGCGGGTCGGATCGCCCTACCGCGCTTCCCGTTGGAACACCAGATTCTGAGCCTGTCATCCACCCCATAGGGGGGCCGTCATGACGTTCCGCGTATTGCTGCTCGTTGCGGGAGCGGCTGCTACCGGTGTGCTGCCGGCCGCGGCCCAGAAGCAAGGCTCGTTCGAAGTCGGGGCGTTCGCCGCCTACCTCAACGCCGACAACTCCCTGGCCGTGGGCAACGCCATCGGGTTCGGCGGACGCGTGGGAGTCAACGCGACTCGCTTCCTCGCGGTCGAAGTCGACTACGCCCGCACATCGCAGGACGGCGCAGAGTACACTCCGCTCCATGTGTGGGCCATTTATCAGGTGCCCTCCACGAGCCGCGCCGAGCTGTTTTTCGGAATCGGGTACGTCCGCAACAAGTACACCGGCTCGTATGAGGCGGAAGATTCCGGGATGGGTGGAATGGTCGGCCTGCGCCACCGCCTCAGCAACAAGGCCGCGCTGCGGCTCGACGGTCGCGTGGACTTCATGCCCAATGCCGCCAACCAGTCGTATCTGGTCAGCTACAACGGCAACTGGGGTATCGCACTCGGCCTAAGCGCGCTGCTGAACAGATAAGCAGCTACGGCGAAGAGACTCGCAGGGGCCAAGAACATGTTCTTGGCCCCTTTTCCTTACTTTCCCGGCACCGGCAGGTCGGAATTAAAAATATGCGCTGACAACAGCCATTTCCCATCCGCCTGACGCCGCCGGATCTCGATGAACTTCCCGTGGTCATACACAGCGGATTGGCCATTTGCCGTTGGCATCGTGAAGGAATACGTCCCGCGCACATAGGCGAGATCGCCACTTCCGTCGATATCGCTAGCGGTGAGGCTGAAGCGCGGTAGCGCGGGAGATCTCTGAAAAAGCGCGAGGATGGCCGGTCGCCCTTCGACGATCTCGCGGTGCGCCGGCAGCACCACCGCATGCTCGGTGTAGAGGGCGGCGATCGCGGAGTCACGGTTGCTTTGGAAATACACCGCGAAACTATCGTTCACCGCTCGAATCGCGGCTTTGTCCGCGTCACTGAGCGGCGGCGGTGCGGCCTGACACGCCGCGAGCAGGACCAGCATGACTCCGATGAGAGTGCGCATACTCAGCTCCTTTTCCAGACAACAGGCTTGATCTGCCGTGACAGCTCCGCGCCGGCGCGCTGGGCGTCGGCCAGCTTCGTTTCGTACTCCTGCCGCCATTCCGCGGGCATGTTGGATCGAAAATAGCTCGCGGTCAACAGCTCGCCACGCGGCTCGGGTGCTGCGGCGCGGCCGGAGCCGACCGCCTGTACATCGCCAAGAAACAACGTGGAGCTGCCCGTGTCCATCACGTTCACGACGTCGCACTCGAAGTGCGCGAAGCACTCATCCAGCACGGGGACGCCGAGCTTGCCCGGGTGGTGGGGGATGCCGGCCAACTTGTCCTGATCCCGCCCGCTGAAGAATCCCAACCGTCGCACGATGTCGAATTGCTTCCTGTGCAGCAGGTGCACCGCGAAGCGTCCCGTCTCGAAAATCATGTCGTGACTGTAGTTGAACTTGTGGATGTACACCGACAGCCGCGGGACGGTCGGAACGATCGACGCGCGGATGGCGGCATCGGAGATCATCCCGTTTTCCTTCCCGCTTCGTGCTGAGGTAATCGCCACGACCGGTGATGTGAGATTGCGCAGCAGTTGGTAGGTGAGGTCTGGTTGGAGCATACTTCAAGATACATGTCTACTGCGCGATCGCTCCCGCAGCGCTTTCTGGCGCACCTCACACACACCCGGCTGTTTCGGGGCCCGGGGGAAGCGATCGTTGCGGTCTCTGGCGGCGCCGATTCGGTGGCGCTGCTCGATCTGCTCAACGGCATCGCCGGCGAGTTCGGGCTGACGCTGGTGGTTGCGCACGTGGACCACGGGATTGCGTTGGACAGTTGGAAGGTTGGACAGTTGGTAGGGGAGCTCGTGAGTAATTACGGATTACCGTTCGAGACCGTCGAGCTGAATCTCGGACCAGACGCGACAGAGACCGAGGCGCGGCGCGCGCGGTACGCGTGGCTGCGCGAGGTGCAACAACGCCGCGGCGCGAAGTATCTCGTGACCGCGCATCACCAGGACGACCAGATCGAGACGGTCCTGCTGCGAACGCTGCGCGGCAGCGCACCCGCCGGTCTCGCGGGTATCGGCCGCCGCGCGCGGGGCGGCCTGGTGCGTCCGCTGCTGCCATTTACGCGTCGCGAGCTGGTCGAGTACGCAACGGCGCGCGGGCTGCCGGTGCACGATGACCCCGCGAACCGTGACCCGCGACATCTCCGGTCGTGGGTGCGCGCGACATTGTTGCCGTTGCTCAGCGAACGGATGGGATCGACACTGCGCGGCGATTTGCTCGCACTGGGACGCCACGCGGCGAGCGATCGAGCCGCCTGGGATCGCGTGCTGGATTTAACTCCGGATCTCGGCCTTGTTGTGGAGGGAGAGAGCTTTACCGTTGCCCGCGCGAGTGTGTGCGGCTATGATAACGCATTGTCTGTTGCGCTCTTGCGCGCGGCGGCCCGCCGAGCTGGCTTGGTGCTCGGCCCAACGCGCGCTCGTCGTCTTGTGGCGCTGGCGAGTGGGCAATCGGGAAGACGCCTGCAACTGGGCGATGGCTGGTCTGCCGAAGTGGCGTTCGATCAGCTGCGGGTGGGTCGGCAGCAGAAGGCGGAGACAGGTCGGGCACTCGACACGGTACGCCCCAGTGGAGCAACCGGGTCGGTCCGTTTCGGCGAATTCGAGATCAGGTGGTCGCCGGCGGCGGCGCCCGAGCGCATCGAGCGTGCGACGTGGACGACCTGGGTCGATGGCCCGGGATGGGAGCTCCGGGCGCCCGAGCCGGGCGATGAAGTCGTGCCGCTGGGCGGGGTCGGTCATCGTCCGTTGCGACGATTGTTCATGGAAGCGCGCGTGCCGCGGAGTGAGCGGTCGCGCTATCCAGTGGTAAGTAGAGGAAAGACCATTCTCTGGGTGCCGGGCATCTGTCGTAGTGCGGACGCGCTGCCCGCGCCTGGAACTCGAGCGGTGAGGCTGGATGTTACAGACTTCGACACAGCTCAGGCAGACCGGCGGACGTGAGCTCAAGCGCATCGTCTTCGACGAGGAGACGATCGCGACGCGGGTGCGGGCGCTCGGACGTGAGATTACCGAAGCGTATCCCGACGGCGACCTGCTGGTGCTGGGTCTTCTCAAAGGCAGCTTCATCTTCTTGAGTGATCTGGTGCGGCGCATCGAGCGGCCGCTGCAGGTCGATTTTCTCGTCGCGGCGAGTTACGGCGAAGGAACGGTGTCGAGCGGGAACGTGCGGCTGCTCTACGATCCCGAGACCGAGCTGGAAGGGAAGCACATCCTGCTGGTGGAAGACATCATCGACACCGGCAAGACGTTGAACAAGCTGGCCGGGCTGCTCGGCGAGCGCCGGCCGCGCAGTCTGGAGATTTGCGCGTTGTTGCACAAACATTTGGCTGACAACCTGGAGCTGGAAGCGAAATTCGTGGGATTCGACGCTCCGACGCTGTTCCTGGTCGGGTACGGCCTCGATCACGCGGAAAACTTCCGGCACCTTCCCTATATCGCGAGTCTGACGTAGATGGCCAATCGTATCCCCCCGCCACCGCGGGAATTCAACTGGGCTCGAATGCTGCGGACGCTCTCGTTCTGGGCGCTCCTCATCGTCGGGACCATCGCGCTGGTGCAGCTCGCCTCGAGCCGCCGCCGCGAAGAAGCAGAAATCACTTACACGCAGTTCATGGAAGAGCTGAACGCCGGCAACGTCGGCTCGGTCGAAATTGCCGAGCGCCAGAAGGTGCGCGGCGCGTTCCAGCGGCCCGTCGTGGTGAAGCGCCAGACGGTCGAGCGGTTCAACGTGCTGCTGCCGTTCGAAGCCGACGACCAGTTCGTCGCCACCCTCTCGGCAAAAGGCGTGGACGTGCGCGCGCGTGAATCGGGCCAGTCGTTCGGCGTCGTGCTGCTCACCTTTCTGCCGTACCTGCTGATCTTCGGGCTCGTGATCTTCATGCTGCGCCAGATGCAGCAGGGCGGAAACCGCGCGTTTGCGTTCGGCAAATCGAAAGCGAAGCTGCTCGCCGGCGATACCCCCAAAGTCACGTTCGCCGACGTCGCGGGCTGCGATGAGGCCAAGCAGGAGCTCGAGGAAATCATCGACTTCCTGAAGGATCCGCAAAAATTCCAGCGCCTCGGCGGTCGCCTGCCCAAGGGCGCACTCCTCGTCGGGCCCCCTGGAACCGGCAAGACGCTGCTCGCGAAAGCGGTCGCCGGGGAAGCGGGCCGGCCATTCTTCTCGATGTCGGGCTCCGACTTCGTCGAGATGTTCGTCGGCGTCGGCGCGTCGCGTGTCCGCGACCTATTCGAGCAGGGGAAGGCACACGCGCCCTGCATCATCTTCATCGACGAAATCGACGCCGTCGGCCGCCACCGCGGCGCGGGCCTGGGCGGCGGTCATGACGAGCGCGAGCAGACCCTCAACCAGCTGCTCGTCGAGATGGACGGCTTCGAGTCGAACGAAGGCGTCATTCTCCTCGCGGCGACGAACCGGCCCGACATTCTCGACCCCGCGCTGCTGCGTCCCGGCCGCTTCGACCGCCAGATCGTCGTCGACATGCCGGACTTGAAAGGCCGCGAGCAGATTCTGCGCGTGCACGTGCGCAAGATTCCGCTCGCGGGCGGCGTGAACCTCGAGCGCATCGCGCGCGGCACGCCGGGGCTCGCGGGTGCGGAGCTCGCCAACATCATCAATGAGGCGGCCCTGCTTGCCGCGCGGCGCAACAAGTCGCAGGTGGACATGCAGGATCTCGAGGACGCCAAGGATAAGGTGATGCTGGGCCTCGAGCGCAAGAGCCGCGTGCTCTCCGACGAGGAGCGGCGGCTCGTTGCCTATCACGAGGCGGGACACGCCCTGGTGGGCCTCACCGTGCCGGGCGCCGACCCGCTGCACAAGGTCACGATCATTCCGCGCGGCCGCGCGCTGGGACTCACGGCTTACCTGCCGGAGGAGGAGCTGCACAAGTACACCAAGCAGTCCATCGAGTCGCGGCTCTGCATGGCGTACGGCGGGCGGGTGGCGGAAGAGCTGGTATTTGGTCCCGAGAAGGTGACGACGGGCGCCGCGCAGGACATTCAGCAGGCGACGAACATCGCGCGCCGCATGGTGACGCAGTTCGGCATGAGCAAGGTCATCGGCCCGATCGCCGTGGGCGACCGGGAGCAGGAGATCTTCCTCGGCCGCGAGGTGGTGCAGCGCCGCGAGATCTCCGACCGTACCGCGCAGCTCGTGGATGAGGAAGTGAAAAGCATCCTGACGCAGGCGTACAGCGACGCGACGCGCATTCTCACAGACCGGCGCGCGGCGCTCGATCGCCTGGCCGCAGCGCTGCTCGAGCGCGAGACGCTGGAGCGCGAGCTGGTCGAAATGGTGGTCGCGGGCCAGCCGTTGCCGCCGTACGTGCCGCCCGCGCCATTCCCGCCGCGCGCCGACAGCGAGACGGAAAAAGAGAAGTCGCAGGCGCCGAGGACCTCGGGCGGGGTGCTCCGTAATCCGCCGCCTGAGCCCGCCGGGGCGTGAGCGTCACCCCGACCGCAGACCTTTCGAAGCTTCGGATCAATCGCGACGACCCGCCGCCCGCGGTAAAGCGGGCGCTAGGTCGCGTTCTCTGGTTGGTGGGCGCGGCTGTGCTCATCATCGCGGCGGTCGTGGTGATCGGGCGCCGCGGCGCTGCGGTGCCGGTTCAAGTCGTCGCCGTAACTACCGGGGGCGGCGAGGGGGCGGCGGGGGGCGGCGGGGGCGGCGGAGGCGTCGCGGTAGTCGCCAACGGGTACGTTGTCGCGCGAACCAAAGCCGCCGTCTCCGCCAAAATCCCGGGACGCCTTGCCATGTTGAACGTCAGCGAGGGCTCGCAGGTCCAGAAGGGCGACATCATCGCGCGGCTCGACAACGCCGATTACGCCGCGGCGGTCGGCCAGGCGGAGGCGCAGCTCGCGAGCGCCAAGGCGACCCTGATCGAGACGCAGTCGGACCGCGACCAGCTGCAGCGTGAGTTCGTGCGCACGCGCGACATTCACACGCAGAACCCCAATCTCGTGTCGACGCAGGAAGTCGAGAATGCCGACAGCAAGGCGCGGCAGGGCGAGGCGCGGGGCGAGGCGCAAAAGGCGCGGGTCGATGCCGCGGCGGCCGGGCTGCGCGTGGCGCAGGCGAATCTCGAAAACACCTACATCCGCGCGCCCTTCTCGGGCACCGTCCTGCGCAAGGAAGCCGAGGTGGGCGAAGTCGTGGCGCCGTCGGTCGGTGGTGGGTTGACGCGCGGCGCTGTCGTGACGATGGCCGACCTCGCGACCCTCGAGGTCGAGGTCGACGTCAACGAAGCCTACATCGCGCGGATCTCGAGCGGCCAGCAGGCGCGGATCACGCTCGACGCGTATCCCGACACGGCGTTTCGGGGGACAGTCCGGCAGGTCGTGCCGACGGCCGACCGCCAGCGCGCGACGGTGCAGGTGAAGGTGGCGATCGTGGACCGCGATCCGCGGATTCTCACCGAGATGGGCGCGAAAGTGGAGTTCCTGCAGGCGCCACGGGGGGGGGCCACGACGGCGGGTGGGCAGCAGCCGGTCGAGCGGCCGAGAATCACGGTGCCCGCCGAAGCGGTGCGCTCCGACAACGGCCGGGATATGGTGTGGATCATCCGGGACGGACGGTTACAGAGTCGTGACGTTGACGCGGGTCCGGTCAGCGGTAATTTCCGCGAGATTCGTTCCGGCCTGTCCGGTGGTGAACAACTGCTGGTCGGCGGCATTGAAACTCCCCGCGAGGGTCAACGCGTTAAGGTAGGGCCGTAAACGCCCGATAGCCGGTAGCCGATAGCTCCTTTCCCCACAACAGGACCCTCAATTGGCATTGGTCGAAATCCGCGACGTCGACAAATCATTCCAGCGCGACACCCAGCGCATCGACGTTTTCACCGGACTCACGCTCGACATTGAAGCCGGTAGCTTCACGGCGCTGATGGGGCCGTCCGGCTCCGGCAAATCGACGCTGCTCAATCTCATCGCCGGGCTCGACAAACCCACCCGCGGGACGGTGCGCGTGGGTGGTGCGGCGGTCAGTGAAATGTCGCCGGGTCAGCTCGCGGCCTGGCGGGCGCGCAACATCGGGTTCGTCTTCCAGTCGTTCAACCTGTTGCCGGTGCTCACCGCCTACCAGAACGTCGAGCTCCCGCTGTTGCTCACGCGGTTGTCGGGGAAGGAACGCAATGAACGCGTGCGCCTTGCGCTCGATGTGGTGGGCCTCGCAGACCGCGCGGATCACTATCCGCGCCAGCTGTCCGGCGGGCAGGAGCAGCGCACCGCGATCGCGCGCGCCATTGTCGCCGATCCCACGGTCATGCTGCTCGACGAGCCGACCGGCCAGCTCGACGGCAAGAGTTCGCAGGAAGTGCTGGCGCTGCTGCAGCGGCTCAATGACGAGTTCAACAAGACGATCATCATCGTGACCCACGACGCCCACGCGGCCGAGCGCGCCAAGACGACGTTGCACCTCGAGAAGGGCGATCTCATCGAGAAGCCGCGCGTCGCCGCGGCCGCCCTAGCCCGGTGAAGTACCTGCGGCTGGTTCTCGCCAACCTGGGCCGGCACAAGCTCCGGACCGTGCTGACCATCGCGAGCGTGGCGCTGGCGCTGTTCCTGTTCGCTTCGCTCCGCAGTGTGACGACGACGCTCGCGGCGACCGCGCAGTTCGGTGGCGCGCGCCGCCTCGTCACCTTGAACGCGACGGGCCTCGTCTTCCCCCTGCCGCTGGCGTACGGCAATCGCATCAAGGCGCTGCCCGGCGTCACCGGGTTGAGCTGGGCCAACTGGTTCGGCGGCCGGTACGGCGACGGCAACACGTTCTTCGCGAATTTCGCGGTGGACCCCGAATCCTATTTGGCGATCTATCCGGAGATCGTCCTGCCGGCCGAACAGAAGCAGGCGTTCATCCAGGACCGGACGGGGGCGATCATCGGGAAGCGGCTGATCAGCCGCTACGGCTGGAAGCTGGGTCAGAACGTGACCCTCCAGGGCACCATCTTCCCCGGAGACTGGACGTTCACGATTCGTGGAGTGTACACGCCGACCGATCCAGCAGTCGGCGACGACGTGCTGATCTTCCACCACGAGTACTTCGACGAGCGCATCGGGCGCGCCGGTATCGCGGGATGGTACATCGTGGAGATCGATGATGCGTCCCATGCGGCCGCGATTGCCAAGTCGATCGACGACGTGTTCCGCAATTCGAGCTCAGCGACCAAGACCGGCACCGAGCGGGAGTTTCAGGCCAGCTTTGCGACGATGTGGGGGAACGTGAGCTTCTTGATGAGCACGATCGGCCTTGCCGTCGTGTTCGCGATTCTCCTCGTCACCGCGAACGCCATGATGATGAGCGCGCGGGAGCGCACCGGGGAAATCGCGGTGCTGAAGACGATCGGGTTCTCCGACCGGCTCCTGTTTGCGCTGGTGATGGTGGAGGCGGGCGCGATGGCCCTCACGGGCGCGGCCCTGGGACTCGGCGGGGCGAAACTGCTCTATCCCGCCCTCAACTTCAACGGCGCGGGCTTCCTGCCCGGATTCAAGGTGACCACGAGTACGGTCATCATCGGCCTGCTCGTCGCGGTCGGCTTGATGTTGGCGAGCGGCCTGGTTCCGGCGCTCAGGGCCGCACGGCTGCCGGTCGTGCAGGCGCTGCGGCACGTCGAATGATCCCCATCGTCTACAACGTCCGCAGCGTCGTCCGCCGTCCCGTCTCGACGGGCTTGACGGCGCTCGGCGTCGGTCTGGTCGTCGCCGTGTTCATCGGCATGCTCGCGCTGGCGAACGGCTTCCGGGCGGCGCTGGTCCGGACGGGCTCCGACGCCAACGCCATGGTGCTGCGCAAAGGGGCGGACTCCGAGCTGTCCAGCGGGTTAGGCCGTGACGTCGCGAGCATCGTGGCGGCAGACCCGCACGTCGCGACGGCGGCGGACGGCCGGCCGCTCGTGTCGCCCGAGGTCTACGTTCTGATTCCGCTCGCGAAGTCGTTCGACACGACCCAGATCGCGAACGTGGTCGTCCGGGGCGTGAGCGATCAGGCGTGGCAGGTTCGCTCGAACGTGAAGATCACCGAGGGTCAGCGCCCCACGTCGGGCCGACCCGAAGTCTGCGTCGGGAGCCGGCTCACGCGGCGCTTCCCGCATACCGGTGTCGGCCAGACGCTGCGCTTCGCCGGGCGTGATTGGAACGTCACGTGCCACTTCACGGCGGCTGGCTCCGCGTTCGAATCGGAGGTTTGGGGTGAGAACGAGCAGTTCATGCCCGTGTTCCGCGGCGAGGTGTTTCAGTCGATCACGTTCCGTCTCAAGGATCCCGCCGCGTTCGACGAAGCGCAGCGCGCGCTGCAAGCCGACAAGCGCATGACGGTCGATGTGCACCGCGAGTCCGAATTCTACGCGCAGCAGTCGCAGCTCTTGAGCAATATCCTGAACTTCCTCGCGGTGGTCATCACCGGGATCATGGCCGTGGGCGCCGTCTTCGGCGCGATCAACACGATGTACGCGGCCATCGCGTCCCGGGCGCCGGAGATCGGCGTGCTGCTCACGCTCGGCTTCAAACCCTGGACCGTCCTCGTCAGCTTTCTCGCCGAGTCGGCGTTCATCGCCCTGATCGGCGGATTCCTGGGCTGCCTGTTTGCGCTGCCGCTCAATGGTATCGTGACCAGTACCACCAACTGGTCGAGCTTCAGCGAAATCGCATTCAGCTTCCGTGTGACGCCTCTGCTCCTGTTCGTCGGCGTGGCCTTCGCCGTGGCGATGGGCATCGTCGGCGGCTTCTTCCCCGCGCTGCGGGCGGCACGGCTGCAGGTGGTCCAGGCGCTCCGGTGAACGTCACCGCGCTCGCCGCGCACACACCGGAAGCGGTGCGCGCGGCGCTCGCGGCCCGAGGGTGGGAAACGCAGCCGGCGTGGTTCGCCGCGGTCGGCATCCAGCCGATCGTCGTCCTCATCGAAGACATTAGCGAAGCCGAGCGCGAAGCGCTCGTGCATTGGGGCACCAAGTCCGGCGCCGATGTGCTCACCGGCGACGGCTGGGCCCTGGTGGCCGGCGCCGCGAGCCGCATCGCCCCGCTGGCGCGCTACGATCGCGCCCCTGCCGAGCTCGCCCGCCTCGCGCCGGCACTCGGCCGGGTGCTCGCGGCGCGTGCCGAGCCTCCCCTCACGTGGGCGATCCGTGGCACCGAGCTGTCGCTCGACAAACCCGTGATCATCGGCATCGTGAACGTGACGCCGGACTCGTTCTCTGATGGTGGCCATCTGCCGTCAGCGGAGGCAGCCATCGCGCACGGAGAGAAGCTGATGGCTGACGGCAGTCGGCTCCTCGATGTCGGCGGTGAGTCCACCCGCCCGGGCGCTGAGCCCGTCGGGTCGAAAGAAGAGATCGCGCGCGTTGTCCCGGTGATTCGAGGTCTCGTCCAGCGGGGTCTCGGGCCCGTCTCGGTCGATACGCGCAAGGCCGAGGTCGCCCGGGCGGCACTCGAAGCCGGGGCCGCCGTGATCAACGATGTCTCCGCATTGCGCTTCGATGCGGGGCTGGCGGCGGTCGTGCAGGACGCTCAGGCCGGCATGATCCTGATGCACATGCGCGGCACGCCGGCCACGATGGATGACCTCGCGAAGTACGATCATGTGGCCGCCGAGGTCGCGACGGAGCTGGCGGCCTGGGCGGCACAGGCGGAAGAGCAGGGGATTGCACGCGGACGGATCGTCGTGGACCCGGGCTTCGGGTTCGCGAAAACGGCGACCCACAACTTTCGCCTGCTCGACGAACTGGCAACGATCGTCGCGCTTGGCTATCCTGTAGCGGTCGGCCTGTCGCGGAAGCGCTTCCTGGGCGCGGCGACCGGCCGGCCCGTGGATGATCGCGATCGCGCCACGGCCGTCGCATGCGCCCTCGCCTGGGAGCGGGGAGCGCGGCTGTTCCGGGTCCACGACGTCGCCCTGACACGCGAAGCCCTTGCATTGGCGAGCGCTACGACCAAACCAACGTGAACGTCGACGCCTTTAAGTTCCTCTCGCCCAGGCTCTGGCCGGATCTCTTCGAGATCCTGCTCGTCGTCGTTCGTCATCTACCGCTTCCTGCTGTTCCTCGTCGGCACGCGCGCGCTGCAAATCGTGATCGGTCTCGTGATTCTGTCGCCTGACCTACTTCGTCGCCGTGTTCGCGAAGTTCACGATGATCAGCACGCTGCTGGGCGTGGTCTTCACCTACGGCGCGTTCGCGGCGGTCGTCGTCTTCCAGCCCGAGCTCCGCAACGCGCTGGCACGGCTCGGACAATCGCAGTTCATGCGCGCCTTTTCGCGGGGCGACCGGCAATCGGTGGCGGAGGAAATCGCCGAAGCCCTGGACCGCCTGTCGCGCGCCGGAACGGGAGCGATCATCGCCGTCGAGGGCGACATCGGCCTCGAAGAGTTCATCACGACCGGCGTCCCGATGGAGGCGAAGGTTTCGGCCGATCTGGTGACCACGATCTTCACGCCCTACTCGCCGCTGCACGATGGCGCGATCCTGATTCGCGGCGACCAGATCATCGGAGCGGGGTGCGTGCTGCCGCTGACGCAGTTCAAGGTGGCCGACAAATCGCTGGGGACGCGCCACCGCGCCGCGCTGGGACTCTCGGAAGAAACGGACGCGACGGTGCTGGTCGTGTCGGAGGAGACCTCGACGATTTCCGTCGCCAGCCACGGACTACTGTACCGCCATCTCACGCCACAACAGGTGCGCGATCTGCTCTCCGGTGCCGTCTCGCATCTCGAGGGCGGCGAGCGTGTGACTCAGCCTGCTACCTGATTCAGGGCGTCGCACTCCATACCGCCAGGCTGCGGGTGTCGCCCTCCTGGTCCTCATCGGCTATGTGATCACGCTCGCTCCCACCGTCACGCTGTGGGACGCCGGCGAATTCATCACCGCCGCCAAAGTGCTGGGCGTGCCGCATCAACCCGGCACCCCATTGTTCGTGCTGCTCGGCCACGTTTGGGGCGACCTTGTGGCGATCGGTCAGTATGCCTGGCGGCTGAACCTGATGAGTGCCTGCTTCTCTGCCGCCGGCGCGGGGTGCTGGTTTCTCGTCGTGGAGCGAGTGCTCGCCGGCGAAGCGCGGCTGGTTCGGTTGGGCGGCGCGGCGGCCGCCGCGATCCTGTCAGCGTTTACGTTCACGGGCTGGCAGAACAGCAACGAGACCGAGGTGTACACCGTCGCGACGTTCAGTGTCGCGGCAATCTCGTGGCTCGCCGTGCGCTGGCGCGATGTGCGCGGCACGGCGCGCGCGCCGCACCTGCTCCTGCTCATCGTCTATATCGCGGCGCTGTCGATCGGCAATCACCTGCTCGCGTTGCTGGCGGGACCCGCCGTTGCGCTGTTCATCTTCTCCACGCTGCGCGCGGCGCCGGCATCCGATCCCGGCGAGCGGCGCCGCGAATGGGCCGAGTGGGCCGTGCTGTGCACGCTGTGGATCGTACTCACCGCCGTTGGTCTCGGCAGCACGGGCCTGATCATCGCCGGCGGGATCCTGCTCCTCGGCGCGGCGGTCTGGTGCATCCTGTCGGGCTCGCGGGCCTTCCCCCTGCTGGCGATCGCGATCGCCCTGGTCGGCATTTCGACCTACGCCTTCCTTTATATCCGCTCCGGCCTCCAGCCGGTGCTGGACGAATCCGATCCCGAAACGTGGAAGAACCTGCTGGCCATGATCCGGCGGGCGCAGTTCGGCAGGCGGGGGATCTTCGACAGTCCACTGTTCTTCCCTGGCAAAGACAATCCGGGCCGCACCATCACGCTCTTCGGCCAGCAGCTCATCAACTACTTCGTGTATTGTGGCTGGCAATGGGCCCGAACCCTGCCGGTCGTGGCGATGTCCGCCGTATCGATAGCCTATGCGACGCTCGCGTTTTTTGGTTTTGATTTCGCGCGCCGCCGTGATCGTGCGCTTACCTACCTCCTGATCACTCTGTGGCTCGTCACGGGACTCGGACTCGTCGTCTACATGAACTTCAAAGCGGGGTTCTCCCTGTTCTGGAATGCCTACCCGGCGATGAGCCAGCACGAGGTGCGCGAGCGCGACTACTTCTTTGTCGTGAGCTTCCAGGTCTGGGGCGTCCTGGCCGGGCTCGGTCTCGTGGATCTGATCCGGCGCGGTGCGGCCTCGCGGGGGGCCTTGGCGGCCGCGGCGCTGATCGCGTTGCTGCCGTTTGGGCTCAACTTCGGCGCGGCCACGCGGCGCGGGCCCGATGCATTCGTGGCGCGGGACTTCGCGTACAACCTGCTCCAATCGGTCGAACCCTACGGCATGCTCTTCGGCTTCGGGGACAACGACACGTTCCCGGTGTGGTATGTGCAGGAGGTCGAAGGGATCCGGCAGGACGTCACGCAGGTGAACCTCTCGCTCGCCAACCTCGACTGGTACATCAAGCAGCTTGCAGCGCGACCCGTCCGTCGCTTCGACCCGAGCGGCGCGCCGGCCATGTATCGCTCGCTCGCGCCGCCGGGCCTGCCGGGTGGCGCCCAGCTCCCGCTGACACGCGAGCAGATCGCGGGGCTGCAGCCGGGACGGGTGAGTAACGACGTCGCCTTCACAGCCGACGCGTTTTCATTGCGCATCCCGAAGGGCACGTTCCTGCGGATCTCCGATCAGGTGATCCTGTACACCATCGCGACCTACCTGCCAACGCGATCGGTCACGTTCGGTCAGACGACGGGCCGCGGGGCCTGGCTCGGAGGGGGTCTCGATTCGCAGCTCGTGTTCCAGGGGCTCGTCTTCAAAGTGGTTCCGCGTGCCGACACCGTGGCGCGCTGGATCCTCGGCGTCCAGGGCACCAAAGTGGATACAGCGCGAACCCGACTGCTGGTCGACTCCGTGTTTCAGTACGGCAAGCTGTTCGCCGTCGACACGCTCAAACTCGAGCCCGCTGCGCACCAGGTGGCGCGCTCGTTTTCCGTACCGTACCTGGAGCTGGGGCATGCGGCCCAACTCCGTGGCGATTCGGCGCGCGCCCGCGAGTTTCTGCGCCGAGCCTATCATTTGAACCCCAGCAAGCCTCTCGCCGACATGATTGGCAGCCACTTAGACCCCTAGCCGCTGAGCGTCTATATTCACAGGCTATGAGTTTCGAGGCCCTCCCCGAGCGTTTGGCGCAGGTGAGGGCCGTGGTCGCGCGGTTGGCGTCGCAGCCGGTGACGATCGTCGCCGTCACGAAGGGGTTTGCAGCCGATGCCGTTCGCGCGGCGCTCGCAGCCGGTCTCGCCGATATCGGTGAGAATCGTGTTCAGGAAGCGCTGCAGAAACAGGATACCCTGCGCGACGAAGCCGGCATCCGCTGGCATCTGATAGGACACCTGCAGCGCAACAAGGCGAAGCTCGTGCCGGGTCGATTCGAGCTGGTGCATTCCCTCGATTCCCTCGAGCTCGCCACGGAGCTGAACCGGCGAGCCACCGCGCCCCTTCGTGTGCTGCTGCAGGTGAACGTCGCGGGGGAGTCGCAGAAAAGCGGCTGCACGCTGCAGGACGCGCCGGCCCTGGCACGGCAGATCGCCGCCCTCGGCCAGCTGCGCATCGAGGGGCTGATGACGTTGGCCCCATTTACCGATGATGTGGAAGTGCAGCGCCGGACGTTCCGCGGCCTGCGACTTCTGCGGGATACGATCACGAAGGAGGACGGACTATGGCTGCCGACCCTCTCGATGGGGATGTCCGGCGATTACGCTACAGCGGTCGCGGAGGGAGCGACGGTGATTCGCCTGGGTACCGCCCTCTTCGGTCCCAGGCAGGGGACCGAGGAGAAGGAGACGATCGGGTGAACGACAACGTCTTCACGCTGACGCCGCTCGACATCCGCAAACAGGAGTTCCACAAGAGCCTGCGCGGCTACGCGACGGAGGGCGTCGAGGATTTTCGCGCGCGAGTGGCGGACGCGCTGGAGCGCGCCATTCGTGATCGCCAGGTGCTCGAGGAGCGCGTAGCGGCGCTCACCGAACAGCTGCGGGTCTTCCGCGAACGCGAGAAAGCGATGAACGAAGCGCTCGTCGCCGCGCAACAGCTGCGGCAGGAGACCCGCGCCGCCGCCGAGCGCGAGGGGCAGGTGATCGTGCGCGAGGCCCAGGCCGAAGCCAAGCGGCTGCTCGACGAAGCGCGCAATGCCGAAAACGCGGTGCAGGCGAAGATGGCGGAGACGGAGCGGCAGTACCAGCAGTACGTGGGCGGATTCCGCGCCCTCCTCGAGCGCCAGCTCGCCGAGCTCCGCGCCCTCGACGGCAAGCGCGAGTGATGGTCGTAGCCGATGCCGTCCGCGCCATCAAGGCGCGGACCTCGCTTGCTCCGGAAGTCGCGGTCATTCTCGGCACCGGACTCGGCGCGCTGGCCGATGAGCTCAAGGCCGAAGCAACGATCGCGTACCCCGACGTCCCCGGTTTCCCGACGCCGACGGTCGAGACTCACGCCGGCCGGCTGCTCTTCGGGAAGCTCGGAGCTCGGCGCGTGGCGATCATGCAGGGCCGGTTCCACCGCTACGAGGGCTACACGCTGCAGCAGGTGGCGTTTCCCGTGCGCGTGCTCAAAGCGCTCGGCGCCCGGACGTTGATCGTGTCGAATGTCTCGGGCGGCATGCACCCGCTGTGGGCGACCGGTGACCTGGTGTTGATCTCCGATCACATCAATCTGCTCGGCGACAATCCGCTCGTCGGTCCCAACGTGGATGCCGAAGGCCCGCGCTTTCCGGACATGTCGGCCGCCTACGATCCGGGGCTGCGCCAGCTGGCGCGCGCCGTCGCGCTCGAGCACAAGATCGTGTTACGCGAAGGCGTCTACGTGTCGGTCCCGGGGCCCAATCTCGAGACGCGCGCCGAGTACCGAATGTTGCGGGCGATGGGGGCCGACCTCGTCGGCATGAGTACCGTACCGGAGGTGATCACCGCCGTGCACCAGGGGATGCGTGTGCTGGGTCTTTCGATCATCACCGATAATTGCCTGCCCGACGCGCTCGAGCCGACGTCGGTCGAGAAAATCATCGCCGTCGCGCGGGCGGCAGAGCCGCATCTCGCGACGGTGGTGCGCGGCGTGGTGGAGCGCTTGAACTGATGCCGTACCCGCCTTCCGACCCGTCACAGTCGATCGACGCGCTGGAAAAGCAGCTGCTCGGCACCTGGAAGCATGAGCGGCTGTTCACGCGCGTCATCGACGCGACGCGCTACGGCCCGCCGTTCATCTTCTACGAAGGCCCGCCCACGGCGAACGGCCGGCCCGGCATCCATCACGTCTTCTCGCGCACGCTCAAGGACCTCGTCTGCCGGTACCACACGATGCTGGGCCAGGCGGTCACGCGCATCGCGGGATGGGACACGCACGGGCTGCCGGTCGAGATCGAGGTCGAAAAGGCGTTGAACATCAGCGGCAAGCGCGAGATTGAGGCATACGGGGTCGAGCGCTTCAACACGCTGTGCCGCGAGAGCGTCTTCAGGTACAAGGGCGATTGGGAAGCGCTGTCGGACCGGATCGGCTATTGGCTCGACTACGAGCACCCCTACATCACCTACAGCAACAACTACATCGAGACGGTGTGGTGGCTGCTCAAGCGGCTGCACGAGAAGGCGCTGCTGTACCGCGGGCACAAGGTGCTGCCGTACTGCCCCCGCTGCGGCACGGCATTGTCGTCGCACGAGGTGGCGCAGGGCTATGAAACGGTGCAGACGAATTCCGTTTACGTCACTTTCCCGCTGCAGACTCGCAAAGGCGACGACCCCCGCCACCTCGTGATCTGGACTACGACGCCCTGGACACTGCTTTCCAACGTCGCCGTCGCGGTGGATCCTGATCTCGACTACGGCGAATACGCGGTTGCGGACGCGAGTGGCAAGACCGCGAGCTACATCGTTGCGACCGCGCGCGCGGGTGACGTGCACGTCCATGGCGGCCCGCTGGCCCAGGGCGAGCGGCTGAAGACCTTCACCGGCCGCGATCTCGTCGGCAAGAAGTACGTTGCGCCGTTCGACGTCGTGCCGTTCCCCAAAGACGGGCAGCGGGCAGTGGTCGTGCCTGGCGCGTTCGTCACTGCCGACGAAGGCACGGGGCTCGTGCACCTCGCGCCGGCCTTTGGCGCCGACGACTTCGCGGCCGGGCAGCAGAACGGGCTGGCGTTCGTCAACCCCGTCGCTCCCGACGGCACCTTCCGTGGCACGACGTGGCCGGAGATCGAGGGCAAGCTCGTCACGGACAAGGAAACCAACCGGCTGATCATCGAGCGGCTCAAGCAGGAAGGCCGCTGGCTCGAGACCAGGCCCTACACGCACAGCTATCCACACTGCTGGCGCTGCGACTCGCCGCTGATCTACTACGCACGCACGTCCTGGTTCGTGCGCACCACCGCCGTGAAGACGCGGCTGCTCGAGGTGAACCGCGAGGTCGATTGGCATCCTCCGGAGGTCGGCAGCGGCCGCTTCGGCGAGTGGCTCGAGAACAACGTGGACTGGGCGCTGTCGCGTGACCGCTATTGGGGCACGCCACTCAACGTGTGGGAGTGTGACGCCGACCGCGAGCACCGTGAAGTGATCGGGTCCTACGAGGAGCTGGCGCAGCGGTGGGGCAAGCCGCTGCCCGCGAACTTCGATCCGCACAAGCCGTACATCGACACCTACACGTGGGCCTGTGGCGAATGCGCCGGCACCATGCGGCGCGTGCCCGAGGTGATCGACGCATGGTTCGACTCAGGGTCGATGCCGTACGCGCAGTGGCACTATCCGTTCGAGCACCAGGCGGATTTCAAGGCGCACTTCCCGGCCGACTACATCTGCGAAGGCGTGGACCAGACCCGGGGCTGGTTCTATTCACTGCTCGCGATCGGGGTGACCGACTTCGACTCGCTCGTTTACCGGCATGTGATCGTGAACGAGCATGTGCTCGACGTCCACGGCCAGAAAATGTCGAAGAGCCGCGGCAACGTGATCGATCCCTGGAAAGTGATCGAGGCCCATGGAGCCGACGCCGTGCGCCTCTACCTCACGAGCCAGAGTCAGGTCTGGTTGCCGAAGCGTTTTGACGAGCGGCAGATCCCCGAGATCGCGGGCGGCTTCCTCAACACGCTGCGCTCGACCTACGATTTCTTCCGCCGCTACGCGCAGGATTGGCGGCCACGCGCCGAAGAGGATGCGACTCCTGCGGCCGACCGGCCGGCGGCCGACCGCTGGCTGCTCGCGCGGCTCGATGAAGTCGTCGCCTTCGTGCGCCACGCCTGGGCGGCCTACGATGTCACGGCGGGCGTGCGGGCGATCATGGACTTCGTCGGTGAGGACCTCTCCCGCTGGTACATCCGCCGCAACCGTCCGCGGTTCTGGGCGCCGGATCGCGCCACGGATCCCGTGGCGCTCGAGACGTTGCACGAAGCGATGGTGGCGGCAGTGCGGATGCTGGCGCCCGCGGCGCCGTTCATTGCCGACTGGGTGCACCGGGCGCTGACCGGCACCTCCGTGCATCTGGCGCCGTTCCCGGCCGACCGGGGGCACCGCGAACCGGAGCTGCTGACGGCGATGAACACCGTCCGGCGGCTGGCCTCCCTGGCACGGGCGGCACGGGAATCGCGGAACCTCAGGGTTCGGCAGCCGCTGGCCCGCATGCAATTGGCCGTGCCGGCGGCCGCCCAGGGCCCG
Organism: uncultured Gemmatimonadales bacterium; assembly: GCA_963704805.1. Classification (GTDB taxonomy): domain Bacteria; phylum Gemmatimonadota; class Gemmatimonadetes; order Gemmatimonadales; family GWC2-71-9; genus 20CM-2-65-7. The sequence goes on along the minus strand of CAVPHS010000004.1, from coordinate 376,661 downwards.
GCCTTGTCAGACCTATTAGATATCTTGGCTGCCGAAGTCAACGTGAAATCGGTCCAGGTCGTCGCTTCGGATCACGATTTGGTTCGGCTGAGGGGCAAAGCAAACTTTCGGACCCTCGGCAAACGGTATGCGAAGGACACGCCGCGGGCCGCAGCGGCGGTCGCCGAGCTGGACGCGACCGAGCTGCAAACGTTGGAGCAGGGTGGGACGGTCCGGAAAGGGGAGTGGGAGTTCCATCCGGACGATGTGACCGTCACCCGCGAAGTCGCGAGCGAGTGGCTGGTGCAGGCCGACGGTCCCTTCGTCGTCGCGCTCGATCCCGAGCTGAGCGACGACCTGGTGCAGGAAGGACTGGCGCGCGAGGTCGTGAATCGCGTGCAGCGCCTCCGCAAGGAGGCTGGATACGAATACACGACGCGCATCGAGCTGAGCGTAACCGGTGCCGAGGATGTGGTTGCCGCGACTCGCGCGTTTCAGGGGTTCGTCGAAGGGGAGACGCTCGCGCGCCGGATGGTGTTCGACGCGGCGCTGGACGAGCCCGACTTGCAGCGTGACGTAGACATCGAAGGACGCCGGACCACTATCGGACTCCGGCGTCACGACGGACGAAAGGGCGGAACCCGATAATGCCGACAAAGTCAAAAACGAAGGCCGCGAAACCCAAGGGGTTGACCAAGAAGCAGCTCAGCCATCTGGAGAAGCGGCTGCTGGAAGAGCGGGCCCGGGTGATCAAGGAGCTGGGCCACTACGGGGAATCGTTCAACTCGAGCCTGCAGGCGTCCGACGGCGACCTCTCGAGCTACTCCTTCCACATGGCCGATCAGGGCACCGATGCGATGGAGCGCGAAAAGGCGTTCCTCTTCGCGTCGCAGGAGGGGCGGTATCTCTGGCACGTGAACGAAGCGCTGCGCCGTTTGTACAGCGCGCCCGAGCGCTTCGGCCGGTGCGAGCAGTGTGGCGAGGAGATCGGCTTCGACCGTCTCGACGCGCTTCCCCACGCCCGGCTCTGCATCAAGTGCAAGGCAAAAGAGGAAGATGGAAAGCGCCGCTGAGCGCCGCCTCTTCTGGGGCACGGCGGTCGCGGTCGTCGTCGCCGACTTCGTCACCAAGCTGATCGCCGAATCGCTGCTCGCGCGCCGGTTGCCGCTCGCGGTGATCGGCGACGTCGTGCAGCTGCGGCTCGTGTACAACGAGGGCGCCGCGTTCGGACTGCACTTGGGTGACAACTCCCGCTGGATTTTTCTGGGCCTCGCGCTCGGCGCGCTCGTCGTCCTCGGCTCGCTGGTACGCAGCACGCGCCCCGGCGACCGCTTTCGTCTCCTCGCGCTGGCCCTGGTGTGCGGCGGCGCGGTCGGCAACTTGATCGATCGGATTCGCAGCGCGCAGGGAGTCGTCGATTTCGTGGACATCGGCGTCGGCGCATGGCGCTGGCCCACGTTCAACGTGGCCGACTCGGCCATCACGGTCGGCGCCATCGCGCTTGGTCTCTCGCTCTGGCAGGAAGGCCGGGCGCACCAGCGGGCGAAGGAGGCGCGCGCCGCCGAACCTTGAACATCACGTTCTGTGTCGTAGCCAACGCCGACCGCCTCGATCGATTTCTCGCCGATCAGCTCAGTATCTCTCGTACTCAAGCCGCACGTCTCATCGCCGATAAGCGCATCAGCGCGCGCGGCAAAGCCCTGCGCGCGTCCGCGGTGCCGGAGCGCGGCGCCGAAATCACGGTCGATATTCCTCCGGACGAGCCGCCGCCGCGCACCTACGCCCCCGCGCACGCGGAGCTGCAGTTCGTGTACGAAGACGAGCACCTCGCCGTGATCGACAAACCCGCCGGGCTCGTGGTTCATCCGGGCCCGGGACACTGGAACGACACGCTCGTAAACGTGCTGGTTGGGCGGGGCACCGAGCTGTCGCGCGGGTCCACCGAAGGGGGGGGCCGTCCCGGTATCGTCCATCGGCTCGACCGCGATACGTCCGGACTGCTCGTGGTTGCAAAGAGCGACCTCGCTCATCGCCGGCTGGCGGGCGCCATCGAACGGCGCCAGGTAAAGCGCGTGTATGCCGCGCTCGTATGGGGTCACTTGCGGAAGAGTCCCGTCGATATCGAAGCCCCGATCGCGCGCCATCCGAAGGAGCGCAAGCGCATGACGGTGGCGGAGGGAGGGCGCCACGCGACGACGCATGCCGCGGTCGTCGCGCGGTTCGCCCACTGCGATCTGCTGCGCGTGCGGCTTGGCACGGGGCGGACGCATCAGATCCGGGTGCACCTGGCGCACGTGGGGTGCCCGGTCGTCGGTGATCGGGAGTACACCTTCGGCGGGAGCCGCCGCGTTACGCCCTCGGCGCGGGTCGAAGCGGAGCGTCTCGAGACGCTCGCGCCACGACAATTACTGCATGCTGCGGCGCTGTCGTTCATGCATCCCGTCACGGGCGTCCCGCTCACGCTCATGTCAGAATGGCCCACCGATTTGCGCCCGGCGCTCGCCGCAGCGGCCGGCGACGCGAATTTACTTGCTCAGGTTAAACCCTTGCAGTATCTTGGTTTCTTCGCATCCGATGAGTGACGAAAACCTCGCCAACGCCCGCTTGCTCGTATTCCGTGTGGGAGGGCTCGCGTGTGCGGCCGAGGTCGATCAAGTGCGGGAGATTCTCCCGCGCCTCCCAACGACGCGTATTCCGGGCGCGCCTCCGGTCGTCGCGGGGCTCGTGAATGTCCGCGGCACGCTGGTGGTTGTCGTGGAAGGGTGGCGTGCGTTAGGGCAGGGCCCTCCGACCGCACCTCTCCTTCCTGATGCCGCAGCAGGGTCGACGATCATCCTCGAGCTGGCCGAGGCGGCAACCGGGCGCGGTCGCAAGCTGGTCGGCTTTACGGTGGACGACGTGGTGGACATGCTGGGGGCGGGGGACGCGGGGCTCGAGCATCGCGCAAGTCTCCCGGGCGTCGATCCGACGCTGGTCCGGGCGGTGGGACGCCGGCAGGGGGAGCTGTTCATCGTGTTGAACGTGGTGGCGCTGTTAGGCCCGGTTCTGACTAACTAAGGAGCGAGCAGTGAGCCACACGGTTCTCGTCTGTGACGACGCCATCTTCATGCGCACCATGATCACGGATATCCTTGCGCAGGCCGGCTTTGAAGTGGTCGGCGAGGCCGAGACCGGCACCCAGGCGGTGGAGAAATACCGCCAGCTGAAGCCTGACCTCGTGACGATGGACATCGTGATGCCCGACATGGGCGGCATCGATGCGGTCCGTGAGATCGTGAAGCAGGACCCCGACGCCAAGATCCTGATGTGCAGCGCCATGGGCCAGCAGGCGCTCGTTGTCGAAGCGATTCAAGCGGGTGCCAAGGACTTCGTCGTCAAACCGTTTCAACCTTCCCGCGTGCTCGAAGCCGTCCAGCGCGTGCTGGGATAGCGCGCCATGGACCTGTCGCAGTACGCCGAGCTGTTCCTGGCCGAGAGCCGCGAGCACTTGAGCGCCTGCAACCAGCTGCTGCTCGAGTGGGAACGCGAGCCGTCCTCGCCGGAACCGGTGAGCGGGATTTTCCGCGCCGTGCACACGGTGAAAGGCATGGCGGCGACGATGGGCTACAGCCGCGTCGCTGATCTCGCGCACCGCATGGAGAGCCTGCTCGATCAGCTGCGCCGCGGGGGCAAGCCCCCGAGTGATGACACGCTGCAGCTTCTGTTCCGCGCGACCGATGCGCTGGAGAAGGTCGTCGAGCTCGCCGTCGCCGGGCGCGAGCGTGAGCTCGACATCGGGACGATTCTCGCGGACCTCGAACGCGCGTACGGCGCCCCGGCGCCCTCCGGCGCCGCCCCAATCCCCGACACGCCCAGCATACCTGTTGCGTCTATCGGATCCGGCAGCATCGTCACCGTTAATCTCCGCCCAGACGCTCCCCTCAAAGGCGGCCGTGCGATGCTCATCCTTCGCAAGGCGAACAGTCTGGGGAGGGTGCATCGGGTGCAGCCACCGCCGGCCGTGTTCGAGTCGGACGAATTCGATGGACGGCTGGTCTTCGAGCTGGATACGCAGGTGGCGCCCGCCGAGATCGAAGCGGCGCTGCGCGCCGTCGGCGACGTGGAGCGGGTCACGGTCGGAGCTACCGGTGGCGCTGGGGGCGGGGGCGGCGGGGGGGAGACAGCCGGCGATGAGGGGGTCGCGCTCGCGGAGAGCATCGCAGCGGGTGGGCGCAGCCGGCATATCCGGGTCGATCTGCGGCGGCTGGATACGCTGATGGATCTGATCGGGGAGCTCGTCACTGAGCGCGGCCGTCTGAACGAGATGGCAGCGCGTCTGGCCGGGCAGGGTCTCGCGCTCGACGACATCGCCATCCAGATCTCGCGGCTCTCCGCCGATCTTCAGAACGAGATCATCGAGGCCCGCATGACGCCGGTGTGGCAGGTCTTCGATCGCTTTCCCCGGTTGGTGCGCGATATCGCGCGCCAGCTGGACAAGCAGGTGGCGTTCCGCGTCGAGGGGAAGGAAATCGAGCTCGACCGCGCCATTCTCGACGAGCTCGGCGACCCGCTGGTGCACCTCCTGCGCAACGCCGTAGATCACGGCATCGAGCCGCCCGCCGAGCGCAAGCGGCACAAGAAGAATGCCGAGGGGCAGATCGTGCTCTCCGCGGTGCGCGAGCGCAACAGCGTGGCGATCAGCATCTCCGATGACGGCCGCGGCATCGATCGCGAGCAAATTCTCCAGAAAGCGAAGCGGGAAGGCGTGGTCGCACCGCACGTCGAGGCGCTGTCGGACGACCAGCTCTTGCGCGTGCTGGCGCGACCGGGCTTCTCGACTGCGGCCGCTGTCACCGCCGTGTCGGGCCGGGGCGTGGGGGTCGACGTCGTCATGACGCGGCTGCGCGCGCTCGGCGGGTCGATCGAGATCCGCACGGAGCTGGGGAAGGGCACCGCGTTCACGCTGCGTCTGCCGGTCACGCTCGCGATCGTGCGCGCGCTGATCGCCGCGGTCGGGCACGAGCGCTACGCGCTGCCGCTGACGTACGTGGCCGAGACGGTGGAATTCGGCACGACGGCGATCACGACGATGGAAGGGCGTGACGCGATCGTGTTGCACGACCGGGTCGTGCCGCTCATCGACTTGCGGAAGCTGCTGGCAACGAACGGTGCCGCTCCGGCCCCTCCCCCGCGCCGCCCTGTCATTGTCTTGGAGATGGGCGATCGACGCGCCGCAATCGTGGTGGACGGGATGTTGAGCCAGCAGGAGATCGTGGTGAAGGGATTCGACGCGCCGCACGGGACACTGCCCGTGTTCAGCGGCGCCACCATCATGGGTGACGGCGTGCCGGCGTTGATCTTGGACGCCGCGGGTCTCGTCTGAGGGGGGCGACATGGAAGACGTTCGTGATCTGAAAGCGCTGCAGCTCGACGCGCTCAAGGAAGTCGCCAACATCGGCGCGGGTCACGCGGCGACGGCGCTCTCGCAGCTGACGCACCGCCGGGTGATGATCACCGTGCCCCGGATCAACATCGCCCAGCTCGAAGCCGTCCCCGGGCTGCTCGGCGATCCGCAGGAAGTGGTCGCCGCCGTGCTGATGCACATGCTCGGCGATCTGACGGGACGCACGCTGCTGCTCTTTCCCGAGCCGGTCGCCCGGCAGCTGTGCGACATGCTGCTCAAGCGGCCCCTCGGCACGACCGCGGGGTTCGACACCCTCGAGCAGTCCTGTCTCAAGGAAGCCGGCAATATTCTCTCGGGCGCCTACATGAACGCGTTGTCGGAGTTCATGGGCATGCTGCTCCTGCCCTCGGTGCCAAGTCTCGTCGTCGATCTGTCGGCGGCCGTCCTGACGACGACCTATCTGAATTTCGGTCACGACCGCGACGTCGTCTTTTGTGTCGAGACGGAGTTCAACATCGACGGCCGGAATGGGCTGCGCGGTAATTTCCTGCTCCTGCCCGATCTGGCGTCTCTCAAGGCCATCTTCGACGCCATTCGTTTGACTTGATCGTCTCCGAGCGCGACCTCACCGTCCTGAGGTCCTTCTCCCGCCGCATCGACCCATCGGACGCGGGCGCGCACAACAATCTCGGCGTTCTCTATTACCAGAAAGGCCTCATCCCCGAGGCCATCGAGCAGTTTACGCGCGCGCTGGAGCTCGATCCGCGCATGCAGGTGGCGCAGCGCAACCTCGAGATCGCCTACCACAACACCGGCTACTACGACCGCCGGGTGGCGGAGCTGCAGGAGCGGCTGCGCCAGGCCCCCGACGACCGCGACGCGCGCTGGGAGCTGGGGCGCACGTACGCGATCCTGGCCGCGTTCGACGAAGCGATCGCGGAGTTCGAGGAGCTGCTCGCGCACAAGCCGAACGACGTGGCGGCGATCATTCAGCTGGGCCTCGCCGAAAAAGCGCGCGGCCGGCTGGAGGTCGCGACGGATTGGTTCATTCGCGCGGTGGAGCAGGATCCGGAGTCGACCGTCGTGCACTTCTACCTGGGCGAGGTCTACTACAATCGCGGGCTGAACGAGCCGGCGCTCACGGCGCTCGAGCGCGCCGTGACCCTGAATCCCGACAACGCCAACGCGCACTACCTGATGGCCTTCGTGCTCGGCGACATGGGCCGCCACCAGGACGCGCGCGCGTCGTCCAAGCGGGCGATTCAGCTCAACCCGCCGCTCGCGCGCGCGCAGACGAATCTGTCGCTCGAGCGCTATCGCGCCGAGCGGCAGTCGGCCGAGCATCGGGCGCAGGCGCATCCGGCGCCCGAGGTGGCGGAAGGGCACGCGCTGGCGCACCACAACCTCGGGCTCGCGTTCCGCCAGAAGGGCTACTACACGGAGGCGCTCCGCGAGTATCGCCTCGCGCTCGAGCGCGGCGAGGACCGCCGGCTCGTGCGTCAGGCGACGGCCGAGGTCTACCTCCTGAAACGCGACTTCGCCGAGGCGCTCGAGCTGTACGAATCGTTGATTCATGAAACTCCCGAATCGCCCAAGCTGTGGAACGAGCGCGGCGTGGTGCTGCATCAGATGGGCCGGACCGCCGACGCGCTCGCCTCCTATCGTCAGGCCGCCGACGTCGATGCGCACTATGCGCTGGCGTGGAACAACGTCGGAGTCGTGCTCGCCCATCTGAGCGACCGGGACGAGGCGATCGAGGCCTTTCGCAAAGCCCTGCAGCTGTCGCCGGCCTTCGCCGCCGCCCGGCTCAACCTCGCGCTGCTGCTCACGCATCTGCGGCGCTTCCAGCTTGCGCTCGAAGCCTACCGGCAGGTCCTGGCCGATCAGTCCACCTCGGCGAGCGCGTGGAACGGCGTCGGGCTGGTGCTCGTCGAGCTCAAGCGGTTCACGGATGCGCGCAACGCCTTCGTGCGCGCCGTCGAGGCCGATCCGCAGAACGCGGGCGCGCATTACAATCTGAGCTTCACGTTGTCGAACCTGGGTGACTACGACGGCGCGCTGCGCGCGACCAAACGCGCGCTCGAGCTCGATCCCTACTACGTGTCGCAGAAATTCGCGCTCGCCATCGATCTGCAGTACGAGACCATCTCCATCGGCGTCGTCCCCGAAATTTCGGCCGACGTTGCCGCGGAAAGCCTGGGCGCCGAATTCTCGTTCGATCAGCGGCTGCTCGATAACATCTTCAAGGAGCTGCAACCCCCGGGCGCCGCCCTGCAGACCGCGCCGGGAGGGCTGGCCAAGAAGCCCGAGGATGCGCTCGCGCTGGCGCGCGATTACGTGAGCAAGGGGATGATGGATCTGGCGGTCGCGGAGGCGATGCGCGCGGTGCAGCGCGGCGCTGATCGCGGCCAGGCGGCGACGCTCCTGGGCGACATCTACGGGCGGCGCGGCCTGCACGGCGAGGCGCTGGAGCGCTACCGCGAGGCCCGCACGCTCGATGGAGCCAATACGGTCGCGGCGCTCGGCGAAGTGAAAAGTCTGCTCGCCATGCAGCGGCCCGCCGAGGCGCTGCCGCTGGCAGAAGAGCTGGTTGCCAAGCTGCCCGAGGATGTCGAGGCGCTGGTGGGCGTCGCGAAGGCGCGCGCCGCGACCGGCGATGCCGCCGGCGCCCTGACCGGGCTGCGCCAGGCGCAGACACGCGCCCCCGCCCGCGCCGACCTGCACAAGCTGCAGGGCGACATCGCCCTCAAGGTCGGCGATCGCCAGGGCGCACGGCAAGCCTATCGCGCGGCGCTCGATCTCGATCGGGGCTTCGTGCAGGTGTGGCTCGATCTCGGCCGGCTGCACGAGCAGGACGAAGAATGGCAGCAGGCGCAGCAGGCGTACGAAGAGGCGCTGGAGACGCTGCCCACGTTCCACGAGGCGTCGCTCGCGCTCGCCGATCTGTTACGGCGCAACGGCAGCGTCCGCGCCGCCATCGTCCGGCTCGCGGACATGCTGGAACAAGATCTCTACGACCTCGACGCGTTGCTGCTGCTGGGGCGCGCGCTGCTGGACGACAAGCGGAACGAGGAAGCGCTCGAGGCGTTCCGGCGCGTGCTCAAGTTCGACATCGAGCACACGGCCGCGCTCTTCTATCTGGGCGCGACGCTCGCGCGGCTGCAGCGCTACGCGGACGCCGTCGACGCGTGGGAGCAGGTCACGCGCATCGATCCCGCCGGTCCCTTCGCGCAGCGCGCGCGGATCCACGCCCGCACCGCCGTCGATCTGCAGCACATCTTCTCCACTCCGGACGCGGCCTGATGCCGATCGAAGGACCGCTCCGCGAGCTCGGCATCCACGACGTCTTCCAGCTGCTCGACTTGAGCCGGAAGACGGGCGCGCTGCACGTCACCTCGGAGCTCCGTCACAACGACGGGACGATCTACTTCGACAACGGCGTCGTCGTGTCCGCCGAGATTCGCAGCAATCCCCATCCGCTGGGCGCGTTGCTCCTGCGGACCGGGAAGATCACCGAAGCCGACCTGGAGCGCGCCCGCGACATGCAGCAGCGCCAGGGCGACAAGCGCCGCCTCGGCGAAATCCTCGTCGCCCTCGGCGTGATCACGCAGCGAGAGGTGGAGCGGCAGATTCGCTTTCAGATCGAAGAAGTGGTATTCGAAGTGATGAGCTGGAACGAGGGCCACTTCTCGTTCCATGAGCAGACCGATGCGGGAATGCCGACCGAAGTCACGGTGCGCATTCCGGTCGAAGCGCTGCTGATGGAAGGCGCCCGGCGCATCGACGAGTGGTCGCGGATCGAAAACCGGATTCCGCACGTCGGGGTGGTGCCCTCCCTCGCCCCACTGCCGCAAGGCGGCGGCGCCGAGCTCGATCTCTTACCCCCCGAGTGGGAAGTCCTGGCGCTCATCGACGGGGAACGCTCCGTGCGAGGGCTGGCGACCGAGCTCGGCCGATCGGACTTCGAAATCGCGAAGACGCTGTTCGGTCTCGAAAGCGCGGGCGTGATCGTGCTGATGGATCCGGGCACGGCGCCGCGCCCCCGCGCTTCCGCGGGGGATCTGGCCGAGCTCATCGCCGAGCTCGTTGCCAAGGCTGAGCGAGCGCTGGAGGCCAAGGATTTCGACGGCGCGCGGGCTGTGGCCGAGCAGGCAGGTGGCATGCAACCGCACGACGCGAACATTCACTTGCTGCTTGGTCGTATCCACATGGCGCGGGGCAATGCGTCGTTGGCGGCGGAGGAATTGCGCCGCGCGGTCCGGCTCGATCCGCTCCTTCCCGCGGCCCATCGCCAGCTCGGTTTCGCGCTCGTCGCCATCGGCCGCTTCGGCGAAGCCGTGGCGAGCTGGGATCAATGGGACCGGCTCGCGGGCCGCAGCGCCGACGAGGAAGCACAGCGCCCCGAGGTCGAGCGGGCGCGCCAAGCCGCGCGGGTCTTCGCCCATGGCTGACGAAATCCGCGCGCTCTCCGCCCAGCTCGCCCAGGATCCGCAGAGCCTCGTGTTTCTGCGGCTCGGGGAAGCCCTGCGGCGCAAGGGACAGCTCGATGCCGCTTTGCGCGTCGCGATGAATGGCCTGGAACGGCATCCCCACCTCGCGGATGCGCACGATCTCTACGCCCGCGTGCTGACCGACAAACACGATTACGAGCGGGCGTTCGACGAGTGGGACATGGCGGTCCGAATCGCGCCGCATCATACCGGCGCGCTGAAAGGCCTCGCGTTCCTGTACTTCAAAATCGGCGATATCGCCCAGGCCGAAGCCCATCTCGAGCGGGCGCGGAAGATCGAGCCCGATGATCCGGCCATCGATCAGGCGATCGCCATGATGCGCGCGGGCGCGAGCGCGCCGCCGCCTGCGGACGAGCCGGTCGCCGCCCCTGCGGCGCCCCCCGCCGCCGCTTCACCCGCCGCCCCCCCCCCTCAGGCGCTCGATGAGGCTCGCGTCTTTGCCGGCCTGGACGGCGCCAACGAAGGCCTGGTCCTCATCGACGGCGCGGGGCGAGTCCTTGGCGGGGCGTTGCGGGACAAAGCCGGGACTGATGTGACCGAGGCGGTCGCCGCCTACCTTGCTGGCGTTTCTGAGGAGGCCGCGCGGACGGCAAAGCTGCTCGGCCTGGGCGCGTGGCATGGTCTCTCGGCCGAAGGGCAGCAGGGCAACGTCCATCTCGCGCGTCCGACCCCCGACGCACTTCTGCTCATGGTGCGCGAGCGCGGCATTCCGCTCGGACGGCTCACGATTCTGGCGCAGCGGGCAACCGCAATGGCGCGTCGCTGGCTGGAGCAGGAAACATGAGCGCGGCGCTCGATCTGATCACGCGCGTGCGTGGCGTGCGCGGAGCGATGCTCGTCTCGGCCGAGGACGGACTCGTCGTTGCGGAGCAGCTGATGGAAGGCATCAAGGGAAGTGCCGTTGCCGCGCTGGCCGCGAGTTTGGCGGGACGTCTCAGCCGCGCGATGGAAACCGCGGGAACCGGGACCAGCGTCTTCTGGCACCTTCAGGGGGAGCACGGGGCCTTGCTGGTGGTGCCGGGGGGAGGGCCCGCGGGGGAAGGGGGAGGAGGCATCCTCGTCGTCGCCGTCGCGGAGCCGGATGTGAACATCGGCCTGGTGCGGCTGGAGCTGCTGCGCGCTGCGGAGCGGGCGCTATGACGCCGCAAACGCGCGCCGTCGAAGGTTGGACGCTGCAGCCGCTCACCGATTTCGTGCGCGAAGCATCGGTGCGCCTGGTGCTGGTGTTGACCCCGTCTGGTCAGGTGCTCGCGCAATCGGGATTCTCGCGCGCGGTGGACGTGATGTCGGCGGCGGCACTGGCAGCGGCGATCGTCGCCTCGACCGGCGAGCTGGCACGCCAGCTCCAGCAGCGGCCGTTCGCGGCGCTCAGCCACCAGGGGCGGAAGCACGGCTTCTTCCTCGCGACCTTTACATCGGAGCGCGGCACGCTGGCGGTGCTCGCGGTCTATGACCTCGATGTTTCTTCGCTTGGCTTGGTGCAGTTATTCTATGAGCAACTTGCAGCGGACCTGAAGGCGGCCACACCCAAGGGCGCGGTATCGAAGCAGGTCCTGGCCGCGGACTTCGAGCGCGAGCTGACGGACAGCCTCAACACGCTGTTTGGGAGATAGCCCGTGTCCCTGGTCAACTTCACGAGCCGCGAGATCACCTGCAAAATCGTCTACTACGGACCGGGGCGGTCCGGCAAGACGACCAACCTCCACTATGTCTATGAGCGTGTGCCGGAGACGCGCCGCGGCCGCATGGTGTCCCTCGCGACGCAGACCGACCGCACTCTGTTCTTCGATTTTCTGCCGATCGACCTCGGTCAGATATCGGGCTTCACGACGCGCTTCCAGCTCTACACCGTGCCGGGTCAGGTCTACTACAACGCGACGCGGCGCCTGGTGCTGCAGGGCGCGGACGGTGTGGTGTTCGTCGGCGATAGTCAGGCCCGCCAGCTCGATGAGAACATCGAGAGCCTCCAGAATCTCCAGAGCAATCTTTTGGAGCACGGTGTCGACGTGCGCACGATGCCGCTCGTGATGCAGTACAACAAGCAGGACCTTCCCCGCGAGCTGATTCTCACGCCCGCCGAGCTGGACGATGCGTTGAACTTCCGCGCGGTGCCCGCCTTTGCGGCGGACGCCCTGCACGGCAGAGGGGTGTTCGAGACGCTCAAGGGGATCTCGGAGCTCGTGCTCAAGAAGCTCGCCACGGGGAGCCCGACCACGTGACGAGCTCGCTCAATCCCCGCTTCACCTTCGACACCTTCGTGGTGGGTGCCGCCAACCGCCTGGCCGTGACCGCCGGGCGCACCGTCGCCGAGAATCCCGGCTCCGCCTACAACCCGCTCTTCATTTATAGTGGCTCGGGCCTGGGGAAGACCCATGTCCTGATGGCGATCGGCCACGCCGCGAAGACGCTCGCGCCGCAGCTCAACATCGAGTATCTGACGCTGGATGAGTACGTCGAGGCATTTCACGCCGCGATTGCCGCGGGGCAGGGGGACGCGTTCCGCCGCCGCTTCCAGAACGTGGGCGTGCTGCTCGTGGACGACGTGCAATTCCTGACGAATCGCAAGGAGATGCAAACCGAGCTCCTGCGGCTGACGGAAGCGCTGCAGCAGGCCGGCCACCAGATCGTCCTGGCGAGCGACCGCCCGCCCGCCGAGATCGCCGATCTGGACGAGCGGCTGATCTCGCGCTTCTCGGGTGGCCTGGTCGTGGACATGGGCGTTCCCGACTACGAGACGCGCGTCGCGATTCTGCGCCGCAAGGCGGAGGAGCGCGGCACGGCATTTCAGCCGGGCGTACTCGAGACCATCGCGAAGATCGACTTTCCCAACGTCCGCGAGCTGATGGGTGCGTTGAACCGCATCATTGCGTTCCAGGCCGTCAACGATATGCCGGTCAATGAGGAGGCAGTCCGGAAAGTGTTGGGTGCTCCTTCCGCCGCTTCATCGACCGCCGCCTCATCTGCCGCCGCCCCAGCTGCCGCCGCTTCACCCGATGAATTCTCCCAGTTCCTGACCGACGTCACCGTCACCGTCGGCAAGGCCGTGGAGTCGTGGCGCGCGCGTGTCGCCGAAGCCGTCATGCGCTGGCAGGGGGAGGGGTATCGCACCGGCCGGCTCGAGGCGCTGCTCGATCAGGACACGCCGGCCGCGGTGGACGAGGAGATCGCCGCGTACGTGCAGGATGTGGAGCGGCTCAAGGCGCTCGAGGTGGAAGTCGCCGCGCTCGACCCGCAGGCTGCCGGGGACAAGCTCTTTCACGACCCCGAGCGCATGGACGAAGCCGAAGCCGCCGCGGCTCGCGTGCGCGAGGGCGTCGCGCCCCCGCCCGCTGCATCCGCTGCCTTCCCCATGGACAGCTACATGGCGGGGCCGTCCAACGAGGTCGCGCTCAATGCCGCTCGCGACGTAATCGCCAAGCCGGGCAAGAAGTACAATCCGCTCGTCATCGTGGGAAAGAGCGGGCTGGGGAAGACGCACCTGTTGAATGCGATCGGCCTTCAGCTCGCGAAGAAAAAGGGCGCGATTGTGGCGTGCCTCTCGACGCAGGACTTCGTCGATGAGCTGATCGCCGCGATCGACGGCAACCGCGTGGACTGGTGGCGCGCGCGCTACCGGCGCTGCACCGCGCTGCTGCTCGACGATATCCAGCTGCTCGCCGGTAAAGAGCGCACCCAGGAAGAGCTCTTCAACCTCTTCAACCAGTTTCTCGATGCCGAACGGCAGCTCGTGTTCACGGCGCCGGCGCATCCCAACACGCTGGAAGGACTGGAAGAGCGCATCGTGTCCCGGCTCCAGGGGGGGCTGGTCGCCGAGCTGGGTGAGCCCGACAGGGAAGTACGCCGCAGCGCGCTGGAGCGGCTGCTGACACAACACCACGTGGCGACAGAAACGGCACTGCTCGATTATCTCGCCGACCGTCCCGTCGAATCCGTCCGCAGCCTGACGGGTCTGGTGCAGCGGGTCGTCGAAGCGGCCGCGGCGCAGGACGCTCCCGTCACCGCGGGTCTGGCGCGCGACGTACTCGAGGGCGCAGCCGCGGCCCGGCGCATGGTGGGGGGGCGGCACGGACCAGCGGCATCGTCGTGTCGAGCGCGGGCGGGGTGCGCAGCCGCGAAAAGATGGTGTGGGATTGGCCCGCAGCCGGTGACCGCGTCATCGAGGACCTGCGCTAATGGCGATCAAAGGCTCGCTCAAGGAAGCATCGCTGCCGGACGTGCTTCAGCTGCTCGCGCTCGGTCAAAAGACCGGCTGTCTGTCAGTCGCCGACCGATCGAACTTCGGCTACATCTACTTCGACAAGGGGCGGATCTCGTACGCCTCGATCGTCAATCGCCGCGACCGGCTGGGCGACATTCTGGTCAAGCACGCGAAGATCTCGCAGGAGCAGCTGGACGCCGCGATTCACCGCCAGACCAAGGAGCGCGATAAGAAGCTCGGTGAGATCCTCGTGAGCCAGACGGTGCTCACCCAGCAGGAGCTCGAGCGCTACATGCGGATGCAGATCGAGGAGTCGGTCTACTACCTGTTCACGTGGACGCAGGGAACGTTCAATTTCGAAGCCGACGTCCGCCCCGAGAAGCAGGACTTCCTCGTCTCCATCAATCCCGAGTCGTTGCTGCTCGAGGGCGCCCGCCGCGTGGACGAGTGGGGGCTGATCGAGAAGAAAATTCCGTCATTCGATCTGATCTTCCTCGTGGATCGTGACCGCCTCGCGATCAGCGACGCCAAGATCACGGAGATCCAGGAACGGCTGCTGCCGCTGCTCGACGGCTCGCGCGACGTGAACCAGGTCATCGAGGATTCCGGCCTGGGCGAATTCGAAGTCGGCAAGGCGCTGTACGGGCTCGTCACCGCGGGCTTCCTGCATCGCGCCGGGCGGACGGCGAGCGCGGAGGACCAGAAGCTGACCGATGCGCGCGTCGAGGAGCATCGCAACCTGGGCATCGCCTTCTACAAGACGGGCATGCTGGACGAGGCGGCGCGGGAATTCCGCCGCGTGGCCGAGCTGCGGCCGACCGACGGCAACGCGCATTTCTTCCTGGGGCTGGTGGCGCTGAAGCAGGCACGCTGGCGCGAAGCGATGGACGCGCTGCGCTTCGCCGCGGAAAAGGGTGGCTCGCGGCCCGCGGTGCTCCACAACCTGGGCCTTGCCTACGAGCAGCTCGGGCGACTGCCGGAAGCGGAGGCGGCGTATGCCGAGGCGGCCGCCCGCGCCAAGACCGACCCGCGTGTCTACCTCGCATGGGGCGTCGTGGCGCTAAAGCAGGGGGATCACGCCGGCGCGACCGGGCGGCTCGACCGCGCCAAGGAGCTCTACGGCGACAAGGTTCCGCCGATCTGGTATTGGGCGCGCGTCCTGGTCGCCGCGGCCGCGGATGACTTCGAGACCGCCGAGCAGGTCGCCGCCCAGGCGGTCGAGGCGCATCCCCAGCACGGCGTGCTGCGCAATAACCTCGCCGTGTTGCTCGAGCTCGCGGGCCAGCTGACCGAGGCTGAGGCGCTGGCGCGCGCGGCACTGAAGGACGAGCCGTCGCTGCCCCAGCTCTCCAAGAATCTCGGCGACCTCGCCTACCGCGCCTCGCGCTACGAGGAGGCGTGGGACCTTTACCAACGCGCGATCGAGCTGGCCCCCGAGCTCGGCGACGACGTGTACTTCAAGCTCGGCAACATCGCCTACAAGCGGAACGAGCGGGAACAGGCGAGCGAGCTGTGGCGCCGGGCCCTCGAGTTGAATCCCAAGCACGAGCTCGTGAAAGCCAACTTGGACACCTTGAGCACCCTGTGAGCGCCGAGCAGGCTCACGATGAGCGTGGTTTCCTGGCGCTCACCGAGAAGGTTTCACGCGAACGCGGCATCAGCTGCGGATCATACAAAGACAAATGCTTGAAGCGCCGCATCGCGGTGCGCATGCGCGCGCGGGGCGTCCACACCTACGCCGATTACGCCCGGTTGCTCGATGACGACGCCCGCGAGTATCAAGAGCTGCTCGATGCCCTCACCATCAACGTCACGAAGTTCTTTCGCAACGTGGAAACGTGGACGGCGCTGCGCCCCCACCTGGCCGAGCTCTGGGCGGCGCGGCACCGGACAGGCGGCCGGCTGCGGGTCTGGTCGGCGGGGTGCGCGTCGGGTGAAGAGCCCTACACCATCGCCGTGCTCCTCGCGGAAACGCTGGGCGAACGCCTGGATCAGGCATCCATCGACGCGACCGATATCGACCGGCTGAGCCTCGAACGCACCCGACAGGCTCACTATCCGGAATCGGCCTTCACGGAAATGCCCGCGAGTCTGAAGCACCGCTACTTTGTGGACGGGCAGCCGATCCCGAGAATTCGCAATCTCTTGCGGGTGCTGGCACACGACCTCACCCGGGAGCCGCCGCCGCGCCCCCCGTACGATCTCATCGCCTGCCGCAACGTCGTGATCTACTTCGAGCGCGCGGCGCAGGAACGGCTGTTCGAGAGGTTCGTCAACGCGCTCGCGCCCGGGGGACTGCTCCTGCTCGGAAAAGTGGAAACATTGTTCGGTTCCGCGCGTGAGCGGCTGACGCTCGTCGACCCGCGCGAGCGCATCTACGGCAAGCCGCAGGAGACGTGAAAGAAGTCGTCGTCAACGTGGCCGAGTGGGCGGCGGAGCGGGGCGAGGGTGTCCTCGTGACGCTCGGCCTCGGTTCCTGCGTCGCGATCATGCTGCACGATCCCGAGAGCCGCGCCGGCGCCATGGCCCACGTGCTGTTGCCGTCCGCCAGCCTGGCGCGCGACATCACCAACCGCGCCAAGTTTCCGGAGACGGCCGTGCCGCTCCTGATCGAGCGTCTCACCGCGCTCGGCGCCAACCCGCGGCGCCTCAGCGCGAAACTGGCCGGCGGGGCGAGCATGTTCAGCCAGCTGGTCACACCCGGCAGCATTCAGATGGGCGAGCGCAACGTGCTCGCGGCGCGCGCCGCGCTACGGGCCGCCGCGATCCCCATCGTGGGCGAGTCGGTGGGCGGGGAGCTCGGCCGCAGCGTGCGCTTTCATGTCAAAGACGGCCGCGTGGAGATCAGGTCGGTGGGAGCCGATGCCCACGTCTTCTGAGCGGCGCCCCCCCCACCCCCCCACCCCCCCCGCCCCCCCCGGGCCACCGTGCTCGTGGCGGACGACAGCGCGCTGATGCGCCGCGTGCTCGTCGACGTGCTCGGCGGCGGCGAAGCGGATGATGGGGAATTCCGTGTCGTCGCGACCGCACGCGACGGGCTCGATGCGATCCGCAAAGTCCACCAGTACAAGCCCGACGTCGTCACGCTCGATCTCGAAATGCCGAACCTCGATGGACTCGGCGCGATCGGCTACATCATGTCCGAATCGCCGCGACCCATCGTGGTGGTGAGCGCACACGCCGGCCCCGGCACCGCGACGGCCATCCGCGCGCTGGAACTCGGCGCCGTGGAGATTGTGGCAAAGCCTCCCCCTGTGCCGGATGTGACGGGGCATCCGCGCGCCGTCCTCGCGGCGCTGGGTCCGCAGCTCATCGCCGCCGTGCGGCGCGCCCTGGCGGCCGACGTGTCGCACGTAAAGGTGCTCGCGCGGCCCCCGGCGCCCGTCGTGCACCCGCCCGAGCTGGCGATGCGCGGGCGCGCGGTGCTGGCGGTGGGCGTCGCGGCCTCCACCGGCGGACCGCGCGCCCTCGCCGACCTGATCCCGCACTTGCCGACGGGGCGCGGCGCCGCGGTGCTGATCGTGCAGCACATGCCGCCCAAGTTCACGCGCAGCCTCGCGGAACGCCTCGATTCGATCAGCCCGTTGCGCGTCGTGGAAGCGGAGGATGGCGCGCCGGTGGTCGCCGATACGGCGTACGTGGCGCCGGGCGATTATCATATGCGGGTGCGCTCCGCTCACGATGGTCCGGTCATCGCGCTCGATCAATCGACACCCATCTGGGGTGTTCGCCCGGCCGCCGATCCGCTGTTCCACTCCATCGCCGCCGTGTACGGGGCTCGTGGCGTGGGCGTGGTGCTCACCGGCATGGGCCGCGACGGCGCGGACGGACTGCGCGCCATCCACGATGCGGGCGGCGCGGGCGTCGCCCAGGATCGCGAGACCGCGGTGATTTCCGGGATGCCGGTCGCCGCGGTGCAGGCGGGCGGAGTGGACGCCGTGCTCCCGCTGGGCCAAATCGCAGACCGCGTGGCCGTCGAGCTGCTGCGCCGAAAGTCTCGTTCGTGAAGGGATATCTGCTCGTTCGCTCGGAAGGGAAACCGTACGGCCTGCCCGTCGCGCGCGTGCTGGAAGTGGGGGACGCGACGGAGGTGCTCACCGTGCCCCGCAACCTGCCCGCCGTGCGCGGGCTCACGCCGCTGCGTGGCCGGCTGGTCCCGCTGATTCACCTCGGCGCGTTCCTCACGGGACGGGCGGCGCCCGAATCGACAGGGGTGCGAACAATCGTGCTCGTCGAGATCAAAGGCCAGCAGGTCGCCTTCGAGGTCGATGATGCGGACGCCGTCATCCGCGAGCACCCACTCCCCGTGCCGCCGGGACGGTCGCTGCCGTGGGCGAGCGGCGTGGCGGAGCAGGAAGGCGGAAACGAGCTCGTGCCGATTCTGGATCTGGACGCGCTGGGCGATCGCATCGCATGAGCACGCCCCCCCCCACCCCCCCCCCCCCCCACCCCCCGCGGTCCCCGCGCCCCCGCTGGCGCCCCCGGCGGCACCTCGGGTGATGACGTCCAGCTCGTGACGTTCAAAGTGGGCGGTCAGGATTTTGCGTTCAACATTTTTCAGGTCGAGCGCATCCTGCGCTACGAAGCCCCCGCACCCCTTCCGAAAGCGCCGGAGTTTCTCGAGGGCGTGCTGCAGTATCAGGGAGCCGCGGTGCCGCTCGTCGATCTGCGCAAGCGCCTGAGCATGCCGTCGCCGCTCCGCGAAGACACCCGCACCGTCATTCTCGAGTTCGAAGGCGGCAAGATCGGGATGATCGTCGACGCGGTGACGGAAGTGCTGCAGGTTGCGGCACAAGCGGTGACGTCTCCGCCGAGCATCGTGAAAGGGCTGGCGGCGGAGTACATCGCCGGCCTGGTGGTGCAGAATGGGCGCACCATCATCGTGCTGAACACGAACAAGCTGCTGTCTTCAAAAGAGAAACTGGCATTGCAGGGAGTGACGTGATGGCGGATTCACCGGTTACGGCATTGCGGCGGGAGTACGATACCATCGCGCGCCAGCTGGACGCGGCCTCGGGCTCCGCCGAGCGCGAAGCGGCCAAGCGCGAGATCATCGGTTATTTCAAGAAGGTGGATGGCATTCTCACCGAGCTGACGCACCTGAAGGAGGAGATCCGCCAGCTCGTCGATCGCTACAAGCAGGTCGCGGCCGATACCAAGCACGCGGCGGCGCCGGAGTTCACCGGCACACGCCCGGTCGTCCACGCCGATCACATCGGCGCGTCCACGTTCATCGAAAAAGGGTGGAGCCTCATCTCGCTGGGCGACCACGCCGGCGCGATTCAGGCGCTCACCAAAGCGCTGCAGCTCTCACCCGGTGAGACCCAAGCGGAAAACCTGCTCGGCTGGGCGCAGATGCTGCACGAGGCGTACGACGACGCGCTCCAGACGTTCTCCAAGGTTCTCATGAAGGAGCCGGCCAATTCGCTGGCGCGCATCAACGTCGGTTACATCTGCCTGAAGAAAAGGATTTTCGGCGAAGCGATCGAGCACCTGTCCAAGGCGATCCGGCTAGACAACGACAAGAAGGCCACGCTGTACGCCCATTTCTATCTGGGGCTCGTGTATCTGCAACGCGAGATGTTCGAAGACGCCGAGACGTTTTTCCAGAAGACGCTGAAGCTCGGTCCGAATTTGATCGAGGCGTATTACGAGCTGGGGCGCGCGCACTGGTTCGCCGGTGATCAGGCCAGAGCGAAGTCCACCTGGGAAGAAGGCTTCAAGGCGAACAAGTTCAATCCCTGGGGCAAGCGGTGTCAGGAGATGCTCGAGCTGGTCGCCAGGGGCGAGGAGCCGCCGCGAGACTAGCGCTCATTGCCCTGCTGCTTCAGGGGCCCACGGCGATACAAGCAGGTCGCGTCACCGCAGTGGCATGGCCGGGGCAGGAACGGTTTGCCACGGCGATCGCCGAGCTGGCGGATCGCTCCCCAGACTTTCCCGGCATCGGTCCGTTGCCCGATCGCCCGATCCGCATCATCCTCGCGCCCAATCGCGAGATCTACGACTCGCTGACCCGCGGCCGCCTGCCGCTCTGGAGCGAGGGCGCCGCGTTCCCCGATGCGGGAACGATTGTTTTGCTATCTGACCGTCCGACCGTCCAACCGTCCAACGCCTTACGCCACGAGCTCGCGCACATCGCGCTGCGCTGGCACGTCGGGAGCCGGGCGCCATTGTGGTTCGACGAAGGGTACGCCGCCGTCGCGGCACAGGAGTGGGATCGGCTCGACGCGCTCCAGCTCAACTGGCAGCTCGCCCGTGGTGTGCGGATGACGCTGGATGAAGTCGATCGCGCGTTGCGCGGTGCCCGCGCGGATGCGCAGACCGGATATGCGCTGGCCGCAACCGCGGTGCTGTTGTTGCAACGTTGGGGCGGGGACCGGGGCCTCGAACCCTTGCTGTCGAACCTCGCCCGCGCAGGCTCCTTCGATGCCGCGCTACGTGAGACCTATCACATCACGGCAGGCGATTTCGAGGCTCGGTGGCAGCGCGACGTGGGCTCCCGCTATGGCTGGCTGTCCTGGGCCGCAGCGATGGGCTTTTTCTGGCTGGCCATTGGCGCGATCCTCGTCGCGTTGGTTGCGCTGCGGCGCCGGCGCGACCGGGATAAGCGCGCGGCGCTCGACGCCCGCGATGCCGAGGAAAGCCAAATGCTTGACGATCTTGGGATTAACGAATAGACTCCGTCCCCTGTATGCCAGAGCAATCGTTTGCGCGTTCACGGCTGCGCTTCGGACCAAGGAACTATGCCCTGCTCGGCGCCGCCGTGGTGTCACTCGCACTTGGATACTGGTTGCTGTCGAAGGGCTCAACGACGCTCGCGCCGGTGCTGCTTGTCCTGGGCTACTGCATTTTGTTTCCCGTAGGCCTGGCCCTTTAGCACCTCCGCACTCCCCCAATGGCACGGGCGAATAGCTCAGCGGTTCAGAGCGCCTGCCTTACACGCAGGATGTCGGGGGTTCGAATCCCTCTTCGCCCATTGGTGTAGCAGCCTGTAATGGAGGAACGAACACGGTGAGAGCGTTACCACTGGTGATCGCGCTGTCGACTGCAGTCGCCGCCACGGCCACCGCGCAGCTCGCGGCACCGCAGCAGCCGACCCAGCGTCTTCTGGTGTTGCCCTTCCAAGCGTCGTCGGCGGACTCGGCAGGCAGCATCGCGCTCGCCGATGCCGTGCGCGATCGCGTCACGTCGCTCGCGAAAACCAAGGTCTCGGTCGTGCCGAAGGCCAAGCTCTGCGAAGCGCTGAAGGCGTCGGGCTTCCCCTGCGACGGCCTGCTCGACGATCAGCAGGCACGCCAGCTCGCTCGCTTCCTCCAGGTGAACGCGTACGTCACCGGGACCTACGCGAAGAGTGGAACGACGCTCAGCGCCGACGTGCGCATGATCGACATCAGCAGCTCCGGCATGGCCGCGAGCTTCACGGCGGCGAACGGCAATCCCGGCACCGCCACGGGGCTCGCCGATGTCATCGCGCAGAAGTTGAATACGGTGATTCGCGCGAGCGAACCCATTCAGGCCTGCAACGACGACCGCAAAAAGGGGCAGTTCGCGAGAGCCAAATCCGACGCACAAAAGGCTCTGCAGACGGATCCGCTTTCCGTCGGAGCGCATCTCTGCCTCGCGACGGTCTACGAAGCTCAGAAGCTGCCGGATAGCGTGCTCATCCAATCGCAGCTTGCGCTCAAGGGTGATTCCTGCAACGGAGCCGCATGGGAGAACATCGCGCGCGTGCACCAGCAGCGGGGTGACACGGCGCAGATGGTCGACGCCTTCATCCGCCAGTTGTGCGGCACTCCGCGCGACGTCGGCCGGCGGCTCGGTATCGCGCAGCTGCTCCGCCAGATGAAGGACTTCGACAAAGCGATCGCGGTGCTGGAAGACGGCTTAAAGTATACGCCGGGAGACACGCAATTACTCGATCTGGAGCTGACGATCTGCAACGAGGCGGGGAAGTTCGCGTGCTCCTCGCACGTGTTCTATGTAAAGGCACAACATGACACGGCGCTGCTCGCGGACAGCACGTTCCTGAAACCGGCCATCGGTGCGGCGCAGCAGGCGTCGGATACCGTTGCGCTGGACTTCTTCACGGCGGCGGCCGTTCAGCACTTCCCGAACAACGCCAGCTTCAAGCGGACGCGCGCCGCGTCGTATGAAATGCGCGGCAAACCCGACTCCGGCCTGGTCATGCTTCTGGCCGCGCTCAAGATCGACCCGAAGGACGTCCCGACCAACCTGCAGATCGCGCAGATCATAGTGGATCGCGCGGTACTCGACACGGCCGGCATACCGAAGACAGATACCGCGGCCCTGAACCGGAGACGCGCGGCGTTGGCCCAGAAAGTGGATTCGGCCAAGCCCTATCTCGCCCCTGGCCTCAACTCGAGCGATTCGACCCAGCGACTCGCCGCGTCGGTCATCATGCTGACAGCCGGATCGAAACTCGCGCAGGCGAATGCGTACAGCCAGGCCTATCCGTGGTTGGACACGTTGCTCCAGATCATGGCGCCGAGAAACGCGGCTGATACAGTCGGACCGAGACAACAGATCCGCGTCAACGCCAGCTTCTGGTATGGGCTGTCGTCGGTGTTGACGCTGAACGGACCGTACCAGGACATGACGAAGGCGAAAGGTCCGGAGCGGTGTCCAAAGGCAAGGGCCGTATTCGATCGACTCACGCGGACGAAGAATGCCCTGACACTGGGGACGCGTGTGCACCCGCCTACCGCAAGGCAGATGCTGGGCTTTGTCGATCAGTATGAGAAGGCGAAGCCACAGGTTCAAAAAGCCTATAAGTGTTCGCCGCCGATAAGTTGAATTGACCTGAGCCCCCGTCTATATTCCGGCGCTCGCAACGGGTTTGGTGCTGGGGGGCTGTAGCTCAGCTGGTTAGAGTGCCGGTCTGTCACACCGGAGGTCGCGGGTTCGAGCCCCGTCAGCCCCGCCTATAGGACTTTCGAAACGCCCCCGCCCACTTCAGGCGGGGGTTTTCGTATTTTGGAGCGTGCCCACGGCCGCTGCTGACCCGATTTCCTACCACGTTCCCGTTCTCTCCGCGGCCGTGCGGGCATGGGCGGAAGGCAGCCGCCGCGCCGTCGACGCCACGCTCGGGGGCGGCGGCCACGCCGCGATCCTGCGCGACGCGGGCGCGCAGGTGCTGGGGATCGATCGCGACCCGGATGCAGTTGCCGCCACTCGCCGCCGCCTTGGCACCGTCGATATCGAATACCTCGAGTCTTCGTTCGCCGCCCCATCGGCTGTCGCCGCCATTCAGGCTTTCCGTCCCGATCGCATTCTCCTCGATCTCGGCGTCAGCTCGCATCAGATCGACAGCGACGAGCGCGGGTTTACCTTCCGTCCCGGCGCACCGCTGGACATGCGGATGGGAGGAAGGGGGAAGGGGCAAGAGGGAAGGGGGCCCAGCGCCGCCGATGTCCTCAATACCTGGCCGACGGAGCGACTCGCCGGTGTGTTCACCGATTTTGGCGACGAACGCCGCGGCCGCGCGCTCGCGAAAGAAATCGTCCGGCGCAGGCTGACGGCAGCATTCGCAATCAGCGATGACTTGGTCAACGCGATTCGCGCGGTACTGGGGCCTCGGTCCGGTCCGTCGGACTTCGCGCGTCTGTTTCAGGCCCTCCGCATTGCGGTGAACGAAGAGCTCGATGCGCTCGCCGCTGCGCTGCCCGAGCTGCGCGATGCACTCGAGCCGGGCGGCCGGCTGGGCGTGATCACCTACCACTCCGGTGAAGATCGCATCGTCAAGCACGCCTTCCGTGAATGGGCGCGCGACTGCATCTGCCCGCCGCGCCAACCGGTGTGCACATGCCGTGGCCACGCCCTCGGTCGCGTGCTGACGAAGAAGCCACTCGTTCCCGATGCCACAGAGGTCGCCGCGAACCCCCGCGCGCGCTCGGCGCAGTTCCGCATCTTTGAGGTGGCCGGTGGCTGTTAGGGGCCGGCACTGGATCGCCTTCTGGCTCGTGGCGCTGCTCGCCGCGCTCTGGGTGGTGATCGCCCGGCAAACCGCCGCACTCAATGCCGCGCGCGCGCTGACCGACCTGCGCGAGGAGCGCGCGGCGCTCGAAGGGCGACGCGCCGAACTGGAACGGCGCGTGCGCACGGCGCAAAGCCGCTCGGTCCTTATGCCGCGCGCCCAACGGCAGGGACTGCGCCTCCCGGCCGACACCGAGATCATTCTGATCCCGGGTCCGGCGGACTCGTCACGCCCTTCGCAAGCAACAGAACGGCCCTTCTGAATGGCGAAACCGCTGGTGCGGCTGCGGGTCGTCGAAATTGGTCTCGGGCTCGCCATGCTGGCGCTCGTCCTGCGAGCGGGGCAGGTCCAATTGGTCAAAGGGCGGCGCTATGCGGCCAGAGCGGCGGCGCAGCGCACCGAGCGCGTCGTGCTCGAAGCGCGCCGCGGCACGTTGTACGACCGGCACGGCACCGCGATCGCGCTCACACAGGAGACGTATCACGTGGGTGTCGCGCCGAACGAGCTGCGTGACCCGAAGCGCGACGTCGCCACCATTGCGCGCCAGCTGCGACTCGCGCCGCGTGACGTCGAGCGCGCCATGCAGCGCCGCTACGCGTGGTTTGCGGGCCCGTTTACCGCTCAGGAGGTGCAGCCGATTCGCACGCTGCGTGGCGTGCACCTGGAACCCATCCTGCGCCGCTTCTATCCGTCTCAAGACTTCGCCCGCGCCGTGATCGGGCGGTTGGGGGACGATGGTCGAGGGTCCGGCGGGGGCGGCGGGGGGCTCGAGCGGCTGCTCGACAGTCTGCTCGCCGGCACCGCGGGAGCCGCCGTGGTCCTGAAAGACCGCGAAGGGCGCGAGTATGAATCACCCGCCCGGGTCATCGCCGAGCCCGTCGCCGGCAACGACGTGGTGCTGACGCTCGACGCGGAGCTGCAAGAGATCGCGCAGCGAGCCCTCGATGATGCCATCGACAACATGGAGGCGGACGGTGGCGACGTCGTGATGCTGGATCCCGCCACCGGGGAAGTGCTGGCGGTCGCCTCGCGCCGCGCCGACGGCAGCATGCGGCCCAGTGCGTTCACCGAGACCTTCGAGCCGGGTTCGCTCGCCAAGATCTTCGCGGCTGCCGCCCTCATCACATACGATCGCGTCCGCCTGACGGAACGAGTGTCGGGCGAAGGCGGGCGCTACCGACTGCCCGATCGCGTGGTCACGGACGAGCACCCGCTGCCATCGCTCACCCTGGCCGATGCGATCCGCGTCTCGAGCAACATCGCGCTGGTGAAGTTCTCGGCGCGGCTGCGTCCGGCCGAGCAGTACGGGACGCTGCGCGCGTTCGGCTTCGGCGCGCCGACCGGCATCGAGTTTCCCGCGGAGTCGCCCGGACGGCTGCGGCCGCCGCACGAATGGTCGCGGCCGAGCGCCGCGAGCCTGGCGATCGGTTACGAGATAGCGGTGACGCCGATCCAGCTGGCGGCCGCCTACGGCGCGATCGCCAACGACGGCGTGCTGTTGCAACCGAGCTTGATCCGTGAAGTGCGGTCGCCGAACGGAGCCTTACGCTACCGCCATCATCCCGAGCCGGTGCGTCGCGTCGTCACGGCGGAGGTCGCGGCGAAGCTGCGCGATCTCCTGCGCGGGGTGGTCGCGGCTGGTGGCACGGCCGAGCGCGTCGCGCTGGCGAACTTCCAGCTCGCCGCCAAGACCGGAACCGCGCGTCGCGTCGTCGCGGGCCGCTACGCCGCGGGGCAGTACACGGCGTCGTTTGCGGCACTGTTCCCCGCCGACGAGCCGCAGCTCGTGGTCGTCATGAAGATCGATAATCCGCAGAAGGGCAGTTACTTCGCGGCGCAGACCGCGGCACCGGTGACACGCTCGATGCTGGAGCAGGCTCTCGCGGCGCGCACCGTGGCGCTCGATCGCGCCCGCCTCTCGAATGTGGCGCCGGCGGTGGACCGGGGGGGGGGCGTCGCCGCGCTGGAGGAGCCCGACGGGGTGGTGCCGTATGTCGTGCCGTGGCCCTATGTCCCCGACACCGTGGCGGCGCAGCCGGATCAAACGATCCCCAACGTCGCCGGGAAGTCGCTGCGCGACGCCGCCCGCGCGCTGCACCGGCGCGGCTTTCACGTGGTGATAAAGGGTTGGGGCGTGATTCACCACACCTGGCCCGCCGCCGGTGAGCACGCCCCGGCCGGCGCGACGGTGACGATGTTCGCTGAGCCACCTCCTGTTCGCCGATGAGCAAGTCACTTCAGGTCGTCGTGGACGCGCTGGCGCGCGCGGGCCTGCTGATCGCCGCGCCCCCCCCCCCCCCCCGGAACGTGGACCGCTGCCGGAGATCACCGGCCTCACGGCGGACGCACGCCGGCTCCAGCCCGGCATGCTGTTCTGTGCGGTGCGTGGCGCGGTGCTCGATGGTCACACGTTTGTAGCCGATGCCGCGGCGCGCGGAGCCGCCGCCGCCCTCGTCGAGTCGCAGCAGCCGGCTCGCATTCCGCAGATCCTCGTCCGCAACGGCCGGCGCGCGGCCGCAGTCGCGGCCGAAGCGTGGTATGAGCGGCCTGCGGCGCGGCTGCAGCTCATCGGTGTGACGGGAACCAACGGCAAGACGACATCGGTCATCCTCGCGCGCCACGTGATGAGCGCGCTGTGGCCGATGGGCGCGATCGGCACGCTGGGGTGCTTCGATCCGGCCGGACAGATGGTCGAGAGTGAGGCGGGGAATCTCACGACACCCGGTCCGATCGACCTGCAGGCGACGCTCGCGGCGCTGGTCGAGCGCGGGGCGACCGGCGTGGCGATGGAAGTCTCGTCGCACAGCCTCGATCAGGGCCGCGTCGATGGCCTCCTGTTCCGAGCGGCGATATTCACCAATCTGACGCGCGATCATCTGGACTATCACGAGACGTTCGAGGCGTACTTCACGGCCAAGGCAAAGCTCATCGGCTATCTCGCCGATGCGGGGCTGGCGGTTGTCAATGCGGATGACGCCGCCTGGGCCCGGCTGCCGCGCACGCCGCGGCTCATCACGTTCGGGGCGGCTCGCAACAGTTGGGTCCGCCCGGATGTCTCGGCTCGCGAGGTGGTGGTCGATGGGACGGGGGCACGCTTCCAGCTCCTCACAAAAGAGGGCAGGTACCCGGTGGCCTTACCGCTCCTGGGTCGGTTCAACGTGGCGAACGCGCTGGGCGTCGCGGCGTGCGCCGTGGGTCTCGAAGTGCCGTCAGCGACCGTGGCGGAGCGACTGTCCACCGCGCCGCAGGTGCCGGGCCGAATGGAGCGGATCGCTGTGGACCCGTGTGTGGTGTTGCGCGACTACGCGCATACCCCTGATGCGCTCGAGCGGGCGCTCGAAACCGTTCGGGAGGTGACGCCTCCCGGCGGCCGTGTCATCGTGGTGTTCGGCGCGGGCGGTGATCGCGATCGGGGCAAGCGGGCACCGATGGGCGAAATCGCCATTCGCCTCGCCGACGTCGCGATCGCGACGTCCGACAATCCGCGCACCGAAGACCCCGAGCAGATTCTCGACGACGTCGAGGCGGGGATGACCGGGAAACCGCATTACCGCATCGTCGATCGACGCGCGGCCATCGGCCAGGCGCTGGACCTGGCGCGCCAGGGCGACACCATCATCCTCGCCGGCAAGGGCCACGAGACCTATCAGGTCGTCGGTACCACCAAAGAGCCGTTTGACGAGCGCGAGGTGGTGCGCGCGTTGGGGGCCAACTGATGGCTGGACAGTCCGACGGTCTGACGGCCGGACGGCGGTGGACGAGTGACGAGGTCGCGAGCGCGCTCGGCGTGGCCGTCCCCGCGAAACTCGAGTTTGCCGCGATTTCTACCGACACCAGACACCTGACACCGCAGTCGCTGTTCATCGCCCTCAAAGGCGACAGATTCGACGCGCACAACTTTCTGGCGAAGGCCAAAGAGCAGGGCGCGACAGCAGCCATCGTGCGTCGTGGCACGCCGCCGATCGACGGATTGGCGTTCTTCGAAGTGGATGATACGCTGGCCGCCCTGGGCCGGTTGGCGCGCGCGCGCCGCCGCATGTTGCCCGAGAACACGCCCGTCGTCGCGATCACGGGCTCGAGCGGCAAGACGAGC
Organism: uncultured Gemmatimonadales bacterium; assembly: GCA_963704805.1. Classification (GTDB taxonomy): domain Bacteria; phylum Gemmatimonadota; class Gemmatimonadetes; order Gemmatimonadales; family GWC2-71-9; genus 20CM-2-65-7. Next base: position 348,503 of record CAVPHS010000004.1, on the reverse strand, counting down.
ACCAAAGAGATGATTCGTGCCGCGCTCGGTGCGCGGTACCGCGTACATGCCACGTCGGGAAACCTGAACAACCTGGTCGGGGTGCCGCTCACCATTCTGAGCGCCCCGGACGACACCGAGGCCCTCGTCGTGGAGGCCGGGGCGAGCGTCCCGGGCGAGATCGCGAAGCTGCGCGCGATCATCGAGCCCACGATCGCGGTCATCACCAACATCGGGTACGCTCACGTCGAAGGCTTCGGATCGCTCGAGGGCGTGATGGCGGAGAAGCTATCGCTGCTGGATGGCGTGCCGGTCGCGGTGCTCGGCACGGGACCGGACGCGATGTGGCCAGAGGCGCGCCGCCGCACGCAGGTGATTCCGGCTGCGCTCCCGGGCAAGCCGACCGACGACGGCTTGCTCGACCGGTACCTGGATCGGGATGGCCATCCGCGTCTGACGCTCGACTCCGGCGAGAAGGTGACGCTGCCGGCGCTGGGGATCCATCAGCTCGAGAATGCGCAGATCGCTCTGGCGGTCGCCCAGCGCGCCGGTGTGGACCACGACGCCGCCCTGCGCGCGTTGGCCGGCCTGCAGTTGCCCGAGGGCCGGGGGGACGTCCGGGACATCGACGGCATGGTGGTGATCGACGACACCTACAATGCCAACCCCGCCTCGCTGCGGCGGGCGGTCCAGACGGCGGCCTGGCTGGCCCGGCGCCAGCGCCGCCCGCTCGTCGTGGTCGTAGGCACGATGTTGGAGTTAGGACCGGAAAGTGCAAGATTGCACGCCGAAGTAGCGCGCGAAATCGCCAAGCGCAAGCCGGCACTCGTCGCGGCCGTGGGGTCGTTCGTGCCCCCATTCGAATCGCTGCGGGACGAGCTGGGTGGCCGCCTGATCACCGCAGCCGATGCCAACGCACTCGGCCCGAAACTCAAAGCGGCGCTGCGCGGCAATGAGCTGCTGTTGCTCAAGGCGTCACGCGGGGTCGCGCTGGAACAGGTGCTGCGCCACATCTCCTAACGGGAGAAGAACTTCACGTGCTTTATCATTGGCTCGCGCCGCTTGCTCGCCAGCACATTGTCTTCAATCTCTTCAACTACATCACCTTTCGCGCGGCAGGCGCCACGGTCACCGCGCTGCTGCTCGCATTCATTCTCGGTCCCTGGATCATCCAGAAGTTGCGCGAGCATCGCATCGGGCAGATCGTGCGCGCCGAAGGGCCGACGAGCCACCACGGCAAGCGCGGCACGCCGACGATGGGTGGCCTCATCATCATCCTCGCCACCATCCTGCCGACGCTGCTCTGGGCTCGCCTGGACAATCGCTACGTGATCGTCGCAGTGGTCGCGATGTTGTGGATGGGATTGATCGGGTTCATCGACGACTACCTGAAGATCGTGCGGGGCCAATCGCAGGGACTCGTCGCGCGCTGGAAGCTCGTTGGGCAGATCTCCTTCGGGCTGGGTCTGGGCGCGTATCTGCTGCTGTTCCCGCTGACGACCAGCGCGCCGCCCTCGGCGACGCAGCTGCCGTTCTTCAAATACATCGTCCTCGCACTGCCGTGGCCGCTCTATCTCGCGTTCGTGACGTTCGTGACGACGGCCAGCTCCAATGCGGTGAATCTGACCGATGGGCTCGATGGTCTCGCCGCCGGACTCACCGTCATCATCGCCGGCGCATTCGCCATCTTCTGCTATTTGTTTGGACGCGTGGACGCGGCCCGCTACCTCGGTGTGCTGCACCTGCCGGGGGCAGGGGAGCTCACGATCTTTTGTGGCGCGCTGATGGGCGCGGCACTGGGGTTTCTCTGGTTCAACGCGCATCCGGCCCAGGTCTTCATGGGTGACACCGGCGCCCTCGCGATCGGCGGCGCGCTCGGCACGGTCGCGATTCTCCTCAAGACGGAGTTCCTCCTGCTCATCGCCGGCGCGGTCTTCGCCGCCGAGACGATGTCGGTGCTGATCCAGACGACGACGTACCGGTGGCGCAAACGTCGCTACGGAAAGGAATACGCCGACGCGCATCGCGTTTTCCGAATGGCACCGCTCCATCACCACTTCGAGAAGCTCGGATGGGCCGAGCCGCTGGTTGTGATGCGGTTCTACATCCTGGGGGTCATGTGCGCGATGATCGCGCTGGCTACGCTCAAAGTGCGATGATCGAGCCGCTCATCCCGAATTCCTGGCGTCGTGGGACCGGCCTCGTCGCCGTCATTGGGCTCGGCAAGAGCGGCGTCGCGGCGACGCAGCTGCTCGCGCGCGAACGGATGCGCGTGTACGCGAGCGACGCGTCGGACCACCCCTACGGCGGCGAGACGGTCGCCGCGCTCAAACGTTTGCCCGGCGTGGAAGTCGAAGTGGGGCGGCACGACCTCACAAAGATCCGTCAGGCCGTCGGCGTGGTGGTCTCACCGGGTGTGCCACCGGATGCGCCCCCGATCGCCGCCGCGCGGCACGCGGGCGTGGAGATCGTGTCCGAGCTCGACTTCGGATTCCGCGGTCTGGCGGCCGCCGGGGCCGGGACACGCTGTATCGCGATCACCGGGACGAACGGCAAAACCACGACGACCGCGCTGATCGCCCACCTGCTGAGCGCGGCCGGTCTGCGCGCGACGACGGCGGGCAATATCGGCCGGCCGATGACCGATCTCGTGCTCGCCAAGGAGCGCTTTCAATGGCTGAGCGTCGAGGTCTCCTCGTTCCAGCTGCACGACAGCCCGAATTTCGCGCCCGAGATCGGCGTGCTGACGAACCTCGCCCCCGATCATCTCGACCGCTATCCATCGGCGGAGGCGTACTACGCCGACAAGCGACTGCTGTTTCGGAATGCGAGCGACGAGAGCGTGTGGGTGTTGAACGCCGACGACCCACTGGTCCTCAGGCTCGCCAACGGGTTTGCCGGGCGGCGGGTGTTGTTTTCGCTGGTGCAGAGCGCCGATGCCTGGTACGACAGTCCGAGCCGCACGTTGCGGCTGGGCGCAGAGGCCCTGCTCGAGCGCGAGGAGCTCCATCTCCTCGGCGATCATAACGTCGCGAACGCCCTGACGGCGACGTTGGCGGTGCACGCAGCGGGGGTGCCGCCGCGGCTCATCGCGGAAGGCCTGCGCTCGTTCCGCCCGTTGCCGCACCGGCTCGAGCCCGTGGGTGAATTTGGCGGCGTGCTGTGGATCAACGACTCCAAAGCCACCAACATCGCGGCGACCACAGTTGCCGTCATCGCCATGGAGCGGCCGTACGTGCTGCTGCTTGGCGGACGCCATAAGGGCGAGCCGTACACGTCGCTCGCGCCGCTGCTCGCCAAACGTTGCCGGCTGGTCATCGCCTACGGTGAAGCGGGACCACTCATCGAGCAGGATCTCGGGGGAAAAGTGCCGCTCGAGCGTGGCACGACGTTCGAAGACGTCATCGCGCGCGCCCGGCGCGCGGCGCAGCCGGGAGATGCGGTTCTGCTGTCCCCGGCGTGCTCGAGCTACGACATGTTCAAGAACTACGAAGAACGGGGGGCCACATTCCGGCGGCTCGCGCAAGGGGATTAGTCATGTGGGAAGGACGACTGCTCGCCGTCGTCACGGCGGTGTTGGTCGTCTTCGGTCTCGCGGCGGTGTACGGCGCGTCGAGTCTCGTCACCACTGCCGGCGGACAGGTCGGCGCGAGCTTCGCGCTGCGCCAGGCGGTCGGCGCCGCGGTCGGCGGATTGCTCGCCATCGTCTTTGCGCGCCTCGACTACCATCGCTGGCGGCGTTGGGCCTGGCCGCTGCTCGGCATCACGGTGCTGCTGCTGCTCATCCCGTTGCTGCCGTTTACTCACGTGATCACGCCCACAATCAATGGCGCGCGCCGCTGGGTGAACCTCGGCGTCCTCACGCTCCAGCCGTCCGAGCTGGCCAAGTTGGCCGTCGTGGTCTGGTGCGCCATGCTGGCAGCCAAGAAGGGCGAGCAGCTGCGCGACTTCAAGCGGGGCCTGCTGCCGTTCGTGGTGATTCTCGTCCCGGTGGTCGGGCTCATCTTTCTCGAGCCGCATCTGTCGATGGCGTTACTCGTCGCGATGCTGGCCGGCAGCGTGCTGTTCACCGCCGGCGCCCGCATCGGTCACTTCCTCGCGCTCGGCGCGGCGGCAGGCCCGCTGCTCTTCGGCGCCGTCGCCACCGCGCAGTACCGCATCGCGCGGGTTCTCACGTTTCTCAATCCCGGCGCGGCGCCCCAGGAAGCCACGTGGCAGGTCCAGCAATCGCTCACGGGCATCGGAGCGGGGCAGCTGTTGGGCGTGGGATTCGGTCAGGGCCAGCAAAAGCTCGGCTATCTGCCGTACGCATATTCTGATTTCATCTTCTCGACGATCGGGGAAGAGTGGGGCTTCGTCGGCGTGCTCGCGATCGCGCTGCTCTTCGGGACGTTCGTCTGGCTCGGCTTTCGGATTGCCCGCCACGCTCCCGATCCGTTCGGGCAGCTCCTGGCGACGGGCATCACGGTCATGATCGGCTTGAGCGTGGTGCTGCATATCGGCGTGAGCCTGGCAGTCATTCCGGCGACGGGTGTGACGCTGCCGTTCATGTCGTATGGGCGCTCGTCGTTGATTGTCGCGCTGGCCGCGACCGGCATACTCGCCAGCGTCGGGCGTGCCCAGCGAGCATCTCGTGCGTAGTGCGTGGTTCTTGGTGCGTGGTTCGTGGTACGTGGTGCGTGGGCGCGCATCCCACGCACTACGCACCACGCACCACGCACCATCCTACGCACCACGTACCGTTTTCGCGTGAAGATCCTCATCGCGGGCGGCGGCACCGGTGGCCACCTCATGCCAGCCCTCGCGCTCGCGCGCGTCACGGTCGAGCTGGGACACGACGTCGTGCTCGTCGGAGCCGAGCGCGGTATCGAAGCGCGGATTCTGCCGCGTCATCCATTTCGTTTCCATCTTCTGCCGATCGAGCCCCTGTATCGCCGGCAGTGGTGGCGCAACCTGCTGCTCCCGCTCATGTGGCTGCGTGCCACCCGGGCAGCCGACCGCGTGCTCCGGGACGAGCAACCGCAGATCGTGATCGGTACCGGCGGCTACGCCGCTGGTCCCGTCGTGTTGCGCGCGCAGCAGGCCGGGATCCCGACCGTGCTTCAGGAACAGAACGCGTTTCCCGGCCTCACCACGCGATTCCTGGCGCGCCGCGCGCGACAGATTCATCTTGGCTTTCCGGAAGCGCGTGAGCGACTGTCCCTCGGTCCGTTGACGCAAGTGTTCGTGTTCGGAAATCCTATCACCCCGCCGGGACGACTGGATGCGGGCGCCGCGCGCGCCGAGCTCGGCCTCACGGCGCGCGAGCGCACGGTGTTCGTTTTCGGCGGGAGTCAGGGTGCGCGCGCGTTGAACGAGACCGTCGCGGGCGCGATCGGTCGGGGCCTCCTGGGCGACGTGAATCTCTTGTGGGGCACCGGCACAGCACATCAGGAGCTCTACACGCCGCTCGCCGTAGCCGGTCGCATCGTCGTGCGAGGATTCTTCGATCCCATCGCCACCGCGTACGCCGCTGCCGACCTGGTCGTCGCGCGCGCGGGCGCGATGACCGTGTCGGAGCTGTGCGCCTGGGGGAAGCCGAGCATCCTGGTTCCGCTTCCAACCGCGGCAGCGGACCACCAGACCTACAACGCGCGCGCCCTCGCCAGTGCGGGGGCCGGCATACTGCTGCTCGAGAGCGAGCTGGCGCCCGACTCGTTCGCCAGGACCGTCAGCGGACTGGCCCACGACGACCGGCGACTCACCGACCTTGGGGAGACTGCCCGAAAAAGAGGGCACCCGAATGCTGCCCGAACCATCATCATGAAGGTTTTGGAGCTTTTGCAAGTTTAGTAGATTCGCTATATTAGCTGCCCACAGATGACCTTGTTTCGAACCGGGGATCCCCGACCCATCCATCTCATGGGCATCGCTGGGGCGGGGATGAGCGCTCTGGCTTTGATTGCCAGGCACCGGGGAGTCGCCATAACTGGTTGTGATTCCGATACTTCCGGGGCGGGAATCGCTGACCTCACCGCCTTGGGAGCACACGTTTCGCAGGGCCACGACCCGAGCCATGTCGATGGGGCGCGGGCAGTTATCGTGACTGCGGCCGTGCCACCGAATCACCCGGAATTGGCGCGCGCCCGGGCTCTCAATATCCCGGTCATACGGCGTGCCGATGCGCTGGGGGAGCTGGTCTCTAGCGGAGGAGCGAGCCTCGTGGCGGTCTCGGGAACACACGGAAAGACGACCACCACGGTCATGGCTACAGAGGCGCTCTCGGCCGCCGGGCGAAATCCTACAGGACTCGCAGGCGGCCGAGTCGCTTCGTGGGGTGGCAACGCGCGCATCGGTGGTGACGCGTTGTACGTCGTGGAGGCCGATGAATACGACAAAGCGTTCCTGTCGCTGCGACCGACCATTGCGGTCGTGAACAACGTCGAAGCCGATCACCTCGAGTGTTACGGCAGCATGGAGGCGCTCGAGGCGGCGTTCGCGGAATTCGCGGACCGGGCCGAGCGCGTCATCGTGGGCGCCGACGATGTGGGTGCCGATCGTGTTGCCCTGCAGCTGCAGGCGCCGGTATGGCGCGTCGGTCTCGGTGCGACGGCCGACATTCGCATTCGCGCCGTGCGGCTCGAGCCCGGCGGTTCGCGCGCCACGATCTCCTTACCGGGCGGCCACGTCGTCGAGCTGCGGCTCGCCGTGCCCGGGTTGCACAACGTGCGGAACGCGGCGGTGACGCTGGGCGTGTTGCATGCGCTTGGCGCGGATGTGCAAGCAGGCGCGCAGGCGCTGTCCGAATTTCACGGTGTGGGCCGTCGCTTCGAGCGGCTGGGTGAAGAGCGCGGGATAGCTGTCGTCGACGATTACGCACATCACCCGACGGAGGTTGCGGCGACGTTGTCGGCGGCCCGGCAGGCGTATCCGGGGCGGCGCGTGGTCGCGGTGTTTCAGCCGCACCTCTACTCGCGCACCGCGCTGCACGGCGAAGCGCTCGGCAAGGCGCTCGCCGCGGCCGACATGGTGATCGTCGCGCCGATTTACGGCGCGCGCGAGCAGCCGCTGGCCGGCGTCACGCATCACATCGTGGTACGTGGCGCGACGCGGGCGGGAGCGGCGACGGTGGCGGTGCGGGACCGCGGCGGCTTGACGAATCACGTGGCGCGCGCGGTCCGCGAAGGCGACGTCGTGTTCACGCTCGGCGCGGGCGACGTCACCCGCATCGGGCCCGAGTTGCTGGACATATTGAGGGCGGGAGGCAGGGAGCAGGGAGCCGTCGCGTGAAATGGCGGCTGGGCACCTCCCTGCGGCGCTTCCGCCTGCCGCGAGCGTCGTGGCGTGTGCTGGCGTGGGCCGGCGCGGCGATGCTGGTCATGATCGCCTGGACGGCGGCGCCGCTTGCACTGCGACGTCTCTCGTTCTTCCGGGTGCGCCAGGTCGAGCTGGTCGGGATCCGGTATCTCGACGCCGACCAGGTGCTCGCGGCGCTGCGCTTGTCACCGCACGCGAGCGTGTTCGACGACACGGACGTGCTCGTGGAGCGGTTGCGGGGATTGGACGGCGTCGCCGACGTCGCCGTGACGCGGCGTCCGCCCGGTTCGTTGAAGGTGATCGTTCGGGAAGTCGAGCCGGTGGCGCTCGTCGCGACCGCGCGCGGCGCGTTGACGGTGGTCGATGCCGACGGGCACGCACTGCCATTTGCGCTCGTGAGTCTCGATCTTCCGGTGGTGCAGGCCGCTGATAGCGGAGTGGTCGGCGTGCTCGCGCGGGTGCAGGCGTTCGATCCCGCGCTGTTTCAGTCGATCGATGCCGCACGGCGTATCGATGCGCAGCACGATGTCGCCCTCGAGCTGGGCACCCGTCGCGTCCTGTTGGCGCGCGACGCGGGGCCGGAGGTGATTCAGGCGGTGGTGTTGGTGGCGAGAGACCTGGCCGCGAAAGCTCGCGCCTATGCGGAACTCGACGCCCGCTATGCGGGGCAGATCGTCGTGCGCCGCCGGACCGGGGTGTCTTCATGACCGATCGCCGCCTCGTCGCCGGGCTCGATCTCGGGAGCACCAAGACCTGCGCGGTCATCGCGGAGCTGGCGGGCGATCTCCCGCGCGCCCCGATCGCGAAGATTCTCGGCGTCGGGCTCGCCAAGAACAGCGGTGTGCGTCGCGGCATCGTGCGCGACATCGATGAGACCACGCGCTCCGTCGCCGCCGCGTTGAAAGACGCCGAGCGGATGGCGGGCGCGCGCGTGACCGACGTGACCTGCGGCATCGCGGGGGAGCACGTGTCCGCCCGGAGTTCGTCCGGAGTCGTCGCGGTCAGCGGCGAAGAAATCACGCCGCAGGATGTGGCGCGCGTCAACGAAGTAGCCCGCGCGGTGTCGCTGGGGCGCGATCACGAGCTGCTGCACGATATCCCGCAGGAATACATCGTCGACCAGCAGCACGGCATCTCCGATCCCGTCGGGATGACGGGGACCCGGCTCGAAGTGGAGATGTACCTCGTGACCGCGCAATCGACGGCCGCGCAAAACCTGCGCAAGAGCGTGCAGCGCGCCGGCTACCGGATCGCCGATCTCGTGCTCGAGCCGCTCGCGGCCTCCTATGCGATTCTCACGGACGACGAAAAAGAACTGGGCGTCGCGCTCGTGGAAGTCGGTGGCAGCTCGACCGGCGTATCGATCTTCCACGAGGGCAAGATTCGCCATCTCGCGTCGCTCAAGTACGCCGGCTCGCACGTCACGAGCGATCTGGTGCAAGGATTGGGCGTGACCCAGTCCGACGCCGAACGGCTGAAAGAGCGGCACGGCGCCGCGTACACGCCGCTCGTCGATGCGGGTGAGATGGTGAGCCTGCCCTCCACTCCCGGTCAGGGCGCGCGGACCGCGTCTCGCGAGCTGGTCGCGCACATCATTCACCAGCGCGTGGACGAGATCTTCCAGCTCGTGGCCCGCGAGTTCGAGCGGGCGGGCTACAGTGGCGGGCGGCTGCCCGCCGGCGTCGTGCTCTCCGGCGGCACGGCGCACCTGCCCGGAATGGTGGAGCTGGCGCGCGAAGTGTTCGCGGTCCCTGTGCGCGCCGGAAATCCCGAGCTCGGCATCTCCGGACTCGTCGATAGTGTCCAGGCGCCGCGGTACGCGGTGCCGGTGGGATTGGTGTTGTATGCTGCGCGCAAGAGCGCGCAGGGTTCTGCTCCCGGCGTGCTGTTCGGGGGTGCTCCCGAGAAAATCTTTGGACCTCTCAAGCGATGGTTGCAGGATTTCTTCTGAGCCCTAGGGGAGACCCATGATCTTCGAACTCGAAGAAACCGTTACGCAGAACGCGCGGATGAAGGTCGTCGGCGTCGGCGGGGGCGGCGGCAACGCCCTGAACCGGATGATCGACGAGCACGTGAGCGGAGTCGAGTTCATCTCGGTGAACACCGATGCGCAGGCGCTCCTCAACAACAAAGCCGATGTGAAGGTGCAGATCGGCAAGAAGCTGACGCGCGGGCTCGGCGCCGGCGCGCGGCCGGAGATCGGCCGCCAGGCGATCGAAGAAAACCGCGACGAGGTGCTGCACGCGCTGCAGGGCGCGGACCTCGTCTTCGTGACCTGCGGCATGGGCGGCGGGACCGGCACCGGTGCCGCGCCCATCATCTCTCAGGTCGCGCGCGACCTGGGCGCGCTCACGATCGGGATCTGCACCAAGCCGTTCCTGTTCGAGGGCCGCAAGCGGATGCGGCAGGCAGAGATGGGCATCGCCGAAATGCGCAAGCACGTGGACACGATGATCGTCGTGCCCAACGAGCGGCTGCTCGCCGTTGTGGGGAAGGGGATTCCGTTCCAGGACGCACTCAAGAAGGCCGACGAGGTGCTGCTCCACGCGACGCAGGGCATCTCGGCCCTCGTCTGTGTGACCGGCCTCGTCAACGTAGATTTCGCGGACGTGCGCACCGTGATGCAGAACGGTGGCGCGGCGCTGATGGGGACGGGCCAGGGACGCGGCGAAAATCGCGCGATGGAAGCAGCCCAGCAGGCGATCTCGAGCCCGCTGCTCGACAACATTTCCATCGCCGGCGCGACGGGCGTGCTCATCAACATCACGGGCGGTGAAGATCTCACGCTCGGTGAAGTGACGCAGATCAGCGAAGCGATTCATGATGCCGCCGGTGACGAGGCCGAGATCATTTTCGGCGCGGTGAACGATCCGGCGATGCACGGCGAGGTGCGCATCACGGTCATCGCGACTGGGTTCGATAAGACCGGCGCCCTGGCCGACGCGCTAGCCGGGGGAACCGCGGCGCGGCCCGCCGCCGGGGTGCTGCCGTTCCGCGACCGCGCGACCAAGCCCACGCCGGTGCCGCCACCGGGGGCGGGGACATTCGTGAAACCGGCCGAGGCGCCCAAACGCGGGGGCGGCGGAGTCCAGATGCCCCTGAATCCGGAGCTGAGTGAGATGGAGATTCCGACTTTCATCCGGAGACAGATGGACTGATGCCGTGGCGGTCGTGGCGGCCCAGTCATTACGTCGCAGCAGGAGCGTTGACGGCTGGGATGTTGGTGTGGGCGGCGCACCAGGCGTGGCCGTCGCGCGAAATTCCGGTGGCGTTGCCCATCGTGGTGACGAGTGCCTACGACGAGTGGGCGGACACCCTCGGCCGCCGCGAAATGCTCTCCGATGTGTTGGAGCGCGCAGGGGTAACCGGCCGCGAATACGTCGCCTTCCTGAAGGCGACGCACACCCTGAATCCCCGGCGCATGCAGCCGGGTCTCATTTTTGAAGTCCGCCGCCTGAAGGGCGAGTCCGTCGCCAGCCGGCTCGGCGTGCGCCTCAACCCTGAGCAGCGCCTCTGGCTCACGCGGCTCGGCGGCGACTCCGGGTGGAAGGAAATCGTCGAGGACATTCCCTGGACGACAGAGCGGTTGCGCACGACCGCCGTGATTCAGTCGAACCTGTATGACGCGCTCGACGCCGCCATCCCCGATTCGTTTCTGCCTGCCCGGCAACGCGTCGGCCTCGCGTGGGCGATCGCCGACGTCTACGACTGGGAAATCGATTTCACGCGCGATCTCCGTCCGGGCGATCGCGTCGAAGTCCTGATCGAGCGGCTGCAATCACCGGAAGGAGAGCGGCGCTTCGGGAGAGTGCTCGCCGCTCGCGTCGATGTCGCCGGCTCGCCGAGTTTCGCCTTTGCCTTCGAATCCCATCCAGGGCTGGCCTCCTTTTACGACGAACGCGGTCGATCGTTGCGTCGCGCCTTCCTGCGCGCGCCGCTCCGCTTCAGCCACATCTCGAGCCGCTTCGGCGGTCGCTATCATCCCATCCTCAAGCGGTGGAGATCGCACGAGGGGACCGACTACGCGGCGGGGTACGGGACGCCGGTCCGCGCGACGGCCGACGGAGTCGTGCTCCAGGCGGGATGGAACGGCGGCTACGGCAACCTGGTCGAGCTGCGCCATGCCAACGGGATTCGGACGCGCTACGGACATTTGTCGCGTTACGCGACTGGATTGCACGTGGGGCAGCGCGTCGCGCAGCAGCAGGTCATCGGATATGTAGGGGCGACTGGCCTCGCGACGGGTCCGCACCTGCATTACGAATTCCTCGTGAACGGCCGGCCGACGAACCCGCACCGCAAAGACGCGGGTGCGGGCGAGCCGGTGCCCGGCAACAGGAGATCGGCGTTCGACTCGACGCGCGTCAGCCTGCTGGCCGACCTGGAGCCCACGGTCCCGCCCGCGGCCAAACCGGCCCTCGGCGCCGCCGCGGGCGCGGCTCGCGACGACTAACCTTTCAGTCCACAATACCCATCGTGGAGCTCTATCCCGCCGTCGACATAGAAGGCGGGCGCGTGGCACGCGCCCATGGCCGCATGGCCGAGCCGCTGGTGGCGCTCGCCGAGTTCACGCGGGCGGGCGCGCACTGGATTCACCTCGTCGACATGGATCGCGCGTACGGACGCACCGATAATCACGAGCTGATCGCCGCGGTGGTGAACGCGGCCACGGTCCACGTGCAGGTCGGCGGCGGATTGTTCCGGGAGATCGACATCGATCACATGTTCACGCTCGGCGCGACGCGGGTCGTGATCGGGCCGCGCGGCGCCGTCGATGCCGGGCTCGTCGATCGCCTGCTCGCGCGCCACGGCGCTACCCGGCTCGCTGTGGGAATCGACGCGAAAGACGGCCGGGTCGCCCCGCGCGGCACCACGGACATTCTCGACCTCACGGCGCTCGAGCTCGCGCGGCGCGTCACCCAGGCCGGCATCGGGACGATCATCTATAACGAGGTGACGCGGGACGGCGCGTTGACCGGGCCTGACATCGACGGTGCGAGCACGCTCGCGCGCCTTGGCGCGGACGTCATTGTCTCGGGTGGCGTCGGCTCGCTCGAGGACTTGCGCGCGGCGCGCGCGGCGGGCCTTGCGGGCGCCTGCGTCGGACGCGCGCTGTACGACGGGCGGTTCACGATCGCGGAGGCGCTCGCGTGCCTCTCATGATTCTGCGCGGCATCGCCCTGCTGTCGCTGATTCTGCTGCTGTGGAATCCAGCCACCTCGCGGATCCTGCCGACCAGCGATCAGCCGATCGTGCTGCTCGATGCGTCACTCAGCATGAGCGCGTCCTGGCCCGTCGCGCTGGACAGCGTCCTGCCGCTCGCGCGGCGTCGCGCCGTCGTCTGGCGGTTCGGCCGGCAGGTGAGCGCGTTCGATTCGGCGCCGCCGAGTGATGGGGCCACGCGACTGGGGCCGGCGCTCGAGGCGGCCGCCGGGCGCGCGGGGGAGGTGGTCGTCGTGACCGACGGCGCGGTGGACGATGCCGCGTCGATCCCTGCCGATCTGCTGCGCCGGCCGCGGGTCGTGCTCCTGCCGCGGAGCGCCTTCTTCGATGCGTATGTCGCCGGTGTCGAGGGCACCCGGCACGTGACGCGGGGCGACACTGTCCGGCTCAAGGTGAGCTATGGAACGGCGGGGAAAAGGGACGGGGGACGGGGGACGGGTAAGGCGACGCTCGTGGTGTCTGTTGAAGGGCACCGGCTCGCTGCGCAGGCAGTGACACTTCCTGACAGCGGAGTCCTCACGACGGAAATCACCCTTCCCGCGTCCCACGTCCCCCGTCCCGGTTGGACCGTGCTCGAAATCCGCCTGGATGGCGTACGAGATGCCGAGCCCCGTGACGATGGCCGTCTGTTTGCGATCGACGTCAATCTCCAGCCGGCGGCCGTCATCTTCGCGGCGCCACCCGATTGGGAGGCGCGGTTTCTCGCGCGCACCCTGAGCGATGTTGCGCGCATGCCGGTGAAAATGTTCGTCCAGACGGAGCCGGGCCGGTGGCGTGACGCCGCGACGCTGGCACCGGTGGCTACACAGGAAATGACCCGGGCTGCGCAGGGTGCTCGCCTGGTCGCCGCCACAGGTGATCTGGAGCGCTCGCGCGCGTTTGTCGGTGCGCGGAAAACGGCGCGGCTCCTCTGGCCTGCAAACGGACAGCCGGGCGACTGGTACGTCGAGCGCGCGCCATCGTCGCCGCTGACCGCCGCGCTCTCGAGCGTCGTTTGGGATTCGCTGCCGCCGGCGACGGCCGCTGGTCCGGCGCGCGAGCAGCGCGATTCGAGCGCCATCGTGGCGTTGACGGCGCGGCTGGCGCGTCGCGGCTCGCCGCGGCCGATCGTCGTGCTCGAAGTGCGCGATGGCGTGCGTCAGGCGACCGTTGCCGCGACCGGGCTGTGGCGCTGGGCGTTTCGCGGCGGCGCGAGCGAACAGGCGTATCGCAGTCTCGTCGCGGCGTTGGTCGACTGGTTGCTCGGGGACGAGGGACGGGGGACGAGGGAGCGCGTCGTCCCGGAGCTGTATGAAGTTCCGAATGGCATGCCGACAGTGTGGCGCTGGGCGGCGGCTGATTCCGCGCGGCCCATTGCGATCAGGTTGCGCCATGACGACACGACGCGCACCGATACGCTGCGCTTCGATGCGGCGGGCCGCGCCGAGCTCTTGCTTGCGCCGGGCGTCTATCGTTACGCGCTGGGCGGGGGGGCGGGGGGGGCGGGGGGGGCGGGGGGGCGGGGGGGGAGCAGGGTGTAGTGGCCGTCGAAACGTATTCCGATGAGTGGCGGCCTCGCGCGCCGGTGCTGTCGGCCCAGACCGGCGAGGCAACCGGTCGAAGGTCTTCCGTGGGCCTCCGCGATCGCTGGTGGCTGTTCCTCGTTGCCATCGCGGCGCTGGCCGCCGAATGGACGTTGCGGCGTCGTCAGGGACTGCCGTAATGGGCCTCTGGAAACAGATCTCCCGGTTTTTCGGCGGCGGCGCCGTCGACTACGCCAAGCTCGAGACCGTGCAACGGCTCCTGGTCGAGGCCGATTTCGGCGTCGCCGCGACCAACGAGACGGTCGAGCGCTTGAGTCGCGCCACGAGCGTCGATCAGGCCGCGCTCGAGCGCATCGTGGTGGAGCAGCTCGGTCCGCCCGCCGCGCCGCTCGCCCGCGCCGAGCAGGCGCCGACCGTCGTGCTGGTGTTCGGGGTCAATGGCACCGGGAAGACGACCACCGTCGCCAAGTTGGCTCATCAGCTGCTCGCTCAGGGGCGCAGCGTGCTCCTGGCGGCGGCCGACACCTTTCGCGCCGGCGCGACCGAGCAGCTCGAGACGTGGGCCGGCCGTCTCAACGTGCCCTTCATCGGTGCTGCGGCAAAAGGGGGAGGGGGGAAAGCCGACCCCGCCGCGGTTGCATTCGATGCCGTTGACGCCGCGTTGGCGCGCGGCATCGATACTGTGCTCGTGGATACTGCCGGCCGGCTGCACACGGACGAGCGGCTGCGCGAGGAGCTGAAGAAGGTCGTGCGGGTCGTGGGCAAGCGGCAGAGCGGCGCCCCGCATGAATCGCTGCTCGTGCTCGACGCCACCACCGGCCAGAATGCGGTGCAGCAGGCGAAGGAATTCTCGGCCGCCATCCCGCTGACGGGACTCGTGATCACGAAGCTCGACGGCACGGCCAAGGGTGGCAGCGTCGTGGCGCTGCGACGAGCGGTCCAAGTCCCGATTCGCTTTCTCGGCACCGGTGAAAACCTCGACGATCTCGAATTGTTCGATCCCGTGCGATTTGCCCATCACCTGGTCTCGGAGTGAGGCTACAACTCAACTCGCCCGTCAAGTTTTTGAAGGGCGTAGGCCCGAAACGCGCCGAGGCCCTCCAAAGACTCGGCATCCGCACCGCCGGTGATCTGCTGTACCACGTTCCCCACCGCTACCTCGACGCCACGACAGTCACCCCCCTCGCGCGTGCCAACGTTGGGCAGGACGCCACCTGCGTCGGGCGAGTCGTGAGCACCGGCGTGCTGCCGACGCGCCGCGGCTTGCGGGTCTTTCGCGCCGTGCTGCGGGACGAGAGCGGCCTGCTCGAATGTGCCTGGCCGGGCCGCCCATTTCTCGAGCGACAAATCAAGAAGGGACAGTTGCTGCTCGTGACCGGTCCCGTCCGCTACTATCACGGCAAGCAGCTCGTGCCCAGCGAGTTCATCGTGCTCGCCGAACCCGGCGACGAAACCGACGGCGACCCAGGTCTCGTGCTCCCCGTGTATCCCGCGACGGAAGGCCTGACGCACCGGCAGATTCGCGCGCTGGTGCAGCAGCATCTCGACGAGCTGCTGCCGCTCGTCACCGACCCACATCCCGTAGCATTTCGTGCGAAGCATGATCTCATCGAGCTGCGGCGGGCGCTCGAGCTGATGCATCGGCCCAAACAGGTCGAGGAGGCGGAGCAGGGGCGCCGCCGGCTGGCGTTTGACGAGCTGTTCGATCAGCAGCTCGTGCAGGCACGCGCGCGGCATCTGGCCAAGCGCTCACGCGCTGGGATCCGGTTCGAGCTGAAGCGTGAGCTGACCACGAGACTGAAGGAGCATCTGCCCTTCGAGCTGACCGCCGATCAGCGCCATGCCGTTCGCGAGATCACCGACGACATGACGGCGCCGCTGCGCATGCATCGCCTGCTGATGGGCGACGTCGGGACCGGTAAAACAGTTGTCGCGCTCTTCGCGATGTTGCTTGCGGCCGAGAACGATTATCAAGCGGCGATCATGGCGCCGACTGAGCTCCTGGCGGAGCAGCATGGGACCACACTCACGCGGCTGCTCGAGCCGCTGGCCATTCGTCCCGAGTTGCTGCTGGGCCGCATGAGCAACGCCGAGAAAGCGGCGGCGCGCGAGCGGATCGCGTCCGGGGGCCCGCGCGTGGTGGTCGGCACGCACGCGCTGATTCAGGAGTCGGTGTCGTTCCGGCGGCTCGGCCTCGTGGTCATCGACGAGCAGCACCGCTTTGGCGTCGAGCAGCGCGCGGCATTGGTGGAAAAGGGCGATGCGCCCGATGTGCTGCTCTTGACGGCGACGCCGATCCCCCGCTCGCTGGCGCTGACGCTCTACGGCGATCTCGACGTCACCCAGATTCGCGAGAAGCCACCGGGCCGGGGCCTGGTCAAGACGGCGCTCCGCACCGAAGCGGCGCGTGGGAAGATTTACGAGTTCATTCGCAGCGAATGTGCCGCCGGCCGCCAGGTGTACGTGATCTATCCGGTGATCGACGAATCAGAGCGCGCCGACCTCAAGGCCGCGACGACTATGGCTGAGAAGCTGGCGAAGGTCTTTGCGGAATTCCGCGTCGGGCTGGTGCACGGCCGCATGAAGGTCGACGAGCGCGACGCGACGATGCGCGCGTTTCGTGACAACAAGGTCAACATCCTGGTCGCGACGAGCGTGATCGAAGTCGGCATCGACGTCGCCAACGCGACGGTGATGCTGATCGAGCATGCCGAGCGCTTCGGACTGGCGCAGCTGCACCAGCTGCGTGGCCGCGTGGGACGCGGTGCGGCGGCGAGTCACTGCATTCTCCTCTCCGATGTCCCCGAAGCTGCACCGCGGTTGCAAGCCTTCTGCGAAACGACCGATGGTTTCAAGATCGCCGAGCTCGACCTGCAGGAGCGGGGCATGGGAGAGCTCACGGGAGCGCGCCAATCAGGCGGTGTGCCGCTCCGCTACGCCAATCTCAAAACCGATGTACCGCTGCTCGAGGCGGCGCGGCAAGCGGCGGCGGCGATGATCGCGACCGATCCGGCACTGGAGCGAAAAGAGCACTCGGCCTATCGCGAGCGGCTGGTTACTAGATATGAGAGGGGGTTTGAGCTGTTTAGGGTTGGGTAGGGGCTATCGGCTATCGGCTACCAGCTATCGGGTAACATCGCCCGATACCCGATAGCTTCTCAAAAGGCCAGCCGCATCTCCGCCCCCACACCGCTCTCCAGCCCGCCGACCCGTATCTCCGACGGATACGGAATGTTGCCGGGTCCCTCGCCGGGGTGCAGATCGATAATGAAGAGCGCCGTCGTCGTGAACAGCGCTGCCTGCGCGGCGAACAGCCACTGATTCGCCTTACGATCGTGCTGGCGCGAGAGCTGATACAGCGCCTCGGCGTCGCTCCGTTGATAAGTGCCGCCGGGCGCCAGCAGGCACGCGTCCCGCGAGGACCGGCAAATGGCGAGCAGGGCACTCCACTGACGCCGCGATTGCTGATGCTCCTCCGCCGCGAAAACGGTGAGCGCCACCGCTCCGGCGGCGGTGAGCCATTTGCCGTAATGGACGAGCGTCCCGCTGAACGTGCCATGTGATGGGGCCAGGGGAGGTGCCGACGCCGCCGTGGACGCCGCGACGAACTGGGGCGCGGCGAGCCGCTGGGCGGAGAGCGGTGGGACTCCCGCGGCGCCGGCGAGCAGTGCGAGCACGACCACGGAGCGCGTCATCGGTATGTGTGAATATTGCCATGGCCGGCGATCACCACCACCTGCCGGTCGCGAACCATGGGTGGCTCTTCGATGGGACCCGCGACCTGCGTGCGCCATTTGATCGCCCCCGTCGCGGGATCGACTAGCAACACCTCGCCACTCACACTGCCGACCAGCACGCCCGACGCCAATGGCGTGGGACCCGCGACGGCCACGATGTTCAGTGAGTGAGTGATCGCGGCGTCGGGCGCCTCCGTCGGAACGATCCAGAGCCGGCCGTCGCGCGACAGCACGTAGAGCGTATCGCCCACGAGTGCCGGCGCGCCGTAGATCGCTTCACCGGCGTGTCGCTCCCACCGGACCGACAGCGGCTCGAGATCCACGGCGATCACGCTGCCATCCGTGGTCGCCAGGTAGACGCGCCGGCCGTCGCTGGCCGGCGTCGCGAGCACGGCGCCCGGCAGCGGCAAGCGCGCGCGGATGACTCCGCTTTCGCGGTCGAGCAGATAGAGCATATCGGTGGTGGTCGTCACGACGAGCCCGTAGGGCGTCGGCACCGGTCCTCCACGCACCGACCCCTCCAGCTGCCGGCGCCACACCACACTGCCGTGTTCGGGCTCGAGCCGCAGCACGAGCCCGCTCTCCGTGCCCGCGTAGAGTGCATTGCCGTCGAATGCGAGCGGTGCCACTACGCTGCCAACGCGCGTTTTCCAGAGCGACTTGCCGTCGCGCAGCCGGATGGCGTACACGCGGCCTTCAGGCTGCGCCTCCGTCGCGACGTAGAGGCGGTCGTCGTCGAGCAGGGGACCCGCGCGTGCCGTGCCGTCGAGCCGTGCGTGCCACAGGACGTCGCCGCTGGCGCGATCGATGAGCACGACGTACCGGTCGGCGGTGCCCACGGCCAGGATGCTCTCACCGAGCGCCGGGCTGCCGCGCACACCACGGCCCACCCCAACGCGCCACAACGGCCGCGGATCGGGGTTCAGCGTCTCCTGGGCGGACGCATCGTGACGCGCAT
Source organism: uncultured Gemmatimonadales bacterium (assembly GCA_963704805.1). Lineage (GTDB taxonomy): Bacteria > Gemmatimonadota > Gemmatimonadetes > Gemmatimonadales > GWC2-71-9 > 20CM-2-65-7. The sequence continues at coordinate 329,787 of CAVPHS010000004.1, read as the reverse complement.
TGCCCAGGTAGGCGAGCCAGGCCGTTTCCTGCCGCGCGGGGCCGCTGCGCACGACCGGCGCGCACGCCCCCCCCCCCGTGATCGCGTTGACACTCAAAAGGCTCGCCACTAGTATGCCGCGCCTATGCCGGATCGATACTGGATCGATGAGCTGCCGCAGCACGCCGGAGAGACCGTCGTCGTGCGCGGCTGGGTTGCCACCACCCGCTCGAGCGGCAAGATCGCGTTCGTCGTGGTGCGCGACGGGACCGGCTATCTGCAAGCGGTGATCTCCAAGAAAGATGTCGCCCCCGAAATCTGGGAGGCGTTCGGGAAACTTACTCAGGAGACTTCGCTCGAGGTGACCGGCAGCGTCCGCGCTGAGGCGCGCGCCCCCGGTGGCGTCGAGCTACAGGCGACCGATCTCCGCGTGCTCGGCCCGAGCACCGATTTCCCCATCACCCCCAAGGAGCACGGCACCGCATTCCTGTTCGAGCATCGTCATCTCTGGCTCAGGTCGAAACAGCAGGTGGCGATCGCGCGGGTGCGGCACGAGGTGATCCAGGCGATCCGCGATTTCTTCTACGAGCGCCACTTCACGCTCGTGGACACCCCGATTCTGACCGGCTCGATCGGCGAGCATGCCGGGACGCTGTTCTCGGTGGACTACTTCGACCTTGGCAAGGCCTTCCTCGCGCAGACGGGACAGCTGTACGTCGAAGCGGCGGCGGCCGCACTCGGAAAAGTGTATTGCTTCGGGCCGACCTTCCGCGCCGAGAAGTCGAAGACGCGCCGCCATCTCACCGAGTTCTGGATGGTGGAGCCCGAAGTCGCCTGGAATGACTCCGCGGCAAACATGCGACTGCAGGAAGACTTCGTGTCGTACATCGTGGGCCGCTGTCTCGAGCGCCGCAAAAGCGATCTCACCGAGCTGGGCCGGGACGTGGCGCCGCTCGAGCGCGTCGTGGCGCCGTTCCATCGCATTTCCTACAGCGACGCCGTGGAGAAGCTCAGGTCTCTGGGCGGCGACATGGAATGGGGCCGAGACTTGGGCGGGGACGCTGAGACGCTGCTCGCCAAGCAGTACGACCGGCCGGTCTTCGTCTATAACTACCCGAAGGCGGTGAAGGCCTTCTATATGAAGGAGAACCCGGACGATCCGCGCACGGTGCTGAACAACGACTGTCTCGCGCCCGAGGGCTATGGGGAGATCATCGGTGGCAGCCAGCGCGAGGACGACTACGACAAGCTGCTCGCGCGCATTCGCGCCGAAGGGTTGCCGGAGGAGTCGTACTCCTGGTATCTCGATCTGCGGAAGTACGGCACATTCGTGCACGCGGGGTTCGGTCTCGGCGTCGAGCGGACGGTCGCGTGGATCTGCGGGATTCCCCACATTCGCGAAGCGATCGCATTTCCGCGGACGTTGTACCGGTTGTGGCCGTGAGCAGCGTCGGACCCCAGTAGTTCCCCTTATTCCCACGGGTTCCGTACGGCGTAGATTCGCGCCCCATGCCGGGCAACGGGACGCGCTGGTTTTGGGTCACTGCCACGATCGGTGCTTCGCTCGTCGCGCTGGCGTACGGCTGCGTCTCGGAGGATCGCGTCGTCGCGCCGCGCACGTCGAGTGCGCCGACGCTCGCGCCGCAGCTGGCGGGGGATGGTGGTGGTGGATTCAGCCTGATCGGCGATTACTTCCTGCCTGCGCCCCCGAACAGCTTCGTGGGCACGCCATGGGCGCCTACGTCGATAACGATTCCGCCTGGCGTCATAGCGCGGATCACTGTGTCGGGCATGCTCGTGTTCGAGCCGAATCCCGCTTATTCGACCTGCTCAGGTCATGGCCCGCAGCCCTTGCCGTACGGACCGGTAATCGGGCCGTCCGGTTTTTCCAGTGTGCCGTTTCCTTTCCGAGTGAACATCTTCCTGAGCAACGCGACCACCCCCCCTCCGGCACGGATCACATTGCTGCCCGAGGACCCCGCGGCGGAGACTGTCGTGGGATACCTGCAGGGCTTCGGAGCCGGCGTGCTGTGGGCTCGACGGGATGGCTGGGGTTTCGCGTGCGGCTCGGCCGCCGAGTACCTCCTTTCTGGTGGCGCGACGATCGTCGCGGAGGCTGTGCCGCCATCCGAGCTCGTGCCCGACGCGACGAGTGTTAAGCCCGGGGACACGGTGACTTTCCACCTCAACGTGCCCTGGACGAACGAGATCCAGCTGGGCGAAGGGTGGCGGTGGATTCCGGATGCGGGGGGAAGCGCGACGACGATCGTGTCGGGGTGCCGGGTGGGGGACATGACGTGTCGGTTCGCCGTGCGGGAGAAGGGCCACGCGCGGCTGGGCGGGATTCTCCTTAAGTCATCGTTCTTCATCGCCGCGGTAAGTCCGACGATCGAGGTAAACCCGGACGTTGTGACGATCACGGCGTTAGTGACAACCTACCTACCCGATCTGTCCTTCACGGCGAAGGGATCGGGGGGGCTCCCGGAGTCCCAAATCCGGCTTCATGCGGACGTGAATCCACCGGAGCTTGGCCCGCGTGTCATATGGCAGTTTAGGCCAGATACGCACCATTTTGCGAGCCCGCCCTTTGGGGGCGCGCAGCCGGTTGGTGCGGACGGCGTGTTTATCGTCACTCCCCTTTCACCCGACCGGTGGGAGAAAGACCACAAAAAATCCCTCGAACTCGCACCCAAGCAGTTTTCGTACCTGATCACCGCTTCGGTGGAGGACGACCAGGGACAGACTCACACGTCGGACACCGTGACGGCGACGCAAGACGAGATCGACACGATGCGGGAGGAGTACATTGAGCTCGGCCTGGGGGTGCCGGAACGTGGCAGTTTCGCCCCGCACCTTGGCAACACGGGCGATTACTCGCTGGCTCGTGTGAACCTGCTTTTCGATGTGCGGTTGTCGGTGCTGCAATTCGCGTGGAACCCTCTCCCGCTGCCAGCCCCAGCCATCTACCGGAATCCGGTGCACAACGCCTATCACCTGCACGTGTCGCAGGGATCAGGGGCTGTCACGAATAGCTGGCATCAGTATGGCTGCGCCGCGGACCTCGGTACTGGCCTACCAGACAATCCGACTCCAGCCCAGCGCGAAGCGGCACGGCAACTCTGGACGGCATTGCACGATGTTGCCGTGGGAGTTGGTTTTACAGTCGAGCCACGCGACCCCGACCCGACGAACCCCAAGAGGTCCTTCAGCAGCGAAGACCACGTGCACGTCGAACGTCGGTGCCCGCTATGAAAGCCTGGATCTTGGCGCTCGTAATCGTCGGGACCGGGAGTGCCCGCGGGCAGACACCCGACGACGCGGTGACGATGCTGTCATCGACCAGCTTCCGCACGCGCGCCGCCGGCGTCGCCCAGCTGAACGCAGTTCCCGTGCCCGATTTGCCCGCGGCGGCTCCGGCTGCGCTGATCGGCCTTCTCGAAAGGGAGGCCACCGGGCAGGTGATCTACAACGAGACCACGGCGAACGAGGATGAATCGTGGCCGGAATACATCGTGGATCTGTGCGAAGCCGTATTGCGGTTGCATGATCCGCGATCGCTGCGTGGTCTGGCCTTCCTTGGCATCGAAACGAGCCTTGCGGCGCAGGAGTATGTCGCCTCGTTCGGCGCAGCGGCATTCCCCGCTCTCGATGAAGCGTGGCGCACGAAGGAAACGGTTCGGCCGGACGTGGTCGCCACCTGGGGGTCGCTGCTCGCAGTGACAGGCGCGAACGCTCTCGACGCGACGGACCGGGTGACCGTGCTCTCGCACCTGGCGGGCGCCGCCGAGACGTACCCGCTGTCGCTGGCCGGCGCCGCCAGCCGCGGTCGACTCGTCGTCCTTGCGCCTGCCATCGGGCAGATCGCGGAAACGACCAGTGATCAGATTGTACGCGCACGCCTGCAGCGCATAGCGGCAGACCTGCGGGCGCAGCTGGATGGCACGGCGCCAGCCGCAGCGCTGCTCCAGCTTCACGAATGGGCCGGGGGAGTGTGCCTCGGCGCTACTGGTTCGCGCCATGGCGCTTGCACGGCTCTGGACCGCCTCCTGACGGATGCCACCAAGCAGCTCGAGAATGCCAATGCGAATGGAGCGCGCGGTACCGTGACGGCGGCGGTCGCGCGCGTCAATGCCGCGGAAACCGCGAGTGCCTTCAGCGCGAGCGAGGCGACGACACTACGCGCGGCCTTGCAGTACTTGCTTGGCAGAATCTGATTCCGGGGAGCGGCCTTGACACCGTGAACACGCGCGCCTAAAGTTCTCGTCGCTTCAAGGGAGTCGCGTCCCGTTTTGGCTGCTCCAACGTGTGGCCACGGTGACGCGATTTTTGTTTCCAGGAGATTCAACATGCTTGCTTCCGTGCAGTTCACACTGATGGGTAAGCCAGACGTCGGGAGGACCGCCTTCCGACGGGCGGGTGATGTCTGCCCCGCATATCTGAGAGGTCTATTCGGCACGGGAGCACAGCGCTAAAGCACGCGATTCCTCGAGTTTTCGCGCTTTCGCCCCACCCCGTGCCGGCAACGTGGTGGGGCGAATTGTTTTGGCCCGGTCCGGGCGGGAAGTCCCCGAAGGACCGCGACTCCCGAAGGGGACGGAACGTTCGGCCCGGGCCAGGCAGGAGCCGATATGAGCGAGCATGAGAGGCGTGAACCCGCAGAGCAGTCGGAGCGGGAAGAGGTCTTGCTGCATCCCGGTTATCACGTGGTCGTGACGCGGCAGTTCAGCTACGTCGTGAGCACAGTGATGGCGCGGCACATCGAGCGCGAGCTCGATCGCTGGCCGCGGCCCCGCTGGATCACGTTCGTGGACGTCGCGGGTGGCAGGGTGAAGCTGCGCCGGGAGCTCATCGAGTGTTTGGAGCAGTCCTCGACCGAGACCCGGGAGCTCTGGCGGCTGTGGCGCAAACAGCGCGACAAGGAAGTGCCGGCGGAGTTCGATTGATCGGTGAGCGGCGCCGGGGTGGGCCCGCGGGCGTCGGTGGCCCTCTCATCCCGGCAAGGTATTCTCAGTGAGTTCCCCCTCTCCGGAACGGAGAGGGGGTCAGGGGGTGAGGACGTATGAGTCAGATCGAAATTTTCGGTTCGCACGAGGCCAACACGCTCGAGCAGCTGCGCGACGTCGCCAGCCGCGCCGAGCGTGCCGCGCTCATGGCCGACGGCCACCTCGGCTATGTCATGCCGATCGGCGGCGTCGCCGCGTACCGCGACAAGGTCTCTGTCGTGGGCGTGGGATTCGACATTGCCTGCGGCAACGCCGCGATCCGCACCGACCTGACGCTGCCGCAGATCCAGGGCCGCGTCCGCGAGCTGGCGGACGAGATTCAGGCGTCGCTGTCGTTTGGCGTCGGGCTGAAGAACCGCGCCGAGGATGCGCCGAAGAACGATCCGCTGTTCGAGGATCCGGCGTGGGAGGCTGTGCCTGATCGTCACGAGCGCGACCGGCTGCGCGCCAAGGCTCGCGAGCAGCTCGGCACGGTGGGGTCGGGCAATCATTACGTCGACGTGTTTGCGGACGAAGGCGATCACATCTGGGTCGGCGTCCATTTCGGCTCACGCGGTTTCGGGTTCGGTGTCGCGCACGGCTTCCTCGCGCTGTCGCAGAACAAGCAGTGGGGCGAGCGCGCGCCCGAGCGCGAGGCGCTGCTCGACGTGCACGCCCCGATCGGCGATGCCTACTGGCAGCTCATGAATCTCGCCGGCCGTTACGCGTACGCCGGCCGCGAGTGGGTTGCCCGCAAGGTCGTGTCGATCCTTGGCGGCCGCGAGCTGGAGCTGGTGCACAACCATCACAACTTCGCGTGGATCGAGGAGCACGGCGGCGAGAAGTTGTACGTCGTGCGCAAGGGCGCAACGCCGGCGTTTCCGGGGCAGAAGGGCTTTGTCGGCGGTTCGATGGGCGACAACGCCGTGATTCTCCAGGGCGCGACCCCGGCGGATTCCGAGACGCGTGATCTCCAGGCGCGTGCGCTGTACTCGACGGTGCATGGTGCGGGTCGCGTCATGAGCCGTACCGCTGCGGCGGGGAAGCGCACGCGTAAGGGGAAGGTGCTGAAGCCGGGCGCGATCTCGCGCGAGATGATGAACGCGTGGATCAAGGAGAAGGGTGTCTTGCTGCGCGGTGGCGGGACCGACGAGAGCCCGCATGTGTATCGTCGCCTGCCCGATGTCCTCAAGGCGCAGGGGCCGACCGTCGAGGTGCTCCATACGCTGCGGCCGTTGATTGTGGTTATGGCTGGGGCCGAGGAGTTCGATCCGTACAAGGACTGAGGAGGTCGATTCGTGAATCCAGGTTTTCCGGCCGATTTCATCATCACCGAGCGCCAGCGGGCGATCCTCAGGATTCTCACCGATGCTGGCTTGGTGGAGGGCGGCCGGTGCAGGGACGGCACTCCGTATGACGGCGCACCGGCGCAGGGCCTGGCGATGATGCTCGACATGGCTCTCAGTGCCGCGCCCACCGAGCAGGATCTCCTCGACCTTCTCTGCTGGGGGAATCGCGAGCTGCATGCGGCCCGTCGTCCGGTGGCTCGCTCGATCATGACGCTGTATGAGCCGCCGCCGGCGCCGGAATTCGAGGATTCCTACGTCGTGGCCGGTCTGAACGCTCTGCGTCGAGATCTTGCGGCGACCGGACTTGCGGAACGTGTCGCGTGGGTGAACGTAGCGGCTGCCAATGCCGCGGAGTTCGTCGAGGACCCGGTGGACCTCGTGCAGAAGGTTGTGGACGACGTCCAGCAGCGGCTGCAGGATGAGTTCGTCGACACGACCTGGCCGGCGTGTCCCCACCACCCCAACCACCCCCTGGAGTACAGCGACGGTGAGTGGTCTTGCCAGCGCGACGGGGTGGTCGCTCGACTTGGTGAGCTGTCAGCATAGACTGGCGGCTTTGAGCGCGGTTTTTGGGTACGTCGTTTCGTCTGCCCACAGACTATGGTGAGGCATGCCTCTAGGGGCGCCACCCATACTCACTCAGCTCCGTAGAGCGATCCGCACCCGGCATTACAGTCCGCGCACCGAGGAGGCCTACGTCCAGTGGGTGCGGCGCTTTATTCGGTTCTCGGGTACACGTCATCCGCGCGAGCTGGGGCCTGGGGACGTCACGCGGTTTCTCTCGAGTTTGGCGGTGGACGCCAATGTCAGCGCGTCGACCCAGAATCAGGCGCTTGCTGCGATCGTCTTCCTGTATCGCGAAGTGCTGGACATGCCGGTGGGGTGGCTGAACGCGCTGGTGCGCGCCAAGCGGCCGAGCCGAGTGCCGGTCGTATTCACACGCGACGAAGTGCGACGGCTATGGGCAGAGCTGCGGCCGGCTGACAGGCCGGCCCTGGTCTTGGAGCTCATGTATGGCACGGGGATGCGTCTGCTCGAAGCGCTCGGGCTGCGGGTGAAGGATGTCGATTTCGGCGCGAACGAGGTCACGGTGCGGGGTGGCAAGGGCGATCGCGATCGTCGCACGATGCTGCCGGAGCGCGTGAAAACCCGGTTGCTGCAGCATCTGGCCGAGGTGCGCACGGAGCACGAGCGGGACGTCGCCGCGGGCGCGGGGTGGGTCGTGCTGCCCGGCGCGCTCGGTGTGAAATACCCGAACGCGGGCCGAGAGTGGGCCTGGCAGTGGGTGTTTCCCGCTGGGCGTCCGTACGAGGATCGTGCGACTGGCCAACGCCGGCGGCATCATATGCACGAGACGGTGGTGCAGCGGGTGTTCAAGGAAGCGCTACGGGCGAGCGGGATCGCGAAGAAGGCAAGCTGTCACACCCTGCGGCACTCGTTTGCTACCCACCTGCTGGAAACGGGGTACGATATCCGCACAGTGCAGGAGTTGCTGGGCCACCGCAGCGTGACGACGACGATGATCTACACGCACGTGCTGAATCGCGGGGGGTTGGGTGTGAGAAGCCCGGTCGACACGCTGTAATAAACCGTTTAGGCTGACCAGCCTAACTCACAAACCCCAGGTCGAATGACTCGATTAGACAGCGAGGACGCGGTAGCAGGTTATGTTAGACAGGTATGTCTAATTCACGTTAGGCCGCAACCGTTCAAAGGAGCTGTCTGGTGTCGCGTGCGAGAGCCCTGACCCTGCTTGCGATCGCGGTTGCTACGGTTAGCTCAGCGGCATGCGGCCTTCTGAAACCGCCCGAGCAACTCGACCGAGACGCTCGTGCGTTCATGACTCTGTTGCAGCAGAATCGCGTAGACTCGGCCCTTGCTGTTCTTCAGCTTGAGGGGAATCGGGACACGATTCGGGCTCGTCTTGAGCAGGGACGAGACTTTATCGGCCCCTATGCGGTCGATTCAGCCGAGCTCGTGGGCTGGAATGTCGTGACCATGGGCGATACGCGGGGCACCCTCACCTACGAGACCCACGCCGGACCTCAATGGGCGCTTCTGACCGTGGAAGTCGTACGCTCAGGGACCACATCACGAGTCACCGGCTTCCGGTGGCAGCCAATGGCCGCCCGCTTGGCCGACTTGAACGCCTTCTCACTCAGCGGACGAGGCGTCGTTCACTACCTGTACCTTCTTCTGGCTCTGACCTCAGTCGTTGCCTGTGTGGGTGGGGCGGTTTTTGCTGGCATTCGTCGAATGGGTGTCCTCTGGGTCTTGTTCTGTCTGATCGGGGTCGGTAAGGCGACGATCAACTGGACCACAGGCGGACAAGCCTTCAATCCGGTCTCGTTTCAAGTGCTTGGAGCTGGGTACTTCCGGCCAGGCATGGTGGGCCCCTGGTTCGTCTCCTGGTCCTTGCCGCTCGGTACGATCCTCATGTTGCTCAAGTGGCGAGCTCGCCGGTCTCCCAAGGCTCCGGCGGCACCCTCGGTTGCGGTCTGATATCAACTTTGAAGTGCAACACTGAGTCTCATTCCGCATAGCATTCCTCCGGAGTGCGGAAGCCGAGTCGCTTCCGTGGTCGACGGTTCAGTTTCGCCGCGATCCGATTGCAATCATGTTGGCTGAGGTGGGCCATGCTCTGGCGCTTGGGCAGATACTGCCGCACCAGACCGTTGGTGTTCTCGTTGGTGCCGCGTTCCCACGCGTGATGCGGCGTCGCGAAGTAGAAGCGCGCGGCGGTCGCCTGCTCGAGCCGGGCGTACTCGTGAAACTCGGTGCCGTTGTCCACGGTGATGGTCCGCACCGGATGCGGTTGGTCAACGATGAGCTGCTCCGCGCGCGCGTTCACCGCCGCGCTGAGGCGCTGGCGTAACTGGCCGAGCAGCAAGTAGCCGGTCTTCCGCTCCACGAGACTCAAGACACACGCGCCCGCCTGGCTGTCGCCGAGCATCGTGTCGCCCTCCCAGTGCCCCAGCTGGGTCCGCGACTCGACTTCCGGCGGTCGCTCGGCGATCGAGCGCTTGCCGGCGAGGCGGCCGCGGCTGTCATAGCGGCCGTAGCGTTTGCGGCGCTGTTTGCGCGCGCCGCGCAGATGCTGGTACAGCGTGCCGCCAGCCCGCTTGTCCGCCCAGATGTAGCGGTAGATCGTCTCATGGCTGATCGCGAGCTCGCGGTCGGCGCGCAGCCGGCCGGCGATCTGCTCCGGGCTCCAGTCCTCCCGCAGGAGCGCTTGGATCCGGTCCCAGTCGCGCGCCGAGAACCGCCGGTTGCGGCGCGAGCGCGCGCAGCGGCCGCGCGCGTACCAGTTGGCAAGCTGCGGGCGGTAGCAGCCGTCGCGCGGCGTCCCGTTCCGCCGCACCTCCCGTCCAATCGTGCTCCGGTGGCGCCCTAGTACCCGCGCGATCGCGGCGGGCGTGAGGCCGTCCTGGCGCAGCAGGCCCAGCGTGTATCTTTCCGCAAAGGTGATCTGGCGGTACGTCATGGCAGGCTTCCTTCTCTTGGTCGAGACAGAAGACTACCGTCTGCCAGGTCACCTTTCTCTTTGGGAGACAGTGTTGCACTTACAATATGAATGCACGGGGCCTAACAAGCGCTTGAAGCTGGCGGCGCGCGTAGATTGTGGAATGAATCTTTCTTCAGCGCGCCGCAGCTTAAGCGCGATCCGTTAGGCCGCGTCATGGACTTCGCGCGATGCAGAGACGCCGGCAAGATATGGCCGTCCTAATCTCCGCCAGGGCTTGTCACCGAGCACTCGCTGGCCTCGCGGTCGCGTTCTGCTGTAGCTGCGACCTGTTGGGACTGGGTGGTGGGTTGAAGGTCGTGCAGGAGCCCAATGCATCGGATACGGTTGGCACGAGACTCAATCCCCCTCTTATCGTTGAACTGCAGGATTCTCATGGCCATCCCATCTCGGACGCAACAGTGTACTTCGGAACGGGCGGCCCCGTTCTCGTCGCCGCGCTTGACGATCCGAGCTTTTTCATTAACCGTCTGCCAGTAATCACCGATGGACAGGGACGGGCTGCTGCCTGGGTGCAGTTCTTGTTGGCCGCAGGTCCAGGGAATGTCGTTGTATCGGCCAATGGGGATGAGCTGAGACTCAATTATCAAGTCTTGCCCGGAGCGGCGGCGCAGGTTCACGCCGAACCGATCGATACGACCGTGTATGTCGGCGGAGTCGTGACATTCCGACCGTTCATCACCGATGCATATGGAGACCGACGGTCGGATAAGCCCGCCTATCAGTACCAAAGTCTGAATTCATCGCTGGCCATCACCGGCTCGAATCAGGCGAGGGGCGCCGCAGTTGGCCGAGGCTTCGTGAGCGTGTCTGCGCTCGGCTTTACGGACACAGTCGGCGTGAGCGTCGTTCCAACTGCTCGGATCGCCGCACAAGCGAGCCAGTCCAATTACGTCCTGATGATGAATCTCGATGCGTCGAGGAAGGATTCGATCTCATTCACCGTTCCCCCGCCGCGTTCCATGGACTGGTCTCCGATCAACCACAGCTTTGCGATGGATATGGGTGGTGGGGCCGATTACGTAGTGGTGATGGACACGATCGGACACTTTCACAGCATCGTCACAAACACTCTTATGCGTAGCGAGTGGTACCCACGCTTTTCCCCGGATGGAACATATATCTATTTCACCGGAAACGACTCCGTCAGCACGTGCTATGGCGTGTGGCGGCTTCATCCAGACGGTTCGGGACTCGAGCAAGTCGTCGCCGATACGCTCGATTGTGGCCAATACTCCTACATCGGTGGTCCCTCACCCAGTTATGCAACATCGCTATCACCGGATGGCGCTCGGCTCGTCTATGTCGGCCGCACCCTTCGAATCCGGACGCTTGCTACGGGCGCCGATACCAGTCTCGGTGTTGTCGGAGATGTGCCGCGGTGGTCGCCGACGGGGACGTGGATCGCGTACGACAGCCTCGGGACACTCATGCTGATTCACGCCGACGGGACAGGGAATCAGGTATTGGTTGACCGAGGCGATACCGGATACCCCTCGAACCTGTTCACGTGGTCACCGGATGGCCAGTGGATTCTCTATCACACGTTCGATCGGGTCGTGCTCCTCCAAGTGGCAAGCAGGTTACAGTTGCCACTTGCGGTCACGGTCGGTTTGCAGGACCCCACGTGGCTGCGATGACCGGTTCCTTAATAGGGAAGAGGTGGTCGTTGACGCGGCCTAACATGCGCTTGAAGCTGGCGGCGCCGTTTTCTGTGGAGGCCATCTGTTTGTGAACTGGACAGCATCGCGCCGCAGCTTAAGCGCATCTCGTTAGGCAGCACCTTGATGTGACTCACCGGACCTCGCGGGGGTATATCTCTCGATGGCCGGATGCTCGCGATCGTGCACTGTTTGGAGGATCGGGAAGGCGTCATCCTCATGCTAAGTAGAGCCTGGAGAAACAGCCGGTTGGGAACGCGGCTGGCATTCGTCAGCGCGGCGGTGTTCATTGCGGCGTGCAGCGCCAGCACGGAGCCTTCCCACCTCACTCACCTGCCTGGAGCGTGGCAGTGGGTCTCCTCGTTGGATGTCAACTCCCAAGAGCTTCACACCGCCACAACGGAGGGATTCACCGCTCGCCTACGTTTCATCTCTGACGACGAGCGCTCCGGGACGTTCATCTACACACGCGATGGAAGCGCACCTGTCCAGGGCCGCTACAGTATCGGGTCCGAGGATGCTCCAGGGAATGACTTCATCCGGATATCGACAAGCATCGATTTCCTGACGGAGTATGCCTGGATCGCAGTCGGCAGCGATTCACTCCGTCTCGGTGGCGTATTCGAAGGTGGCTTCAACAGCCGTTACGCCCGTGTTCGTGACTAACCCCATTTTGCAACCGATAGAATGTCCTTGCGCGCTCAGCCCAAGGTGCTGTCTAACACGCGCTTGAAGCTGACGGCGCGCGTACATTGTGGAATGAATCTTTCTTTAGCGCGCCGCAGCTTAAGCGCGATTCGTTAGGCAGCGCGTCCAACTGCGGAGGGGTGTTGAAGTTTTTCACGCGAGCCTGGCGAAAGGGCGAGATGCCCGAGGAATGGTCCGACCGCGTGGTTGAGCTCTATCGTCGACACCTTGAGGGGCTTCATCCCCCTCTTCCTGCAGAAGCAATTCGGTTGGCTAACACGGTCAACCTTCACGATGGACTCCTCATACGCTTCGAACTGGATCGGAAGAGTCGTACTCTCTCGTTATCCTTCAGGGCGGGTGACCTTCAGGTTGGCTACTTTGACCTCGATCTTCAGTACTCGGGCGCTGATATGACGGCTGACGCCGAAGGCATCTTGCGGGGGGCACTAGGTCGCCACGGCGTCGAGCTCTTGGATTGGGAGTTTGATGAGGCCGAGTCGGGAAGCTGGACTCAACGGTTTCTCTTTGCTCCACATGGTGAAGCCGAAGTCACGTTCAGACAGGTTAAGTGGACTAAGGTGGCGCGCCGTGATCGCTTCGATGATGGCGCTGCCTAACATGCGCCTCAAGCTGACGGCGCCCGTCGTCTGTGGTAGAATTGCGTTTGTGCATCGTACAGTGTGGCGCCGCAGCTTAGGCGCAATCCGTTAGGCCGCAAACGTGCGCACCATACTCGATCTAGCTAACGAGCCCGACGATGGTCGTAACGCAGCTCATGTTGCGGTCTTCTGCATTCTTGCCCTCAGCGAGCTGAGTGATTCATTGGCCGTTCCTGACTTCGCCCTCGACGCTAGGGGAATTGAGGGGCGTGACAGTGTTGTCCGAGCTCTCGCTGCGCTTCCCAAGCCTTTGTGGATAGACGGTACAGTGCGCGAGGGTGGTTTGAGCATTCGCGTCGGTAACCTCAGCGAGAGACCCGACCTCCGGCGCCGGTACGATAGATGGCAAAAGCCCTCTCGCATGTCACCACCAGCCGATGAAGCGATAGTCTTGTGTTGTACAGATGCCCATGGGCTTCGAGTTCGTTGGAGAGATTTCATGACCTATCAGCGCGATTATTTCCCTGCGGCCGGTTCATTCGGTTACGGGATGAGTGACGTCATCGGAGGAAAGTCCGACAGCCTACGCCACTTCGAGCCGGAGGAGCTTGAGGGTGTCGCGCGGACGATCGGGATAGGAGGCGGTGGGTCCGGCTTCATGTTTTCTCTCGAATGATCTTACGTTTGCGGCCTAACATGCGCCTGAAGCTGACGGCGCCCGTCATCTATGGTAGAATTGCGTTTGTGAACGTTCTAGTGCGGCGCCGCAGCTTAGGCGCGTCTCGTTAGGCGCCACCATGGCTAACGGTGCATATCCGTCAATTCACGAGGCCCTGGGTGCTCTCGAGGACTATCTGGAGGCCCAGTCGTTCAGCCAGGATCCCGACCCACATGTCGCGCGAATTGTACTGAGAAGCGGTGAGCAGTACCAAGGTAAGGTGCGGCACGCCGACATAGACTCAATTACTCTCATCGAACTGCCACCGCATGGCGCTACCAAGCGGGTCCTCGCTACCGACATCAGTTACCTTGCCGTAGCGCTCCCAGCACCGCGCCGCTGGTTGACTGTCGCGATAGCAACCCTGGTTCTTGGAGACGTCATTGTGGGCTTGACTCGTCTGTTCCGCGCCTGGCTGAATGACGAGTCCTTGATCGTTCTCATCGTTTTAGTTGGGATGACTGGGCTCGCGGTGTGGTACCGGTATGATAAGCCTGGTAGCAATCTCCTGCCCTGGGTGGTCACGTTTAGTGACGGGCACGGGCCGGCCCAGCCATCGGGGCCCTCGGCGACCGATGATGCGACTCTCTCGAGGTCGCGCGGGGCGTCGGGCAAGACGGCCGGTGGAAACGCAATGTGACGGATCGCCGTGGCGCCTAACAAGCGCTTGAAGCTGTCGGCGCCCGTGCCCAACGAGACCGATTGCGACCTCGCACTCCGTGCTGATAGGCTTCCGTTTGTGAACCTTCCAACTTGGCGCCGCAGCTTAAGCGCGATTCGTTAGGCGCCACGGCATGTTCCTTCGGGCTACACCGTTAGCGGTCCTCGCGGTCATCCTCTCCAGTTGTCGAGGTCCGGACCCGCAACGGGCGTCCACCATACCACGCTTCCGGGGTGACCTCGACTCGGCTGACGGACGGTTCGTCGAAGGAATGAATTACGATCCCGCGGACATTGCTCTAGCTTGGACCGACACCGGAACGATCATAGTCGCTCACGCGGAACGCTACAGCTCCGCTGACGTGTTCTCTGGTACCTGCGCTGGCAGCGGGATTTTCGCGGTACCAACGCATGGAGGGCCAGCAAAGCCCCTGGTGGTGGGCGCCCCAGTATGTGACGCCGTTCTGAGGAGCCAAGGGTTGGCCGTAGACCCTTCCGCGAAGTGGTTAGTCTATTCTGTGCACCTCCTTCCCAATAATTCTGGTCTGGTAAGGCTGGATCTTCGCACTGCCCGCCCCGAGACCCTATCGACCGGCTGCCGTGTTTACCTTGATCACCCGTCCATCTCCCGCGACGGGCGTCTAATCGCGGCAATCGGTCTCTGCCGGAACCGCGAGCAACCGGACTGGGGTGCGTATGTGCTGCGCGCCGATGGCTCCGGCCTTCGCGACCTTGCTCCGGGGATCCCCTTCGCGGAGACAGCGCCTGCTTGGAGTCCCGACGGCTCCCAATTATTGCTCGGAGGGCCGGCGGGGCTCGTCATTGCCGACACATCTGGCAAGCACCGACGAATTGCCGCGAACGGCGGGCTACTCTCTTGGAGTCCGGATGGACAATGGGTAGCCTTCAGCTCCGGCGCGGCCATCACCCTTGCGCGGCCGACCGGTTCCGATCTCCGGGAAGTATTTCGCAACCAGGAACTTGGGACCTTCAGCCGTGGGTGGGGGCCCAGGCCCGAAGGTCTCGTGACTGGGCCGGCGGTATGGTCGCCGGACTCAAGGAGCCTGGCCTTCTCTCGACAGTTCGACCGAGGCATCTCCATCTGGCGCCTCGATCTCGCGTCCGCGCAACTCACGAAGGTGACGATGCCGGACCTCCGGTAGGTCAAGGTGTGAACGGTCCAAGTGATAGGTGACATTTTGTACTCAGGTGATGGGTAACACTTTTCGGTAGTTCCTTCCTTTATGGTTGTCTCCGCTGCGGCGCATCGGTCGGCCTAACTGATCGACGATCCGGCCGACCGCTTCGTGAAACCGACCGAGCCACACCGGTCCGAAGTACACATTCCACAGCCCATCATCGATTTCCTCGAAGCCAATCTCGAGCTCGGCGAACAGGTGACTCACGTTCACCCAGCGCGTGTTCCAGCGCACGCCGCCATTGCGACTGACCAGCCGCCGCTCGAAGTGTCCGGGGTAGAGCAGCGGCTGGAGCGTCGCGCGGTAGGGACGCGGTGAGGGCGCATAGCAGCTCGCCGGCGTCGCGTCGTCGAGCGCTTCATGCGGTCGCTCGGTGTTGTAGCGCTCGCGGAACCGATCGAAACAGCGCTGTTGGGCGGCCAGGTGCCCCTGCGGCGGGCGCGCCGTCGCCGCTTTCAGCGTCTTGTGCATCCGCTCGTGCCGGCCATTCTGCTCCGGATGCGCCGGCTCGATGAGCTCGGGCCGGATGCCGAGCCGCACCCACCACACGGAGAGCGTCGAGAGTCGACCCAGCGCGTTGGACGCAAACGGTTGCCCATTGTCCGTGCGGATGCGCTCGGGCAGCCCATAGCGCCGAAACACGTGCTCGAAGACCGGCCAACTGCCTTCGGTGGTCGGGCCACGCAGACCGCGACAGCCGAGCAGGAACCGCGTCGCCCCATCTTGGACCGTGAGCGGATAGCAATACACGCCATTGCTGGTGCGGAATTGCCCTTTGAAATCGGCGGTCCAGACCGCGTTGGGCTGCTCCATCGGCGTGCCCGGCGCGCCGGGATGCATCCGGCGCGAGCTGTGACGTCGCGGCCGCACGCGGCCATGGCGCTCGAGGATCCGATGGATCGTCGTCTTGGTCGGCACCTCATCGGCGGGCACGCGGGCCGAGAGCAAGCGGCGCACCTTCCGCGCGCCCCACTGGTAATGGCGCTGCAACTCGAGAATCAGGCGCACCACGCGCGCCGGCGTCGCCTGGGGTGAGGTGTGCGGGCGATGCGATCCATCGGCCAACGCCGCCGGTCCGCCGCGCTCATACGCGCGCAGCCATTTGTAGCCAGTCTTGCGACTCACCTCGTAGCGCCGGCATAGCTCCGCGATCGACCACCCCGGTCGATGTACATCCTGCACAAACCGCAGTCGCTCATCCATCGCTGATGTCTCCCTCCAGGGCATTGGCGCCTCCTCGTCGAGGCACCTACGTTAGAGAGAGTGTTACCAATCAGCTGAGTACAACCTGTTACCTATCACCTGCGAATGTACCAGCCCGCCGCCTAACATGCGCCTGAAGCTGGCGGCGCCCGTCGTTCGCGGTAGAATTGCGTTTGTGAACCTTCTAGTGTGGCGCCGCAGCTTAGGCGCGATTCGTTAGGCCGCAACCAATCGACTGATGGGCCTCACCGCGCAGCTCGTCGATATCACGACCCTTAGGGTCGACGCCATCGTTAACGCGGCAAACTCGGAGCTCGCGCCTGGCGGTGGGGTGTGCGGTGCCATTCATGATGCTGCTGGCCCTGAACTCGCGCTTGCATGCGCCCGCGTCGCTCCCTGCCCAACCGGTGATGCGCGGCTGACCGCTGGGTTCAACCTTCCGGCCCGGTTCGTCATCCACGCTGTTGGACCTATTTGGAGCGGGGGATTGGCTCGCGAGCCCGAGCTTCTCGCATCGGCCTACCGCAGCTCTTTGGAGGTAGCACGAGCCGAGGGCTTACGGAGCATCGCATTTCCTGCCATCAGCACTGGCATTTACGGCTATCCCCTTCGCGAGGCCACTCACATTGCTGTCACAACGGTTCGTAACGAACTCGACCTGTCCAGCTCGGTCACCGATGTGATCTTCGCGTGCTTCAGCCCAAGCGCGCTTGCGGCATATACCGCGGAAGGGGTTGCGGTCTGATATCAACTTTGAAGTGCAACACTGAGCGTCATCCCGCATAGCATTCCTCCGGAGTGTGGTAGCCGAGTCGCTTCCGCGGTCGGCGGTTCAGTTTCGCAGCGATCCGATTGCAATCGTGTTGGGTGAGGTGGGCCATGCTCTGGCGCTTGGGCAGATACTGCCGCACCAGGCCATTGGTGTTTTCGTTGGTCCCACGTTCCCAGGCGTGATGCGGCGTGGCGAAGTAGAAGCGGGTCGCGGTCGCGCGCTCGAGCCGAGCGTAGTCGTGAAATTCGGTGCCGTTATCGACGGTGATGGTCCGCACGGGATGGGGCTGCGCGGCGATGAGTTGCTGGGCGCGCGGATTCACCGCCGCGCTGGTGTGGTGATCTAACTGGCCGAGCAGCAAGTAGCCGGTCTTCCGTTCCACCAAACTCAGCACACACGGCCCGGCCTGGCTCGCGCCGAGCATCGTGTCGCCCTCCCAATGGCCGAGCGCGTGGCGCGTCGCGACGCTCGCGGGCCGCTCGGTGATCATGCGCTTGCCGGCCAGGCGGCCGCGGCTGTCGTAGCGGCCGTAGCGCTTGCGCCGCTGCTTGCGCGCGCCGCGCAGATGCTGGTACAACGTGCCGCCGGCCCGTTTGTCGGCCCAGATGTACCGATAGATCGTCTCGTGGCTGATGCAGAGCTTGCCCTCGAGCCGCAGCCGGCCCGCGACCTGTTCCGGGCTCCAGTCTTCACGCACCAGCGCTTGGATCCGTGTCCACTCGACGGTTGAGAATCGGCGGTTGCGCCGCGAGCGCGCGCGCCGGCCGCGGGCGTACCAGTCCGCCAGCTGCGGGCGATAGGTCCCATCGCTGTGCGCCCGATTGCGCCGGAGCTCGCGGCCGATCGTGCTGCGGTGGCGGCGCAGCACCCGCGCGATCGCGGCCGGGCTGAGGCCGCGCTGGCGCAACAGCCCCAGCGTGTATCTTTCCGCAACGGTGACCTGGTGATACAGCATCGTAGGATTCCTTCTCTTGGCGGAGTTGAAATCCCTATGGTATCGCCAGGTCACCGTTTTCGTCGGAGGTCGTGTTGCACTTACTATATGAATGCACGCAGCCTAACAAGCGGCTGGAGCTGACGCCGCCCCTCGTAGTAGAATTGCATCTGTGAACTACACAGCACGGCGGCGCAGCTCAGCCGCATTCCGTTAGGCAGCCCGATCCATTTCATGACCGCATTGCGATTCGCAAACGATGGCGGTCCCCTCATTGCTCTCGATGCTGCGCTGGCCGCTCAATGGACTGGCAATCGCAGTCCAGATTACCGGGATCCCATTCCACCCGGCTCCGATTATGAGCGCGCTTGCAATGCCGGGTTTCCTGCTGATCTCCTCAAGATCGGTGACAGTACCGGCGTGGTTATAGGTGCGCAGGAAGGTATTTCAACGGCTTGGTGGTATCCGCTCGCCGGCGATGTCCTGTGCCTCGTCGGATCTGTGTTCGGCGATCAGGCGAGCGATGCTCAGTTAACGAGGATGCTAGGAGATGATCGTTCCGGGGATTGGCAACATCTGGGCGCGTTTACGGTCCAGTCCGGACAGGTTCTCCTTATGCATGCAGCTTCCGAAGGCGCCCTCGTGACGATCGACCCAGCAACGTCTCACGCAGCTATCGAGGATGCGGTGTCTGCTTCGTTGCCAATGGGCACCTATAGGCTTGCGTGCCGAGAAGTGAGCCTTGAAGGACGCGGCCTCTACACTGTGGTGCATTGGAGGCCCAGTGCGCGGGCTGCCTAACATGCGCCTGAAGCTGGCGGCGCCCGTCCTCGAGGGTAGAATTGCGTTTGTGAACCGTACAGTGTGGCGCCGCAGCTTAGGCGCAGCCCGTTAGGCAGCCAATGTTCGCTCTGCTCGCGCTTTCAGAAGAGCGTATCGCTCGCGACGTCCGCCATTATGCGGAGATCCAGCTCTACGAGCAGCGCTGGCACCGCGAGTGGCGCCGTCGCTTTGTCTGGTTGCTAGTGCGTTGCGGGGTTCTGTATGGAATTGGTGCCGTCCTGGCCTCGGGAAGTATGGCACTGACCGGGGATTGGGCGCCGATGGCATTGTGGGGCGGTATGCTCTTGAGCAACGCCGGCCCGGCGGCCTTCGGCTACGCGTTTTGGATGCGGGAGCAGGGATTATGGAAGTGATAGCGAGCTTCCGTCGCTGGCTGCCTAACATGCGCCTGAAGCTGGCGGTGCCCGTCCTCGAGGGTAGAATTGCATTTGTGAACCGTACCGTGTGGCGCCGGAGCTTAGGCGCAGTTCGTTAGGCGGCGGCTTGCCTGTCCAGTAAGCCCTAGCAATCGTTAGCGCGTGTACTTCCGGATTCTCGGTGACATCACCGATGTCGAGACGATCGCCAGGGGATCAGGCATTCGTGAGCTGGCGCGGTTGCGGCGTCGGTATGGCCGAGGCCGCTGGCGCAAGCGCAAGGGCACCGCTCAGGTGGAGCTAGCGGGCGGGATTGTGCGGCTCGCTGAGCTTCATTGGTACGAGGCGGCCAGCATAGGCCAGCGCGAATTCAAGATCAAGCGTTATCTTGACTGATATGGCCAAACGTCCGCAGCAACTCGTGCTCTGCCTCAGGAACCGGGGGTATGAGGCCTCTCTCGAACGCCGCAAGCTCTACCAGGTTCTGCCGGATCGAGATGCGGAGAAGCATGGTCAGCTTCGCGTCATCGATGAGTCCGGCGAGGACTATCTCTACCCGGCAAGCTTCTTTGCCGTTGTTAAGCTTCCGCCCACCATTCGGCGTCGGGTTCTCGCCGCCGCCTAACATGCGCCTGAAGCTGACGGCGCCCGTCCTCGAGGGTAGAATTGCGTTTGTGCATCGTACAGTGTGGCGCCGCAGCTTAGGCGCAGTCCGTTAGGCGCCCGCGTAAACGGATATGGCACAACCCATCGCCTATAGCACAATCTCGGATCTCGGTACTGGTAACGCGATCACGCCGGTGCAGCGCAGGAATCGGCGTCAGTTCGCGAGGTTATGGAAACTCACTCGTTCCCGCCTTGAGTCCAAAGGGTGGTACGTAAAAGCTGGGTCCATCAGCCAGCTCTACATCCGTGACGGAGACGCAAGAAGACTGGATTGGGCCTGGGTTTTGCCTCACGCTAGAACCCTCCGTATTCGTCTCACGTTCAAGAACGCGGTCAAGCTCCGAAGGGCCCGACCATTCCTCGAATCGGTCAAGCTGCCGTGGATCACTCGCCGCGTAATCACCTTGGACCGAGTTCGTCGCGATGAGGGAGAGGAATGGGTTTTGGAGATTCGTCTAAGGCTTGAGGAAGTACTCAGTAAAGTCGTCGGCGCTCCAAAGATTCAGCGACGCCTTGCCAATACTGTGCTTCCCTTCATAAACAAGGCTGGCTGATTGTGCACTGAACGGTCCAAGTGATAGGTGACAGTTTGTGCTCAGGTGATGGGTAACACTTTTCGGTAGTTCCTTCCTTTATGGTTGTCTCCGCTGCGGCGCATCGGCCGGCCTAACTGATCGACGATTCGGCCGACCGCTTCGTGAAACCGACCGAGCCACACCGGTCCGAAGTACACATTCCACAGCCCATCATCGATTTCCTCGAAGCCAATCTCGAGCTCGGCGAACAGGTGACTCACGTTCACCCAGCGCGTGTTCCAGCGGACCCCACCGTTGCGACTGACGAGCCGCCGCTCATAGTGACCGGGGTAGATCAGCGGGGCGAGTCGTGACCGGTAGGGCCGTGATGACGGCGCGTAGCAGTTCGCCGGCGTCTCATCGCCGAGCGCTTCGTGGGGTCGCTCGGTGTTATAGCGCTCCCGGAAGTGATCGAAGCAGCGCTGCTGCGCGGCCAGATGCCCCTGCGGCGGCCGGGCGGTCGCGGCTTTCAGCGTTTTGTGCATCCGCTCGTGCCGGCCATTCTGCTCCGGGTGCGCGGGCTCGATCAGCTCGGGCCGAATGCCGAGCCGCACCCACCACACCGAGAGCGTCGAGAGTCGACCCAGCGCGTTGGACGCAAACGGTTGCCCATTGTCCGTGCGGATGCGCTCGGGCAGCCCATAGCGCCGAAACACGTGCTCGAAGACCGGCCAACTGCCTTCGGTGGTCGGCCCGAGCAGACCGCGGCAGCCGAGCAGGAAGCGCGTCGCGCCGTCCTGGACGGTGAGCGGGTAACAGTACACGCCATTGCCGGTGCGGAATTGGCCTTTGAAGTCGGCGGTCCACACCGCGTTGGGCTGCTCCATCGGCGTGCCCGGCGCGCCGGGATGCATCCGGCGGGGGCTGCGCCGCCGCGGCCGCACGCGCCCATGGCGCTCGAGGATCCGGTGGATCGTCGTCTTCGTCGGCACTTGGTCGGCGGGCACGCGGGCCGAGAGCAAGCGGCGCACCTTCCGCGCGCCCCATTGGTAGTGGCGCTGCAAATCGAGAATCAGGCGCACCACACTCGGCGGGGTCGCTTGGGGTGAGATGTGCGGTCGATGCGATCCATCCGCCAACGCCGCCGGTCCGCCACGCTCGTAGGCGCGCAGCCACTTGTAGCCAGTCTTGCGACTCACCTCGTAGCGCCGGCACAACTCCGCGATCGACCAGCCCGGCCGATGCACATCCTGAACAAACCGCAGTCGCTCGTCCATCGCTGACGTCTCCCTCCAGGGCATTGGCGCCTCCTCGTCGAGGCACCTACGTTAGAGAGAGTGTTACCAATCAGCTGAGTACAACCTGTTACCTATCACCTGCGAATGTACCAGCCCGCCGCCTAACACGCGCTTGAAGCTGGCGGCGCGCGTAGATTAAGGAATGAATCTTTCTTCAGCGCGCCGCAGCTTAAGCGCACTCCGTTAGGCGGCTGCTCACCTCCAAGGAACTCTTCCTCACAGGAGTCTCTCAATGAACTCGGTGAAAGTGACCAAGAACCTCGGAATGCTGTTGTTGGGCATCTGGCTCATCCTAACCGGACTAATACCTCTGCTTAATCTCAGCTTTTCGGGACTGGGCACTCTCATGGCTATCGGTGCCATCGCAGCCGGTGCCCTGATCCTCGTGGGCCGGTAAACGCACCAGCCGCCTAACACGCGCTTGAAGCTGGCCGTACCTATGAACGGACCCATTCCATGACCACTCTCACTTCGACGCCCCGCGTAACATCCTTCGCCCCGCAGTTCTTGGTCGACGATCTGGCGCGCTCCATCGCGTACTATGAGAAGCTCGGCTTCACATTCGGCGAGCCCTGGGACGGGTTCTATGCGATCGGTCAAGTCGACGGGCTAGAACTCCACCTGAAGGAAGCGCCCAAGTATGACGCTGAGCGCCAGCACCGGCGTGAGCAGCAGCATGTAGACGCCGCAGCTGGCGTCGATGGCATCGAGGCGTTCTACGCGCGGTGTACCGCGAACGGCGCACGGATCGTCAGGCCGCTGACGGCCACCGCTTGGGGCACCATGGACTTCTACGTCGAGGACCCCGATGGCTACATCATCAGCTTCGGTGGGCGTACGGCTACGACCTGAACAGGATACGGGCGAGCTGTCTCGGACGCCGGCCGCCTAACACGCGCTTGAAGCTGCCGGCGCGCGTAGGATATTGAATGACACCTTTTTCTTCAGCGCGCCGCAGCTTAAGCGCTTCTCGTTAGGCAGCGGAGGGAGTCCGAATGAGATTCGAGACGATCTTCTGGATAATCTTCGCGGTCGTCATAGCGAACATGCTGTTCGGGATCGTCAAGAATCGCGGATTTCGAGGGATGATGTTCGGCGCCGCGATCGAAAGTACGGTCGGCGAGATTCCGCTTGGCACACGTGGCCTATTGACCCAGAAGATCAAGGTTCATCAGCTCGCGCCCGATGCTGCGGGAGAATCCCGAATTGGGTTGGAGCTCGTCAGTTGGACGATCGCCAGCTATCAGATGTTGCCTATTCGGCTGACGGCATCACAAGCGCACGAGCTAATGGATCTTCTTCGTCTAGCGGGAGAACACCCACATCGAGGCGCCGCTGTCTGATATCAACTTTGAAGTGCAACACTGAGCATCATCCTTCATAGCATTCCTCCGGTGTGCGATAGCCGAGCCGCTTCCGTGGCCGGCGGTTCAGCTTCGCCGCGATCCGATTGCAATCGTGCTGGGTGAGGTGGGCCATGCTCTCGCGCTTGGGCAGGTACTGCCGGAGCAGGCCGTTGGTGTTCTCGTTGGTCCCGCGTTCCCAGGCGTGATGCGGCGTGGCGAAGTAGAAGCGGGTCGCGGTCGCGCGCTCGAGCGCGGCGTAGTCGTGGAATTCGGTGCCGTTGTCGACGGTGATGGTCCGCACCGGGTGGGGCTGCGCCGCGATCAACCGTTGCGCGCGCTGATTCACCGCCGCGCTGGTATGCGCGTCGTAACTGCCCGAGCAGCAGGTACCCGGTCTTCCGCTCGACGAGGCTCAAGACACACGGACCGGCCTGGCTGTCGCCGAGCATCGTGTCGCCCTCCCAATGGCCGAGCTCGTGCCGCGTCGCGACGCTCGCCGGCCGTTCGGTGATCATGCGCTTGCCGGCGAGGCGGCCGCGGCTGTCGTAGCGGCCGTAGCGCTTGCGTCGCTGTTTGCGGGCGCCGCGCAGGTGTCGGTGGCAGGGTCCCGCCGGCGCGCTTGTCCGCCCAGATGTAGCGGTAGATCGTCTCGTGACTAATGTCGAGGACGTGAAAGCGCCGCAGCCACCCGACGACCTGGTCGGGACTCCAGTCCTCCCGGAGCAGCTCTTGGACTTGGGCCCAGTCGGTCGCGGTGAACTGGCGCTTGCGTCGCGTGTGCGCGCGGCGGCCGCGGGCATACCAGTCGGCGAGCTGCTGGGCGGTAGCAGCCGTCGCGCGGCCATGGCGCTTGAAGGATCCGATGGATCGTCGTCTTGGTCGGCACCTCATCGGCGGGCACGCGGGCCGAGAGCAAGCGGCGCACCTTCCGCGCGCCCCACTGGTAATGGCGCTGCAACTCGAGAATCAGGCGCGCCCGCGCGCCGGCGTCGCCTGGGGTGAGGTGTGCGGGCGATGCGATCCATCGGCCAACGCCGCCGGTCCGCCGCGCTCATACGCGCGCAGCCATTTGTAGCCAGTCTTGCGACTCACCTCGTAGCGCCGGCATAGCTCCGCGATCGACCACCCCCGGTCGATGTACATCCTGCACAAACCGCAGTCGCTCATCCATCGCTGATGTCTCCCTCCAGGGCATTGGCGCCTCCTCGTCGAGGCACCTACGTTAGAGAGAGTGTTACCAATCAGCTGAGTACAACCTGTTACCTATCAGGCCTCGCGCATGTACCCAGGTGCTGCCTAACCAGCGCTTGAAGCTGGCGGCGCGCGTAGATTATGGAATGAATCTTTCTTCAGCGCGCCGCAGCTTAAGCGCGGTCCGTTAGGCCGCAATCCGTTCTGTGGGGATTTCCGCCCAGCTTGTCGACATAACTACGCTCAAAGTGGACGCGATCGTAAACGCTGCGAACGAGCAGCTTGCTCGGGGCGGCGGAGTCTGCGGTGCCATTCATGCGGCCGCGGGCCCGGAACTCGCGCGCGCCTGTGCCAGCGTGGCGCCCTGTCCTACCGGAGAGGCCCGGCTAACATCCGGGTTCAAGCTGCCGGCGCGCTTCGTCATTCATGCTGTGGGTCCAATCTGGCGTGGCGGCGGAGCCGGGGAGGCTGAACTCCTGGCCTCGGCTTATAAGGACTCACTGGAGGTCGCGCGCACGGAAGGATTACGTAGTGTCGCCTTTCCGGCGATCAGCACGGGCAGCTACGGATATCCTCTCCAGGAAGCCACGAGGGTCGCGGTGCGGACTGTCCGTGAGGAGTTGTCGCGCGGCGGGTCGGTGCGCGAGATTATTTTCGCCTGTTTTAGCCAGGAAGCTCTCGGCGCCTACGCAGCGGAAGGGATTGCGGTCTGATATCAACTTTGAAGTGCAACACTGAGTCTCATTCCGCATAGCATTCCTCCGGAGTGCGGAAGCCGAGTCGCTTCCGTGGTCGACGGTTCAGTTTCGCCGCGATCCGATTGCAATCATGTTGGCTGAGGTGGGCCATGCTCTGGCGCTTGGGCAGATACTGCCGCACCAGACCGTTGGTGTTCTCGTTGGTGCCGCGTTCCCACGCGTGATGCGGCGTCGCGAAGTAGAAGCGCGCGGCGGTCGCCTGCTCGAGCCGGGCGTACTCGTGAAACTCGGTGCCGTTGTCCACGGTGATGGTCCGCACCGGATGCGGTTGGTCAACGATGAGCTGCTCCGCGCGCGCGTTCACCGCCGCGCTGAGGCGCTGGCGTAACTGGCCGAGCAGCAAGTAGCCGGTCTTCCGCTCCACGAGACTCAAGACACACGCGCCCGCCTGGCTGTCGCCGAGCATCGTGTCGCCCTCCCAGTGCCCCAGCTGGGTCCGCGACTCGACTTCCGGCGGTCGCTCGGCGATCGAGCGCTTGCCGGCGAGGCGGCCGCGGCTGTCATAGCGGCCGTAGCGTTTGCGGCGCTGTTTGCGCGCGCCGCGCAGATGCTGGTACAGCGTGCCGCCAGCCCGCTTGTCCGCCCAGATGTAGCGGTAGATCGTCTCATGGCTGATCGCGAGCTCGCGGTCGGCGCGCAGCCGGCCGGCGATCTGCTCCGGGCTCCAGTCCTCCCGCAGGAGCGCTTGGATCCGGTCCCAGTCGCGCGCCGAGAACCGCCGGTTGCGGCGCGAGCGCGCGCAGCGGCCGCGCGCGTACCAGTTGGCAAGCTGCGGGCGGTAGCAGCCGTCGCGCGGCGTCCCGTTCCGCCGCACCTCCCGTCCAATCGTGCTCCGGTGGCGCCCTAGTACCCGCGCGATCGCGGCGGGCGTGAGGCCGTCCTGGCGCAGCAGGCCCAGCGTGTATCTTTCCGCAAAGGTGATCTGGCGGTACGTCATGGCAGGCTTCCTTCTCTTGGTCGAGACAGAAGACTACCGTCTGCCAGGTCACCTTTCTCTTTGGGAGACAGTGTTGCACTTACAATATGAATGCACGGGGCCTAACATGCGCCTGAAGCTGGCGGCGCCCGTCGTCGAGGGTAGAATTGCGTTTGTGCACCGTACAGCGTGGCGCCACAGCTTAAGCGCAATCGGTTAGGCGGCAGCCCCCCCCATTTCTTAGGGATTCGCATTCCTTATGAGAGCTTACGTACTCACGTCCTCGATTCTCTTCGGCGTTGTGGCATTCATGCACCTATTCATCACAATCGAGCACGTGCGGATGCCGGTCACCGATCCTTGGCTTGTCGTCGTTCCCGCGGCAATCTTCGTCGCCACCGCCTCCATGGCGATATGGGCTTGGCAACTTCTTGCTCGCAAGCCTGCCGCCTAACAAGCGCTTGAAGCTGGCGGCGCGCGTAGATTATGGAATGAATCTTTCTTCAGCGCGCCGCAGCTTAAGCGCATTTCGTTAGGCGGCGACTAGAGAAATGAATGCCTTCTGGTTACGTGCGTAGCAACTGGACGGCGTCGAGCAGAACACCTTGTAGCGGAACGGGCGATTCGGGGCGACCGCGGCGTGGTCGCTGAGGCCCGGCCATACGCTCAGCGGCCTACAGCCGCGGCGCCTACGCGCGGTACGGCGGGGACTTCTCGGTGTCCTCGGTGGGCTACCAGTGCGGCTGGGGTCGGTGAGACAATGGAGGCACGGATGCGGCTCTCGTTCTGCGTGATGGCGCTGTGCGGCACCGCCCTGCATCAGGTTCGGGCCCAGGATTCGCTGGCGCCCCATAATCACCTGCATGACCGGTTCCAACTGAGTATCTCAGGGGCACAGGTGTGGCTCGGTCCCAAGGTGCGGGTCGACGCCGGTAACGGCACCCCAGGGACCGAGGTGGATGGCAAGGACGTAGGAGCGTCCAACTCCACCTCGGAGCCGCGACTGGCCCTGCGGTGGCGGCCCGGCAGACGGCACGAGCTGGACGTCGGCTACCAGTTCGCGCGTCGCAGCGGGGGTCGGGTGCTGGCGGACACGATCCACGTTGCCGACACGAGCTTCGCGGCCGGGCTGCGGATTGAGTCGGCGTTCAAGGCGGACCAGGCCTTCCTCAACTACCATTTCGCGTTCCGGGTCCGCGAGCGAAGCCAGATCGGCGCCGCCGTGGGTGTGGGCGTGCTGTTCTTCCACATCGACGTCGACGCCATTTCCGGCGCCACCTCCGGCGGCCCCGACACGGCCATCACGCCGTTCTCCGCGTCGAAGGGCATCGACATCCCCACGCTGTCCCTGGGCTTGTACGGGCGATGGCGCACTGGTGACCGATGGTACATCGAAAGCGATGCGCGGGCTCTGAAGTTCGGTGTCAGCCGCATCGGCGTCCTGGTCGTCGAAGGGGGCGCCGCCGCCCGCTACTTCGTCAAGCCGCATTTCGGCGTCGAGCTCGGGTACGGCGTAAGCGGCATCCGTGTGACCTTGGATCCGAAGACCGACGGCACGCCCAGCCTATCCGGGCGGCTGCGATTCACGCTCCAGAATCTCCGGCTGGGCGTCGTCGCGAGCCCCTAGCTGCGGCGCCCGTCCCGCCGCTGCTCCGCCTCCCGCTCATGACTCCGTGTTTCAGAACTCGAGCGCGATTGATAGTCTTACCGTTGGGGGAGGGAAGATTCGTTTCCGAGTGTTCATCGGCTGGCTTTTCGAGGGGCGCATTCGCTCTGCGGACAGCGTTGATGGCACGACCACGCAGGACCTAATCGCTACCGGCATTGGTCAGGTTCATCTGGTGGGTCCTTGGGGGGCGCACCGTCGACCACCGTTGCCATAGGGCGGCCTAACATGCGCCTGAAGCTGGCGGCGCCTGTCGTCTGTGCTAGAATTGCGTTTGTGCACCCTACAGTGTGGCGCCGCAGCTTAGGCGCATTCCGTTAGGCCGCGCCACAGAGGTTCGGGAGTCTCAGATCTCGTGTCTCGTCTCTTGTCTGGCCCTTTGTGAGCTCCACATTCGACGGCCGCTACGCCAAGGAGTTTCGCGCCGGGTGGGGCACGATGGATTTCAATGGCCACTTGGCGAATACGGCCTACCTCAACTTGGCGGCCGACGTGCGTCTGGCGTTCTTCGCCGAACACGGTTTTCCTCCGAGTGAATTCCGTCGGCTCGCGCTGGGCCCGGTAATGCGTAAGGAGGAACTCGAGTATTTCCACGAGGTGGGCCTCCATGACATGGTCACTGTCACGTACGCGGTCCTTGCCATGAGTCGCGATGGAGCCCGGTTCGTCCTCGAGAACGAGATCTGGTCAGCTGCTGGCGAGCGAGCGGCCACGGTGAAGTCCACGGGCGGATGGCTCGACCTGCGCGCGCGGAAGCTCGTTGCCCCGCCGGCGGGGTTGCTCGCGGTCTTTCAGCAGGTCCCCCACTCACCCGCCTTTATCGAGCTCCCTCAGGCGCGAGGCGGCGCGGCCTAACATGCGCCTGAAGCTGGCGGCGCCGTCTTGCTGTGGAGGTCATCGGTTTGTGAACGTGAAAGCAACGCGCCGCAGCTTAGGCGCAGTTCGTTAGGCAGCACGCCAACGAGTCCATGGCACCCGAACCTCCGCCGCATGCGCCGCCGCGCCGCGACTACAGTACCCTCGTTATCCTTGGAGCGCTCGTCACTCTCGAGGTCGCATTTCTTTACGTTCTCATTGTCGTCGAGACGCCTTTAACGCCGGTCATTCGTCGTGCCCTAAAGAACCCTGCCGGCGTCTTTACGCTGGTGATGGTCGTCGTGACCCTGCTCAGCATTGGCATGGCTGGATTTCTTTGGTGGGTGGAGTGGCGTCACAAGCGCCGGTCCGGGCAAGGGCGTGCTGCCTAACATGCGCCTGAAGCTGGCGGTGCCCGTCTTCGGGGGTAGAATTGCCTTTGTGCACGGTACAGTGTGGCGCCGCAGCTTAGGCGCAGTTCGTTAGGCAGCCCGCTCAAGCGCCTGGCTTGGTTAGCGAAAGGACGACTCTATCAACTACTCCCGCATTGCTTTCGCCGGACTGGGTGCCACGCTCGTGTACTTTGCGATCGGCTTCCTGCTCATGGCCCTCTTACCGCTAGCCGACGAAGTCCGCCAGTTTGCGGCCGTGTACCGCCCACCTGAATCCATGAAGCGCGTGGCTCCGGTCGGTATAGTGGCCCTGCTCCTTTCGATGATGGCGCTCGCAGCTCTTTATGCCCTTGCCTTTCGCGACGGCTCCTCCCTCGCCCAAGGGGTGCGTTTTGGCTTCTTGGTCGGAGTCTTTGCCGCTGGCTCGTTCGTGCTACACAACTACGTGAGTCTGAATATTGGGCTCCGGCTAGCGCTCCTCCAGGCAGTCGCCAACTTCGTTCAATGGGTCGGCTCGGGCGTTGTCATTGCTCTCATCTACCGGCCGACCAAACTGTGACTCGAAGTGGGCTGCCGAACACGCGCCTGAAGCTGACGGCGCCCGTCCTCGAGTGTAGAATTGGTTTGTGATCCTTAGAGCAAGGCGCCGCAGTTTAGACGCATCTCGTTAGGCCGCCCTATGGCGATCGGTACTCTGCCGTAATGCGACCCCTTCGGTACTCCATCAACGTCACATTGGACGGGTGTTGCGATCATCGGGCAATACCCGCGGACGAAGACTTACATCGTCACGCGGTCGAGAACATCGACCGGGCCGACGCCCTCCTCTTGGGCCGCGTGACGTACGAAATGATGGAGGCAGCGTGGCGGCCGCCGGCGCAGCCAGGAGCGAGGCCTGATTGGATGGAACCCTGGATGGAACCCTTCGCCCGGACGATCCACGCGGCAAAGAAATACGTCGTGTCGAGCACCCTGGACCGGGTCGATTGGAACGCGGAGCTCGTGCGCGGGGATCTGGGGAAGGCCGTTCAGCAGCTCAAGCGGGAGTCGGGTAAGGGACTGTTCATGGGAGGCGTGAAGCTCCCGCTGGCGTTGGCGGAGCTGGGATTGATCGATGAGTACGAGTTCGTGGTACAGCCCAGGCTAGCGGGCCATGGGCCGACGTTGTTCGCGGGGCTATCGAAGCATGTCGACCTGCAGCTCGTGAGCCGGCTGGAGTTCGGCTCGGGGGCGGTGGCGATGCGGTATGAGCCGAGAAGGTAGCCCATCCGTCGAAGCACTGCCCCAGACAGTCTGGTGGGTCAAGGTCAGGAACGACGCTGGACTCGTTGGCTGGACTCTTGGACGAGAATTTCGACGGTGCGGATATGGACGCGTGCTCGTGACTGTCGGCTGAACGGTCCAAGTGATAGGTGACACTTTGTACTCAGGTGATGGGTAACACTTTTCGGTAGTTCCTTCCTTTATGGTTGTCTCCGCTGCGGCGCATCGGTCGGCCTAACTGATCGACGATCCGGCCGACCGCTTCGTGAAACCGACCGAGCCACACCGGTCCGAAGTACACATTCCACAGCCCATCATCGATTTCCTCGAAGCCAATCTCGAGCTCGGCGAACAGGTGACTCACGTTCACCCAGCGCGTGTTCCAGCGCACGCCGCCATTGCGACTGACCAGCCGCCGCTCGAAGTGTCCGGGGTAGAGCAGCGGCTGGAGCGTCGCGCGGTAGGGACGCGGTGAGGGCGCATAGCAGCTCGCCGGCGTCGCGTCGTCGAGCGCTTCATGCGGTCGCTCGGTGTTGTAGCGCTCGCGGAACCGATCGAAACAGCGCTGTTGGGCGGCCAGGTGCCCCTGCGGCGGGCGCGCCGTCGCCGCTTTCAGCGTCTTGTGCATCCGCTCGTGCCGGCCATTCTGCTCCGGATGCGCCGGCTCGATGAGCTCGGGCCGGATGCCGAGCCGCGCCCACCACACGGAGAGCGTCGAGAGTCGACCCAGCGCGTTGGACGCAAACGGTTGCCCATTGTCCGTGCGGATGCGCTCGGGCAGCCCATAGCGCCGAAACACGTGCTCGAAGACCGGCCAACTGCCTTCGGTGGTCGGGCCACGCAGACCGCGACAGCCGAGCAGGAACCGCGTCGCCCCATCTTGGACCGTGAGCGGATAGCAATACACGCCATTGCTGGTGCGGAATTGCCCTTTGAAATCGGCGGTCCAGACCGCGTTGGGCTGCTCCATCGGCGTGCCCGGCGCGCCGGGATGCATCCGGCGCGAGCTGTGACGTCGCGGCCGCACGCGGCCATGGCGCTCGAGGATCCGATGGATCGTCGTCTTGGTCGGCACCTCATCGGCGGGCACGCGGGCCGAGAGCAAGCGGCGCACCTTCCGCGCGCCCCACTGGTAATGGCGCTGCAACTCGAGAATCAGGCGCACCACGCGCGCCGGCGTCGCCTGGGGTGAGGTGTGCGGGCGATGCGATCCATCGGCCAACGCCGCCGGTCCGCCGCGCTCATACGCGCGCAGCCATTTGTAGCCAGTCTTGCGACTCACCTCGTAGCGCCGGCATAGCTCCGCGATCGACCACCCCGGTCGATGTACATCCTGCACAAACCGCAGTCGCTCATCCATCGCTGATGTCTCCCTCCAGGGCATTGGCGCCTCCTCGTCGAGGCACCTACGTTAGAGAGAGTGTTACCAATCAGCTGAGTACAACCTGTTACCTATCACCTGCGAATGTACCGGCACGCGGCCTAACACGCGCCTGAAGCTGACGGCGCCCGTCCTCGAGTGTAGAATTGCGTTTGTGATCCTTAGAGCAAGGCGCCGCAGCTTAGGCGCATCTCGTTGCGCGGCAGCTCAATGACTGAGCGCATTCGCAGATTGATGCCCTGGCTGCTTGTCTTCGCAATAGTTGGGATCATTGAGCTGGCCGTGCGGTTCGCCATTCCCTTTGAGCTCCGGCGCGTGCTGGTTGTCGAGGCGATCGTCTTCCTCGGGGCTGGTGTCGTGAGCGGCATGCTGGTGCGGCGTTCCGTCCAGGTCGGGTGGCGCTACGCCCTGCAATGGGCGTTGGTCGGGGCATTCGTCCTGGCGGCCGTGCGGGCTGGTCTCTGGGCGGTGGGTGTGCCCGTCGCCAGAGCCAATCAGATCATTGGGCTACTCGGCGTGCTGGCACTCGGGGCCGTTTGGTTGCGGCGTCGCCGTCAGCCTCGTGCACCTTCGGTTTCGGGACGTACTGCCGCCTCACATGCGCCTGAAGCTGCCGGCGCCCGTCCTCGAAGGTAGAATTGCGTTTGTGACCCGTACAGTGTGGCGCCACAGCTTAGGCGCAGTTCGTTAGGCGGCTGGAGTCAGCGACGCAACTCATTCGAGAGCTTGAACGGACTCGAGACGAGACGCTGCGGTGCTTCGCGCTCGACGCTCGCGACCTCGCGCGTACCTACGCGCCGGGCAAGTGGTCGGTCAGTTTTCTCCTGCACCATCTCTCCGATAATGAGACCGTGTCTTTCGATCGCATCCGTCGAGCGCTCAGTGAGCCTCGCCCGGTCGTTTGGGTGATGGATCAGGATGCGTGGGCCAAGGGACTCGACTATGCGCGGGTCCCGCTGGACATCTCCCGGCACGTGTACGAATCCGTGCGCAATGCAATCATCCATTATGCTGGCGTCCACTATGAGCTGAATGGCCACCGGGAATTCGTGCATAGTGTCGATGGGCTGCGCACGTTGAAGGAAGAATTCGACCACGTCGCCGCTCATAATGAACATCATTTGAGTCAGATCAGGTTGGCGCTTGGCCGTCCAGCCGCCTAACAAGCGCTTGCAGCTGACGGCGCGCTTACATTAAGGAATGAATCTTTCATTAGCGCGCCGCAGCTTGGGCACATTTCGTGACGCTGCGCAGGCGACTGAAAGGCTTGAGAGAGAAAGGCCACATGGAACCACCTGTGTTTCTTGCCGCGCTCCTAATACTCGTCGGGATTCCCGCTCTGACGATCCTCAGGATCGCTCGTCTGCGTGCCAGTCGTCCTCAATCGCCACCGGGCGACGTTACGGAGCGGCTCGAGTCAGTTGAACATCGCGTCGAGGAGCTCCAACAGGAGCTGGCAGAAACGCAGGAGCGTCTCGATTTCGCCGAGCGGTTGCTCAACAAGGCACGGGAAGAGCGGCGGATCGGCAGCTGAGGTGACTGCACCGAGTGCGCTGCCTAACAGGCGCCTGAAGCTGGCGGCGCCCGTCCTCGAGGGAAGAATTGCGTTTGTGAACGTTCTAACTCGGCGCCGCAGCTTAGGCGCAATTCGTTAGGCGGCTACGAGCAGTCGCACCTACCGCGTTCGCGCCGTCGAAGCGCACGAGATGTGATGACTCGCGTGACCAGCCGCCGAACGACGCGGCACTACCCCAGCTCATCGCGTCGACGGGACAGGTATGCGGTCTCGGCGGTGTTGCCCGCCAGCGCGATGGCGCTGTCGTACGCCACGCGTGACTCCTCGCGGCGGCCCAGCCGACGCAGCAGCTCGGCGCGGGTGGCGTGGTATGCGTGATAGCCAGTCAACCTGTCGCCAAGACGGCCGATGGCCGCCAGTGCCACCGCGGGGCCGTCAAGCTCGCCGACCGCGATGGCTCGGTTGAGGGCGACGATCGGTGAGGGATCGAGGCGGACGAGCTGGTCGTAGAGAGCGACGATCTGCGACCAGTCGGTGTCGCGTACGCTGCGAGCGGAGGTGTGCACGGCGTTGATCGCCGCGAGGAGCTGGTAGCGACCCGGCGCCACCCCAGCGGCCAGGCGTTCGCGCACCAGCCGATGCCCCTCGGCGATGAGTGTCGCGTCCCAGGCCCCACGGTCCTGCTCGTCGAGGGCCACCAGTTCGCCGTTCGCCGACACGCGAGCGGTGCGGCGGGCGTCGGTGAGGAGCATCAGCGCCAGCAGCCCGGCCACTTCACCGTCCTCCGGCATGAGGGCGCGGATCAGTCGCGTGAGCCGAAGCGCTTCGGCGGTCAGCTCGTGTCGTACGGGCTCGGTGTCGGGGCCGGTCGCCAGGTAGCCCTCGTTGAACACGAGGAAGAGGACGGCGAGTACGCCAGAGACGCGCGCCGGGATATCCTCCGCAGACGGCACCCGATACGGGATGCGCGCCGCCCTGATTTTTTCCTTCGCGCGGGTGATCCGCTGCCCGATGGTGGACTCCTGCACCAGGAAGGCGTGGGCGATCTCGCGCACGGTCAAGCCGCCGATCATGCGCCGCGTCAGCGCCACCCGGGTCTCCATCGCGAGCGCCGGATGACAGCAGGTGAAGATCAGCCGGAGCCGGTCGTCGTCGATGGCGCCGAGCGGCTCGGGCGGGTCGTTGTCGTACAAGAGCTGAGCCTCCTGCTCCTTGTCGTCGCGCTTGTTCTCGCGCCGGATCCGGTCAATGGCCTTGCGTTTGGCGGTGGTGATCAGCCAGGCGCCGGGGTTGGGGGGGACGCCATCGGTCGGCCACCGCTCGACGGCGGTCGCGAACGCCCCGGCCGCTGCCTCCTCGGCGATGTCGACGTCACCGAAACGCCTGGCCAGGGCGGCAACCAGCCGCGCCCACTCTTCGCGGTGGGCCTGCGTGATCGCTTCCAGGACGCTGATCGCGCTCACACGACCAAGAACGGCCGCACCTCGACCTTTCGGTTGCAGGCCTTCGACCCCTCGGTGGCGAGCTTCAGCGCCACGTCGAGGTCGGGAGCCTCGATGATCCAGAAGCCGGCGATGTATTCCTTTGACTCCAGGAATGGCCCGTCGGTGAACAGCGCCGCCCCTCCGCGGTTGTCGATGACGGTGGCCGTGTTGGGCGACCCGAGGCCGCCGGCAAAGACCCAGTGGCCCTCCTTCATGAGACGTTCGTTGAACACGTCGATGGCCGCATCCTCGTCCCCGGTCGCGGAGCCGGTCGATTCATCGATCACGGAAATCAGGTACTGCATCTCGGGTCATCTCCTGTGGTTTGGGTGGCGCCCCTCGTGGGTGGTCGCGCACCCCTACTACGAACAGCACCGCCCCGATCCGACACCGCCTCCAATGGGTCGCAGTGTCGAATTTAGTAGTAGTCATTCGTAGTAACGGTGCGATCCCCTGAACGCAGTCTCCACACCCTCGAAAGGAGCACGCAATGTCGAAGGTTGTCGCAATCATGTCCATGTCGCTCGACGGCTACGTCGCCGACCTCAACGATGGCGTGGCCGAAGTGTTCGACTGGTACCTCACCTCGGGGGACGTCGAATTCAATACCGGAGGGGCGGACCCCATGACGTTCAAGGTGTCCGCGCCGAGCGCCGAGCACCTTCGCGGTCTCTGGTCCGAACTTGGTGCCGTGCTCACCGGTCGCCGGACTTTCGAGGTCGCCCATGGCTGGGACGGAAATCACGCTTGGGGACCAGCATTCGTACTGACCCACGACATCCCCGCCGGATGGCCGCGACCCAACTCGACTGTACACTTCGTGACCGACGGCATCGAAAGCGCTGTGAACCAAGCCAGAACTGCCGCCGCCGGAAAGTCCGTTGGGGTCCACGGCGCCGACACCATCCAGCAATGCCTGAATGCTGGGCTCGTCGACGAACTCTCCATCGACATCGCGGCGGTATTTCTTGGCTCCGGCGTTCGACTCTTTGACCGCCTCGCCGGCACGCCAGCCGTCCTTGGCAACCCGACGGTGATCGCGGGCGTAGGCGTTACGCATCTGCGCTACCCGGTACGCAAGGCGTAGTCGGACCCCACACCCTTTCTCGCCCGGCGGTGAGCGTCGTTTCCGTGAGAAGTTCACGCGCGAGGATGCCAACGACGTCTTCACAAGTAGCGCGCCGCCCAACTTGGATATTGCAGTGGCCTGGTCGCACTCACTTCCTCGTGGCACTAGGCTGGCCGCGCATTTCTATTTAATCCGCTTGCAGCTGAACATGGGCATTAGGCGGTCACGCCAATGTGACGCACTCACGTTCCGCGCGGGTATTGGTTGTGACACCTTCGAGGTCCTGCATGCGCACATCCGTTTGGATCGCCTTCCCCATCTTGCTGGCGGCCGGCTGCAGAAACTCCGCTGAGCCGGCCAGCGATCTCAGTGGGCAATGGGCGGTCACGTATTCTTTTCCGGGATCGAGCTTCGAGTTCACGCTGACCCAGGTCAACGACTCCTTGCACGGGACGGGGAGTTTTGCGATGGAAGCCGGAAGCGCTGGCACGCTTGATGTGCGGGGGGCCTATGCGCGTCCGGCGGTCGCACTCGTTTTCGCGTACGAATCCGGCCGCCACGAATACTTTACGGGTCAGGTGGAGAGATCACGGATGGTTGGTACTGCGACTGACTCAGCGGGTCATACCTATCCTCGGACGTTTAACAAGCGCTGATCGCTACGGGGGCCGCGTAACATGCGTCTGCCCCCTCTCTGCTACGGCATGTAGCCAACGATCTGAAAGCCGGCGCCCCGGGCGAGATCCACGGCGCGGATCACGTCTCGGTAAGGCCGCCGCGGTGCCGCGCGGACAAAGATCTGGTTTCGCTTTCCACCTGCCGACAGCTCGCTCAGTCGCTCAGAGAGAATGTCGAGCGCGGTGACTGTTCCGTTAATCGCGTAGGATCCATCTTCCCTCAGCTCCAGGACCACCTGCGGTGCCGTGGGGCCAGGCCTCGATTGGTCGGCGGGTGGCGGCACATTGATGGGTAGCAGCGATCGGAACTGGATCGACAGCATGAAGACGACGAGAAGCACGAGGAGGACATCGATCATCGGTGTGACGTTGATATCGGAGTTGAGAGCCATGCTCAGCTCGGGGAAGGGGTTGCTGGGAGATACCGTTGCGGAATGGCAACCTGCTGACCTGGAGATGTCGATTTCATGAACAGCCCGTTGCAATGCCTAACACGGGCCGCTGTCGGCGCAACGTTATCTGTGGTAGTCTTGTGCTTGTCGACAACGTATTCCCTTCAATCTCACCTGGAGAAGATCTTGAAGAAGAAGTCTCGGTCCCGTCCAATTCGCCGGCGCGGCATCAGCCGCATCGACCAGCCCTCTACGCGCACGCACGGCTGGTTTGTGCGTGCGGGATTCCATACGCGAGCGGACGGCACCTCTGCCCCTCGGCACCGGAAGTTTTTCGGAGACGTGGGCTATGGTGGCAAGCGGAAGTCCTTGAAAGCGGCAACGGCGTATCTGGCGATTGTGACGCGCGTGCGCCGGAAGCGGGTGCGCACCGCGCGCCGCGCTGCAGCGTAGGTAGGCGCAATCAGTCAGGCTGCTCGGTCAGCCGCGGCATGTACGAGCCCCGACAGCATCCTCCGATCTCGCCCCGGCACTTCGCTCGTCGCCTTGGCCTCCACGTCGGCGTCGCGAGCGGCGTCGTCCTCGGATCGCTGCTGATCGGGATGGCCGGCTACGAGCATTATGAACGGCTCCCGTGGCGGGATGCGTTTCTGAATAGCGCGATGCTGCTCGGCGGCATGGGGCCGGTGAACGATCCGCAAACGCCCGGCGGGAAACTGTTTGCCGGATGCTACGCGCTATATGCCGGCCTGGTCTTCATCGCGGTTGCCGCGCTGCTCGGCGCTCCCGTGTTTCACCGTCTGCTGCACACGCTTCACTGGCCAGCCGATCGTCCCTAACCCCAGCGCCCCGGCCCTTCAACAGGATCAGTCGATGTTTCGCACACTCGGTGTCGTGCTGTTTGCTCTGAGCGCCTTCTTCATCTTCTATACCGTTCGGCTTTTCGCGGTGACGGGGGGCCTGGCTCACACGCGGGCTGGCGGGGAAGGCGCATACGTCGGGGCAATTGTCTTTCCGTTGCTGGCTCTGCTGTTCGCGTGGGCTGGGGTGCGCAGCTGGAGGCGCGGCAACGCCGGTGGCCCGACCGCCTGATGTCCCGCCCGACACCAATCGTGCTCTTGTCGCTTGCGGCGGTCATCACCAGGCCCCTATCAGGCCAGACTCATCCTGTTCCTCCGGCCTTCAAGACCTCCGGTGCGTTCTTCGCCCTCTCAGTCTCGGACCTCGAAGCAAGTCGAGCGTGGTATGTAGAAAAGCTCGGGTTAACTGTCGTCATGCAGCCGCCCCCGTACGACGGCATTCGTGCACTGGTGCTCGAAGGCGGCGGTTTGATAGTAGAGTTGATCCACAATCCGTCCGCACAGCCGCCGCCGGCAGTCTCGAACCCGACGCTACGTCACGGCTTCTTCAAAGTCGGACTCGTCGTCGATGACTTTGACGACAGCCTGGCACGGCTCCGCGAGCGTGGCGTCCGCATCGCGCTCGGTCCATTTCCGGCTCGCAACGGCCAGCGGGCGAACTTTGCGATCAACGACAACGCGGGCAATCTCATTCAGTTCTTTGGGCGCTAACATCTCCGATATGGAACGGAAACCGCAGGGCAACGTCGAGTCGGAGGAGTCGCGTCGCAGCTTAGGCGCATTCCGTTAGGCCGCCACTAGGCACCTGGGAGGTCTATGCCGGCCGTGCACCCGAATCAACTTGGAATTCCTCCCGGTCCCGTTGATGATCGTCAGGCGGTCGAGCTCGCGCGGGTTTGGTCCAGCCAAGGCCATCAATACTACGTTCTGCACGTCGCGCCCTTTCAAGACCAGCCAGCAGTCTGGGGGATAATGGCAATTGATCTCATGAAGCATGCGGCGCGAGCGTACGAGAAACTGGACGGCCGTTCCAAAGAGGACGTCTATAAACAGATTCTGCTCGGCTTGATGGCTGAAATCCAGAACCCGACCGAGCCTCTGTGATCTTCACTCCATCATCGGACGATATGCAATGACACCGCGCGTGATCCAGGTCGATACGGATCGATATGACCAGTGGCAACGCGCCTTAGGCCGCACGCTAACTGCGCAGATTCGCGATGCGTTGAAGAGCGTGCCCCTGAACCCGGCGCAGCGCAGAGAACTCACGGCGGACATCGGGTTCAGAGTCGCTGCGATTCTTGATGGGGCGGGAGGCGTCTACAAGGACGAGAACGAGGCGCAAGTTGTCGTCATGTTTGTTGAGGCTGCGACACCCAACACGCTGCTGGCGTGCGAAGGAGACTCGTGGATGCACGAATATGCCCAGGGCTGGGTTGATGAGTTACCCCAGTCTGACTTCGCGCCATGAGACTAGACGCCGTGCCTCCCGACGTCGAGGAGGAGTTGTCCGCGGTGAGAAAAGCCGTCGAAGCTCTCCGCAGGGGCGCGGCCAATCACACGCCACCTCAGGTCCTCGAGCCATCCCATCCAGTCGTGGCTGCGGCGGCCAAAGCACACGATGATGGCATGAAGGACTTGGTTGCGTTGGGCTTCCGGAGCTTGGGCGATGCCGGCGAGCGGCGGAAGGATGGCAGCATCGCTCCCAGCCGGTGGTTTGCCGATTCGGACGGGACGATATCCGGTTGGCTGGGCCTCATCAGGACGAAGACGGGTCCCCGCCTTCTGGTCTTCTTCGTGTCTGAAGCGCAAGGTCCGGCTTACTGCACGACCCTTCGGGGCGGGTCGGGACTGTCGTTGGCTCGCCCTCCGTTCGTGAGTCACGCGGACCTGGAGACGAACGTGAGCCTGGCGGACTTGCTGCGTTCCCACCGGGCGCGGGCAGCCTCGTTAACTCCGGAAGGCGCGCCTCTGACTCGCGTGGCGACGATTGATGATGCGCTCGCGCTCATGGAGCGGCTGCATCGCGCCAGGATGGACTGGCGCGCATCGATCGATGAGTACGAGCTGCTGCGGGCGGATTTCAGATCGGTTCTGGCGAATTCCTACCGCGATATGGAGCCCGGCGACTTCTGGTTCATCTACAGCCGTGCTGCCGAATGGCTCGGCTTTGATCCCGAGCGCGCATGAAAATGCCTCCTCATGGGCATCACAGTCACCGGTCTTCCGCGATGCCAGGGCACCCGCTGGACACCACGACCTGCACTGGTCTAATCTCTCTCATGCGCAATCGACTCCTTCCCGCACTGACCGTCCTCGTGCCGGCCCTCGCTGCTGCGGCCGGCGCCCAGACCGCCCTCCAGCTCCGCTGGGAGCTCGTAGGGGACAGCGTCACCACCGACTGGGCAGCTTCGCGAGCGGCGTTCACGCTGACCAACCGCGATAAGAAACCGCTCCCTGCGAACGGATGGTCGATCTACTATAACGCGCTCCACGGCGCGAACCCCGGCAGCGTGGGAAGCGGGTTTACGATCGAGGACCTGACAGGCGAGCTGCACCGTCTCGTGCCGAGTGGCTTTGCCGGGCTGGCCCCAGGTGCGAGCGTCCGGATCCCGTACATCACCGATCTGCTCCTCAATCGCAGCTTCGCGCCGCAGGGCCCCTACATCGTTTTCGACACGGCGAAAGACGTGGGCATTGGGCTCACCGATTACGTGGCCGCTCCCTTCGAGCGCCGCGTGGCGACGCCCGAGCAGCAATTTGCACTCGACTCGCTGACCCGCGTCATTCCCGCCGCTGAGCTGCCCCCGGTTTTCCCGACGCCGGTCGAGGTGACGAAGGGAACGGGAAGGCTGCGTCTTTCGGCGCTGCCGGCGGTGATTGCGTCGGATGCCTTGAAGAACGAGACTGCGTTTGCAACGGAATACTTGCGCCCGTATTTCAGTAGCGCCAAGACGGGAAGCGGTGCGGCTCTCCGGCTCGAAGTCGGGCCCGTCGCGGGTCAGACCGCGCCAGAGGCGTACTCGCTCGTCGTGGATTCGGGGCAGGGCATACGCGTCGTCGGCGTCTCGCCGGCCGGCGTCTTCTACGGTCTCCAGACTCTGCGCAGTGTGTTGCCCGCGCCCACGCCTAAGACAGGCGTCGTCATTCCGGCGATTCAGGTGGTGGATGCGCCTCGCTTCGGCTACCGCGGCTTCATGCTCGACGTCGCCCGCAACTTCCATCCGAAACCCGCGGTCCTGCGTACGATCGACCTACTCGCGCGCTACAAGCTCAACGTGCTCCACCTCCACCTCACCGATGACGAGGGGTGGCGGGTCGAGATCGCGGGCCTGCCCGAGCTCACGGCCGTGGGCGCGCGACGCGGTCACCCACCGGACTCGGACAAGCATCTGCAGCCGGCGTTTGGGTCTGGTCCACTCGTGGATCGACCGTTTGGGAGTGGGTTCTTTTCCCACGCCGACTACGTCGAGATCGTGCGTTACGCCGCGGCGCGACAAATCGAAGTCATTCCGGAGATAGAAATGCCGGGACACGCGCGAGCCGCGATCACAGCGATGAAGGCCAACGAGCAGTACCGGCTCAACGACCCGGGCGACACATCGAAGTACACGTCTGTTCAAGGGTATCCCGACAACGTGATCAACCCGGCGCTCGAATCGACGTATCGGTTCCTCGAACGCCTCGTGGGCGATCTCGCGGCGATGCACCGCGAAGCCGGCGCGCCCCTGCGTCATATCCACATGGGTGGCGACGAGGTACCGGCCGGTGTCTGGATCGGATCACCCGCCGTGCAGGCCTACATGCAGGCGCATGGGCTCACGAGCGTCGACGAGTTTTGGTTCGTCTTCTACGGACGCATCGAGCAGATCCTCAAGGCACAAGGTTTGGAGCCGTCGGGTTGGGAAGAGATCGCCGTTCGCAAAACCCACCGCGACGGGCGGCCCGCCACCATCGTCAATCCTGGATTTGCCGAGCGCGGCTGGCGCGCCTACGTCTGGAATAACGTCGCGGGGTGGGGCGCCGAGGACCTCGCGTATCGCCTCGCGAACGGCGGCTACGATGTCGTGCTAAGTCCCGTGACCAATCTCTACTTCGATCTCGCGTGGAATCCGAACCCGGCAGAGATCGGGCTCGATTGGGGCGGCTACGTCGACGTGCGCAAGCCGTTCGATTTCATTCCCCTCGACTACTACCGCAACTCGCGCGTCGATCGGCGCGGCAACCCACTGGATCCCTCCGTGTTCGCCGGCAAGGATCGGCTCACCGACTACGGCAAGGCGCACATCGTGGGGATTCAAGGGAACCTTTGGTCGGAGACACTCGGTGGCGACGGGCGGCTCGAGTACATGCTCGTCCCGAAGCTGTTCGGTCTCGCCGAGCGGGCGTGGGCGCCCGATCCCGATTGGGCGAAAGAGCGCGACCGGGCAAAGTCGGACTCCCTGTATCGCGAAGCGTGGTCGCGCTTCGTGAACGTCGTCGGCCAGCGTGAATTGCCGCGGCTCGATCGAGAGATGCCGGGACTGAGCTACCGTATCCCCACGCCGGGTCTCAAAGTGCAGGACGGGAAGGTTTACGCGAGCGTGGAGCTGCCTGGCTTCACCCTGCGCTACACGACGGACGGAAGCGAGCCCACCGCGCGCAGCACCGCGGTTACCGGGCCGATCCCCATGCGCGAGACCATTCGCGTTGCCGCGTTCAATGCCGGGGGCCGAAAGGGCCACACGGCGCACCTCACGCCTCCGTGACCGGGTGCGTCGTCACATGGGTTTCTGCTTCACCTCATCCCACAACTTGTCGAGCTCTTCAAGCGACGCGCGCCCCATCTCCAGTCCGCGCTCCTCAGCCAGCGTCTCCACCTTCTCAAACCGCTGGGTGAATTTGGCGTTGGACCGCTCCAGCGCCTGACCCGGCTCGATACCGAGTTTGCGCGCGAGATTGACCGCCGCGAAGAGCAAGTCGCCGACCTCTTCCTCGATCGCTTGGCGATTCCTGTTCCTCGCTTCCCGCTCGACCTCTCCGATCTCTTCCTTCACCTTCGCCATCGGACCGTTCGCATCCGGCCAATCGAACCCGATTCCGGCCGCGCGTTCCTGCAGCCGATAGGCCATCAAGAGCGGCGGCAGGGTAGGCGGCAGGCCCGCGAGTGTGCCACGCTTGCCCCCCCCGCGCGGTTCGCGCCGCTTCACCAGCTCCCAGCCGGCGTGATCTCCGCTGCTCCCGCGTCCTCCTTCCTGGAAAAGATGCGGGTGCCGCCGCCACATCTTTTCTTCGAGTGTGCGGGTGACCACTTCGGCATTGAATTGCGACCGCTCCTCGGCGATGACGATCTGAAACGCGAGATGCAGGAGCAGATCACCCATTTCGTCGCGCATCGCCTCGGGGTCATCGGTCTGAATGGCCTGGTCGAGCTCGAGTGCTTCCTCGACCAGGTAGGGACGGAGTGTTTGCGGGGTCTGGGCGCGGTCCCACGGGCAGCGTTGCCGCAGCTCGCGCACGAGTCCGAGAGCACGTCCAAGCGCTGAATCGCCTTGCATTTAGCCTCCGGGCCGGGTATCATACCCGCGCTGTGAGCGTGTCAACGAGTCGCAGGGCCTGGGTGGAAGTGGACGTGGGTGCCCTCGTCGACAACGCCCGAACGGTAGCAAAGATAGCAGGCGCACGGCTCCTCCCTGTCGTCAAGGCGAACGCGTACGGGGTTGGAGCCGTCAATGTGTCCAGGGCCCTCGAGCAACTCGACCCGTGGGGCTACGGGGTCGCCACCATCGAGGAAGGCGCCGAGCTGCGAGCGGCCGGGATCACGCGTCCGATTCTGGTGTTCATGCCGGCGCGCGCTCAGTTGTTCGACGACTACGATCGCTATCAGCTGACACCGGCGCTCGGCGATGCCGGGAGCATCCTCGAGTGGACAGCGCGCGGCGATCGTCCCTTCCATATCGAGATCGATACCGGCATGGGCCGCGCCGGCGTGCGTTGGGATGAAGTGGACAAGCTGGGTGAGGCGGCGGACACGCCGGCGTTCGAGGGGTGCTACACGCATTTTCATTCGGCTGAGCGCGATGCGGGGACCCTCGATCAGCAATTGGAGCGGTTTCAGCGGGCCGTAGAGCATCTGCCGCGCCGTCCCCGGTTGCTGCACGTCGCGAACAGCGCGGCGGCTTTGCGGGGACAGCCATTCGCGTTCGACATGGTGCGGCCCGGCATCTTCCTCTACG
This sequence comes from uncultured Gemmatimonadales bacterium, assembly GCA_963704805.1. Classification (GTDB taxonomy): domain Bacteria; phylum Gemmatimonadota; class Gemmatimonadetes; order Gemmatimonadales; family GWC2-71-9; genus 20CM-2-65-7. The sequence continues at coordinate 285,859 of CAVPHS010000004.1, read as the reverse complement.
GTGGGTTAGCCGCGAAAGGGCTCGAGCAACCGAAACCCGTCGTCAGCATCCGGGCGCGGGTGGTGAGCGTGCGGCGCGTGCGCAAAGGTGAAAGCGTGGGTTACAACGCGAGCTGGGTGGCGCCGCGCGACACGGTGGTCGCAACGCTCGGGATCGGCTATGCGGACGGCGTCCGGCGCGATATAGGACTCAGTGGGAAGGCGCATGTGCTGCTGCGTGGGGCGCGCTGTCCCATCGTCGGAGTGGTGCAGATGGACATGACGCTGGTGGAAACCGGGACTGTAGATGTTCAGGTCGGCGACATCGCGACGCTGATCGGCGAGGAAGCGAAGCAGCGCATCACGCTGGACGAATTCGCGGCGTGGAGTGGTGAGTTGGCACACGAGGTGCTGACGGGCTTGGGACCGCGCTTGCCGCGAGTGTATGCGTGACGCAGCGAGCCGCCATCATCGTGCTCGACGGGCTCGGTATCGGACCCGCTCCCGACACGGCGCAATACGGTGATGCGGGATCGAATACGCTGGGGAACGTGGCGCGTGCAGTCGGCGGACTGAAGCTGCCGAATCTGGAAAAGCTGGGTCTCGGAAAATGCAGCCCGTCGGGAGTTCGTGGGCTCGCGAGCGACGTCACGCCGACTGCGGCGCACGGCATCGCGCAGCCGGCGTCGGCGGGGAAGGACAGCACGACGGGCCACTGGGAGATCTGCGGCGTGTTGCTGGAGAAAGCGTTCCGCACCTATCCCAAAGGCTTTCCGGTTGCGCTGCTGGACGAATTTGCGCGCCGCACCGGGCGCGGCTGGGTCGGCAACAAAGCGGCGTCGGGGACTGCGATCATCGACGAGCTCGGCGCCGAGCATCAGCGCAGCGGCAAGTGGATCGTGTACACGTCGGCCGATTCGGTCTTCCAGATCGCGGCGCACGAATCGACGGTACCGCTCGACGAGCTATACCGGGCGTGCATGGTGGCGCGCGAAATGTTGATAGGAGAGCACGCCGTCAGCCGCGTAATTGCACGGCCGTTCGAGGGCATGCCTGGGGACTACCGCCGCACCACGCACCGGAAGGATTTTTCCATCGCGCCGGTCGGCACGACGCTGCTGGACCAGTTGGCCGAGGCGGGAATTGCCCGCGTCGGCATCGGCAAAGTGGACGATCTGTTTGCAGCGCGAAACATCAGCAGCGAGCACACGCCCACGAACGGGGACGCGTATCGCCTCATCGAGCGGGCGCTCGAGACCTTGGAGACGGGCTTCGTATTCGTGAATGTGATCGAGTTCGACCAAACGTGGGGGCACCGCAATGACGTGGCGGGGTTTCATGAGGGTCTCAGGGAGTTGGACGCCTGGGTGCCGCGCCTGGTCAGCCGGTTGCGGGCCGATGATCTCGTCATGCTGACAGCGGATCACGGGAATGACCCGACGACGCCGTCGACCGATCACTCGCGGGAGATGGTCCCGCTGCTGGTGCTCGGTCCCAAAGTGAAGCCTCGCTCACTCGGCGTCAGGCGCACGTTCGCCGACCTGGGGCAGACCGTCGCCGAGTACTTCGGTGTGCCGCGCCTCGCGGCGGGCACCTCGTTCCTGCGGGACGTGGTCGCGTGAGCGACCTGGTGAAGCAGGCACGGGCCGCGATGCGCAATGCGTGGGCCCCTTACAGTAGCTTTCATGTCGGCGCGGCCATCGAGGCAGCCGACGGGAAGGTGTACGTGGGCTGTAACGTCGAAAGCGCGTCGTACGGTCTCACCATCTGTGCCGAGCGCATGGCGCTAGGGGCTGCGGTCGCGGGTGGGGCGCGCAAGCTGAAGCGCGTGGTCGTGACCACCGAGGTCGATCCTCCCGCGGCGCCGTGCGGCGCGTGCCGTCAGTTGCTCGCGGAGTTCGGCCTCGATCTGGAAGTCATTGCGGTTGGGCCCACGTCGGAGCGGCGCTGGACGCTCGACGCTCTGTTGCCCGACGCGTTTACCAAGGAGACGCTCGACCGGTGAAGCGGTACTTCGCCATTCTGTTGCTCTGCGCGGGTCCGATCGCGTGCGTCGAGGTGGCTACGGCTCCCGGCGTGTGCCCGACCTTCTGCCCCAACGGGACGATCGAGAGTCGCGACACGATCTTCACCGACATCATCGTGCGCGATTCGTCCTTCCGCGGGTACGTGCAGGCGTATCAGGCGGAGGCCATGACGGCCGTCGATGTCCCAGGCGTCATCGACAGCCGGGCGTTCTTCGTCACGAACAACATGTTCACGAGAACGACCTTCCATACCGGCGACACCACCACTGTTCCCCTCTTTGCGGACTCGGTCCGGCTCCGCACGATCATCGTGCGGCGCGACACGCAGGCCACGAACCTGCAGCTCAAGCTGTACTCGCTGCCGGTGACGTCGGATTCCACCGCGACGTTCCTGAGCCTCGAGCCGGATTTCAGTAGTCCTCCGGTCGACAGCGTCAATGTTTCAGCGGTGCTCGCACGTCCGCCGATCACCGATACGACCACGCGCCGCATCTGGGGCGATTCGATCTGGACCGACTCGGCGGGCCACGTCATTGTCCAGGCCGACAGCGGCCGCACTCTGTTTCTGTACTGGCATCTCGACTCGTTGCAGGCGCCGCTCGTCGAGGCGGATTCCGGCAGACTGGGCTTCGGCGTGCGCGTCACGGCCGATTCGTTTGCGACGATCGCGATCGGCACACTGGAGTCCGGACGCAATGCGCTGGTGTCGTGGTACTTCCACTATACGGTTCCCGATACCGTCTCGAGCGAACCCGATACGGTGAAGACGGGAATCCAGCCGCGCGCGCCGCAGTTCGACAGCTTCGTGTTCGATCGTGCGCCACAACCGCTCGATTCGAACCTCGTGGTGGGCGGCGCGCCGTCGGCGCGCAGTCTGCTGCGCGTCGACCTGCCGGCATTCCTGCACGACAGCATCGATGTCGTGCGCGCAACGCTCATCCTCGTGCCGGTGGCGCCCGTGTCCGCCTCGCCGGCTGATTCGTTCGAGGTTCGTGGATTGCCGGTCTTGGCCGACCTCGGCGCGAAGTCACCGCTCGCCAATGTGCTCACGGGCAAGACGACCATCCACGCGAACGTCGCCGACACGGTGCGCATCGAATTGACGGATCTGATTCGGAACTGGGCGCTCGATACCACCCAGACGACGGCGTTCATGCTGGGCCAGGTGCCGGAAGCGGCATCCTATACGGAGGTTCGCTTCTACTCCTCCCGCACCTCGGCATTGCGGCCCGCGCTGCACATCACCTACGTGAAACGCTTTCCGTTCGGGAAGCCGTGAGGGCCAGACGGCCGGACGGCCGGACGGCCGCGGCAATGACATTGCTGGTGTCGCTCTTGGCCGTCGGGCCGTCGGGCCGTGTGGCCGCCCAAGATTCGCAGTTCGGCATCCGCGGCCTGGGAACGCCGGGCAAGTGGGAAAGCGTGCGCGCCCGCTCGACCGGCGGCGCCTTTGCGCCCTTCGACGCGTTTTCACCTTTGATCGACGCGTCGCTCATCGACGTGCGGCGCTTGAGCGGCTCGGTGACGGGTGCCCTGTCTCGGCGGACGGTCGACATTGCCGGGACGCAAACGCCGCTGCGCGGGACACGTTTCCCAGCGTTCGTAATCGCCGGGCCAATCGGTCGTCGTATCGTCGTGGGCGGCGGGTTCACGACGTACCTCGACCGCACCTTCGGGATCAGCACCTCGGACACCCTCGTCGTTCGCGGCGACACGGTGCCGTTCACCGATGCCGTCACGAGCGATGGAGCGGTCAGCGATGTGCGCCTGGCGGTCGCGGCCCGAATCACCCGCCGGCTCGCCATCGGTGGCGGATTTCACTTGCTGACGGGGTCCACCCGTGTTGAGGCAACTCGCACGTTCACCGACACCTCCTATCGCAACACGACCGCGCGGGACCAGGTCTCCTATTCCGGAAAAGCAGGCTCGGTGAACGCGCTGCTGGATCTTGGCTCCCTCCGCCTGGCGGGATGGTTTCGGGCGGACTCCAAGCTCGAGGCCGACATTCGCGGCAAGACCGTCGCGGACAACGATCTGCCGAACTCGTACGGCGCGGGCGTCCTCTGGCATCCGGGGACCCAATTCGCGATCGCCGGCACCGCCACGTGGCGTGACTGGACCGCCTCCACGTCCAACGGGCACAACACGCTCAACTGGTCGGTCGGCGCGGAGCTCGGCACACCCGGCGCGGGCTTCCGACTCGGTGCGCGCGGCGGGCAGATGCCCTTTGGCGCCGGCCCCACGGCGCCGACAGAGGTCGGTCTGTCGGCGGGTCTCGGCAAGCAGTTTGCGGCCGGACGGGGCCGCATCGACTTCGGTGTCGAGCACCTGCAGCGCACGGGCACCGGGTTGAGTGAAAAGGTGTGGACACTCCTGCTGGGGCTGACCGTGCGGCCGTGAGAGTCTACTTCCACACCTTCGGCTGCCGCGCGAACCAGTACGACACCGATGTGGTCCGCCGGCGATTCACCGACGAGGGCGCCGTCCTGGTCGATGATCCCGCGCTCGCCGATCTTGCCGTCATCAATTCCTGCACCGTCACCCACGAAAGCGAAGTCAAACTGCGGCGCTACGTGCGTCATGTCGCGAAGACCGGTACCGCTCAGACGATTGTGATGGGGTGCGCCGCTGCGCTGGACGATGGCTCGATTGCGGCGCTGCCGTCGGTGCGTGCGGTGGTCGCGAATGCGGATCCGGATGTGGTGCTGCGCGCGGCTGGGGTGACCTCACCCCTCTCCTCACCCCCTGACCCCCTCTCCGTAAAACGGAGAGGGGGGACGCTTGGGAAGAGCCGCGCCCTCCTCAAAATCCAGGACGGGTGCGACGAGCATTGCACGTTCTGCGCGACAACACTCGCGCGGGGTGCGAATCGCTCGCGCGGCGTCGAGGAGCTGGTCGAGGAGGCGCGCGCGCTGGCCGAGCACCACGCCGAGATCGTCCTGACGGGTGTGCATATCGGGACGTATGGGCAAGACACGCCACACGACGGCACGACGGCACGACGGCACGACGCTACGACGCCACGCTGTACGTTGGGGCAGCTGTTGGAAACGCTGATTCAGTCGGTGCCGTCGGTCCGGTTCCGGCTTTCCAGCGTGGAAGCCACGGAGGTCGACGACACCCTCGCGCATCTGCTGATCGAAGCCCCACGCAATCTCGCCGCGCATCTGCACGCGCCGCTGCAGTCGGGATCGAATCACGTGCTCAAGCGCATGGGGCGGCACTGGTACACGGCGGAATCCTACCGCGCGCGGATAGAATGGCTCGCGGAACGACTCCCGGTCTTTGGTCTGGGCGCTGACGTGATCGCCGGATTCCCGGGTGAGACCGATGCCGATCATCAGGCGACCCTGGCGCTGCTCGACGCCTTGCCGTTTACCTATCTCCACGTTTTCCCGTTCAGTGTTCGGCCGGATGCCGCGGCAGCCCGCGTGTCGGGTCAAGTATCACCCGAGGTGATTCGCGCTCGCGCGCGCGACCTGCGTGAGCTCGGCGAGGCCAAGGCCGCCGCCTATCGCGCGCGCCGCAGGGGGGCGTGGGGGGACGGCATCCTTTCGGGGAGGCAGGGCGGAAAGGTGGAGCTGCTGACCGAAGACTATCTCAGCGTCTCCATCCGTTCGGAAGATTGGACCGGACAGAGTAGATTTGCTGTCGAGATCGACTGATGCCACGCATCTATATCGAGACCTACGGCTGCCAGATGAACGTCTCGGACTCCGAGCTGATGTACGGAGTTCTGGGCCGCCAGGGATACGTGCGCACCGACGATCCCGCCGAGGCCGACGTGATGCTGGTGAATACATGCGCCGTGCGCGATCACGCGGAGCAGCGCGTCCTCGGTCGAATGGGAGAACTGAAGCGCTTTAAGCGCCCGGGTGATGTCCTCGGTGTCGTCGGCTGCATGGCGCAGCGGCTCGGTCCCAGGCTGCTCGAGCGGGTGCCGCAGGTGGACCTCGTCGTCGGTCCGGATGGGTACCGTGGGCTGCCCGAGCTGATCGCGCGGGCGCGCGACGGCGAGCGCACCGCCGACGTCGCGTTCAAGAGCTGGGAGCATTACGAGGACGTCCCGCCCGTCCGCGGCAATCCCGTGTCCGCCTTCGTGACAGTCCAGCGGGGGTGCGATTATCGGTGCACGTTCTGCGTCGTTCCGATGACGCGCGGGCCGGAGCGCAGCCGCAAATTGGCCGACGTGGTCGGCGAGGTCACACGCCTCGCAGAGCAGGGCACCACCGAGGTCACGCTGCTTGGGCAGACAGTCAACAGCTATCACGACGGCGAGCACGATTTTGCCGCGCTGCTCCGCGCCGTGGGGTCAGTGGCGGGTATGCGGCGCGTGCGGTTCACGTCGCCCTATCCGACCGACTTCACCGACGCCGTGCTTGCGGCCATGGCGGAGACGCCGGCCGTCTGCGAGCACGTGCATCTGCCCGTGCAGAGCGGCAGCTCACGCACGCTCAGGCGCATGCTGCGCCGCTACGACCGCGAGCGCTACCTCGAGGTCGTGTCCGCGCTGCGCGACGCCGTGCCCGGCATCGCGTTGTCGACCGACATCATTGTGGGATTCCCGGGGGAGACCGAAAGGGATTTCCAGGAGACGCTCTCGCTCGTGGAACTCGTCGGGTTCGACGACGCCTACACGTTCAAGTACTCCGTTCGCGAGGGCACGCCGGCGGTGCGGATCAAGGACCACGTGGACGAGGAGATCAAAACGGAGCGCATCGGCCGGCTCATCGATGTCGTGCGGGGCATGGCGAGGCAGAAGAACATCGGCCTGGTCGGCACGACGCACGAAGTGCTCGTCGAAGGACCGGCCAAGCGCGGCGATCTCCTGCAGGCCAGAACACGCACGAACAAGATCGCGCTGGTCGAGGGACCTGCGGAGTGGATCGGCACATACCGGCAGGTGCGCTTCACGGGTACCACCGGTTCGACATTCACCGCTGTCACCGCCGTGCCCCCTCTCCACGTTGTGGAGAGAGGGACAGGGGGCGAGGTATGGGAGTAACCAACGTCACGGCCGAGGTCGCCCAGCGCGAGTATCAGAGCCTGCGCGACAGGTTTCCCAAGTTCTGTGGTTGCGACACCTGTCGCGGCGACGTGCTCGTCTACACGCTGAATCGGCTGTCGCCTCGCTACGTGTCGACTCGCGCGGGCGAAATCTTGACGGGGTTGTCGCTCGACAGCGACGGGGAAAAAGCCAAGCTCGACGTGGTGCTCCTCGAAGGCTTCCGCAAAGTCGCACTCGCACCGCGCTGCGGCGCAAAGCCCAGCCACTTGTAGCCTAGGGCGGCCATGCGGCCGCCGATTCTCTACCTCGCCATTGCCTTCGGAGCCGGTCTCTGCGCCGGGCTGCGGGGGAGTGGGGAGTGGGGAGTAGTTCTTCCGGTGCTCGTGGGGGCTGCGCTGTTCGTCAGGCGAGCTCCCTTGGGTGCCGCGCTCGGCATCATGCTGGTGGCCGGTGCCGTGTGGGGCGCGGCGGCGTTGCGCGAACGCACCAGCACCTGTGCCGGGATCTGGTCCGGATCTACTGAGGGTGGGTTAACCCCGGGGCGGCGCCCCGGGGTTAACAAACCCGCCACACGCGCCGTAGTCATCCAGCTCACCGATCCCGTTGCAGCGGCGGGGGGAGTCACCGAAGGTGTGGTGCGCGCCGGCCGGTGTGGCGGCACCCTCACCATCCGTTGGCCCGAGGGATACGGCGCGCACGGCGGCACGACGTGGGTCGTCGCCGGACGATTCCTCGGCGACGCGAATCGCGGCGTGCTGGTCGCTCGCCGCGCGCGCCAGCTCGATCCGCAGCCGCGCGGGCGCGGGGCGCTGCGCGATCGCATCACCGAGCGCAGTCGCAGGTTGTTCGGTACGCGCGCGCCGCTGGTCGACGCGCTGGTGATCGCGCGCCGCGCCGAGCTCGACGCCGAGCTGCGCGAGCGCTATGCGCGCTCGGGGCTCGCGCATCTGCTGTCGATCTCCGGACTGCACGTCGCCTTCTTCGCCGCATGGCTCAATGTGCTGCTCGTGCGGCTGCGCCTGAGCGGGCCGACGCGCTTCATCGCGGGCACGGTCGTCATGCTCGCCTATGTCTGGCTGCTCGGTTTCCCGGCCCCCGCCACGCGGTCGGCGGCAATGCTGGTGTTGCTCGACATCGCGAAGCTGCGCCAGCGCGTCGTCGCCCCACGCGGCTTTGTCGCACTCGCGGCGTTGAGCGTCATGCTCGCCGATCCGTGGTCGGTACAGTCGACCGGCGCCTGGCTCTCGGTTGCAGCGGTGGCCGCCGTGATCTGGGCGGGTCGCGCGACTGAGCGCCATCCGAAGATCGTCCGGCTGCTCGCGCCGGCCGCCGCCGCTACGCTGGTCACGGCTCCCATCACGGCGTACGCCTTCGGCACTGTGGCACCGATCGGCGTGGTGGCCAATCTGCTCGCGATCCCGCTGGCGGGGGTCGCGGTGCCGGGCCTCATGATGGCCTTGCTGCTGTCGTCGAGCTGGTTGGCGGCAGGCGCGGGACTCTGTCTGGCGCTGCTCGACCTCGTGGCGAAAGCAGCGGCGGCGCTGCCGGGCGGGCACTTCATCATGATTGCCGGCCCTCGGGCAGCCGCGCTCTGGCTCGGTGTGCTCGTAGTCGCGTGGTGGCTATGGCGCTCACCGCGCCGCCGCTGGACCATCGCTGCGCGAGTCTCCTTCACCGTCGCTCTCCTTTCACTCACCGCGCTGTTCAACGCCTTTTCGCGCCTTTCAGATTGTCAATGTCTTACCGTAAGTTTCCTAGACGTCGGACAAGGGGACGCGGTGGCGCTGCGCAGTCCCGCCGGCCGCTGGATCCTGATCGATGGTGGGCCGCGCGGGCCGCAGGGTGATGCCGGCCGGCGAGTGGTGGTGCCGTTCTTGCGGAGTCATGGCGCGACCCAGCTGGCCGCGGTCGTGGCAACGCACGCGCATCTGGATCATTTCGGCGGGCTGTCCGCGGTGCTCGACACGTTCGATCCCGCCTTCGTGCTCGAGCCCGGCGAGCCCGTGCCGGACGCCGGGTACCTGGGCTTCCTCGGCGCGGTCGAGCGGGACGGCGCAGAGTGGCGGGCGGCACGCCGCGGCGACCGGCTGGAGCTGGACGGCGTCACGCTCGAGGTGCTGAGTCCGGACTCCGCCTGGGCGTCAACCCAGACGGATATCAACGAGCAGTCCGTTGTTCTGCTCGTGACGTATGGTCCGACGCGGCTGCTGCTCGCCGGGGACGCCGGCATGCCCACCGAAAGTCATTTGGCGGGGCAGGTCGGTCGGGTGACGCTCCTCAAGGTGGGGCATCACGGCTCGCGCTGGGCCACGTCGGATCGCTGGCTGAACGAGCTGCAGCCGGAAGACGCGGTGATCAGCGTGGGCGCGAAGAACCGCTACGGCCATCCCGCGGCCGAAGCGCTGGCGCGGCTGCGGGCGCACGGTGTCCACGTATTTCGCACTGACGAGCAGGGGACGATCACACTCACCATCTCGAGTCATGGCGCGATCACAAGCAGCGACGTCCGTCGTCACAATTGAGCGATACATCATGGAGCAGGAGCGTCTCCATCCGGAGGCGACCGGCGAGTTGTCCAATCTGCTCTACGATCTCTGTCTCGCCGCGAAGATCATCTCGCGCCAGGTGCGCCGCGCCGGCTTGACCGACATTCTCGGCGAATTCGGAGGGGTGAACGTTCAGGGGGAAGTCCAGCAGAAGCTCGATGTGTTCGCCCATGACACCGTGCGCCACAGCGTCGAGCACACGGGGCGCGTGTGCGTCGTCGCATCGGAGGAGGAAGAGCACCCGATTCCGGTGCAAGTGCGCGACGATCGGCGTAGCGGGAAATACGTCTTGTTGTATGACCCCCTCGACGGCTCCAGCAACATCGGCGTCAACGTTTCGATCGGTACGATCTTCTCGATCCACCGCCGCATCACCAACCGCCGGGGACCCGGGTCGCTCGAGGACTGTCTGCAAAGGGGCCGGGCGCAGGTCGCCGCAGGGTATATCCTGTATGGCTCGAGTACGATGCTGGTCTACACCACCGGCCAAGGCGTGCACGGCTTCACCCTCGACCCCACCATCGGCGAATTCCTGCTGTCACACCCCGACATTCGCTCGCCTGACGTCGGCACGTACTACAGCGTAAACGAGAGTCACTGGAACAAGTGGACACCGGGCATCCAGCGGGTGGTGGGCGCGTTCAAGAACGGCGACAGTGGACACATCGAAGCGAAGAATGCGCGCTACATCGGCTCGCTCGTCGCCGACATTCATCGAAACCTGATGTCGGGTGGTGTCTTCCTGTATCCCGCGGATGCCGCGTCACCGCAGGGCAAATTGCGCTTGCTCTATGAAGCGGCGCCGCTGGCATTCGTCGTCGAGCAGGCAGGTGGCGCGGCGATCGACGGCACGCGCGACATCCTCGACATCAAGCCCACCGAGCTACATCAGCGTACGCCGCTGATCATCGGCTCCAAACGAGACGTCGAGTTCGCGCAGTCGCTGCTCGCGAAAGCATGACGCAGCGTCAGGCGTATTACGGGCCGGACGACTGGCGCGGCGATCCCGCGAAGGACCTGGGCGCGCCGGGAGAAACGCCGTTCACTCGCGGCGTCTACCCCACGATGTATCGCGGCAAGCTGTGGACGATGCGCCAGTACGCCGGCTTTGGGACGGCGGAAGAGACCAATGGGCGGTTTCGTCATCTGCTCGAGGCCGGGCAGACCGGTCTCTCGGTGGCGTTCGATTTGCCGACGCAAATGGGGTACGACTCCGACCACCGCATGGCGGAAGGCGAGGTGGGGCGGGCCGGCGTCGCGATCGACAGCATCGAAGATCTGCAGCGGCTGTTCCAGGGCATCCCGCTCGACAGAGTCTCGACCTCGATGACGATCAACGCCACCGCGGCGATCCTGCTGGCGATGTACATCGTCGTCGGCGAAGAGCAGGGTGTGCCGCTCACCAAACTCCAGGGCACGCTGCAGAACGACATCCTCAAGGAATACATCGCGCGCGGGACCTACATCTATCCTCCCGCGCCGTCGCTGCGGCTCGTCACTGACATCGTCCGCTTCACCTCCGCCGCCAAAATGAGCTTCAATCCGATCTCGATCTCCGGCTATCACATGCGGGAGGCGGGCGCGACGGCAGTTCAGGAAGTCGGCTTCACCTTTGCGAATGCTCTCGAGTATGTGCGCGGTGCGCGGTCCGCGGGACTGCAGGTCGACGAGTTTGCGCCGCGTCTCTCATTCTTTTTCGCGGCCTACACGGATCTGTTCGAGGAGATCGCCAAGTTCCGCGCCGCTCGCCGGTTGTGGACGCGACTCATGCAAGAGAAGTTCAATGCGAGTGACGCCGCGGCTCGGCTCCGCTTTCACACCCAGACCGGCGGCGCGACACTCACGGCCCAGCAGCCGCTCAACAACGTCGTCCGTGTGGCCATTCAGGCGATGGCGGCGGTGCTCGGCGGCACGCAATCACTGCACACGAATTCCTATGATGAGGCGTTGGCATTGCCCACGGAGCTCAGCGCGACGCTGGCGCTGCGCACTCAGCAGCTCCTGGCGCACGAGACCGGCGTCCCCGGAGTCGTCGATCCGCTTGGCGGCAGCTGGTATCTGGAGGCACTGACGGACAGGCTCGAGGCGTCTGCTCGGAAACTGGTGGACGAGGTGGAGGCTGGTGGCGGTGCGGTGAAGGCGATCGAGCGTGGCTATTTCCAGCAGGCGATCGCGCAGAGCGCGTACGAGCAGCAGCGCGAGGTCGAGGCGGGGAAGCAGGTTGTGGTGGGAGTGAACGAGTACGTCACCGGCGAGCCCGTGCCGCCTATCCCAGCGCCCGACTACTCCAAGCTCGCTGAGCTGCAGAAGCAGCGCGTTGTCAAACTGCGCGGGAAACGGGATGCTGGTCGCGTGAAACGGCTGCTCGGCGCGCTCGAGTCGGCCGCGCGCGAGCCGGCTGCCCCGCTGATGGAGCCGATTCTCGAGTCCGTGCGCGCGCGCGCGACCTTGGGTGAGATCAGCGATGTCCTCCGGACCGTGTGGGGTGTGTATGACGCGCGCTAGCGGTCGGATGATCGGGAGCGCAGTCACGCTCCTCCTGCCGGCGCTCCTCGCGGCACAGGAGACCGATACGATCCCGATCAATCGCTACGTGCGAGCCGAGATGGAGCGGCAGCGCATCCCCGGCGTGTCGGTGGCGGTGCTGTGCGGCGATCGCGTTGTCATGTCGCGCGGGTACGGGTTTGCCAACGTCGAGCTGCGCGTCCCCGCGTCCGACAGCACGATCTATCAGTCGGGCTCGATGGGCAAACAGTTCACAGCGGCGCTCGTGGAGATGCTGGTCGGGCAGGGACGGCTGCGGCTCGACGATCCAATCGTGCGCTGGTTCCCGGAAGGCGCGTCTGTCTGGCAGGGGATCACCGTGCGCCACCTGCTCACGCACACGTCGGGCATCGCCGAGTACACCGACTCGACGTTCGACTATCGCAAGGATTACACGGAAGACGAGCTCGTGAAGTTTGCCGCATCACGGCCGCTCGACTTCCGGCAGGGAGAGCGCTGGAGCTACAGCAACACCGGCTACGTATTGCTCGGCGCGTTGATCCATCGTGTCAGCGGGCGGTTCTACGGCGATCTGCTGCGCGACTCCGTGTTCAAGCCGCTGGGCATGAACGATTCACGCATCATTTCGGAAGCCGACATTGTGCCCAACCGCGCAGATGGGTATGTGCTCGCTGACGGCGTGCTCAAGAACCAGGAATGGGTGGCGCCCATGCTGAACACGACGGCCGATGGCGCGCTGTATGTCACGGTGCGCGACCTGGCAAAGTGGGCGGTCGCACTGAATCACGGACGCGTGCCGAGTCAGGCGGCGCTCGATACGGCGTGGACGCCGGTGCGGCTCAATGATGGAGCGACGTATCCGTATGGATTCGGCTGGGCGATTTTCAACCAGCGGGGGCACTTGCGGATCTCGCATACTGGAAGCTGGCAGGGATTCAAGACCGTCATCGCCCGCTATCCCGAATCGGGTCTTACGGTGATCGTGCTGGCAAACCTCGCCGAGGCGCAGGTGGGCGCTATGGCGTACGGCATCGCGGGTATGCTCGACACAAAGCTCGCGGCGCCGCACCTCGCCACGTGGTCCGGCCCGCAGCCGCCTGCCGCTATTCCTACTTTGCTGCGCGATATCGCGGCGAATCCTGACAGCGCCCGCATCACGCCCCGCTTGCGGCGATTCCTCAGTCCGGATCTGATTGACTGGTATCGGAGTCTTGTGGCGCCGACGCGACAGTGGACCTTCGCGGGCTGTGACGCGGTGCAGGGTGCCCGCACCGGTATCGACTACCTTGGTACGCGCGTTGCCTACATCTGTCACGCCCGCTCGGCGCGCGCGAGTGTTGGCGGGGGGGGCGGGGGGGCACCGTGGTCTCCGTGCTGTATTCCGCCGATTGGCGCGCCGCTGGAATTGAAGGATACGCGTACTGAGGTCGATATGTCGCGAATGCTCCCCGCCCGCCTTCTCGTAGCGCTCGTGATTGGCTTGATCGTCGGCGTCGCGGTTGGGAAATCAATGCAGCGTGACGTCGCGCAGGGCAAGACGCTGACGATGAAAGAGTACATCGAGGACTTCGATCACCATAAGGAAGACCTTCAGAAGGGCGACATGTCCATGGCGTCCGCCGTTGTCATCGGCACGCTGATGGTGATCGCCGCGTTTGGCCTCTACGAGGTCCTCGTCTTCGCGCTGGATCGGCTGCTCGGGGTATTTCGGAGGAAGCGAGATTTCGCCGGGCAACCGGGAACGCCTCCGCCGTGGTGAGCATCGTTCGCTTAGGCACCTAACACGGGAGTTCAGCCATGCTCTTTCTGCTCGTCGCCCTCACCGCGTCGCTGCAACAGGCGCAAACCGGGTTCCTCGATCGCAGCATCACCGTCGGCAGCAAAGCGTATCACTATCAGGTCTATGTCCCGGCCGACTATGCATCGAAGCCCAGCTGGCCGGCCATTCTGTTTCTGCACGGGGCGGGGGAACGGGGCGGCGACGGTCTCCTCCAAACCAACGTGGGCCTCGCTCCCGCGATCCGGCAGAATTTCACTCGCTATCCCGCGATTGTCGTATTCCCGCAGGTCCCGACAGACTCGCAGTGGGTCGGCACGCCGGCTGACATGGCCGCCGCGGCGCTGCAACAGACCATGAAGGAATTCCATGTCGATCCTAGTCGCGTCTATCTCACGGGGCTGTCGATGGGAGGACACGGTACCTGGTACGTGGCGTACCGGCATCCGGAGCTGTTCGCGGCGATCGTTCCAATTTGCGGCTGGGTGCGGGACTTCCCGCAATTCCGCGGATCCCAGCCCGTGGTCCCGGATGCCGACAGTGCTTCGGTCATGCCGAAATTGGCCCAGCGACTCGGCAAGGTGCCCATTTGGATCTTCCACGGTGAGGTCGACCAGGTTGTGAATGTCAACGGCTCGCGCGAGCCCGCAGCCGCGTTGAAGGCGGCGGGCGCGGACGTGCGCTACAGCGAGCTGCTCGGCCTGAACCACAACTCGTGGGACGCCGCGTACGGATCCGACGAGTTCGTGCGCTGGCTCTTCGCGCAGCAGCGGCGTTAGGCTAGCGGCCCCCGGAGCGTCGTGCCAAGTTAGACCCTCTCTTCACGAGGAATCGATTGATGAACCGGCGTGACATGCTGCTCCTGCTCGCCGGGACGGCCGCGGTCCCTGATCGGCTGCTCGCGATGGGACGCACCGTCCACAAGCGTGCACAGGCTGGAACGCTGCGCGCGCTCACTCCCCAGCAAAGTGAAACCGTCGCCACTATTGCCGAGCTGATTATTCCGAAGACCGACACACCCGGGGCGCGGGAAGCCGGCGTGCCGGCGTTCATCGACGTGATGCTTGCTGACTGGGGGGATGCCGACCAGCGCCAGTTCTTCACGGCGGGACTCGCGAACGTGGACGAGCGCAGCCGCGCGGCATTCGGCAAGGACTTCGTCGCATGCACGGCGCAGCAGCAGTCTGAGATCCTCCAGGATCTGGACTACGAGCTGGCACGCCTGCGCGACACGAAGAGCGATACGTCGAAGAACTTCTTCCAAGCCATGAAGTGGCTGACGCTGACCGGCTACTACACATCCGAAGTGGGCGCGACGAGCGAGCTGCACTTCCGCGTTGTGCCGGGCCGCTACGAACCCTGCTACCCTCTCGAGCAGCAATGAAAACCTACGATGCCATCGTGATCGGGTCCGGCATAGCTGGTGGCTGGGCGGCGAAGGAGCTGACCGAG
Source organism: uncultured Gemmatimonadales bacterium (assembly GCA_963704805.1). Taxonomy (GTDB): domain Bacteria; phylum Gemmatimonadota; class Gemmatimonadetes; order Gemmatimonadales; family GWC2-71-9; genus 20CM-2-65-7. The sequence goes on along the minus strand of CAVPHS010000004.1, from coordinate 270,566 downwards.
CGCGGCCTGCAAACCCTGGTGCTCGAGGCGGGACGGCCGATCGTCCCCGAGAAAGACTACGTCGAACATGTGCCGATGTGGGAGATGAAGTTCCGCGGCACGGGTGACCGCCAGCGCCTGTCCAAAGAACAACCCATCCAACAACAGTGCTACGCCTGTGACGAGATGGCCTCCAAGTTCTTCGTCAACGACAACGAAAACCCCTACACGACGCCTGAGGGCAAACCGTTCTCCTGGATCCGCGGCCGCCAGGTGGGCGGGCGCTCGATCATGTGGGGCCGGCAGGTCTACCGCTGGAGCGATCTCGACTTCGAGGCCAACGCGCGCGAAGCCATCGGCGTCGATTGGCCGATCCGCTACGCCGACATCGCGCCGTGGTACGATCACGTCGAGAAGTTCGTGGGCATCAGCGGTCAGGCGGAAGGGCTGCCGCAGCTTCCCGACGGCCAGTTCCTCAAGCCGATGGCGCTCAACTGTGTCGAGCAGACGGTGCGCGACGCGGTCGGAAAGGCGTGGCCCGGCGAGCGTGTGGTGACGATCGGTCGCTGCGCCGTGCTCACCGAAGCGCACAACGGCCGCGCGGCGTGCCATTACTGCGGGCCGTGTCACCGCGGCTGCATCACGCGCTCCTACTTCTCGAGCGTCAACGCGACGCTGCCCGCGGCCCAGGCGACGGGCCGCCTCACGCTCCGTCCCTACAGCGTCGTGCAGAGCATCACGTACGATCGCAAGACGGGTCGGGCGACAGGCGTGCGCGTGATCGACGGGCAGACCAAGCATGCGCTCGAGTTCAAGGCACGAGTCGTCTTCCTGTGCGCCTCGACGATCGAGTCCGCGCGCATCCTGCTCCTCTCGGCAATCGCCAACTCCAGCGGTCAGGTCGGCAAGAACCTGATGGACCACATCATGGGCGGTGGGGCGAGCGGCCGCATCGATGGCCCCGCCGACCGCGACCAGATCGGCAACCGGCCCAACGGCATCTACGTCCCGCGCTTCCGCAACATCGGCAAGGGCAAGTCGCCGTTCCTGCGCGGCTATGGCTTCCAGGGTGGCGGCGGCCGCTCCGATTGGGGTCGCGGCACCGAGCAAACGGGCTTCGGCGCCGAATTCAAGACCGCGTTGCGCAAGCCGGGCCCGTGGGGATTCTCGCTCTACGGTTTCGGTGAGATGCTGCCGAAGGAAGAGAACTTCGTCGAGCTCGACAAGGCAAAAGTGGATGCCTGGGGCATTCCGGTCGCGCGGATCAGCTGCGCCTATGGCGAGAACGAAAAGGCGCTGGTGCATGACATGTCGATCACCGCTGCCGAGATGCTCGCCGAAGCGGGGGCGCACGAGATCCAGCCATTCACGAGCAACAATCCGCCCGGCCTGGTCATTCACGAGATGGGCACGGCGCGCATGGGCAAGGATCCCAAGACCTCGGTCCTGAACGCCCACAATCAGTGCTGGGATGTCCCGAACGTGTTCGTCACTGACGGCGCCTGCATGGCGTCGACGGCATGCCAGAATCCATCGATCACCTACATGGCGCTCACTGCGCGCGCGGCTGCGTATGCAGTCGACGCGATGAAGCGCAACGAGCTATGAAACGAGGAGGCAGGATGGATCGCCGCGAATTCGTCCAGACCATGGCGGGTGCGGGACTCGCGATCGCGTGTACCCCATCAGCACGCACGCTCCATGCCACCCGTATCGGCAAGGTCGGCCTGCAGCTCTACACCGTCCGCGATCAGATGAAAGCCGATTTCGAAGGGACGCTCGCGCACGTCGCGCAGATCGGCTACAAGGAGGTCGAGTTCGCCGGCTATTACGACCACTCTGCGGCCGACGTGCGCGCCATCCTGACCCGGAACGGACTCACCGCGCCGTCGACTCACGTTCCGTTCATAGACGCCGACAGCTGGAAGAAGGCGCTCGACATGGCCAAGGCGGTCGGTCATGAGTACATCGTGATGCCGTGGATACCGGAAGAAAAACGCAAGACGCTCGATGATTGGAAGAAGTTCGCGGCGAGCTTCAATCAGGCCGGGCAGTTGGCGAAGGATGCGGGACTGCAGTTCGCCTACCATAACCACGACTTTGAATTCCCGAAGATCGACGGCCAGGTCCCCTACGACTTGTTGCTCCAAGGCACCGATCCGAAGCTCGTTCAGCTCGAGATCGATCTCTACTGGATCACGAGGGCCGGCCAGGATCCGTTGGCCTACTTCTCACGCTGGCCCGGCCGCGTGCCCCTCGTTCACGTGAAGGATTCCGCCGGCGCGCCCGACAACAAGATGACCGACGTGGGGCAGGGCACGATCGACTGGAAACGCATCTTCGCAAAGAAGGACCAGGCGGGCATCCAGCATTTCTTCGTGGAGCACGATCAGCCGCCGCAGCCGTTTGAGGACATTGCGGTGAGCTATAAGTATCTGAGTCAGCTGGAATTCTGATACGGTTGGAAACGTTGGAAGGTTGGACGGTTGGAAGGTGAGCCGTCCAACCGTCCAACGTTCAATCCATCGTGTTGTTCCCCCTGCCGCTCCAGACGGAGCGTTTGACGCTCCGCGCCCCCGATCCCACCGCCGCGGCGGCGATCAACGAGGGCATCCGGGACTCTTTCGCTGAGCTCACGTCATGGCTGCCGTGGGCGGACCACGTGCCGTCGCTCGACGAAACTCGCGAGCATCTGACCAAGGCGCTCGCCGCGTTCCGCGCGGGCGAGGACTGCGGTTTGTTCATCTGGGATCGGAGCAGCGATGCATTCGTGGGCGCAGTTGGACTCCACCCGCGGCTCGCCGACCAGAGGCGTCGAGAAATTGGCTATTGGATTCGTACGTCCGCGGCAGGCCGGGGATATGCGAGCGAAGCGGTGCGCGCCGTCGCACGCACGGCGCTGGAGCATCTGTCGCTCGCCGCCGTAGAGATTCACGTCAACGCGAGCAACGTTCCCAGCCAGAAGGTCGCACTGAACGCCGGCTTCGTGCAGACGGGGGAAGTCGCCGGCCGGCCGGAGCCCGATGGCCGTCCCTCACGCATGCTGGTGTACGTGCTCGAAGCTTCACGCCGGAGGTGAGCGTGGCATCCAGTCACTTAGACCTGGTGCTCGGTATCGCGATCGGGATTGTCGTGGCGTGGCTGTACTTCCTGATCTGGAAGCTCCGCTACACCGCCAGAATTCGCGATGACGCCGTGCAGCGCAGTCTTGCGGTCACCGCGGGAAAGGTGCACGAGCAGCTGGTGCCGTATCTGCCCGACTTCGCCTTCAATCCCAAGGATGTCCGCTTCCTGGGGAGCCCGGTCGATCTCGTGGTCTTCGACGGTCTCGCCGCGGGGGACGTACGGCGTGTGGTCTTTCTGGAAGTCAAAACCGGCGGCGCCCCGCTGACCGAGCGGGAGCGGCAGGTGCGTAGCGTTATCGAGGCGGGCCAGGTCGCCTGGGCCGAGCTGCGGGTTCGCGTTAGTCCTTCTGGCCATGGGACTTAGAAGATTTGCTAGATTGGTAGCTCCTCGAACCTGGGAGCGGTCATGCGGAGCATCTTCTGGGGCGCGGTCATTATCGCGATCGGCCTAGTGCGTGGCGATTCCGTATTTCGCGGTGATTTCAGCATCCTCAGCGTTCTGTTTGACGCCCTCGGCGTGTTCTTTATCGTCCGCGGTCTGCTGGCGCTCAAACACGCCAAAGCCGCGGCCTCCGCAGCGCCGCCTTCGCCTCCGCCCCCTGCGGCGCGGTCGTCGCAAATGCGCTGAGCGAGTGCTGATCGCCAGCGGGGCACCCCTCGCTGGCGATTATTGCTTTTCATCCCGCTCTCACCACAGTAGCGTTCATGCTCTAGGCGTCCCCGAGGAGCCATGACACGCTGCCTTTCCATTCTATTGAGTTGCTGCGCCGCGACCGCTGCGGCGCAGGCCCCTGCGGCAGACTCGACCTGGGCGCTGCGCACGGAAATGGTCCCGATGCGCGATGGTGTGCGGCTCAACACCATCATCGTGACGCGGCGCGGTTCCGAGGGCGGCGCGCCGCTGCCTATTCTCATGGTGCGCACGCCTTACGGTGCCGAGGGGCCGGCCAGCCATTTCCCCGGTCCATATCGATTCCTCGCAGCCGACGGCTACGTCTTCGTCTTTCAGGACATCCGCGGCCGGGGGAAGTCGCAAGGCGAGTACCTCATGAACCGGCCGCTGCGCGCCGTGGGCGACACCAGCGGGTTCGACGAAGCGAGTGACACCTACGACACGGTCGAGTGGCTGATTCACAACCTCCCGAACAACAACGGCAGGGTGGGCGGGCTCGGCATCTCGTATCCGGGCTGGCTCGCGACGATGCAGGGGTTGTCCGGGCATCCCGCCATGCGCGCGGTGTCTCCTCAAGCGCCGATGACGGACACCTGGATGGGCGATGACTTCTTTCACCAGGGCGCGTTCCGGCAGAGCTACGGCGTCGAATACACGTACGGCATGGAGGTCGGTGAATTCGACGTCGGCATGAACGACATGTACGACTGGTATCGGCGCATGGGTGTGCTCTCCAACATCCCGCGACTGCTCGGCCGTTCGTGGACATCGTGGGATGCGTTCGTCGCACACCCGAGCTATGACCAGTACTGGCAGGTACGCGCCACCGAGCGCCGACTCAGGTCCACGCCGGTCGCGGTCCTCACGGTAGGCGGCTGGTACGATCAGGAAGACATTTTCGGGCCGCCCGCCACATATGCCGGGTTCGAGAAGTTCGATACCGTGGCCGGGAAGAACCTGAACCGGATCGTCATGGGCCCATGGAACCATGGCGGTTGGTATGGACCTGGAGTCAGTCTCTCGCGCGTGCAGTTCGGTGATTCGACTGGAGTGTGGTTCCGGCGGGAGGTCGAAGCCCCGTTCTTTGCTTTCTATCTAAAGGATCGCGGGCCTCTCGATTTGCCCGAGGCGCTGGTGTTCGAAGGCGGCTCGGATCGTTGGCGCCGCTTCGACGCTTGGCCGCCGAAGTCGATGACGTCCAGGAACCTCTACTTCCAGCCAGACGGACGGTTGTCGTTCGAAGCGCCCGCGGCAACTACAGCGGCGTACGATGCCTACGTCTCCGATCCAGCTCATCCCGTGCCCGTATCGTCCCCGTCCCGTGGAGGTCACCTATTCACGCGGATCACAATGGAGCCAGTGGCAGGCGATGGATCAGCGTTTTGTCGAGGGCCGGCCGGACGTGCTGTCGTGGAGCACCGAGCCGCTGAAGGAAGACGTCGTGATCGCCGGCTCCTTGAGCGCCGAGCTGTACGCATCCACGACGGGAACGGACGCGGATTGGGTGGTCAAGCTCATCGACGTGTATCCTGACACCGCCGAAGGAGAGCGGCGCATGGGCGGATATCAGCTCATGGTCGCGGGTGAGATCATGCGTGGCCGCTATCGGCAGAGCTTCGAGCGACCCCAGGCGATCGTCGCCAATCAGGTTGCGAAGTACACCGTGCACATTCCCCCGCAGGCGTATCGCTTCCAGCGCGGCCACCGGATCATGGTGCAGGTGCAGAGCACCTGGTTCCCGCTGTACGACCGGAACCCGCAAGTCTTTGTGCCGAACATTTTCAAGGCGACGCCGAGCGATTTCAAGACGCAGACGCACCGGATCTGGCGCTCGAAGCAGTACGCGTCACACGTCGTGCTTCCGGTGCTCCCGAACTAGGAACCTCCATGGCCAGGGCTCGGCAGACCTATGAAGCCGACGAGATCACCGTCACCTTTGATCCCGACGTGTGCATCCACTCTGGTGTGTGCCTCATGGGGCTGCCGGATGTGTTCGACATCAAGCGGAAACGCTGGGTCCGTCCCGAGCTCCAGCCGCCCGACGTGGTGGCCGCGCAGGTCATGAGGTGCCCATCGGGCGCGCTCCAATTCGTTCGCAAGAACAGGGACAGGCAAAGTCTAGACGCGGCAGACGCACCGCGGTAAACAGCCCAGAGTGAGCGGCACATCCTGTTGACCACGGCCCATGGCCCGCGGCGCGTCTACGGCCCAGTAGTGCATGTCCGCGCAGTTGCCGTATAGATTCGGGTGCCATGCCAACCTACGAATACAAATGCCCGAAGGGGCACGTCTTCGAGAAGACGTTTCCCCGCATCACGAGTAAGCGCCACGCGAAGTGCCCCGTGTGCGGTAAGCGCGCGGAGCGGCTGATCTCGGGCGGCGCCGGCGTGCATTTCAAGGGCTCCGGGTTCTACGCCACCGACTACAAACGGCCCGCGGGAACAACGGAAAAGGCCGACAATACGGCGGAGAAAGCCGCGAAGACCGAGAAGGCCAGCGACCCGAAGCCGTCCCCAAAGAAAGACTCCAGCTCCGACAAGTGAAGGCCCCCGAGACGATTCGCGCGGCGCTGGCTCAGGCGGCGTCACGACTCGGCGCGTCCGATGTGGACGTCGTCATCGAGCGCCCGCGCGATCCGACGCACGGCGATCTCGCCACCAATCTCGCGCTGACGCTGGCGAAGACGCTGGGAGAGAAGCCCCGCGCCATCGCCGAGCGTCTGGTCGCCAACATCGAGCTGCCATCCGGCCTCGTGCAGCGGACCGAAATCGCGGGCCCGGGATTCATCAACTTCTTCCTCGCGGGCGAGCAGGTCGTCGGCGTCCTGCCGGCCATCGTTGCGGCAGGCCAGGAGTACGGCAGGAGCGATATCGGCAAGAAGCAAAAGGTCAACGTCGAGTTCGTGTCGGCCAATCCGACGGGACCGCTGCACGTCGGGCACGGGCGCGGTGCCGCCCTGGGCGACGGGATCGCGGCGCTGCTCGAATGGACAGGGTGGCAGGTCACGCGCGAGTTCTACGTCAACGACGCCGGCACGCAGATCGACAAGCTGGCGCGGTCCTTGTGGGCGCGGGTGCAGCAAGCCGCCGGTCGCAATGCCGCGATCCCCGAAGGCGGCTACCACGGCGAGTACCTGAGCGAGCTGGCCAAGCAGGTACTCAATAAGGAAGGGAAGGGGTTCGCCGATCTGCCCGAGGACGATGGGTTACGTCGCTGCCGTGAGATCGGCGTCCAGTCGCAGCGCGTGGAGCAGGACGCCGATCTGGCCGAGTTCGGCGTGCGCTTTGACGTGGTCTCGCGCGAGTCGTCGATCTACGATCGCGGAATGATCGATGCGACGCTGGCGGAGCTGGCGGCCAAGGGTCACACGTTCACGGCTGACGGCGCGCTGTGGCTGCGTACCACCGCGCTCGGTGACGACAAGGATCGGGTGCTGAAGAAGAGCGACGGCACTTTTACCTATCTCGTTCCCGACATCGCCTACCATCGCGACAAGCGTGAGCGCGGCTTCGTGAAGGCCATCGACGTGTGGGGGGCCGATCATCACGGCTACATCCCCCGCATGCGCGCCGCACTGGAAGCGCTCGGCTACCCCACTGATTTTTTCCACGTCGAAATCGTGCAGCTCGTTCGCGTCATGCGGGGCGGGGAAGAGGTGCGGTTCTCCAAGCGCAGCGGTGAATTCGTGTCGCTGCGCGATCTGTTCGAGGAAACGGGCGTCGACGCCGCCCGCTACTTCTTTCTGATGAAGCGGGGCGATTCACAGTTCGTGTTCGACGTCGATCTCGCCAAGAGCCAGACGGACGAAAACCCGGTCTTCTACGTGCAGATGGCGCACGCACGGATGTCCGGCATCTTCCGCGTGGCCGCCCGCGAGCCGGCGAGTGCCGGCGTCGAGGGCGTCGATCTGTCCGTGCTGACCCAACCGGAGGAGCTCGAGCTGATCAAGGAGCTCGGCGAGTTTCCCGAGGTGGTGCGGCGCGCGGCGGCGGCCTACGAGCCCCACCGCATCACGGGCTATCTCGAGGGGCTGGCCCGGATCGCGCACGCGTGGTATCACAAGTACCGCGTGCTCGGCGAGGCGGAGGAGGCGGCGCGGCTCGTGCTGGCGCGCGCGGTGCGCCAGGTGCTGGCGAACGGTCTCACTCTTTTGGGGATTCGCGCCCCGGAACGGATGTAGCGTGGGTCTGCTCGTCGTCGGCTCGATTGCGCTCGATTCCGTCATCACGCCGTTCGGCGAAACCGCCGATACGCTCGGGGGCGCCGCGGTCTTCTTCGCGATGGCGGGCGCGGTTCTCCACCCCGTGCAGGTCGTCGGGGTCGTGGGAAGCGATTTCCCCGAGTCGCATCTCACGGCGCTCGCCAAACGGGGCGTCGACCTCGCCGGCGTGGAACGGCAGAAAGGGGAGTCGTTTCGCTGGAAGGCGCGCTATTCCTACGACCTCAATAACCGTGAAACACTCGAAACGCGCCTCGGCGTGTTCGCCGACTTCCGGCCGCGCATTCCCGAGAAATTCCGCAACGCGAAGTACGTCTTCTTGGGCAACATCGATCCCGAGCTGCAGCTCAGCGTGCTCGATCAGGTGAAGGACCCCACCCTCGTCGCCTGCGACACGATGAACTATTGGATTCAGGGTAAACGCGATCTGTTGCTCGAGCTGCTCCGCCACATCGACATTCTGATGGTGAACGATTCGGAGGCGCGCGAGCTGTCGGGAGACTGGAACATCTATCGCGCGGCGCACTGGATTCTCGGCCGGGGTCCCAAGATGGTGGTGATCAAACAGGGCGAGCATGGCGCGCTCCTCGTCGATCCCGACACCACGTTCAAGGTGCCGGCCTATCCGCTCCAGGAGGTGTTCGATCCGACCGGCGCCGGCGACGCGTTCGCGGGTGGGTTCATGGCGCACCTGGCCCGCACGGGCGATCTGGCCTTCCCCAACCTGCGACGCGCAATGGTTTACGGCTCGGCGATGGGGTCTCTGGCGGTCGAAGCGTTCGGGGTCCAGCGATTGGAACAGGTGTCGCTGCAGGAAGTGCGAGGGCGGGTCAAAGCCTTCCGCGATCTCGTCCACTTCTCGCTGGATGGTGAGGAGACGTGAGCTCGCCGCCCCGGGATCACTACGCCGCTGCCGGGGTCAGCCTCGATACTGCCGAAGAGGCAAAGCGTCGCATCGCCGAGCTGGTCCGTACTACGCGGACGCCGCTTGCGCGTGGCAAGGTCGGCGGTTTCGCCGGCTTAGTGCGCGTACCCGAAGGCTACAAGCAACCCGTGCTCGTCATGTCGACGGACGGGGTCGGCACGAAGGTACTCGTCGCCGCGGCCGCCAATGTCCACGATACCGTGGGCGAGGATCTCGTGAACCACTCCGTGAACGACATCCTCGTCCACGGCGCGACGCCGCTCGCCTTTCTCGACTACATCGCGACCGGGAATCTGGTCCCGGAGATCGCGGCCCAAATCGTCACGGGCGTCGCGCGCGGCTGTCGCGCGCACGACATGACCCTGGCTGGTGGCGAGACGGCGCAGCTTCCCGATCTCTACGCGCCCGGCCACTACGATCTGGCCGGCGCGATCATCGGAGTGGTGGAGGAGGAGCAGGCGATCCACGGCGATCGCGTGACTCCGGGCGATCAGTTGATCGGTTATGCGTCGACGGGGCTGCACACCAACGGGTACACCCTCGCGCGCAAGATCGTGTTCGAGTGGTTGAAGCTGGGCATCGACGATCCGTTTCCCGAGACGAACCAAACGGTCGCGCAGGTGCTGCTCGCGGTGCACCGGAGTTACGCCGCCGCGCTCAAGCCGGTCCTCGATCGCGTGCATGCCCTCGCCCATATCACCGGTGGCGGTATTCCCGGCAACCTGGCCCGCGTCTTGCCGGCGGGCACGGAGGCCGTGGTCAACGCGGGCAGCTGGCCATGGCCGCCGCTGTTTCGCGTGCTGATGCGTGGCGGCCAGGTGACCCGCGACGAAATGCGACGTGTCTTCAACCTCGGCATCGGGATGATCGCGGTCGCGGCGCGCGACGATGTCGAAGCCGCGCTGCGCGCGGCGGAACGCGCCCAGGTCCAGGCATGGCTCATCGGCGAAATCCGAGCCGCGAGCAAAAAGGCCCCCGCCCCCCCCGCCGCGGTTCACTTTGAAGAGAGATAACGCCCGAGAGACGGCGGCCATGCACCGCGCGCTCGAGCTGGCGTGGCGGGGCTGGGGTCACGTCTCTCCCAATCCGCTGGTCGGCGCGGTCCTGCTGCGTAGGGATACCGTCGTCGCTGAAGGCTGGCACATGGAGTTCGGCGGGCCGCATGCCGAGATCAACGCGCTGACCACCGCGGGCGACAAGGCGCGCGGCGCCACACTCGTGGTCAACCTCGAACCCTGCGCGCACCACGGGAAGACGCCTCCCTGTACCGAAGCGATCCGCGTCGCCGGCGTCCGCCGTGTCGTGGCCGCGGTACACGATCCTGATCTGGACGCCCGCGGTGGCATGGAGATTCTCAAGCGCGCCGGCATCGAGACCCACATCGGTCTGCTCGCCGAGGAAGCCGCGGCGCAGAACGCGCCATTCCTCTCCACGCGCCTGCAAACCGACCGGCCCTTCGTGGCCCTCAAACTCGCGACGTCGATCGACGGCCGCATTGCGGACGCGGGCGGCAGCTCGCAATGGATTTCGGGGCCCGAGGCGCGCGAGCACGTGCACTGGCTGCGCGCCGGATTCGACGCCATCGCCGTCGGTGGCACGACCGCGCTCACCGACAATCCGCAGCTAACGGCGCGCGGCGGCGTCACGCCGCGCCGGCCGCCGGTTCGCATCGTGTTCGACCGGCGCGCGATGCTCAACCTCGGCGTGTCGCTGGTCCAGACTGCGCGCGACGTCCCGACGTGGGTCGTGGCGTCAACGGAAGCGCCGGCCGCCAACGTGTCGGTGCTCGAAGGCAACGGCGTGCGTGTGTTTCGTCCCACGACGATGGCGCAAGGGCTCGCGCAGCTGCGCCTCGCCGGGATTCAGTCGGTGTTGTGTGAGGGGGGCGGGGCGCTCGGCGCCAAACTCCTCGCTGACGGACTCGTGGATCGGTTGTACTGGGTGCAGGCGCCGGTCTGGCTCGGGGATGGGGCGGTGCCCGCTTTCCCAGGTGTTCCGGCATTTCCGCTTGCCGAGGCGCCGCGCTGGATCCCCGTGGAGCGGCGTGCGCTCGGCTCTGATACATTATTAGTCTTGGATCGAAAGTTATGTTTACCGGAATCGTAACCGCCGTAGGACGGATCGACGCGGTCTCCCCGAATGGGGGAAGAGGGACAGGGGACGGGGGACGGGTACTGCGGATCCGTGCTCCCTACCGCGGCCTGAAGAAGGGTGAGAGCATTGCCGTCAACGGCGCCTGTCTGACCGTCGAGCGAGCGGTGAAGGGTGGGTTCACTGTCCACGCCGTCGCTACGACGCTAGGTCGTACGTTGATTGGGGAGTGGCCAAAGGGCCACGCGGTCAATTTGGAGCGTGCTCTGCGGGCGGATGATCGGTTAGGCGGCCACTTCGTCCAAGGCCATGTGGACGGTGTCGGCACGGTAGAGCGAGTCGCACAGAGCGGCGACGCACTGCTCGTCGACATTCGCGTGCCACGTGAGGTCGAAGAAACGACCGTGTTGCACGGGGCGATTACGGTAGACGGCGTAAGCCTGACGGTGAACGCGCTTCCACGCGCCGGTATGGTGCAGGTGTCGCTCGTGCCGTTCACCCGCGAGCACACGACGTTGGGGACGCTCAAACAGGGTGATCGGGTGCACGTCGAAGCGGACGTGCTGGGAAAGTACGTGAGGCAGCTATGTCGTTCGGCGCAGTAGAACAGGCGATCGCGGACATTCGCGCGGGCAAGCTCGTCATCGTAGCGGACGACGAGCGGCGCGAGAACGAAGGGGATCTGGTGGGCGCGGCCGAGAAGGTCAGCGCCGACATGATCAACTTCATGGCGATGCACGCCCGCGGCCTGATCTGTATGCCCCTCACGCCGGCGCGCTGCCAGGCGCTGGGCCTGCCGCAGATGACGGAGCACAACAACGAGTCGCACGAGACGGCGTTCACCATCAGCATCGACGCCGACGCGCGGTTCGGCGTGACGACCGGGATCTCCGCGGCCGACCGCGCGGCGACGATTCGCGTCGCGATCGATCCTTCGACGGTGCCGAGTGATCTGCGGCGTCCGGGCCACGTCTTCCCGCTGCGCGCGCGTCCCGGTGGTGTGCTGCAGCGCGTCGGACAGACCGAGGCGAGCATCGATCTCGCGCGCCTCGCCGGGCTCTATCCGGCGGGTGTCATCTGCGAGATCCTCAACGCCGACGGCTCGATGGCGCGCCGCGCCGATCTCGAGAAGTTCGCGCAACAGCACAACCTGACGTTCATCACCGTGGCGCAGCTCGTGGCCTACCGGCTGAAGCACGAGCGCCTCGTGCACCGCGTCGCAGAGGCGCGGCTCCCCACGCCGTTCGGCGAATTCCGGATCATCGGCTATCGCAACGACGTGGATGAAGCGGAGCACATCGCGCTGGTGTGCGGCGACGTTGCCGGCAAGCCGCGAGTCCTGGTCCGCATGCATTCCAAGTGCCTCACCGGCGACGTCTTCGGCTCGGCGCGCTGCGACTGCGGCTGGCAGCTCCACAGCGCCATGCGCATGATCGCTGACGTGAGTGCCGGCGTCGTCGTGTATCTCGACCAAGAAGGCAGAGGCATCGGCCTGCTGAACAAGCTCAAGGCCTACGAGCTCCAGGACGAGGGACATGACACCGTCGAGGCCAATGAGAAGCTCGGCTTCAAGCCCGATCTGCGGAACTACGGGATCGGCGCGCAGATTCTGCTCGATCTCGGTCTCTCGTCGATCCGTGTGTTGACCAACAATCCCATGAAGCTGATTGGCCTGGAGGGCTATGGCCTCGAAATCGTCGAGCGGCTGCCGATTGTCCCAGCGCCGTCCGACGAGAATCGCGCCTATCTCGACGTCAAGCGGGACAAGCTCGGCCACTTCCTCACCCACTGATCGTGCCCCATCGTCCTCCGCCGGCCGCGCGCACGTCCACCCGCCAGCGGCGCGTGGCGATCGTCGTCAGCCGGTTTCACGAGAACGTCACCAGCAAGCTCCTCGAGGGCGCGCGTGAGGCGTTGCGCCGCGGCGGCATCGCCGACCGCAACGTCGACGTGACGTGGGTGCCCGGCGCGTTCGAGCTTCCCGTCGTGGCGGAAGCGGCCGCCGTCAGCGAGCGCTATGACGCCATCGTCGCGCTCGGTTGCGTCATTCGCGGCGAGACGCCGCATTTCGAGTACGTGGCCGGCGAAGCCGCGCGCGGCCTCGGCAACGTGGCACTGGCCCATCGCATTGCCGTCGGATTCGGCGTGCTGACTACGGAGACCGAGACTCAGGCGTTGGCGCGCGTCGATAAAGGTGCCGAGGCGGTCCAGGCGGCCCTCGAGACCGCCGATGCGCTCGAGAGGCTCGGTGCAGCGCCCCGAGACTAAGGCGCGAGCCCGCGCCCTCCAGCTGCTCTACGCCTGGGAGCTCTCCGGTGAACCCTCGATCGAGGCGGTCGTCGCCCGGGTGGCCGTGATCTATGGGCCCGCGCCGCGGGGCTACGACCGGGGCGCCGACCTTGCCGCGAAAGCCATCGCGGGTCGCCCCGAGTTCGACCGGCAAATCAAGGAAGCGGCGGAGCACTGGCGGTTGGAGCGCGTGGGCGTCGTGGAGCGAAACATTCTGCGACTCGCGCTCGCCGAGCTGGACGAAGCCTCCACGCCGTCGCGCGTGGTGATCGACGAGGCGGTGAAGCTCGCGCACTGGTTTGCCGGCGCCCGCGCGCCTGGCTTCATCAACGGCGTGCTGGACACAGTCGCGCGCGAGACCGGCGCGTTGTGAGGATTCTGCTCGTCAACTGGAACGACCGGGAGAATCCGCAGGCCGGTGGCGCCGAGATTCACCTGCACGAATTGTTCGGCCGCATCGCGGCCCTGGGCCACCACGTCGATCTCATCGCCAGTGGCTGGCCGGGCTGCGCGCCGCGAGCCGTGGTCGACGGCATCAATGTTGCTCGGACCGGCGGCCGCCACAGTTTCGCGCTGCGGGGCCGCGGAGCGGTGCGGCAGGCGCTGCGGCAGCAGACGTACGACATTGTCGTCGAAGACATCAACAAGGTGCCGCTCTATCTGCCGACGCTAACCGCGCTTCCCCTTGTAACGATCGTGCCACACCTGTTCGGCACGACGGCGTTCACCGAAGCCAGCCTGCCGCTGGCCACCGTGGTCTGGGCGTCCGAGCTGCTGATCCCCCGGATCTACCGGCGTGCCGGCTTCCACGCGATTTCCGAGAGTACGCGGGACGATCTGGTGCGCCGGGGCGTGCCGCCGGAGCGCGTCGTCGTGATTCATCCGGGCGTCGATTCTACGTTGTATCAACCGGACCCGGCGACGCCGCGCGCCGCACGCCCCACGTTCTTGTACCTGGGCCGATTGAAGCGTTATAAAGGAGTGGAGTACGCGTTACGGGCCGTTGCGGCCGCGCGGCTGATACGCCCTGAAATCACGCTCGACATCTGCGGACAGGGCGACGATCGGCCGCGCCTCGAGCGCATAGTCGAGTCGCTGGGACTGGGGCGCGCGGTGCGGTTTCTGGGGTTCGTCCCGGAACAGGAAAAGCGAACGTTGCTGCGTCGCGCGTGGGCCGTGGTGTTTCCGAGTCCCAAGGAAGGCTGGGGAATCAGCAACGTCGAAGCGGCCGCGTGCGGCACGCCGGCGCTGGCGTCCGACAGTCCCGGACTGCGGGAGTCGGTGCGCCACGGCATCACGGGTTATCTCGTCCCCCATGGAGATTGGCGCGCCCTCGCCGATCGCATGGTCGCGCTGGCGGCGGACGCCACGCTGGTCGAGCGGCTGGGACGCGCGGCACGGCAGTTTGCGGAAGGGCTGTCATGGGATGCAGCCGCGCAGGCGACTCTGGCACATCTTCAGCGGACCATTGCCGAACGGGAAGGAGAGAATTGAGGTCATGCGTGTTACCATAACCGCTCGCCATACCGAGCTCGATGACGACCTGCGCGCGCACGCGCGAGACCTGGTAGAGAAAGTGGCCAAACTTGCCCGGCGCCCGCACCACGCGCAGGTGACTTTCACCGAGGATCATGGCGAGGCGGCAGTGGAGATCGAAGTGCATACGCCACGCGGCCACATGCACGTCGCCAAAGGGTCCGGCGCCGACCTCCGCTCGGCCCTCGATGTCGCGATCGCGCGCATCAAGCGACAGCTGCTCGATGAGAAAGAAGCGCCGCGCCCGCGGCGCAACCCGCGGCGCTCCAAGGCACCAGAGGCGAAGTGATCAAAGTCGCGGACCTTCTCGCCAGGAAGGGCGATCCGTTGCAGGTCGAGCTGCTGACGGGGGAAGTCGGTTTGCAGCGGGAGGTGAAATCGCCGGAGGCGTCGAGTCCCGGGCTCGTGCTCGCGGGCTACACGGCGCGGTTCGTCGGCACCGATCGGATCCACATCCTCGGCGAGACGGAAATCACCTATCTCGCGTCGCTGGATGCCAAGGCGCGCCGTCAGGCGATCGAGACGTTCCTCTCCTACGAGCTGCCGTGCGTCATCATCACGAAAGGGCAGGAGCCGCCGGACGACCTGGTGCCGCTGGCCCGCGACCGCGGCATTCCGGTCATCCGCACACGGTTGAAGACGGCCGAGTTCTACCGACGCCTGAAGCCGTTTCTCGATGATGCCTTTGCGCCGCGCACCACCGTCCACGGCTCGCTGGCCGACGTGTTCGGCGTCGGTCTGTTGTTTCGCGGCCGGTCCGGCATCGGCAAGAGCGAATGTGTGCTCGACCTCGTCGAGCGTGGCCACCGCCTCGTCGCCGATGACGTCGTGCACGTGACCCGGCGCGGCCACGATGTGCTGATCGGCCGCGGCCACGAAATCTCCCGCCACTACATGGAGATTCGTGGCGTGGGACTCATCGACATCAACGCGCTGTTCGGGATCCGGTCGGTGCGCCAGCAAAAGCGCATCGAGGTGGTGGTGCAGCTCGAGGACTGGGACAACACGCGCGAATACGATCGCACGGGCCTGGATCAGCAGCAGACGGAGCTGCTCGATGTGCCGCTGCCGCTCGTGACGGTGCCGCTCAATCCCGGCAAGAACCTGACGGTGATTTGCGAAGTGCTCGCCATGAACCATCTGCTGCGCTACAGCGGGGTGGATTCGGCGAGCGCGTTCAACGAGCGCCTGATTCGCCGGATGCGTGAGAAGGGGGAGCTGCAGCGGTACCTGGAGGAGGATTATGAGTGACCTCCGCGGGATCATCGTCTCGCATGCCGCCGTCGCCCAGGCGCTCGTCGCCGCCGTCGTCGCGATCACCGGCATCGAAGGGGCGCTCACGCCCGTGTCCAACGAAGGGTGCGGCACGGACGCGCTCGCCGAGCGGCTGAGCCAGGCCGTGGGACGCGGGCCCGCGGTGCTGTTCGTGGATCTGCCGGGGGGGTCGTGCTTCACCAGCTCGGCGCGCTACGCCAAGCAGCACGCCGAGATCGCCGTCGTCACCGGCGTCAATCTCGCCATGCTGCTCGATTTCGTATTTCACCGCGACGTGTCACCCGACGAAGCCGCGCGTCGGGCCGTCGACGCCGGCGCCAAGGCCATTCGAGTAACCGCGGCATGACATTGGCGCTGTATCGCATTGACGACCGTCTGATCCATGGCCAGGTGGTGGTAGGCTGGGGACAGCCGCTGAACGTTTCGTTCATCGTCCTGGTCGACGACGAAGTGCGGAGCAGCGACTGGGAGCAGGATCTCTACCGCATGGGCGTACCGCCGGACATCGAAGTCCGGTTTGCGTCGGTCGATGAGGCCGCGCGCGAATTGTCCACCTGGGAGGCGGATCCGCGCGTGGGCATTCTCCTGGTGGGTGATATCAACACCGCCTTCGCGCTCGCGGAACGCGCCCCGCAGGTTCGCCGCTTCAACGTCGGTGGCGTGCATCATCGCACCGGGCGCACCGAGCGGCTGCGGTTCGTCTATCTGACGGATGACGAGGCGAAGAAGCTGCGCGCGCTCGCGGCGCGCGGCGTCGACGTCACGGCCCAGGACGTCCCCACCGCGCGCGCCGTGCCGCTCGGCGAGTTCACATGAGCCTCCCCCTCGAAGTCCTGCTCGCGCTCCTCGTCTGGGGCACCCTCGTCGGCGTGGACCTCGTGAGCCTGCCGCAGATGATGATCGCGCGTCCCATCGTCGCCGGCACCGTGGCGGGCGCGATCCTCGGGGATATCCCGACGGGCCTGAAGCTCGGCGTTGTCTTCGAGCTGATGCAGTACGACATCCTGCCCGTGGGCGCGGTGCGCTATCCGGAGTACGGCCCGGCCACGATCGCCGCCGTCGCCACCGCCCATGCGTCCGCCGGCGTGCTCGGGCTCGGTCTCGGTGCGCTCGTCGGCCTCGTCACCGGCATGGTCGGCGGGCTGACGATCAACCTGCTCCGGCGTGTGAACTCGCGCATCGTGCACAACGCCGCCACGGCCCTCGAGTCGGGCGATCCACGCGCGCTGCTTCGCGTCCACACGGGCGGGTTGCTGCGGGATGCGCTGCGGGCGGCGCTCGTGACCGCCGTCGGCCTCGTGCTCGCGTGGCTCGCGCGTCCGCTGCTCGCCGGCGCGCTCACGGAACGAGGGGCGTTGCTGCTGGCGGTCGCGACGGTCGGGGCAGCGATCGCGGCTGGAGCCGCGGGCACGCTGCGGCTCGTGGGCCGTGGACCGAACCTCAGGTGGTTTGCCGCGGGGTTGGCGGGCGGACTGTTGATGGTGGCATGGCTGCGGTGAAACCGTCTCTCGCCCGCGCGCTGCTGCGCCTCTTTGCCGTGCAGGGCTCGTACAACTACGAGCGCATGCTCGGCGTCGGCGTCGGCGTTGCCGAGGAGCCGCTGCTGCGCGACCTGATGGACGGGAGATATGGTCCGGCGGTCGCGCGGGGAGCGCATTTCTTCAACGCGCACCCGTATCTTGCCGGTCTGGCGGTCGGCGCCGCCGCGCGAGCCGAGCATGACGGGGCTTCGCCCGATCAAATCGAGCGGTTGCGCGAGGCTCTGTGCGGTCCGCTCGGTTCGGTGGGGGATCGCCTCGTGTGGGCCGGCTGGCTGCCCTTTCTCTCCGGCGTGACGATGGCGGCCGTCGCGTTGGGCGGTGGATGGATCGCCGTCGCGGCGTTCCTGGTCATCTACAACATCGGTCACGTCGCGCTGCGCTGGTGGGCGCTGCAGGCGGGGTGGACGCACGGCACGCGCGTCAGCGTCGCGCTGCACCATCCCGTGCTGCAGCGAGCCACTACGCTGCTGGGATCCGCCATGGCGCTCGCCGTCGGGTTCGCCCTCCCGGTCACGGCGCAGTATTTCGCGGCGGCATTCGATTCCTGGACGCGGCTCGCGCTCGCCGTCGTCGCCGTGGTCGCGTTTCTGATCTTGCGCTTGCGCGGCGATCGCGTGAACGGATTGCGGCTCGCGCTCGGCGCTGCGGCCCTGGCCCTCATCGTCGGACGGATATGGCCGTGATCGAGCGTGAGGCGCGCATCGTCAATCCGCTCGGGATGCACGTCCGGCCGGGAGCGGAGTTCGTCAAGATCGCGAGCCGCTTCAAGTCGCACGTGCAAGTCTGCAAAGACGACGCCGTCGTGAATGGCAAGAGCATTCTCGGCATGATGACACTCGCCGCCGAGTGCGGCTCTTCGATCTGCATCCGGACCGACGGAGAGGACGCCGAGCAGGCCATGACGGCGCTGCTGGAGCTCGTCGCCGCCGGATTTCACGAGATGCATCTGAAGCCGGAAACAAAGGAAGAGGCGTGACGCCGGCGTCCGAGCGGCTGCTGCGTGGCATCGGTGTGTCGCCCGGCATCGCCATGGGGCCCACCGTGACGGTGCGCTGGGCGCTGCCCGAGGTGCCGCACCGCGTCGTGCCGCGCACGCAGGTCGAAAAGGAAGTCCGGCGCCTGCGGGCGGCGCTCAAGGACGTCCGCAGCCAGTTCGTGGAGCTGCGCGCGCGCGCGGCAGATCGCGCCGGGCTCGATGAGGCTCGCATTTTCGATGCGCAGCTCCTCATGCTCGAAGACAAGGATTTCATCGACGGCGTCATCGAGCTGATTCGCGAGAACCATCTCACGGCCGAGAAGGCCTTCGAGTTCAAGACGCTCGAAGTGCGCGATCTCTGGACGGCGGCGGGGAATCCCCTGCTCAAGGATCGGCTCACCGACCTCACGGGTGTCGCGATTCGCGTGATTCAGCATCTGATGCATGCCGGGGGCGCCGACGTGTGGGAGATGATCGCCGAGCCTTCGATCATCGTCGCGCGCGAGCTCTCGCCGGGTCTGACCGTGCAGCTCGATCGCGAGCATATCGTCGGGTTGATCAGCGAAGAAGGCACGCGTACCTCGCACGCCGCCATACTCGCCCACTCCCTCGGCATTCCGGCCATCTTTGGGCTGCGCGGCGCGGTCGCCCGGATTCCCGCCGGCACCAAGGTCATTCTCGACGGATCCAAGGGCACCGTCCTCCTCGATCCGACACCGGAGGAGGCTGAAGAAGCAGAGCGCGCCGACACGCGCCGCCGCCAGCTGGACGCCCGCCTGGAAGAGGTGGTCCCGCAGCCCTCCGTCACCGTGGACGGCGTGCATGTGGCCCTGCTGGGCAATGTGGATCTTCCCGAGGAGGTCGCAGCGGCCAAGGTCCACGGCGCCGAAGGCGTGGGCTTGCTCCGAACCGAGTTCCTCATTACGGGGCATAGCGAGCTTCCCTCTGAAAACGAGCAGGTCGAGTACTTCCGGCGTGTCGGAGAGGCGTTCGCCGGTCAAACCGTCGTCATCCGCACGTACGACCTGGGCGGCGACAAATTCCCGGCGCCGTTCCGCGGCCCCGCCGAGGCCAATCCCCAGCTCGGGTGGCGGGCGGTTCGCGTGTGCCTCGATGAGCCGGAGATGTTTCGCACGCAGATTCGCGCGATACTGCGCGCGGCGGTGACGGCCAATCTGCACATGATGATTCCGCTGGTGACACGGCTCGATGAAGTCGAACGCACGCGCGAGATGATTCAGGAAGAGGCCGCACGACTGGAGCACTCCGGTGTGGCTGCCGCGAAGAGTGTGCCGCTTGGGGTGATGGTCGAGACGCCGGCCGCCGCGGTGATGGCGGACCGGCTCGCCGAGATCAGCGACTTTCTCAGCGTCGGAACGAACGACCTCACGCAGTACACGCTGGTCGTGGATCGCGGCAATGCGCGCCTGGCAGACCGTTTCACGCCGCACGATCCGAGCGTGCTGCGCCTGCTCAAGCTTGTTGCAGAAGCGGCGCGCGCCGCTAACAAACCCGCCAGCGTGTGTGGTGAAATGGCCTCAGAACCCCTGTCGGCATTCCTCTTGCTAGGGCTGGGGTATGAGACGCTTTCGGTCGCGCCGCCGGCGCTGCCATTCATCAAGTGGCTGATTCGCCAGGTCACGACGGCGCAGGCACGCGCCGCGGCGGATGCCGCGTTGGCGGCGCGCAGCGCCGAGCTGGCGCTGGACATCTTGCGTTTTGCACTTGCGGAAGCGGTGGATTTGACGTTGCTCGATCCCGACGCGCGGTTGCCCGCCGGAAGGCGGTCCGGTAGTTTGAAACTCTAAGAGGCCCAAGCACATGCCAACTCATCGTCACGTCTTCACTTCCGAGTCGGTCACGGAAGGTCACCCGGACAAGATCGCGGATCAGATCTCCGACGCGGTCCTGGACGCCATTCTGACCAACGACCCCGCCGCGCGAGTTGCCTGCGAAACACTCGTCACGACGGGGATTGCCATAATTGCCGGGGAGATCACGACCTCCACGTACGTCCACATTCCCGACATCGTGCGAGGAACGATCACCTCGATCGGCTACACCGACGCGAACTTCGGTTTCGACGCCCAGACCTGCGCGGTCCTGACGACCATCGATCGCCAGTCCACCGACATCGCGATGGGGGTGGATACGGGCGGTGCGGGCGATCAGGGCATGATGTTCGGCTACGCGACGGACGAGACGCCGTCGCTGATGCCGCTGCCCATCGTCCTCGCGCACCGGCTCGCCGAGCGGCTCGCGACGGTGCGCAAGAGCGGCGAGCTGCCCTGGCTGCGTCCGGACGGCAAGACGCAGGTCAGCGTGCTCTATGAAGGCAGCAAGCCTGTCGGGATCGACAAGATTGTCGTGTCGGCCCAACACTCCGACATGATCGACAAGAATGAGCTGAGCGCCGGCATCCTCACGCACGTGCTGCGTCCCGTCGTTCATGAGGCGGGCTTCGACGTGAAGGACAAGGACGTGCTCATCAATCCCACGGGGCGGTTCGTGGTCGGCGGTCCCCAGGGCGATGCCGGCCTCACCGGTCGCAAGATCATCGTCGACTCGTATGGCGGCATGGCCCGGCACGGCGGCGGCGCGTTCAGCGGGAAGGATCCGTCCAAGGTCGACCGGTCCGCGACGTACGCGATGCGCTGGGTTGCCAAGAACATCGTGGCGGCCGGGCTCGCCAAACGCTGCGAGGTCCAGGTGGCCTATGCGATCGGCGTCGCCGAGCCGGTGTCCGTCATGGTGGACTCGTTCGGCACCAGTGCCGTACCGCAGGATGCGCTCGAGCGGGCGGTCCGAGAGGTGTTCGATCTGACGCCTGGTGGCATCATTCAGGCGCTCAATTTGCGAAATCCCATTTATCGTCCGACGGCGGCTTACGGTCACTTTGGTCGCCCGCCGGAGAAACGCCGTGTCGGCGAGCGCGATGTGGAGCTCTTCACCTGGGAGCATGTGGATCGGGTGGAAGAGCTCAAGGTCGCCGCCGAGCGCGCATCCCGCACATCCCGGAAGGCCAATGTCTGAGACGGCGACTCGCACGAAGGCGACGAACGACATCAAGGATATCCAGCTCGCGGACGAAGGACGGCGCCGGACAGAATGGGCCGAGCGGTCCATGCCGGTGCTGCGTCAGCTCCGCGAACGATTCGAGCGCGAAAAGCCGTTGGCCGGCAAGCGGCTCGCGGCCTGTCTGCACGTCACGACCGAGACGGCGAACCTCGCGATCACGTTACAGGCGGGTGGGGCCGACGTGGCGCTGTGCGGCTCGAATCCGCTGTCGACGCAGGACGACGTCGCCGCGCATCTCGTGCGCGATCACGGCATCAAGGTCTTCGCGATCAAAGGTGAAGATCACGCGACCTACTACGATCACATTCGCGCCGCGCTCGCGCATCGACCCGACATCACGATGGATGACGGCGCCGATCTCGTGGGGGCGCTCCACATGATCGCGCTGAACCGCCTCGACGATCTGGCGCCCCCGGTTCGCAAATGGGTCGAAACGCTATCGGCTGCGGAGCGCAAGGCACTCGTCTCCGGTGTGATCGGCTCGACCGAAGAGACGACGACGGGCGTGATCCGGTTGAAGGCGATGGCCAAGGACGGTGTGCTGCAGTTTCCGGTCATTGCGGTGAACGATTCGCAGACCAAGCATCTGTTCGACAATCGGTACGGCACCGGGCAGTCGACGCTCGACGGCATCATCCGCGCCACGAACCTGCTGATCGCGGGGAGCACCGTGGTCGTGGCGGGGTATGGGTGGTGCGGTCGCGGCTTTGCGATGCGGGCGCGGGGTGCGGGCGCCAATGTCATCGTCACAGAGATCGACCCGATGAAAGCGCTCGAAGCACAGATGGATGGCTACCGGGTCCTCACGATGGAAGAGGCCGCCAAGGTCGGCGATCTGTTTGTGACGCTGACCGGCAATGTGGAGGTCATCCGCGTCGAGCACATGAAGGCGATGAAGGACGGCGCGGTCGTGGCGAACTCGGGTCACTTCAACGTGGAAATCGATCTCGAAGGACTGAAGAAGATCGCGAAAGGTCCAGTGCGCGTGCGGGAATTCGTCGAGGAGTTTCAGATCGCTGGGAAGAAGGTGTTCGTGCTCGGCGACGGCCGCCTGATCAACCTCGCGGCCGCCGAAGGCCATCCCGCGAGCGTGATGGACATGTCGTTCGCCAACCAGGCGCTCGCGGCCGAGCACGTCGTCAACCATGCCAAGTCGCTCAGCAAGGACGTGCACCGCATTCCCGTCGAGCTCGACCAGGAGATCGCGCGCCTCAAGCTGCAGGCGATGGGTGTGGCCATCGACACGCTCACGCCGGCCCAGCGCAAATATCTCGCGTCGTGGGATATGGGGACCTGAGTGTCGGCGCCCGGGGGAGCACTCATGCAGGTGCGGGTAGCTCACCTCGGGCTGGATCGCACGACGAACACGCCGGTCGTGATTCTGCAGGAAAATGATGGTCAGCGGGTGTTGCCGATCTGGATCGGCCCCGCGGAAGCGAGCGCCATCGCGATGGAGCTCGCCGGAGTCAAGTTTTCGCGTCCCCTCACGCACGACCTGCTCAAGCAGGTGATCCTCGGGTTGGGCGCCGAGCTGCGCAAAGTCATCATCACGCAGGTGAAGGACAACACCTACTTCGCCGAGCTGCACATTTATCGCGGGGACACCGTCATTCAGATCGATGCGCGGCCCTCCGATTCGATCGCACTCGCGCTCCGGCTCAAGGCCCCCATCTTCACGAGCGAGACGCTGCTCGAGCTGACGTCGGTGGATACCAGCGACACCGCTATCCAGCCCGGCGGGACGGGCCCGGGAGGCCAGCCGCTCGACGCCGACACGTTGAAGTCATACCTCCAAAACCTCGATCCTGAAGATTTCGGCAAGTTTACGCCGTAGGGGCGCAGCATTGCTGCGCCCCTACACAATCATCCTGATCTGCGTCACTCCGGCGGCGCTCGCCTCTCAAGGGTCGCGCATCAGCGTGAGCGGCCGCGTGCTCCGCGGCGGTCGTGACACGGTCCCGCTCCCGAACGCGCCCGTCGTGCTGCACCGCGTGACCCGCTCGAGCGGCGGTCCCATCGACTCGTCGCGCACCGACTCGAAAGGTCGCTACCGCTTCGAGCTGCACGGCGTCGATAGCACCGCCATCTACCTCGTGAGCACCCTCTACGACAGCCTGGCCTACGTCTCGTCGCCGCTGAACGTGACGGGACGTCCCACGGCACATGTTGACGACATCGTCGCGTATCCCACCAGTGTGGGGGCGCCGCCGATCCGGCTGGAACGCAAGCTGGTGACGATCGCCGGTGCCGGCACGGCCGGAACGCGGGAGGTGCTCGAGATCCTGGAGCTGGAGAATACCGGACTGACCGCGCGAATTACCAAGGACACTCTCGTTCCCACGTGGGCCGGCAGAATTCCCGCGGGAGCCGGGCAACCGCGCGGCGGCCAGGGCGACATCTCGCCCGAGGCCATGCGGTTTCGCCACGACAGCGTCATCCTGCTCGCCCCGATTTCGCCCGGCGGGGTCAAGCAGCTGAGCTACGCCTACACCCTCCGGGCGGACACTCGGACGCTCGCGCTTCCGATCGATCAGGCGACGGTCAATCTGAATCTGCTGATCGAAGACACCACTGCGGTCATCACCGCGCCGCGGCTCGAGTCACTCGGCGTGCAGGACCTCGAGCAACGGCATTACGCCGCATATCGCGCCGGACCGCTCATGCCGGGTGATCGCGTGGAGATTCGACTTCCGTCCACGGGATTTCGGGCGCAAACATTACTCCCATACATCAAATGGCTCTTGGCAGCCGGGGTGGTTGTGGCTCTGGTGTGGGCGTTGAGGAAAAGACCGTCGGTCATCGGTCGTCAGTCATCGGTTTGAACCACTGATAACTGATAACCGACCACCGAAAACACTTGCGCACCATTGCTCACGGTCCTAGACTGACCTAGCCACAAGTTTCGCGAACGGGGATTACGGAAGCCGGTGTGAATCCGGCGCGGCCCCGCCACTGTAACGGGCAGTCGTAGCGGCTCACAGCCACTGGGGTAGACCCGGGAAGGCGAGCCGGCAGAGCCCGAAGCCAGGAGACGTCTTCGTTCGCGCCACCAGTGAATTCCCTCGCGGGAGGGATGGTGAAGCGAACTGCTGTTTTCGTTTTTCTTTTCCTTGCTGCCTGTGGGCCGTCCGGCCGTCCGGCCGGCGGGCCGTCCCGAAGAATCGTTTCTCTCCTTCCATCGTTCACCGAAATCCTCTTCGCCATCGGTGCGGGCGATCGCATCGTCGGACGCACGACATGGTGCGACTATCCGCCGGCCGCGCTCGCGATTCCGAGCGTCGGCGATGGCATCCCGCCGAACATCGAGGCGGTCGCCGCGCGGAAGCCCGATCTCGTCGTGCTCTATAACTCGGGCCCGAACGTTACGGCGGCACTGCAGCTCGAGCGGATCGGGATTCGTACGGTCCTGCTCGATCTGAACCGGCTCGAGGATCTCGGCCCGGCCACCCGGACGCTGGGGCGTCTCACCGGTCTGGAACAACGCGCCGAGTCTGTTGTGTCTGCGATGGAGAGGTTGCTCCTTCAACCCCCACCGCCCCCTACCGCCACCATCGCCTTTGTCGTTTGGGACAACCCACCCATCATCATCGGACGCGGCAGCTATCTCGATCAGCTCGCCACCCTCGCGGGCGCGCGCAATGTGTTCCACGACGTCGCCCAGCCCTCGTCGCAGGTGTCGCTCGAAACGATCGCGGCGCGTGATCCACAGTGGGTCGCGGTGCTCTCCGATTCCGGTGTGCCTCCCGCGTTCGCCAGGCGGCGCGAGTGGCGCGCGGTGCGCGCCGTGCGGGAAGGTCACTTCCTCCTGCTGCCCGGCTCGCTCTTTGGACGGGCGGGACCACGGTCGGGCGAAGCGGTCACGGAGTTGAAAGCGCGCCTCGCCCGATGAGATGGATCCTGCTATGCGTGATCGCGCTGCTCGCGCTCGTCGCGAGCGTGATCCTGGGTCCGGCTGCAGTGCCCCTCGGGGGGCTGCTGCACTCGGACATCGTCTGGAACCTCCGTGCGCCGCGCGCCATCCTCGCCTTTCTGGTCGGCGGATCGCTCGGCGTTGCCGGCGCAGCATTACAGGCGCTCGTGCGCAATCCACTGGCGGATCCGTTCCTCCTCGGCCTCTCCGGTGGAGCAGGGCTCGGCGCAGTTGTCGCCATCGCGCTCCATTGGACAGGTCCCTGGGCGCTGCCGATCGCCGCCTTTATCGGAGCCCTCGCGGCGTTGGCGCTGGTGTACCGGCTCGGCCTGATCGGTGGCGCCGCACTCGATCCGCGCATCCTGCTGCTCGGCGGTGTTGCCGTGGGTGCCTTCGCGGCGGCCATTACGACGGCCATCGTGTCCCTCGCCGACGCCGCGGAGCTGCGCAACGCGTTCCTGTGGTTGTGGGGTGGGCTGTCGAGCGCGTCGTGGGACGCCGTTCTCGTGGTCGCGCTGTACGCGCCGCTCCCGCTTGCGGTCCTGCTCGCGGCATCACGGCCGCTCGATCTCCTGGCGCTGGGTGAAGAACCCGCCGGCTACCTCGGCGCCGACGTCGAAGCCGTGAAACGGCGGGTCTATCTCGCCGCGTCACTACTCACCGCCGCCGCGGTCGCCGTGTCGGGTGTGATCGGGTTCGTCGGACTCGTCGTGCCGCACCTCGCGCGATTGACCTGGGGTCATCGTCACCGCGCGCTCCTGCCGGCCGCTTTTATCGGCGGTGGCGCGTTGCTCGTTATCGCGGACACGCTCGCGCGCACGGTCGTCGCTCCACGCGAGCTCCCGGTTGGTGTGGTCACGGCGCTGATCGGGGTTCCGGTTTTCGCGTTTCTACTGCGTCGCTGGACGATCGCATGAACAAGGTGCGTGGTGCGCGGTGCGTGGTGCGTGGGAAGGCGTGCCTGTGCTGAGACTGACTGGCGTTCGCTATCGGTACCCCGGCGCTCCGCGCGACGCGCTCGCCGGGGTCTCGCTGTCTGTTGCTGCCGGCCAGTTCCAGGCTGTGCTGGGCCCTAATGGCAGCGGGAAGACGACCCTCGTTCGCATCGCGCTCGGCGGGCTCAAGCCGCTCGAAGGGCGTGCTGAGATCGACGACCGGCCGGCGGCTGAGTGGCCGCGGCGGGAGCTGGCACGCATGGTCGGTGTGGTGCCGCAGCGTGAGGACAATCTTTTTCCGCAGCGTGTCCGCGAAACGGTGCTACTCGGCCGCTATCCGTACCTCTCGCTGTGGGGCCGCGAGCGCGCGGAGGACCATGCGGCGGTCGACCGCGCGCTCACGGCGTGTGATGTACTCTCGCTCGCCGACCGCTGGGTGTGGACGCTGTCGGGCGGCGAGTATCAACGCGTTCGTGTGGCCCGCGCGCTCGCGCAGGAGCCGCGGCTCCTGGTGCTCGATGAGCCTGGCGTCTCCCTCGATCTGCGGCACGAGATGGCGCTGTTCGAGCTAGTGCGCGGGCTCGTGGACCAACAGCGCCTCGGTGTCCTGATGATCACCCATGACTTGAACCTCGCGGCGCGGTTTGCCGACTCGCTGCTCCTGCTGAGTGACGGCGGTGCCGTCGCGTCCGGTCCTCCGGCCGACGTCCTGACGCAGGAAAACGTCGAGGCCGTTTTTTCTTGGCCGGTCGCAATGCAAACGATCGATGATCGCCCGCAGATGTTCCCGCTTCGCCAGCGCCCCAGGCCCGAACCCCCACCCCCGAGTCCCTAGACATGAACGTCGCGTTACTCGCCCTCGCGCTCGCCGTGCAGCAGCCACAGGACACCGTGGTGCTGCGTCCCGTCGTCGTGACGGCCACCCGCGTGCCGCTGTCCGCCGACCTGGTGTCGTCGGCCGTGACCGTGCTGCGCGGCAGCGACCTCGTGGCCGACGGGATTCGCACCGTCGCGGACGCGCTGCAGGTCGTGCCGGGCGCGACGATCCTCGAGACCGGCAGCTTCGGCGGACAGACGTCGCTGTTCATGCGCGGCGGTGAGAGCGATTACACAAAGGTCATGCTCGACGGCGTGCCGTTGAACCAGCCGGGCGGCAGCATCGATTTGGCCAACCTTACGACAGACAACATCGACCGCATCGAGATTGTGAGGGGTCCGGCGAGTGTGTTGTATGGCTCGGACGCGATGACCGGTGTGATTCAGATTTTCACAAAGAAGGGCGTGTCCGGCCGCGCGCGACTCGGCGGAGAGCTGCGCGGCGGCACGTACGGCTCTACAGATGGTGCACTGGAGCTCGCAGGCGGAACGGAGAAACTGGGTTTCTCCGCGCGCGCTTCTCGCTTCTCTTCTGATGGCCTGTACCCCTACAACAATCAGTACCGCAACGGTGTGCTGAGCGCCGGGCTCAAATTCGCTCCCGACGCACGTTCGGATGTGAGCCTGACGTACCGCTACGGCGATGCCCTCTATCACATCCCGACGGACGGGACCGGCGCGCCGGTGGACTCGAATCAGCGCTCGGCTGAGCGGGGCCCGCAGCTCGGTCTCAATGCGGCGCATCGTTTCGGTCACGCCGGCGCGGTCGAAGTGCGCCTCATCGGGGCAGTGCGTGAAGCTCGCATGTTCTACAACGACGAGCCTGATTCACCCGGTGAGGATGGGACGTATTGGAGCAACGACTTCGTGCGCCGGGCGACCGCCACCTCGCTCCTGACATGGCGTGCCCACGGCGCGATTACGGTGACAGGCGGACTCGAGTACGAGGACCAGCGCCAGCGCGGCACGAGTGAATTCAGCGCGTCGTTCGGGACCTTCCCTGACTCGATTCAGGTTCAGCGCCATAACACGGGCTATTTCACGCAGGGCCTGATCAGCGCCGGGAGGGCGGCAATCACGGTCGGTGGGAGATTCGACGCCAACTCGGAATTCGGCACGCACGCGACCTATCGCGCCGGCATCGTTTATCACCTGCTCGAGCACACACGGCTGCGCGTCTCGGCGGGGAGCGGCTTCAAGGAGCCGACGTTTCTCGAGAATTTTGCGCATGGATTCGTTCTGGGAAATCCAAACCTCGATCCGGAACGCTCGACCAGTTGGGAAGCCGGCGTCGAGCAGGGAATTGCCGGACGTCACGGCTCGATCACGGTGACGTATTTCAATCAGCGCTTTCGCGATCTGATCGAATACAATCCGGCACCCCCCGTTGGCCAGCCCAACTATTTCAACGTGAACGGGGCGATCGCTAACGGCATCGAGACCAGCCTCGCTGCGAACCTCTCGGCCGCGGTCACGTTCTCGCTGCGCTACACCTATCTCCACACCCGCGTCGAGGAATCGGGGTCACCCAACGATCCAGACGGGCTGTTCATCCCTGGCGCAGCGCTGATTCGTCGGCCGGCACACACCGTGAGCCCCGAGCTGACGGCCAATTGGGGTCGAGCGCACGTGTCGGTGGGTGGGCGGTGGGTGGGAAGCAGAGATGATCTCGACTTCAGTCGCCCGGCGGGGCAGCGCCGAGTCGTGCTCGATCCCTATGCGCGCGTCAACCTTGCCGTCGAATACGATCTCGATCGGGTCGTCCTGTCAGGGCGCGTCGAGAACCTGTTCAATGACCAGACACAGGAGATCGCGGGCTTCAAGCCACGCGGCGGCACGGTCCTGGTCGGCGCGAGAGTTGCGGTGGGGCTGTAAGCGCGAAGGCAAATCCTCTAGCTTTCGCGCCAAGGAGGAGTTTTGATGTTCGCTCTCAGCGTTCTGCCCGTGCTCGCCGTTCTCGCCCAGGCTCCGCGGATCACCCCTGCCGGAGATCCGTCGGTCCTGAACGATACGATTTACAAGCTCGCGGTGAACCCGGCCGATTATTCGGACGACGACTACGTCTATCTGCTCGATGATGGCGTGATCCGGTTCGAATCGGACGGGCGTGGTAGTCGCACCTACCGGCAAGTCATTCAGATTCTCAATCAAGACGGCGCCGAAGCGTGGGGCGAGCAGAGCTTCTCGTACTCGAGCGGCTCCGAGAAACTGACGGTGAACTGGGTTCGCGTCTTGAAGCCCGACGGTGAGGTGATCAGCGCGCGTCCGGCCCATGAGCAGGAATCGCTCGCCCCGGTCGCGCTCGAGGCACCGGTCTATTCCGATCAAAAAATTCGTCGCGTGACGCTGGGCGGCGTCGCCCCCGGGACGCTGGTCGACTGGAGTTACACAGTCGAGCGCGTCAAACCGCTCGTTCCTGGCGACTACTACACCGGCTGGCGGGTGACGACCGGCCTGCTGACGCGTCGCTCTCGCCTGATGGTGGATGTCCCCGCGTCCGTCACACCACGGATTCAGGAAGAGAACGTCCATTTCAAGCGCCTGGAGGTGGAGTCGCACGGCCGCCGCGTCTACACCTGGGCGGCGAAGGACGTGCAGAAGCTCGAGGGTGAGCCGTTCGCGGCCACGCCCAACACGCTCTCCGTGCGCATCGAAGTCGCTGCGCCGATCACCTGGGCACAGCTCGCGCGCTGGTACGCAGGCCTCTCGGCCGGCCGTTACGCCGTCAACCCCGCGCTCGAGACGCAGCTCGCCGAGCACGTCAAAGACGCGCGTACCCTGGAAGACTCGCTGCGAGCGGTGCACCGCTGGGTATCACAGGACTTCCGCTACGTGTCGTTGTCCCTCGGCATTGGCGGCTATCTGCCGCGCCTGCCAGCCGAGGTGCTCGCAACCCGGTATGGCGACTGCAAGGACAAGGCGACGCTCTTCATTGCCCTCGCGCGCCGCATGGGCGTGAAGGCGAATCCTGTGCTGCTCAGTTCCAGTGGTAGCGCGGACTCGACGCTGCCGTCGATGGAGCAGTTCGATCACATGATCGCCGCCATCGATCGGCCCGCGGCGAGTGGTGGACGCCTGTATCTCGATCTGACGTCCGATCTGACGCCGTACGGCGAGCTGCCGCCCGCGGAAGAAGGCTCGTTCGTGCTCGTCGTCCATGACGACGGCAGCGTCGAGAGCGTGACGCTACCGGAGCGTCCCGCCACGGCGAACCGCGCGGAAACACACATCGACGGCGAGCTGACCGCCGACGGGCATTTCACTGGCCGGTATTCCGAAGCCAAGACCGGCTCGCTCCAGTACGGTTTGCGGAGCGCGTACGCGCGTGTCTTCAGCAAGGACGAGCTCAGCCGGCTGACGCAGGCGCTCGCGAACGGCGTGTTCGCCGGCGCCTCCGGCGACAGTCTCTCGTTATTCGATGGGCGCGATCTACAGGCCAAGCCCCAGCTCGCGGTGACCGTGCGTGATGCGCCCGTGCTGTCCGGTTCGGGAGCCACGCGGATCTTCACCCTGCCGGAGGCGCTGCCCAATTACGCGTCCCTCGGTCTGGTTTCGTCACTCGAGCGACGCAAGCCACGCCGCTATCCGATCGACATCAGCGAGGTGATCGGGCCGATCGAGATCATTACCGAGCTGCGGATGACCCTGCCGGCGGGGTGGAAGGCGGAGCTCCCGGCGGGCGTATCGGAACGGAGCCGGTTCGGGACTTACACGGCCGAGTACGTGCAGGATGGGCGCGACCTCCGCGTCACGCGCCGGATGCTCGGCGCCAAGGGAACCGCACCTCCCGAGAGCATCGACGAGCTGATCGCCTGGCTGCGCGGCCTCTCCAGGGATGACGTGAAGTTCCTTGTGCTGCATCCTGGTACGTGAGTCTCGTCTCCACTCCCGCCGTCGTCCTGCGCACCTACCGCTACAGTGAGACGTCCAAGATCGTGCGTCTCGCGACCCGCGAGTACGGTGTACAGAGCGCGATCGCCAAGGGCGTCTTCCGGCCGCGCAGTCCGTTTGGCGCGGCGCTCGAAACGCTGAGCGAAGGCGTCGCGCAGCTCTATCACAAGGAGACGCGCGAGCTGCAGACGCTCGCCGCCTTCGACGTGACCGAGCTGCGTCGCGATCTCGCCGCGGATGTCGGCCGCTTCGCGGGGGCGACCGCGCTGGCGGAAGTGATCCTCAAGATGGCACCGCCGGCGCCGCTCCCCGCCGCGTACGATGCGTTCATTCTCGGACTCGACGCCCTCGCAATAGCGCCGCCCAACCAGGCGGATGCGGTGGCGGTCCGTTGGCTCTGGCTCGTGGTGGGCGTGCTGGGATTCGCGCCGCAGCTCGACGCCTGTGTCCGTGATGGGAACGCGCTCCCCGCTTCCGGAACGGTGGCCTTCAGCATCGGGGAGGGCGGCGTGTTGTGCGCCGGCTGCGCCGGCCTCCAGCCGCCCACCAAGCTGCCGCCGCAGGCGTACCGTGACCTCGTGGCGCTGAATGACGCTGCGGCAGCGCTGCCGGCGCTGGACTCGGCGCATGCAGCCGCCCATCGGCGGCTGGTCGCGCGCTTCATTCGTCATCATCTGGATGAATCGGCCCTCCCCCCCCCCTCATAACGGCCGCGAGCCGAAGTCGAGCGCAATCGATATCTGGGAGCGAGGCGCGTGGGTCGGTTCGTAATTGGTACCGCGGGCCACATCGACCACGGTAAGACAGCTCTCGTGAAAGCGCTGACGGGCGTCGACACCGACCGCTGGGAAGAGGAAAAGCGCCGCGGCATTACGATCGATCTGGGCTTCGCGCCCATCGATCTTCCCGGCGGAGTTGAGGCGAGCGTCGTCGACGTCCCGGGACACGAGGGCTTCGTCAAGAACATGCTCGCCGGCGCGACCGGCATCGATGTCGCCTTGCTTGTCATCGCAGCAGACGAAGGCGTCATGCCGCAAACCGAAGAACACCTCGCCATTCTCGAGCTACTGGGTGTGCGCCGCGGCATCCCCGTGATCACCAAGAGTGATCTCGCGGATGCCGACTGGCTGGGGCTGGTGCGCACCGAAGTCGCTGGTCGACTCTCGAGGAGCAGCGTTCGGTGGACTGCGCCGATCGCCGTCTCCGCGGTCAAAGGCGATGGTCTGGACGCGCTGAAACAGGCGCTGGTGGAGGTCGTCGAGGATCTCCCCGAGCGGCACACAGACGATCATTTCCGCCTTCCCATCGACCGCGTGTTTGCGCTGGCTGGAGCGGGGACCGTCGTGACGGGGTCCACCTGGAGCGGTACGGTTAGCGCCGGGGGGAGCGTGCGGCTGCTCCCCCTCGATCGTGAGGTGCGGGTTCGGTCGATCGAGGTGCACGGGCAGGAGACGCAAGCCGCCGGTCCAGGCCGGCGCACCGCGCTGGCTCTCGTCGGCGTGGGGCGTGAGGAGCTGGAGCGGGGGCACGTTGCTGTGACGGGTCCAGGTTGGTCGCCCACGACAACCCTCGATGTGTCACTCCACGTGTTGCCCGCGGTACGGAAGCCGCTCGCCGTGCGAACACGCATCCGGGTGCACCTCGGAACCGCTGAGGTACTCGGCCGGGTGGCGCAGGTGCCGGCAATCGCTCCAGGTCAAACAGGCCTTGCCCGGCTCCTGCTCGAGAAGCCCATTGTCGCGCGCGGCGGTGATCGCTTTGTGATCCGCAGCTTCTCGCCCGTCACCACCATTGGCGGTGGCGTCGTTCTCGACCCGTTCCCGCCGAAACGGCCGCGCGTTTCAGAGCGCGCACTCGCCCTGGGTCAGCCGCCTGCCGAGCGGCTCGGCCGCTTTGTCGAGGAAGCGGGGCTCACGGGCGTTCGCGTGGCCGACATTCCCGTCAGGCTCGGCATTCTTCCCGGCGAGGTGGGAAAGACCATCGAGGCGGCGGGGAAGGGTGTGCTTTCCATAGGCGATCTCCTTGTCGCACGCCGAGCGATCTCCGCCGAAGTCGAACGCCTCGCGAAAGCGGTCGCCGATCATCACGAGGCGCATCCACTCGATGCCGGTCTTTCCCTACAGGCCCTGCGCGCGAGCGTGAACGCGCCCGCAGCAGTGCACGATGTACTTATTGATTTCGGGGTGAAAAAACAGGTATTTGAGCTTGCCGAGGGCGGTGCGGTCGTCCGCAAGCCTGGTTGGCAGGCCGCCTTGCGCACCCAGGCAGGTCACGCAGGGGGCCGGCTCGCGCAGCGGCTCGCCGACGCACGCTGG
The DNA here is from genome assembly GCA_963704805.1 of uncultured Gemmatimonadales bacterium. Taxonomy (GTDB): domain Bacteria; phylum Gemmatimonadota; class Gemmatimonadetes; order Gemmatimonadales; family GWC2-71-9; genus 20CM-2-65-7. Next base: position 236,932 of record CAVPHS010000004.1, on the reverse strand, counting down.
CAGCTGCCGACGGTTTCAGAGCTGCAGCGGGAGCTTGCGGATCCCTCGGTCCCGGCCCTGCTCGCGCATTTGGCGCGCGAAGGCGCAGTCGAGCGTGTCGACCAGGAGCGCTATGCGCTGAAACAGGCCCTGGACGACTTCCGTCGGGCCGTCGAGGACACCCTGCGGGAGCTCGGCTCGGCGACGCCGGCGCAATTTCGGGACCGTCTGGGACTGACGCGCAAGTACTTGATCCCGCTGCTCGAGTGGGCTGATCGGCGCGGGATTACGAGCCGCAAGGGAGATACCCGGGTCCTACGTTCTTGACAGGGTGGAAGTGCACTTCCTAGGTTTTGCTTTGGAATTAGATCACCACGCGCCCGTACCAACAAGGAGAGCGGTCTAACGCATCTTTACGTTCGCAGAGGAGTCGGGGATGAAGCTGTACGTGTGGACGTTGCTCGTGGGGGGGCTGGGGCTAGTTGCAGGTGTCGATGGCGTGCCTGGACAGGCGTCGCCTCCTCCGCAAGTGGAGCTGAAGCAGAATTTTCCGAATCCCTTCAATCCGGCGACCACCATTCCGTTCACCTTGAACGGTGAGTTGTTTGCCAATGGTCACCGGCCCAAGGTGTCGCTCAAGATTTACAATGTGCTGGCGCAGCTTGTTGCGACGCCCATCCTTCAGGGAACGGGCGAGGATCTCAACGATCTCGAGCTGACGTGCGGCACGCCGAGCCTGGGCTGCACCTTCAATGGGTACTGGGACGGCAAGGTTCTGAAGTCGGACAAGGAAGCCGCGTCTGGGGTGTACATCTACCAGCTGGTGGTGGATGGGAAGCGGTTTACTAGAAAAATGATTGTCATGAAATAAGGGCGGTAAAGGCGGCAGGGGCGGCAAAGAGGCGGCACGGTAAATACCTTGCCGCCTTTGCCGTCTTTGCCGCCATTGTTGGGCGCTGTCTTTTTGGCATTATTTCACGGCACGCCCGTTGCCTTGAAAGAGCCCCATGATCCAACCAGATAGACTGACCATAAAAGCGGCCGAAGCTCTCCAGCAAGCTGCTGCTTTGGCCCGTTCCAACGGCAATCCTGTCGTCAACGACGCGCATCTGTTCTACGCCCTCCTCCAGCAGGACGAAGGGATCGTGGTCCCGCTGCTCCAGAAGGCGGGGCTGAACGTCACGCAGCTGCAGGCGGAGACCGAGCGCGAAATCGCCCGCTTCCCCAAGCAGTCCGGGGGCGGAGTGGAGCCGACGCTCGCCCGCGAGTTGTCGCGTGTCCTCGATCGCGCGGACGAAGAGGCGAAGAGCCTCGGCGATGCCTATGTCTCCACCGAGCACCTGCTGCTCGCCCTCGCGGAGGAAAAAGGGACGACTGCTCGCCAGCTGCTGGCGGCGAACGGCATCGATCGCAAGGAGCTGCTCGCGGCTCTCGAGGCCGTTCGTGGCGCGCACCGCGTTACCGATCAAGAACCGGAAAACAAATATCAGGCGCTGCAGCGCTTCACCCGCGATCTGACGGAGATCGCGCGCAAGGGCAAGCTCGATCCGGTCATCGGTCGCGATGAAGAGATTCGGCGTGTGATGCAGGTGCTGTCGCGTCGCACCAAAAACAATCCGGTGTTGATCGGCGAGCCGGGTGTCGGCAAGACGGCGATCGTTGAAGGGCTCGCGCAGCGCATCGTGAACGGCGACGTCCCCGACTCGCTCAAGAACAAGCATCTCGTCGCGCTCGATATCGGCGCGCTCGTCGCGGGCACGAAATACCGCGGCGAATTCGAGGAACGGCTCAAGTCGGTCTTGAAGGAGATCACGTCGGCCGAGGGCAAGTACATCGTCTTCATCGACGAAATGCACACGCTCGTGGGCGCCGGCAAGGCCGAAGGGTCGATGGACGCCTCGAACATGCTGAAGCCTGCGCTTGCGCGTGGGGAGCTGCACGTCGTGGGGGCGACCACGCTGGACGAATACCGCAAGAACATCGAGAAAGACCCCGCGCTCGAGCGGCGCTTCCAGCCGGTGTACGTGGGCGAGCCGTCGGTCAAGGACACGATCGCCATCCTCCGCGGCCTCAAAGAGAAGTACGAGGTCCACCACGGGATCCGCATTACCGACAACGCCATCGTGGCCGCGGCCACGCTGTCGCATCGCTACATCACGGATCGGTTTCTGCCCGACAAGGCGATCGATCTGATCGACGAGGCTGCAGCGCGGCTGCGCATCGCGATCGATTCGCTGCCGCAGGAGATCGACGAGGTCGAGCGCAAGATCACGCAGCTCGAAATCGAGCGGCAGGCGCTGGCCAAGGAGAAGGACAAGGCCTCGAAGGAGCGGCGCGAGAAGATCGAGCACGAGCTGGCGGAGCTGCGCGAGCGCTCGAATGCGATGAAGGCGCAGTGGACTGCCGAGAAGGACGCGATCCAGAAGATCCAGGCGAAGAAGGCGGAGCTCGAGCAGCTGCGGACCGAAGCCGATCAAGCGACGCGTCGCGGCGATCTCCAGAAGGCGGCCGAGATCAGCTACGGGCGCATGCCGGCGACGGAAAAGGAAATCCAGACGCTCGAGAAGCGGCTCGCGGAGATCCAGAAAAAGGGCAAGTACCTGAAGGAAGAGGTGGACGCCGAGGACATCGCGGAGATCGTGTCCAAGTGGACCGGCATTCCCGTCACCAAGATGCTCGAGTCGGAGAAAGCGCGGCTCCTCAAGCTCGAGGAGGAGCTGGGCCGCCGCGTGATCGGGCAGCGCGAAGCGGTCACCGCGGTCGCCAACGCGGTGCGGCGCGCGCGCGCGGGCTTGCAGGATCCCAATCGGCCGACTGGCTCATTCATTTTCCTCGGCCCCACCGGCGTCGGCAAGACCGAGACGGCGCGCGCACTCGCCGAGTTCCTGTTCGATGACGAGCGCGCGCTCGTCAGGCTCGACATGTCGGAGTACATGGAGAAGCACGCGGTTGCGCGGATGATCGGCGCGCCGCCTGGATATGTCGGCTACGAGGAGGGCGGTCAGCTCACCGAGGCGATTCGCCGCCGGCCCTACTCGGTCGTGCTGTTCGACGAGATCGAGAAAGCGCATCCCGACGTCTTCAACGTACTGCTGCAGATTCTCGACGACGGCCGTCTCACCGACTCGCAGGGACGCACGGTCGACTTCCGCAATACCGTGCTGATCATGACCTCGAACATCGGCTCGCAGTATCTCATCGAGGCGGGGACGGGCGGGGTGGCGTGGGAGCAGGCCGAGACGAAGGTCATGGAGCTGCTGCGGCAGGCGTTCAAGCCGGAGTTCCTGAACCGTGTGGACGACATCATCATCTTCCGGCCGCTCTCACACGAGGACATCGGGAAGATCGTCGATATCCAGATCAAGCGCGTCGAGCGGTTGCTGGCCGACCGCAAGATCACGATCGAGGTCACGCCGGCGGCCAAGCAGCTGGTCGTGGCCGAGGGGTACGATCCGGTGTACGGTGCCCGGCCGCTGAAGCGCGCGATTCAGCGGCTGTTGCAAAACCCGTTGGCGGTCGCGGTGCTCGAAGGCGAGTACACGGAAGGCGATCGGGTCCGCGTCGATCGGGCGAAAGACGGGAACGCGTTGAGCTTCGAGAAGGCGCGCGAGACGGTGCGTGCCTAACACGGGGGAGTGGGGAGTGGGGAGTGGTATGGCGGCCGCGCTCAATCAGGCGCGGCTTGCTGCAGCAATGGACGAGGTGCCGATTGGCGCGGTGGTCATGCGCGGCGATGAGATTGTCGCCGAGGCGCATAACGAGACCATCGCCCGGCGGAATCCTACCTATCATGCCGAGTTTCTGGCGATCGAGCGGGCGCTCGAGGCGCTGGCGAGCGATCGGCTGACCGACTGTACGCTCTACGTTACGATCGAGCCGTGCGCGCTGTGCGCCGGCGCGATTGTGCTGGCGAAGGTGGGGAAGCTGGTGTTTGGGGCGTACGATGAGAAGGCGGGGATGTGCGGGTCGTTAGGGGATTTGGTGCGGCATCCGCGGCTGAATCATCGTGTGGAGGTCAGAGGCGGGGTTGAGGCGGAGCAATGTACGGAGTTGATAAGGGAGTTTTTCGCTGCGAGGCGTTAATGGCGTGTCAAACCTAGTCCTAGCTGGATAAGTGTCACATTTCGTCCACTCTCCGGGTGACCCCAGCCGACGTTCGCAACAGCCGTGAGTGAGGTGTTCGCGGTGAAGTGAACATCGTAGCCAGTACCGAACGTCGCGCCTAGACCTGTCCTGCTTCGAGTACCTCCGCTGCTGCTCTCCACAAGGGTAGCTATCCCAATTCCTGCGCGTAGGAACAAGCGTCGTGCGAGTCGTGGGTAGTAGTAGGCGGTGAGCGATGTATTCGCCACGCCGAGGGTTCTGCTGTTTTCAGACTTCATCCACCCGTTGATCTCGCCACCAACGAGGAGCTGTTGGCTGGGCTTTCCTCCCATCTTCAGGTAGCCGCTGACGAAGCCCTGAGAAGCTGCGTCACACCCGCTGCATGAGCCCCAACCCAAGCCAAAGCCGCTCCACAATCCCTGATGGCTCAAGCCAGTCGTGGCCTCTTCACGCAGCGGCTGGGTGCGATCTCCGACGGAGTCGGACACATCTTGCAGCTCGTCGTCGCTCCGAATGACGCGAGGGCTCAGGAAAACGAACAGCTCCGTTTCCGTGGTCCGCTTCACGAGCCGTCCGAAGAGTCCGCCAATCAGCGGCAGCGATGAGAGCACGGGCACTCCCGCCCGGGTCTCTTCCTTTTGTCGGTCGGTCAAACCGCCCAAGACGGCCGTCTGACGGTCTTTGACGAGCAGCTGTGTCTCGATCGTTCGCGTTGAAATGACCGGTGCGTCGAAGGCGACTTCCGCTGTCGCCGCGTTCACTTCTTGTACGACGCGGAGCGTTACGTAGCCATCGTCGCTGATCGTTGGACGGACGCTCAGACGTGTGCCGACGTCCTTGAACTGCACGACCTGATCTCGCGCTGCGTTATCCGTGGGCAGAGCGCGCTGCACCTGAATGAAGGGTCGCTGGCTACCGACCAGGATTTCGGCGTTTTCGTTATTCGCAGCCAGCACCACGGGGCGACTGAGGATGGTGACGTCGCCGCGAGAGGCTGCGGCGCTCAGTGTGGCCGTCAGGTCCGATCCGCCCAGGTTCATCACCTTGAGAACGAAGTCGGAGGCACCCAGCCCCTTGGTCGAACCCGAGACGACGGCGTTCGAGCCTTTCACCTGCGTGGGTGGCAGCAGGGCCTCGAGCCCGTAACTGAAGCTGCGGTCACGGCGAACCTCGGCGATGATGACCTGAATCAGAACCTGGAGGGGGCGCACATCGAGCTGCTCGACCGCCGCGCGAATCAGGTCAAAGTCTTGGCGGGATGCGCGAACCAGCAGACTGTTCGTGCGTGGATCGGGAATGATCGTCACGTCGCCGCTCAGTTCGGCGACCTGAGTTACGACGGGGCGCAACTGTTGTGCGACGTCGGGCGTTCCTGCGGGCGGCACGAGATTCTGTTGTAATCCCTCCCGGAGCGTCGGGCGTTGGCCGCCGCTCACCTCGCCGAGCGCGCCGCCGCGCCCGTACAACGCATTGACTGTCGCAGCCACATCCGCTGCGCGCGCGTGTCGAATACGAATCACAAACAGCTGCACCGGTCCACCGCTCGCCTGGTTCTGTCCGGGCGGCGCTGCCTGCGGAGTCTGTTCGACCGTATAGAAGCCCGGCTGTTCGGTGAGCGAGAGCCCGTACGTGCGCAACAGGCCGCGCAACAGGTCGGGAAGCTGCGCGCGCGGGACCGGGCGCGGTGATTCCAGGGTTACGCGGACTTCCCCAATGTTTCCGAACACGACGGGACGATCGAGATAGCGGGCCAATGCCTGGATGGCTGCTCGCAAGTCGACGTTGGCGAAGCGCACCGACACACTGTCGTTGCCTGCCACCGCGTTGGTGTCGTTCTGCGCCATGACACCACGCCCGGAGCCGACGAGGCATACAGCTGCCAAAGCGACGACTCGGATCGTCATCGCCACGCGCGCTTCTCAGTGAGGGACCATGTCGTGTCAAAGGCAGCGAGCACGACGGTGTCACCGCGCACTGCCACGAACCGGACGCCGTCGGCGCTGTCGCCCAGCTGCAGTAACACGCCGCCGGCGCGTCCCGGGATCCCCTCGATCAGCGCGCTCCACGGTGGTCCGCCCAGCAGGCCGGCCAGGGCTAACGGCGGTCGGACAGATGGAGGGGGAGGAGGCGCAACGACAACCGGTTGCCAGGGGTTGTACTGAACATCCGCAGGTTTGCGATCGAGCCGGAACGGATCCCGCGAGCGGAGTCGCGCCGCGGATGTCCGCAACGCGGCCGTGTCGGTCCTTGCGGGTGCAGGGACTCCCGGCTGAACACTGCGTTCCTCGGCCGGAGGGCTCGGAACGGTGGTCTTCCACGTGACGATTGAACCGGCGGTCGCAATCGCTCCGACGGCAAAGAGGAGTCTCATCGCTGGCCCTTCACCCGTGTGAGGAGTGCCAGGCCCTCGACGGTGAAGCGAATGCTCAGGGTCTCGACCTGACTGGAGGGGTTCTCGACCGATTGGGGACGCACCGACAGGCTTCGGACAGCGAGGAGCGTGGGTCCTGTTTCGATGTCTCGCAGCAGCGCCGCGAGTCCGGCGACGTCAGCGGTGGCCTGTGCCTCGAGGCGCACTCGCGGCATCTCGAGCTCACGGGATGCGCTGTCGACGTGCAATTCCATCGCGTCGATGCGAACCAACGATGAGCGCGCGATCTCCCCGACGATCGCCGTGAGCGAAGCCGCCGCCTCGGCGGAAGTCGCTCCCGGGAGAAATGCCTGGCCCAGGCGTCGGAAGCGACCGGCACGGGCGCTGAGCGTGTCGACAGACTGCGAAAAGTCGGCGATGACGGCCTTCACGCGCTGCTCCTGCACGATGGCTTCAGCGGCGGTCGCGCGAGCCTCTTGCCGCCACCGCAACCACGCCGGTACTCCTCGCACGACGATGACGAGTCCGGCGATACCCACCACCCCGGCAATCAGGGCCCGGCGGTCTCGTGCCGCCAATGTCTCGATCATCGCTTCGCGCTCATGACGAACTGGATCGTCACCCGTTGGAGATCCTGGCCGGCGACGGATTGGCGGCTGACGCTGCCAAGCAGCTCAACCGTGGCAACACCGGGGAGGCGGCGCACCGCGGCAAGCACCGCCGTGGGATTCGTGGTCACCACGGTGATTTCGCCACGCCGGTCGCGCCATTCGAACTCGAGCACCGCGCTGTGGTCCGGCAACGACCGGCCCAGCTCTCCTAGGAGCGTGCTCAGACTGCTTCGAGAATCGGCGAAGGCACGGGCCTGCCGCAGGATCGCACTCACGCGATCGAGCTGTCCCAATGACGTCGCGATGACCTGCATGCGGCCCGGCCGCAGATGACTGACATGCGCGCGCGCGCGCGTGCCCGCCCATTTCGCGCCGAGAGGTGACAGGCCGACCGCGGCGAGGCCCAGCAGCAGAATCGCGCCGATGCGAATGAGGATGCCACGCGGCCACGTGCCTTCGCGATACTCCGGTGCGTCGGGGGGAATGGCCAACGGCTCCTGGGCATGGATTGCCGTGGCGCCGAACGCGTCCGCGAAGGACAATGCGTTCACGCCGATGGACGCAAGCGCAGGAACGGGTGTCAGCCTAGCAGGCGGGTTCGCGTCAGAAGGACGCGCGGGGCGCGTGCGCACCGCATCCAACCTTCCTGGTGCGGTGCGAGACAGCTCCAGTGTCAAGGAGCCGTCGGTCCATTGGAACTGGGATTCCAGGAGAGCATGCGTCAGCGCCACCGCTGTCGGGACAATTGGTCCGAGCCGCCAGCCTTGGGCCTTGCATGCGGCGCGAATCGCGTCGACACACGGGCGATCGATGGCCGCCGCCAACGCGCCTCCCTGACCGGTGAACTGCACACGCGTCGTCAGCAATGGCACGCCGTTCTTCAGGAAATACGTTCCCATGGCTTCACGCACGATGGCAGCGAGCGCGTGCTCATCTGCCAATTCGGGGAGTCCAACGAGGCGTTTTGTCTGTGCACCGTGCGGACCGATGGCAGCCTGCACGACGGGCCGTGACCAGCGTGGTCGCGGTGCGGTTGCGAGGAGTGCACTGATCGTCGTCTGCAGCTCCTCGTTCGATGCAAGTGGCATCTCCCCGGCCCAAACGGCTCGTTGTCCACGAGTCATGACGGCTCGCACGCCACCGCGTCCGATCGCAAGACCAATGCGAACCGTCATTCCGACCAAGTCCGTGAACGCGTGATCGCCGTTGTCTTATTGCCGCGGACGAGACGCACCTCGGCCACGGTCGTGACTGGTGGGAGGCCGGTCTGGGTCCGGGCTGTCACGATCCAGGCTCCCGGAGCGAGCGTCACCAAACCGGGGAGCCTGGCAGAAGCATCTCGAACATCTGGATCGAGCCACGGTCTCAACTGAATGAAGGCCGTAATTGGGGCGCCGCGCGCCCTGGCATCGAGGACCTCGCGAATTGTCCGCTCAGTGAAGCCCGGTAACAGCGCCAGCACCTCGCGCGGCGCCTGATTCAGGGCGATTGCTCCTGGTTCCACGTCGAAGATGCTGTCGAGGCGATCGACCGCGTTGCGCTCGAATCCGCGGATGCGTCGTAGCTCAGCCATAGCAACCAAAGCGCTGTTCGAGGGCGGCTCACGGTTCCGCGCGATGTACCAATCCCGCTCGGCGCCCTTTGCGCGCGGCTGGTCATCCGCGTCGATCCAATCCGCGGCGGCGGCGGCGGCCGAATCAGCTCGAGCAACCGGCCAGCCTGCGGCCTGCAACACTTGGGTCACGGTGGACTCATCAGCCGCGTTGATGTCGAGTCTCGACCCAACGGCACGGGCCGATAGCGAGCAACCAGAGACGGCGGACGGCCTTTCAGTCACTAGTCGATCCACGTAATTCCACAGCGGACCAGCCGAATCGATCCCCGCCGCTGCCTGTTGCGAGAGCGCGCCGCGCAATGCTTCGCGTTCGAACGTGAGGCAGGCCCGAGTGAGCCAGAGCCCGGTCGTGAGCGCCATGCGGTTTCGGGAGGCAGCAATCGCCTCTCGGGTGCTCACGGAAATCAGCAACGTGAAAGCGCCAATGCCGACGCAGATCCAAAGCGTTGCCAGGAGCGCGTAGCCGCGCGAGTCGGTGAGCCGATTAGTTACCATGTGGGCAACAAGAGCGTATCTGCCCCAGCGATCAGCTCGATCGCCATCGGTGTCACGATCTCCGACCAGCGCGTGGTCCAGTGACCACCGGTTTCAGCATCCCGCAAGTAGCGAATCGACAAGGAGCCCCGATCCACGCGCGACAAAGCGAGGTTTTGCGTGCTCTGCGCACTCAGCGCCAAGCGGATTTGGAAGTGTGTGCGGCTCGGATCCACGGCGATCACCGCGCTGCAGGGACGGAGCCATCCCTCCACCGTCTCGCACCGCGTGTAGAACGTGACTCTTGACGAGTCGCCCCTCAGGGTGTGACTCGAGTCGGTGCTGAAGCGCAGATTCTCAAAGAGGCTTCTAAGCATGCGTTCCGCGTTCCCGTCGCGATCGACACGGGCGGCGGCACCGCGAATCTGGTTGACGCGTTGGCTCAGGCCGGTGAGCAGCGCCGCGGCAGCGCTCAAGGCCATGCCGCCGATGACCAGGGCGATCGTGACTTCGATGAGAGTAAAGCCGCGGCGGCTCATTCGACGTCTGCGCGATAGAGGGCTGTTTGCAGCAGGGGCGTCCCCGCGGAGTCGCTGAGCGTCACCGTGTAGATCGTGCGCGCGGGGCGCTCGATATACAGCCGCCACGCGCCCTGCCGCTTGTTTCCGAGATGTCGATCGAGGTCGGCGCGCGGCCACAGCGATACGGCGGTGAGCAGCCGTGCCGCGGCGCGTTGGTCCGCCTCGCGCGCGTGGGTGCGCTGCACGGCCCGCAGTGACTCCGTGACACTCCAGGCTGCAGCGCTGGCCACGCTCCCGAGGACAGCAAGGGCGACCAAAGCCTCGAGCAGGGCGGCACCACGGACTCGGCTACTCACGGGCAGGCATTCCAGTGAGGACGTCCACGCGCAATTCCGCGGGCGCGATCACACGGCCATCAGGAAAGGCCGCGACGGTGACGCTGCGACCGCCGATCGTCACTTGAAAGCGAACCGTGCGACCTGAGGACAGCGCTTCGTGCCGCGCCGCTGCGATTCTGTCGGTGCCTGTGCCTGCAGAGAGGGGGGTGTGCTCCCGCTGGAACGCCAGCCCGACAACTCCGGCCATGAGACCCAAGAGCACCAGCACGACCATCAGCTCAGCCAAGGTCACACCAGCGCGGCGCCGGGGGAGGGGCTTGGCCATCATGTCAGTGGCCGTAGCCCGTACATCGCTTGAAGCAGCGCTGCGGCCACCATCATGACCATCGCTCCGAAGAGGAGGATCAGGAGCGGTTCGAGCGCTCGCGTCAGGCGTTGCAGCCTCTGTAGCGCGTGGGTCGACTCGATCCGCGCGACGTGCGCTGCCATCTGGCCGAGTTGGCCGGTTTCCTCACCGACGCGGACGAGCCGAATGGCCGTGGGAGTGAATGCTCCAGCGCCACGCAGCGCGGTGGAAATTCGTTCGCCCCTGGCGATCGCCTCGCGTGCTCGCCCGACACGCGCTTCCATCTCTCGATCGCCGCTCGCGCGGCCGGCGTGGCTGAGCGCGTGGGCAAGTGGGACGCCGGAGGTCAGCAGCGCCGCGAGGGCGGAGCAGGCATGCGCCGTCGCCGTCGATTGGCGGATCGGGCCGAGGCCGGGCAACCCCAGCAGCACACGGTGGAGTTGCCGAACGCGGTCGTGTCGCGCCAGCCAGCCCGGCAGCAGCGCGAGGACGATCGCGGCGAGGACCAGCGTGGGAATGAACGCGACCCGAGCGAACCCACCGACCGCCAACACCAAGCGCGTGGTCGCAGGCAGCGTCTGCCCGTAGTCGCTGAGCAGTTCGGCGAACCGGGGCAGGACAACGCCAACCAACAAGGCAACCGATGCGGATCCTGCGATCGCCAGTATGCACGGATAGGCGAGCGCGTTCCGCAACGCTGCGCGCATCGCCGCGCGCTGTTCGAGCAGCTCCGCAGCGCTCTCCGTTGCTCTGGTGAGTCCACTCCCCGCTTCTCCCGCCGAGATGATGCCGATGACTTGTGACGGGAAGGGAAGCGGTGATGCCTCGAGTGCCGCGCCGAGTCGTTCCCCTTGCTCCACCCGCCGGCGCAGCTCGGGGAGAGCCGCTTGCCACGATTCGGGTGCAAGGTCGTCGAGCATGGCGAGCGCGCGGGCCAGTGGGACGCCCGACGCCAGGATTGTCACGAGCGCGCGCAGGCCGAGCGCGAGATCCTCGGCACTGACGCGGGCGCGCCGCTGGACTTGGAGCGGTTCTGCAAGCTCGATAGCGAACACTCCGCGACCCCCGAGGAGCGCGACGGCCGCTTCGCGCGTCGCTGCTTCGATCACGCCACGCTCGCGGGACCCGTCGCGCCGGACGGCGGTAAACGTGTACGCAATGACGCGACTCATGGCTTGACCGCTTCGCCCCACGAGGTCACATCGGCGTCTTCTCCTTCGCCCCCGGGCTGGCCATCGCGCCCCAACGTGTACAGGTCGTAGGACTCCGGGTTTCGCGTGCCGGGCGCGCGGTATACGTAGGCCCGGTGCCAGGGATCGGGGGGAACGGTCTTCCGCAGGTACGGGCCTCGCCAGCCGGGTTGCTCGCTGGCCACGGGGGCGACCCGGAGCGCCGCCAATCCTTCCTCCGTAGTGGGGTAGCGTCCGGTATCGAGCCGGTACGCGTCGAGCGCCACGGCAAAGATCTCGACCTGACTCTTCGCCGTCGTGCTATTGGCGTCTCCCACGTGCTTGAGGACCGACGGGCCGACCAGCAAGGCGAGGCTGCCGATGATCGCGAGGACGACCATCATCTCGATGAGCGTAAATCCCGCACGATACGATCTATTGTTGCGTGACACGGAGCACCTCATCCGTCGTGGTGATTCCCGCTTTGACCTTGTCCCATCCGTCCGCCAGCAGCGACCGCAATCCCGCTTGCGCGGCCAGGCCTTCTAGGCGACGCCGCGATGGTTGCGTCCCGAGGGCCTCGCGGATGTCATCGGTCATGACGAACAGCTCGAACACGCCCGTCCGCCCGCTGAATCCCGTGCCACGGCACGCTTCGCAGCCGCGTCCGCGAAACAGCAGCTGGCCTTCTTCCAGCCTGCCCAGCAACCCCGAGCTGGTGCGGTCCGGAACGTAGGACTCGCGGCACGCCGTGCAAATCGTGCGCACCAGCCGTTGCGCGAGGACTGCCTCGAGCGTTGCAGAGATGAGAAACGGCGCGACACCGAGGTCGATGAGGCGGGGAAGGGCCCCCACGGCGTCATTGGTGTGCAGCGTGGAGAAGACCACGTGACCCGTCAGCGCAGCCTGGACGGCGAGCTCCGCGGTCTCGCTGTCCCGCATCTCACCGACGAACACGACGTCGGGGTCCTGACGCAGGATCGAGCGGAGCATCGACGCGAACGTCACGCCCGTCTCCGCATGAACGGGCACCTGCGCAACACCGTCGAGGGTGTACTCGATCGGGTCTTCGAGCGTGATGATTTTTTCGCTGGTCGCGGACCTGAGCCCGAGCGCGGCGTAGAGTGTGGTGGTCTTTCCGCTGCCGGTCGGGCCCGTGACCAGGATCATGCCGTGCGGCTTGCGAGCCAGGTCCTGCATCGTCACCAGCAGCGCGGGCGAGAGGCCGAGCGTCTCCAACCCGATCGCGCCGGAGCCGCGCTCGAGGAGTCGCAGCACCACACTCTCGCCGAACGCCGTCGGCACCGTGGAGACGCGCAGGTCGAGCTCGCGCGCATGCAGGCGCACGCGGATACGTCCGTCCTGCGGCCGGCGATGCTCGGCGATGTCCAGCTCGGCGAGCAGTTTGACGCGGGATACGACGGCGCGCTCCATACTGGCCGGCGGGTCGATCGCCGGTTGGAGCACACCATCGACGCGGAACCGGGTCGTCAGCCCTCCGCGCGTTGATTCGAGATGGATGTCGCTCGCGCCGGCATCGTAGGCCTCGCGGATGAGCAGATTCACGAAGCGGACCACGGGTGGCTGATTCGCGAGATCGCGCACGTCTGACGTGAAGCTCTCATCGCGCGCCTGCTCCAGCTCGACAGGCTGCTCGTCGGCCGCCAGCCGAGCAATGCGCATGTCGAGGTCCTCGGGAGTGGTGAGCTCGGGGACCACTTCCCGCTCGTACGCGATGCTCAGATCGTCGAGTGCGTCGAGCAACGATCGTTCGGTGATTGCCACGGCGAGTTTGCCATCCTGGAGGAGGCCGACAGGACAGATCTGATGGTGCACGAGAAACTCGCGCGACACGCGATCGGGTATTGGCACGGGTTTCGCAGCCTGGAGATCCGTTGGCATCACACACTCCTCCGGTGCGGCTTTGTGGAAGAAGCGGGCCAACGGTTCGTTCGGCGTTACATGGCTAAAGTGGAAAACGCAGGGAGCACCACTCGCATTCTTGCGAGTGTCTCGAATCGGGGATGTTCCTCAGTAAAGACTGGAGGAGATCCTTATGACGCTTAGAGCGTTTGCTCTTGCGGGCGCGTGACCGTTGCAGTTTAGAATGGGATTAATCCCTCAGACATGAGAGCGCGTGTTCGGATTCGATTCGCTGGCAGCGTTAATCGGTTCCTCCGCGGTCATGCAGCATATGCGAGCTGCCGCCCGCGACGCAGGCTCCATCAGTTCTGTCTCCGTTGAGAATGTGTTGAGATGCGTGGTGTTACTTGAATAGAAGAGGCGGGCCACCGAGGCATGAGACGTAACGGACGATGCGCGTTGAGTTTACTGAAATTCGAACCGGAACCCCCAACGCGCATTCGCATGCTTGAGAGGTGGTTTGCAACCTAGGGAAGACCCGGGGATTCTTGGGGCTGTTGTTAGGACTTGTCGTGCGTTTGCGCTTGAGCGATGAACCGTGTCCGTGATGATAGGTAGACAGCGATCTACTCGAGAGGCTGCGTGCCAGGGCTTGATCCGCTTCTGACGCTCATCGGCGGCTCGGATGTAATGCAGCAAGTCCGCGACCAGATCGCGCGATTTGCGCGATCGCCGGTGCCGATTCTCATCCTCGGCGAAACCGGTACGGGCAAGGAGCTGTGCGCGGCGGCGATCGCCGAGCTCTCGGGTCGCCAGCCATTCGTTCCCGTCAATTGCGCCACGTTCCCCGAGGGGCTCGCCGAGAGTGAGCTGTTTGGTCACGAGCGCGGCGCGTTCACCGGCGCGGTCCGCTCCCACACGGGGGTGGTCGCGCTTGCCGACGGCGGGGTGCTGTTTCTGGACGAGTTGGGAGAGTTGGCGCCCGCAATGCAGGCGAAACTGCTACGGACGCTGGAGTCGGGTGAGTACCGGCCGGTGGGATCAAACAAGAGTCTGCATTCACACTTTCGGATTCTCGCGGCTACGAGCGGCGATCTGGAGCAGGTGATTCGCAGCGGCAAACTGCGGCCCGATCTCCTGCATCGGCTCGGTGCGGTGCGGATCACGCTGCCGCCGCTGCGCCAACGGCTCGCGGACATTCCGCTCCTCGCGGAGCGGTTTCTGCGGCTCTATCTCGAGCGGTCGGAGCGTGGGCCGTACCGCATCGCGGCGGAGGCATGCGCCGCCCTGATGCAGCACGAATGGCCCGGCAACGTCCGTCAGCTCCGCAACGTTTTGGAGGGCGCCGCTGCCGTTGCCGGTGATGAGGATGAGGTCTCTCTGTCGCACGTTCTGCAGTTTGTCGCGCCAGCAGCGGCGTCGCAGGAGGAAGGCACGCCGAGCCTCGCGGAGGCGCGGCGCCGCGCCGAGCAACGTGCCATTCTCGATGCCTTGGGACAGGTTGGCGGCAACCGTGAACGCGCCGCCAAGCTGCTCAGGATCAGCCAGGCGACGTTGTACCGCAAGCTGGGCGACCAGGCTCAGCGAAGCGCTTGAGGCTCGCGAAAGTGAGAGAGCACCCCGCCTAGGCTCTCTCGCATTTCTGCGACCTCGCGGCTGGGCACCGCGCTGGCGCAATTCTTTCATGTGTGATGGGCGTGAGTTCAGCAAAGCAAGAAGCGGATTTCTTGATGCATTCCATGCTGCCATTCGCCAAACAAATGCTGCAGCAGTCCGGCAAGTTCTCTCCCTATGGCGGCTTACTGCGTCCGGACGGCTCGGTCGTTCAAATCAGAGCGGAGAGCCTGCCCGCGCAGGATTCTGTATCGACCGAACACATCGAGACCTTGTGTCAGCGACTGCGCGAACGCGTGGAGCAGAACGAAGCAAAGGCGGCTGCGATCGTCGTTGACGTTTGTGTGACACCGCCCGGCTTGGGTCACAGCAGCTGCGCGATCGAAGTCTGCGTCGAGCACCGAGATTCGTACTGCGCAGAGGTGTTCTTTCCTTATTGCAGGAACGAGGGGCGGCTCATGTTCGGGCAGGTGTTTGCGCAGCGCTGTGGCATGCACATCCTCCGTTGAGGGAAGTCCCACTCCATTTGAGCAAGAGACTCGCACCCACGCGACTCTGGTCGCTGTAGTGGCTCGCAGCGGCGAGAGCAGCGCACCAGTCGAAAGCAGCAGATTCGCCTTGATCTCTTCATGATCTGAACGACTTACCAACCAATCCAACTGTTGGCGCGGTTCTTTCAACACGCAACGAGCAACCCGGTCCGGAGCTCGTCGGATATGTGTCGTGCGCCTGCCGTTTCCCTCCTCGTTCTCAGCGTCTGTGTTTCAGCCGTTCACGCGCAAGCTGGCGACAAGGTCTTGCGCCCCACCGTGCCATCTCCCACGGCGGCGTCACTCGGCAAGTTCGGCGACGTGCCGGTGAGCTATTTCACCGGCGTGCCGGAGATTTCGATTCCGCTCTTCAGCGCGAAGGGGAAGACGCTCGAGCTGCCCATTTCGCTGTCCTATCACGCGTCTGGCATCAAGCTCGATGAGATCGGGAGCTGGGTAGGGGCGGGCTGGAGTCTCGAGGCGGGCGGGGTGATTACGCGAACGGTTCGCGGCATCGCCGACGACCAGGCCGAGGGCTACTTCACTTCCGGGCACACGTTCTACGAGGATGGCCACTGGACCAGCACACCCCCTCAGTCGCTGATCCAGGCGATCCACGACAACAAGACGGTGGACCCCGAGCCGGATCAGTTCTTTTTCAACTTCATGGGGCAGTCGGGGGAAATGGTCGGCGGTCCTCTGACATCGAGTACGGGTGATTCCAACGTTTACGTCACGATCCCCTTTCGCAAGTGGCGCATCGTACCGGACTTCGGCCCTGACATCTTCACCGGTTATCAGAGCATCAGGTCGTGGGTGATCACCACCGAGAACGGAACGACGTACACCTTTGGCAAGCCGGAGGTGCACATCGACCGGTCGTATCAGTGGTTGAATGGCTACAGTGACTCGCGGTCGTACGCCTCCGCATGGTACCTCACCGAGGTTCGCTCTCCAGGTGGCGACGTCATCACGCTGCACTACACGAGCTACCGGACGGAACATCACATGGGAATGTACCGCGAGCAGGCGACTGACATCAGCGAGCCCATTCCCGGCGACTGCAGTATCGCTGGGTACACAGCCCCAGGGGAATCAAACTCGAAAATCTTCGACGTCCACAGCCAGACGCACACCTACGCGCAGCGGCTGGACTCGATTACCGCGGCGGCGCACGTCATCCGTTTTTCGCACTCGATGCGTCAGGACGCACTGGCTCCGCAGGACGGTTATTACGTCCCCGTACCAAACGGGCCACAGGAACCCAAGCTCGATCTCATTACCGTCGCCACGCCGGCGACGCCGAGCCTCGTGCTGCGCAGGTTCTCATTTGATTACACCATCACCGGTCCGCTCGGGGGCCGGCTCACGCTGTTGAACGTGTACGAGGAAGACTCGAGCGGTGTGCGCCTGCCGCCCTACAGCTTCACCTACGATGGCAGCGCGACATTACCGCCACGCGTCACCGATCGCAGAAACTACCACGGCCAAGCCACGCCTGCCGCATCATTCGCGTTTGATCTCGGCGGCTACTACAACGGCGCGAATGGCAATACGACGCCCATTCCGCCGGGCACGGCTTACAATGGTCACGCCAATCCCGGCGGCAACAGGAATCCGGACATCAACTTCATGAAGGCCGGCGTCCTCACCAAGATCACGTATCCCACGGGCGGGACCAACGAGTTTGTGTACGAGGCGAATGATTACAGCTTTGGGGCCCCAATGGAGTCGCCTGGATCGGCTTTCTACAGCGCCAGCGCCACCAGCTCTCCCGGTGAGCCGACTCCTCACACGACGGACTTCACGGTCGGCGGGCCCGACGCGACGGTTTCCGCGACCGTCGACGTCTTCATGGCCAACTTCAACTATTCACCACCGCTTCCCTCTGAAGCGTGCAACCCCGCACCCTGTATCGCTGAGCTTTGGCAGGGAAGCACGCGACTGAGTGCGTGGACCGGCAATCGCTCCGCCGTGCCATGGACGTTGGAACGCGGCGTGACATACACCTTGAAAGCCTGGAATCAGGGCACTCCCGGAATGCGGGTCAATATCACCATGCATTGGACCGAGCAATTACCGGCTCCGTTGAAGATGACCGGACCAGGACTGCGCATTTCCCAATTGAAAGCGGATGATGGGATGGGGAATGTCACCGTGCGGAGGTACAGCTACTCACTCCCTGATGGAAAATCGAGCGGCTGGCTCACGGCACTTCCGCGACTTGACTACAACAAGGCACCGCCGCCCGGGTTGAATGGGTGTCGCTACTACTCCCGAACATCGCAGCCCAGTCTTCCGCTTGGGAGTGGGCCTCTGGTGGGCTACAGCCTTGTCACCGAATCGCTGGGTGTGAACGGCGTGTTCGGCGTCGTGCGGAGAACGTTCAACGCCGGATGTGACTGTGCCGCTGCGGCGCAGGCTGGTAACTACGGCAAGGACTGGCCTTTCCTCCGATACACGACGGACGGGTGGCGGCGCGGCGAGCAGCTTTCCAGCGCCGATTACAGTGCCGGTGGGCAGATCCAGCGGCTGGTGGCATCGACCTTCGCGGCACCCCCATCGCCATACCCGCTGATCGCGTTTCGGGGTCTCGCGATGGACATCTACTCGATGTGGGCGGGGAATGGTGGTGTCGTCTACGCCAACCCGTTTTCCGTTCGGACGGGGCTTAAGGTGCAGACTGCGCAAGCCACGACGTTGTATGACACGACGAACGCGTCGATCAACTTCACGACGAATCAATCTTTTGCGTACGGTAACGTCAATCACGCCCAGCTGACGGAAATCACCGAGACCAATTCGGACGGAACGGCACGCGTAACTCGCATGAGGTATCCGGCCGACTATCCATCCGGTGGACCAGGGGTGGAGGCTCTGGCGCTGACGAAGATGCGGGATGTCTCGCCAACCGGTGTGCACATGCCCGGTGTAGTCATCGAGCGTTCCGTCAGTGTGAAGAGTGGCGCGAGTGATCGTGTTGTGCAGGCCGAAATAACGACGTTCAAGGATTTCGGAACGCCGCCAATCTTTCAGATCCTTCCCTACAAGCACTACGTGCTCAACAGCGCGAGCGCGATTCCATGATCACCGCCATCCCCCGTGTGCT
Source organism: uncultured Gemmatimonadales bacterium (assembly GCA_963704805.1). Lineage (GTDB taxonomy): Bacteria > Gemmatimonadota > Gemmatimonadetes > Gemmatimonadales > GWC2-71-9 > 20CM-2-65-7. The sequence goes on along the minus strand of CAVPHS010000004.1, from coordinate 218,288 downwards.
CCGTCCACTCGTCGCGATCCCCGTCGCGCTCCTTGCCGTGTCTTCACTCGCCGCTCAACAGATCACGCAAGTCACGCCCGATGGCAGTGGAGTGAGCGTCCCGGCCAACCAAAGCGGCAACCAGGTGACGTTCACGGTTCAGTCTCAATCGCAGACCTCGAGCACCAGAAATCTGTACTTGACGTGCTCAGGGCCAGTCTCGTGCAGTCCAGTGCCGTCGTACGTGACATTCACGTATTCGACCACTGTGACGGTGACATTCTCCTCGCTCGCGCCCGGCTTGGCAACCATCACGCTTTTGGCGACGGGTAGCACGAGCTCGAATCAAGGGTTTTTCAACGTCACGGTGACACAGCCCTGGGGCGTGGCCGTTACGCCGGATGGCGGGAACGAGCCGACCCGCACCGCGAATACGGGCGGGTACGGCGCCTCGTTTACAGTGAAAAACACCGGCACCAACGCGAACACGTTCAGCTTTTCGTGCGCCGGCTCGGGCGGCGTGACGTGCGGCACGGTGCCGGGCTCGGTGAGTCCCGCCCCGAATGGCGGGCAGGTTACAGTCACCATGCCGTACAGCGTTGGGGCCGCAGGCAGCGGTACGCTCACGCTGACGGCGACGGGCACGAGTGCGAGCGACGCCGGGAGCTACTCGGTGCCGATCGTGTCGTACGGCGTGAGCGTGACGCCGGACGGCGGTGGGGCGCCGACACGGACCGCCAACACGGGCGGCTACAGTCAGTTGTTCACGGTGGTGAACACCGGCTCCGTGAACAACACGTTCAGTTTCACATGCAGCGGGGCGGGCGGGGTGACGTGCGGGACCGTGCCGGCGCCCGTGAGCGTGGGCGCGGGACTTCAGACAACCGTCAGCATGCCCTACAGCGTAGGCGCTCCGGGCACTGGGACGCTGACGCTGACGGCATCGGGAACGAACGCGAGCGACGGCGGGAGCTACTCCGTGCCGATCGTGTCGTACGGCGTCAGTGTGACCCCGGACGGGGGAACGGCGCCGACGCGCGCGGCCAACACCGGAGGGTACAGCGAGACCTTCACGGTCACCAACACGGGCTCGGCGTCGAACACGTTCACTTTCTTCTGCGGCGGCGCTGGCGGCGTGACGTGCGGCACGGTGCCGGCGGCCGTGACTGTGGGTGCGGGACTCCAAACGTCGGTCAGCATGCCTTACAGCGTCGGTGCGCCCGGAACCGGCGGCCTGGCGCTCACGGCGACCGGCACAAACGCGAGCGACGGCGGGAACTACTCCGTCCCGATCGTGTCGTTCAGCGTGAGTGTGACGCCGGACGGGGCTACTGCAGCGACCCGGGCGGCCAACACGGGCGGCTACAGCGAGTCTTTCACGGTGACCAATTCGGGCTCGGCGTCGAACACGTTCAGCTTCACGTGCAACGGGCTGCGTGTGACGTGTGGCACGGTGCCGGCACCCGTGACTCTGGGGCCGGGACTCCAGACGACCGTCACCATGCCCTATAGCGCCGGAGCGGCGGGCACCGGCGAGCTGACCCTGACGGCGTCGGGGACGAACGCGATCAATGATGGCAGTTACCTGGTGCCCATCGTGGCCTACGGTGTGAGTGTGACCCCGGACGGGGGCACGACGCCGATCCGAACCCCGAACACGGGCGGCTACAGCGGGTCGTTCACGGTTCAGAACACGGGAGCCACGAGCAACACGTTCAGCTTCACGTGCAGTGGATTGGGCGGGGCGACCTGCGGCGCGGTGCCGGCGGCCGTGACCCTGGGCGCGGGACTCCAGACGACCGTGAGCATGCCCTATAGTGTCGGAGCGCCGGGGACTGGCACGCTGACCCTCACGGCGTCCGGGACGTATACAAGCGACGCCGGCAGCTACTCCGTGCCGATCGTGTCGTATGGGGTGAGCGTGACGCCGGACGGCGGCGCGGCGCCGAACCGAACCCCGAACACGGGCGGCTACAGCGAGACCTTCACGGTCACCAATTCGGGATCGGTGCCGAACACATTCAGTTTCACGTGTGCGGGCGCAGGCGGCGTGACGTGCGGCGCCGCGCCGGCGGCCGTGACCGTGGGCGCGGGACTCCCAACGACGGTCAGCATGCCGTACAGCGTCGGGGCAGCCGGAACAGGCACGCTCACTCTCACCGCGAGTGGCTCGAGCGGTGGCGTGAGCGATCAGGGCAGTTTTTCCGTGCCCATCGTTTCGTACGGTGTAAGCGTGGTCCCCTCGATCACGACCGGAATCACCCCAACACGATTCGAAAACACCGGCCCTCATAACGAATCGTTTGTCATTACGAACACTGGCTCGGCTGTCAATACGTACACGTTTCCGTGTAGTGGCGGCGGTGGAGTCAGCTGCGGCACTGTCCCGGCTCCGGTTTCGCTAGCCCCGAACAACACGGCGACAGTGAGCATGCCCTACAACGTCGGGAGCGCCGGCACGGGCACATTGACACTCACCGCGAACGGCACGAATACGAGCGGCTCGGGCTCTTACAGCGTTCCGATAGCCAAGATCCTTTCCAGCGTGTCGATGCAAAACGGGTTTACGCCGGACGCGCTGTTCATTGTCGAGGCCACCGCCAACTTGTACGACGGGTTTGGGCGCGTTAGAGAAGTGGCCGACGCGCGTGGCTACCTGGCGCGATATGACTATGGTGCGAGCAACAACGGCCCCTTCCCGACAAAACTCACACGTGTCCGCGATGGCAGCAACGACCTCGTCACCGAGATCTCGTACGAGCCGAACGGGTACGGCTACGTTTCTTCCATCAAAAATGAGGCAGGGACGTTCCGCTATTTCAGCTACGATGGCTTCGGTCGGTTGCGGCAGATCCAGAACAATTCGCACACGCCAATCAAAGCGTACCTGTATGAATACTCGCGGAATGCTGCGAACGGTTGGATCTACCAGCCCGCTACGCCCAACGCGGTAACGGATTCAACCTATCTACAGCAGAGTCCGTTGAAGGCGGTCGTCAGCACGGCCTATATCGATGGCCTGGGCCGCCCGATCCAGACCGTCGTGCGAGACGGCGCCGACTACCATGTGACCGTGACGCAGTACGACCTGATGGGCCGCACCTGGCGAGTCTGGAACCCATACCGTCGCCAGACGGCCGGATACCACGCGGCGTTCGCCACTGCGGCGACCGACTCGGCCGTCAACTATCACGGCATGGCGGACGCCAAGCCGTATGTGGAGACTCAATACCGGCCCGATCCGCTTGGGCGCGTCAGCCGAATGATCCCGCAATACTTCGGCCCATCTCCCACCTTCTGGAAGGCAACGTCGTACGGCGTGGAGCCCACGAATAAGCGCCTGATCGTTGAAGCAGCGGATGAATTAGGGAAGAGGACACAGGATTCCTCTGACGTTTTCGGGAACGTGGTCCGAAGAGTCCTCGGCGTCGGCACGATCAACGCAATCACTGCATTCACGTACAATGTCGTCGGTCAGCGCACGCAATCCACCGACCCGCGCGGCCTCGTGACGACATACGCCGTCGACACGCGGGGCATGCAGCGGTCTCGCACGAGTCCCGATGCTGGCACTGTGAACGCAAAATACGACAAAGGTGGCAACGTTCGGTTCACGCAGGATGCGAACCAGGCCGCGGCGGGAACCGTCTATTTCACGAACTACGATTTCGCCAATCGCCCGCTCGTGTCGGGGCTCGGTGCACTCGGTGCAGCGATCTTTGGGGATCTCAACGCAGATGCTGCCCAGGCTTTCGAGAATCCCAATGCCAATTGGCTCGTGGTCCGGAAGTACGACTCGAAGCCCACGACGGGTCCGTCTGATTTTCCCTGGAATCGGTTCGCCGACCAGATCGCATGGAATCGCTTCGTAGACCCGACGAACCCGCCAGTGCTGAACCTCACGAACGTTTCCGGACGGTTAGCAGCGGTGGCGAGCAAGTCGAATGGCGCCTGGCAGGTCACGCTCTTCAGTTATGACAGCGATGGCGGGATCGCCACTCGCTACACCTTCACTGAGGCGAACGACGGTAACTCGGTCCTGACCGCTGTGAACATGCGCGACAGCGTGTTATGGAACCTCAGCGGTGCACCTGTGGAGCGGCGATTAACCGTTGGGTCGAGCTCGTTCAATCAGTGGTACGACTACAACGACCGCGGCTTGATGACCAACCTGTCCGCTTCCACCACGAGTACCAAGCCGGCTGCCGATGTCACCGATACGTATCGGCCGAGCGGTCTGCCCGCCAGCTACTTGTTCCAGGGCGGCACCACGGTGCCGATACGCTACACCATTCGCCAGCAGACTGAACGGATCGGCGACCCATCGCTCACAACGCCTCCGTATCCCTTCTCGGCTCTATACACGTACAACGCTAATGGGACACTACTGGAAACTGAGTTCCACAGTGTCGGGTCGATAGCGACGGCAAAGCGGTACAAGTACTGGTTTGGCGGTACGTATCTCGACGATCTAAACCGGCTGACCGGGGGGGATTTCACGCAGTGGAGCGGCGGCACGTGGAACGTTACGACGAATCATGACCTCGGGCCGATAACGTACGATAAGGCCGGGAACATCCTAACTCTGCAGCGACGGAATGAGACCGGGGCGGTCATCGATAATCTGAGCTATACGATACCCCCGAGCTCCAACCGCCTCACGGCGCTGGCGGATGGGATCGACGGGTCAACCGAATCGTGGGACGCGGAGGACGCTAGCGCGTCCGCCATCGTGTACGACGCCAACGGCAATCTCAGCAAGTGGGCCGCCGCTCCGTACTTGATCGACACGATTACCTACGACCACCAGAATCTGCCTCTGTCGATTAGACGCGCCGGTCCGACGACGACGAACTATCGGTACGACGGTTCGGGACAACGGATCACAAAGCAGGACGGCACTGGACCGACCGAAGTGTACTTGCGGGACGGATCGACGACACTCGCGGTCTTCACGATGAATGGCGCTACCGCGACAACCTGGTATTTCAACCTCGTGTGGGAGGATCGCGTTGTTGGTCGACAACCGAATGCCCCCGCTCCTCGCAACTACTACCACTTTGACATCCTCGGCAGTAATCGCGCCGTGGTCCAGGGTTCGACGGTTGTCGAAAGCTACGACTTCGAGCCGTGGGGTCTACGCATGCCTGGGCGGACGTTGGCCGGTCCGACGAAGGAGGGGTTCACTGGCAAGGAACAGGACGCCGAAACTGGGCTCGATTACTTCGGTGCGCGCTACTATTTGCCAGCAGTGGCACGATGGGGAGCCGTCGACCCAATGGCCGACAAGTATCCTGAATGGTCGACCTACAATTACGTCCTAGACAGTCCCACAGGGTCCATTGACAAGGATGGACGTCAGACGAGTGAAGTCAGTAGAAATCCATGCGCTGGAGGGTTCGGATCCGGAGCTTGCTCAAGGGCCATCTTTGCGGGCATAGGTCGTCGCACAGAGCCCCTGAAGCGGGCGGAACCGGTTATGATGGTAATTGCGGCCTCACCCTTAATGCCGTTCGCTGCAATGAGCGCAGCTCCGGCAATCATAACGGTGCCCGCCGATATCGCGGGCGGCGTCTTGCAGGATATCGCGACGCGGCCGAAGGAAATAGCGGGTGTTTTGTCACAGCGTACGCAGAATTCAACCACCACCGCCGTCGGGACGGCGCAGAATGCTGACGGATCCACTACGACGCTTGTTGCCTCCAGTGAAGGTCGCTTACGTCCAGCGCAACGCGCGGCGCTAAGGCCGGGCGAGGTGGCAGTGGTTGGTGAACGAGGTGTTCATGCGGAAGTGAATCTGCTGAACGCCGCGCGAAGAAACGGCAGTACCTTGACGGAGGTCGCCGCCAGTCACGGAATTTGTCCAAGCTGCGCCCAGTTGTTAAAGGACGCGGGTGTCGTTCTGAGAAGCGCGCTAAAGAAACTGTAGGAGTGTTGGAGGCAACAGATTGTGAGGACCTTTGACATGCGAACTTGGGAGTCCGCGATCAGGGAGCTCCCGAGCCAACAGCACCGAATCGCATTCGGAGCGGGTGTATCCGAACGCCTTTTACCCAATTATCTCGCTTTCTCCCGCGAGGTTCGGGATGGAGCTCCGCAGGTGCTACAAATGGCACTCGATGCGCTTTGGCAAGTTGTGCAGGGAGACCACATCTCTCTTGGGCAATTGCGCGATCTTCAGGCCGGCTGTCGTTCGGCCACTCCGGATCCCGAGAGATTTGCCTCGCATTTGACATCGGCGGCGATCGATGCCGCGAACGCGATTCATGAGACTCTTGAGGCCTGCTATCGTGACGACCCAAAGCGAATCGCAGAGGTCGCCAGCTATGCACGCGATACAGTGGACATGTTCGTTCAAGAAAGGGACCAGTTGGATTATCAGGATCCAGAGATGGAAGAGCGGATATTGCGGGACCCGTTGATGGTCCGAGAACTCGCCAAACAAGAATCCGAACTTGCGAGCCTCGCCCAGACGAAGAATTTGGATGGACGCTTCGTGCAGACGTACCGCGCGGGGGCCCGTTACGACGGAAAAGGTACGCTGGATATAGGATAGGATGCTCTCGGCGCCCCACTGTCAGTCTCATGGGTGAAGGTCCGCCGATCGCCTGTTTACCACGTATGGTCGTGTCGCCGTCCTCAGGAGGAATGCCCAGCCAAATATCGGCGATCATGAGTTCCTGTGTTTTTTACGACGTATGGCGCTTGAACGCTTCCGAAGACGCCGCTAGTTGTGCATCGGTGACATAGGGACCCGGCCCCAGGCGCAGTGTGTCGCCGCGATAATCGGTCCAGATGTTCTGCTTGCGGAGAGCTTTCTGAGTTTTCGCTGCCCGCGGTGCTGAAATCGCGAGAAACCCACCAATCGCGTCGTTTCTGGCCCCCTCCGACAGAATCTCGATCTGATGCTGATTCAGCTCGCGCAGCTTGTTCGGCGTGAGCTTCTGCTCTTCGAAAAACCTGAACACTTGAGCCGCGCGGTAGTGGCTCGTAAAGTCGTACGTCGCACCCGCAAACCGCGCGGGCCCTGGGCCATACGCGACGCGTCCACCGGCCGGCGAGCGACTGAGATCGGTGAACTCGCTGAACCACCCGGTCACGACCGGCCGCAGATCGGAGTCCTGAGGAAACCGCAGGAACGCATTGCCGGGACCCAACTGGCAGTACTTGTAGCCCCCGCCCACCACATACGCGCGCTGCAGCCCTTCCTCTGTAAGCGAGAACGGCACGACGTTGAGCGCGTGATAAGCATCCACCAGCAGCTCGGCACCGACCCGCTCGCAGGCCTCCTGAACGACCTTGAGATGCGGTACGATGTACGCGTTCGCGTAGAGCACTGCCGAAACGAGCACGGCCGCCGTGCGATCGTCCACCGAGATCGCCAATCGCTCGGCCAAGGTCGCGGCCGGCATCGCCGGCACCTTGATGATCTCGATCCCTTCCTCGGCCAGTCGATCGAGCTGGCGACGAATCGTGTGAAACTCACCGTCGGTCGTGATCAGCTTGGGACGCTTCTTTAACGGAAGGGCCGAGAGGAACCGCACCACCAGCTCGTGCGTGTTCGGAGCCAGGGCGATGCGATCGGGGGAGTCGTCCATCAGGCGTGCAAACCCGCGACGCACTTCATTGGCCTTCTCGAAGGCCCTGTCCCACACATCGTCGACGTACTCCGCCGCGTCTAACCACGCCTGCTGCTGCGCCTCGAATGCAACGTCCGGCCACGCCTGATGGGAGTGACCAGTGAGGAGGATGCGTTCCGTGACGCGAAAGCGACTGTAGTGCTTCGCTAATTCTTCAGGATTGATCAAACGTTGCCGCCCCTGCCGCCATTGCCGCCCCTAGAGTTCCGACCTGATCGCCCACAAATCCGGAAACGCCGGCTGATTGAGCGTGGTCAGCAAGTAATCAGCCCCCGCCGATCCCCCAGTGCCCGGCTTCGTCCCAATCGTGCGCTGCACCATCTTCACGTGGCGATAGCGCCATTCCATGAAGCCTTCATCGAGATCGACGAGACGCTCGGCGATCTGCGCGACCGTCGGATTCTTCTTGTAGACCTCGACGAGAATCCGCTGCACGTCCTCTGATGGCTCATAGACTTTGCTGTAGTCTCGCGCGAGGAGGGCCTTGGGGACGGCGTACTTGTTGGCTGCGAGATAATGCAGAAAGGCATCCCACAACGTCGGCTCGTAGAACCGGCGCTCCACTTGCTTGCGACTCGTGCTCCCTTCGGGATAGCGCTCGAACGAGGGCCGGCCCTTCTTCCCCAGGAGAAACTCGATTTCGCGAAACTGAGCGGACTGGAACCCGCTCCCGGACTCCAGCCGGTCGCGAAACGCGAGGAAATTGAGCGGTGTGATCGTCTCGAGGACGTCGATCTGCGCGACCAGCGTCTTGAGAATGGTCAGGATGCGCTTCAGCGTCGCCGCGGCGAGCGCAGTGTTGTTGGTGCGCAGCAGCTTCTGCAAATAGTCGAATTCGTGCAGCACTTCCTTGAACCACAGCTCGTAGACCTGGTGGATGATGACGAACAGCGTCTCGTCGTGCTCGAGCTCGCCCGTGCGAGGGGTCTGGAGAGACAGGAGCTCATCGAGCTTCAGGTAGCTGGAGTAGGTGACGGTCATGGTCTCGGCTTGTACTTGTTGAGTGTCGCGTATGGGTCCGGCCACGGGAGCGGGTAACCTTGGTCGTAAGCCGCATGCCGCGTCCAGTAAGGGTCCCACAGATGCGCCCGTGCCAACACACACAGATCGGCTCTGCCGGCCGCGAGGATCGTATTCACGTCCTGGTAGGATGAGATGTTGCCGACGGCCATCGTTGCAATGCCCACTTCGTGACGGATGCGATCGGCAAACGGCGTCTGAAACTGGCGGCCGTATTGCGGCTTCGCGTCGGCGACCGTCTGCCCGGCCGAGACATCCGTGATGTCGCAGGCGTGTGCCTTCAAGAGTCTGGCGACCTCGACCGCATCGGCCGGCTGCATTCCCGCGGGATGCCAATCCACCGCCGAGATGCGCACCGACATCGGCTTGTGCGCCGGCCAGACCGCTCGGACGGCGTCGAACACCTCGAGCGGGAAGCGCATCCGATTCTCGAGCGAGCCGCCGTATTTATCGGTTCGCTTATTGGTCAGAGGAGAGATGAAGCTCGCCAGCAGGTAGCCGTGGGCGAAATGCAGTTCCAGCAGATCGAATCCCGCCTCGTGCGTCATCTCCGCCGCGCGGACGAAGTCGTGCTTCACTTCGTCCATATCCGCGCGGGTCATCTCCTTGGGGACCTGGCTGTGGGGATAATAAGGAAGGGGCGAGGCTGAGATGATCGGCCAGTTGCCCGACGGCAGCGGCTCGTCCATCCCCTCCCACATCCGTTGTGTCGAGCCTTTCCGTCCGGCATGGCCGAGCTGCATAGCGATCTTGGCATCGCTGTTCGCGTGTACGAAATCCACGATGCGCTTCCATGCCGTCACATGCTCCGGCTTGTACATCCCGGTGCATCCCGGCGATATGCGGCCTTCCCGCGAAACATCCGTCATCTCGACGAACACCAACCCGGCCCCACCAACCGCGCGGCTGCCGATGTGGACGAGATGCCACTCGTCGGGCATGCCATCCTCGGCGCTGTACTGGCACATGGGACTCACCACCACTCGGTTGCTCAGCACCATCTCGCGCAGCTTGAAGGGGGTGAACATGGGAGGAGGCACGTGCGGCGTGCGGCGTGCGGCGTCAGCTTGCCTGTAAGCCTGATCTGCATACCACGCGTCGATTTTCTCAACGAACTGGGGATCGCGGACCTTCAGATTGTCGTGCGTGATGCGCAGGCTGCGCGTCAGAAGATTGAACGCGAACTGGAGCGGCTCGAGGTTCATGTAGCGCTCCGTATCCTCGAACCACTGCAAGCTCACCTGCGCCGCGCGCTGCAGGCTCTCGACTGCCGGGCGACGCTCTAATTCATAGGCGGCAAGGGCGGCAGGGACGCCATGCTCGCGCTGCAGGGCACCAGCGAGTGCGATCGCATCCTCGATTGCGAGCTTCGTGCCTGATCCGACGGAGAAGTGCGCGGTGTGTGCCGCATCGCCCACGAGCACGACGTTCTCGTGCGACCAGGTCGCGTTCTTGATCGTGACGAAGTTGCGCCACAGCGAGCGGTTCTTCAGCAGGCGATGACCCTCGAGTTCTTCCTTGAACAGCGCCTCACAAAACGTGACGGTGTCGTCCTCGCTCGCTTGATCGAGGCCTGCGCTGCGCCACGTTTGGTCGGTGGCTTCGACGATGAATGTCGAATGACCTGGCTCGTACTGATACGCGTGCACCCGCCACAGGCCGTGCTTATCACGCGTGAAGTAAAACGTGAAGGCGGGAAAGGGGCGGGTGGTACCAAGCCAGACGAACCGGTTGGGCCGCTCGTCCATACTCGGCTGGAAATGCTCCGCGTAGCGCTCGCGCACCGCACTGTAGAACCCATCGGCGCCGAGGACGAGGTCGGCATCGCGCCGGTAGACCTCGGGATCCTTGACGTCTGCGCCGACTTCGATGCATACGCCGAGCGCCTTACAACGCCGTCCCAGGTTCTCGAGCAGTTTGCGGCGCGAGAGGCCGCTGAAGCCGTGACCCCCTGAGCGAATGATCTGCCCGCGATAGTGGATGTCGATGTCGTCCCAATGAAAGAACTCATGGGCGAGCGAGGCGTAGGTCTCGGGATCGGCGGCGGCGAGATTGTTCTGCGTCGCATCGGAAAACACGACACCGAAGCCGAACGTGTCGTCCAGACGGTTGCGCTCGAGGATCGTGATCTCGTGCGCGGGATCGGCCTCTTTCATGAGGATGCCGAAATACAACGCCGCCGGCCCGCCGCCGATTGCCACGATTCTCACTTGATGAGCTGCCCCGCGATGATGAGTCGCTGGATCTCCGTCGTTCCTTCGTAGATCCGTAGGGCTCGCACAGATCGATACAGGCGATCGACAGGGTTGTCCGCGAGCACACCGCGGCCACCCAGGATCTGCACCGCTTCATCCACGATCCGCTGCGCCGCCTCCGTGGCAAATGACTTCGCCATCGCCGCTTCGAGCGTGACCCGCGCTGCGCCTTTGTCCTTTTCCCACGCCGCGCGATAGACGAGCAGCCGCGCGGCGGTCAGCTCCGTCGCCATGCGCGCGAGCTTGTCCTGGATCAGCTGAAAATCGGCGAGCGGGCGGCCGAACTGTTGCCGCGACTTCGCGTGGGCGATCGCCTCGGTCAGCGCGCGCGTGGCCATGCCACACGCGGCGGCGCCGACCGTTGCGCGCACGCGGTCGAGCGTCGCGAGGCCCAGCTTGAAGCCTTCGCCTTCCTGGTCCAGGCGACACGATCCCGGAATACGGGCTTGCTGAAACGCGATCTCGCCCAGCGGATGCGGCGAGGAGAGCACTAGCGGGCGCACGAAGCGCAGGCCGGGCGTATCGGCGGGCACCACGAAGCAGGCGATGCCCTTGTCACGCTTGGCCCCATCGGTCGTCGCGAAGACAGTATAGAAATCGGCGATCCCGGCGTTCGAGATGAATGTCTTCGTGCCGATCAGGACGTAGCTATCGCCGTCGGGCTCGGCCTTGGTGCCGAGCGAGGCGACGTCGGAGCCGGCGTCGGGCTCCGTCATGGCGAATGACGCCATGGCCCGACCCTGGATGGCGGGCTCGAGCCAGCGCTGGCGCATCGCCTCATTGTGCGAGATCAGCATCGGCACGACGCCTAGCGCCTGGAGTGCGAACACCGCATCGGCGAGCGGCGACGCTGCGCCCAAGGCTTCGCGAATCAGGCAGCAGGCGCGCCAGTCCTGATCGCGAATCGGCTCGAACCAACCGGCAGCGCCGAGCTGGCCGAGCAGATCGCGCGCCTGCTGCCGGGCCGCCGCGTCGTCCGCCGGCTCGGCAAGGGGCGCGAGGAACCGCGTGGCGAACTTGCTCACGTCTTCGGCAAGCGTGACGTGCCTGTCGTCCAGAAATGCGCGGATCGGCGCGGTATCGATCTTCACGTGAACTTGGGCGCGCGCTTCGCCTGAAACGCCGCATGGGCTTCGCGGAAATTGGGGCCTTGCATCAGATGCGCTTGCACCTCGGCCTCATAGGCGAGCGCGGCGTCGAGATCGAGCGTCGCCTCGGCCTCGAGCGCCTGCTTTGTGACGCCGAGCGCTGCGGAGGGACCCCGGGCGAGCTGTTCGGCAATAGCGCGCGCTTCCGAGAGAACCTGAAACTGAGGGACGACGCGGTTGTAGAGACCAATCTCATACGCGCGCTTGGCGTCGATGAAGTCGCCCGTCAGCAGCATCTCGCTCGCGTGCCCATAGCCGACGATCCGCGGCAGCAGCCAGGCGGCGCCCATGTCGGCGCCAGAGAGCCCGACCCTCGTGAACAGAAACGCGATCTTCGCTGACTCCGCGGCGATGCGGATATCGCAGGCCGCCGCGATCACCGCGCCGGCTCCCGCGACTGTGCCGTTCAACGCACCAACGATAGGCCGGCGGCAGCGCCGCATCGCGAGGATGAGATCGCAGGTGAGACGTGTGAATTCGTGCAGGGCCTTGAGATCGCGTCCCAGCAGGGCGCCGATGATGTCCTCGACGTCGCCGCCTGAACAGAACGCGCGCCCCGCGCCCGTGATGATGATCGCGCGCACGCCGGGCTCCGTGTCGAGCGCCCGAAATGTGTCGCGGAGCTGCGTGTAGACCTCGAACGTGAGCGCATTCAGTCGCTCAGGCCTGTTGAGCGTAATCGTGGCAACATCCGCGGCCTGCTGATAGCTGAAGGCAGATGGCTGAATGCTCATAGCACCGCCACCGCCTCTATTTCGACCAAAGCTTTCGAGTCCATCAGCCCCTTCACTTCGACGACGGCCATGGCGCAATAATGACGACCCATATGCTTGCGATGCACTTCGCCGAGCGCCGTGAGATTGGCGAGATACGAGCGCCGGTCGGTCGTGTAAACGATCATGCGACCGATATCCTCGGGCTTGCCGCCCGCGGCGCGCACGACTTCCAGTACGCGGCCCAGGGCGCCGTTCCATTGGGCCACGAAATCGCCTTCCGGCACGATCTGACCGGCCACGAATAGCAGCCGGCCTCCTGCTTCGGCCAGCATGCCGTGATTCCATCCGCTCGGCCGGGCGCCAAACGCTTCGGGGTTGATGATCTCGAACGCCATGGTCTCCTCAGCCGGCAATCGTGACGGCAGTGCCATTGGGGCGCGAGGCGCCGCGGACCTCACACAACGCGACGACCGCTGCGGCGACTTCCTCCGACGTGATCAGGCGACGCTGTCCCGCGGATGCGAGCATCGCCGCCAGCGCGGCATCGTGCGCCTTCCCCGTCTTCGCCGAGACGCGTGCGACGGACTCCTTGGTCATCTCGGTGTCCACGAATCCGGGGCAGACGGCGTTGCACGTCACCCCCGTTCCCTCCAGCTCGGCGGCGACGCTGCGCGTGAACCCGATCACCGCATGCTTCGCGGCGGCGTAGGCCGCGATGTACTTGGCGCCGGCGAGTCCCGCGACCGACGCGACATTGACGATCGCCCCGGCCTTGCGCTCGAGCATCCCCGCGACAAACGCCCGCGTACAAAGGAAGGTACCTGTCGCATTCACGGCGAGCACGTGGTTCCAGTCGTCGAGCGTGATTCGCAAGAGCGGCGCGCTGTGTGCGACACCGGCATTGTTGACGAGGATATCGACGGCCCAGGCCGCCTTGGCCAGTGCTCCCACACTGGCGTCGTCCGTCACGTCGCAGCGAAGGGCCTTCGCCTTGCCGCCAGCGCGTTTGATCTCGGCGGCGACCGCGTCGATTCGCTCCTGGGTGCGGGCGGCGACTACCACCATGGCTCCCTCACTTGCGAGCGCACGGGCCACTGCCGCTCCGATCCCTGAGCCGCCGCCGGTGACGACGGCGGTCGCGCCGGAGAATCTCACCGCTCGCTTCCGATTTCGGCGAGCACCGCTTCTTCGAGAATGCCGCCCAGCACGTCGATCGTGCGGCGACCTTCCTCCGCGCTCGCTGCCCGAGGATCGCCGAAATACGCCCGCGCTCCGCCTGCCTCGGTGAACGTGCGCTTGCCAGCCTTGATCGCCTCCGAGAGCGATGCGGGATTCGGCTCGAGCGCGCGGCGCACGTGCTCACGCACGCGCTCGGGTTGCTCGCTGAGCACGATCGAGCTCTCGAACCGCCCCGCGTGGCAGGCGCCGCTCCTGAACTCATCACCCAGGCGCGAGCCCCACGGCTTGCGCGTGAGATCGGGGAAGATGATGGGCACGAGACGGTCGGCTCGTCCGAGCTTGACCGCTTCGTTGAGCGCCGTGAGATGTTCCGGATCGAGATGCGCGTTGGCGATCGCGAGCAGTCGGAAGTCCTGATCCGAGAGGCTGCGTGCCAGGTCGACGATCACGGCGGTGACGGTGATCCCGGAGATCGAAAGGGTACCGTGGAATTCGGCCCCGAAGGTGGCGGCGGTATAGGCGAGCGCGGGCAGGATGAGCACGAGGTGCCCCCGCGCCGCCAGCTTCTCCGCTCCGGAGCGCGCCATCGCGGTCGCGATCACCACGTCGCTGTCGAGCGGCAGGTGCGGGCCGTGCGCCTCGATCGCGCCTACCGGGAGCACGACGAGCGTGCGCGCGCGGTCGAGATCGCGCACTTCCTCCCAGGTCAGTTGCGCCAGCTCATGTACCGGCATCATTCTCCTCTGCCATGACTCTAAACATCGCCGATTGGCTGCTGGACGCGCGGGTCCGGGAAGGGAAGGGGGACCGGCCGGCGCTCCTCACGGACCAGGGCACCTACACCTACCGCGAGGTACAGGCGCTCGCGAACCGGTTCGGTCGTCTGCTCGAGAGCGCCGGCGTGCAGCCCGAGCAGCGTGTGATCATCGCGCTCCCCGACGGGCCGGAGTTCGTCGCGGCGCTGTTCGGCACACTCAAAGTTGGCGCGGTGGTGGTGATGGTCAACCCACACCTGGCGCTCGACGCGATCGAGTACTTCTGCAGCTACACGCGCGCCGTCGCCGCGGTCGTCCATCGCCATGCCGCCACCGTCTTTCAGGCTGCGCGCGGTTCCGCCGGCGTGCACCTCAAGGAGATCATCGTCGTCGGCGAGGCCTCCACTACTCGGGCGTTGGAAGGCGCACCGGCAGAGCTCGGGACGTTCCCGAGCCACAAAGACGACGCGGCGATCTGGCTGTTTTCCGGCGGCACGACGGGACAGCCGAAGGCGGTGGTGCAGAGTCACGCGTCCTTCGCGAATACGACGGTGTGCTATGGGCAACGCGTCCTCGGGCTGACTGCGCGCGA
Organism: uncultured Gemmatimonadales bacterium; assembly: GCA_963704805.1. Lineage (GTDB taxonomy): Bacteria > Gemmatimonadota > Gemmatimonadetes > Gemmatimonadales > GWC2-71-9 > 20CM-2-65-7. The sequence goes on along the minus strand of CAVPHS010000004.1, from coordinate 203,004 downwards.
CATCACACTCGCCGTTCCCAAGCTGTTCTTTGGATACGCGACCGGATCGAATCTGTTCTTTCCGTTTTCGGTCGGTGGCGCGGCGGCGCTGTTCCCTGAGAAAAGCACGGCCGAGACCATCTTCGCGAAGATCGAGAAATTCCGGCCGACGGTCCTGATCAACGTGCCGACGATGGTCAACCAAATGGTCTCGCACCCCGACGCGGCGAAACAGGATCTGTCGTCGCTGCGGCTCGCCACATCGGCGGGCGAGGCGCTCCCCATCGAGCTGTATCAGCGGTGGATGAAAACGTTCGCGGTCGAGCTACTCGACGGTCTCGGCACCGCCGAGATGTGGCACATCTTCATCTCGAACAAGCCGGGAGAGGTGAAGCCCGGGACGCTCGGCACCGTCGTGCCCGGATTCGACGTCCGCGTACGCGACGACCTGGCGCACGATCTGCCGGACGGCGAGGTGGGGATGCTGTGGGTGCGCGGCGGCTCGCGTGCGCTCGGCTACTGGCAGCAGATGGAGAAGACCCAGGCCGCCTTTCGCGGCGAGTGGTACGTCTCGGGCGACCTGATCCGCCGCGATCGCGACGGCTACTTCACCTACTGCGGGCGAGCCGATGACTTGTTGAAGGTCGGCGGGCGCTGGCTCGCTCCGCAGGAAGTGGAGGGCTGTCTGCTGCAGCATCCGCTCGTCAAAGAAGTCGCGGTCGTGGGCATCGAAGACGCGAACGGTCTCACGAAGCCGCACGCGTTCGTTGTGGCGAAGGAGCACCGCCCTGGCCTCGAGGAGGAATTGCAGGCCTTCACGCGCGAGCGACTCGAGCCGTACAAGGCGCCACGCACGGTCACGTTTCTGGACGTCCTGCCGCGCACACATCTCGGGAAGGTCGACCGCGGCAAGCTGCGGCTTCAATGAACGCCAAACAAATTCTTGAGGAAGTTAGGGCGGAGGAGCACAAGCGCGCCGAACAAAGTGGCTTTAAGCGCCTCTCGAAAGCAGAAGAGGCGCCCTTCCGCGAGTGGAAGGTGCAACGCTTTACCGAGGCGATCGAGCTCGATCCGTCATTCGGCGACGCGTACGCCGAACGAGGGTCCGAGTTGTACTTCCTGGGTCGGCGCGCCGAAGCGAAGGCCGACATGCGCAAGGCATTCGAGCTCGGGGCGAGTGATCCCGATCAGTATACGTTCATCTCGATGCCGTTCGAGGGGGATGAGAAGCGCGAAATCCTCCGTGCCGGAATGGCGAAGGTCGATCGATCGGCGGAAGAAACAGCGTGGGTCTACGACCATCTCTACTCGATGCTCATCCATTCGTATTGGTACGACGGCAACTTTGCAGAAAACGCGCGACTGCTCGAGCAATGGGTACCGCAACTCCCTCCTGCCGAACACATGTTCCGGCACTCGCTGAACGACCTCGGCATGGCGTACTCGGCCCTGGGCAGGCACGCAGATGCCGAGCTTGCGTATCGCAAAGCCTTGGCTGCGTCTCCACCGGACGGGAAGCGGCATGTCGCTAACATGGTCGTGCGAACACTCATGCATCGAAACGCCTATGCCGCAGCGCGCGAGGCGGTTCAAGAATTGAAAGACGACCTTTCGCCAGACGCGTACGTGCTCTTCGATGCTGCGCTCGCTGTATTGCAGAGCCCGGAGTCGGCCGACGCGCGGACCAGCAGCGCGGCGGCGCTTGCAGTAGCCGAGGAGCACGGACGACAGCCCGGCCCTACGGGCAAGAGCACGAATTACTACTCCTTCCTGCTGGGTGTCATCTACCGCGGGCTCGGCCGAGATCGCGATGCCGCGGAGATCCTCACGCGATTCGCCGACGACTCAGTCGCCAACAAGCGCGAGTGGGGAATCACGATGCGGTGGGAAATCACGAAGGCGCGAGAGCTAGCTTCAATGATGTGACCGCACCGATTACCTTGGTGAGCCTGGACAGGTGGCCGAGTGGCTGAAGGCGCACGCTTGGAAAGCGTGTTAGCGGGCAACCGTTACGTGGGTTCGAATCCCACCCTGTCCGTTCTAACCAGGCAAGACGTCTAGACGGTTAGACGTCCAGCGGGTACTAGCGGCTGGCTGTAGGAGGGCATGCCTTTCCTAGACGTCTGTACGTCTCGACGTCTAGCTTTTCCTGACGTCTGTACGTCTCGACGTCTAGACGTCTAGACGGTTAGGACAGGTGGGTGAGCGGTTGAAACCGCCGGTCTCGAAAACCGGTATGCCCGCAAGGGCATCGAGGGTTCGAATCCCTCCCTGTCCGTCCCCATGGGAATCTGGAACAGCACGCTGGTGTACGTCGGCGCGCGGACGCTGCTCGCGGCAGCGTTCATCGCCGTGCTGCTGCGGCGCCGAGTGGGTCCATGGTACGCCGGCGGCCAGATCGTTTCGGATCTTTCCTGCGCGGCATTTCTCCTCGGCTACGTCAATCCCGATGTACGCGAGGATGTCGGCTGGCTCGTCATCCCGCTGCTGCTCTTCGTGCTGTATTGGGAGGCGACGCGCTTCCTCGACAATCGGCGCGCCGCGGCGGTGCGCGAAGAGGAGGACAGCTGGTTCGATGCGGCGCAGCGCACCTACGCCACCGTGTGGGCGATCGGGTTTGTGGTCCCCGCGGTTCTGGCAGGCGGATTCCTCATGTTCGACCTCGTCGCGCCGAACCAGTGGCCGTTTCCCAACCCCAGACCAGGCCTCGTCTGCACGCCTCGCCGGGTGAAGCCTGGCACACAACTGACCCTGCGTATGAGCGTGCCCCACGGTGGAGAGCTCAGCGTCTTCACACCGAACAATCGCGTGCTCATCGTCGTCCCCTTCACGCCGCGAACCAGGCAGCCGGCGGGAACGGGATTTCGGGACATCGAGCGCTACACGATATGGCCCGACACGGTAACGGGACGGGTCTCCCCGATGTCGCAACCGGAACGTGTCTTCACCGACTCGGGGCTGTATCTGCTGAGCGTGAGTGAGGAGGCCGAGGTGTCGGCGTCGCTGGTGTGCCGCGTGCGCTACGTGGGGCCGCCCTCCAGCTAGTGTCGCAACGCGCGGGGGCGGGGGGGGGGCACTTCCAGACCTGCGGCGCGTACTACAGTATGGCGAACATGCCAACCCTTCTGAGTTTCCTCGCTCCTCTCTGTCTGCTGCAAGCCGTCGAATACCGCTCACCCGCGGGCGTGGAGTACCGCGCGCAACGCGACACCGGTGCGATCGCGCGAGCACAGGACTCGCTTGCCTCGGATCCCCGCAACGTCACCAAGATCATCCAGCTCGGCGTCGCGCAATCGGGTGTCCGGCAGTATCGCGAAGCGATCGAGACCTTCTCGCGCGGCCTGAAGATCGCGCCCGACAATGCGCTGCTGTATCGCTGGCGTGGACACCGTTATCTCTCCACGCGGCAGTTCGACCGCGCGCTGGACGATCTCACGCGCGGCGCCAAGCGCGACAGCACGATTTACGGCATCTGGTACCACCTCGGCATCGTGCGCTTCGCACGGCGCGATTTCCCCGGCGCCGTGGACGCGTTCACGCGCGCGCTGCCGCTGGCGCCCGATTCGGCCGAGCGCTCGGGCGCAACGGACTGGCTCTGGATGTCGTTATCCCGCGCGGGCCGTGGCACGGAGGCGCAAGCGCTGCTCGATCGGCACCCCGATACACCGCCGGGTGGCAATGCGTACACGCAGCGGCTGCGGCTGTACCGCGGCGAAGTGAGCCCGGACTCCGTGTTCACGCCCGCCGATACCAGCGACATCCAGGTCGCAACGCTCAGCTACGGCATCGGCAACTGGTACCTGGTGCGCGGCGATAGCGCCAATGCGCGGAAGTGGTTCGAGCGCTCGGTGGCGTCGGGCGGCTGGCCGGCCTTTGGATTCATCATTTCGGAAATCGAGCTGCGGAAAAAATGACTCTAAGCTTTCTTGCTGTACTCTGCCTCCTCCAAGCCGCCCCATCACAGGCGCCGGCCCAGTCCGCGGCGGCGCCGGCCGACACCGAGTCGGCCCAACAGGTGACGATGCACTTCATCGACGCCATGCGCGCGAATGACTGGAACGGCGTCGCGAAGCTCATGCATCCCGCGGCGCTGCACCAGCTGCGCGAGTTCTTCTCGGTTCTGTTCGAAGCGCCGAACGCCGATGCGATCCGCCGAGACCTGCTGGGCGTCTCGAATGTCGTCGAAGCGCGCGCGCTGTCGGACACCGCGTTGTTCGAGCGGCTGCTGCGTTCGTCGGCCAGGTCCCCCGAGTTCGCGAACGTATTTCGCTCGGCGCAGATCAAGATTCTCGGCCAGGTCAATGAAGGACCTGACACCACCCACGTCATCTATCGCATGCAAATGACAATGGAGGGCACGCCCGTGACCACGATGGACGTGTTCTCGCTGGCTCGCTCACCCGCGGGGTGGCGCGGTCTTCTCAAGGGCGATATGGCGGCGTTCGCGGCGGCGGTGCGCGCGGCGATTCAGCGAGGCGCCGCGCCCGGCATCGAGCGGTAGTTCACGTCGAGAACGCCCAAGCGCCTGAAGTGCGTCGCGAGCCGCGCTCTGAAGTCGGCAAAACTCCTCTGCTCCTTCGGCGTCCACGCCACCTCGGCCAGCGCGATGAGTCGCGGGAAGACCATGTACTCGACGTTCTTCGGCGTGCGCTGATACTCCGTCCAGATCTGTCCCTGCGTACCCAGAATGTGCTTCGCCTGCGCTGAATCGAGGGCGGCGGGAACCGGCTCGAAGGCGTAGACCGTGTCGATCGGCAGGAAGCCGCCGATGGCGGGCGGCTCCGTCGTATCCTGCGACTGGTAGTAATCGAAGTAGGTGTTCGACGTCGGCGTCATGACGACGTCGTGGCCGGCCTGCGCGGCTGCGATGCCGCCCTCCATGCCGCGCCACGACATCACGACGGCGTTGGGCGCGAGCCCCTCGGTGCCGCCCTCGAGAATCTCATCCCAGCCGATCAGCGCGCGTCCACGCGCCGCGAGCCACTGGCTCATCTGCGCGGTCATCCAGCTCTGCAGCTCGTTTTCATCCCGTACGCCCAGCTCCTTGATGCGCGCCTGCGCGACGGGGCTCACTTTCCACTGGTCCTTGACGGCTTCATCGCCTCCCGTGTGGATCCAGTGACTCGGGAATATCGCCAGCACCTCGGTGAGGACGTCCTGCATGAAGTGAATCGCGGAGTCGGACGGATTCAGGATATTCGGGTCCACGCCGAAACGCGTGAGGACCTCGAGCTGCTGCCCGGTGTTGCCAAGCCAAGGGTAGGCGGCGATGGCGGCCTGCGCGTGACCGGGCATCTCGATTTCGGGCACGACGGTAATGAAGCGCGCGTTGGCGTACGCCACGATCTCGCGCGCGTCGTCCTGGGTGTAGAACCCGCCGTGCGGGCGCCCGTCGAACACCCACTGCGTCGTGTCCCGGTATGAGTGCTGGATACCGACGAGCGTCTGGCGCCGCCAGGCGCCGACCGACGTAAGGCGGGGGTACTTCTGGATTTCGAGACGCCAGCCCTGGTCATCGGTGAGATGCCAGTGGAAGCGATTCAGCTTATGCAGCGCGAGGAGATCGATGTACTTCTTGACGAATTCCTTCGGCATGAACGAGCGCGACACATCGAGATGCGCGCCCCGCCATTGGAAGCGCGGCCTATCCTCGATGTCGACAGCCGGTGCCGACCACGTCACGCCGGTGACTGGGGCCTCCCGGAAGATCTCGACCGGCAGTAGTTGGCGCAGCGTCTCAACGCCATAGAAGACGCCGGCGGGCCGGTAGGCGCGGATGGTGATGCGCGTGCCGGTGACCGAGAGCCGGTAGCCTTCAGCGCCCAGGCGCGAGAGTGTCGAATCGAGTCGCAAGGAGATCGTGCGCGCGGCATTGCCGGCCGAGCCGCTCACGGTCAAACGGTATCCCGTGGGGGGCCCCAGCCAATCGGCGAGCTGATAGCCGATCTGGCGCGTCGCGCGATCGGTGACGATGACCGTCCCCGATGTCAGGGTAAAGACGCCCGCGCGCCGTGTGACCAGGGCGGGGCGGGGGATGATGGACAGCGCGGTGTCCTGCACCCCCGCGACCAGAGCGACCAGAGCGATGAGATGGATCATAAGGCGCCTATGATACGGCTCGCCGAGAGATTCAGCGACGGGTAACTTATCTGGCATGAAACGACGCGACTTCGTTCAGACCCTGAGCGCGGCGACCGTCGGCGGAATGCTCGCCCCACACCGCTCTCCTCCCCCTCTCGGCCCTGTCAAGAAACTCGATCGGATCGGGCTCGAGACGTACGCCGTGCGCCACGCAATGGCGCAGGATCCCGACCGCACGCTCGCCGCCGTTCGCGCGATCGGCTACACCGACGTCGAGCTCCTCTGGTCATTCAACCTCTTTGGCCGCACGCCACAGCAAGTCGCCGATACGCTGAAGAAGGAAGGCCTGCGCGCGCCGTCCGCTCACATGTCGGTGGACACGATTTTTGTGGGCTGGGAGCGCAGCCTCGATATCGCCAACGTCCTCGGCCACCAGTACCTGTTCGTGCCGGACTTCGAGGACTGGACCAAGAAGACGCTCGATGATTGGCGGGAGTGGGCCGATCGCTTCAACGCCGCCGGCGCGGTCGCCCGCAAACACGGGGTCTGGCTCGGCTTCCACAACGAGTCGTATCACCAGAAGCCCATCGACGGGCAGATTCCGTTCGACGTTTTCATCGCGCGCCTCGACCCGTCCGTCACTCGACTCCAGCTCGACGTCGGCAACATGATCCTCGGCGGCGGTGATCCGATGCAGTATCTCCAGAAATATCCGGACCGCTTCTGGAGCTTCCATCTCAAGGACGCGCTGCCCGACCGATCGAAAGACACCCGGCTGGGCACGGGGATATTCGACTTCAAGAGGTTTCTGGCGGCGGTACCGAACCTCGCGCAGAAGCCGGCCCACGTGGAGCAGGAAACGGCGACCGACGCGGACGGTGACATGGCCGACGCGCGGGCCAACTGGCAGTACCTGAACCAGCTGGAATTCTGATGAGACTGGCCGCGCTGGCGGCCGCGGCCTCGGTGGTCGCCGCGCTCCCCCCCGCAGCCGCACAGCAACAATCCGCGCGCGCGTCCGCCCCGCCCGCCAAACACTACACGTACGTCATCGTGCATGGCGCGTGGGGCGGCGGGTGGGACTGGCGCGCGGTGGACTCACTGCTCACGCGCAACGGCCACCATGTCCAGCGCGTCACCCTCACCGGCCTGGGCGAGCGCCATCATCTCGCTTCGCCCAACGTCGGCTTGTACACGCACATCGAGGATGTCGTCAACACCATTCTGTGGGAGAACCTGCACGACGTGGTGCTGGTGGGGCACAGCTATGGCGGGATGGTGATCAGCGGCGTCGCCGATCGGGTGCCCGATCGCATCAAGCGCCTCGTCTACGTCGACGCACTGCTGCCGGACTCGGGAGAGTCCGTCTCCCTCATGCAGAGCGCAGACACGGGGGGGGGGGCGCTCGAATTTCCTCGCGCAGCTCACGCGCGGCGACTACCTCGTGCCCGTTTGGGTACAGGACACGACGGTGATCCCGCGCGACGTGCCGCAATCCCGGCGCACATTCACCGACACACTTCGGCTCGTGAACCCGGCGCGCAAGAACGTCGCGGCGACATACATCCTGACCTACGAGCCGCAAATCAATCCCGACCCGTTCCAGCGGTACGCTGACCGCGCGGCCGCGCGTGGGTGGCCGGTCGTGAAAATGGTATCGGACCACGTGGTCGAGCGGTCCCACCGCGCCGAGCTCGTCGCGCTGCTGGAGGAGGTGGCCTTCGTGTCGTTCGCGAGGCATGTTAAGGCCCCATGATTGCGTTGCTCCTCGCCGCGGCGCTGTTTCAGAATCCGACGTCTCGCCCTGAGCTCCTCGTTCGCATCGACGATATCGGCATGAACCATTCGGTGAACCTGGCGCTCGCCCAGCTCGCCGACACCAAGATGCCGCTGTCCGCCTCCGTGATGTTTGCCTGCCCGTGGTACCAGGAAGCCGTCGAGATCCTCAAGAAGAACCCGCAAATCTCCGTCGGTGTGCATCTCGTGCTCAACTCGGAATGGAAGTATTACCGCTGGGGTCCCGTGCTCGGCGCGCAGGCGGTGCCGACCCTGGTCGACAGCGTCGGCTACTTCCTTCCCTCGACCGACGCGTTTCTGGCGCACCATTACGACCTGGGTGAAGTCGAGCGCGAGCTGACGGCCCAGGTCGAGCGTGCGCAGCGTTCGGAATTGCGCATCGAATACGTGGATTATCACATGGGGACCGCGGTCGCGACGCCCGAGCTGCGCGCCGTCGTGGAGCGCATCGCCGCGAAGTTCAACGTCGGGATCTCGCGCTACTTCGGCGAGCGCTCGCACACACTGTTCGACACGCCGATCGCCCAGAAGGAAGTCGCGTTTCACGCGCTGGTCGACAGCATTGCCCTCGGGGCCGTGAACCTCGTCGTCGTGCACGTGGCACAGGCCACGCCGGAGATGCGTGTGCTCGTGGACATGAACGATCCGGACCAGAACACGGCCGCCGGTGAGCCGCTGATGGCGCTGCACCGGCAGGCGGAGCTCGAGACGCTCCTCAAATTCGCCAAAGGGCCGGATGCAAAGCGCGTCACACTCACCAACTATGCCGCTGTGATCGCTCGCCAGGGACGCGCCAGTATGCGGCCTCCCCAATAAAGAGGAAGGTTGCGATGACCCTCGTCGTGAAGATGGCGCCCCAGCTCCCGCAAGAAGTGGATCTGTCCCGCACCTATGATGCCGTTGTTGTGGGCTCGGGGGCCGCGGGTGGGATGGCGGCGCACGTGCTGACATCGCAGGGCATGCAGGTGCTGCTGCTCGAGGCGGGGAAGCGGATCAATGTCGAGCAGGAGCTGCGGTCGATGGAGTGGCCGTACGATAATCAGCGTCGCGGTCAGCTGCCCCCCGGATCGCATGGGCTCAGCTTCAACGAGTACAACATCCGGCAGCCCCCCTACGCGCGGGCCTCGACGTACAAACACGTCTATTCCTACGTCGGTGGCTGGGACGGCGGCGACTACGTCAAGAACATTCTGGTGGACGAGAAGGACCATCCCTACACGGGGACCAAGTACGCCTGGGTGCGCGCGCGCGTCCTGGGCGGCAAGACCAACATCTGGGGGCGTCTGGCGTTGCGCCTGTCGGATTACGACTTCAAGGGCAAGACGCACGATGGCTATGGCGAAGACTGGCCGATTTCGTACGCCGACATCGAGCCGTACTACGACAAAGTCGACCTCCTGCTGGGAATCTCCGGACACAAAGAAAACCTGCCGCATCTCCCCGACAGCCTGTTCCAGCGCCCGAACAAGCTGACGTTCGGCGAGGTCAAGCTGCGGAACGCGCTGAAGGGAATGGGGCGCGTGGTCACGCCGTATCGGGCGGGCGTCACGACCGACGGCGTGAAGAACAAGTATCGCAGCAAGTGCTTCGGGCGCGGCGCGTGCGGCCGGCGTCCCGGAGGCTGTGACATTCACGCCGCATTCGACTCGCCGACGGGGCTCATCTATCCGGCAATGGACACCGGCAACCTCACGCTGCGCACCCAGGCGATTGCGCATGAGGTCCTCGTCGATCCCAACACGGGCAAGGCACGCGGGGTCTCGTTCGTGGACGCGCTGAATCGCAAGACGTACGAGGCGAAGGGCCGTGTCGTGATCCTGGCGGCGTCCACTCTCGAGAGCGCCCGCCTGTTGCTGTTGTCGAAGTCGAGACAACATCCGAACGGCATCGGCAACTCGAGCGGACATGTCGGTCACAACTTCTGCGAGCACGTGATGGGGCCGGGCGCATCGGGGCTGGTGAAGGAGCAGGTGGGAAAGCCGCACACCCTGGACGACGGCCGTCCCGGCGGCTTCTACATCCCGCGCTTCCGCAACCTGCAGGACAAACAGAACGGATTTATTCGCGGCTACGGATTCGAAGGCGGCGCGGGCCATTCGATCTTCCCGGCGGGGACAGAGGCGCCAGGCTTCGGGGCCGGCTTCAAGAAGCGGGTGCGCGATTACTCCGGGGCGTTCATCGGCATGGGCGGCTTCGGTGAAGTGTTGGCGCGCTACGAGAACTACGTCGATCTCGATCCGCAGCAGAAGGACGCGTGGGGCATTCCCGTGCTGCGCTTCCACTATCAGTTCAGCGACAATGAAAAGAAGATGTGCGAGGACATGTCCACGACGGCCAAAGAGATGCTCGAGGTCGCCGGGATCGAGATCATCGGCGTCGACAAAACCGTGCTCACCGAAGGGTGGTCGATTCACGAGCTCGGCACCGCGCGGATGGGAAACGATCCAAAGACGTCGGTGCTGAATCAGTTCCAGCAGTCGCACGACGTGAAGAATCTGTTCGTCGTGGACGGCTCGAGTCACGTCAGCGCGTCGTGCCAGAACCCGACGTGGACGATCATGTCGCTGGCGTGGCGCTCGTGCGAGTATCTCGCCGATCAATTCAAGAAGGGGGAAGTATGATCTCGCGTCGCGAGATGCTTGGAGCCGCGGCCGCGGCGCTCACGCTGCCGCTGGTCAAGGTACCGCAGCTGAAGCCCCCGCCGAAATTCTTCACGCCTGCCGAGTTTGCGCTGCTCGACGAGCTGAGCGAGCTGATCATTCCGACCGACGAGCAGTCGGCGGGCGCGCGCGCCGCCGGTGTCGCGAGCTACATCGACGGGCGGCTCGCCGAGTCGCTCGAGCCAAACGTGAAAGCACGCTGGCGCTCGGGACTGAATGCCGTGAACGCCTTGTCGCGGGAGCTGCATGACAAGGCCTTCCTGGCCGGCACGCCGGAGCAGCGGGTCGCCGTGTTGACGAAGATGAGCGCCGCCGAAGCAGATCCCAAGACGCCGGTCGAGAAGTTCTTCAAGGACCTGAAGTGGTGGACGGTATTCGGCTATTACACGACGAAGATCGGGATCATCGACGATCAGCAGTACAAGGGGAATGTCTATCAGACAGGGGAGTACGCGGGTTACGACGCGACTTGAGACCGCGCGTCTCACGCTCGTGGCCGGCGCGCCCGCGCACCTGCTCGCGCTGATCGAGCGACCCGAGCGGTTTGCGGATCTGGTCGGGTTCCCGCTCGCGGCGGGATTGCACGAGCTTCACGCTGGCGGTGCCGTCTCGCCGACCTGGCTCGCCGCGCTCCAGGCTAACGCCGCCGGCGTCCCCGATCCCTGGACCTACGGCTTCTTCATAATCGAAAAGACGACCGGCACGGTCATCGGCAGCGCGGGCTTTAAGGGGCCGCCCGATGGCGAGGGGATGGTCGAGATCGCGTACGGGATCGTTCCCATGCGCCAGGGGCAGGGCTTCGCGACCGAAGCGGCTGGCGCGCTGCTGCAATTCGCCGCGGCCGATCCACGGGTGCGCCTGCTGCGCGCGCACACGCTGCCGGAGGCGAATGCCTCGACGCACGTGCTGCGGAAATGCGGCTTCGTGCATATCGGGGACGTCGTCGATCCGGAAGACGGACCGGTCTGGCGCTGGGAGCGGAGCGCAGCACATATTGGGGCCTCATGACGGGGCAGGGAGTCTTCGCGCCGCCCGAGTGGCGCTCGTTGTCGGCGTGTCTGGGCCTCTCGCCGCGCGAGTGCGGCATCGTCCGCGCCGTGTTCGACGGCGATTCGGAGCGGCGAACGGCAGAGCGCCTGGGATTGTCCCCGCACACCGTTCACACCTACCTGTGGCGCATCTACCGAAAATTGCAGGTCCAGAGTCGCGAAGGGCTGCTGGTGCGCGTCTTCGCGGAATTCCGCGCGTTGCCGAAGCGGGGTACCGCACGCGGCAAGCGGCACGACGGCCGGCACCGTCGTGATGTAGGCTGATCAGGTGACCCTGATCAGGGGTCTTGTCGTTCCAGTCTGCAGGGACATGTTTGGCTTCGTAGCAACGAGAGACGGTTCGCAAACCGGGAAATCCATTGCGACCGTGTGCTATGCCGTATCGTGACCTCGCAGCACAGGCCTCAAGTTTCCATGCGCCGGCCCGTCGCCGGGCTGAGCCGGAGGGATCAATGCAAAAGGTCTACCGTGCAGTAGGGATCACGTTCCTCTTCCTCGTGGCGATCAGCGGGACGGCGCTGAGCCAGGGGCAACAAGTCTCGGGCACCGTCACTTCCTCGACCACGGGTGAAAAGCTGTGGGGTGTGACCGTGCGGGTGAAGGGAACCCAGACGCAAACCGTCACCGATCAGCAGGGGCACTACTCGCTCGTCGCCCCCGCCGACGCGGTCCTGACCTTTGCGCAGATCGGTTACCGCAGCAAAGAGCAGCCGATCGGCAGCCAAAGCACGATCGACCTGACGCTCGAGCAGGCGCCGACGATGCTGCAAGAGGTCGTCGTCACGGGGTACACGACCCAGCGGCGCGGCGACATCACGTCCGCGATCTCCTCGGTCAATCTCGAAACTACCACGCGGCAAACGTCGGCCAGCGTCTTGCAGCGTCTCGACGGCGCCGTCCCAGGCGTGACCGTGAACAACAGTGGGTCGCCGGGGTCGCGTAGCACGGTGCGGATTCGCGGCGTCACTTCGTTCCAGAATAACGATCCGCTCTATGTCGTCGACGGCACGCCGCTGCAGGACTCCTACGTCAACTTTCTCAATCCGAACGATATCGGCGAGATGCAGGTCCTGAAGGATGCGTCCGCCACATCGATCTACGGCTCGCGCGCCAGCAACGGCGTCATCATTATCGAGACGAAAAAGGGACGCGCCGGCGGGAAGGCGGCGCGGCTCGATGTCCGCACCGGCGTCGCGTCACCGACGAAGGGCTACGACGACCTGGTGATGCAGGACGCGATCCAATACTACAACGTCATCAAGCGCAGTTATAACAATGCCTCGCGCCAGATCCCGGCGGACGTGCGCGCGATCTACGGCGATACGCTGAATCCGCAAATCGGCGCATACACCTACGTCAATCCTGTCGCGATCGATTCGGTCAATAGTTGGGGCCAGCCGGTTAGAGTGAACGAGGCGCTGTACGCGTATCCCAACGTGCTGATCATGCCCGCCAGCGCCGGTACGAACTGGTGGGATGCCGTGTTCAGCCCGGCGTCGTTCACCGAGGCCAACTTGGGGATGTCGGGCGGAAGCGCCGACAACGCCTACAATGTGTCGTTTGGTTATCTCCGCCAGAATGGGACGGCGGCCTACAGCCAGTTCCAGCGTGGGTCGTTGCGGGTCAACACCGCCTTCAATCTGGGGAAAGTGACCGTCGGCGAGAACGTCTCGTTCTCCCGCGAGTATGCCTACGGGGGCCACGACGACGGCGCCGGTGGGGGCGCGGGCGAGGATGGCATCCTCGGCAAGAACATCCTGATGCAGCCCGTCGTGCCGGTCTACGACATCCAAGGCAATTTCGCTTCGGGTAAGGCGAATGGGCTGGGGAACAACAGCAATCCGCTGAAATACGCGTGGGCGCGCCAGGACGACCGCAATATCTGGGATCGGGCGCTGGGCAACGCGTATGCGACCGTCGACCTGGCGCGAGCGTTCGCGTTCCGCACGCGGTTTTCCTTCAACCTGGCGCAGGGATCGTTCAACGGCTTCAACCCCACGACGTGGGAGAACTCCGAGGCCGGGACGGTGAACTCGATCAATCAGAACACGAACCGCAATACGTCGTTGACGTGGACGAACACGCTGACCTACACCAAGACCGCCCCGCAACACAATCTGACGGTCTTGCTGGGGCAGGAAGCGATCTCCCAGAACACCAAGTTCATGGCGGGCAGCATGGCCGACCTCCTCAACGAGGATCCGGCAAGCCGCTATATCGACGATGCGCTCGGTGCGGCGGCGTCGAAGAACGTGTTCAGCTCCGGGACGCTGGACCGGCTGCTCTCGTTCTTCGGGAAGGCGGACTACAACTTCGCTAACCGGTACTATGCCACCTTTACGCTGCGCCGTGACGGCTCGTCGAAATTCCCGAAAGAGAATCAGTGGGGGACGTTCCCGGCCTTCAACGTCGGCTGGCGGGCGTCGCAGGAGTCGTTCTTCCCCAAGGATGGCTTCTTCAGCAACGTCATGCTGCGGTTCGGATGGGGTCAGACCGGCAACGAGCAAATCACCGGTGGGCGGATCTTCGCGAGGTTCGGCGGCGATCGGGGCGACACCTACTACGATATCACGGGGTCGGGCAACACGATCGTAGCCGGTTTCCGGCAGACTGCCCTCGGCAACCAGGCCATGAAATGGGAAACCAACACGTCCACGAACGTGGGCGCAGACCTCGAGTTTCTCCAGGGGCGGGCAAACTTCACCGTCGACGTCTACAGCCGCACCACGGACGATTTGTTGTTCAATCCCCTGCAGCCGGGGACGGCCGGTCAGGCGGCCCCGCCGATCGAGAACGTCGGGGCGATGAAAAACAGCGGCTACGAATTCGCGCTGTCCTACAGCGGGACGGTGGGTACCAATAAGGTCTGGAGCATCGCCTTGAATGGGGCGCACAACACGAACGAGATTATCAGGATCGATGGCAAGATCAACGGGTTCGTCGGTCCAGGCGGTCCGCAAGTGACCCGCGTCGGCAATCCCGTCTTCAACCAGGTCGGTGGGCCGGTGGGGGCGTTCTACGGCAAGGTAGCAGATGGCTACTACCTCACGGCAGCAGAAGCGGCCGACCATCGTACCACGCCCGCCGGCACGTGCACCACGCCGCCCTGTCAGGATGGGGCCGAGGTGGGCCGGATCCGTTTCCGGGATCTGAACACGGTGGACACGAACGGGGACGGCATTCCCGACGCGCCTGATGGCATCATCACCACCGCCGACCGGACCACCATCGGCAGCCCGCATCCCGACTTCACGGGCGGGTTGGACCTCGGCTTCCGTATGGGAGCCTGGGACTTCAGCGCGACCTTCTTTGGCTCGTTCGGCGCCGACATTTACGATGCCCAGAAGGACTTCTACGTGTTCCGCGATTTCTCGACCAACGTCTTGAAGGACCGCCTCACGGATTCCTTCTGCATCACCGGCGATGAGGGGTGCACCAATCCGGGCAATCCCAACGCCAAGTACCCGCGGCTGAATCAGAATGACAATACCAGCGGCGATATCAGCAGCTACTACATTGAGGACGGGTCGTACTTCCGCCTGCGGATGCTGCAGGTGGGGTGGCAGGTTCCCCCCAGTCTGTTCAGCTGGTTGCCGTCTGCCCGTATCTATCTCCAGGGGGAAAACCTGTTCACGATCACTGGGTACCCGGGACTCGATCCGTCGCTGCCGGCGCGCGATTTCACCGGCGCAGCGGGCGACGTTCGGGACCAGTACCGCAATGTGGACGTGGGCACGTACCCGACCAACAGAACGATCACCGTCGGCATCAGCACCACTTTCTAGGGGTCGACATGAAAACATTGCTAAGATCCAGACTGGTGCTCACGACGACCACGCTCGTGCTCATCGGCGCGATCACGTACGCGTGCAAGGACTTCCTCGACACCGCGGCGCAAGGCACGTTGGATCAAAACGCCCTGGCGAACCGCGACGGCGTCGAAGGTTCGCTGATCGCCACCTACCGGATGCTGGACTGCAACAGTGCCACCAGCGCCAACTGGGGATGTGCGGCCAGCAACTGGGCGTTTGGGAGTATCACCAGCGACGAAGCCTACAAGGGCTCCGAGGATTTCGACCAGCCCCAGGCGACCGAACTGGAGCTGTATAACTGGGCCAGCGACCAGGCGATGGATTATCTCAACGTCAAGTGGCAAGCCATGTACGAAGGCGTGGTGCGCGCCAACGCGACGCTGCGGCTGCTCGAGCAGGTGACTACCGAGAAGCCGGGAGAGCTCACGGCCGCGGACGCCTCGTCGATCGAGGGAGAAGCGCTCTTCCTGCGCGCGCACTTCCATTTTGAGGCGTGGCGCCTGTGGGGGAATATTCCGTATTACAAGGAGGACGACACCGATTTCCGGAAGCCGAATGATCTCGGCGTGGATTCAGTTGCCAGACTGATTGTTGCCGACCTCGATGCAGCCATCGCGAAGCTGCCCACCGCTCCCCGCGGAGGCCAGCTGGGACGGGTAACCTCCTGGACGGCCAAAGCGTACAAGGGGCGGGTGCTGGTCTATTTGCACCAATACGCCGCTGCGGTCACCGCGCTCCAAGAGGTGAAGACCAGCGGGCCGTACGCCCTGGAGACGAGCTTCGATCATGTGTGGACGGGCTTCCCGGCGTTCGCCAACGGCAAGGAAACGATTCTCGCGTACAATGCCTCGGCCAACGACGGTGAGCCGAACGGGCAGAACGCGAACTACGGCGAACGGCTGAATTTCCCGCACTCGGGCAGCCCCTTCCTCTGCTGCGGTTTCCACCAGCCGTCGCAAAACCTGGCAAATTTCTACGCCGTCGACGCCGTGACCGGCCTGCCGAAGGCCTTCACCAGCCCCGGCACCTGGAACAACAGAGACTTGGAGTGGCGCGCATCGGCCGCTGACACCGTCGATCCGCGGCTGGACTGGACGATCGGGCGCCAGGATGTGCCCTTCAAGGATTGGGGACTGCACGATTCCCTGTGGATCCGGTCGCTCAGTTACGGCGGCCGCTACAGCCCCAAGAAGAACATCCACGAGCAGGCCAGCGGCGCCCAGGCCAGGGTGGGTTGGAACGTGGAGCAGACCAACTCCGTGCATGTTCACCTGTACCGCTATGCGGATTTGTTACTGCTGCTCGCCGAGGCGCAGGTGGAGACAGGAGACTTGGCGGGCGCCCAGGCTAATGTCAACTTGGTGCGCGCGCGCGCGGCTGTGGCCGCCCAGGGATGCGGATCGAGCGACGCCCCGGTGGTGGCGAAGTATCCACAGTGCGCGACGGACAGCCGCCTCGCCGTTCCGATCAACGATGCGTCGATCACCTGGGCCACGTACAGGGTCGCTCAGTACACCGTGCCCTGGGCCAGTCAGGCGGAGGGGCGCACGGCCGTCGAGATCGAACGCCGGCTCGAGCTCGGGATGGAAGGCCAGCGCTTCTTTGATCTGCGCCGCTACGGTGGCGCGGTGGCCCAGCAGGAGATGGTGGCCTACCTGACCAAGGAGTCGACGGCGGCGCGGCGGGGGTATAAGGCCGCGCAGCTGCCTTACGTGACGCCGAAGTACGATCTGTACCCGATTCCGACCATCCAGATCGATTTGAGCAGAGTGGGGGGGCAAGACAGGCTGGTGCAGAACCCCAACTGGTAGCCTAGCGGCGCCGGATAACAAACGCCGACAGGGAATCGCCGGGGCTCGCCACGAGCACGGCAGTCCCTGTCGGCGTTTTCATTGCGCGGAGGCCGGTCACATTCCCCGGCACGAGGAATCCGCTCTCGCGCGGCGAGACCGCCGTCCAGTGACCGCGGCCATCGCCACGCAGCCAGAGCCCGTTGCCGGCATCGGCAGGTGGCGTGTTCGGCTCGGTGTCGTGGAGGTTTCCCGCGCCGAGCACATCGAGATTTTCGTCCCCATCCACATCCGTAGCAACGATCCCGCGCAGCGGCGCGATTTGCGCTGCAGATGGTAGCGGCGTCGCGGTAAAGGTTCCCTGGCCGGTGTTCTGCAGATAGAGACTTGCGAAAGTATCGGCCTGGTAATGCAGTGATCCCGCGAGCTGCGAGGGACTCAGGACGCTCCCAATGGACGCCTCGGAAAAGGACGCGTAGTTGGAGAAGCGCAATCCGATCGTGTAGACGCTGGGACCGAGTCGCGCCAGGCCGAACCAGGGATACTCGGTTCCTCGGATCTCCTGGGTGAAGATGAGGTCGGTGCGGCGAACTCCGGTGAAATCGCCCGCAACAAGGCCGAAGCGATTGCCCGGCACCGTGGCGTAAAGGTTCAGACCGAGGTTCCCGGCTATCAGATCCGGGTGGCCGTCACGGTTGAAGTCGCCGATCGCGAGACTGAACCACCGTCCCCGCGTCGGGCCGATTCCCATCGACTCGGTGATGTTGCGGAACCGGTTGCCCTCGTTCCTGAAAAACTGCAGCGGCGCCCAATCGCCAGCCGTGATCAGGTCGAGTCGCCCGTCGCCGTCGAAGTCGATCCAGGCCGCCGCGGTCACCATCCCCCCCGGCGTGATCAGCTCTGGCGCCATCTGCTCGGTGACATCGGTGAAGCGTCCACCCTCGTTGTGCAGGATAAAGCTCCGCGTGGGGTAGGGGTAATTGCGCGGTGTGAGCCGGCCCCCTACGAACAGGTCTGTCTTCCCGTCAGCGTCGAAGTCGCCGGTGGTGATCGCGGCGGTCGCGGTCAGCATGGACGGCAGCGCCGTCGTGTCGCGCCGGAATCGCCCATCGCCGCGATTGATGTAGAGCCGGTCCTGCAGGAACGCCGACGTCGGCGCGACGTCATAGCCGCCGCTCGCGACGTACAGATCGGGCCGGCCGTCGCCGTTGGCATCGAAGAACGCGGCGCCCCAATCCTCATATGCCTGGTCTGCCCCCGTGGTCCACGGCTGGGCCCGCGACGCGTCAGTGAAGCCGCCACGTGGGCGCTGGATGAAGAGCTTGCCCGGCGCGCCGCGGACGCCACCCACGAACACATCATCGAGTCCGTCGCCGTTCACGTCGGCCACCGCGAGCGGAGGGCCCAGCTTGGAAACCTGTTCCGGAAGAAGCGGCTGGATCGAAAAATCATCAAACCCGCGGTCCGGCTGCGCGTAACCCGGCGCCTGCGCGGGGGCGAGGGGTTGAACCGCTGGAACCCAGGGCGATCGGGTAAGTCGGGCCGCTTCGGCCTGGTTCGCGATCACGACGCGATCGACGGGCAGATCGGTGAACGTTTGCGACCGGCCGTCGGGCCAGGTAATCACCAAACTATCGACGCGCGCCGCGGCCCCCAGACCAAAATGCGCGCGCTGGTCCATCGACGAGATGTAACCGTGATAGGGCGTATGATAGATGTACTGATGCTGGCCTCCCGCAACCAGCATGAGCGTGGCGCCGATGCCGTGGGTGTTGGGAACGTCACCGTGAAGCTCGACGTCGAGGTAATGCCGGGCGTTCCCGGTCGACCCGACGTTCTCATAGACTGAGGCGGGCGCGTCGATGTTGTTCACGACCAGGTCGAGCGTGCCGTTGTTATCCAGGTCCGCGAAGGCCGCACCGTAGGAGAATCCGGGCTGATCGAGCCCCCAGGCGCTGGTCGCCTTGGTGAACGTCAGGTCGCCGTTGTTGCGGAACATGGAGCTCGACACGCGATAACTGGGCAGCTCCTGGATGATCTTGAGCCGCTGGGGACTGGTTTTCCGCAGGTCGGTTTCCGCCTGGCGCAGCTTGAATATCTTGGTCTGGTAGTCAAAATCGGTGACCGCCTTCGGATAGCCGCTGGTCACGAGCAGGTCCTTGTAGCCGTCGTTATCGCAATCGCCAAACAGCGCGGCCCAACTCCAGTGCGTGTAGGCCACTCCTGCCATGCGGGCGATTTCGCTGAAGACCAGGTCACCGGTACTCGTCACACCGTTGCTCAGCTGCAACGTGTTCTGGGTGTATGCCTCCTGATAGCCGCGCAGCCTGCGCTCCAGCAGATCACTGCGGCTGACCGCCCCGCTCATGCGTTTGCGGGTGGGCAGATCGTCGGGCATCATGTCGGTCTGCATGATGTCCGGCCAGCCATCATTGTTGAAATCGGCCGCGTCGACGCCCATCCCCGCGAAGCTGGTGTGCTTGAGCCAGGTGTGCGATTTGTCGGTGAACGTGCCGTCGCGATTGTTGATGTAGAGAACGTCGTCGGCGACGTCGTCATTGGAGAGGTAGAGATCGGGCCAGCCGTCGCGGTTGAAATCGTTCACCACCACGCCGAGGCCGAACTGGGTCTCCGTGGAGATGCCCGCCTCACGCGATACATCGGTGAACGTAGCATTCCCATTGTTGCGATACAGCCGGTCGGAGCCGGCGGAACTCTGGCGGCGCACACCGGCGGGGTGCAGCTCCATCTGGCTGCGCACGAAGTCTTGCGGCGAGTTGCCGAGCAGAAAGAGATCGAGATCGCGGTCGCCGTCGTAGTCGAGGAACACGGCGTGCGTCGTGTAGCCGGGGTCGTCGACGCCATACTGCGCGGCCGATTCTGTGAACGTGCGGTTGCCGTTGTTGATGAACAGCAAATTCCGCATTTCCTCCGGTTTTGCCCACGGCGGCCCCGACATCGAGACGTAGATATCGAGATAGCGGTCGTTGTTGATGTCCACCAAACTCACGCCACTCGCCCAGATTGTGCGTGGTGACGCCGGCCGACTGCGTAATGTCCTCGAACCGCAGGTTGCCTTTGTTCACGTACAGACGGCTCGAGACCATGTTGCCTGTGAGGAAGATGTCGGCCAGGCCGTCGTTATCGATGTCGCCGATCCCGACACCGCCGCCGTTGTAGAGGTAGACGTTCGTCAGCACGTTGATCGAGTCGCTCGTGGGAATTGTGTTCTCGAACGTGATGCCGGTCTGGCGGGGCGGCAGGCGCTGGAATAGAGGGCGGGCGGTCGTCGGTTCGGGCTGGCCGCATCCCAGAGTGGCCACGAATGGCGCGAGGATACCGATCCACTGAGCGAACCGTCGTGTCATGGGTGAGAGAAGCTAACGCTCGATTGAGTCGCCGGGTATTCTTTAGCCCATGACTCCGATGGTGCGCCGTTTCATTGTGACGGCGGCTTTCATGGCCGCCATGGTTGCGGTCGTTCTTCTGAACGTCGGCGCCGCGGGCGGTGCGGACCGCACTGTGGCGACCATCCGGCTCAGCGAAGTCGCGGGCGCGAGCGGCATCGACTTCGTGCACCAGGAAGTCACGCTCGATCCCAAGGTCGCGAACATCGCGCCGCACGTGGGCGCGCTCGGGGCGTGCGTATCCGTCACCGATGTGAACAATGACGGCTGGCCGGACCTGTACTTCACGACGTCGCGCTTTGGCGCGGCGAACGCGCTGTACCTCAACCAGCAGAACGGCACGTTCCGCGACGTCGCGGCCGCAGCAGGTGTCGCGCAGCTCAACCGCCCCGGAGACGGGGTGTCAATGGGCGCGGTCTGGGGCGACTACGACAACGACGGTAACGAGGACCTGTTCGTCTACAAGTGGGGCTACCTCCAGCTCTTCCACAACCTCGGCAACGGCTCCTTCGCAGATGTGACGGAGCAGGCGGGCCTCAAGCGCTGGATGAATTCCAACGCCGCCGTCTGGTTCGACTTCGATCGCGATGGCCTGCTCGATCTCTACGTCGCCGGGTACTTCCGCTCCGACATCGATTTTTGGCATCTGAAGAGCACGCGCATCATGCAACACAGCTGGGAGTTTGCGTCGAATGGCGGCAAGGATCTGCTGTTCAAGAATCTCGGCGGCGGCCGCTTCACGGATGTCACCGACTCACTGGGCGTCGGCAGCACGCGCTGGACGCTCGGCGTGGCGGCCGCCGATTTCAACGACGACGGCTGGCCCGATCTCTACCTGGCCAACGATTATGGGCCGGAGGAGCTGTTCCTCAATCACGAGGGGAAGCGTTTCGAGCTGGCGCGTGCCGGGCTCGAGGACGATTCCAAGAGCGGCATGGCCGTGGCGCTGGGCGACGTGTACAATCGCGGCCGCCACGACGTCTTCGTCACGAACATCTCCGAGCGGGGCTTTCTGTTTCAAGGCAACAACCTCCGTATCAACTTCCTGAAGGAGCTGGGACGGTTCGACGAAGTCGCCACCGGCGTTGTCGCCGATGCGGGGTGGGCGTGGGGCGCGCAGTTCGGTGACTTGAACAACGATGGACTGCTCGATCTCGTCGTCGCCAACGGCTTCATTTCAGCCGATAGCGGGCGGGATTACTGGTATGCGATGTCGAAGATTGCCGGCGCGCAGGGCAACATCTTCGAGGACGCGAAGAATTGGCCCGCGATCGGGACGGCCAGTCTATCGGGTTTCGAGCGGTCCCGCGTGCTCCTCAATCGCGGGGAGGCCGGATTCGTCGATGTCGCCGAGCAGGCCGGCGTGACCGATCGGCTCGACGGGCGGGCGGTGGCGATGGCCGACTTGTTCAACACTGGCGCGCTCGATGTAGTGATCGCGAACCAGAAGGGAAGGGCGCTGCTCTACCGGTCCTCACCCCCTGGCCCCCTCTCCCTTCGGGAGAGGGGGGACGTGGGGCACTGGATCGAATTCAAGCTCATCGGGACGCGCAGCAATCGCAGCGCGATCGGCGCCGATGTGACGGTGGAGTTCGGCGGCGTGCGGCAGCGCCAGGTCGTCGACGGCGGTAGCGGATTCTGTAGCCAGAACGATCGGCGGCTGCATTTCGGTCTGGGCAACAACTCGGTGGAGCGCGTCACCATTCGGTGGCCGTCAGGAAGGGAACAGGTGCTGACCGCACTGAAGACCGATGCGCTGCACGTGATCACGGAACCGCAGTGACGACGGCTCCAGTGCAGGCGCGCGCCCGAAGCTTCGGCGCGATCGCCATCGATCCCAAGTACCTGATCGTCTTTCTGATCACGCTGGTGCTCGTTGCCGGCGAGGCGCGTTACAGCATCCTCGGCGGCTACGAGCGGCTCGCAACCACGCTGGCCGTGTGCATCGCGACGGAAGTGTTCCTGTCCTGGTGGCTCAGGGGCCGAGTGGTGAACATCTCGAGCGCGTACATCACGGGGATCAGCCTGGCGCTGCTTACCAAGCCGCAGGCCAACATTCTGTGGCCGTTCGCCCTGGGCGCCTTTTTGGCCATCGCATCCAAGTACGTGTTGGTCTACCGCCATCGTCACCTCTGGAATCCCAGCAACTTCGCCATCGCCTTCCTGGTGCTGGCCGCCTCGAATAGTGTGGCGATTCTCAGTCATCAGTGGGGCAACGATCTCCGCATCAATCTCGTGATCTGGGCGTTTGGCCTGGTCATCGCCGCGCGGGCGCGCGTGCTGCATGTGACCCTCACCTATGTCGCCTGTTTCATCGTGCTGGCAATCGTCCGCAATCTGATCGTGGGCGGGCCGCTGCTCGCGGAGCTCGCGCCGATCACGGGTCCGATGTACCAGCTGTTCGTCTTTTTCATGGTGACCGATCCCCGGACCACCGTCAGCACGCGGCGCGGGCGCATCATCGTCGTGGCCATCGTGGCACTCGTCGAGAGCACTATCCGGATTTCCGGAGACTTCCAGTGGCCGCTACTGCGTCCGTTCTACGTCTCGCCGCCGATTCTGGCGCTCGCGATCGTCGGACCGATCGCGATGTGGTGGGATCTGCACCGAACACAGCCAGGGGCCGCGAAACTTCCTCGCTAGGAGCGGCGTACACGGAGGCGATATGGCTGACACGCCTGTGCCGAAACCACCCAAGATCCCGCTACCGCCCAAGCCACATCCCCCCGAGCCGTGGGAGCCCGCGAAGATTCCCCGCTCGCCCGAGCCACCGAAGCCGCCGATTCCGGAGTTCTGAGGCTTGAGGAATCGGCGGCGCAACGCAAGGTTTCCGTCATGGGCTTCATTCCCGAATGGGCGTTGGGTGTCGGCGTCATCATCGTCGCCGTCTCGTTCGCTCGGGCCGTGTCGGCGCTGTTTCGGTCGCCGAGGAGTCTGCCTCGCTCTGATGGGGAGGTCGACGAGCTGCGCCAGACCGTCGACACGCTGCAGAAACGGTTGGGAGAGGTCGAGGAGCGGTTGGATTTCGCCGAACGTCTTCTAGCCAAGCCTCCTCGTTAGGACCACCTGCAGAGCATTTCTTTTCGATTTGGACGGCGTACTCGTCGATTCTGGCGCCGTCGTCGAGCGCACCTGGCAGCGCTGGGCCGAGCGCCATGGGATCGATGCGGCGCCGTTCCTCGAGATTGCGCATGGCCGGCGCGCGCGGGATACCTTGCAGGCCGTTAACCCCGCGCTCGCGCGCGATGAAGAAGTCGCGTGGCTCGATGCCGCGGAGCTACTAGATCTGGCCGGTCTCACGCCGGTGGCCGGTGCCCCGGAATTCCTTTCCTCTCTCCCCGAGCACGCACGCGCCATCGTGACCTCGTGCAGTCGCGCGCTCGCCCTGGAGCGCCTGACCGCTGCCGGTGTTCCGATACCGGCGTTGCTCGTCACGAGCGACGACGTCGTGGACGGCAAGCCCGCTCCCGAGGGCTATCGGTTGGCGGCGCAGCGACTCGGCGTCAATCCCGGCTCGTGTCTGGTCTTCGAAGACGCTCCTCCGGGCATCGCCGCCGGGCAGGCGGCGGGATGCCGGGTCGTCGGGCTCACGACCACGCATTCGGCAGACCAGTTGCGAGCGGACTTTCTGATTCCTGATTTCACGCACATTCGCGTGGTCGTAGCGAAGCAGGCCTTCGACGTGGAATTCGCACCCTTCTCAGGTTCCTGATCAGACAGCACCTTACCCGGGTGTCCAAAGTGAGGATCGGGATCATCGGCTCGCGCTTTCAAGCGGACTGCATCGCCTCCTCCGTCAAGGCGATTCCGGAGGAGGCAGAGCTGGTCGCTGTCGCGTCGCCGACCATGGGACATGCCGCCAGCTTCGCGCAGCGGCACGGCATCGCGAGCGCCTACACCGACTACCATGAGCTGTTGCACAATCCCGCCGTCGAGCTGGTCTCCGTCACCGCTCCCAATCGCCTGCACGCGCCAATCACCATCGATGCCGCCAAGGCCGGCAAGCACGTCGTCTGCGAGAAGCCGCTCTGCATCACGCTGGAGGAAGCGGACGCGATGATCGATGCGTGCCGGCGAGCGGGTGTGCTGTTGCTGTACGCCGAGGAGCTGTTCTTCGCCCCGAAGTACGTGAAGGCGAAACAGATGGCCGATGAAGGCGCGTTCGGCCGCGTGCACCTGGTGAAGCAAGGTGAGAAGCACTCCGGCCCGCATTCCGACTGGTTCTGGGATGTTTCTCAATCGGGTGGCGGAGCGGTGATGGACCTCGGCTGCCACGGCATCGCGTTTTGCTGGTGGTTCCTCGGTAAGCCGAACGTGAAAAGCGTGTACTCGCACATGGCGACTCAGGTGCACGGCGATCGCACGCAGGGCGAGGACGAGGCGATCACGATCCTCGAGTTCGCGAACGGCGCCACCGGCATGGTCGAGAGCAGCTGGAATCGCCCCGGCGGCATGGACGACAGCATCGAGGTATTCGGCGACAAAGGCCAGACCTATGCCGACATGCTGATGGGCAACGCGCTGCCGACGTATTCCGAAGTCGGGTTCGGCTACGCCGTCGAGAAGGCCGCTACAACCAAAGGCTGGACGTACCCCGTATTCGAGGAGCACTGGAATTACGGGTTCCCGCAGGAGATGCGACATTTCGCGCGCTGTGTACGCGGCACGGAGACGCCGATCTCGGACGGGGAGACTGGACGCGTCGTGCAGGAAGTGCTCTACGCGGCATACGCGTCGGCGGGACTGGGCCGGAAGGTCACGCTGCCGTTCCGTCCGAAGGGCGTGGCCAAGCCCATCGACTTATGGAAGAACCCTCCGAAATGAGGCGTGCGATGGATCCGAAGGTGAAGCGGTATTTCGCGGCGCTTCCGCCGCAGACCCGCCGGGCGTTAAAGCAACTCCGCGAGGTCGTCCGCGCGGCCGCCCCAGGTGCTGAGGAGGTCAGTAGCTACGGCATTGTGGCGCTGAAACTCGACGGGCGCAGCCTCGTGTGGTACGCCGGCTTCAGGGATCACACGAGCCTGTATCCATTCACGGCGGCGTTCGCGCGCGCCAACCCCGCGGCGATCAAGGGCTACGAGATCTCGGGCAAAGGCACGATTCGCTTTCCGCTGGACAAAAAGCCCCCCGCGGCACTGGTAAAACGCTTCGTCAAGTCCCGCATCGCCGACGTCAAAGCGAAGCGCAAGGCGTAACTCCGACCCTGTGATTACGCCGCGGCCCATCGTACTCGACGATCCGAGGATTCGTCTCGAACCGCTTGCCGAGGGTCATCAGGAGGCGCTGGTCACCGCCGCGAGCGACGGCCGGTTGTGGGAGTTTTGGTATATCGCCGTGCCGCCGCCAGACGGGATGCGCGCCTATGTGCTCGACGCGCTCAAGGGTCAGCGTGAGGGCCACATGCTCCCTTGGGTCGTGCGCGACCGCGCGAGCGACGCGATCATCGGGTCAACGCGCTATCACGACATCGCGCCCGCAACCGAGCGTGTGGAAATCGGCCATACGTGGTATGCGCAGAGTCACCAACGGACGCACGTCAACACCACCTGCAAGCTGCTGCTGCTATCTCATGCGTTCGACACGCTCGGCAGCAAGGTGGTCGGCCTGCGAACGGACAATTTCAACTTTCGCTCGCAACGGGCCATCGAAGGGCTGGGCGCAAAGCGCGACGGTGTAATTCGCCACTTCGGCACGCGCCGCGACGGCACCGTGCGGGACGTCGTCATGTACAGCATTCTCGCGACCGAGTGGCCCGATGTGCGCCGCCACCTCGAGCTGCGCCTGCGGCGTCATGGCGCTGAGGATGCCACGGGATGAATTCGCGCCCGGCGACGCCTGCGGCCCCCGAGACCGGTGCGATGACGCGTCGCTTCGGCCTGCTGCACGCCACGGCGCTCAACATGACGAACATGATCGGCATCGGGCCGTTCATCACGATCCCGCTGCTCATGTCCGCGCTTGGCGGCCCGCAGGCGATGCTCGGATGGCTCGTCGCCCTCGTGATCGTCGTCTGCGACGGGATGGTATGGAGCGAGCTCGGCGCCGCGCTGCCGGGATCCGGGGGCTCGTTCGGCTATCTGCGCCAGGGGTATGGCCCGGCGACGTTCGGCCGGCTGATGGGGTTCCTGTTCGTCTGGCAATTCGTGCTCAGCGGTCCGCTCGAGATCGCATCCGGGTACATCGGGTTTTCGCAATACCTCGGCTACATCTGGAAGGGCATCACGCGGCCGCAGACGCTGCTGGTCGTGACCGTAATCGGTCTGATCAACGTCGCGCTGCTCTACCGGCGGATCAAATCGATCGCGACGATCACGCTCACGCTGTGGATCGGCACGATCATTACCGTCATCGTCGTGGTGCTGACCGGCGCACTGCACTTTGATTCGAAAGTGGCATTCGATTTTCCTCCCAACGCGTTCAACTTTTCGCTGGGATTCTTCCTGGGGTTGGGGGCGGCCTCGCGCATCGGCGTGTATGACTACCTCGGCTACTACGACGTCTGCTACATCGGCGACGAAGTTCAGAATCCGGGTCGAGTGATCCCACGCTCGATTCTGCTGAGTACCGTGGCGGTGGCGCTGATCTACGTCGCGATCAACTTCTCGATCATCGGTGTCGTGCCGTGGCGCGATTTCGTGCCCGCCGAGACGCATCCGCATTCCAACTTTGTGGTGTCGGTGTTCATGGAGCGGATCTATGGGTCGAAGATCGCGACTGTGTTCACAGCCATGATTCTGTGGACCGCGTTCGGGTCGGTGTTTGCGCTCCTGCTGGGCTATTCCCGCGTGCCCTACGCGGCGGCGAGGGAGGGCTACTTCTTCAAAGTCTTTTCCCGGCTCCATTCGACGGGCGGCTTCCCTTATGTCTCGCTCATCGTGCTGGGAATCATCTCGATCCTCGCGGGTTTCGTGTCGCTGGGTACGGTTATCGACGCCCTCATCACGACGCGGATTCTGGTGCAGTTTATCGGTCAGATCGGCGCGGTGGCCCTGCTGCGCCGGCGCGCGCCGGAGATGCCACGGCCCTATCGCATGTGGCTCTATCCGCTACCGAGCCTGATCGCGCTGCTGGGGTGGATCTTCATCTTTGCCACCACACCCACGACGGTGATCGCGTTCGGACTGGGCGCGTTGGCACTTGGCGTCCTCTGTTTCGGGGTCTGGTCTTGGAGAGGGAAGACCTGGCCGTTCCAGCAGAAAGCTTCGGAGGTCACGTGAAGAACCGGATCGATCGACGCGAATTCCTTGCGGCAAGTGCGGCGATGGCCGCCGCGACGCAAATCAGCGGCGCCATTGCCGATCCGCCCCCACAGAAGGGGCGCGTGGTCCTGTTTCAGGGCGACTCGATTACCGACGCGGGGCGGGACCGCAACTCCACCAAGCCAAACGATGCCGGCGCGCTGGGCAGTGGCTACCCGCTGCTCGTCACCGCTGCCGTCCTTGCCGCGCGCCCCAAGGACGGGCTGCAGTTCTACAATCGCGGCATCAGCGGCAACAAAGTCCCCGACCTGCAGCAGCGCTGGCAACGCGACACGCTCGATTTCAAACCGAACGTGATGAGCATTCTCATCGGCGTGAACGATTTCTGGCACAAGCTGGACCACGGATATACGGGCACTGTTCAGGACTACGAGCAGCAGTACACGGCGTTGCTCGACGAGACCAGGCGTGCGTTGCCCGATCTCCGGCTCATCGTCCTCGAGCCGTTCGTCTTGCGCACGGGCGCCGTGACTGAGCGCTGGTTCCCGGAGTTCGACCAGCGCCGGGCAGCGGCTGCGCGCGTCGCCGCGCATGCGAAGGCAACATTCGTTCCGCTGCAGTCGATCTTCGATGAGAAGGTTCGGTCGGCACCGCCCGAGTACTGGGCGGCGGACGGCGTGCATCCGACTGCCGCCGGCCACGCCGTGATCGCCGAGCACTGGCGCCGAGCTGCACATGTTTAGGCGTTTTGCCGTGCGCGCGCTCGCGTTGTGCGCGCTCCTCGCCTGCGCGTCCGGCGGCGGCAACGGCGTCGTGTCCCCACTGCCACCTCCGCCTCCCCCTCCGCCACCCCCACCGCCTCCGCCGGCATGGACACTCGTCTGGAGCGACGAGTTCGATGACTCGGCGGGGACGCAGGTCGACACCGCACATTGGAACTACGACATCGGCGACGGGTGTCCCGGCATTTGCGGGTGGGGCAACAACGAGAGGGAGTACTACACCTCGGACACTGCGAACATCGCCGTGAACGGTGGGGGACAGCTCAAGATCGTCGCGCGGGTCGCCGCGCCTGGTCTCTCGTGTTACTACGGTCCCTGTCGCTATACGTCCGCGAAGATCACGACGCGTGGCAAAGTCCAGGTTTCCCCCGGGCGCGTCGAGGCGCGCATCCAGCTCCCCGCAGGGCAGGGACTCTGGCCGGCATTCTGGATGCTGGGGACCAATATCGGGGCGGTCGGATGGCCCGCCTGCGGCGAGCTCGATATTATGGAATACCGCGGCAGCAAACCCAACCAAATGAGCTCCGCGGTGCACGGCCCCGGCTACTCCGGGAACACCCCGTTCGTGCATTTGTGGTATGCCCCCATGACCGACTACCACGTCTACGCCGTCGAATGGGACAGCCAGTCCATCCGCTACTTCGTGGACGGCAATGAGCACTATCGGGTCGAGCGGGTTGACGTCCAGCCCTACGGCAACTGGGTGTTCGAACAGCCGTTCTACGTCATCCTGAATCAGGCGGTCGGGGGAAACTTCGACGGCAATCCGCAGTCGGACGCCATTTTTCCGGCGACCATGCTTGTTGACTACGTCCGCGTTTACACAAAGCAATGACCCACGATGCTGCAGTTCCACGCTAGCCGGCGGGAGGACCTACACGACCGCGCATGACTTTCGCAAGCTGGCGCTGAGCTTTGCGGAGACCACCGAAGCGGCACATATGGCGCACCCCGATTTCCGAGTCGCCGGGAAGATCTTTGCGACGCTTGGGTATCCGCGGTCCGGATGGGCGATGGTCAGTCTGGCGCCCGAGCAACAGGAGCTGTTCGTGCGCACGCACCCCAAGGCCTTCGTGCCGGTCAAAGGGAAGTGGGGCGAGAAGGGCGCGACGAACGTCGTGCTGCGCCATGCGCCCAAAGCAGCGGTCCGCGAGGCGCTGAGCATCGCCTGGCGAAACAAGGCACCCCGGCAGCTGCGGGAGGCAACATGAGGGTTGGTCTCGTTGCTCTCACGGTGTTCGCCTCGGCGCTGTCGGCGCAGGCGCCGAGGGCGCTCAGCGCCAACGATCAGCGGGCGCGGGACATCTTCGAGCAGCTCATCAACATCAACACGACCGGCTCGAGCGGCAGCACCACGCTGGCGTCGCAGGCCATGGTCAAGCGGCTCACGGACGCCGGCTTCCCCGCCGCCGATGTTCAGGTGATCGGGCCCGAGGGATCAAAGAACTACAATCTCGTCGCGCGATTCCGCGGCACGGGAACCCAGAAGCCGATCCTGCTGCTCGCGCATCTCGACGTTGTCGAAGCGCGGCGCGAAGACTGGTCGATGGATCCCTTCACGCTCACCGAGCGAGACGGGTTCTTTTACGGTCGCGGCACGCTGGACGTGAAGGATGGGGCGGCGATTCTCGTGACGACCCTGGCACGCCTGAAGCAGGAGAAGTACCGCCCCACTCGCGATTTGATTCTCGCGCTCACCACGGGCGAAGAGGGCGGTAGCGACTACAACGGCGTGCAATGGTTGCTCGAGAACCACCGCGACCTGATCGATGCCGAGTACGTGATCAACATGGACGCCGGTGATCCGGTCATCATCAACGGGAAACGGTTGATGCGCTCGGTGCAAGCGGCCGAAAAGGTGTACGTCTCCTTCAAGCTGGAAGTGCACAACCCCGGCGGCCACAGCTCGCTACCGCGCAAAGACAACGCGATCTATCGCCTTGCCGCGGCGCTCGGGCGGCTGAGTACCTACGAATTCCCGACGCAGCTGAACGAGATCACACGCGCGTTTTTCCAGAGGATGGCCGTCATTCAGCCTGGTCCGCTGTCTGCGGACATGGTTGCGGTGGCCGGCCCGTCGCCGGATTCGGCCGCAGCTCGGCGCCTGTCGGACGCCAGTCCTCTGTGGAACGCGCAGCTCCGGACCACGTGCGTCGCCACCGAGCTGTCGGGGGGCCACGCCGAGAACGCATTGCCGCAGACGGCGACCGCGACGGTGAACTGTCGCATGCTGCCGGGAACCCCGCAGGCTGACGTGCAACGCGCGTTGACCGCCGTGGTAAACGACACCGCGGTGGCGATCAGCGTCGTGAGCCCGGCGGTGCCGAGTCCGCTCGCCGCGCTCAAGCCGGAGGTCATGGCGTCGATCGAGGGCGTCACGAAACGTCTCTGGAACATTCCCGTGGTGCCGGTGATGGAAACGGGAGCGACCGACGGGCTGTTTCTCCGGAACGCCGGGATTCCCGTGTATGGCATCTCTGGAGTGTTCGTCGATATCAACGACGTGCGCGCGCACGGGCGCGATGAGCGAATCGGCGTGCAGGATTACTACGATGGCGCGGAGTACATCTATCAGCTGACGAAGGAGCTCTCATCGACGCGAAGGTAAAGCCTCGCGGGCTCGACGGCGTCGTCGCAGGACAGACGCGCCTCAGCCACGTGGACGGACAGGCGGGCCAACTCATCATCGGTGGCTATGAGCTGAGTGAGCTGGCAGGGCGGGTGAGCTTCGAAGAGGCGGCGCACCTGCTGTGGCGTGGCGCGTTGCCGACGCGGGACGAAGCGGCCGGGCTGCGCCAGGAGATGGCGGCGCTGCGCGCGCTCCCGAAAGAGACCATGAATGTCGTGCGGGCGGCCACGACGGCGCCGCCGATCGACGCGCTCCGGATGGCCTGCGCGACCCTGTCGCTGGATCTCGACAATCCTGACGACATTGCGCCGCCGACTGACCTGCGGGCCGCCAAGCTGCTGACAGCGCGGTTTCCCACCGTGATCGCGGCGCATGCCCGCCTCAGCGCGGGCAAGGAACCGATCGCGCCGCGCGCCGATCTGTCCCACGCGGCGAATTTCCTCTACATGGTGCACGGCAAGGAGCCAGATCCGATCGCGGCCCGGGCCATCGATAGCTATTGGGTCACCGTGATCGATCATGGCATGAACGCGTCCACCTTCGCGGCGCGTGTCATCGCCAGTACGCGATCGGACATGGTGAGTGCGGTGACCGGAGCGATTGGCGCGCTCAAAGGTCCGTTGCACGGCGGCGCGCCGGGGCCTGTGCTCGACATGCTCAAGGACATCAAGTCCGCCGACCGCGCCGAGGCGTGGGTGCGACGCGAGCTGGCCGCCGGACGGCGCATCATGGGATTCGGTCATCGCGTCTACAAAGTCCGCGACCCCCGCGCGGCTGTCCTCAGTACAGTGGCGGACGCGATGACCAGCGCGGCGCTCGAGAACCGCCAGCTGTTCGATCTGGCGCGGTCGGTCGAGCAGACGGCACTGAAAGTGCTCGATGAGGTGAAGCCGGGACGCCAGCTGCGCACGAACGTCGAGTTCTATACAGCGCTCGTGCTGCAGGCGCTGGGACTCGAGCCTCGCTCATTCGTGGCGACGTTCGCGTGTGGCCGTGTGGCCGGTTGGTGCGCGCATGTCATCGAACAACACGCGGAGGACCATCTGATTCGGCCGCAGTCGGAGTACGTGGGCCCCCCCCCACGCGGCCTGAAGCTCTAAGGAGGCACCCCATGATCGCTCGTTCGGTTGTGTTGCTGCTGTTCGTGTGCGCCGCGCCACTGGCTGCGCAGGCGGAGGACTCCGTGAAGGCGCTCGAGATCAGGCGCGGGGAGGCGCTGGTGAAGGCGGACACGGCGGCATTGTCGCGCATGATGGCGACCGAGTTTATCGAGATCTCGAGGTTGGGGCAGGTGCGGACGGGGGCGGATAACCTCCGGGACATCGGCAGCGGCGTTCTCAAGTTGACGGACGTGAAGTACGACAGCGTGACTGTGCGGATCTATGGCGACATCGCCGTGTTGCGCGGCATCGCCGACAACACGGGGACGTTTCGCGGCTTCCCGTTCAGCGGCAAAATCCGGTATACGCGCGTGTTCGTGAAACGCGACGGACGCTGGCAGGCCGTGGCGATGCAGCAAACGGTGATGCAGTAGGCTTGTCGCACCGCGTCCTCGTCGCCGCCGAGCTCAAGAACCTCCTCGAGCCGACGCAGCTGACCGACCTCGACGTTACGTGGATCGCTACTGACCAATCCACGCCGAAAGGGGATTGGGTAGCGATCGCCCCGCTGCTCTCGCGCTGGGTTGGCGGCACCGAGCTCAAGAACCTTCCCAATCTGCGCATCGTCGCCAATGTCGCGGTCGGTTACAACAACATCGACTTGGTCGCGGCCGAGATGCGGCGCGTCATCGTCACGAACACGCCCGGCGTGCTCACCGATGCCACCGCCGACCTGACGTGGGCGCTGATCCTGGCGACTGCCCGCCGACTCGTCGAGGGGGTCGACCTCGTCCGCAGTGGGAAGTGGACCGGTTGGCATCCGGAACAGCTGCTGGGCCTGGAGCTGCGTGGTCGGACGCTCGGCCTGTTCGGTGCCGGCAGGATCGGCCAGGCGGTGGGACGGCGGGCGCTGCCATTCGGGCTCCGCATCCTGTACACGGCGCGGACCCCAAAACCCGACTTCGAGCGTGAGACCGGCGCCACACGGGTCGATGCGACCCGGTTACTCGCCGAGAGCGATGTCGTCAGCCTGCACGTGCCCTCGAGCCCGGAGACCAAAGGGATCATCAACGGTGAAACGCTCGCGCGCATGAAACGAGGCGCGATTCTCATCAATACGTCGCGCGGGGAGCTGATCCGCGAAGAAGCGCTCGCGCTGGCCCTCGAACAGGGACAGCTCGGCGCCGCCGGCCTCGACGTTTACACCGATGAACCTGCGATCCATCCCCGATTGCTCGCCGCGCCGCGCACGGTGTTGTTGCCGCATATCGGCAGCGCCACGGAGCACACCAGGCGTCAAATGGCCGGGATTGCCATCGCGAATGTGCAATGCGTACTGAGCGGCAAACCACCATTGACACCCGTATTCTAGAGCGGGCCCCATCCGAAGCAGCATACCGCATAAAGCGAAACAGCATACCGCCTCCGGTCAAACATCACAGAACGCCCGCGACCCACGACCGAGATTGAGCCCGCGCCGCGCCCGTCATAACCAACACGGAGGCCTGGATGTCCCAACGTCCCGCCCTGCTGATCGCGGTCCTCGCCCTCACCGCTGCCTGTCTCGATCAACCGACGTCCCATCTCAGCCGTCCCAGTGCCGACTTCTCCGACGGCACGAACGGCGGCAACACACACTTCTTCTTCCTGCCGCCCATGGTTCCGGATCCCGGCCCAGGCGCCGGGAACGACGTGACCCAGAGCCCGGTGGTGGAGATCTGCGAATTGGGCGTATTGGAGGACGGCTCCTTGGGGTGCGTAGAGACCCTGGCGACGTACACCATGGATCTCACCACGACCTACAGCTCCCAGCCCGGTAATTCCGAAACCATCCGCCTTGGCGAGTCGCACTTCATCGTCAACTGGCACACCGACGCCTTCCCGCTTGACCCGGCGCTGACCTATCGGATCTGCGTGAAGTTGAACGAGGTCCCGCTGGGGTATGCCGACGTGGATGTAGTGTCTTCCGGTCGCGACCTGCGGGTCGTGGCCGATGGGTTCGTCGGAGTCCTCGACGGACGCACGTTACCGATCAAGTTCCGTATCGAGCCGGGCGCGCTGGACGATACCGGCGGCAACTGCGGGGAACAGGCCGTCTAAAGCCCGACGCC
This sequence comes from uncultured Gemmatimonadales bacterium, assembly GCA_963704805.1. GTDB lineage: Bacteria > Gemmatimonadota > Gemmatimonadetes > Gemmatimonadales > GWC2-71-9 > 20CM-2-65-7. The sequence goes on along the minus strand of CAVPHS010000004.1, from coordinate 168,608 downwards.
GCCCTCGTAACACCGAAGCCCGCTCCGAAGGATCGGAGCGGGCTTTGTGTTGCGCCGACGCAGCGATTACTTTTCAGCTTCGAGATGCCTCGGCACCCAAAAGCAGAAGAACGCACCACTCTCCTTGACGCCCGCGCGATGTCGCGGGCGTTGCAGCGTATGGCAGTGGAAATCCTCGAGCTCGGATACGGCACGGCGGATCTCCTGCTCATCGGCATCCAGCGCCGCGGGGTCGAGCTGGCCGACCGGATCGCCAAACTCATCAAGGAACAGGAAGGCGTCGACGTCCCTCGCGGCGCGCTCGACATCACCCTCTATCGCGACGACCTCGGCACAGTCGGCCCGAAGCCGGTCATCGGCGAAACCCATCTGCCGGGCGATCTCACGGACAAGCACGCGGTCATCGTGGACGACGTCCTCTATACCGGTCGCACCGTGCGCGCCGCGCTGGACGAGCTGGCCGACTTCGGCCGGCCCAAACGCATCTCGCTGTGCGTGCTCGTCGACCGCGGCGGCCGTGAGCTGCCGATTCAGGCGGACATCGTGGGGAAGACGGTAAAAACCGAGTCCGGCGAGCGCGTCGAGGTGCAGGTCCAGGAGATCGACGGGCGCGATCAGGTGGACGTGGTGCGATGACCACCACCACCTCGATTCTCGGCAAAGACCTGACCGGTCTCGAGCACATGACGCCGGAGCAGATCCGGCTTATTCTCGACACCGCAGAGCCGTTCAAGGAAGTCTCGGAGCGTCCCATCAAGAAGGTGCCGGCCCTGCGCGGCAAGACGATCGTCAATCTGTTCTTCGAAGCCTCTACCCGAACCCGGATCTCATTCGAATTCGCCGAGAAGCGGCTCTCCGCCGATACGGTCAACGTCACCGCCACCGGTTCGTCGGTGTCGAAGGGCGAGACGCTGGTCGACACCGCGCGCAACCTCGAGGCAATGCGGATCGATATGGTGGTGATCCGCCACCCCTCGTCCGGCGCCGCCGAGTTCCTGGGCAACCGCATCGCGTCCAACGTGATCAATGCGGGTGACGGCAAGCACGAGCATCCCACGCAGGCGCTGCTGGATCTTCTGACGATTCGTGACAAGCACGGGAAGATCGCAGGCCTCAAAGTCTGCCTCGTCGGTGACGTGCTCCACTCGCGCGTCGCGCGCTCCAACATCTGGGGCCTCAGCAAGCTCGGCGCGGAGGTCGCCGTGTGCGGACCGTGGACTTTGATGCCGCGGGGAATCGAAGAGCTGGGCGTGAAGGTTTTCGGCCGGATCGAGGAAGCGATCGAGTGGGCGGACGTGCTCAACGTGCTGCGGCTCCAGCTCGAGCGGATGGAGAAAGGATTCATCCCGAGCCTGCGCGAGTACTACCGCGTCTTTGGGGTCACGCCGGAGCGCCTCGAGCGCGCGCCGCGCGAAATCACGATCATGCATCCGGGACCGATGAACCGCGGCGTCGAGATCGACTCCCGCGTCGCCGATGGCCCGCACAGCATCATCCTCGATCAGGTGACCAATGGCGTGGCGGTGCGGATGGCGGTGCTCTACCTGCTCGCGGGCGGCCGCGCCGAGCTGGCCGATGCGGCCAAACGGGGCGCGGGAGGAAACGAATGACGCGTCCCATCCTGCTCCAGGGCGGTCGCGTCATCGATCCCAGCCGCGACATCGATGAAGCCGCCGATCTCCTGATCCAGGACGGCAAAATCGGCGGCGTCGGGCGCGGGCTTTCGGTTCCGGACGGCGCCGACGTGCGGAACGTCAAAGGAAAAATCGTCGCGCCTGGGCTGATCGATCTGCACGTCCATCTGCGCGAGCCGGGCAACGAAGACGAGGAGACGGTCGCTAGTGGCGCGCGAGCGGCCGCTGCTGGTGGATTTACGGCGATCTGTGCGATGCCGAACACCGACCCTGTCACCGACAACCAGGCCGCGGTCGGTTTCATTGTGCGGCAATCGGGGCGCGCGGGCGGCGCGCGCGTCCATCCGATCGGCGCGGTGTCGATCGGGCAAAAGGGCGAGCGGCTCGCCGAATTCGGGGAAATGGTGGGTGCGGGCGCGGTCGCGGTATCAGACGACGGCAAGCCAGTGGCCTCGAGTCACCTGATGCGCACGGCGCTCGAATACGCGCGTACGTTCAACATTCCGGTGGCCGACCATTGCGAAGATCCGACGCTGGCGGCCGGCGGGGTCATGCACGAAGGGCTGGTCTCCACGCGCCTGGGCCTGAAAGGGATTCCGTCCGCCGCCGAGGAGATCATGGTCGCGCGTGACGTGCTGCTCGCCGAGCTGACAGGCGGGCATGTGCACCTCTGCCATATGTCGGCCCGCGGCTCGGTGGCGATTATCCGGGAGGCCAAGGAGCGCGGCATTCGCGTGACCGCCGAAGTGACGCCGCACCACCTCACCCTCACCGACTACGCCTGCGAAGAGTACGACACGCACGCCAAGATGAATCCACCGCTGCGAGAAGCCGCCGACATCGCGGCCTTGCGCGGCGCGCTCAAGGACGGCGTGATCGATTGCATCGCCTCGGATCATGCGCCGCACGCCTACGACGAGAAGGAAGCGGCGTTCGACGACGCCCCGTTCGGCATCGTTGGGCTCGAGACCGCATTTGCCGTGGCGCACACGGAGCTCGTGGGCAGTGGCGTGTTCACGCTCCCGGAGCTGATCAAGCGCATGAGCACCGAACCGGCGCGCGCCTTCCATCTCCCCGGTGGAACACTCGCTCCCGGCGCCGTCGCCGATGTCACCGTCCTCGACCCAGCGGCGAAGTGGACCGTCGATCCCGGCGCGTTCCACTCGAAGAGCCACAACACGCCGTTTGCGGGCCGCCCGGTGACGGGTCGGGCCGTCCTGACCATCGTCGCAGGCACGATCGTTCACGAGCTATGAACCGGAGCGCGGTAGCCCGGCGCATGGCGCTGTGCTGCCGTCAGCTCGCGGCCCGCGGGCTGATTGCCGGCAGGGACGGCAATCTTTCGGTGCGTCTCGGGCCGCAACGCGTGCTCGTCACGCCGAGTGGGTCGATCAAGTCGCTCCTGACCGCCGCCGACATGGTCGAAGTCGATCTCAGGGGGAAACCCCGCACCGGCGGTCGCCGCAAGCCTACCAGCGAGTTGGACTTACACCTACGCATTTTGCGTCACCGTCCCGACGTCGGGGCGGTGGTCCACGCTCATCCGCCCACCGCCACAGGGTTTGCGGTTGCGGGACAAGAGATTCCGGCCAATTTGTTGCCGGAGCTTATCTTCGTGGTTGGACCGGTTCGGCTGGTGCCCTTCGGTCGGTCAGGCACACCGGAGCTGGGTGACCGGGTCGTGCCGTTCCTCGCAGACACGCAGGTCAACGCGCTGTTGCTGGCCAATCACGGCGCCGTGACCATGGGCAAAACGCTCGACGAGGCTTGGATCCGCATGGAGTCACTGGAGCACTCGGCGCGCATCATCGTCGCCGCACAACGGATCGGACAGCCCAAGCCCCTGAGGCTCGATGGCTAAGGGGCCGTCCAAGAGCGCGGCTGTGATCCAGCGGTTACTGGAGGAGCGGCGCCAGTACGAGGCATGGCTCGCGCGCATCACGGCGACCGCCGACTCGGCGCCGGAGCATGTCCGCACGCGCGTGAAGGCCGACTACGAAGCGCGCCTCAAGGCCGTGACCGAGGAGTTGAAGTCGCACGCCGAAGCGGCGCGCCAGCTCATCGCCCAGCGGAAAGAAACGCTCATCGAGCTGCAAAAAAAGGAAAAGGCCGCCGCGGAGCGGCTGGCCGAGACCGAGCTGCGGCATGAGGTTGGTGAATACGACGAAGCCCAGTGGTCGCAGGTCCACAAGGATGCGCTAGCCGACCTCGGCGCCGTGCGCGATGAGCTGCTCGACGTCGAGCGCGATATCACCAGACTCGAAGAGCTGGACGCGCTCGTGCGGGCCAAGCCGGGCTCGGCCGCGCGCGTCGGGCCACCGCCACAGCCGGCTCCAGAGCCGCGCGCCGAGAAGCGCAAGACGCCGATCGACGAGCTGGCGTTCCTGAAGTCGGTGACCGAAGAGGACAAGAACGTGCCGTCGCCGCGGCGCGCGAGTGGCGGGCAGTATCAAATCGATGACAGCGCGACTCCGGTTGCTCCGCTGAATGTGGATGCCGAGGTCGAGAAGACTCTCAAGTGCCGCGAATGCGGGACGATGAACCTGGCGACGGAGTGGTACTGCGAAAACTGCGGCGGGGAATTAGCGGCGATGTAGAAACCGGAAACACGTAGGGGCGCAGCATGCTGCGCCCCTACATTTTTACGATGGATCGACGTTTGTTCGGTTTACGAGGCCTTCTCGCGCAGCCGTTTCACCAGCACCGCCAGTCGGGATTTTTGCCGGGCGGCAACGTTTCTGTGGATCAAACCCTTCCGGGCTGCGCGATCCAATAGCCGAGCGGCAAGGGTGTAAGCCAGGGCGGCAGCGTCGGCTGTCGCGGCGGCGCGCACGTGCTTCAACGCCGTGCGCAGCGAGGAGCGCTGCGCCCTGTTGCGCGCGGATCGAGCGCGACCCTGACGCATCGCTTTCTTGGCGGATTTGATCTTTGGCATGGCGCGGAAAGTAGACGGTAAGTTGCGTAGGGTCAAGGCACTACGTTATTTTAGCACGTGCCGCTCGAGGATATCCTCCTTCAGATTCCCGTCCTGTTGTTTTCAATCGTGGCGCATGAATATGCCCACGCCGAGGCCGCTTACCGGCAGGGCGATAATACTGCCTACATGCTCGGACGGCTGACGCTCAATCCGCTGAAGCACATCGATCCATTCATGACGATCATCCTGCCGACCATTCTCATCGTCAGCCACGCGCCGTTCGTGTTCGGGGCGGCCAAACCGGTACCCGTAAATCCGCGCAATTACCGGAAGTACGTGCGCGGCGACATCATCGTCTCCCTCGCCGGCATCGCGACCAACCTGCTGTTGTTCATCCTGTCCGCGCTCGTGTTCGCGCTCCTCGGTGCGTTGGCGCACGTACTGCCGGCTGCGGCCAGTCTGAGCCTGCTGCAGCGCATGATGTTCTGGGGGATGTATCTCAACCTCGTACTGGCGTGCTTCAATCTGATCCCCATTCCGCCGCTCGACGGCAGTCACGTGCTCAAGCAGTTGTTGCCACCCGCTGCGGGAATGCGCTATCGCCAGCTCTATTCGTTGGGCATCATTCCAATCTTGATCGTCGTGTGGCTGCTCCCGGGCGTGATTGATGTCTTTATGTGGCCGGCCGTTCACCTGTTGGGCCTGACCTTGAGGATCGTCTACCCCCTTGCACTGCCGGGAGGTATCCCGCCATGGATTCTGGGATGACGGGCCCCATCATGCGGGACCAGGCCGGTTTCATTGTCGACCTGGAGAAGTTCTCCGGTCCGCTCGATCTCTTGCTGCATCTGATCCGCGAAGACGAGGTCGACATCACCGACCTGCCCATCGCGAAGATTGCCGATCAATTTCTCTCCGTGATCAACGAGCTCGGTCTCAATCAGGCGGCGGATTATCTCGAGATGGCGGCGCGGCTGCTGCGGATCAAGGCGCAAATGCTGTTGCCGCGGCGGCTGGGCGATGACGAATGGGAAGACCCCCGCGCGGAGCTGGTGCGGCGGCTGCTCGAATACCAGCAGATCCGCGAGCTGGTGGACTGGTTGGGCCGCGCCGCCTCCGCTCGCGCGGAGCGGTTTGGCCGCGGCTACGAAGCGCCACCAGCCGACGCGCCGCCCGCGCCGCTGCAAATCGATTTGAACGACCTGCTCGGTGCCGCCGAGCGCGTCATCGCGTTGATTCCCGAGCCCATGCTCCACCGCGTGGTGCCGCGGCCGCTGGATGTGGAAGGCGCCACGGCACGAATCCAGGCCCTGCTCGCCGAGCGAGAGACGTTCGGTTGGAGGGACGCGGTCGGGAAACAGGCGACTTTAGTGGATGTGCTCTCGACGTTCATTGCGTTGCTCGAGCTCGCCAAGCGGAGCTCGCTGACGCTGTCCCAGCCCGAGCCCTTCGGCCCCATGGTGATCACGCGTGGAACCCCTCGCGAAGCTGCTTGAAGCCGCGCTGTTCGCGGCGTCGCGCCCGCTGACGCTCGAGGAGCTCGAATCCCTCGCGCCGGAAGCAGGAGACGTCCGTCCGGCACTCGAGGAAATTCGGCAGAACTATCGAGACGATCATGGCGTCGAGCTCGTGGAGATCGCGGAGGGCTGGCAATTTCTCACGCGCCGCGACTACGCGGAAACGATCGAGCGCGCGCAGTTTGCACTGCGGCCCCGGCGCCTCTCGCCGGCGGCGCTCGAGACCCTCGCCATCATCGCGTATCGCCAGCCGGTGGGCCGGCTCGAGGTGGATGAGATCCGCGGCGTCGATTCCGGGGCGGTGATGGACAAGCTCGCGGAACGCGGCCTGATCGAAGTCGTGACGCGCGGCGAGGGTCTGGGGCGCCCGCTGCTGTACGGCACGACTCCGTCGTTCCTGGAGATTCTGGGGCTCAAGGATCTGGAGGATCTGCCGCGGCTCGAGGAGCTGTCGGTCGCCCTCCGGCGTCCCACGCCCGTCGACGAACCCGAATGACCCTCATGCGCCTGCAGCGCGCCCTGGCGCGCGCGGGCGTCGCGTCGCGCCGCAAGGCGGAGGATCTGATCCGCGGCGGTCGCGTGCGCGTCGATGGCGAGGTCGCGACGATCGGGATGAGCGCGGACCCGGACGCGCAACGCATCACCGTGGATGGCCGCGCCGTGCGCGCTGCCGCGCGGACCACGTGGATCGCGCTCAACAAGCCGATCGGCTACGTGGTCAGCCGCTCCGATCCCGAAGGGCGCCGCACCGTGTTCGGCCTTCTCCCCAAGGTCCCCGGGCTCACGTACGTTGGACGGCTGGACGTCATGACCTCGGGACTCTTGCTCCTGACGACGGACGGTGCGGCGGCGCACCGGCTCATGCATCCGCGCTACGAGGTCCCGCGGACCTACTGGCTCGGAGTCCATGGGGCCGATGTGCGTGCCATCCGCGACGCCCTCGCGCAGCGGATCGTGATCGACGGCCGCGCCGTGCGCGTCCTGGAATCGCGCGTGCGGCCCGTCGGGAAGTCGGTCGAAATCGACCTCACGCTGGCCGAAGGCCGTCAGCGCATCGTGCGCCGGATGGCCGAGGCCCTGGGACTGAAGGTCGAGTGGCTGCATCGCGTCGCGTACGGCCCCGTGCGGCTCGGTAAGCTGCCGGAAGGCCAGTGGCGGGAGCTCACCCGCCAGGAGATCGGAGCGATCGAGCGACTGCATGGAGCTCGATGATCGGACGGTAATGCTGCTCGGCGGCAGTGGCCTCGTCGGCCACGCCGTCGCGCGACGCGTGCTCGGCGCCGAGCCGCCTCCGCGGCGGCTGGTGCTCGTGGCGTTGTTCGAGGACGAGGTGCGCGCCGCCGCTCGCGCGCTCGATCCCTACCGCGGCACGGTGACGATCGACGTCGAGTGGGGCAACGTCTTCATGCCGGCGTCCGTCGCGCGGCTCGAGATCGCCGTCGTGCTGGGCAGCGCCGAGCATCGCGCGCTCGTGCTGGGAGACCTCTACGGTGATCTGACGGAGCCGGTGCTCGAGCGCAGCTTGTTGTTTCAGCTGCTGCTGCGCTACAAGCCGCACGCGGTCGTGGACTGCATCAATACCGCGACCGCGTTCGCCTATCAGGACATATTTGAGAGCGCGCGTCAGTTGCACGAGCGATCCAAGCGGGGGGGGGGGCGGCGTCGATCAGGCCGCCGTGGAGCAGCATCTGCTACGACTGACCTTGCCACAGCTGATTCGCCATGCGCAGATCATTACCGAAGCGCTCCACCGCGCCGGCACGAAGTCCTACATCAAGATCGGAACCAGTGGCACTGGCGGCATGGGATTCAACATTCCCTACACGCACTCGGAGGAGAAACCGAGCCGCACCTTGCTGACGAAGTCGGCGGTCGCCGGTGCGCACTCGATGCTGCTGTTCCTCCTCGGCCGCACACCCGATTCACCGGTGACGGTCGAGATCAAGCCGACCGCGTCGATCGCCTGGCGCGAAGTGGCCTATGGTCCGGTGCGCCGCAAAGGCAAACCGATCCCGCTGGTCGACTGCGAGACGCCGATACCGCTCAAGGAGGCCTTTAAGGACGGCGCGCGGCCGTGGCGGGAGTTGGGACGCCCCCTCGACGGCGCCTATATCGACCTCGGGGAGAATGGTCTGTTCGCGCGGGATGAGTTCGAGACGGTGACGGCGCTCGGACAGATGGAATTCATCACGCCCGAAGAAGTCGCCGACTACGTGATCATGGAGCTGCAGGGACGGCCAACGGGCAAGGACATCGTCGCGGCGCTCGACGCTGCGACGGCGGGACCCACCTATCGCGCCGGCGTCCTGCGCCGCAACGCCGTGGGCCGGCTCAGAGGGCTGGAGGAGCGCGAGGGCAAGCGCGGCGTCGCCTACGAGATGTTGGGGCCGCCGCGACTGACCAAAATGCTGTACGAAGCCTACCTCTGCCGCCGCCTGTGCCCCACGGTTCGGGCACTCGCCGAGAGCAAGGCTCCCGTGTTGGCGGCCGCCGCGTATCGTCTCCTCCAGGACGATGCGGCGTTGCGGCAGCACATTATCTCCGTGGGGTTGCCGATCGTGGCGCCGGACGGCAAGAACGTGTATCGGGGAAGCACGATCGTCGTGCCGCCCCCCCCGCAGCCAACGGTGATCCGTTGAGCGTGGCGCCGCGTGGCTGGGTCGATCTGCGACCCGACCAGTTCGGCGTGTGGGTGAAGCGCGCCGCCGCGATGGTGCGCGACGCGGACGCGAGAGCGGCGGGACCGCAGAGCTCGGGCAGCGATGTGGACTGGAATGCCATCGAGCCGGATGACGCCATCGAGCCGTCGCGGTTCGCGACGTGGGTGTTCACAATCGAAGAAAAGGGAGCACGGATCAAGCGCTGAGCATGGCAATCGATACCGGAGTGGTAGATCGTGCGCTGGGCGCGCTCGGAACGACGTTCCGACTCACGCGTCTGTATCCGCCGCAGCATCCAGCGGTGGTGGAGGCGATGCGCCAGATCACCGGCTCGCTGCCGGGACTCGCCGCGCTCGGTACCGTGGAATGGAAGGTCGGCGCGACCGGCTTGCACTGGCACGGGCAGCACCTGCTGCCCCGCAACACGCAGGTTGCCGAGCTCGCCGGATTGTTGTTCGCACGGGGGGTGCGCGCCATTCAGGTCAATCCCGGCGCTACGGCGGAGCATTGGCTCGCGTTGTTCGGCGTTGCGGTCGGGAACGTGCAATCCGACGATGCCATTCTCGGCCGGATCACGGTGTCACTCGGTCGCCGCGCCAGCCAGCGGTTGTCTGCTGCCCGCGTGCTGGGTGAGTCCGTGGCCCCTCCTCCTGCACCAGCGCCTGCCCCTGCCCCCGCTCCCGCTCCCGCTCCCGCTCCCGCTCCACAGCCTGCTGGTGAACCTCCCGCGGCGCAGCTAAAGCCCGCAGCTCCGCCCGTCCCGCTGCCCTCGGAGACGGTCTCGCCGGGGCGCACCGGCCCGGTATTCCGGCCCGAGGCGCTACCGTCCGATGTCGAGGCGCGCCGGGCGGTGGCTGCGTTGCAGGCCGCACAGACGCCGGAGGAGCAACATGCTATCATCGCACAGCTGCGAGGGCTCACCCCCGACGTCCTGCGCCTGCGTGACATTGGTGCCATCGCCGAGCTGGTGGCCGGGTTGGATCGCGCGCTCGGGACGACGCAGGATGCGGCGGCGCAGGAGGGAATTGGTGAGGTGGCTGGGGTGCTTGCCGACGAGTCTATCGTTGAGCGTATGGTGACGCGTCTCGGTGAGCCTCGGGTGCCTCCCGCCGAGCGCGCGCACTTGGTCCATGCGGTCGGCGCGCTGGGCGCGGTTTCGGCGGGGCTCGTGGTCGATGCGTATCTCCACGCGGCGCCGGAGCTGCGCGAGGCGTATCGTGCGGCGATGCGGGCGGCAGGCGACCGCACCACGGAGGTGTTGCGGGAGCGGGTGCAGAGTAAGGTGCCCGAGGTAGTGGCGGCCGCCGCCGAGTTTCTCGGATTGAGCGGGAGCCCGGACGTGGCGCCGCAGCTCCTCGACCTCATGCGCCACGCCGACGAGCGTGTCAGAGAAGCCGCGCTGCTCGGGCTTGCGGAGCTTGGTGGTCGCGACATTGCGCGGCCCGTCATGCCGGCGCTCAAAGACGAATCGGTCCTGGTGCGCACGGCGGCGGCACGTGCCATCTCCGCAGCGGGAGATCCAAGCGCGACGACCGTGTTGGTGCGGCGGCTGGAGCAGGAGAAGGACGAAGGGGTATTGGCTGCCTTGCTGAAGGCGATCGGGCAGCTTGGGGCGACGGAGGCGCTCGACGTGCTTGCGCGCCACGCGGAGCCCGGTGGCAAGCCTCGCCGCACGCCGTTCGTGCGCGCTGCGGCCATCGAAGGTCTGGCGCGACTCGATAGAATGGAGGCTAAGGCCTTGCTCGAACTCTACGCGCGGGATAAGGAACCCACGGTGAAGCGGGCCGCTGAGGCATCGCTGCGATGACGACACGCGCGGCCAAGACCAGCGACGCCGTCCTGACGCAGAGCATTACCCGCGAAGTGGCGAAGCGCGTGGTCGGCCAGGAAGTCATGGTCGAGCGCCTGCTCATCGGCCTGCTCACCGGCGGCCACATCCTGCTCGAGGGCGTCCCCGGACTCGCGAAGACGCTGGCCGTGCGCACGGTCGCCGAATGCCTGCGCATCAGCTTCTCACGGATTCAGTTTACGCCCGATCTGCTGCCGGCCGACGTGATCGGCACGATGGTGTTCGATCAGCGCTCGCAGGAATTCTATCCCAAGAAGGGTCCGCTCTTCGCGAATCTCGTGCTCGCCGACGAGATCAATCGCGCTCCCGCCAAGGTCCAATCCGCGCTGCTCGAGGCCATGCAGGAGAAGCAGGTGACGATCGGCGGCGAGACGTTCTTCCTGGGCGAGCCGTTCCTGGTTCTTGCGACGCAGAACCCCATCGAGCATGAGGGCACGTATCCGTTGCCCGAGGCGCAGCTCGACCGGTTCATGCTGAAAGTACGCGTCGGGTATCCGTCGCGGGATGCGGAAAAAGAGATCGTGGGTCGCATGGCCGGTGGACGGCCGATCGAGGTGACGCGCGTCGCCGCGGCGGAGGACATCCTCGCCGCGCGCAGCGCCATCGCCGAGCTGTTCATGGATCAGAAAGTGGTCGATTACATCGTGGATGCCGTGCGTGCGACGCGCGAGCCGCAGGCGGTGGGCCTTCCCGAGCTCAAGCCGCTGATCGCCTTCGGCGCTTCCCCCCGCGCGTCGATCTATCTTGCGCAGGCCGCGCGCGCCCATGCCTATCTCCGCGGGCGGGCGTTCGTGGTGCCCGAGGACGTCAAGGCCATGGCCTACGATGTGCTTCGCCATCGCGTGCTGCTGACGTTCGAGGCCGAGGCCGAGGACGTCGATGCCGAGCAGGTGATCGGGCGCATCTTGGAGGCTGTGGGCGTGCCGTGACGTACACCGGTCCCGAGCGCCGGAAGTCGGTACGGTCCCCCGTGCAGGCGCGCCCGCGCGGCGTGACTCGCGAGGTACTCAAGCAGGTGAAGGGGATCGAGCTGCGGGCGCGTGACCTCGTCAACACCCTCTTTACCGGTGAGTATCGCTCGGTCTTCCGCGGCCAGGGGATCGAGTTCGCCGAAGTGCGCGCGTACCAGCAGGGCGACGACTTCCGCGCCATCGATTGGAACGTCTCTGCCCGAATGGGCCATCCGTTCGTCAAAACCTACATGGAGGAGCGCGAGCTGACGCTGCTCCTGATCGTGGACCAATCAGGCTCGCAACACTTTGGCCGGCCCTACACGAAGGCGGGTCTCGCGGTCGAGGTCGCCGCCGTGCTCGCCCTCGCGGCGGCCCGGCACAACGATCGCGTAGGGGCGCTCCTGTTCGCCGACCAACCCGAGTACGTCGTGCGCCCCGCCAAAGGGCGCGCGCACGCGCTGCGCGTCATCCGCGACCTGGTGGCATTCGCCCCGCGCGGCCGGGGCACCAACCTCGCCGGCGCGCTCCGCTATGCCACCAAGCTGCTGCGTCACCGCGCCATCGTCGTCGTGCTGTCCGACTTCCGCGCCGAATCGTGGGAGGAGCCACTCGGCCAGCTCGCCGCGCGGCATGAGATCGTCGCGATCACGATCGACGATCCGCGCGAGTACGACCTTCCGGATGCGGGGTGGGTCGAGCTCGAGGACGCGGAAACAGGCCAACGCATCCTGGTGGATACGAGTCACGCGCCCACCCGTACGCGGATTCGCGTTGCCGCCGAGCGCATGCAGCAGGAGCGCGGCCGCAAGCTGGTACAAGCGGGCGTCGATCGTGTCGCCCTGCAGACGACCGTGCCGTATGGCGTCCCGCTGCGCCGCGCGTTTGCCGAACGGGCCCGACGATTGAGCCGATGATCGCATTGCTGCTGTTGCTCGTGCAGACCCAGGGCTGGACCGCGGCGCCCTATCAACCAACCGTAGGCGATACGATCCGGCTGGAACGATCGGTCTCGGCCCCACCGGGTTGGCGTCTCCGCGCCGCCAAGCTGGCATCGACCCCCGATGCGGAGCCGCTCGGCGATGCCGAAGTGCTCGCCACGCCGAGGTCCGGAGATTGGATCGTGCGCTACACGGTCGTCGCCTGGACTCCGGGCTCGATCACCCTCGAGATGCCGTCGGTCTGGCGCCTCGGACCGGACGGCAGTGCGGATTCGCTCGCGGGGGGGAGCGCCACGTTTCGCGTCGCCAGCGTCATTCCCGATAGCGTGAAATCGCCCGCTCCCCAGCCGTCGCTCGAGCCGCTGCGGCGCGAGCGGCTCAGCGCGATTCCTGTGTTGGCCTCGGTTCTCGTCGCCGCCGGCGCGCTGCTCGGCCTCATCGCCTGGCGGCGCCGGTCACCGCGTGAAGCGGCAGACGGTCCCACCCTCGCCGGCGGAGGCGAGATCGCCGACGGGCGCTGGCTGTCGGCGGGCGAGCCGAAGGCGGTCGCGGCGCGCGCGGCGCATGGCCTGCGGAGCGCGCTGGCGCGCTCCATTCCCGCCGCACACGAGGGGCTGAGCACGGCGGAGTGTCTCGCAGTAGTGGAGCGTGTGCGCCCCGATGCGCCGGTCCGTGATCTGCGCGAGCTGCTGACCGCGCTCGACCAGGTTGCGTTCGCCGCGGCGCACGGCGTCGATGTCGCGCCCCTCGCCGCGCGCGCCCGCGCGCTCGCGCGCGAGTTTGGCGGAGCGCGATGACCTTCGCCCGGCCGTGGCTCCTCCTGTTGCTCGCCGCCTTGCCGCTCTGGTGGTGGTGGCGCACGCGGCGCCTCACTCGCCTGGCGGGTGCGCCGATGAGCGACGTGCGGCCCGCGCTGGGTCCCGCCGAGCGTCTCTGGATCGCCCGCTTGCCCGTCTCGCTGCGCTCGCTCTGCCTGGCGGCGTGGATCATCGCCGCCGCGGGGCCCCGCGTCGGCTCGGCACGCGCCGAGCTGCGCAGCGAAGGAATCTCGATCGTCCTCGCCGTCGACATCTCGAGCAGCATGCTGGCGGAGGACTTTTCGCCCGCGAACCGGCTCGATGTCGCGCGGCGCACCGCAATCGAGTTCGTGCGCGCGCGCTCGTCCGATCGCATCGGCCTGGTCGCTTTCTCGGGTCAGGCGCTGACTCAGGTGCCGATCACCACGGATTACCAGGTGCTCGAGGAGGCCATTCGCCAGCTGCGCGTGGGCATTCTGGAAGACGGCACCGCGATTGGTACCGCCATCGCCACCAGTGCGAACCGGCTGCGCCGCACGCCGGGCAAGAGCAAGGTCATCGTGCTGCTGACCGATGGCATGAACAACAGGGGCACTGTCGATCCCCGCACCGCAGCACAGGCGGCCGCGGCGTTCGGGATCAAGATCTATACAATCGCCGTCGGGCAGCAGGGCGAGGCACCCGTGCCGACGGGACAAGGTCCGCTCGGGTTGCGCTACGAGACGATGCCTGTTGAAATCGACGAGCCGCTGCTCGACGAAATTGCGCGCACGACGGGCGGCCGTTACTTCCGCGCGACCGACGCGGCGTCGCTCTCGAACATCTTTGGCGAGATCAATCGGCTCGAGAAGACTCCCGTCCAGCATCTCGTGTATCGCCGCTACGAGGAAGCATATCGCTGGCCGCTGAGCCTCGGACTGCTGGCGCTCGCGCTCGAGCTGGTCGTTGCCGGCACATTCGCGGTGCGTGTCCCGTGATCACCTTCGACGCACCGATCGTTGTTGCGCTCGCGCCCGCGATCGGCGGCGCCGTCTGGGCGGCGGCAGTGTGGGCGCGGCGCTCGCGTGTGCGGCGTGCCGCCGCCTGGTCGGAGGCGACGGCCCGCCTGGCACGCGCGAGCGGTCGCTTCGGATCGACGGCGCTCGGCCTGGCCGCCAGCCTGGCGGCCGTCGCGCTCTCCGGGCCGCGCTGGGGCGAAGAGCGGATCGTCACCGAGACCCGCGGCCTGAATCTCGTGTTCGCGATCGACATCTCACGCTCCATGCTGGCCGAGGACGCGAAGCCGTCCCGCCTGGGACGGGCGCTCCGCGAGGCGCGGCGCCTGGTGCAGGATCTCGACGGCGACCGGCTTGGCCTCTCCGTGTTTGCCGGCACCAGCTACATCCTCTCGCCGCTCTCGGTGGACGGCTCGGCGCTCACACTCTATCTCGACGCGCTCGATCCCGACGTGGCTTCGGAGGGCGGAACGTCACTCACGCCGGGCCTCGCGCAGGGCATCGACCTGTTGCAGGCGAGTCCCGAGATCGCGGATCGCGTGCTCGTGCTGTTCACCGATGGTGAAGCGCACGACTCGCTGGAGCAGTCACTGCTGGAAGCCCGGCGTCTCAACAGCCTCGGTATCCATCTGATTCTGGTTGCGGAAGGCGGCCGCCAACCCACCAAGATCCCGATGCGCGATGATCGCGGGAACCTGGCCGGCTGGCAGCGGGATAACACCGGCGAGCTGATCGAGACGAGCCGCCGCGACGACGTCCTGGGCGCTGTCGCCGACGCCGCGCAGGGGACGATCGTCGCCGCCGAGCTGCCGGATCAGGCGGGCGCCGTTCGTGATCTGGTGGCCTCGTACAAACGCGCGACCGCCACCGAGAACCGCACGCAGCGGGGCCGGCCGCGCGCGTGGATTCCGCTGCTCCTGGCAGCGATCGTCTTGACCACACAAACGATGACGCGTCGCACTGCGGCGCTCATTGGCCTCGCGCTGTGCCTGGTGCCCCGGCTCGAAGCGCAGCGCCGGTCCGTGGCGGAAAAGGCCTGGGATCAGGGCAATGTCCGCGGCGCCGCGGAATCGTATCTCGCCGAGCTGAAGGCGCATGAAGACGACGATACGGCGTGGTACAATACCGGCACGGCGGCGCTGGCCGCGGGCGATGCGGCGCTGGCGCGCACCAGTTTGTCGCGCGCGGCGGCCTCGCTCGATCCCGAGCTGCGATTCCGCGCCCTGTACAATCTTGGACTGCTGGGCCTGCTGGAGTCGCATGCCGACAGCACCAATCGGGAAACCCACCTCGCCAATGCCGAGCGTGCCTACCGCGAGGCGTTGTTGCTCAAACCGCATCACATTCGCGCGAAGTGGAACCTCGAGCTCGTGAATCGCATGCGGAGCTCGGGAGGCGGCGGCCAGTCGAACAAGCCCAACCCGCCGCCGCCCCCCTCACCGGGGAATGGTGGAGGAGGGGGCGCGGGGCAGCCGCCTCCCCAAGAGCAGCGAGCGCAAGGCGGGTTGAGCGAGGATCAGGCGGATCAGGTGTTGCGCTCCATCGGGCAGGAAGAGCTGCGCACGCGTCGCGATCGCACGGGACGTACGCGACGCGCCGCCGCCGCAGGAATAAAGGATTGGTGATGCTGGCGCTGCTCGTAGTCGCAGCCATGCTTCAAGGCGCAGAGGTCACGGCGAGCGTCGATCGTACGCATCTCACGGTGGGCGAAGAGCTGCTGCTCACCGTGCGCGCGCGGTCACGCTCTGCCGATGCCGTGGAGATCGTGCTGCCCCCGCTGACCGGCTTCGCCGTGGTCGGTTCGCGGGACATGACGGAGGTCGCCTTCGGCGGCGCGCCCGGGAACGGGGGCGGGGGCCCGATCCGCACGACCGTGCGCGAGCTACAGCTGCGGGCGCAGCAGCCTGGTGCGTTGCTCATCGGGCCCGTGCGCGCGCGTCAGGGGCAGAGTGTCGTGTCGACCGAGCCGATTCTCGTCAGCGTGGACAGTGCACCGAATCGGGTCGGGGCGGCGCTCAGTCCGTTGGCCCGCGGACTGCTCGAGAGCACCCCGCCACCGGCATCGCATCGCGCCGATCGCGTCGCGCTGACCATGCTCGTGCCCAGCGATACGGTGTACTCCGGGCAGCAGGTCGACGTGATTGCCGCGGCCTGGATCCCGCGCGAGTTGCGCGAGCGAATGCGCCGCCCGCCGCTGCTCACGCTCGTCACACCGGAGGGTGTCTGGGCGTACCCGGCGGCGACGTTCCCAGGCGTCGCGTTGTCGCGCCAGGTCGGCGGACGCTGGCTGGATCTCTTCGTCACCCATCAGGTTGTGTTTCCGCTCGCTGCCGGCCGGTTCATCATTCCGCCTGCATCGGTCGAGTACGCTTTGCCCGTCACTTTCTCGTTCTTCAGTCGGGAGGAGCGCTACACGCTCCGCAGCGATTCGATCGCAGTCGCCGTTCTGCCGCTGCCTCGGTCCCCCCCCCCCGGACAGCCCGGGCACGAACGTCGTTGGACAACGGTTGACGCTGGACGTGCGCCTCGATCCGGCGAGTACCCGCTCGGGCGAGCCGGTGGAAGCAGCCGTCACCGTGAACGGCATCGGCAATGTCGCGTTGTGGCCAGAGCCCACGGTGCGCTGGCCCTCAGGATTCCGCGTGTACCCGGCGCAGACCGAGGTGCGCGTCGTACCGGAAGCCGGCAGGGTTGCGGGTAGCAAGGTCTTTCGGTTCCTCGCCGTGCCCGACTCGGCCGGCAACTTTACGTTACCGGAGGTTCGGTATCCCTATTTCGACGCGACGACCGCCCGTTTTGAGGTCGCGCGATCATCACCGCTGGCACTCGCGGTGGCGCCGGGGGCCGAGCCGCGCGCGGCCCGCGTGCTGCTCGCGCTCCTGCCGCGCCATGGCGAGCTTCCCGCCGATCGGCTCAGCCGCCAGCTGTCGTGGCAGGGCTGGCTCGCCGTCCTGTTGCTGCCGCCAGTCGTTGCGTTACTGGCGCGACGCAGATGGCGTCGCGCACCCGTGCCGGGCGGCGAGCCGGTTGGCACGCCGCCGCACGAGCTGACCACGCTGGGTCGGCTGGAACGCGAGTTCCTCGCCGTGCTGGCGAGTCACGTGTCCGATCCGTTCGCGCGCGACGGCGACGGGCTGGCGCAGGCGCTTCGCGCGGCGGGAGTGGACAGCGCGGTCGCGGACCACGTGAAGCGACTCCGCGACCGGCTGCGGGCGGCGCGCTACGGACCGCGCGGACTCGGAGACTCGGCGGAGCTGGCGGCGGAGATCGAGCAGGTCCTCCAGGTTCTGGGCGCTGAGGGGCCCAAGGGGTCCAGGCGACCGCATGCGATCGTCGCTTCCCTGGTGGTATTCGGGATACTGCTCCCCGCGCATGTACCAGACCAGTCCCCGAGCGCCGAAGCGTTGTACGAGGCCGGCGCGCTGCGGGCTGCGGCCGACTCCTTTGCCGCGCGCGCCACGCGAGAGCCGCACGATCCCGCCCACTGGTTCAATTTGGGGGCGACATTGTATCGCGCCGGCGCCGACGGAAAAGCGATAACGGCATGGACCAAAGCGGCTCGGCTCGCCCCGCGTGATGCGTCGATCCGGCGCGCGCGCGAGCTGCTGCCACCGCCCGATCTCATGACCGAGAAGCTGCTGCGCGTGGGTTGGGCAACGCCCAGCGAATGGGGCATCATTGCCGCCGCCGCGTGGATCGCGCTGTGGCTCACGGTGATCGGGGGGGGGACGCACCGGCGGCGACTGATCCTGATCGTCTTCGCCGGCGTGACGCTCACCGCGCTGGCGCTCGGCGCTGTCGAGCAGCGGCGCCGTGATCTTCCCGTGGTGGTCGTCGTGGCCGAAGCCGCCCCGATTCGGACGGCACCATACGGTGGCGCCGGCGCGGCCGCGACGGTCCAAACCGGCGGCGCGCTACTCGTCAGCCGCGACTACGGACCCTGGCGCGAAGTGCGACGCCAGGACGGTATTCACGGCTGGGTCCTCAATACGGAGATTGCCGGATTGTGAGCTTGGTGACGCGCGGGCGGGTGCAGGTCCTCAGCGATCAGGTCGCCGACCAGATTGCCGCTGGTGAGGTGGTCGAGCGGCCGGCATCGGTGGTCAAGGAGCTGGTGGAGAACGCGCTCGATGCCGGCGCACACAGCGTGCGCGTCGAGTTGGAGGATGGCGGCAAGGTGTTGATCCGCGTGAGCGACGACGGCTCCGGGATGGATCGCGACGACGCCCGCCTCGCGTTGCAGCGCCATGCGACGAGCAAGATTCGCACGGCCGTCGATCTCATCGGCGTCGGGACGTTCGGGTTTCGCGGTGAGGCGCTCCCCGCAATCGCGTCGGTGTCGCGCTTCGAGCTCGAAACGACCGAGGGAAACGGCGCCGGTGCCACTCGGCTGCGCGTGAGCGGCGGTAAGCTCGAGGCGACGGAGGATACGGCGCGCCAGCGCGGCACGACGGTCACGGTGCGCGGGCTCTTTTACAATACGCCGGCGCGGCGGAAATTCCTGCGCGCCGCCGCCACCGAGACGCGCGCCGCCTTGGAGGCCGTGACGGTCCTCGCGCTCACCCGTCACGATGTCGCCTTCTCCGTGACGAGCGATGAGCGTGTGTTGCTCGATTGTCCACCGGCGTCGCGATTGATCGATCGGGTGCGGGCGCTCTGGGGCGCCGAGCTGGCCGACACGCTGCTTGCCGTATCGCATCGCGCCGGGCCGCTCGAGGTGACCGGGCTCGTGCAGCGCCCCGCCCAAGCGCGCCCGGCCGGCCGCAAAGGCTACGTCTTCGTGCGCGGCCGCCCGATTCGCGATCCGTTCATCCTGCGCGCCGCGGAAGCGGGATATCGCTCGACGATCGCGCCGGGCGACCGGCCCTCGCTGCTGCTGTTCCTCGATCTTCCGGGCGATGCCGTCGATGTGAACGTGCATCCGGCAAAGCTCGAGGCACGGTTTCGCGACAAGTTTTTTGTGGAGAAGGTGGTTGAGGAAGCCGTGAGAGAGGCGTTGGCGCCGCTGGAGGCGAGCGCAAGTTTCGCTGCGCCAGGGCAGGTGTCAGGTGTTTGGTTTCAGGGCCAGACGGGATCGGGCTCTATGTCGGCGGGGGGGATTCCGCTCGAACTCTTTGGTCGCGAATCCCTAACCCCTGGCACCAGACACCAAACACCGCTTCTTCAGCTCTTCGACACTTATATCGCCTTCCCAACCGACCAGGCCATCGCCATCGTCGACCAGCACTCCGCCCATGAGCGGGTGCTTTACGAAGACGTGATGCACCAGCTGGGCGGCGACGGCGCGCCGGCGCAGCGCCTGTTGCTGCCGCTGACGCTCGATTTCGCGCCGGCGGAGCTTGATGCCATCGAGGCGCATCGCGAGCTGCTCGCACGCATCGGCTACGAGATCGAGCCGTTCTCCGGCCGGAGCATCGTGGTCCATACTGCGCCCAATCCGCATCCCCGCTTCGAGGCGGCGCGCTGCCTGCAGGAGCTCGTTGCCGACCTCGCGGGTGGCCGCTTCGGTGGTTGGCAGAATCGCCTCGAACGATTTGCGGCCACGTATGCCTGCCGTGCCGCGATCAAGGCCGGGCAACAGCTCGATGCTGAGGAGATGCGGCAACTCATCGTCCGGCTGCTGTCGGCCACGCTTCCCGCGCATGATGTGCACGGCCGGCCGAGCATGGTACAGCTACCGAAGGAAGAGCTGGAACGCCGCTTTGGCCGTACCTGACACCAGACACCTGACACCTGTCGTTGTAGGCCCCACCGGCGTCGGCAAGACCGCGGTCGCCGTTGCCCTCGCATCGCTCACCCCTATCACCGTCATTTCCGCCGACGCCCGACAGGTGTATCGGGGCCTCGACATCGGCACGGCGAAGCCCGATCCCCAAACGCTGATGCGCGTCCCCCATCGCGGGCTGGATCTGATCGATCCGGGGGAGCGTTATAGCGCGGGTCGGTTCGCGCGCGACGCCGCTGGTTGGCTCGCGGAGGCCCGGGCGGCCAGTCGGCAGCCGGTGGTCGTTGGCGGGACAGGGCTGTACATTCGCGCGCTCGCCGAGGGACTGTTTCACGAGCCGCTGTTCGATCCGGCGCGACGCGAGCAGCTGCGCCACTGGTCGGCGTCGCTCGAAGGCGCCGACCTGGCGCGGTGGGCGGGCCGACTGGACCCGCGCTTTCCGGGGGGCGGCCGCCAGCGTGCCGCCCGCGCGATCGAAGTGGCCCTGCTCACGGGCCACGCCTTGTCCTGGTGGCAACGGGAGGCGCGCGACAGCGGCACCCTGCGGCCCTGGTACATTCACCTCACGGTGCCGCGTGAAGTACTGCATCGTCGCCTTGCCGCGCGGGTCGACCAGATGCTGCGCGCGGGTCTCGTGCAGGAAGCGCGGCGCGTGTTGGCAGCGGGTGTGGCGCCGGACGCTCCCGGACTGGACGGAATCGGATACCGCGAGGTGGTGGCGATGCTGCATGGCCGGCTGCCCGAAGAAGCGTTGCGAGATGCGATCCTCGTCTCAACGCGACGCTACGCCAAGCGCCAGGACACCTGGTTCAGAAACCAGCTGCGTGCGCGGGAAGTCTGGAGTCTCGATGCAACGGAAACGGCCGACGCCGTCGCTCGAAAGATCCAAGAGCGCTGGAGCAGCATGACCACGCACGACGCACGACGCACGACGCACGGCCGATGAGAATCGGCATCACCTGCTATCCGACCTACGGCGGCTCCGGTGCCGTCGCGACCGAGCTGGGCCTCGAGCTCGCGCGACGCGGCCACGACGTTCACTTCATCTCCTACGCCAGTCCGTTTCGGCTGCGTGGCTTTGCCGAACGCGTGACATTCCATGAAGTGACGCAGCTCGAGTACCCGCTCTTCGAGCAGTCATCGCCCTACGCGCTGGCGCTCGCGGTGAAGCAGCACGAGGTCGCCAAACGCGAGCAGCTCGACCTGATGCACGCGCATTACGCCATCCCGCACGCCGCGACGGCATGGCTCGCCAAACAGATGCTCGAGCACGAGGGGCTGCACCTGAAGATCGTGACGACGCTGCACGGCACCGACATCACCCTGGTCGGCCAGGATCCGTCCTACTACACACTCACGAAGTTCTCCATCGAGCAGTCGGACGCGGTGACGGCGGTGTCCGCCTACCTGCGCGAGGAGACCTATCGGGCCTTCGGCTGCGGCAACTGCGATGTCCGGGTCATCCCCAATTTCGTGTCCGCCGCCGACTACTTTCCGCCGCGTGACGACTCCTACCGCAAGCGACTCGCGCCCAAGGGACATCGCGTGCTGGTGCACGTGTCGAATTTCCGGCCGGTGAAGCGCATCGGAGATGTGGTCAAGATTTTCGCGGGCGTGCGCAAGCAATTGCCCGCGACCCTGGTCCTGGTCGGCGACGGACCCGATCGCGATCTCGCCGAGCACGAAGTCGACGGGCTGGGTCTGCGCAAAGACGTTCGCTTTCTGGGCAAGGTCGAGAATGTGGGCGACGTGCTGCGGGGCGCCGACCTCTTTCTGCTCCCATCGGCGACGGAGTCGTTTGGACTCGCGGCGCTCGAAGCGATGGCGTGCGCCGTCCCGGTGATCGCGAGCGCCGCCGGAGGCATCCCCGAGGTCGTACAACCCGGCGAAACGGGATACCTGGTCCCACCGGGCGATGTGGCTGGCATGGTGGAGCGGGCGCTCCACGTGCTCCAGAACCCCGCCGAGCATGAACGGCTGAAGCGCAACGCCGCCGCGCGCGCGCTCGAGTTCTCGGCGGACCACGTCGTGCCGCGGTACGAGAAACTGTACGAGGAAGTCCTCGGGCAATGACCGCTTTCCGCTCGTTGCTGCGGCTCGTGCGTGGGCCGAACCTGCTGATTGCGGTGGGAGGCGTCTGCGCGGGAGGCTGGATCGCGCTGCACGCGATCGCCTTTCCCAAGGAGCTCGTGTTCGCCGCACTGTCGGCGTTCGCGATCGGCGCAGTGGGTAACACCTGGAACGACATTCGCGACGTCGCGGCCGACCGGGTGAATCGACCGGAAACGAGACCGCTTGCGGCAGGACAGGTGCGCCGGGGGACCGCCGATCTGATCGTCTTTGCCGGGACCGTGCTGGCCATTGCGTTCGCCGGCCTGGTGAGTGGCCGCCAGGTCCTTGCCGCACTTGCCGCCCTTGCCACCATGTTCATCTATTCGCCGCTACTCAAGCCGTTGCCGGTGGTCGGCAACCTGGCCGTCGCCGTCGTGGCGGGATCGCCGCCGTTTTATGGCGCGCTGGCCGTCTGGAAGCCTGCCGCCGGAGTGGTTCCGTGGATCCTGGCAGCGTGGCTGCACTTGGTCCGTGAAATCGTGAAAGATGTCGAGGACGAACGTGGCGACCGCGCGATCGGCCGCCGCACGTTGCCGATTGTGGTGGGCCGCCGGCCGGCGCTCGTCGTCGCCGCTGGCGCGGCGCTGCTGTTCGTTCCCGCCAGCCTGGTGCTGCCGCTACGTGCCGGGTATAGCGGTGCGTACTTCTTCCTCGCTCTGCTCGCGCAGATGTCGGTGCTCCTCGTCGCGACGTGGATGGTGCTCGGCCGCGTGGAGCGGGTGAGCGGGCTGCTCAAGGCCGCGATGGTCATTGGACTCGCCGCGCTCGTCGCGGGAAAGGTCACATGAATCTGTGGCAAGCCATCCTGCTCGGTCTGGTACAGGGGCTGACGGAGTTTCTCCCCGTGTCGAGCGATGGCCATCTCGCCGTGATCGGGCACTTGACGGGCGTGCGCACGCCGGGCGTGTTCGTCGAGGTCGCGCTGCACGTCGCGACGCTGGGGTCCATTCTCGTCGTCTACGGCGGGCGATTTTGGCGGCTGGCCCTCGATGTCCTGCGCCGGCAACCCGAGGCGCTGCGTTACGCTGGGCTGCTGATTATTGGCATGGTTCCGGCGGGACTCGTCGGCATTTTCTTCGAAGATCTCATCGCGCGTGCGTTCGACTCGCTCTGGGCGGCGGGCATTGGGTTTCTCGTCACGGCCGCGTTCCTGTGGTCCACGAGAACCAGGAATCCTGGGGAAGGGGGGACTGCCCAGCCGACGTCCGGCGGCGCGCTCTTGATCGGACTGGCGCAGGCGTTGGCCCCGCTTCCCGGCATCTCGCGTTCCGGCACGACGATCGCGTCGGGTTTGTGGGTTGGCCTCGGTGCGGTTGCTGCAGCGGACTTCAGCTTCCTCATGGCGATCCCGTTGATCGCTGGCGCCGGTTTGGTTGAAGCGCGGCACGCGTCAGCTGACATCGGGCAAGTCGGCGTGGTGCCGCTGCTGGTCGGATGTCTGGTCGCGTTCGGCGCCGGTGTATTCGCCATTCGCTTCCTCGTCGCGATGCTGCGGCGTGGGCGATTCTACGCGTTCGCGCCGTATTGCCTGACGGTCGGAATACTCACGCTGCTTTACGCGGCAGTGCACGGGTGAGCGGCGGCAAGGGTGGAGGACTCGACGGCATTCCGTCCGCCGTCCTCGCCCGGCGGTGGGGCGTGCCGCAATGCGGCGTGTTTCACACCCTCCCGTCGAGTCTCGACGCCATTCACGATCTTGCCGCGCAAGGCGCACCGGCCGGCACCGTGGTCCTCGCGGAAGAGCAAACCGCTGGGCGGGGACGGGATGGCCGCACCTGGCGCTCGGCCCTCGGCGGCGCGTGGCTCGGGATGCTGCTGCGGCCGCCGCTCCCCGCGCCCGGGGTCCTGTCGCTGCGGATTGGGCTCGTGCTGGCTGACGTGGTGGAGGAGGTGCTCGGTGTGCGGCCGACCTCGCTCTCCGGCCCGCGCGCCGCGTTGAAGTGGCCGAACGATGTGCTCCTGGACGAGCGCAAGGTGGCGGGCATTCTGTGTGAGAGCCGCTGGCAGGGCGACGCGCTACAATGGCTGGCGGTGGGTATCGGGATCAACGTCGCGAACGAGATTCCCGCGGAGTTCATGCTCCAGGCCGTGGCGCTCCGTGAATTCCGGCCCGAGCTCCGCCGCATCGACGTCCTCGATCGACTCGTGCCGGCATTGTTACGACGCACGACGCACGACGCACGGCTCTCGGAGTTCGAATGCGCCGCGTTCGCGCGGCGGGACTGGCTGCGCGGCCGGCAGATTCGGACGCCCCTCGCGGGCCGCGCCGCGGGGATCCGACCCGATGGTGCGCTGTTGGTTGATACGGGCGCCGGCACGACGATGGTGCGCGACGGTCACGTCGAGCTATCTTAGCCGCCCCATGCTCCTCGCGTTCGATATCGGCAACACCGAGACGACCGTCGGCCTGTTTGCGGGAGACCGCCTCGAGGGACACTGGCGGTTGCATTCAACCCCACATCGTACGCCCGATGAATGGGCGTCCATCTTCACCGCGCACCTCACGCAGGCCGGTCACTCTACACAGGAAATTCGCGCGGCGATCGTGGGGTCGGTGGCGCCTCCGGTGACGCAGAGTCTGTGCGAGGGGATCGAGTCCGCAACGACGCGGCAGCCGGTGCTGGTGGACGCGCGATCCAAACTGCCGATCGTGTTGGATGTCGATGAGCCGCTCACCGTCGGTGCCGATCGCATCGTCAACACGCTCGCCGCGTCCCAGCTCTTCAAGAAGGACACGATCGTCGTGGACTTTGGCACGGCGACGACGTTCGATTGCATTACCGGCGATGGGCGCTTCATCGGGGGAGTAATCATGCCGGGGCTGCGCACCGCCTCCGATGAGCTGGTGCGCAAGACCGCCAAGCTGCCCGCCACCGAGCTGACGCCTCCGACGCACGCCATCGGACGGCGCACCGAGGATTGCATTCGCGCCGGTGTGTTGTGGGGCACGGCGGACGCCGTGGACGGGCTGGTGCGGCGCATTATGGCGGAGTGGCCGACCAAGCGAAAGCCGATGACAATCGCGACCGGCGGGCTCGCGGCGCTCGCCGCGCCGCTGTGCCAGTCGATCGAGTCGGTGCACCCCGACCTGACCCTCGTCGGACTGCGAATCGCGGCGGCGGCGCTCGGCCTCCGGTGGTAAGTCCGGCCCCCCCCCCCCCCCCACTCCCCAGCGCCCGGTCGCGAGCCCCGCTCTTCAGGATGCGCGCACGCGCACTGCGTGGCGGCGGTGGGGTTATCGGCTCCTGCAGGGCGATCTGTTTTCATACGTACTGCACATGCGGCCCGCCGAGTGGCCGATCATGGCGGGGCACACGCTGCTTGGGTATGCGCTCGCGGTCGGCGTCAGCGGCGTACTGCACGGAGACCATCTGGCCGCTGCGCTCCGCGCGCTTGTGATCTGGGTGGTGTTCCTGAACGGTGGTACTCTGGCGATCAACAGCGTCTTCGATCGTGATGTCGGCGACATTGGATACCTCAACGCGCCACCGCCATTGCCTCGCTACCTGCTGCACTTCAGCGTCGCGCTGCTGGTCGGGGGGCAGCTGCTCGCCTTGACCCTGCCCGCCGGTTTCCAGATCGCGTACGCGATCTGTTTTGTGTTGTCGATCCTGTACTCCGTGCCACCGTTTCGCTTCAAAGCGGTCGCCGGTGTGGATTGGGTGATCAACATGTGGGGGTTCGGGACGCTGACGCCTTATGCCTCGTGGGCGGCAACCGGGCGGCCACTCGATGTGGGTTACGGTCTGATACTGTTCGCGTTCTGCCCACTGTTCGCCGGACTCTATCCACTGACGCAGTTGTATCAATTCGAGGAGGACCGCCGCCGCGGCGATCGCACGCTGGCATTGATTCTGGGGATGCGGGTGAGTCTGGTTGTTGCGACTCTGTGCACCGTGGTGGCTTTCGGGTTGCTCGCAGCTGCGGCGGTGCTGCTCGGTGTCGGTCCGAAGGAGTATGTGATCGGGCTGCCGCTCGTGCTGTGGTTGGGTGTGCTGCTGCCCTGGCTGGCGCGGCACGATCGCTGGAGTCCTCCCCAGCACCAACGCGGGATGTATCGGGCGCTCGCCGCGTGGGCGGTAACCGATCTCACAGTCCTGTTTGTGTTTGCCACGTAGAGTCGGGTACTTAGATTAAGCAGAACCACCCGCGCGGAGAGGTTATCGCATGACGGCCGGCACGACGTCCCAGTCGAGTGCAATCGATCGTTCGGAGTTCCGGCATATCCTCCTCAGTGGAACTCGCGTCGGCCTGGTCACCGGGGCGTCGGTCATCCTCTACCTCGTGGTGGCTCGCCAGCTGCCTCACGGCATGGTCGCCGCGCTCGTTGAAACGATCATCGTCCTCGCCGCCGGGGTCCTAGTGACGTTCCTGCCGGGTTCCTTCGCCGTCTCACGCTCGACGCAGGGCATCGCGAGCGCGGCAGCCATCGGGCTGTGGGGCACCGTGGTGTTCATGGCGATCGACATCATCCTGCTGCGGCCCTTCCGCGCCTATCCCTGGACGTGGGATGCCGTGGGCGGTGGCAGTACGTGGTGGTATCTCCCCATTTGGTGGATGTTGGGCACGCTGCTCGCCTGGCTGGGGGCGCTCGTGACGGCGGGACGGGTTGCGCGGGGCGGCGATCCCTCGATCCGCGCGCTGTCAATTCCGCTCCTCGCCGGCGGCGTGGGGGGGGCGCTCGGGTTGGGGTTGAGCGGCCTCGTGTACATGCCCGTCGCCGCGGGTGGCGGGTTCACGCTGACGCTCGTGGTGTTCGCTCTCGTCGTCATCGCCCGTAAGCGGTAGGGAGTCGCGCAACGTGCCGCGGTGGCTGGCGCATTTCCTCGTGGTGGTGGGATGGCTGCTCACTCCCGTCTGGGCGTGGGCGGCGTCGCACGTAGGGCTCTGGGGCGCCGCGCTCGTCGCCCTCCGATTCGACAATCCCATCGTCATGCTGGCGATCGCGGGATTCGGCGCGTTGCTGTTCGGCTTCGTCGTGCTCTGGACCTGGATTCGCTTCATGCGATACCTGCCTCACCTGCTCTCGCATCACATGGCGCCACGAGAAGGAGAGGGGGAAGGGCAGGGGGAGGACACTTCCGGGGAGCACACCGCGATTGCGGCCGCGGACTGACCGCGCCCTCGCCGTTGTTGTCGCTGTCCTCGCCGCGACTCCTTCGCTGCACGCCCAACACGCCGGCCGCGACCTCGATTTCCTCTACGGCCGCTGGTATCAGGGCAATCAATCGAAGAGCTACGAGCTGCGCACCGCCGTGCCGCTCTCCGGCATCTTTTCGCATGGGCTCGTAGCGCAGGTCCTGATCCACGACAGTCTTGGTCGTCATCGGGCGTTCTACGGAGCCGGCTGGCAGCTGCACGCGCTGCGTCATCGCTCCACCTTCGGACCCTACGCGATCGCCGGTGTCTCGCTCGGTCTGTCGACGGACACGACGGCGCAGGACCTCGCCGCCCTGTGGACTATCGGCGGCGGGCTCGAATGGCGTCCCACCCCGTCGGTGGCGTTCGGACTCGAGACGAGCTATCACCTGCAGGACGTCGGGCCGCGGGGCTTCTGGCGCAGCTCCCCGGATTCTCGCGATGGCGTCGCGGCGGCACTCGGCCTGTCTCTCGCCATCGGGCCAAGTAGCTCGGGCAAGGCCCGGAGCTCACACGAACGGCCACCCCCCGAGCCGCCGACCAACATCACGGGGAATGCCGCCGATATTGTCCGCAGCGCGCTCGCCGTACTCGGGACGCCGTACGTTTGGGGCGGCACGGCTGCCAACGGATTCGATTGCTCGGGACTTGTGCAGTGGGCCTATCACCAACACGACATTCGCCTGCCGCGCATGAGTCGGGAGCAGGCGAGCTCCGGCTCGCTTGTTACGCCGGTCATTGAAGCGCTCCATCCCGGCGACATTCTGCTCTTCGCGGCGCAACCGGGCGGGGGCGTGACCCACGTCGGGCTCTACGTCGGAGATCAGACCTTCATCCACAGCTCGAACGACGGCGTGAAGCTCTCTCGGCTCGAGCCTGGGGATCCCGATGGCGCATGGTGGGTGAGCCGCTGGGTGGGGGCGAGGAGAGTCGTCGAATGACGCGTGCCCTCGTAACGCTCTGCGTTGCCGGCGCGCTCGCCTGCGGCTCCTCCCGGGTTCCCCCCGCGCTGCGTGGCTACGACATCCTCGTGCCGGGCCAGGACTCCCAGAGTGTTGAGCTCGCCCGTGTCATGAAGGACGTGGGCTACAAGGTGCGCGGGACCGTGAAGGGGGGCAGCCGCCCAACCGCCGCGCTCGTCCACTTCCTCTTTGCCGAGCCTGGGCCGGAACAGCCGACGTGGCTTCATCTTCGGCTTGCCGACACCCGCTCGGGGGTGATTGTGGGCGTGGCGTCGGTCGAGCTCGATTCGGCGCTGAGCACGCCGCATGCCCGCGCCGTCGCCGCCGTCGCCCGTATCGCGCCTCCTGAGCCTTTTTAGCGCGTAGTGTGGGGCCTTGACAGGCCCCCAACTCCCCGCGAGATTCTCGCAGTCGTCATTTAGCACTCATCAGGTGAGAGTGCTAACGGCTAATCAATTCAAAGAGTTACGGAGGCTTTAAGCAATGGCAACGGCGACCAAGGCGAAGTTCAAGGTCCATCCGTTGGCGGATCGCGTTGCGATTCGGCCGATGGAGGAGACCGAGACGATGAAGGGTGGGTTGTACATCCCCGATACCGCCAAAGAGAAGCCGATCCAGGGCGAAGTCATCGCCGTGGGTCCGGGCCGGCGGGAGAAGGGTGAAACGGTTCCGATGGAGTTGAAGGTCGGGGACCGCGTGGTCTATGGGAAGTACAGCGGCACGCAGATCGAGTTGGACAACGAAGAGATCATCCTGATCAAAGAAGCCGACGTCATCGCGAAGCTCGCGTAAGCATTCTTCGGGAGGAAGCACAGACATGGCAGCCAAGTTTCTGGAATTCAGCACCGAGGCCCGGGCCCGCCTGAAGCGCGGCGTGGATCAGCTGGCCGATGCGGTGAAGGTGACGCTCGGCCCCAAGGGCCGGAATGTCGTCATCGACAAGAAGTTCGGCAGCCCGACCGTCACCAAGGACGGCGTGACTGTCGCGAAGGAAGTCGAGCTCGACGACGAGATCGAGAACATGGGCGCGCAGATGGTGAAAGAAGTCGCGACCAAGACCTCCGACCTCGCCGGCGACGGCACCACCACGGCGACCGTGCTCGCGCAGGCGATCTACCGGGAAGGGCTGAAGTCGGTCACGGCCGGCGCGAACCCGATGGCGCTGAAGCGCGGTATCGAGAACGCCGTCGAGACCGTCGTCGCGGAGCTGAAGAAGATTTCGGTCCCCACCTCGGGCCGGAAAGACATCAAGCAGGTCGCCACGATTTCCGCCAACGGCGACGCTGAAATCGGCGACAAGATCGCCGATGCCATGGATAAGGTCGGCAAGGACGGCGTGATTACCGTCGAGGAAGCCAAGAGCCTCGAGACCACGCTGGAGACGGTAGACGGGATGCAGTTCGATCGCGGCTACCTGTCACCCTACTTCATCACCGATCCCGAGAAGATGGAGTGCACGATCGAGGATGCCTACATCCTCATCTACGACAAGAAGGTCTCGACGATGAAAGACCTCCTGCCCGTGCTCGAGAAGGTGGCACAGTCAGGCCGGCCGATGCTCATCGTGGCCGAGGATGTCGAGGGTGAGGCGCTGGCGACGCTCGTCGTCAACAAGCTCCGCGGCACGCTGAAGGTCTGCGCCGTCAAGGCGCCGGGCTTCGGTGACCGTCGCAAGGAGATGCTGCGCGACATCGCCATTCTCACCGGTGGCCAGGTGATTTCGGAAGAGCTCGGGTTGAAGCTCGAGAACACGACGCTCAACGATCTCGGCCGCGCCAAGCGCGTCATCGTGGATAAGGACAACACCACGCTCGTAGACGGCAAGGGCAAGGACGACCAGATCGAGGGCCGCAAGGCGGAGATCAAGGCCCAGATCGAGAAGTCCACGTCCGATTACGACAAGGAAAAGCTCCAGGAGCGGCTGGCGAAGCTCGCCGGCGGCGTGGCCGTGCTGAACGTGGGCGCAGCCACCGAGACCGAGATGAAGGAGAAGAAGGCCCGTGTCGAGGACGCGCTGCACGCGACCCGCGCGGCGGTCGAGGAGGGCATCGTGCCGGGCGGCGGCGTGGCGCTGCTATGGTGTCAGAAGGCGCTCGACAAGACCAAGGGTCACGATGACGATGAGAAGACCGGCATCGAGATCGTGCGCCGGGCCCTCGAGGAGCCGATCCGCATCATCGCCCAGAACGCCGGCGCCGAGGGCGCCATCGTGGTCGGCAAGGTGAAGGAGTCGAAGGACAGGAACTTCGGCTACAACGCCCAGACCGACAAGTTCGAGGACCTCGTGGCGTCCGGCGTCATCGACCCCACGAAGGTCACCCGCACGGCGCTGCAGAACGCCGCGTCGATTGCGAGCCTGCTGCTCACGACCGAGTGCGTCGTGGTGGAGAAGAAGGAGAAGGAGAAGGCTCCCCCGATGCCGGGTGGCGGTATGGGCGGGATGTACTAGCCGTCTAGACGTCTAGACGTCCAGTCGTGTAGGACGCCCCGGGGAGACCCCCCGGGGCTCTTGCGTTTTGCAAAAGTGAGCCGGGCCACGGGGCTAACTGCTATTTTGTGGGGCATGCCTGTCACGCCCGGCCACGCGCCCACGCCCCAGTCGCCCGAACGGGCCGCCCTGTCCCGGGAGCTGGCCGACTTCCTTATCGAGTTCTCCATAGCGCTCCACAAGCACGCCATGTACCCGCAGGGACATCCATCGCTGGACCCCTCGGTGGCCGGCGTGACCCGGCGTGCTGAGCGCCTGCTCGAGGAGCGGCGCACGCTGGCGTTGGGGGTTGCTCGCCAGCAGCTCGTGATCGAAGGCGTCGCGACTGATGCGAAGAATCCACTGCTTGCCGAGCTCGCTGGCCGTTTGCATCGCCATCACCTCGGCGCCGTCACTTTCCACCGCGGGTTGCGCGTCACCGAGGTGGCTGATGTGCTTCGAACCCTCGCGGTCGATGCCGAGCGGAGCGGCGAGCCACTCGGTCTGGGGCCGCCGGAGCAGTTGCGGGTATGGGAGCACGTGCGCTTATACCCGGTGACGTACGAGAAGCTGGAGCTGCTGAACCAGGACGGTCAGCCGGCGGAGGACAAGGCGGGCAAGGAGCGCGCCGCGCGGGCCGCCCAGCTCTGGCTCGGTCTGGCCCGCGCGGCCCTCAGCGCGGAGGCAATCGACGACGGCGCACCATCCTCCGAGCCCTCCGCGGTCGCGAAGGCGATCGACGAGCATCCCAAGAGCGCGGCGTACGATCAGGTGATCGTCGGATACCTGCTGCAGATCGCGGACGAGTTGAAGAACGTGGGCGGGGCGGAAGCGATGGCGTTGCGAAAACGCACGTCCAAACTCGTCGGTGCACTGCAGCCGAGCACGCTGCGGCGGCTCATCGAAATGGGCGGCGACAACGCGCAGCGATTCCAGTTCGCCATTGACGCGACCCATGGGCTCGCCGTCGATGCGGTGCTCGAGATCGTGCGCGCGATGGCGGACGCGACTCACAACACCGTGTCCGATCCGCTCGTGCGAATGTTGTCCAAGATGGCGCAGCATGCGGAGCAGGGGACGGCGGAGACGCGCGTCCAGGCCGACGAAGCACTGCGCGATCAGGTGCGCGATCTGCTGCACGGCTGGTCGCTGGAGGATCCGAATCCCGAAGGGTACGGCCAGGCGCTGCACCGGATGGCTGCCGCTCCGCCGACCCCATTCTCGCGCAGCGACGTCAAACAGCTCGCCGAGCCGTTGCGCATCGTGCAAACGGCCGTCGAGGCGGGAGCGATGGGTTTCGGCGCGTGGCGCGCGATCGAGCGGCTCGTCGCTGAACACCGGGTGGGCGAGCTGGTCGACATGCTCGACAAGGCGGCCTCCCCGACTTCTCCCGAGGCGTCCCGCCCGCCGCTGCGCGGTGACATCGCTCCGATCTGGAGCCGCGTCACCTCGCCGGACGTGGTGCGAGAGCTCGCGAACACCGAGCCGCCCGACTTCGTGACGCTCGATCGCATGCTGCCGCGACTGCCGGTCGATGCGTTCGAGCCCCTCCTCGACCTGCTAGGGACGTCGGAGTCCCGCACCACGCGACGGGGATTGCTCGATCGCCTCACGAATGCGCCGCGGGAGCTCGGCCCGCTCGTCGCCGCGCGTCTATCGGGTCAAATCCCGTGGTATGTGACGAGAAACCTGCTGCTCATCCTCGACGCGTTGCCCGCCCTCCCCGAAGGGTTTTCGACCGCTGCGTTCATCGCGCACGAGGACGCGCGCGTGCGGCGCGAAGCCCTGAAGCTCTCCGTCAAGGTGCCAGGCGAACGGGAGCGCGCGTTACTCGGTGCGCTGCGTGATCCCGATCCGCGGACCGTGCGGCTCGCGCTCACCGCGGCGCTCGAAGAGTGCCCGCCAGCGGCGCTGCCGCTGATCACGGGACTAGCGCAGGACCAGACGGTGACCTCCGAGCTCCGGGTGCTCGCCATTAAGGTCCTCGGACGCAGTCGCACTCCAGCCGCTCTGAGCGCGCTCCTCGAGCTCGTTGATGGCGGGAGGACCTGGCTGGGGCGTCCCAAGCTCGCGAATCGCTCCATCGAGATGGTGGCGGCGTTGGTCGCGCTCGCGTCCGCTTGGCGCAACGATGCGCGCGCGGCGCCGCTGCTGGCGCTGGCGGTCTCGTCCAGCGATCCGGAGATCCGCAGCGCGGCGGCTTCGCGCAAAGGGAAGCGATGAGCGCCGACCCCGCGAAGTTTCTCAGCTCGTTCGCGCAGGCGCTCGCGGCGATGGCGTTGTATCGCGACGGTCACCCGGCGCGCGAACGCGCCGTGGACCAGGCCTACCAGCAGCTGCACGATCTCCAGACCGACGACCCGCGTCCATTGTTCACTTTCCTCGGCGATGAAGTCGTGTTCGGGCAGATGCCGCTGCGCGAGCTGAAGGCGTGGGACTGGGGCAAACGGCTGGCCCAGGCCGGCATTCAGCGCCTCGAATTCGAGGATCGAGTGGGGCGGGAAGATTTCGAGGGGTTTCTCGAAGAGGTGCTGGCCCGCCTCACCCTGTCGGCGATCAGCACCGAAGCACGACAGATGCGTCACAGCAGCATTCGCTTTGGCGCCGTCGGGCTCAAGGGGGAGACGGAGATCGCCCCCGAGCCGTTGCCGACCGCCACGATCAGCTTCTCGCTGGGCGAGGAAGTCGACACCGTTCGCTGGCTGCAGCGCGAGGTGCAGGGCGGAGGCGGGCTGCACATGGCGGAGGCGGAGGCGGTCGTCCGCTCTCTGGCGGTTGCCATGCACGGCGGGGGCGCCCGGCAGATCATGATGCCGCTGCTCCAGCTGAAGGAGTTCGATCAGTACACCACCACCCATTCGATGAATGTCGCGGTGCTCGCCATGGCGCTCGCCGAGTTTCTCGGCCTCTCGGCGAGCGACGTCCGCACGTTCGGCACTGCGGGATTGATGCACGACATCGGCAAGACCAAGATTCCGCTCGAGGTGCTCACGAAGCCCGGCAAGCTCACGGACCAAGAGCGCGCGCTCATGAACGAGCACCCGGCGGCGGGGGCTCGGCTGCTGCTCGAGGTGGAGGAGGATCTCGATCTCGCGATCGTCGTCGCCTACGAGCATCACATCATGATCAACGGCGGCGGCTATCCGGCGCTGCACTACGCCCGCGATTGCCACGAGGCCAGTAAGCTCGTGCACGTCTGCGACGTCTACGACGCGTTGCGCACGCGCCGTCCCTACCGCGAGGCGTGGCCGGTCGAAAAGACACTCAGCTACCTGGACGAGCGCAAAGGACTGGAGTTCGATGCGGAGCTCTGCTCGGCGTTCATCCGCATGATGCGGCAGTGGGAGCGGCAGGTGACGGTCCTCACGGATGAGAACATGGGCATGTCCGCCGCAGCCGCTGCCCCCGCTCCCCCCGCTCCCCCCGCTCCCCCCGCTACCCCCGCTGCCCCCGCTGCCCCCGCTGCCCAGTCGCCCCCGGCGTGACTATGATTGGTTCATGCTACGACGCTCGAGCATCGGGGCAGGCGCACTCGCGCTTTTCGTCGCGCAAGCGCCCGTAAAACTCACCGGCGACTGGCAGGCGCGCGCGGGTGACGAGATCCGTCACATCATGGTGCGCGGCGACAGCTCGGCTCAGTTTGGCTCGGACGTGGCGCGCTGGCGGGTGGTGGGCGACAGCCTCTGGATTACGCTGGGCGATGGCGTCTGGCAGGTCTATGGCATGAAGCTGGCCGTCGACAAGCTCACGATCAGCGGTGGTGATCTGGAGAAGCCAGTGACCCTGAAGCGCGTGGGTCCGCCGACGGCCCGGCCCGATACCCTCACGATTCCCGACGCACCGGCCCCCAACCAACGAGCCTGGTAGTTATTTCAGCTCGCTGACGGCGGCGAGCCGCCAGCCGGCGTCCTTCCGTTCGAATCGCATGGCGAACCGCCGCCGATCGACGCGCGGCGCGCCGCCCTGGGCGGGCACATACTCGAACATCGCCCGCACGGTTCCGTTCGCGGTGTTGCCCTGCACCTTCAGACCCTCGACCGTGAACTTCGCCGTGATCTGATTCCAGCCGCGGAAAAACTGCTCCCAGCCTCTGCGCTCCTCATCCGTGAGCCCGGGATAGAGCACGCGAAGGTTGGGGATGCGTTCGCTCGACAGCGCGCGGCCGAGATCGGCGAGCAGCACGTCGATCGCCGGGCCAGTCTCCGGTGGCTGCGAGCTCGGCGGCGCGATCCCGGCGTCGATGCCGATCTGCTCCGCGCTCTGCGCGGCGACCTTGGCGAGGGTGAAATCCTTCTCGCGCAGGAGCGATTCGGCCCGCGACAGGTAGATGCTCGCATCGGCAGCCGGCCGGCCCGTGGGGATGGCCTGCACCAGCGGGGTGACGCGCTCCACCATGTGCTGCGCCTCCCGCTCCATCTGCCGCGCTTCGGCACGCGCGCGGATGTAGAGCCGAGCGGCCTCGACGTACCCGCTGAGCGCCCGAGACTGATCGCCGGCGCGCAGCGCCCGATCCGATGCCTCGAACATCGTTTCCCCGAGGATCATGCCGGGAACGTTGTTCTTCTTCGCACCCGCACCGACGGCGCGATCGTGCGCCGCCAGCGCGGAATCGCGGCGCGCGCTCACCACCAGTGAAACGGGGAGGGCGTCGGGAGGCGCGGGCGGAGGGGCGACGAGGCCGGCGGCGGGCGCCGGAGCGGCGGCCGCCGGTGGCGCGATCACGACACGGGTGTCGGGCGGGGGCGTGCTCGGTGCATACAGCAGCAGGATCACCACCGCCGCGAGCGCGGCCAGCACGCCCAGCCGCCACTTCATCGGCGCGTGCGTGATCAACTTCAGCACCGGCCCGGGGAGCGGCGTCCACCGTCCCAGGGGCTGCGTCGCCTCGTCGCCCGCGCCCGACAGCGCGGAACGAATGCCCTGGAGCGTCCCCAGCATTTGCCCCGCCGATTCGTAGCGCTCCTGCGGCACCTTGTTCATCGCTTTCGTGACCACGCGCTCGAGCGCGGCGGGAATCGACGGCGCGACAGTGCGCAGGGGGCGCGGCTCGGTCGTCAGCACCTGATAGAGCACGCCGTGCACCGACTCCGCTTCGAACGGTCGTTGATAGCACAGCAGCTCGTACAGCATGCAGCCGACGGAAAAGACGTCGGTGGCCGCGGTAATCGCGCCGTTGGTGATCTGTTCGGGTGCCATGTACGTAGGCGTCCCGACGATCGCGCCCGACCCCGTGGCATCGGCCTTCTGCAGGCGGGCGATGCCGAAGTCCATGATCTTGACGCGCCCATCCGGCATCACGCGCACGTTCGACGGCTTGACGTCGCGGTGGATGACGCCGCGCTGGTGCGCGAAGTGCAGGCCCGCCAGCACCTCTATGGTGATGTCGAGCTTGCGTTCGAGGGCGAGTGGATCGCGCAGCGCGATCATGTCCGATAGATCGCGACCCTCGACCAGCTCCATCGCGATGTAGAGCTGGCCCTCGGCTTCGCCGAGATCGTAAACGGTGACGATGTTGGCGTGCTGGATCGCGCCGGCCGCGCGGGCTTCGCGCAGGAAGCGCTCCTGTGCGTCCTTCGTTTTGCGGAAACTGCTGCTCAGCAGCTTGAGCGCCACGTAACGCCGCAGCACCGTGTCGTACGCCTTCCACACGATGCCCATCGCGCCTTCACCGAGGAGCTGGTGCAACTCGTACTTTCCGAGCCGCCGGTACCGCTGCTGCGCGTCGCTCACTGGGTCAGCCAGGTGTACGCGCGTGTCAGGTAGGAGCGCGTCGAATCGCTCACTTCCACGTGGCGCCGTGGAAAGACGCGTTCGACCACGGACAGAAACTTCTCCTGCGTCATCCGCTCGGATGCGGAGCCTCCCCAGGCAAAGGGCGCAACATACTTGGGAGCACGCACACCATCGAAGACGCTGGCTCCCACGCCGACGACGGCACCCGCGGGGAGCAGGGTACCGATGGCCGTCTTGGCGTGGTCGCCGATTAGACTACCCAGAAACTGGTGTCCGGTCTCCAGGGTGGTCCCCGCGACCTCCAGCCGCACGGGGCCATACGTGTTCTTGAGATTCGAAGTGATCGTCCCGGCGCCGACATTCACCCAGCGACCCAGCACCGAATGGCCCACGAAGCCTTCGTGGGCCTTGTTGCTATAGCCGAGGATTACCGTCGTCGACATCTCGCCACGGACCACACACCAGGGCCCGATCGCCGCAATCCGGATCGGGCCCCCCATCAGCCGGGTGTTGGCACCGACCCAGACCGGGCCCTCCAATCGTGTGCCGCTCCGTACTTCGACACCGCTCTCCAGCACCACCGGTCCGCTGCGTGTGTCGAAGACCACACCGGGTTCGATCGCCGCTTCCCGCACCGCAATCCACGCGGGATCGCCGACGACCACGCTGCCTTTGGGGACGGGATCGGAGTCACCAAGCAGCTTGAGGACGTCCTCGCGCAGCAGCTGCTCGAGACAGCCAACGAGATCGTGGACGCCGCGCAGGACCACTCCGTCGACGTCCATCGCCCGCGCATGCGCGAGCGGGCCGTTCCAGGTGGTCCCGGCGGGGACGGCCCAGCCCACCGTAATCCCTTCGTGCGTCAGTCGTGTCGGTGCATCGGGCAGCTGACCGGCCAGGCCACGCGGCGCGAACGTCGATGACCCAATGACCGCGGGTCCGGTGACAGGTCGCCGCGCTTCGACCAGCGGGACTCCCGGCTCGGGAAAGCCGGCGAGATGCGGGAGCGCGAAGATCGCCGTCGCCTCCGTCCCGACGAACATCTCCCAGCGCTCCCGTACCAGATGCGCGCCCGCACGCAGCTCGGACAGCGGCCGGATACCGGCGAACGGCGCCCAGGCCGGTCCCGGATCGGGGTCGAGCAGATACAGTGCGTGGGTGGCAGGAGAACTCACAGCCGTTGCACCATGGCTTTGAGCTGGTCGGGTCGTCCCGTCGGCATCACGAGTGTATGCCCATTGGCGCGGACGACGACGGTATCCTGCATCCCGGTGACGGCGATGTGCTCATCCTCGGTCCACACGACGCAATTGCGCACGTCCTCGCCGAGCGTGACGTTGCCCACGGTCACGTTGCCGTGCGCGTCAGGATTGCGGATGCGGAGCAGGGCATCCCACGACCCGATATCGTCCCACGGGAAGGTCCCGCGGACGACCGCGAGGCGCGTCGTGCGCTCCAACACGGCGACATCGACGGCGATGGGTTTGACCGCCGCAAAAAATCGCGGCGCGTCGCCGCTGGCAAGCGCCGACCATCCCGCCGCGAGCTCGCTGGCGTAAGCCGCGGCTTCCCCGAGAAATCGCGCGACGCCCCAGGCAAACAGCCCGGTGTTCCAGAGCGCGCCGCGGCGGCGCAGTAATGCGGCGCGCGCGGGACTCGGCTTTTCAATGAAGCGCTTGACTCGGTGAGCTTCGCCACTCGGCTTGCCGGGGACGATGTAGCCGTAGCCCGTCTCGTTCCGCGTCGGCTTCACGCCGACAGTGACCAGCACATCCTGCTCGGCGGCCACTGCGAGCGCACCGGAGGCGGCGGCACGGAAGGCTCCATCATCCCCAATCGCCCAATCGGCATGGAGGGACAACATCTGGCCGCCCGGATCCTGCTTCGATATCCACTGCGCCGCCCAGGCGAGGGCGGGGGCGGTCGATGCCGCACGCGGCTCGGCGAAAATGTTCGGCTTCGGAATTTCGGGGATCGTCGCCGCGACGCTCTCGACCAGCGCGGGGCCGGTGAGCACGAGAATGCGCTCCGGTGGCACCAGCCCGCGCAGCCGCCCCACCGCCTGCGCCAGCAGCGGCCGATCGCCGGTCAGGGCGAGCAGCTGTTTGGGTCGCTCCGGCGTCGAGAGCGGCCAAAAGCGCGTCCCCGATCCGCCGGCGAGAATCGCGGCCCACGTGCTCACTGCGGCTCGCCTTGTTCGTCGTCGGCATCGCCGAACATCATCGCAATGCGGTGGCTGAGTTTCGTGGGACTGAACGGCTTGGTCACGAGAGCGGCGCCGAGGCGCCGCGCCTCGCGCAGGATCCGGTCCTCTCCCTCCGCGGTGAGCACCAGCACCGGCAGGCGCGCAGTGCCGCCGTGTTTGCGGAGATCGCGGAGGAAGTCGAGTCCCGAGCCGTCGGGCAGGTGAAGGTCGAGCAGTACCCCATCGGTCGCCGGCGTCGCGCGCAGTGCCGTGCGCGCTTCGCCCAGCGTCCGAGCGAAGCTCACCCGATAACCGAGCTGCTCGAGATACGGACGCAGCACGAGCCCGATGTGCGGCTCGTCATCCACAACCAGGAGATGTCGCGCGGTGGTCACCGGCAGACCGTCCGCTTAAAGCAGGCCAGCGATGGCCGTGCGGTGGCGGCGAAGATCGAACAGGAGGGCGCCAACGTTCGTCGCGGGCTGCACGAGCACGACCAGCAGCGCGTCGGCATGGAGGACGGAGACGACCGCCAGGCCGCGGCTGAACTCGAGGACGCCCGTGCTGAACTCGCCCCGTCCGGCTGCATCGCCGAACTGCGCCATGTGCTTGAGGGCGGTGGGGAGAAGCGCCGCTACACTCTCGGCATCGACGCCGTTGGCAGCGCGGGAATCGATGGGGAGCCCGTCGCGGCCCACCACGACCACAGCGTCCACGCCACTCGAGCGGCTGAGCGCTTCCACCACGTCGCGGATGGTCGCCATAAGGGCTGCCAACGTAGGTTTTTGGATTATCGAAGTCAAGCAGCCACTATGGGTTGACCCACTCGGAGGCTGCCCTGTAACTTGTCCAGCACTCCCATGCGATCTCTCTCTGTTTTCAGCGCCGTTGGGGCCGCCGCGCTCGTTCTCGCCGCCTGCGGCGACGTCAGCGGCCTGCTCCCCGCCTCCGTCCCCAATCGGACCGATACGATTTCCGTGTACGCGCTCACCGGGACGCCTATCACGACGCCCTCCGCGTACTGGATTGTCACCCGTCAGGTCGTGCGGACAGATCAGAATTCGGCGTTCGATGTCGTCTTCGACATCGATACCCTGGGTCGCGCGTTGCTGCTGCCGACGGGTGCGCTCAAGCTCGGGCGGCAATCGGGCGTGCAGCTCAGCACCGTCGCGTTCGACTCGCTGCGCTACGCCCCGACGAGTGGCTATAACGTCGACAGCGCGGTGGTGCTCACGGTCGGTGCAGTCGCGGTGATGCATTCGCGCGCCGTGCAGTGCTCGTACGACCTTCAACCGATTCACAATTACTTCGCCAAACTTCGCGTGATCGCGATCGACACGACGTCCGGTCCTAACGGGCGACGCATCGATCTCGAAATGCTGACCGACATCAACTGCGGCTATCGCGGGCTCGAGCCAGGCCTGCCTCGCAGTTAGCAGCGTGATCGACCTGAAATTGTTGCGCGCCTCGCCCGCTCAGGTGCGGGCTGCGCTCGCGCGCCGGGGCGATCCCTCGCTCACGCGCCTCCTCGACGAAATCGAAGCGCTCGACATGAAGCGCCGTGCGCTGACAGGGCAGCTCGATCAGCTCAAGGCCGATCGCAACGACGCCGCGAAAAGTGACGCGCTCGCGGCGAAGTCACAGGATGGACTGCCGGCAGACGTCGTCGCCGAGCGTCGCAAGCTCGGAGACCGCATCACCGGCCTCGAGAGCGAGCTGCGGCAGATCGAGATGACGCTGGAAGCGAAGGCGCTGTTCGTGCCGAATCCTCCGTTGCCGGATGTTCCCGACGAACAGACGACGCTGCGCACCTGGGGGACACCGGCACCGAAGGGTGGCAAGCCGCACTGGGAAATCGCCGAGCGTCTCGGCATCCTCGACTTGCCGCGCGGCGCGAAACTCGCCGGCTCCGGATTCCCGGTACTCATGGGTCGCGGCGCCCGCCTGGCGCGCGGTTTGATCAACTTCATGATCGAGCTTCATGCGGGCGAACACGGCTACGTGGAAGTCGAGCCGCCATTCCTGGTGCGCCGTGACGTCATGACGGGCACGGGGCAACTCCCGAAATTCGAAGACGATCTCTACCGCACGACGCCGGACGACTTGTTTCTCGTACCGACCGCGGAGGTGCCGGTTACCAATCTTCATCGGGACGAGATTCTCGACGGCACGACACTGCCCAAGGGGTACGTCGCCTATACCCCATGCTTTCGCCGGGAGGCGGGTGCCGCTGGGAAGGACACCCGCGGGCTGCTGCGCGTCCATCAGTTCGACAAGGTCGAGCTGGTGCGATTCTGCCGAGCGCCCGACTCGCCGGCGGAGCACGAGAAACTGACCGCGCACGCCGAAGTCGTTTTGCGGAAGCTCGAGCTGCCCTATCGCGTGGCGGTGTTGCCGGCGAATGATTTTGGATTCGCTGCCGCGAAGACCTACGACCTCGAAGTGTGGGCGCCGGGCGTGGGACAGTGGCTCGAGGTGTCGAGCTCGAGCACGTACACCGACTACCAGGCGCGCCGCGCGAACATCCGTTGCCGGCCTCGTCCCGGTGAGAAGCCGGAGTTCGTGCACACGCTCAACGCCTCCGGCGTCGCGTTGCCTCGCACGATCGCCGCGCTGCTCGAGACGCATCAGCAACCCGACGGCTCGGTAGTCGTGCCGCCGGCGTTGGTGGCGTATGTCGGCGCTGACCGACTCGCCTAGCGGCGGCGGGGGTAGGAGCGCCCTGCGTCGCGCCGGACCGACCGCGCTCGTGGCAACGGCGTTGGTGTTCGGTGTCCTGTCCGTCGGCTACGCGTGGATCGTCTCCCGCCACCTCCGCAACGACGCGCGGGAAACCAGCCGGTTGCTGGGGCACGTCTTCGCGGGGCTGAACGACCCGCGCGAAGGCGCGGCCGCCGGCGCGCTCCTCGCCCTCGCCGATGAAGTACGGCACCTCGGCATCCCCATTGCCGTCACAGACACGGCCGGCCGGATCACCGCGCTCGACAATGCCCCCTTCGGTGCCAATGCGAGCGAGGCGGAGCAGCGGCGCTGGATCGCCGAGCTCGATCGCATTCATGAGCCGCTCGACCAGCCGGGCGTGGGGAAGATCCATTATGGCGCGCTGCCCGCGGCACGCGCCTTCGCGGGCCTCGCTGTGCTGCAAGGCGTCATGTTCCTCTGCCTCATTCTTCTCGCGGTCTGGGCGTTGCGCGAGAGGGTGAGCGCCGCGCGCGACCGCCTATGGGTAGCCATGGCGCGTGAATCGGCGCATCAGCTCGGCACGCCACTCATGAGTCTGACGGGTTGGATTG
This sequence comes from uncultured Gemmatimonadales bacterium, assembly GCA_963704805.1. GTDB lineage: Bacteria > Gemmatimonadota > Gemmatimonadetes > Gemmatimonadales > GWC2-71-9 > 20CM-2-65-7. The sequence continues at coordinate 126,732 of CAVPHS010000004.1, read as the reverse complement.
ATTACTTGCGGGAGAATCCGGGTACGCCCGGCAGCGAGCTGGTGACACATCTTGAAGCGGACGCGGAGCGACTCGAGCGTGTCGCCAAACGATTCGAGCGTATTGGCCGGCCGGCGCGCCGGGAACCTGTCGGGCTGGGCACGGCTGCAGAGCGCGTGGTGGCCTACTTCCGGCCGCGCCTCCCGACGCTCGCCAACTCCGTGGTCATGACGCTCACGTCACGGGATGCTGGGCCGGTGGTGACGGGCGATCCCGTGCTCATCGAATGGGCGCTCGAGGTGATCGTCAAGAATGCCGTGGACGCGCTGAGCGGACGGGGTGGACGGATCGAAGTCGAAGTCGACGCCAGCAACGCCTTCGGCCGCGTGAGCGTGCGTGACGATGGGCCCGGAGTCGCCACGCACTTGCAGTCTCAGCTGTTTGAACCGGGCGTCTCCAGCAAGGCGGGCGGGTGGGGGATCGGCCTCGCCCTGGCGCGCCGCATCGTCGCACAACAGCACGGCGGCCGCGTTTCTTTTCACCCTGGAGAGCAGGGCAAGGGCTCAGTGTTCGTGCTGGAATTCCCGCTCAGCGCTTCATGACGCTGCCGTTGAACCCCGCGCAGCGGGAGGCGGTCGAGTATCCGGCGGGGGCGGGGCCGGGGGGGCCGTTACTCGTGCTTGCCGGCGCGGGATCCGGCAAGACGCGCGTGCTCACGGCGCGGATCGCGCACCTCATCACACAGCACAACGTTCCCGCGCAGCGCATCTTCGCCGTCACCTTCACGAACAAAGCGGCCGGTGAGATGCGCACGCGTGTCGCGCAGCTGTTGGGGAGCGATCCCCGCGGTCTGTGGATCGGCACGTTCCATTCTCTGTCGGCGCGGCTGCTGCGCCGCGAGGCGCCGCTGCTGGGCTTCGGGCCCAACTTCACGATTTACGACGCCGACGACTCCGAGGCGCTGGTCAAACGCCTGCTCGAGGCCAAGCAGCTGTCGCCCAAGGCCTATCCGCCGCGCGCCGTGCACGCCGTCATTTCCGGGGCGAAGAACCGCATGCTGCCGCCTGAGGAGCTGGGCGCTCAGGCCGATACGCCCCTCGTGCGCGTTGCGGCGGACATCTACGCGGCGCTCGTGGCGGCGTTGAAGCAGGCCAACGCGATGGACTTCGACGATCTGCTGCTCCACCCGCTCACGCTATTTCGCGAGCACCCCGAGCGGCTGGCATACTGGCAGGATCGCTTCCAGCACGTGCTGGTCGACGAATTCCAGGACACCAACGCCGCGCAGTATCTCCTGGTGAAGCAGCTCGCCCAGCGCCACCGCAACCTCTGTGTCGTGGGCGATGACGATCAGGCGATTTACGGCTGGCGCGGGGCTGACGTGCGGCACATGCTGGCATTTCAAAACGACTTCCCGGGCACAAAGCTCGTGCGGCTGGAGCAGAACTACCGCTCCACGCAGGTCATCCTGGACGCCGCCAACGGCATCATCGCGGAGAACAAGACGCGCCTGGGGAAGACGCTGTTTACCGAGAAAAAAGGCGGCGCCCCTGTCATCCTGCTGTCCTCCGCCGATGAGCGCGACGAGGCGGAATGGCTGGCGAACGAGTTTGCCCGGCGGGCAGCCGAAGGGGATGTCCCGTACGACGGGATGGCCATCCTCTACCGGACCAACGCCCAGTCGCGCCCGCTGGAAGAGGCGTTTCGGTTCCGCGGCATCCCGTACCGGCTCATCGGCGCGATCAGCTTCTACGAGCGCCGGGAAGTGAAGGACCTGTTGGCCTACCTGCGTGTGATCGCGAATCCGGCCGACGACGAGGCCTTCTTGAGGATCGTGAATACGCCGCGCCGCGGGATCGGCGAGGCGTCGCTTGCCTTGGTGGGCCGGGCGGCGGCGACCTGGAAGAAGCCCCTCCTCGAAACGGCGCGCGTTGCCGATCGGGTCAGCGATCTTCGCCCGAATGTCCGCCAGGCGCTGATTGGCGTCGCGGAGCTGCTCGACCGGCTGCGGGAGGCGGTGGGGCAGGCGGATCCCGCGACGGCGCTGGAGACCGTGCTCGCGACTACGGGCTATGAGCAGCATCTCGCTGAGGAAGGCGCCGAGGGCTTGGAGCGGATCGAAAACGTGCGGGAGTTGGTGGCGGGCGCCGCCGCTTGGGCCGAGGTGCAGGACCCTGAATCCCTGGAGACCCTCAGCGGCAGCCCGGTCGAGCGCTACCTCACCCAGGCGGCACTGATCACGCCGGCCGACGAGGATCGGGATGTGCCGGGGGTCACATTGCTGACCGCGCACATGGCGAAGGGGCTCGAGTGGCCCTACGTCGCGCTCGCGGGTCTTGAGGATGGGTTGTTTCCGCTGAGTCGCGCGGCGGACGATCCCGGCGGCGTCGAAGAAGAGCGGCGACTCTGTTACGTGGGTCTCACGCGCGCGCGTGAAAGGTTGTATCTCTCATGGGCGCGCACGCGATATCGCAACGGCCGGCTGGAGCTGGCAGAGCCGTCGCGTTTCCTCGACGCTTTGCCGCCGCATGTGATCGAGGAACGGAGTACGACGCCGTCGTGGCAACCCACGATGCGGCCGCCGCAACCGGCCCGGCCGCGCGGCGCAGCGGCGCGACGTTTGCCGGCGGACCTCGGATTTCCGGAAGAAGTCTCGCAGGACGCGCCGCGCTACGTAAAAGGTGAAAGGGTGCGTCACCGCAAATTCGGCGGCGGCATCGTCCGCGCCATCTCCGGTGAGGGGCGCGACCTGCGCGTCAGCGTAGACTTCGATGATCCGGACATCGGCACCAAGCAGCTGCTCGTCGCCTATGCGGCCCTCGAGCGGGATTGGGAAGGAGACAGTGCATGAGTGTGACGCGGGACGAGGTGCTCCGCATCGCGCGCCTGGCGGAGCTCGACGTGGACGAGGAGACGCTGCCGGAATTGGCCGAGCAGATGTCGCGCATTCTCGATTACGTCGCCCAGCTGAGCGCGGTCCCGGCGAACGGCACGGTGAAGGTGTTCGTGCCCGGTCCCGACGCGATTCGCTTCCGCCCCGATGAAGTGAACCCGCCGCCGCTGGCGTTCGGTCCCGACGAGTTCGCGCCGGCATTTAAAGAAGGATTCTTCGTCGTCCCACGGCTGGATCAATTCGAGTGACTGAGGCTTCCGCCAGAGCGGTCGCGGACCGGCTACTGAAGGTCAAGCGCCTCAACGCGCTGCTCACACCACAGAAAGACCTTCGCAAGTCGCTCGGCGCACAGGCCGCGGCGGCGCGACCGACCGGGGTACTCTACGGCATGCCGATTGCCGTGAAGGACAACATCTGCACGCTGGAGTTCACCACCAGCTGCGGCTCGCGCATCCTCGAGGGCTACCGCTCGCCGTATGACGCCACGGCGGTAGCGAAGCTCAAGGCCGCGGGCGCGCTGATCGCGGGCAAGACCAACTGCGACGAATTCGCGATGGGCTCATCCACCGAACACTCGGCATACGGCCGTGTGATCCATCCGCTCGACAAAACGCGCGTGCCCGGCGGCTCCTCGGGCGGCTCGGCGGCGCTCGTCGCTTCGGGCGCGATTCCCGCCGCGCTCGGCTCCGAGACGGGGGGCTCGGTGCGGCAGCCGGCGTCGTTTTGCGGGGTCGTCGGCATCAAGCCGACCTATGGGCGCGTGTCACGGTATGGTCTGGTCGCGTTCGGGTCGTCGCTCGATCAGATCGGTGTCTTCGGACGCAGTGTGCACGACGCCGCGCGCGTGCTCTCGGTCATCAGTGGCCGCGATCCCAAGGACGCGACCTGCGAAGACCGCGATCCCCTCCGGTTGCCGACGGTGCCGGAGTCGCTGCAAGGGTTCGTCATCGGTCTGCCCCGCGAATACTTTCCACCCGAGCTCGATCCGGCCGTGCGCCGCGCCTGCGAGCGCGCCGTCCGTCTCATGAAGGAGCTGGGGGCGGCGGTCCGTGAGGTGTCGTTGCCGCATACGCCGTATGCCGTGCCGACGTATTACGTCATCGCGCCCGCTGAGGCGTCGTCGAACCTGGCCCGCTATGACGGCGTCCGCTACGGCCCGCGGTTCAATGGGGCGGCGGACCTGCGGGCGCTGTACCGCTCGACCCGGGGCCAGGGGTTTGGCGCCGAAGTACGGCGCCGCATCCTCGTCGGGACGTACGTGTTGTCCGCCGGATACTACGACGCGTACTACCGCCGGGCGCAGCAGATGCGCGCCCTCATCGCTCAGGATTTTCGCAATGTCTTCGATCGCGGCGTCGATCTGCTGTTCACACCGACCACGCCGACGCCGGCGTTCAAAGCGGGCGAGAAGTTGAACGATCCCGTCGCCATGTATTTGTCCGACATCTTCACCGTAACGGCAAATCTCGCCGGGCTACCGGCGATCTCGCTGCCGATTGGCCAGGTCAAAGGATTGCCTATCGGCGGGCAGCTGATCGGCCAGGCGTTCCTCGAGGATGAAATGCTCGAGGCCGCGTACGCGCTCGAACGCGGCGTGCCCGCAACGGACGAGGCGTGATGGGCTCCTGGGAAACGGTGATAGGTCTCGAAACGCACGTGCAGCTGCGGACGAAGTCGAAGATGTTTTGCGGCTGCTCCACCGCGTTCGGCGCTCCACCCAACACGCAGGTCTGTCCGGTTTGCCTCGGCCTCCCGGGGGCGCTGCCGGTCCCGAATGGCGAGGCGATCCGGCTGGCGGTCCGCGCGGCACTCGCACTCGGGTGCACCGTGCACCCGAAGAGCATCTTCGCGCGCAAGAATTACTTCTATCCCGATCTGCCGAAAGGCTATCAGATCTCGCAGCACGACCAGCCGCTCGCGACCGGTGGCACCCTTTCCTTTATCTCTCCCGAGCGCGGGGGGATGAGCGCGGGCATCATTCGCCTGCACGTCGAGGAAGACGCCGGCAAATCGATCCACGATCGGTTCCCGAAGGCCACGGCGGTCGACCTCAATCGCTCTGGCGTGCCGCTCATCGAGATCGTCAGCGCTCCCGATCTACGCTCACCGGCGGAAGCGCGCGCCTATTTGCAGACGCTGAAGCAGCTGCTCGAGTACATCGGCATTTCCGACTGCGACATGGAGAAGGGCAGCCTGCGCGTCGACGCCAACGTCTCCGTGCGTCGCGCGGGCGCGACCGAGCTGAACACGCGCACCGAAGTGAAGAACATCAATTCGTTCGCGTTCGTTGAGAAGGCGCTGACGGTCGAGCGCGATCGCCAGATCGCGCTGGCGGAGTCGGGCGGCGCGGTAACGCAACAGACGATGCTGTACGACTCGAAGGAAAACACGGTGCGTCCGCAGCGCACGAAAGAAGAAAGCCACGACTATCGCTACTTCCCCGAGCCGGATCTCCCGCCGCTCGTCCTGACGCCGGAGTTCGTCGCCGAGCAGCAGAGCGATTTGCCGGAGCTGCCATCGGCCAAGCGCGACCGCTTCGCGGGGCAGTATGCGCTCAGCCGGGAGCATGCCGCGGTGTTGACCGCGAGTCGCGCGGTCGCCGAGTACTACGAGAGCGTCGTGCGTGCCGGGGCGGAGCCGCAGGCCGCGGCGAACTGGGTCATGACGGAAGCGCTCGCCGACGCTAAGGATCACCAGGAGCAGCTGCGTGTGCCGCCGGCAGCATTGGCTCAGCTGGTCGCGCTCGTCAAAGGGGGCACGTTGAGCCACCAGGCGGCGAAGCGCGTCTTCGGCGAAGTCGCCTCGAAGGGCGGCGATCCCAGGACGGTGGCCGAGGCGCTGGGTCTCGTGCAGGTCGCGGACACCAACGTGCTGGCGGGGTGGGTCAGTGACGTGCTCGGCACGCACGCGACCGAAGTCGCGCGCTACAAGAACGGCGAGACGAAGCTGATGGGGTTTCTGCTGGGCCAGGTGATGCGGGCGTCGAAGGGGAAGGCCGATCCCAAGCTCGCCCAGCGGGTGCTCGAAGAGAAGCTGGCGTCGGCCCCTTAGCTCTCGCGCCAGGGACGCTGCGCCTGCGACTGCTTCCAATAGGCGAGCGACGGCGTCGGTAATCCGAAGTGCTCGTGCGCGGTATCTTCCAGCCGCTCCGGCTCGTGGCGTGCACCTTCCCGCAGTGCCTGCCGCCGCATCCGCTTGGCCAGGCCGAGCGCCTTTTCTCCCGCCGGATCGAGGCGGCGCGCCGCGGCGTCACTCGCGTCCGCGCCGAGCGTCTCCATGACGTACTCGAACGCGACCGCCATATGGCGCTCGATGTCAGTGTCGGCGAGGTCCCAGCGGCTGGTCCCCGCGATCACCTGAAACACCCATTGCCAGCTCTGGCTCTCGGTGAGGTGCACCATCCCGCGGAACAGGCGGCGATTGGTGCGCACGCTGAACAGCGTCGGCGAAAGAATGGCGTCGAGGTGCTCGTCGCTTGCCGCGTGATCCTTCATGATGACATCGCGCGCCTCGCGCGCGTACGCGTCGCCGAGGTGGGTTTCGAACCGACTCTCCCAGTATGAGTGCCCCAACGCGACCGTGCTGGTGGTGAGGACGAGCTGCCGCGGCACGAAGAAGTTGTGAGCGATGGTGTCGGCGGCGAGATGCGAGAGGTATCCGAGTCCGAAGGCGCGCAGGGGATCGCTGGGCGCGAGATCGAGAATCTCCTGACCGACGTGCCACGCGTGGCAGTGGCGGCCGACGGGGGCGTACTTCTTCGCCATCGACGTGTCGGCGGCGATGTTGCCGTACAGGAAGTCGTAGGGGAAGGCGCGCAGCAGGTCGGTGATCGCGGTGGGCAGCTGGTGCAGATTGGCGAGCACCGATTCGCCGAGGAAGATGTGTGTGCCCGGCGTCCAGGCGTGCGCCACGCCGGGAAAGAGCACGAGGGCGATCAGGGCGAGTCCGACCCCCACCGCCAGTTTTTTCACCGTCTCTTTTTGCCTTTCAGGATCTTCCGACCCCAGCGCCACGCGGACAGGCCGCGCCGGACGTTGCGCATGGTCGCGGCGGCGTCGAGCGCCGTCTCCTCGAGCTCTTCCTGCATCACCTCGGTCAGGGAATCCAACGCGGTGAGTCGCTCCTCGGCGGCGTCGGCCGCTTTCACGATCCGATGCCGGATATCCCGTGAGGCCCCCACGATGGCATCGGCCTCGGTCTTGATGTTGCTGATCAGGAGCCGCACGTCGGCGACCGCCGGCCCCGCGAATGCCTTCCAAGCCTTCAGGGCGCCACGGACTCCCAATGCGGTTGCGACGATTGCTGCGCCGGCGACCAGAGCGGCGAGTGCGATGATCATCAGGCTGATCGCGGAGACGACGCCGACCCAGGTCGGAAGCATCAAGAAACCTCGGCTTGGCGCGGTGACGCTGTCAACGGGGTCCGCGCAACTCCCCCCATTGCCTCCGCTGCTATCACGCTCAGCAGGATCGTCACGAGCACGGCACCGGAACCGCCCCGTACGAAGTCAAAGCCGGCTGCCAGCGCCACCGCGCTGGCACCCTGGCGCAACGGCGAATGCGCGAACTCCGGTGGCGGCGCGAAGGGCAGCGACCGCCAGACGGGATCGACCTGATCGAGCCCGAATCGCACCGTCACCCATCGCACCGCGACGCGCAGCAGCGCGAGAACCGGCGCTGCGATCACCACCCAGGCGCTCATCGGCCCAAGGAGGGCGCCGGCGATCACGAGGAACAACGCAAAAACTGGGCGCTCCCAACGCGTCAGCAATCCCGCAACGGCATGACGCACCGGTGTCGGCGCAAAGCTTATGAAGATGGCGGTCGCCAGCGCACAGACGACAAATGGAGAAAGCCGCGCCGCATAGCTGAACCCCGCCCCCGCCAGAATCACGGCGAACGCTGCGACCGGTGCTTCTTCCGGGGGGGCTCGTCGATCAGAATCCATTGCGCCACTCCGGCGAACAAGCCGCCGAGGACGGCGCCGCCCACGATGGTGAGCATGAGGCTGCGCAGGGCGAGGTGCGGCTGAGCCAATGCGACTGCGAGCACCACCGCCGAGGCGCCGAAGAGGGTATCGAGCAGCGCGTTGCGGCGGCCCAGGCGCGGTCCGCGTTGCGAGGCCGCCGTCGTGAGGGCACCCCCCAGCGCGAGGGCGACGGCGAGAGACGGATGCCCCCACGAGTCCGCGAGCGGCGGCAGCGCGCGGGCGAGGATCACGGCCATCGCAGTCGTCGTCAGCAGCACAGGCAATGCGAGGGTCGCACCGATGAGCCACGTGCGCTGAGAAATGCGGCGGACCATTCGCCACTCGAGCCGCAGGCCGAAGAGTGCGCCCGCCCATCCGATGCCGAGCGCGACGAGCGGCTCGAGCAGGCGCAGGCCGGCGCGATCGAGCAGCCCGAGGCCTGGTCCGACCAGCACGCCGAGCAGCAGAAACGGCGCCCCGGTGGTGACGAGATCGAGGAGCAACGCTGGATATCGCAGCTGTGGGCGCGACAGCCGTATCACGCCGATGCCGGCCACGACGACGAGGGCCAGCGCGAGCAGAGGATGCACGAGGGCCAACGTTCGCGAACGCTTGACGCAGGCGCAAGCGCCCCCGTAGCTTGGGCGGACCTATGCCACCGTCGTTCCGTGTCACGGGGGGGCGCCCGCTGACGGGTACGATCCGCCCCGCCGGTAACAAGAACGCGGCTCTTCCCATCCTCGCGGCAACTCTGCTGGCCGACGGTCCCTGCCACATCGACAACATTCCCCGCATCCGCGACGTCGAGACGCTGCTCGCGTTGCTGCAGCACGTGGGCGCGACCGTAGAGTGGCAGGGGGCAAACAGCGTGGTCATCGACACCACACGCGCCGAGCCCCGGCCCCTCGACCCCGCGCTGTGCAAGGAAATCCGCGCATCGATTCTGCTGGCCGGGCCGATGCTGGCGCGCTTCGGTCGCGTGACCTTGCCGCCGCCCGGCGGCGATGTCATCGGCCGTCGCCGCGTCGATACGCATTTTCTCGCGCTGGAGCGGCTCGGGGCGGACGTCACCGTCGGCGACGCCTACAAACTCGAGGGAAAACTGAAGGGCGCCGACATCTTTCTCGACGAGCCGAGCGTCACCGGCACCGAGAACGCACTGATGGCGGCCGTGCGCGCGCAGGGGACGACGGTGTTGCGCAACGCCGCCTCGGAGCCGCACGTCCAGGATCTCGCCCGCTTTCTCGTCGGGCTGGGCGCGGCGATCGACGGCATCGGGACCAATACGCTGACCATCGAAGGGCGCCCCGCGTTGCAGGCGGCACGGCACAGCGTCGGCCCCGATCACATCGAGATTGGTTCGTTCATCGGATTGGCGGCGGTCACGGGCGGTGAGGTGGTCATCGATGGTGTGCGCCCCGACGACCTGCGCTCGACGCTGCTCGCCTTCGACCGACTGGGTGTGCGGCCGCGCATCGACGGCACGAAGCTCATCGTCGACGCCGATCAGGAGCGCCGGATCCGTCCCGATCTGGGCGGCCACGTCCCGAAGCTGGAAGACGGTCCCTGGCCTGCGTTCCCCGCCGATCTCATGTCGATCGCGATCGTCGTCGCGACCCAGTGCGAAGGACTGCTGCTGATCTTTGAGAAGCTGTTCGAGTCGCGGCTCTTTTTCGTGGACAAGTTGATCGGCATGGGTGCGCGCATCGTGCTGTGCGATCCGCACCGCGCCGTGATCGCCGGGCCGTCGGCGTTGCGCGGCCAGGTGGTGGAGAGTCCCGATATCCGCGCCGGCATGGCGATGCTGCTGGCGGCGCTCGCCGCGCAGGGCGACTCGGTCATCCAGAACATCGGACAGATCGAGCGCGGGTATGAGCACATCGACACTCGGCTGCGGGCGTTGGGCGCGCAGATTGAGCGCCGATCCTGATGTAGGGGCGCAGCATGCTGCGCCCCTACAAACGGTTCCCGAGGTGCCTGCCGGCGATGCCGCCGTGCCGCGGCTCGAGTTGGCAGAGTGGGCCGACCGCTACGGGCTGGTTGCGGGCATCACGATACGGCCGCTCAGCCTGGGACTGTGGAGCGACGAGCCGGTCGGGCAGGTGATCGGCCGGTGGCGCGCCTTCCGTGCCGCCTTCGCGGCGCGATTCCCAACCATCGTCCTGAGTCATCAGGTGCACGGTACCGAGGTGCTTTGGCACGAAGGGCTCCCCGAGGGCTGGCTGATCCTCGACGGCGTCGACGGGCACGCGACGTCGGAGCGCGGGGTGTTGCTCGCCGTGACCGTCGCCGACTGCGTTCCCGTCTACCTCGCCGTCCCGCACAAGGGCGCGATCGCCATCCTGCACGCGGGGTGGCGCGGCACGGCTGCGGGGGTGCTCGCGCACGGGGTCGATCTGCTCAAGTGGCGCGCTTTTGCCAGGACCAGCGATATTGTAATGCATTGCGGCATCGGCATTTGTGGCGACTGCTATGAGGTGGGACCGGAGGTAGCCTCACGTTTTGGTTTAAGCGGTACCGTGCGCCTTGATCTCCGAGCCGTGCTGAGCGAGCAGGCGCGGGCGCTTGGTATCCGGGAGATCTCGACCTCACCGTGGTGCAGCGCCGAAGACAGAGATCGTTTCTTCTCGCATCGTGTATCGGGGGGAAGGGACGGCCGGATGGTCGCGTACCTCGGCCGGTCGCTCGGTTGACACGGTAAGGACCCCGGCTACATTCTCCCACGTGATGCGGGCGAAGTTCGGCCCGCGCTTTTTTTTATGCTCACTGACAGTCTCGTCGAGGCCTTTCGGACCCGGCTGGAAATGCTGGGGTTCGATCTGGCCGACCTTCGCATCGGCGGCACGCCGAACCGACCGCTCGTTCAAGTCAGAATCGACTGTCCGCCACGGAACGTCACGGTCGAGGACTGTACGCGTGCCAGCCGGGCCCTGGAAGAGTGGCTGGACGCGGGCGGAGCGGGGGGGGGCCCACTCGGCAACCGCTATGTGCTCGAAGTCTCGAGCCCGGGCATCGAGCGTCCGCTGAAATGGCACCGGCATTGGGTGCGTTTTGTGGGGCGCGATGTCAACGCGAAGCTGGCGGGTTTGGGGCGGGTACGCGCGCGCATCGTGGCCGTGCCGACTGAGGAGACTGTCGTCCTCCAGCCGCAGGGGGGACAGGAGCAAGAATACCGGCTGGTGGACGTGCGGGATGCCCGTCTGACGGCCGACGACTGATGACCGAGGACCCAAGATGGCCAATACGACCGACGTAATCTCCGCAATCAAAGAGCTGACCAATACCAAACAGCTTGAGCGCGGCGAGCTGATCGACCTGCTGAAGGACGGGCTGCACGCCGCCCTCGTGAAGCGATACGGCCCCAATGTGCGAGCCGAGATCGGCATCGATGAGATGAAGGGCTCGATCCGGATCGTGGTGCTCAAGACGGTGGTCGAGACCGTCGAAGATCCCGGTACGCAGGTGGCGCTCGAAGAAGCACGCTTCGAGGACCCGGAATTCCAGCCCGGTGACGTTCTCGAGGAAGAGGTTCCCTTCGACCAATTCGGGCGCACCGCAGTTCAGGCGGCCAAGCAACGCATCATTCAGCGCGTGCGTGAGGGTGAGCGCTCGCGCATCCGGGAAGAGTTCTCGGGCAAAGTCGGGGAGTTGCTCTCAGGCGAGGTTCAGCAGATCGAGCGTGGCAAGATCGTCGTGATGTTGACCAAGTTCCGCGAAGCGGAAGCGATCATTCCTTACCGCGACCAGAACCACCGCGAGCACTTCCATCAGGGCGACACGATTCGTGCGGTCCTCAAGCGCATCGAGGAAACGCCCAAGGGGCCGCGGCTGATTCTGTCGCGCGCCGACCCGCTGTTCGTGAAGGCGCTGTTCAAGCTCGAAGTCCCCGAAATCCAGCAGCAGATCGTGGAAATCCGTGCCACCGCCCGTGAGGCGGGGAGTCGGACCAAGATCGCCGTGTGGTCACGCGACGATTCGATCGATCCCGTCGGCGCCTGCGTGGGTCTCAAGGGTTCGCGCGTGCAGGCCGTCGTCAACGAGCTGAACGGCGAGCGCATCGACATCGTGCCGTGGTCTTCGGACCCGGAGCGCTTTGCCAAGCTGTCGCTCGCGCCCGCACGCGTCGCGCGCGTGTTCTCCGATCCGGAATCGAAAACGATTCAGGCCATCGTGGACGAGGACCAGCTGTCACTCGCGATCGGCCGCAACGGCCAGAACGTGCGTCTGGCATCGGAGCTGACGGGTTGGAAGGTCGACCTCTACTCGAGTCGTGAGTGGCTCGAACGAGGTGGCGAAGGGCCGTTGTTCGCGCCGCTCCCGCCCCCCGATCAGTCGGTCACGCAGGTGGCCCTGACCGAGATGAAGGGGTTGTCACCGGAGCTGGTCGCGGTCCTCGAGCAGGCTGGGAAGAAGACGCTGCAGGACATCCTCGATATGGAGCGGGAAGAAGTCGATCAGATCCCGGGCATGACGCCTGATCTCGCGGACAAGATGATGTCGTTCCTGAACGAGATGACTGAAGAGGGCGGCGAAGAGGAAGAAGCGGGCAAGACCACGGCGTGAGGGGGGGCTCGAAAATCACCCGGCTGCTGGGCCTGGGGCTCAGAGCGGGCAACGTCGTGATCGGCGTGGCAGGTGTCCGGGCAGGGTTGCAGCGAGGCAAGATCTCGTGCGTCGTGCTCGCGGCTGATGCCAGCCAGCGGACGCTCGACAAGGTGGCTCGGCTCGCCGAGGCGAAGCAGGTCCCGGTGCTGCGAGGACCAGGGGCAGATGAGTTGGGAGCGGGGTTGGGCCGACCGCCCGTGCAGGCGGCGGGCGTGAGCGACCCCGCACTGGCAAGAGGACTGATAGCCGATAGCCGATAGCTGATAGCCGATAGCTGATAGCGAGGAGTTCAGTGACAACGACGCGGATTCATGATCTAGCAGCGGAGTTCGGCATCTCCAGCGAGCAACTGATGGGCATGCTCAAGGAGATGGACATTTTCGTGCGCAGTCATCTGACGCCCCTCAAGGACGAGCAGGTGTCGTTGATGCGCGCGCGCTGGGAGCGCGACAAGCGCAAGCAGAAACAGCCGGCCGCGCCCCCCAAGCGGCGCCGCGCGGCAGTCAAAGCCGCCGAGCCCGCCCCGGAACCGGTAACCGCCGACGCACGCCCCAGGCGGCGTCGTCGCACGGCCGCCGAAGTCGCCGCGGCCGATGCGGCGGCTGCCGAGGTCGCTGCCGCCGAAGCCGCCGAGGCCGAGCGCGCCCGCTTGGCGCTCGAGACGGCGGTCCGTCAGCAGGAAGAGGAGAAGCCCGCGCCGTCGCTCGAGGAGCGCGCCGCAGCGCTCTTCAAGGACCTTGCTCCGGCCGAGCCGGCAGAGTCGGCTCCAGCCGCGACCATTACTTTCGCACCGATGCCGACGGCCGCCCCTTCGCCGCCGTCGTTTGCGCCGCCCTCCGCCGCCCCTTCACCGCCGCCTCGGCCGTTCATTCCGACGCCCGTTCGTCCGCGCCCGGTCGCGCGCGGGACGCCGTCGGGTCCGAGCACCAACGTCCCGCCCCGTCCCGTCGCGTCGGCCGCGCCTGGCGCGCAGCCGCTCGACGAGCGCCGCCGGGATAAGGGTAAGAAGCGCAAGAAAGGGAAGAAGTCGCTGGTCGATCAAGAGGCCGTGGCGCAGAACATTTCGCGCACCCTCGCGACGCTGAAGGCGCCGGTGGGCAAGAAGGGCGTCCATCGTCGCGAGGAAGGGCCCACGTTCCGTGAGGTGCAGGAGGAGGCGCGCCGAGCCGAGCGCGAGCGCGAAAAGACGCTGGTGCGCGTGACGGAGTTCATCACGGTGTCGGAGCTGGCGAGCACGCTGAAAGTGCCGCCGACGCAGATCGTGACGTTTGCGTTCAAAGAGCTCGGCCAGATGGTGACGATCAATCAGCGCCTCGACTTCGACATGATCGAGCTGATCGCGTCCGCCTTCGGATTCCAGGCGGTGAAGGAAGAGGAGTACGCCACCACCCGGACCGAAGAAACGAAGGATGCCGATGAAACGCTGAAGCCGCGGCCGCCGGTCGTAACCATCATGGGTCACGTCGACCACGGCAAGACGTCGCTGCTCGACTTCGTGCGCAAGGCCAACGTCGTCGCCGGCGAAGCGGGCGGCATTACGCAGCACATCGGCGCCTACCAAGTGACCCTCAAGGACGGCAGGAGGATCACCTTCCTCGACACGCCGGGTCACGAAGCCTTTACGGCGATGCGCGCCCGCGGCGCGCAGGTCACCGACATCGTGGTGCTGGTCGTCGCCGCCGATGATGCCATCATGCCGCAGACAATCGAGGCGATTTCGCACGCCAAGAATGCCGGCGTGCCGCTCGTCGTCGCGATCAACAAGATCGACCTGCCGACCGCGAATGTGCAGAAGGTGAAGCAGGATCTGTTGTCGCACGGCGTCGTGCTCGAAGAATTCGGCGGCACCACGTTGATGACGCCGATCTCCGCCAAGAAGGGCACGAACGTCGACGCGCTGCTCGATCAGATCCTGCTCCAGGCCGAGCTGCTCGACCTCAAGGCGAATCCAGACCGGAAGGCGCAGGGAACGGTGCTCGAGGCGCAGCTCGATCCGGGCAAGGGCGCCCTCGCGACGATTCTCGTGCAGAACGGCACGCTGCGCGGGGGTGACGACTTCATCTGCGGCCAGTATTCGGGCCGCGTCCGCGCGATGTACGACGAGCGCGGCGGCACCGAAGTCGAAGCCGGCCCGTCGACGCCGGTGCAGATCCTCGGCTTCGAGGGCGTGCCGGAAGCGGGCGACAGCTTCCTCGCGATGGACGATGCGGCGGCCGCGCGCGACATCGCGCAGAAACGCCAGCGCCTGGAGCGCGAGGCCCAGCATCGCCGCACCGGCCGGGTCAAGACGCTGGAAGACTTCATGGCGGAAGCGGCCGCAGGCGGCGTGGCGACGCTGCGCATCATCATCAAGGCTGACCAGGGCGGCCCGGCCGAGGCGCTCGCCGACGCCCTGGCCCAGCTCTCCACCGCCGAGGTGAAGGTCGAGGTGGTGCACCGCGGCGTGGGTGCCATCACGGAGTCGGATGTGCTGCTGGCCCGCGCGTCCGGCGCGATCATCGTCGGCTTCCACGTGCGCCCTGACTCCAACGCGCGCGCCGCCGCGGATCGCGAGCGGGTAGAGATCCGCACCTATCGGATCATCTACGAGGCCGTCGAAGAAGTGAAGCTGGCCATGGAAGGGCTGCTCGCCCCCGAGAAGAAGGAGGTCGTGCTCGGCGAAGCGGAAGTCCGGCAGATCTTCAAAATCGCCAAGATCGGAACGATCGCGGGATGTTTCGTGCGCAGCGGCGTCATCCCGCGCACCGGACGTGTCCGCATCATCCGCAACGGCGTCGAAGTGTACGACGGGACCCTCGCGTCGTTGAAGCGGTTCAAGGACGACGTCCGCGAGGTGCGCGAAGGGTTCGAATGCGGTATCGGCATCGAGAACTTCAACGACGTAAAGGTCGGGGATCTGATCGAGTCGTACCGGATCGAGGAGATCGCGCGCTCGCTCAGCGCTGCTGAGTCGTGATCGTTGGCGTGATGGTGTGGGAGCTGCACCTGCCGGCGTGCCAGTCGCTCAAGGACAAACGGACGATCGTGAAGAGTCTCAAGGACCGGATGCACAATCGCTTCAACGTCTCCGTCGCCGAGACGGGGCATCACGATCTGTGGCAGCGTGCCGAGCTGACCGCCGCGGTGGTGAGCACCGACCGGCGGCACGCCGAGAGCGTGCTGCGCGAGGCGGACGAGCTGGTTGCAGGGGCGGACGGCGCGCGGATCGTGGATACCAGCACGAGCTATCTCTGACATGAAACGGCGCCATCACCGTCCCGAGCGCGTCAGCGAGCTGATCCGGCACGCTGTGGGGCAGTTCCTCACCGGCGACGTGCGCGACCCGCGCATCGGTTTCGTGACCGTCATCGGCGTGGATGTGTCGGCCGACCTGTCGCATGCCAACGTGCGCGTCAGCGTGATGGGGACCGAGGAGGAGAAGGCCAAGTCGCTGGAGGGACTGGCGAGCGCCGCGCGCTACCTGCGGGCGCAGCTGTCGAACGAGCTGCCCCTCCGCACGAGTCCGGAGCTGCATTTTCATCTGGACCGCGGGATCGAGCACGCGCAGCGCATCGACCAGGTCCTGAAGGAGCTGAAGGAGCCGCAAGACTGATCGCTGGGATCGTGTTGGTCGCCAAGCCGGCGGGCCCCACATCCCATGATGTCGTGGATATCGTGCGCCGCGCGCTCGGCGAGCAGCGCATCGGCCATCTGGGAACGCTGGATCCGTTCGCCAAAGGACTGTTGGTGCTGGTGGTGGGACGCGCGACGCGACTCGCCGCCTACGCCGCGGACTGGCCGAAGTCCTACGAAGGCATCATCCGCCTCGGCGTGACCACCGCGACGGATGATTTGACGGGAGCCGTGGTTGCGACCGCGCCGTGGACGCAGATCACGCCCGCGGACCTGGCGGCGGTGATCGACGGCTTCCGCGGCGGCTACGAGCAGCGGCCCCCCGCCTATTCGGCGGTGAAGATCGAAGGGGAGCGCGCCTACGCCCGCGCGCGGCGCGGCGAAACGGTCGAGCCGGCGCCGCGTCCGGTGGAGATCCGCGAGCTCGAGATCGTGGAGGCGGCGGTTCCAAATCTCGAGTTTCGGGCGACGGTGAGTGGCGGGACGTACCTGCGGTCGCTGGCGCGGGACATCGGCGCCAAGCTGGGATGCGGCGCGCACCTGGCGGCGCTGCGGCGGACGGCAGTGGGACCGTTGCGCTTGGAGGATGCGATCGCGCCCGAAGCGGTGACGCCGGCCGCGGTGCGGGACGCGTCGATCCTGGTCGCGCATCTGCCGCGCCGCGAGGTCGATAAGAGCGAGCGGGACGCGGTGCTGCATGGACGGCCGATTGCCAGCGACCCGCCGGCTGACGGCGGACGGCTGACGGCAATTTTCGCGGGCGACGAGCTGGTGGCGGTCGCGGAGCAGTCGGGCGAGCTTCTCAAGCCGCGCGTCGTGGTGGCGGAAGACTGATGGCTTCGCCCGGGTCGGTGGTCACGCTGGGCACGTTCGACGGCGTGCATCGCGGTCACCAGGCCGTGCTCGCGGAGGTGACTGAACGGGCGCGCACCGCGCAGTTGGTGAGCGTGCTCGTCACGTTCGATCCGCACCCGCTCGAGGTCGTGAACCCGGCGGCGGCGCCGAAGCTGCTGACGACGACGGATGAGAAGCGGGAGCTCGTCGCCGCGCAGGGAGTCGAGCGGTTCGTGGTGCTGCCGTTCACTCAGGCAATGGCGCAGCTCGACGCGGAGGCGTTCGTGCGTCGCCTGAGCGATGAGTACGCGATGCGCGAGCTGGTGATGGGTCACGATCATGGGTTCGGCCGCGGGCGCGGCGGGGACGTGGAGCTGGTGCGCCGTCTCGGCGAGGCGCAGCGGTTCGGCGTGACGGTGGTCGAGGCGGCGCGCGATGACGGCCAGCCGATCTCATCGACGCTGATTCGCACCGCGATCGCCCATGGAGATCTCGATGCGGCGGCGCGGTGGCTGGGGCGGTCCTACGGGATTCGTGGGCGCGTGGTCCGGGGTGCAGGACGAGGGCGCACGATCGGCGTTCCGACCGTGAACCTCGAGCCGCCCCATCCGCGCAAGTTGTTGCCGCCAGATGGGGTATATGCCGTGCGGGTAACGGTGGGAGGGGAAACGGGGAGCGGGAAACGGTACGGCGGGATGATGAATCAGGGTCCACGCCCTACCTTTGGAGAGCACGCTCGCACGCTCGAGATTCATCTGTTCGATTTCGCTGGTGAGCTGTACGGGGAGACCATCGCAGTGGAATGGGTTCGCCGCCTGCGCGAAGTGCAGGCGTTTGCGTCGCGTGAGGCGCTCGTCGCGCAATTGGAGCGCGACCGCCAGGCGGCGCAGGCGACCCTCAACCGATAGAGAGAGACGTGATGGACAAGAGGATTCGTGGGCGACTCTGGGTGATCGCGGGGCTGGTGGCGGTGAGTATCGTGTCGCTCGTGCCGCGCAATACGAAACAGCGCGTCATCGACCCGGCGTCGGGACGGCTCAAGGACACCACCGTCCGCCGCCTGCCGGTCAACCTTGGCCTCGATCTGCAGGGCGGCATTCACCTGGCACTCGAGGTCGATCAGACGAAGGGCCCCGTCCCCGATTGCGCCGACGCCATCCAACGCGCCGAGAAAGTGGTGCGCACGCGCATCGACGAATTCGGCACGACGGAGCCGGTCGTGCAGATTCAGGGCCGCTGCCGTCTCATCGTGGAGCTCGCCGGCGAGAAGGATCCTGCCCGGGCGAAGAGCATCGTGCAGCGAACCGCCTTCCTCGAGTTTCGCATCGTCGACATGAAGGGCGTCTTCAAAGACGCGCTGCCGGCCATCGACGTTGCCCTGCGCAAGGCGGGCGTCAAAGCCCACGGCGACGCCACGCCGTCGGCGGTGGCCCAGCTGTTCGGCGGCGAAACCAGCAAGGCGGCGCGCGACTCCGCGGCCGACGCGAATGCGCCCGGCGTCCTGTCCTCGCTGCTGAATCAGCGGCCCGGCGGCGTGCCGGGCGAATACCTCGTGCCCGAGGAGCAATGGCCGCTGGTCGACAGTCTGATCCAACGACCGGATGCCAAAGGGCTGATCCCGCGCGGCCTCGAGCTGAAATGGGGGGCGCAGACCGAAGCCTACGGCGCGCGACTCTACCGGCCGCTCTATGCCGTGGACTCCCGGCCGATCATCACCGGCGAGGAGCTGGTCCGGGCGACGGCGCGGCGCGATCCCGTGACGAACCAGTCGATCGTCACCTTCCAGCTGAGCCGGCGCGGCGCGCGCATTTTCTCGCAGGAGACCGCCCGGCACATCGGGGATTTCATGGCGATCCTCCTCGACGGGCGCGTCCAGGGTGAGCCGCCGGTGATTCGCAGCCAGATCGGCGCGAACGGACAGATCGAGTTGGGCAACAAGCCGCTCCAGGAGGCGAGCGACCTGGCGCTGGTGTTGCGGGCGGGCGCGCTCCCGGCGCCGCTGACGATCGTCGATGAGCGGGCCATCAGCGCCACACTGGGCGCGGATTCGATCCATGACGGCGTGCGGGCGGGGATCGTCGGCGTGGTGCTCGTGGTGGTGATCATGGTCGGCTACTACCGCGTGTCCGGCGCACTGGCCGTCGCCGCTCTGACACTGTATTGCCTGTTCACACTCGCGGGGCTGGCGGCGTTCGGATTCACGCTGACGCTCCCGGGGATGGCTGGCTTCGTCCTGTCGATCGGCATCGCGGTGGACGCGAACGTGCTGATCTTTGAGCGCATTCGAGAAGAGATCGTGCATGGAAAATCGCTGCGGCTGGCGGTCGATGACGGCTTCCTCCACGCGATGAACGCCATCGTCGACTCGAACGTGAGTACGATCCTGACCGCGCTGATTCTCTACGCCGTGGGAACGGGACCGGTGCAGGGCTTTGCCATCACGCTGATCATCGGCATCATCGCCTCGATGATCTCCGCGATCTTCGTCGTGAAAACAATGTTCCTCATCTGGCTGAACCGACGCCCCAACATGGTGACCCTGAGCATCTGATGATCAGACTCTTTGCAAACGCCTCCTACGACTTCATCAAATGGCGCCGCTGGGCGTTCTCGCTCACGGGGGCCATCATGCTCGTCGGCGCCGTCTTCCTGGTGGTCCGAGGCCTCAACTACAGCATCGAGTTCACGGGCGGGACACTCGTGCAGTTCGAGGTCGCCCATAAAGTGCCGACCCGCAACATCCGGACGGCGCTCGATCAGGTCGGCCTGACTGGTGCGGACATCTCCAATTTCGGGTCCGACACCTCGTATGTGGTGCGCGCGCGCCTTGGCGCGGTCGCGTCGCAGGGCGACGCCGGCACCCAGGCGGTGGCCGACGCCGTGGCCCGCGCCCTCGACCAAAGCGTCGGGTCCGGGCAGTACCGGCTCGAACGGCGCGAAGCGGTGGGTCCCAAGGTCGGCCGGGAGCTGCAGGGCAAAGCGCTCCTCGCGATCCTGCTCAGCTTCGTCGTGACGCTCATCTATCTGGCGGTCCGCTTCGAGTGGCGTTTTGGTCTTGCCGCCGTCGTCGCGACCGCGCACGACGTCGTGGCCACGATCGCGTTCATCAGCGTCATGCATCTGGAGGTCAGCCTGGTGGTCGTGGGCGCGGTGCTCACCGTGGTCGGCTATTCGCTGAACGACACGATCATCATCTTCGACCGGGTGCGCGAAAACCTGCGCAAATACCGGCGGCAGAATCTGTATGAGATTCTCAACCTCTCGATCAACGAAACGCTGCCGCGCTCGGTGCTGACCCACGGCACCACGATCGCGACGACGCTCTCGCTGCTGGTGCTCGGGGGCGAGGTGATCCGGCCGTTCGCCTGGGTCATGTCGTTCGGCATCTTCACGGGCACGTTCTCCTCCATTTATATCGCCGCACCCGTGCTGCTCTGGATCGAAAAGCGCTGGCCTGGGGAAGATGCGCGCGGGGCGCGGACGTTCGGCCAGCGGCCGCAGGCGCCACAGTTTGCGCCAGCGACGCCGACGGCGTCGCCGTCGCCTCGGGCCCCACAGCCGACCCGGTAGGAGGAGCGCAGCATGCTGCGCTCCTCTCTCGTCGATACCCATTGTCACCTGGGTGACGGCGCCTTCGACGTGGATCGTGACGCGGTGCTCGCGCGCGCGGCGGCGGCCGGCGTGTCGCATGTCGTGGTGATCGCCGAGTCGCTGCCCGCCAGCGAGCGCGCCGCGGCGCTGGCGCGCGGCACCGCGGGACTCTCCGCGACCGCGGGGGTTCACCCGCACGAGGCGCGCGCCTGGTCGGGCGACGCGGCGGCGCGGGTGCGCGAGCTGCTGGCGGCGCCCGAAATGGTGGCAGTGGGGGAGACGGGGCTCGACTATCACTACATGCATGCACCGCGCGAGACTCAGCGTGCCGCGTTCGCGGCGCATCTCCAGCTGGCGAGCGACCTCGGCAAACCGGTGATCGTGCACGCGCGGGATGCCGACCCCGACATGGCGGCGATGCTGCGCGCGCTGGCCCCGCGGCCGCCGGTCGTGGTGCTGCACAGTTTCTCCTCCGGCGATGACGTGTGGGACGCCGGCCTGAGCATCGGTGCATATTTCTCGTTCAGTGGAATGATCACCTTCAAGAATTTTGCGCACACCGGGCGTCTGGCCGACTGTCCGTCAGACCGTCTCTTAGTCGAGACCGACGCGCCCTACCTCGCGCCGGTCCCGCATCGCGGGCAGCGCAATGAGCCCGCCTTCGTCCGGGCCGTCGCCGACCGCGCCGCGGAGCTGCGCGGCGACTCCCCGGACGAGCTGGCACGACGCACCACCGACAACGCCCGACGCTGTTTCGGCGCGCGGCTGGAGGTGTCGTTGTGACGACCGCAGTCAAGAAGAAAGTCCCCTCGGATATCGCGATTGCGCAGGCGGCCAAGCTCCGCCCGATTCGCGATGTC
The DNA here is from genome assembly GCA_963704805.1 of uncultured Gemmatimonadales bacterium. GTDB lineage: Bacteria > Gemmatimonadota > Gemmatimonadetes > Gemmatimonadales > GWC2-71-9 > 20CM-2-65-7. The sequence continues at coordinate 105,390 of CAVPHS010000004.1, read as the reverse complement.
GCCGTGGAGTTGGGTCTGTCCGACGACGAGCTCGAGCTCTATGGGAAATACAAGGCGAAGATCTCGCTGCGCGCCCTCGAGTCGCGCCCGCCAAAAGGACGGCTGGTGCTCGTCACCGGGATCAGCCCGACCCCGGCCGGCGAAGGCAAGTCCACGGTCACCGTGGGCGTAACGCAGGCGCTGCGCCGGCTGGGCAAGAACGCGATCCTCGCGATTCGCGAGCCGTCGCTCGGTCCCGTGTTCGGGGTGAAGGGCGGTGCCGCGGGCGGTGGCTACGCGCAGGTCGTGCCGATGGAAGACATCAACTTGCACTTTACGGGCGACTTCCACGCCATTGCCAGCGCGCACAACCTGCTGTCCGCCATGCTCGACGCGCATCTGCACCACGGCAACGCCCTGGGGCTCGACGTCCGGCGGATCACCTGGCCGCGCACCATCGACATGAACGATCGCGCCTTGCGCCACATCATCGTCGGCCTCGGGGGGCTGACTGGCGGCCCGATGCGCGAAGAGCGCTTCGTCATCATCCCGGGCTCGGAAATCATGGCGATTCTGGCACTCGCGACGGGGATCGAGGATCTCGAAGCGCGCGTCGCGCGCATCATCGTGGGTTTGCGTCCGGACAAGACCCCGGGTCGGGCCAGCGATCTCAAAGCGCAGGGCGCCATGACGCTGCTGCTCAAGGACGCCATCAATCCGAACCTGGTCCAGACCCTCGAGGGCGGACCCGCGCTCGTGCACTGCGGACCCTTCGGCAACATCGCCCACGGGTGCAACTCGGTCGTCGCGACGAAACTGGGCCTCGCGCTCGGCGATATCGTGTTGACCGAAGCCGGCTTCGGCGCCGACCTGGGGGCCGAAAAGTTCTTCGACATCAAGTGCCGCTTCGCCGGTCTCAAGCCGGAGGCGGCGATCATCGTGGCCACGTTGCGCGCGCTCAAGATGCACGGCGGCAGGAAGAAGGATCAGCTGGGCACGCCCGACGTCGCCGCGGTCCAGCGCGGCGCCGAAAACCTGCGCCGCCATATCCGGAATGTGAAAAAATTCGGCGTACCCGCGATGGTCGCCCTCAATTCCTTCCTCACCGATACCGACGAAGAAGTGGACGCGGTGCGCGCCGTCGGCGCGGCCGAAGGCGTGGAGGTCGTGCGCTGCGACGTGTGGGAAAAGGGCGGGGAAGGCGGCGTGGCCGTGGCGGAATCGCTGCTCGGACTGCTCAAGTCGAGCAAGGCCGCGTTCCGGCCACTGTATGACGAGCGCCGCCCGATTCGGGAAAAGATCGAGACGATCGCGCGCGAGGTCTACGGGGCGGCCGGGGTCGCGTTCGCGGCTCCTGCCGAGCGCGCGCTCGAGCTGCTGCCCACGCTGGGACTGGGCGAGACTCCGGTCTGCATGGCGAAAACGCAATATTCGCTCTCGGACGATGCGGCCCAGCTGGGGGCGCCGAGCGGCTTCACGCTGCACGTGCGCGACATCCTCCCATCAGCGGGCGCCGGCTTCGTCGTGGCGCTCGCCGGCGACATCCTGACGATGCCGGGCCTCGGCAAGAACCCGGCGGCCGAGCGCATTCGCCTGCATCCGGACGGCACCATCGAGGGACTCTTCTAATGCGCACCATCGCAACCGATGCCGCACCCAAAGCGATTGGACCCTACAGCCAGGCGGTGGCGATCGACGGCCTGATCTTCACGGCGGGCCAGGTGGCGCTCGATCCGAAGAGTGGCGAGCTGGTGGGGCGCACGACTGCCGAGCAAACCGAGCAGGTCTTCGCGAATCTCAAGGCCGTGCTCGCCGCCGCGGGAGCGACGCTCGGGAACGTGGTAAAGTCGACTGTCTATCTGGCGGACATGGCGGATTTCGCGCAAATGAATGAGGTGTATGCCAAACAGTTCGGCTCGCACAAGCCGGCCCGCTCGACGGTGCAGGCTGCCGGTCTGCCGAAGGGCGCGCGTGTGGAGATCGATGTCATCGCGGTGAAGCAGTAGGGCAGCGGGGGAGCGGATTGGGTCTGGTGGCCTGACCAGTCTTCAAAACTGGCTGGGCCCTGCAAAGGGTTCGGTGGGTTCGATTCCCACACGCTCCCGCCACCGCCACTACTGAACGACCCGAACGAGTGCTGTGCCGCTTCGTCCCTCGCTGGTCGCCGTGATCGTCGCGGTACCCGCGGCCATCGCGCGCACCAGGCCCGTAGCGAGAACCGTGGCCACTGCAGCGTCGCTGGTAGACCACTCGATCGCCCGACCCACGACCACGCTACCACTCGAATCCGTCAGGACGACGTGAAGTGTCGTCGTGTCCTCGATGCCAAGGCTCACATTGCCGGGCACGACCGTGACGCCGTTCACAGGCACGGGCGTTGTCGCCACGGCGAAATGAGCGGTGTCCGCGGGCCAACCGGACGTTGTGGTGACAATGAACAGGTAGTCCCCCGGCAGCGCCGGCGACTGATAGGTCACGTGCCGCACGCGACCGACAACGGAGTTGCTGCTGATGTACCCGCCGGTCGTGCTCCACTCCAGCTGCGACGCCGGCACGGAATCGCCCCGCGACGTGAAGACGGCAATACTGAGCTCTGCTGACTGGGATGGCATGAGGCTAAGGCGCGGGGGGGTGATCTCGATCCCGTCGATACGAACAACCTCAGGACCCGCCTTCGGGAGCTGACAGGCGAGTCCGAGCGTGCCGGCAATCAGGAGCGACAGCTTCATGCGCGCCAGACGACGCGAGAGCTTGAACTTGAAATTCATAACGCGTCTCCTCCCAAGACAAAAAAAGGCCGCCAGCGTCGATCGCTGGCGGCCAGGCGAGCAAGGCGGTGACTCCCGCCGTAGCCCCGTAGCTCTGCGTCACCGTCTTTGGACGGTTTTGCTCTGAGCAGCAATGCCGAAAATTGGGAGTGAGCGGGCATACCGTCGTGATGCAGCCCACCAACAACGTGGCAAAGCGACGATTTCAATAGGGGGGGCCCTCCTATACGCTTACGCCACCGCCAGTTGACATTCGTCCCTGCGGTACACAATCGTAAGCAGGCTAGAGGCTCGGAGGACTGATGGCCACCACAGGGCAATGGGCGCGCGTGCGCTCAACTGAGGCGTCGCGGCTGCGGCGCGGTGCCTGGTATCGGGTCGTACGCTTGACGCCGTCCGAAGCACTGCTGGATGTGAACGGTACATTGACGCCTTTCCCGCGTCCGTCGCTCGAGATTGTCCCGGCCCCTCCCACTCGCTGGGCCGTCGTGCCACGGCCGCCGCACTCGGCCCGCCTTCCGACATCGTGGGGTCCCCGCTACGGCGTCTGCCCCAACTGCCGCACTCGCGCCCGACTCGAGGAGCGGGCCACGAGCATGCGATGCCCCAAGTGCAACGGCTTCTTCGATATCGGCTGGGACAACTCCTAGGTGTGACCCGTGTCGTCCCACTTTTAGCAGACAGTTGTATATTGTGCCCGCGCCCATCCTCGTCTCCCTTACCAGGAGCCGTGATGGCCCTCCTGTTCGCTCGTTTGCAGGCTGATGTGCCGCTGAAGCTCCGTCGTGGCGCCTGGTATCGGGTGCTGGAACTCGATGATCTCCAGGCAATTATCGAAGTGAATCATCGAAGAGTCGGCGTGCTCAGGGCGTGGCTCGAGCTCCAGCAGCGGCCGCCGCTGCGCTGGAGCGTCGTGACGGCGCCGGAAGCAGCCCATCGCAAAGCCCCGCCACACCTTCGGGGAACGTATGGGGTCTGCCCCAATTGCCGCGCCCGCGCTCCATTGCCGCCGAAGAAAATGCCGCGCGTACTCGAATGCGGGCGGTGCCGCAAGGAATTCGAGGTCAATTGGACCGAAACAAACGGTGCCAAAGTCTAGAGTGACGGATCTCACCCCAGGGCAGGTCATTCAACATTGACGTCTGAGTCGCGATTGAGCACTGTAGTTTTGTCCCTCGACGCCCGAGTGTCGCTGATGATGTGGGCTCGTCTCCAAGCTGATTTGAATTGCAATCTGCGCCGCGGCGCCTGGTACCGGCTCATCAAGGCCGACGGCCTGGCGGCCCTGGTAGATGTGAGCGGTAAGCCGGTCCCCGTCGTACGCGCCTTTCTGCAGATGTCGAATACGCCACCCCGTAAATGGACGGTTGTCCAGCGCCCGCGGAACGCGCCGCAATCACTCCAGATTGCGCCGCACTACGCCGTCTGTCCCTCCTGTCGGGACCGCGTGTCGCTCCACGGCCGGCCGACCAGGATGGTGTGCGGGCGCTGTTCCGTCGAATACGCGGTAGACTGGGACGAGCGTTACCTCGCGTAAGTCGTTGTCGAGCTGACCGCTCCCTTCTGCTCCTCCAACCCGCCCGCCCCCTCAAAGGGCGGGCGAGTTGTATCTTGTTGCCCCGTGCTCCAGGCTCACCTAATCATCAATCCAGCGGCTGGTCGTGGTGCGGGGCGCCGGGCGGAAAATGCGGTGGCGCGCGCGTTTCGCTCGCAGGGGTGGGCGGTGGAGATTGCGCGCACTGAGCGCCCGGGCCATGGCCAGGAGCTGGCGCTGCAGGCCGCCACCGCCGGCGCCCGCAATGTGGTCGCCGTCGGAGGCGACGGCACCGTCCATGAAGTCGCCAATGGACTGCTGAACGCGCCTCCCGATACCAATGCGGCGCTGGGCGTCGTGCCCGTCGGCTCGGGCAATGACTTCGCGAAATTGGTCGGTGTGTACCGCCACGATCCCGCGCGGGCGGTCGCACGGCTCGTGACGGCGCGTTCGCGACACTTTGATGCGGGGCGCGTGCTGGACGAATGGTTCGTGAACAGCGTGGGCTTCGGCTTCGGGCCCGCTGTGGTGCAGGCGCGAAACCGAATGCAACACCTCACAGGATTTCTATCGTACCTCGTGCCCATCGTGAAGACGTTTTTCAAGTTCGAGCCGATGCTGTTCGACGTCGCCGCGCCCGGCTTTCGCGAGCAGGGGTACATGATGATGGTCGAGGTCTGCAACGGCACGACGGCGGGAGGCAGCTATCGCTTCGCGCCCGACGCCGATCCCGCGGACGGCAAAATGGACGTATGCCTGATTCGCCGTGTCTCGTTGCCGCGCTTCCTGCTCGCGATCCCGCGCGTGATGAGCGGGACACACGGTACGATGCGTGAGGTGGCTATCATCCAGACCGCAACGCTCACGATCCGTACGCCCGAGCAGCCGCTGTTGGTGCACGTGGACGGCGAGCTGCGGGAGCCGGGAGTCAACGAGTGTACCGTGACGCTCGAGCGGGGAAAATTGAACGTGCTGGTGGCACGCTGATGACGGTCCGACGGCCCGACGGCCGGACGGCCGGTTTCATCGCGCTCCTCGTGCTTATGGCCGTCCGGCCGTCCGGCCGCGTGGCCGCCCAGGACACAACCCGCGCCCTCGACACCGCCCACATCATTCTCCCCATCGACACGATGCATATCAGCGTCCGGCCGATGGGCGCATTCTGGCGCTCCTTCCTGATTCCCGGCTGGGGCCAGGCCGTTACCGGCCGCCACATGACCGGCGCCGCCTTCGTCACATGGGAAGGCGTCACGGCGATGATGACGTTGAAGGCACAGCAGGAAGCGAACTACATGAAGAAGATCCATTCCGGCAGCCTCGATCTCAAACGCCAGGAAGTGCAGGACTGGCTCATTCTCTGGATCTTCAATCATCTCTTTTCCGGCATGGAAGCATACGTCTCCGCGCACCTGCAGGATTTTCCTCCCGATCTCAAAATGCAGGCACTCCCGCGGGGCATCGGGGTGACCGTTCCCCTGCCGCACATCGCGCCGTGAACAGCGCGCCGCTCGGCGTGTTCGACTCGGGGATCGGCGGGCTCACCGTGGCCCGCGCGCTGTTCGAGCGCTTGCCGCGCGAGTCGGTGATCTACTTCGGCGATACGGCGCGCGTGCCGTACGGGCCGAAGTCGCCCGACACGGTGCGCCGCTACAGCGCGGAGATTCTGGCGTATCTGCTGCGGCGCGGCGTCAAGGCGGTGGTGGTGGCCTGTAACACGAGCACCGCACACGCGCTCGGCGCGTTGCAGCAACAGTCGCCCGTTCCCGTCGTCGGCGTCATCGAGCCGGGCGCGCGGGCGGCCGTTGCGGCGACGCGCAGCGGCACCATCGGCGTAATCGGCACCGCCGGGACCATCGCGAGCGGCGCCTACGAGCGCGCGATCAAGGCGCTCCGCCCTGACGCGCGCGTGCACAGCCAGCCGTGCCCCTTGTTCGTGCCGCTGGTCGAGGAAGGGTGGTTCGAGCATCCGGCCGCCGAGCTCATCGCGCGCGAGTATCTGGAGCCGTTGAAACGGGCGCAGGTCGACGTGCTCGTGCTGGGGTGCACCCACTACCCGCTGCTCAAACCGCTGCTGGCGCGCGTGATGGGCCCGGGCGTGACGCTCGTCGATTCGGCCGAGCAGACGGCGACCGTCGTCGCGCGGGAGCTGGAACGGCTCGATCTACTCGCGAACGGCGCGAGTCACGACCACCGCTTCGTCGTTTCGGATGACGAGCCGCACTTTCGCAAAGTCGGCGCGCTGTTCCTCGGCGAGAAGCTCAGGCAGGTCGAAGTTGTTCCGTTGTGAATTGTTTCAGCGCCACGCCGCCTGCAGTGACCTCGGCGTAGCGGCCGCCATCGAGAAACGCACCCGGATTGAGAAAGGTCCGTCCGTCGGGAAGACGATCGACCATCGGCCGGTGGGTATGGGCCATGATGACCAGACTGACGTCCGGATGCGCGATCAGAAACTCGGTCGCCCAGCGCCGCTGCGCTGCCGCGGCGCGGTCGAGCACCGCTCGATCCTTGGTCGTGTCGGCCAGATGGCGCGAAAACAGGTCGGCAATCCAGAATCCGATCGTGGGGTGCAGGACGCGAAACACCGCCACCGTGATGGGGTGTTTCAGCACGCGGTGCATCAGGGCGCCGCTCCAATGTTGTTCCGTGAGCCCGTCGCCGTGCGCGATAAAGGTGCGCCGGCCGACGAGGTCGAGCTCCGCTGCGCCGCCGAAGAACTCGATCCCAAGATCGTGGCTGAAGAATGTGCCGCCCCAGCGATCGTGGTTGCCGCCCACGAAGGTGATTGGGATGCCCCGGGCGCGAACCTCCTGCAGCTTGGTGACGGTGGCGAAGTGTTTGCGGGGGATGACGCTTTGGTACTCAAACCAAAAGTCGAAGAGATCGCCCGTCAGCAGGAGGTGGTCGCCGGCCTGGGGTACCTGTTCGAGGAACGCGTGAAACGCTGTTCGGACGCTCGGGGGGACCTGGCCGAGGTGGGCGTCCGCCACGACGAGGACGCGCGAAACCGGGATAGGCACGGACCAAGCTTAGGAAGCTGGAACCGGAGCCGCAAGGCAATTAGAGTTGTACGATGGTGAACGTCTGATGGTCAAACGCTCGACGATTTTTGCGCTCGCCGCCTTGGTGGTCGTGATCGCGGCTGCCGCGGGCTTTGGGGTGTCGAAGATGCTCGTGGGTCCGAGCACCGGAGCGGGTGCCGAGTGTCGGAGCATGAGCGGGCAGGCCCGCATGACCTGCTACAGCACGCTGCTCTCGACTCACCTGGCCGAGCATGGCGTAGCGGACGCCGTGGCAATGCTCACCGCGCTCGCGGCCGCCGATCCCGACGTCGCCGAGCACGCGCACGAATACTCGCATGGGATCGGCATCGAGGCGTACGGTCGCTCGCCGGATATCGCCGGCACCTTCTCGGCCTGCGGCGACGGCTTCTCTTCCGGGTGTCGCCACGGCGTGATTCAGGCGTACTTCGAATCGCGCGCGCAGGTCACGCAGCCTGAAGTCGAGGCGCTGTGCCAACCCTTCAAGAGCGCGACCGCCAGTCGCTGGGTGTTGTTCCAGTGCGTGCACGGCATGGGTCATGGACTCACGATGTTCCACGGCCATGATCTGCCGCGCGCACTTGCCGATTGCGATCTGCTGTCCGACGGCTGGGATCGCGAATCGTGTTACGGCGGCGCGTTCATGGAGAGCGTGATCAACACCACGTCGCCGCAACACCCGGCGACAATGCTCGCGGCGCACGGCATGCATCACATGGCCGCCAGCACCTTCAAGGCGATCGACCCCGACGATCCGCTGTATCCCTGTTCGATCATGGCGACGCGATACCTGCACGCCTGCTATCAGATGCAGACCTCGGTCATCCTGTATCTCAATCATGGCGACATCGGCGACGCTGCCAAATCCTGCGAGCGCGCCCCCGGGCTGATGCGCGCCGTCTGTTTCCAAAGCCTGGGCCGCGACGTGACCTCGTACACTTTGCGTGATCCGCAGAAGACCGCCGACCTGTGCAACAAGTCGCGCGACCAGGATCGCCCGGCGTGTTACTTCGGCGCCGTGAAGGCGCTCGTCGACTGGACCGCAACGACGGATGTGGCGTTCGCGTTCTGCCGCATCGTCCGTGATGGGCGTGGCGGGCCGACGTGCTACCGGGCGTTAGGTGAGGAAGTCGCGACACTGCTCGCTGGGGCCCCGGAGCGAGAAGCGCAGTGCAACCGGGCGCAGGAGCCCCTGCCGATCGAAGCGTGCCGCGCGGGGGCAGGCCTGCGTAATCCGTAGTCTAAGTCCGCGCGCTATTTGACTTTTGCGCGCGGGCTTCGCATTGTCCGCGACAATGAAGGCTCCCACCGCTGCCGAGCGGCTTCGTCACGCCGGCACGGTCCGTCCTGCTCCCACAGACGGCCGCAATCCCGGCATGCCCCTCGACCTGGATGTCATTCGCGGGCTCCGGGTAAACCGCAGCGCGGTCGAACGTCGTGCCGCCACGATCCCCACGCGCCGCACAGTAAAGAAGGAATGGCAGGCGGCGTGGCTGCTGCGGGCCATCACGTGCATGGATCTCACCACCCTCCAGGGCGATGACACGCCGGGGAACGTGATCCGCCTCTGCGCCAAAGCACGGCGGCCGCTCCGGCCCGATCTCGTGGACTCCCTGGGCGTCGGCCATCTCGATATCAAAGTCGGCGCGGTATGCGTCTATCACGCGTTCGTGCCGACGGCGGTGGCGGCGCTCGAGGGCTCGGGGATCCCCGTCGCCGCGGTATCGACGGGTTTCCCCGCCGGCCTCAATCCCTTCGCCCAGCGGCTCGAGGAGGTACAGGCGTCGGTCGCCGCGGGTGCTCAGGAGATCGACATCGTGATCACCCGCGCGCACGTCCTCACCGGTGACTGGCCCGCCTTGTACGCCGAGGTGCGCGCCTTCCGCGACGTGTGTGGCCGCGCGCACATGAAGGCGATCCTCGGCACCGGCGAGCTCGCCACTCTCACCAACGTCGCGCGGGCCAGCATGGTCGCGATGATGGCGGGAGCCGACTTCATCAAGACGTCGACTGGCAAGGAGCCGGTGAACGCGGTGCTGCCGGTCGGGGTCGTCATGGCGCGCATGATTCGCGAATACGAGCTGCGCACCGGGGGGGGCGCGGCGGTCGGATTCAAGCCGGCGGGCGGGATTCGCGCCGCCAAGCAGGTGCTCGACTGGATGATTCTCATGAAGGAAGAGCTCGGCGACCGCTGGTTACGGCCGGCGCTGTTCCGGCTGGGTGCGAGCTCCTTGCTCACCGATATCGAGCGGCAGCTCGAGCATTTCGTCACCGGCCGCTACGCTGCGGCGCATCGCCATCCCATGGTCTGATGACCACCGTCGCCAAGATCTTCGAGACGATGGAGTATGGGCCCGCGCCCGAGAGCGCTACGCCCGCGCTCGATTGGATCAAGCAGCACGACAACGGCCGCTTCGGTCACTACATCGGCGGGCGCTGGGTTGCTCCGAGTGAGGGGCACCACTTCGAGACGATCAATCCGGCCACGAAGGCCGTGCTCGCGCACGTGGCGCAGGGCAGCAAGCCCGATGTCGACGCGGCGGTGAGCGCCGCCAATGCTGCTGCTCCCGGGTGGGCAGGTCTGCCGGCGCACGCCCGCGCGCGTTATCTGTACGCGCTCGCGCGCGAAGTGCAGCGCCACTCCCGCCTCCTCGCGGTGCTCGAGAGTCTCGATAACGGCAAGCCGATTCGCGAAACGCGCGACCTCGACATTCCCCTCGTCGCCCGCCACTTCTATCACCACGCCGGTTGGGCGCAGCTCCGCGAGACGGAATTCCCCGGCTACGTGCCGGTCGGCGTCGTGGGCCAGATCATTCCGTGGAACTTCCCGCTCCTGATGGTGGCGTGGAAAGTCGCGCCCGCGCTCGCCGCGGGAAACACCGTGATCCTCAAGCCCGCCGAGTTCACGCCGTTGACGGCGCTGTGTTTTGCGGAAATCGCGCAGGCGGCGGCGTTGCCTGCGGGCGTGTTCAACGTGATCACGGGGGATGGGGCGACCGGCAAGTTCCTCGTCGAACATCCCGACGTGCAGAAGATCGCGTTCACCGGCTCGACCGAGGTCGGCCGCATCATCCGCAAGGCCACGGCGGGCAGCGGCAAGAAGCTGACGCTCGAGCTCGGCGGCAAGAGTCCGTTCATCGTCTTCGAGGACGCCGATCTCGACAGCGTGGTAGAAGGCGTCGTCGATGCGATCTGGTTCAATCAGGGGCAGGTGTGTTGCGCCGGCTCTCGTCTGCTCGTGCAGGAAGGCATTGCGGACCGGGTGACGCAGAAACTGCGCGCGCGCATGGAGAAGCTGCGCGTCGGTTCGCCGCTCGATAAGGCCGTGGACATGGGCGCGATTGTGGCGCCCGTACAGCTCGAACGGATCCGCGGTTTGGTGGAGCAGGGCGTGGACGAGGGTGCGAAGATGTGGCAGCCATCGTGGGCGTGCCCGACGGAGGGCTACTTCTATCCCCCCACGCTGTTCACCGATGTCTCGCCGGCAGCCACCATTGCGCAGGTCGAGATCTTCGGGCCGGTGCTCGTCAGCATGACGTTCCGCACGCCGCACGAGGCCGTCGAGCTGGCCAACAACACGCCGTACGGCCTGGCCGCGAGCGTCTGGACCGAGAACATCAATCTCGCGCTCGATGTCGCGCCCCAGCTCAAAGCGGGCGTCGTCTGGATCAATTCCACCAATCTGTTCGACGCCGCTTCGGGGTTTGGCGGCTATCGCGAATCCGGTTTCGGAAGAGAAGGTGGCAGGGAAGGGATGTACGAGTATTTGAAACCGGAGTGGGAAAGTGCGAACACGGAACGCGGAACGCGGAACGTCACGGTCGAGTCCGAGGCGCCTGTTCCGCATTCCGACTTCCGCGTTCCGAGTTCCGGCGGCCTCCCGCCGATCGACCGTACCTACAAGCTCTTCATAGCAGGCAAGCAGGTCCGTCCCGATCAGGGGTACAGTCGCAAGATCGTCGGGCCCGAGGGCCAAGTGCTCGGCGAGGTGGCCGAGGGAAATCGCAAAGACATCCGCAACGCCGTCGAAGCGGCGCATGCGGCGGCGGGCTGGGGGAAAGGCAGCGGACACATGCGCGCGCAGATTCTGTACTTCATCGCCGAAAACCTCGCGACCCGCGCCGATGAGTTCGCCGCGCGAGTGGGCCGCCAGGAAGTGGAAGCGAGCATCGCGCGGCTGTTCACTTACGCCGCCTGGGCGGACAAGTGGGACGGCGCCGTCCACCACACACCCATCCGCGGCGTTACGCTGGCGATGAACGAGCCGGTCGGTGTGCTCGGCATTGCCGCGCCCGATGAGTTCCCGCTGCTCGGCTTCGTCTCGCTCGTCGCGCCCGCGGTCGCGGTCGGCAATACGGTCATCGTGGTGCCGTCCGAGTCCATGCCGATCGCGGCGACCGAGTTCTACACGGTGCTCGAGACCTCCGATGTCCCCGCTGGGGTGATCAACGTCATTACGGGTGCGAAGGACGCATTGGCGCAAGTGCTCGCCGAGCACGATGACGTGGAGGGGATCTGGTACTGCGGCACTGCCGCGGGCGTGAAGGCCGTGGAGCTCGCGTCCGCCGCCAACATGAAGCGGACGTGGGCCACGGCGCGCACTCGTGATTGGCTCGAGCCCCGGCAGGGCGAGGGGCGTGAGTTCCTGCGCCATGCATCGGAAGTGAAGAACATCTGGATCCCCTACGGGGAATAAGCCGCCCCCGCCGCCCCCCCCGGCCCCCCCGGTGATCAGCGCGGTGATGCACCGCGTCAATTACTCCGAAACCGACCAGATGGGCTTCGTGTATCACGCGAATTACCTCATCTGGATGGACATGGCGCGCACCGAGCACATGCGCGAGCGCGGGATGTCCTATAAGGAGTTGGAGGAGCAGGGCACGTATCTGACGGTGACGGATGTGCACGTTCGGTACCGGCTGCCCGCCCGCTACGACGAGATGATTCGGATCCGCTGCTGGGTTCGGGATCTGGCCTCGCGGCGGGTGGTGTTCGGGTACGCGGTGGAGCGAGCGGAGACCGGCGACCTGCTCGCGACCGCAGAAACATCGCTGATCGCGCTGAACCCTCAGCAAACCTTATCGCGCATTCCGGAGCACGTGTGTGAGCTGCTCGAACCCACGGCAGACCCGGTTCGTCTCTAGCGTCGTTTCCTTCCTTCTTCTTGTAGCGTCCGCGGCCGCTCCTCCGGCGCTCGCCGCGCTGCAGCAGCCGCGGGCGCCCGACGAGGCGACGGTCGGTCTGCTGGCGTCCCTCCTGGCCGCCGCCGACGCACGGCAGTTCGACGCCGCCGTGTTGCGTCAGGGACTCAGTCACCCGAGCCCCGGTGTGCGCCGGCAGGCAGCGCTCGCCGCCGGGCGGATCGGTGATGCCGCGGCGATCGATCTGCTGGTTCCGGTGCTCAACGATTCGACGGCCGGGGTGCAAGCCGCGGCGGCGTTCGCCCTTGGACTGGTGAAGGATGCCCGCGCGATCCCTCCCTTGCTCCAGACGGTCCGCGCGGTCGCGGTGACCGACGTCGGGGCGCCGCAGGTCGAAGCCGTGACCGCGATCGCCAAGATCGGTGGAGAGGAAGGGGCCCGCGCGCTCGTCGAAATCATCGCGACCGGCTCTCCCGCGTCGCCCTCGCGCGTCGTCGATCAGGCGCTGCTCGAGGCCTGGCGGCTCGGTCCACGCGCTCCAGTGCCCGACCTCGTGCGGTTCACCGATGCCGCGGACGGCGCGATGCGGTCGCATGCGCTCTACTCTCTCGCGCGCCTCCGGGCCCCGGCCGGCGCCGCCCATCTCATCCGTGCGCTCGGCGACCGCGAGCTGTCCGTGCGCACCGCCGCGGCGCGCGGCATCAGCAAGGCGCTCGTCGACAGTGCGAAGCTCGATGTGCGGAGCGCGATCGACGGACTCCGGCCGCTGCTCGACGATCCCGACGTGCATGTGCGGATCAATGCGCTGCGCGCGCTCGCATCGTTTCGCGATTCAACGCTTGCCGCTGCCGTGACTCCACTGGTCGCCGATCGGGACATCGGCGTGGCGGTGCAGGCGGAGACGACGCTCGGTGTGCTGCGTGGCTCGCTGGCGGTCGCCGCGCTGCGCGGCCGCCTGTCGAGCAGCGTGTTTGCCCTGCGACGTCAGGCGCTGATCGCGCTGGCACAGGCGGACAGCGGCGCCGGTGTCGTCGCCGCGACCGCCGCGGCGAGCGATGCCGATTGGCGCTGGCGCAGCGTGGCCGCGGAAACGTTTGGAGCGGCCCGGGCCCGCGATCGGCTCGAGGGGCAACTCGCCGATCTTGACGGACGCGTCGTCACGCAGGCGCTCCAGGCGCTGCAGCGGATCGTTCCGGCGGACGATTCGTCGCTCGCGCCCCGCGCTCGCGCGCTGCTGGCGCACGCCGATCCTGCCGTGCGGAGCGTCGCCGCTGAGCTTTTGGTGCGGCATCCGAACCCCGACGATGTGGATCTCCTGGTTGCCGCATATCGCCGGGCCGAAGGCGATCCCTTCAACGACGCCCGCCTCTCGGCGGTCGCCGCCCTCGGTGCCATCGCGGGTTCCTCCTCCAGCGGCCGGCTGCGTGTCGCGACCAAGTTCGTTGCGGCCGTGCCACGACCCGATGACTACCTCGTGCGGCGCCTGGCAGTCGACACGTTACCCGATACGCGGGACGCCTGGGGTCCCGTCGCGCCGATCGCTACCGGTCGCAGCCCGGCGGATTACCGGGACATCGCCCGCCGCTGGCTGGCGCCGGCATTGGCCGGTAACAATCCTCACATTTTGCTGGAGACGGATCGCGGTATCTTGGAGATCGAGTTGCTTCCGACCGAGGCACCGGTCACGGTGGCGGCATTCCTTGGCCTCGTCGAGCGCCGCTTCTTCGACGGCACGCGTTGGCACCGCGTCGTACCCAATTTCGTGGTGCAGGACGGCGATCCTCGCGGTGACGGATGGGGCGGCCCCGGGTTCGTGTTGCGCGACGAGGTCAACCCGGTGCGCTACGATGTCGGGGTGATGGGCATGGCCTTGTCTGGCCCCGACACGGGCGGCAGCCAATACTTCATAACGCACACGGCGCAGCCGCACCTGGACGGGACGTACACGGTGTTTGGTCGGATCGTCACCGGTATTCCGACACTCGATGCGATCGGGCAAGGCGACCGCATCAGGAGCATTCATAGATGATCATGAAGGGTCTCACCTGTCTCACCGCGCTGTTCCTGCTGTGTTGTGCCGCCGCGCCGGCGCAATACGGCTACTTCGGGCAGAACAAGATCCAGTACCGGCACTTCGATTGGCGCGTGCTGCATGGTGAGCATGTCGACCTGTACTACTATCCTGAGGAAGAAGAGCTGGGCCGGGTGGCGCTGGCCTACGCCGAGGACAGTTACGACGCATTGGAGCGCCGCTTCAACCACTCCGTGACTCGCCGGATTCCGCTGATCGTCTATGCCTCCCATACCGACTTCGAGCAGACCAACATCCTGCCCTTCATTCCGCCGGAAGGTTTGCTCGGCGTCACGGAGTTTCTGAAGCGGCGCGTCGCGTTGCCATTCCGCGGCAGCTATGCCGAGTTTCGCCACACGATCCGCCACGAGCTCGTGCACGTTTTCCAGCTGAGCCTCTCCACGTTGACGTTCAGCCGCTACCCGCGCTTCCGCCAGGCCGGCATGCCGCTGTGGTGGACGGAGGGACTGGCGGAGTTCTTCTCCGAGGGCGAGGACAGCCGCGACGAGATGATCCTGCGCGACATGACGGTCTCGGGGAGGTTGCCGTCGTTGGCCGATCTCGCGTATGCCTACGGCGGTCTGGTGTACCCGGTCGGCGGAACCATCCATCGCTTCCTGGCGGAGCGCTATGGCGAGTGGCGGATTCTCGAGCTGTACAATGACATCTGGAAATACGCCAGCTTCGACGCGGCGCTGCAGGGCGTGTACGGATTATCAGTCACGCAGCTCTCCGATGAGTGGCACTACTGGATGCGGCAGCGCTATTACCCGGTGGTCGCGACTGAGCAGCCGCTTGCGATCACGGCGCACCGGCTCACCGAGCTCGCGATCAAGCCGACCGCCTACGAGCTGCCGGGAGACTCGATCCCGTCGTTTCTTTTCTTCTCACCCGCCCGCGGGTACACCACGATCTACGCGCAGAGCCTCGCGGGGCATGGGAAGCGCGCGGTGGTGGAAGGGGAGCGCAGCGAGCAGTTCGAGTCGTTCCATTTCTTCGAGTCCCGCATCGACGTGAATCGCGAGGGCGTCGCCGCGTTCAGCAGCAAGTACGCGGAGCGTGATGCGCTGTTCCTCTGGGACTTGAGGAAATCCCGGGTGGTGGGCCGCTACCAGTTCCCGGAGCTCGTCTCCATCCTGTCGCCCGCCTGGGCGCCGGACGGGCGCAGCGTCATCTTCAGCGGCCTGTCCGAGTCGGGCTACTCGGATCTCTACCGGCTGTGGCTCGCGAATGGAGCCGACTCTGCTGCGGTCGCGGGACACCTGGAACGTCTCACGTCCGATCGATATGAGGACGTGGATCCGACCATAAGTCCGGATGGGAAGACCGTCGTGTTCTCCTCGGACCGGACGACCTTCGGGCGCGACGGCGCGCACAACCTTTTCGCCTTCGATCTCGCAACCGGTGAGATCCGCTACCTCACCTACGGCAACTGGCGCGACGAGACGCCGCGGTGGGGGCCGCCAACGCATTCCCCTGAGGACGACAGCTCGTCCGCGCGGATCTACTTCTCGAGCGACCGCGACGGCTCGTTCCAGATCTATTCGATCGATCCGACGGGCGAAGGCATGCGCGAGACGCGGACGCTGAATGGCGCGTTCGATCCGCAGTGGGTGCCCGGCGAGCACGGCGGCATGCTGTTTGGCGGGTTCGCCGATCTGAGCTTCAACATCTACGTGGCACAACCGCTGACGGAGGCGGAGACATTCACCCTCGCGCCGAGTGATAGTCTCTCCCCACCGTCGTGGACCTGGGGAGAGCTGTCCCATCCGCAATACGCGCGGACCGACGGCACCCCGTACGAGAGGAAGTTCAGCCTCGATTTCGCGGCGGGCGATGCGATCATCGCGCCCGGACTCGGCGGGGCGCAGGGCGCCGTCTTCATGTTCAGTGACCTGCTCTCCGATCACTTGTTGTTTCTGACCGTCTCGTCGTTCCAGGGCGCCGGATGGGGCAGCATCCTCGACAACGTCAACGGCACCGCGTTCTACCTGAACCAGTCCCGCCGCATCAACTGGGGTCTCGGGACTTTTCGCCAGCGCGGTCTCTTCTATGAGGGCGATTACAACACGCTCTATCAGGAGACGTCCTACGGCGCGTTCGCGCAGGTCCGCTATCCGTTCAACCGGTTCCGCCGTCTCGTCGCCGAATACCGCATCGAGCACTCCGACCGGTTCGATCTCCTCACCAATCAGATCGATGAGCCCCGCCGCGTCGGTTGGCTGGCGTCCAATTACCTGTCATACGTCAAAGACAACAGCCTGTGGTTGCCCACGGGACCAATCGATGGCGAGCGCTACAATTTCACCGGTGGCCTCGTCAACGACCTGAGCAACGGACGGTTCGACTCGTGGATGGTGTCGGCCGACGTGCGCAAATACTTGCGGACCTCGATGGAGACCGGCCTGGCGGTGCGCGCCCAGGGATATATGTCCGGCGGCGAGCGGCCCCGCAGCGTCAACATCGGCGGATCGTGGGGCCTGCGCGGCTATCCCAACTACGGCTATATCGCGGGTACACGCGCCTGGCTGTTCAACGCCGAGTATCGGTTTCCCATTCTCGACTTTCTCACGATCGGATTCCCCTTCGGCGCCGCACGCTTTCCGGGCGTGCAGGGTGCGCTGTTCCTCGACTATGGACGGGCGTGGACCAGCACCACCACGCATCGCCCCGTGCTCGGCGCGACAGGCTTGGGTTTGCGGATGCCGCTCGGTCCACCGCTCGTGTTGCGGCTCGACCTCGGATATCGGATCGGGCTGGAGAACCTCGATCTGTATCGACTGCCCAACGCCAGCAATCATCGTCGCTTTGTGGACTTCTTCTTTGGCTTCAACTATTGACCGGGTTGCGCACCCTTTCCTACATTGGCGCCTGTGCGCTGCTCGCCGCCTGTCCGGGGCCACGCCCGCCCGCGCCACTCGTCCCCATGGCGCTCGCACCGGCGAGTCGAGACAGCGCGGTGCAGTGGGCTCGAGCAACGCTGCCGCCGACACCGACATCGATTCGGTTTCGCTGGCGCTACCAGGACGAGCGTGTGAAGTACGCAGGGCGGGGCACGGCCCGGATCGTGTCCCCAGATTCGCTGCGATTCGACTATGTTGGTCCGCTGGGATGGGGCAGCGGATCGGCCGTGGTCATCGGCGACTCGGTCGCGTGGGCGGACCCAGACAAGAACTTCCGCTCGCTCGTTCCCGCGATCCCCATGCTCTGGGCGGCCTTTGCGATGGTGCAGCCGCCTGCAGACGATGCAGTCGTATTCGGGACGCGGCTGGCGGATTCGTCGCAACACCGGCAGCGGACGGTCTGGCGCTTTGCGCAGGTCGAGGATACGCTCGACTACGTCGTGACCGACAGCGCCGGTCGCGAGTCGGTATTGGAGGCTGAATGGCGGCGGCGGGGAAAAGTGGTGGCGCGCAGCCGTTCCCAGCTCGACGCCCTGGGGCGTGCCGCGAATGCACGGGTCGACTTTCCGGAGGCCCCGGCCAAACTTGAGCTCACCGTGGTGGCGGTGGATACCGCGGCAGTCATTCCGCCGGCTCTGTGGCGCAGTCGTCGTTAGCGTCGCGAGCCTGGGGCTTTGCGGCTGCCCCTACGGATTTGCGGGCGGCACGCTCCCCAACGTCAAAACCGTCGCGATCCTTCCTTTCGAAAACGACACCTCCGAGCCCGCGTTGACCCAGGAGGTCACTGAGGCGGTGCGTCAGGCGCTCGAGGGCCGTCTGGGACTCCGCGTCGCCACGGAGCAGACGGCTGATGCGCTGGTTCGCGGCCGCGTCGTGCGCTACGACCCCGACGTGCCCACGGCGATTCAGCCTGGCCAGGGCACCGTCACCGTGAC
This sequence comes from uncultured Gemmatimonadales bacterium, assembly GCA_963704805.1. Classification (GTDB taxonomy): domain Bacteria; phylum Gemmatimonadota; class Gemmatimonadetes; order Gemmatimonadales; family GWC2-71-9; genus 20CM-2-65-7. The sequence goes on along the minus strand of CAVPHS010000004.1, from coordinate 87,021 downwards.
CAAACGCAAAGTGCTGCTGACCGTGGACGTCGAGATCGTGAATCAGCGCGACGGCACGACCGTCTGGAAGGGGCAGGGGCTCACGGTCGACGGGGAATACAGTCCGCCGGCGGATAAAGACGGACGCAAGATCGCGCTCGACAAGCTCGTGACGCAGATCGTGGACGGAGCACAGTCACAGTGGTAGGCCTGACTCGGGGCGAGCGCGGCGCGAGCTCGAGCGGCTGTCTCATCTCGCTCCTGATCTTCGTGGCGGCGCTGTACTACGGCGTCAACATCGGCGAGGTCTACTTTCGCTATTACCGCCTGCTCGATGAGATGCAGACCGAAGCGCGTCTTTCTCCGGGCCTCGACGACGGGACCATTCGTCGCCGCATTCAGGCCGCCATCGAAGAAATCGGCCTGCCCGACTCCGCCGGTGGGAATCAGCTCGTGATTCAGCGATTGGCCTCGCCGCGCCAGATCGTGATCGAGACGCGCTACAGTGAGTCGGTCTCGCTGCCGTTCTTCAACCACAAGTTTTCCCTCCACCCCAGGGCTACGCAGCCGCTCTGAACACCGGCGCGAAGATCCGCACGCCCGAGGCCGCAGCGGCCTGGCGACGGACACAAGGCACAGTCGTCTTTACGAACGGCGTGTTCGATCTCCTGCACACGGGGCACGTCGCGCTCCTCGAGGCGGCGCGCGGGGAAGGCGATGCGCTCATCGTGGGCGTCAACGCCGATGCGTCTGCCCGCCGGCTGGGGAAGGGACCGGATCGTCCGGTCGTCCCGGAGGCGGAGCGCGCCCGGTTGATCGCGGCGCTTGCCGCGGTCGACTGCGTCGTGCTGTTCGATGAGGACACGCCCCTCGAGCTGATTCGGCGCTTGCGACCCGACGTCCTCGTCAAGGGTGCCGACTACGCACTCGACGCGATCGTCGGGGCCGACGATGTCGCCACGTGGGGCGGTCGCGTGGTGCGCGTGCCGCTGCTCCAGGACAAATCCACGACGAACCTGCTCCACCGGCTCCGTCGCGGGTGATGAAGCTGATGGTCGGCACGCGCAGCGCGGGCAAGACGCGCGAGATCCGGGAGCTGTTCGCCGGGCTGCCGTTCCAGCTGGCATTCCCTGCGGAGCGCTTGCTGGAGCCGTTGCCGGAGGAGGCCGATCTCGAGCGCAGCACGAGCTACTCCGAGAATGCTGCCGCGAAGGCGCGTTACTTCGCGACGCGCGGGGGCTGGCCGACCGTCGCCGACGATTCCGGCATCGAAGTCGAGGCCCTCGGGGGCGCTCCCGGGCCGCGCTCGTCGCGCTGGTCGCTGGAAGCGAGTGACGCCGCCAACAATGCGCTGCTGCTCGAGCAGCTGGCCGGCGTCCCGCCCGAGCGCCGCGCGGCCCGCTACCGCTGCGTCGTAGCGTTCCTCGCCACGCCAAGCAGCGTGCCGGAGATCGTGGAAGCCACGTGTGAAGGCTTTATCCTGCCTGAGCCGAGAGGGACCGGCGGGTTCGGCTACGACCCGCTGTTCTACTCGACCGAGCTGGAGATGTCCTTCGGGGAGGCTCCCGCCGCGGCGAAGCACCGGGTCTCGCACCGGGGGAGGGCGTTTCGCGCGTTGATCGAGGTGCTGTTACGCCGTTCTACGTAGCTCTTCGATGTAGTTAATTTGACGTAGTTTTCCGACGTCTTTTTTCGACGCCTTTTTTAGTTAGCCGGGGCGTGGCGCAGTCCGGTAGCGCGCCTGGTTTGGGACCAGGAGGTCGCGGGTTCGAATCCCGCCGCCCCGATTGAGGGTACGTGCGAGCCCGCCGTGACGCCGCGCCCGTAGCTCAGGTGGATAGAGCAGCAGCCTTCTAAGCTGTTGGTCGGAGGTTCGAATCCTCCCGGGCGCATGCAGTTACGAAATCATTTCTGCAACTCGACGCGAAACTGTGTGACAAACTGTGGGACGGCGGCTGGCCCTCGGCGCCGCAGCTTAGGCGCATTTCGTTAGGCAGCGCTCGAACCATGCGAGCATTTAGTGCTGTACTTCTCTCGTCTGCCTGCGTCGCAACATAGCATGTGGGGATTCCTCACTCCTAACTCAACGAGGCAGCTAATGACTCAGGTCCCATTAACGAGCACGGGCCGAACTGAGGTGACCGTTGTCGATGTCCGGATGCCATTCGGCTCCATGGTTATGTTCATGGTCAAGTGGTCGATCGCCACGATCCCAGCCCTAATCATCCTGGGCCTAGTTGTGATGGTCGCAGCAGGCTTTCTAGGCGGGATCTTTGGCCTCGGACCGCTCACCAGGGGAGCAGGTACTCCCGCCCCACGTGACACGCGAGAAAGAGTCTACGTGGCCTCTATGAAATCCGATCTGCGGAATCTCATAACAGCGGAGGAGGCTTTTTTTGCGGATTCCGTCAAGTACACCGCACGGGTCGGCCGTGGCGGATTGCAGTTCGCTGTGACGACGGGCAATTCCAAGCCCGTCATTCGGCTGACTGCCGACGGGTTCACGGCAACGATTCGGAATGCCAACACCGTCATTACGTGCGCCATCTTCGTCGGCTCCACTCCGATTCCGCCCGCGACGAACGAGGGAGAGCCGAAGTGCCAATGAATCCCTGCCTAATACTAGCGTGCTACATCTGGCCGAGCGCCGCTGTGACGTGCCAAGGAGGTCCATGATGACCGCTATTCTCCGTGCAGCGCTAGTCGCCGCGTTTACGGCCGCCTCCATCCCGACCGTCGCGGTTGGACAGAACGTGTCAGCCGACATTCTTCTTCGCCGGGTTGATTCTCTCCAGCGCAGGACTGCCGACCTCGAACGACGCGTCGGTGAACTGGAGGCCCTCATCAGGGTCGAGCCATCGGGTAGCCGGGCAGTCCCAGCGTCGCTTGCGAACTGGCGCCAACTGCGCCGCGGGATGAAGATGGATGCGGTCCGCAAATTGCTCGGCGAGCCCGAGAGCGTGAATGCCGGATCCTTCACCCGTTGGTGGTATCCCGACGGCGCCAGCGTCACGTTCTATGAGGATAAGGTTTACGGTTGGGAGGAACCTAGGCAGTAGGGTTCCGACCACTGTTGATCGTTGTCTTATCGGTCAAGGAAGCTCGATGAAATCTCTTGTGCTGTCGTCGTTCCTTGTCACTCTCCTTCTCAGCCTCACTTGTGCACGCAAAGCCGAGATTCCGAATCTCATCTGCCGCGACCAGCAGGCTGTGGAGATCGATCCGATAAGCCTCGAGGCTACCAGTCTCACGACCGAGACCACGTACAGAGTTGCTGGCAGTGTTTTGTATATCGCTGAGCCTAACCGAGGCGAGTATCGCTACAACACGATCGCTGAGGGCACGAGTCCTGGCGTGGTTACGTCCGCCAACTTCACCATCATCTCGCGCGACCCAAGCTACGAAGGGGCAGTAACGTTCGTGCATTCGGACCAGGTACGAATCTTGGTCTCGCGCGCAAATTGTTCCCGTCAAGCAGAATAGTCTCATGCCTTCCGCGCCGAGCCGAGCCACGATCGTTGCTGCAATCAATCGAGTATCGGATAAGGTTGAGCCGTGGTTCTTTCTCGCTGGTGGCCTGTTCCTCGCCTTCGGATTCCCGGCGCGGTGGATACAACCGTGGTGGCTTTCACCTCGCGTCCGTTTGTTCTTGGCCTTAGTTAGCGTGTCGCTCGGATCGTATCAGTTAGGATATCGACTTTTTCTGGGTGGTTTGAAGGTCAACGCCTTTACCAGACCGCTCGGCCAGATGGTTATCGCGACCATTGTGAATGAGCTACTCGCCACAGGTCTCGCCACCTGCGCGCTCATGATCGGGGCGCGATGGAATGCCGGCGATCCGACACGCGCTGCTTGGGATGGTTGGACGTTGACGATTACTTGCTTATTGCTGATAGGTCAGGGCGCCGTTCTGCCACTGTACACCTGGTGGCGCTGGTCCGGAGATAGAGATCGAGACAAGTTCGTCGCGGATGTGGCCAACGTCCTAAAAGCAGCCGAGACGCGCGGCAACGAGAAGTGCTAGTAGCGCATTTGCGGAAGGCATCCAGCGGCAGGCGAAGTGGCGCAGCTTAGGCGCATTTCGTTAGGCGGCGCGCTCTTTCTTGTCGTAGAATTGTGATGTGAGTACGTGCAACTGCTTGCGGACCTCCTACCTGAGGTTCTTATCCATGCGTATCAGCCTCGCGCTCTTCGCCTCCTTCTTGGCCCTTACAGCCGTCGCCTGCGGTGATTCCACAAGCTCCCCGCCCGACCTGTGCGCCAACAGCGGAGCGGCCGCCACGGTGCGCGCCAACGACGACTATACGTTCACACCGGATACCGACACGATTACGGTCGGGCAGTCGGTGTGCTGGCAGAACACCGGCAACCTGATGCATACCGTGATGGGTATCGACTTGCCCGGCGGCCAAACGTTCGTGTGGACATCCAGCTTTGCGTCGACGGTTCTCTATCACTGTACCCGTCATTCGACCATGACGGGCACAGTAGTGGTCAACCCCTAGTCGCGGATTCACTCGGGAGAGTCGAGAGTTGCGTTTGTGACGGCGCATATCTCGTCTCACTGGCAGAGGCTCTCGCATCAAGAATCCGCCCTGGCGGCGCCCCGGCGAGAGTCACCAACGAATCGAAGGCCCCGAGCATCGGGGCCTTTTCGTTTCTACTTCCGACGGTAGTGTTGTAACCGACGGCGCATTGTGCCGTCGCGTTCCCCGAGGACCTGCGCTATCACGGCGCGCGCCGCTGCCTTTCGGGCGACCGCCCAGCGATGCCGTTCGATCCGCGCTTCTCGATCCTTGACGCGAAGGCGGCGGCTGGCCGATCGCGCGCGCCGTTCCTTTGGTGCCGAAACCGTCAACTTGGCCCGAGCGATACGGGCGAGTGTTCGCATCCACGTGGGGGCGCCGATCGCCTGGAGGTGCCCTATCCAACGGCGCCCGCGAGCGTCGCCCGCCTCGAGGTGATCCAGCCAAGGAAGCGTTTGCTGTTCTAGTCCCGCCAAGAGCGCGCCGTCAGGCAACCCCTCAGGACGGCCGAACGCCCCGCGATTGTGACGGATGTAGCCCCGCTCAAAGGTCATGGGCTGGCCGGCATCTGGGTGGGCTTCCTCCCGCACCACGAGACGCGCACCACGCAGGGGGTCGGTCAAGGGTGCAGCGGGATCGAGCACGAAGTCGTGGACGATCTCAACGGGCGGATACAGGACGGGGCGGCCGTCCGCGTCCGTGAGCGTGCCGATCGCTCCAAATCCGGTGGTGCCGAGGCGGTAGGCCGCGAACCGTGCGCATGCGGCGCAGTCGACTTCTGTGCACTTACCCCTCGTATCGTGGACCATGGCCAAAATGATAGCCAAACCGCGAGCCCCCGCCAAGCCAGCGGATGATGTCGAGGAAGAAATCATCGTGCTCCGCGTCGTGGTGAAGCCGCCGAAGGCCCGGCTCATTCGCGCAGGGGCTCGCGAGGCCGGGAAATCCGTGTCGGCGTACCTCGGCGAATTGGGTGAGGCCGCGGCGCGCCAGTTACTCAACCTGCGGACGCCGCATGGCGAGGATGACCGAGAGGGAGACGAACGATGACATCGAATGGACGTTATGAACGGGTCGTGGGGATGGTCCTCAGGCCCGGCCCACAAACACCGAAAGAGATTGGCGAACTGAAGGCCGAGTTCCTGCTCGCCAAGGAGCGGCTCGACGCACTCAAGTTTCCGTTGACGGACTTGGAGATCTACTTCGCCGGCCGCCGCGTCCAACGTTCCGAGCCCACGCCCGAGCCTGAAATCCGAACGCCGGCAGTGGAAGCGGCGCAGTCTCTGATCGTCGAACGTTTGGCTAAGCTCGCCACCGCCAAGCTGGAGAAGCAGCGACTCGACGACGACTTCCTTGTGACTCATGCCGAATGGACTCAGGCGGTGCGCGGCGGCAAGGTGTCCGTGCACCTACAAGAAAAACTGGACGCCGCGGCGGCGGCGCGGGCCGATGCCGAAGTTGCCGTTCGTCGCGCCCAGGGCGGAGTCTTGAATGCCGAGAAGGCCCGCGATAACGCACGTCGTCGAGCGGTGATTGACGTGCAGCAGCAGGCACGGCCGAAGGGCAAGCGGTGAGCGACAAGGGGGTCGCCACCTCCCGGGCGCGCAAGTCGGCTGGCGAAGTTTGCGGCGCCAACCGGGCCCCCCGATTCGCCGCCGATCGCGAGCTAGCGAAACTCACGCGCACGTGGAATCGCTTGCACCCGCCCCAGCGCTGCGATGTGTGCGGTGAGATGGCGCGGGATCTCGATGCGATGTGGGTGCGGCTCGGCTATCGGCTCCAGATCTACGCGCACCCCGTGTGTGCGTTGGCGGATGTGAAAAAACAAAGCCCCGGGCAGACCGCGTGAGCACACGACTCCAGATCGAGCGGGTCAGCGATAACGGCCGTGCTACTCCTATGGACCTCGACGCCGAGCAGGCCGTGCTCGCTGCCATGATGCTCGACCAGGACGCGGCGCTGAAGGCCGCCGAGATCCTCGACGACACGATGTTCTACAAGGAGAGCCATCGCCTGCTGTTCCGGTCGATGCGGTCCCTGATGGAACGCGGCGCCGTTCGCGACCCCGTGACGCTGCGCGACGAGCTGTCGCGCCGGGGCGATTTGAATCGCGCGGGCGGGATGGAGTACATCGCGGCGTTGGTCGATGTCGTGCCCACCGCAGCACACATCGAGGACCACGCCAAAATCGTGCGCGACAAGGCCGTGCTGCGGCGTCTCGTCGAGGCGGCTACCGGCATCATCCAAGATGTCTATGAGGGGCACGGCACGGCGGTGCGCCCGCTCCTTGCCCGCATGCAAACCGTTGCCGACGAACTCGCCAGCGTTTCGGATTATTCCTTGACGACCGATGTCGAATGGCTGCAGGAGCCAACGCCGCAGGCGCTGATCGACGGCCTCATGCCAGCGGCCGGCCACACGCTGATCTTCGGGGCGCCGGGGAGCTGGAAAACGCTCGCGGCCCTCGCGATCGTCGGCGGCATCGCGACCGGCACGGACGTATTCGGATGCCGCGTCGTGTCACCGGGCATGGTGGTCTTCGTGGTCGGGGAAGGCCATGCGCTTTTTCCCCGCCGCCTCGCGGCGCTCCGGCAGCACTTGGGCCTTCCCGGCGACGAGCCGTCTGGCGTGTTCTACCTCCGCGAGAAGTTCAGTCTCTTGTCACCCGACGAGGTGGCCCGACTCCTCAACTGGACGAAACGGCATCTGGCGGGTCGCCTCCCGCGGCTGTTCGTGATCGATCCACTCGCCTCGCTCATGTCGCCCGGCGACGAAAACAACACACCCGACATGAACCTCGTCACGGCGAGTCTCAACCGCATTCGCGCCGAGACCGGCGCGGCGACGCTCACGAGCCACCATACCGGCTGGAACTTCGAACGCGAGCGCGGGAGCATCGCGCTGCGGGCCGCGATGGACGCGGTCTACTCGCTGAAGCGCGATGGCGATGCCGCGGTGCTCGAGTGCGTGAAGATGCGCGATGGGGCAGTCCCCGAGCCCCGGCGGCTACAGTTCGTGCCCGTCCTCGACTCGGGTATCGTGGTCCTCGCCGGCGCGCCAGCGGATACCGACATCGGCGGCCTCAGCAAGAGCGAGCGGGCGGCGCTCGACGCCCTCGTGGCTGTCGCGATCGACGACCGCGGGGCGACATCCTCCGAGTGGGAGCACGCCGCACGGGACGCCAAGTCCCAAATCGGCCGTGGGACCTTCTTCCGCGCGCGCAAACGTTTGGTCGACCTGAAGCTCGTGCGGTGGGACAAGCCGTCGAAACGTTACTCGTTGACAGGAGCGGGGATAAGTCGTGCAGTCCCAAGTCCCAAGTAAGTCCCAATTCAGTCCCATGGGACTAGTCCCAGAAAGTAGTCCCAAACGGGGGGGCCTATACATAGGCCCCCGTGGGACTAGGGACCTCCTGGGAAGCGCAGTGCAGTGAAAAGACGAGCCCCTGTCCCGCTCGAGCCTTTCACAGTGCTCACCAAGTCAGAGCTGGCCCGGTGGCTCAAAGTGTCCGAGCGCACCATCGACCGCCTGAAGCCCCCTTGTCTGATGCTCGGCGATGGCGCCCGCCGCTACCTCGTCAGCGATGTCCTGACCTGGCTGCACCGCGACACCCACATCGCGGGGCGTGTCGCGTGACCAGGGTGAGCCGCGTAGAGTCGGCTCCGCAAGCGGGCCAAGCACCCGGCCCTGGTTTTCATCGAATCATTTCAGCCGTGGGGGGTCCATGACCGCACGCCAGTCGGCTTGGAAGCAGCGCATCCCAAACCCAAAACGATTTTTTGGGGGGAAAGGGGCGGTGAATGAGCCCGAAAACTGACGGGCGGGTACCGCCGCGGCATCTATCGGCTGATGCGAAACGCTGGTGGCGTCAGGTGCTGGCCGAGTACGAGCTCGAGGATCATCACCTGCGGCTGCTGCAGCTCGCCGCCGAAAGCTGGGATCGCGCGAGTGAGGCGCGGAGGATTCTCGCGACGGAAGGCATCATGGTGACCAATCGGTTTGGCGAGCGCCGGAAACATCCGGCCGTGAGTGTCGAGGAGAATGCCCGGCTCGCGTTCGTGCGGTGTTTGCGCGAGCTGGATCTCGAGGGCGAGCCCCACCCTGGCTATCGGAGGACATGACGATGCCGAGACGGAAGCGGGCGGACAAGCGCCGGCACGAGGTGAACCCCGCGGTGCGGATTGCGGCGCTCAGCCGTCACGGGTGGGAGCGCTATTGGGGTGGCGCCGCGGAAGGCCGCGAGGCGTGGGACGCACTGGGGGCGGGCTGGGCGAGCGGCCACGGCCTCTTGCGGACGAACCTCACCACCTGGCCGGGGCCGTTCTGGGCGTACACGTCCGACATCCCGCTGGCATTTCGGGCACTCGCCGACGAGGTGGGCCCGGCCTCGGCGCTGCGGGTGCGCGCGATGCGCTGGCTGCTCGGCGAGGGCCGGGCGCATCTGCGGCCGAGCGAAGGGCCGATGCTGGAGGACTGGCTCGCGACACTCGAGCGCGATCCGCCGCGGGCCCCGGAGTTGGACGACGCCGACGATGGCGACGAGGACGACGAAGCAGACGAAATCGGCGACGGTGACGATCCTGACCCTGACCCCGATGCGACGTGGGAGAACGGACGATGAGCGCACGCTGGGACAACGAGGAGACTGACTGATATGGCAACGGTGATACGCGGAGCGATTGAGTGCTCGCGGCCGGACGGCACGCGCACGGTGCTCGTGGATGGCCGGCCGCTGGGCGCACTCGCCACCAAGGGCGCCGGCACATTCCGCGCCCGGCTCTTTCTGATTGGCGGGCCACCGGACAACGACGGCGACGTGATCTACGATCCGTGCGAGGGCCGCCGCATTCACCTCAGCGTGAAAGAGCACGACTTGATTTATGATCCGACGCTCGAGCCGGCGGGGGAAGCGATCTTACGCCAGGAGGGCAACGCCGTCGTCGCGGAGGGGCGCGCCTTCGACACGGAGCGGGGGCATCGCCTGCGGGAGCATTTGGTGGCGAAGGGGCACCGTTCGGAGTGGTCGGTGGGATTCGTGGTGACGGATGGCCGCGACCCCACGGCCGACCAACGGCGCGCCTGGCCCGACGTGAAACGCGTGATCTATGGGTGGGACGTGTTCGAGGCGTCCGTCGTGACGCGCGGGGCGTGTGGGCCGAGCTGTCGCACACTCGAAGCGAAAACGAAATCCTGCGGGTGCTCGGACGCCGCGCCGCTGGATCTCGCAGCCGTTCAGGCGACCCTCGACCGTGCGCGCTTCGTGATCGCCCTTGGGGAATGGCGGGATCGCGACCACTGGTTTCTCGTCGATGCTGCGCGCCAGGAGCTCGCGGCTAAGGCGCTTGCGTTCGCATCGCAGCGGCTCCACCTGCCGCTCAGCCTCAAGTGGCGGCACATCGACAACGCGTGGGGCTTTTTTCGGCCGGATGAACCTGGCGTCGTGAATGTGGACCCCGACGCGCCGCTCGAGCGGATCGCCGAGATCGTGTTTCACGAGGCGCAGCACGCGAAGGATCACGGCGCCGGGCTCACGCCCTACGAGGAATCCGCGGAAGTCGTCGCGCGTCGGCTCTTGGAAAACTGGCACCGAGAGAACGCGGCGTGATGGGCCGCAGAATAACGGAGCTGGACAAGTGGGCGCGCCTGCACGATCCGGTCCTACTTGGGGGGCACCCCGTCTCGTCGCCAGCACTCCAACAGCAGCGCCACGGTTTGGGGAACGGGCCGGCGGCCGCGGACCCAGGCGTTGACGGTAGTGACGCTGACGCGGAGTCGGAGCGCAAACTGGCGTTGGGGGAGCTTGAGGCGAGCCAAGAGGGCCCGTAACTGCTGGCCGGTCATGCGTTGGAAGATAGCGGCGTATAGCTATAGCGCATATAGCCGTTGCAGCTATATTGCCGCATAGCCTTCGACCAACCCCAGCGGTGCAAAAGGAGACCGACCATGAGCGCGTCACTTCCCATCGACATCATCGTTCCCGGCGTGGGACGAATCAAGAAACAATCCGGCGTCACGACGAAGGCCGAGCGCGAGGATCTGTGCGCTATGCTGCGACTACTCCCGAAGCAGGGCTATGTCGGGCTAGTGCAGGATGTCCAGCTCGGCCGGCGGAAGCTGCTCGGCGTGTTCGCGCACTTCACCGCGGGCACACTCGAGGCGCTGAAAGGCCCGAACGACGAACAGCCACTGGACCCAATCGCCGACGAATGGCTCGACGGGGCTCTGTGCGCGGACGGGACGCGCGAGAATCGCCGGGACGCATTCCGCGTGCTCCGCTCGCTGACGCCACGGAAAGTGCAACTCCGCGACCTCCCGGACCTCCTCCGTCAGTATCGCGAGCGCTGCGAGGCGAACCGGACGCCGCGCGTGTTCAACGTCGCACGGACGGCCCTGCAGGCGTTCCTCCGGGACAAGGTCGGGAAGCGCAAACCGCTCGCCCTGGCCGTGGCCGACATTCCGCCGCTGAGGGAGCGCAAGCAGGGTAGGCCGGGATTCGCGCTGGCTGACGCGGTGGCGATCCGCGACGGACTGGGCGGGCAAGCGGGCCGTATTTGGTGGAGCATGTGCCTTACGGGAATGGGTCCGAAAGAGCTGTGGGGCGCATGGAGCGTGCAGCCAGATCGCGTGCACATCGACGGCACCAAGGTCGTGAGGGCAGGGCAGGACGCCGCCTTCGGTCGCGTCCGTGACGTTCCGCTTGTAGACAACCCCGTTCGACCCGAAATCACACGCGATGGGTTTACGTCGGCGCTACGGCGACTCTCCGAGCGGCGGTTGCGTGGGGAGTTGCGCGAGCGGTTGCAACGGACGCCTACGGCTGAGGAGCTCGCAGAGGCCCGGCGCACGACGCAAGGTTGGAAGATCACGCCCTACCAGGCGCGCAAAACGTTCGCGCGCTGGCTGGAGGACGCCGGCATCCCCCGGACGCGGCGCGAGATCTACCGGGGGCACGGGAAGCGGGACATCGGTGACGTGTACGAACGGTATGAGGTGGCCGACTACTTGAAGGACGACGCCACCAAGATGCGGGCGCAGCTTGGGCCGCAACGGTTGAGCGTTTCGCAGGGCGGGGCAGCATGAAGCGGATCAGCTCAACGCGTGCTATTGTTTATGCGCAATGCCGACACCGAAGCCGCTCGTCACCGCCGCGGTGTTTTGCGATGATGTTATCATCGGCACGGATGGCGCGCCCACCATAGTTCGAATCGTTGACCGTGGTACCGTCGACGTTCCCCCACAGCTCCTGCCCAACGCCAAGCCATCATTTCGAATCAACGCATTCTTCGCCGTGAAGTCCGGTGATTTACAGGGTGACCACGAATTCACGGTTGTGATCCTGCGGCCCGACGGCAAGACCTCGACTATACCGGACAAGTGGAAGGTGCATTTCGATGGTGGGGAAACAGGCGCCAACCTAAAACTCAACCTGGGTCTACCGGCAGTCTTTGGTCTCTACTGGTTAGAACTTGCATGGGAGGGAGAAGTGCTTTCCCGCACTCCGTTCAGACTGTCACAAGGAACTCCGAGTAGTTCGCAACAGACATAGGACGAACCGGCACACGCGCGCTGCTATCGTCAAAGGGTCTGACTCCCGAATCTGCGACCTCGACCTCAATGACTGAGACACCGAGCAGCCCGCAAAACAGTGATCGCAACTCGGCTTCGGAGCGATGTGCCTTGGAATACTCGGCCAGAAGGAGCTCTAACGAACCCACCAAGCGCCTAACGGACGCGCTGCTATCGGCGAGCATGTTCCAACTACGCTCGCCTAGCCAATCGCTGAAATCGTCAAGTGACATCCGACCGTGCAGATACTTCACTAGTTGGTTTCTTATTTCTGTTTCCTGAAGCATGGTCACCCCCAAGCCAAAAATGGATGAGTGGGAACTGCGATGCAAGTTTAATCGCGGTCGCTATGTGCATCGCATGAAGCGTGGCGAACTTAGAGTTGTGCCTCTGCAGGTTGGGAGCGCTCCTCCGCAAGCCCAAAAACCGCCAGGCACGATGAGCAAGATGGAATCATGGCACGATTCAGCGGACAGAGAGGTTGTGCGCGTGCACTACTACGAGCTTCCCGGCGGGGCGATCGGGGCGTCAGGTAAGTACGATCCGCATCGACTCTTTTACCGTGGTGTGCTATGGCACAAGAAGATCGCACGGAGACCACCGCCGATATTCGACTACGGGGGAAGTTTGTTTCCGGTGATGCGGGCATTTCGATGGCTTCGATGCCTGATTCTTAGTAAGTGACCGTGTGGCAAACTGTGGGACCAAAGAGAGAATCCCGGTAAGTATTCGGGTTTCGGTAGCTGCTCGGGGCAAGATGTTGTAGAATTGGCGGTCCTTGTCGCCCGCTGGCGTTGGGTGGCGCTCAGCGTTTGCCTTCTAAGCTGTTGGTCGGAGGTTCGAATCCTCCCGGGCGCATAGCTTCCTTTCTTTTTCACGAGTTGCTGAGGAGGAACGGTGGGAGAATTCAGCATCGTACATTGGATCATCCTGGGCGGGGTCTTTTTACTCTTCTTCGGCGCCAAGCGCATTCCCGAAGTCGGCGCGTCGCTGGGGAAGGGGTTTCGCGAATTCAAGCGTGGCCTGAGCGACATCGGGAACGCGGCGAGCGAGGACGACGCGCCGCCCGCGCTGCCACCGGAGAATAAGCCTCCCAAACGCCTGGTCGAATAGCGCGATGCGCGCTGTGATCGCGGCTGTGCTGTCGGCGTGCACGGCACCGCTCGCGGCGCAATCGCCGCGCATCGAAGACAACAGCTTCTTGGTTGAGGAAGCGTACAACCAGGAGGCCGGCGTCGTTCAGCACATCAGCACGTGGCAACGGTCACTGCGTTCCTCCACGTGGGACTTCGCGTTCACGCAGGAGTGGCCGCTTGGGGGCCAGCAGCACCAGCTGAGTTATACGCTGCTCGTCGGCAGTACGAGCAGTAACATTGACTTCAGTGGCCTCGCGCTGAACTACCGCTATCAACTGGTCTCCGCTGCTGGTCGCGTCGCGGTCGCACCGCGCGTCTCGGCGGTTGTCCCGGGTCGGCGCGAGCACCTCGGCGCGCAAGTCGAGGTGCCGGTGAGCATCCGCGTGGCATCGACGCTCGTGACGCATGTGAATGGTGGCGTGATGGAGACGACGCGCGCGACGACCTTGTACAACCTGAGTGGCAGCGTCGTGTGGCTCGCGCGACCAACATTCAACGTGTTTTGCGAGGTGGCGTGGGCTTCGGAGTCCGGCGCTTCGACGCTGCTCGTGAATCCGGGAATCCGCTGGGCCTATAACTTCGCGAGTGGTCTGCAGATCGTGCCCGGGTTTGCGTACACCTTCGGCGTCGGGCCCTCGCCGAGCGTTGAGGGAGCCTTCCTCTATCTGAGTTTCGAGCACCCCTTCCAGAAACAGTCGGACTAGCTCATGGCCTTGAACACGCCGCCGCGATCGCGGTCGAAGTAGTACAGCTTCGCCACCTCGATGCGGGCCGCAAGGAAACTGCACGCCAAGACGGCGACGACTGTGCCGAGCAACGGACCCACCCAGTAGATCCACCAGCCGGCGAAGTTTTGGGAGATGATGGCTGGGCCGAGCGTGCGAGCCGGATTCGTGCTCGTACCGGAGATGGATGCTTCCAGCGGCACCATGATCGCGTAGAGGAATGGGATCATGAACGGCGTGAACCGTCGCAGGTCGCGAATGCCGAGAAAGACGCACAGGCTCGCGACGAGGCCGAACGTTGTCGCCGCCTCCCCCAGCAGCAGGGCCCAAGTCGGATAACCCGCCCCGGGAAGGCTGGCGCCAAAGCTGATGCTCCGGCCCATGTCTCCCCAAGCGAGCAGCGGAACGCTACCCAGGGTCGCGCCGCCAAGCTGCGCCACCACGTAGCCGAACGCCGGTCGAGGCTTGAGCTTTCCCATCAGCAGAAATCCCAGCGTTACAGCCGGGTTGATGTGCGCCCCGCTGAACTCACCCACGGGGGAAAGCGTGATCGCGGTGCCGATCGCGCCGAATAAGAATCCGCTCAGCACTCTTCGGACCGCCATGTTGGGCACGAGCGCCGCGATTGGGTTGCCGGCACCGAACATCACGATCACAAGCGACAGACCGCCGAGGACTAGCAGGGCGGTCCCGATCATCTCCGAGAAAAAAACCTGCCAGGGCAATCGCGGTGCTGCTGGAACGGTTGGTCGCGTCTCGTCACGCAACCGAGAGAGCCTCGGTGGCTGAGCTTCGTTGGGGTGCATCGCTCGACGCGCTCCGCGCCTCGAGCGTGAAGACGTGGTATTGCCAGGGTTGCAGGTCGACGTACAGGCCTCGTGAATTCAGATCGTCGCCCTCGCGTTCGTACGAATCGCCGCCCAGCAGGTCGTCCAGGTGCCAGCGGTGCCCCGCGAGGTCCAGGAATGGCAGTCGCACATACCCCTGGCTCTGATTCGGAGCGTAGTTCACGATCACCAGCAGGCGCTCTCCGTCCCCGTGCTGCCACGCACATGCCACGAGACAGTTCGCGGTCGCGTTACCGTCCCACGCGGGTGAGACGTCGAGCAATTGCCACTGCCCATCGCGCGTCACGGGACGCTGGAGCAGAGTCAGGAGCCGTCGATAGAACCGGCGCAACGTCTCGTCCACCGGTTCCTCGGGAGCACGACACAGATGCGGCGAGATCCGCTTCTTCCGTCCCTCGAATTGCCCCTGATGGAAGAACCTGAGCCCCGGTGACAAGAACGTGATGACCGCCGCCGCCTCGTGCACATCTTGCGCGAAGGTGGCGGCGGCTCGCGGCTCGTCGTGGTTCTCGAGGAAGCGGGCCAGCTTGTGCTGGTAGGCGAGTCCCGCTCTCAAGTGGTCGCGTACGGGACCGGCATGACGCTCGACCAGGCGGTCGTACAGGCGCTTGTCGTAGGTGTAATCGAATCCCTGCTGCTGCATGGTCCACTCGAGGTCCCAGTAGACCTCAGCCATGAATTGAAAATTCGCGACGCGCTCGCGTACCCGTCGAATGGCGTTCGGCCAGAACGGCTGCGCGTGCAGCCCCCAGGTCCGCTCGAACACATCGGGGAGCACCAGCATGGCCATGTCGCACCTGACGCCGTCGCATTGCCCGGCGATCTTGAGAAGCTCCCCGATCATCGCTTCCTGGGTGGCAGGATTGCCGTAGTTGAGTTGCAGCGTGTCGGGCCAGCCGGGAAAAAACGGATCGCGACCATGCGCCAGGAGGACATCGCGCCCGGGACGTTTGACCCAGGTGTAATTTTTCGGGGCTCGGGTCAGGTCCAGCTCGTTCCCCGGCACGTAGTACTCGGGGTGGGCGCTGACCCACGGATGGTCCAGGGCGGTGTGATTCGGCACGAAGTCGAGCATCAGGTTCACGCCGCGCTTCCGCAGGCGTTCGCGCAGCCGGGCCAGCGCGGCGTCGCCTCCCATTCCAGTATCCACCCAGTAGCCCGTGATCGCGAACCCAGACCCGCCGATATCTTCGTCGGTCAGGTCCGGCAAAACGTCCAGAAACTCCCGGCGCCATTCCGGGTTCGTACGTGACACGCGTCGGCTTGCGGCGCCAGTCTGCCAGACGGACAGCAGCCAGACCCAGTCGAACCCTTGCTCTGCGATCCGGTCGAGCGCGTCGTCGGGGACGTCGTCCAGCGTCCCCGCCCGCTTCAACGTGCGCGCCAACTCCCGCAACCAGACCCTCGTGTTGATCTGGTAGAGGGAGGGATAGAGTGGGGCGTGCATCTCAGCCCGTCCGGGCCGGTCGAGCCGGTGCCCCGCGCGGCGGTTTGCGCCGTGCGACCGGCTTCTTGACTTCCTGAACGGCGGCCGCCTTGCCCAGCTCCAGCGCTTGCTCGGGCGTCGTCGTCGCGAACAGATGCATGACGCGCGCGATGACGCCGGTCCAACCGGTCTGGTGACTCGCACCAACCCCGAATCCGGTGTCGCCGTGGAAGTACTCGTAGAACAGCAGCAGATCGCGCCAGTGCGGGTCGTCCTGGAACCTCTTGGTGTCGCCGTAAACCGGACGGCGGCCCTGTTCGTCGCGCAGGAAAATGGTCGAGAGCCGCCGACCGAGCTCTTCCGCCACCTGGTACAAGTTCATCTTCCGTCCGGAGCCGGTCGGACATTCGATCGTGAAATTGTCGCCGTAGTACAGGTAATACTGGAGCAGGGCCCGGATGATGAGGGCGTTGACCGGCATCCAGATCGGTCCCCGCCAATTCGAGTTTCCACCGAACATGCCGCTGTCCGACTCTCCCGGAAGGTAGGACACCCGATGCTCCTGGCCGCCGGCTTGGACGACGAAGGGATGGTCGACGTGATGGCGCGAAATCGACCGGATGCCGTACGCGCTGAGGAACTCGCGCTCGTCGAGCATCCGTGTCAGGACGCGGCGCAGGTTCACCTCGTTGAGCGGCGCGCTCATCTGTCTCCCCGCCACACCCGGCGTGACCGGATTGTGAATGAACGCCGTCAACGCCGGGCGTGCGACCAGGAACTGCCGCAACCGATCGGCCACCCACGGCACCTTGCGT
>CAVPHS010000004.1:0-65000 GCA_963704805.1 uncultured Gemmatimonadales bacterium | reverse complement strand
CCCCGAAACCTATTTAGGTATGGCCTCGGGAAATGAGTCCGCAGGAGGTAGAGCACTGGATGGGTCCGGGCGGCGAATAGCCTTACCACCCCCAACCAAACTCCGAATACCTGTGCGATGCTGCCCGGGAGACAGTCGCTGAGCGATAATGTCCGGCGGCGAGAGGGAAAGAACCCAGACCGACTGCTAAGGCCCCAGAGTGGCGGCTGAGTGTAGCGAAGGATGTGATCTTGCTGAGACAACTGGGAGGTTGGCTTAGAAGCAGCCATTCCTTTAAAGAGTGCGTAATAGCTCACCAGTCCAGCGGGGTTGCGCCGAGAATGGTCGGGACTAAGCCGTCCGCCGAAGCAACGGATTCGTATTGGTCTTCGGACCGGTACGTGGTAGGGGAGCGTTCCGGGAGCGCTGAAGCGGGGGCGGAAGCCTTCCCGTGGAGCGACCGGAAGTGAGGATGCCGGAACGAGTACGCGCGAAGCGGGGTGAAAACCCCTGTCACCGAAAGCCTAAGGGTTCCTGAGCCATGTCAATCAGCTCAGGGTTAGTCGGTCCCTAAGGTGAGGCCGAGAGGCGTAGCCGATGGGAAACGGGTCAACATTCCCGTACCACGTCGTACTCGTTTGAGACCGAGGGGGGACGCAGGAGCGAGCTGATCCGTCGGAGGGTGGTTGTGCCGATGCAAGGTGGTAGGCGTTTCCGGGCGGGCAAATCCACCCGGATAGCCGAGAGCCGATGCCGAAGGGGCCGCAAGACCCCGCAAAGGGATTCGCGAGCACGACTGCCGAGAAAAGCCTCGCGGGTGAGGTGCTACGTGTGACCGTACCGTAATCCGACACAGGTAGGCGAGGCGAGAAGCCTAAGGTGCTCGAGTGATTCACGGAGAAGGAACTCGGCAAAATGACCCCGTAACTTCGGGATAAGGGGTGCCGGTAGTAGGTGAGGCAGTACAAGCCAAGCCCAACCCGGCCGCAGAGAATCGCGTCAAGCGACTGTTTAGCAAAAACACAGGTGCCTGCCAAGGCGTAATCCAAGCCGACGTATAGGCACTGACGCCTGCCCGGTGCCGGAAGGTTAAGGTGAGAGGTTAGCCGCAAGGCGAAGCTGCGAGCCGAAGCCCCGGTAAACGGCGGCCGTAACTATAACGGTCCTAAGGTAGCGAAATTCCTTGTCGGGTAAGTTCCGACCTGCACGAATGGCGTAACGACTTGACGGCTGTCTCGTCCGTGAGCTCGGCGAAACTGCAGTATCGGTGAGGATTCCGATTACCCGCGACAGGACAAAAAGACCCCGTGCACCTTTACTATAGCCTGTCATTGGATCGTCGGCTTGACCTGCGTAGCATAGGTGGGAGGCGTTGATCCTGCGGTTTCGGCCTGGGGGGAGCCAACAGTGAAATACCACCCTCGTTTTGGTGACGATCCTCACTCGGCCGCTTACACGCGGCGAGGACCGTGGCAGGTGGGTAGTTTGACTGGGGCGGTCGCCTCCGAAAGAGTAACGGAGGCGCGCGAAGGTGCCCTCAGTGCGGTCGGTAATCGCACGGCGAGTGCAAAGGCAAAAGGGCGCCTGACGGCGAGACGCGACGGGTCGAGCCGGGACGAAAGTCGGCCTTAGTGATCCGGTGGTACCGTGTGGACGGGCCATCGCTCAACGGATAAAAGGTACGCTGGGGATAACAGGCTTATCGCGCCCGAGAGTTCACATCGACGGCGCGGTTTGGCACCTCGATGTCGGCTTATCACATCCTGGGGCTGGAGAAGGTCCCAAGGGTCCGGCTGTTCGCCGGTTAAAGTGGTACATGAGCTGGGTTCAGAACGTCGTGAGACAGTTCGGTCTGTATCCGTCGTGGGCGTTGGAGCGTTGAGGGGTGTCGACCTTAGTACGAGAGGACCGGGTCGGACGCGACCGCTCGTGTCCCGGCTGTCCCGCCAGGGGCAACGCCGGGTAGCGATGTCGGGACGGGGATAACCGCTGAAAGCATCTAAGTGGGAAGCCCTCCCCAAGATGAACGCTCCCGGGGCGCAAGCTCCCTCAAGGGCCGTGGGAGACTACCACGTTGATAGGCGGCAGGTGTAAGGCGCGCAAGCGTGTCAGCCGAGCCGTACTAATCGCCCGTGAGGCTTGATCTCTTCCGCGGGATCTACACAACCGTGTGATTCCCACGCACTCACCCATTCACGCAGTCGTCAGGCTCGTGATGTCTTGGCTGGCGACTAGCGCGACGGGGCCACACCCGTTCCCATCCCGAACACGGTCAGTTAAGCCCGGCAGCGTCGATGGTACTGCGCGACGAGGTCGGTGGGAGAGTAGACCGCCGCCAGCCATCCCCGAAAGCCCGCCGTCGAGCCCGACGGCGGGCTTTCGTTGCGTCCGGCCCCGTGTGCGCCTTCGCTGGTCTGCGTTCCCGGGGCCGCGTAGGTTCCGTCATGGCCCTGCCGCGCCACGCGACGCGCGCGCTGTCCGTCCGCATCCGGGGCGTGGTGCAGGGGGTGGGATTCCGCCCGTTCGTGTTCCGGCTCGCCCGCGCCCACGCCCTCGCCGGCTGGGTCCTGAACGGCGACGACGGCGTGGAAATCCACGTCGAGGGCGCCGGGGCAGGGCTGGATGCGTTCCTGCGCGACCTCACCGCCCAGGCGCCGCCGGCGGCGAGCATCGCCCACATCGAGGTGGCGCCGGTCCACCCCTCGGGTGCGACCGACTTCGTCATCCGGGAAAGCGCCGGGCGCGCGCAGCCGACGGTTCGCATCGCCCCGGACCTCGCCGTCTGCGAACGATGCCTCCAGGAATTGTTCGACCCGACCGACCCTCGCTTCCACTATCCCTACATCAACTGCACCGACTGCGGTCCCCGCTACTCGATCATCCTGAGTCTGCCCTACGACCGCGCCGGCACCACGATGCGTGCGTGGCCGATGGACCGGCGCTGCGCCGGGGAGTACCATGACCCCGCGAGCCGCCGCTTCCACGCGCAGCCGGTGGCCTGTCCCGACTGCGGACCGCACTACCACCTCCGCCAGAGCGCGGGAAGCCTCTCGGGCGACGCCGCCGTGATCCGGGCGGCTGTCGAGCTGCTCCAGGCGGGGCGGATCCTCGCCGTGAAGGGCCTCGGCGGGTACCACCTGGCGTGTGACGCGCGCAACGCCCCAGCCGTCTCCGCGTTGCGGGAGCGCAAGTTCCGCAAGGAAAAACCGTTCGCGCTGATGGCGCGGGACCTCACCACGGCGCGCGCGCTGGTGGGCCTGTCTCCCGGCGCCGAAGCGCTCCTGGTCTCGATCGCGCGGCCGATCGTGCTCGCCCGCCCGCCTCGAGCTCCCCGGCGTCGCACCCGACAATCGCGACCTCGGCGTCATGCTGCCGTACACGCCGCTGCACCATCTGCTATTCAACGCCGGCGCGCCGGACGTGCTAGTGATGACCAGTGCCAACCGCTCCAACGAGGCGATCGCCTACGAGGATGCGGACGCGTTCGAGCGCCTGTCGGGAATCGCCGACGCGTTTCTCGTAGGCGAGCGCCCCATCGCCCGTCGCGTCGAAGATTCGGTGGTGGGCGACGGAGTCTTCGGGCGCACACTGTTGCGACGCGGCAGGGGCTACGCGCCGGGCGCGGTGGCGACGCTTCCCACCACGCGCCCGATCCTGGCCCTCGGCGCCGACCTCAAGAACGCCGTGACCCTCGTCGTGGATGGCCAGGCGTTCGTGAGTCAGTTCATCGGGGATCTGGACGATTACTCGGCCTTCGCGGCGTTCGAGGAGGCCATCCGCGACCTGCTCGCGATGTACCGCGTGAACCCGGGGGAGCTGGTAGTCGTGCGGGACGCGCACCCGCAATACCGCTCGACGGCTCAGGCGGAGCGGATCGAGGCTGCCGAGCACATCGCGATTCAGCACCACCGGGCGCACGTCGCATCCGTGCTCGCCGAGCGCGGGGCGTGGGGCGAGCGCGTGCTCGGGGTCAGCTTCGACGGCACGGGCTACGGCGACGACGGCTCGATTTGGGGTGGGGAGATCTTCGCGGGGAGTGTGGCGGAGGGATTCGAGCGCGTCGCGCATCTTCGTCCATCGGTTCTGGTGGGTGGTGACGCGGCCGCCCGGCACCCGGTCCAGGCGGCCGCGGGATTTCTCCATCAGGTGGAAGGCCTGCCGCCGCTCGAGGAAGCCCCGTTCTCCTTTCCGACGCGCTATCGGAATGTCGTCACGCTGCTCGAGGGTGGCGTCCGGGTGTTTCCCACGACCTCGGTGGGCCGGCTGTTCGATGCGGCGGCGGCCCTGGTGGGGTTCACGCGGGCGGTGACGTTCGAAGGTCAGGCGGCGATCTGGCTCGAGCACCTCGCCCGAACGTCCCCGGCGGTCGATCCGTACCCGTTTCCCTTCGTGGACCGTGAGCTCGACTTCCGGCCCCTCCTGCAGGCCGTGGTGCAGGACCGGCTCCGCGGTCGCTTCGCGCCGGAGATCGCGCGGGCGTTTCAGGCGGGGGTCGCGCTCGGCGTCTCCCACGCCTGCGTCGCGCTGGGTCGCGAGCACGACATCAGGACAGTCGTGTTGTCCGGCGGCGTGTTCCAGAACGAGCTGCTGTTGGGCGATTGCAAGCGGTTACTCGAGCAGGAAGCGCTGCAGGTCTGGACCAACCACATCGTGCCGCCCAACGACGGCGGCATCAGTCTGGGGCAGGCGGCGCTCGC
This sequence comes from uncultured Gemmatimonadales bacterium, assembly GCA_963704805.1. GTDB lineage: Bacteria > Gemmatimonadota > Gemmatimonadetes > Gemmatimonadales > GWC2-71-9 > 20CM-2-65-7. Next base: position 60,324 of record CAVPHS010000004.1, on the reverse strand, counting down.
CGCCGTGCGGGGGACTGCGACCGCTTCCCCGGACCGCCCCCGGCGTAGCTTGGCAGGATGACGCGCTGCGGCACCGTGGTGCTGGCCGGTCTGCCGAACGCCGGCAAGTCCTCTCTCTTGAACGCCCTCGTGGGCGAGCGACTGGCGATCGTGTCGCCCAAGGCCCAGTCCACGCGAGCGCCCGTGGTGGGCGTCCTGACCCGCGGGGACGACCAGTTCATCTTCACCGATCCGCCCGGTTTGCTCGTGCCCAGCTACCGGCTCCAGGAAAAGATGCGCGAGGCGGCGCTGCGCGCGGTGGCCGACGCGGAAGTAATCGCCCACCTGCATCCGTTGCCCGGATTTCCCGGCGCCGCCCTTCCAGCGAGTCGCGGCGCTCCCGCGGCCGCCGGCGGTACCGGTGGTGACGGTGTACACGAAGTGCGACCTCGTGCCGCCGGAGCGGCGTCCCGCTGGCGGCATCCTCATGGTCTCGGCGGTCACAGGGGAAGGGGTGGGCAACCTGCTCGACGTTCTGTCCGAACACCTGCCCGCTGGCCCGTACCACTTTCCGCCCGACGAGATGGCCACTCAGCCGCTGCGGTTCTTCGCGGCCGAATACGTGCGCGAAGCGGCGTTCGATCTGCTCGAAGAAGAGCTGCCCTACAGTGTCGCGTGTGAGATTGACGAGTTCCGAGAGGACGAGCGCCCGGCCTATATTCGAGCCGTGGTGTATGTGGAGCGGGAGAGCCAGAAGGGCATCGTCATCGGTGAGGGGGGACGCACCATCAAGGCGATCGGCCGGGCTGCGCGCGCGCGCATCGAAGCGCTGATGGGGGTCCCGGTCTACCTCGACCTGCATGTGAAGGTGCTGGGGAACTGGCGTCGCAACGACCCGGTGCTGCGGCGCCTGGGATACGCCTCATGAGCCTCGCCGCCGAGCTGCGGCAGATCCTCGTCTGCCCCAAGTGCAAAGGACCGCTCGAGTACCACGTCGAGCCCGCCGAAGAGCTCGTCTGCCATGCCTGCCGGTTGATCTATCCGGTGGAGGACGACATTCCGATCATGCTGATCGACGAGGCAAAGAGTTTCTGATGGGCCGGTGGGGGAACGCCGTCGCATGCCTTATCCTGTCCGCCCAGCCGATCGTCCGCCTCGCCGCGCAGGATCAGCCGCTCAACTCGGGTGGCTTGTTTCTGCTGTTCCCGGTTGGCGCCCAGTCGGTCGGGATGGGGCAAGCGGCGGCGGCGCTCGATGGCCACGGCGAGGCGGTGTTCCACAACCCGGCCGGCGTCGGATCGCTGTCCGCGAACGAGTTCACGTTGCACACCGCGCACCTCGCGGCCGGTGCCACCAATGCGCTCACGGCGTTCTTCCCCCGCCACGGCATCGGCGTGTTCGGCGCGGCCGTCTACCTCGTCGACTACGGAGATCAGGACGTCAACGACTCCGCGGGCACGACCATCGCCCGCATCGCCCCGCGCAACCTCGCGCTCCTCGCGACCTATGCCACGCAGCTGACGGGCGCATTCGCGCTCGGCGTCACCTACAAGCTCGTCGAGTTTCGGGTCGACTGCAGCGGGACGTGTCCCGCGCTCTCCGGGGGCAGGGGGTGACACACGCGCTGGACCTCGGAGGACAATTCAGCGTCGGCCCCGGCCATGCCCTGCGGGTCGGCGTGGCGTTGCGCAACCTGGGCTTCCCGCTCCAGGTGAACAACCGCGACCAGGCCGATCCGCTGCCGACGCGGTTCGTGGTCGGGGCCGCCTACCGCGTGCAGCTGCGCCCGATCAACGACGGGTCGGTCGCGGACCGCTTTGATGTCCGCCTGGCCGCCGACCTGGAAAGTCCGTGGCGCGAAACCGGCAGCCCGGACATCCGCCTGGGGATGGACGTCGGCTATCATGAGCTCGTGCGCGTGCGTGGCGGGTATGCGTTCGTGCATCAGGGGCTCTCGGGTCCCAGCGTCGGTCTGGGTCTGGCCACGGGCGCGATCGGCGTGGATCTGGCGCGCATGTTTCTGACCGGCACCGATCTCATCGTGACGAATCCGACGTTCGTGTCCTTCCGGGTGGTGTTCTGAAGCTGTGGTCTGCGGCGGTCCTGGCGCTCTGGGGCGCCGCGCAGGTCGACGGTCAGGCGCTCGACTCCACCGTCGCCCGGGCCCGGTCGCGCCTCTGGCTGCCTCCGTTGGCGTCGCTGGTCGTTCCGGGCTCGGGCCAGCTGCTGTCGGGTCGGGATCGCGGCATGGTGTACGTGGCCGGCGAGACCTTCATCCTGTCGCGCTTCCTGCGGCTCACCCACGACGGACGTCGCGGGGCCGAGCGCTACCGGGATCTGGCGTACGCGGTCGCGCGACGGGGATTCACTCAGGCCCGCCGCGATACCGTGTTCGAGTACTACGAGACGATGGAGCGCTTCTCGGCGAGCGGCGAATTCAATCGGAATCCGGATCCGGCCGGCCGCGTCATCCCGGAGGACGATCCCACGACCTACAACGGCTCCATCTGGCTCCTTGCGCGGCGGACCTACTGGCCGGACCCTGACAATCCCCCACCACCGGGGTCTGGTCCGGACTTGGCCGCCCTGAGCTTCTACCGCGCGCACGCCGTGGGGCCGGATTTCCGCTGGTCGTGGCGCGACGCTTCGCTCGAGCAGCAGGAGTACCGCGCGACGATCCGATCCAGCGACGACGCGTTTCGCAGTGCCCAGAACCAGCTCGGCCTCCTGCTCGCCAATCATCTGGTGAGCGCCATCGATGCGTTGATCTCCAGCCGTCTCTCGGCGAGCCTCCGGCGACAGGCGACCCTCGAAACGACCTGGTCGGGACGATGGCCTGGCTCCCGCATCCGGGTGACCATCGCCTTCTAGCGCCCCACGCGTTCTGCCCCCATCCTCTCCACCGTGCCCCGCCCGGACGGACGTGACCCAACGGCCTTGCGTCCCCTCGCGCTGGAGCGAGGGGCGAGCCCGAACGCGGAGGGCTCCTGTCTCGTCCGTCTGGGCGGAACGGTGGTGTTGTGTACGGCCTCGGTCGAGGTCGGCGTCCCGGGATGGCGCAAGGGCTCCGGCCTCGGATGGGTGACCGCGGAATACGCGATGCTGCCACGCGCGACCCTCGAGCGCACGCCACGGGAGCGGCAAGGGGCAGGGGGCCGCACCCACGAGATTCAGCGGCTGATCGGGCGCAGCCTGCGTGCCGCGCTCACAGGATTCGCGTTCGGTGAGCACACCATCCGCGTCGATTGTGATGTGCTCCAGGCGGACGGTGGGACCCGCACCGCGTCGATCTCGGGCGCCGCTGTGGCCCTGGCGGAGGCCTGCGCCTGGCTGGCCCGGACGGCCGGGGTCGCCAACCCCTTCCACGGACTCGTAGCCGGGGTCAGCGTCGGGATCGTGGGCGGCGAACCCCGCCTCGACCTGTGCTACGCCGAAGACAAGGACGCCGCGGTGGACGCCAACGTGGTCGTGGCCGAGCCCGATCGCTTGATCGAGGTTCAAGCAACGGCGGAGCAGGGGACGTTCGACCGCGTGGGGCTGGACCGGCTGCTCGATCTGGCGCGGGACGGCACGCAGCGCATCTTCGCGGCGCAACGCTCCGCGTTGCGGTGACCGGTCTGCGCTGGCTGCTCCTGGCGCTGCCCGTTTCCTGGGCCCTGGCGCTGCTCCACGGACCGCCGCTCGCGGTCTTCCTGGTGTCCGGACTGGCGGTGATTCCCTTGGCGTCGGCCATGGGCGAGGCGACCGAGGCGCTCGCCCGCCGCACCGGCCCGGCGGTAGGGGGACTGCTGAACGCCACCTTCGGCAACGCCGCGGAGCTCATTCTGGCGATCGTGGCGCTGCGGGCCGGGCTGCTCGATCTCGTCAAGGCGTCGATCACCGGATCGATCCTCGGCAACCTGCTGCTCATCTTGGGTCTGTCCCTCGTGGCCGGAGGGACCAGCGCCCGGTGCTCACCTTCAACCGCACCGCCGCCGGCATGAGCGGCGCGATGTTGCTCCTGGCGGTGGTGGGGCTCGTAATCCCGGCGTTGTTCGCCGCCACGCATCCCGCCGCGACCGAAGCAACGACGATTCATTTGTCCGAAGGGGTGGCCGTCGTGCTCGGGGTGACATACGTAGCCGGGCTGGCGTTCTCATTGGTCACGCATCGGGAGCTGTTCGGCGTGGCGGAGCATGGGGGGAGAGCCGGTCCGGCGGGAGCAGGCCGGGCCGTGGCGATTCTGGCGGGCGCGACGGTATTCGTCGCCTTGCAGAGCGCGATTCTCGTGCAAGCCACCGAACAGGTGGTGATGCACCTGGGCTGGTCCGAGATCTTTCTGGGGTTGATGATCATCCCGCTCATCGGCAACGCCGCCGAGCACGCGACCGCCGTGGTCGCCGCCCGTAAGGGGAATACGGACCTCGCCCTCACGATCGCGCTGGGCTCGAGCACGCAGATCGCGCTCTTCGTGGCACCCCTCCTGGTGCTGGTCGGGGTGATCCTCGGTCAGCCGATGCACCTCGTCTTTACGTCGTTCGAAATCGTCGCCCTGGGCCTTGCCGCGTTGATCGTGACCGTGATCGCCCTCGACGGCGAATCGCACTGGTTCGAAGGCGCCCAGCTGCTTGCCGTGTACGCCATTCTGGCGATCGCCGCGTGGTTCATTTGACACACGAGCGTACGCGGCGTAAGATTAGGCGCACTCGACCCTTACGCGAGGTGCCGGTTGCGGACGCGCCCCACGATTCTCTTCTTCTCCGCGGCTGGCCGTCCGGTTCCGGACTTTGTGGTGCGTTGGATGGGGAGCAGCGGGAAGACGCTGGTGCCGGTTCACGATCCCACCGAGCTCGAGCAGATGGTGTTGCGCGCCCTGCCCTCCCTGGTGCTCGTGGACGCGGATTCGATCGGTGCGCAGGGATTGGAGCTGTGCCGCCGGCTCAAAATGGACCCCTTCACGGCGATCGCGCCGCTGGTGGCGGTGACCGGGCGCCACACGACGGAACGGGTCATGGAGTGGTTCGCCGCCGGGGCGGACGAGGTCGTGACACCGCTGTTCGAGCCGAGCGAGCAGGCCAGCCGGCTCGACGCGCTCTTGACCCGGACGGCGCGGGACGTCGCGGTGAATCCCTCGACCCGGCTCCCTGGCACGACGGAGATCGAGCGCGACATCCGGCGGCGCATGGAGAACGGAGAGCGCTTCGCGGTCTGTTATGCCGACCTCGACCACTTCAAGGAATACAACGACCGCTACAGCTACTACGACGGGGACCGGGTCATTTACCTGGTGTCGCGGATTCTGCACGATGTGGTGAAAGGCATTGTCGATCGACGCGGATTCGTGGGTCATATCGGAGGGGACGATTTCATCTTCATCATCCCGGTGCCCGATATCTCGGAGGTATGCACCGAGGTGCTCTCGGTGTTCGACACCTTGATCCCGTTTCAATACAATGAGCAGGACCGGCGCGCGGGCTACTACTTCGGCAAGGACCGGCGGGGGCAGTTGCATCGCGTGCCGTTGATGACGCTCTCCATCGGGATCGTGACCAACGAATACCGGCGGTTCGAGCACCCAGCGCAAGTCAGCGAGCTGGCGACGGAGATGAAGAGTTACGCGAAGACGCAGCCCGGGTCGGTGTTCGTGGTCGATCGGCGGCATGACCCAGAGCCGGGCGCGGTGGAGCCGAACGCGAGAACGAGCGCGAGGTCGTCGCAGTGAACGTCACCTGCACGTCGTGCGAAACCATTTACCGGGTGGATCCCGCAAAGGTCCCGGCTTCTGGTGTCCGGGCCCGGTGCGCCGTGTGCGGCAATGTCTTCGTCGTTCAGGCGAATGGCACGGGTGCGATGAGTGGCGGCGCGTCGGCGCCAGCCCCAGCCGCCGCGCCTCGGCCCAGTGCGCCAGTCGCTCCCGTGTTTACGCCTGCACCGCCCGCGCCACCCGCACCTGCGCCGCCCCCGGTCGCCGTCCCATGGTCGCCACGGGCCCCGGAGCCGTTGGCACGCCCCGCGTTCGTGGCCCCCGCTCAGGCGCCGGATCGGATCCCCGCGCAGAGTCCCGTTCCGCCTGCGCCAGCGCCGTCTCCCGCTATCGCCCCACGGCGGCCCTTCGCGCCGCCGATGCCGCCACCCGTCGTCCGGCCGCCACTGGGCGCTCCTCCCGTCGTGGCCGCGCCATCGGTGGCGCCGCCGCCCGTTGCACCACTGCCGCCCGCTCCGCCCGTTGCTCCGGCGGCCCCGCTGGCGCCCGCGGCTCCCAGGGCGCCCTCGCCCGGCAGCGCGCCCACGATGCCGCCGATGCCTCGTGTCTCGCAGCCGCCAGCGCCGGTCCCACCCGCCGAGCCTCGAAAAACGGGACCGCTGCGCCCGGTGAACCCGTTCCTGGTCCAGGATCCCAAACAGAAAGCTCGCCGGCTCGCCCGGGCGCTGATCTCCGATATGCTCGTCTACCACCCCGAGAAGCGGCAGCAGGGAATCCGGGATGGGACGCTGCCGCAGCTGTTCAAGGACGAGATCGAGAAGAGCTGGCTGGAGTACGTCGAGCAGGTCGGCAGAGACATGGCCGACACCACGCCGTTCTGGAACGAAGCCCTGAACGAGATCCTGGCGGGGGGAAAGAAGCTGTTCTAGCTGGCCCGGCCGCCCGCCAGGGGTAGAGAAAACGGGGCTAACCTTCGATATTGACGGCATGTCCGAGCCGCTCCCCGGCGAGAAGGGGGGGCGGCTCATCTCATAACCGCCCATGCGAGGATCATCCGTGGCCCTGACCGACCGTTTCGTCCAGTTCGACCACCGACTCCAAGAGCTTCGGAGCTTTCTTTGACGTCGACACCAAGGCTGCCCGGCTGGCAGAGCTGGAGCAGGTTATGGCCGACGCCGGGTTGTGGAGCGACCAAGAGCGGGCAAAAAAGGTGGTCGAGGAAGTCAAAGCGCTGAAGCGCTGGATCGAGCCTTACCATGCTCTGCGCAAGCGTGTGGACGACGCCCGCGAGCTGGCGGAGCTGCTAGAGGCCGAGACGCACGTCGACCTCGGCCTGCAGCGCGGACTGGAGGAAGAGGGCGAGAAGATCGCTCGGGATCTGGAAGCGCTCGAGCTCCGCAACCTGCTGCGCGGACCCGACGATGGGCGGGACGCGCTGCTGCACATCCATCCGGGGGCGGGGGGCACGGAATCGCAGGACTGGGCGGAAATGCTCGTGCGGATGTACACGCGCTGGGCCGAGCGGCGCGGCTTCACGGTCGAGCTACTGGACCTCGAGCCCGGCGAAGAAGCGGGGATCAAGCGGGCCGAGATGGAGATCCGCGGTCAGTATGCCTACGGCCTGCTGCGGGCGGAGATCGGCGTGCACCGGCTGGTGCGGATCTCGCCGTTCGACGCCCAATCGCGACGTCATACGTCCTTTGCCTCCGTGTTTGTCTATCCCGTGGTGGATGAGGACATCGAGATCGATATCAAGGAGGACGATCTTCGGATCGACGTCTATCGCGCATCGGGCAAGGGCGGCCAGCACGTCAATAAGACGTCGTCGGCGGTACGGATCACCCATCTGCCGACCGGGATCGTGGTGGCGTGCCAGAACGAGCGGAGCCAGTTCAAGAACAAAGCCACGGCCATGAAGATGCTGAAGGCGCGGCTGTACGAGCGCGCGGTGGAGGAGCAGGCGGCCAAGAAGGCCGAGGTGGACAAGCAGAAGACCGACATCGCGTGGGGGAATCAGATTCGCTCCTACGTGTTCCAGCCCTACACGATGGTCAACGATCACCGGACGGAAATGAAGGTCGGCGACGTGCAGAAGGTGATGGACGGGGACCTCGACCCCTTCATCGAAGCCTATCTGAAGCGCTTCGGGAGCAGGGCGGCGTGACGAGCCTGGTGGAAGCGGCGCGGCGGGACAAGCTCGCCGAGCTGGTGCGGCGCGGCATCGCGCCGTTTGCCTACGAGTTCGCACGCACCACCACCGCGCAGGCGGCGATCGACGGCTTCCGCGAGGGAGACGAGACCGTCCATCGGCTGGCCGGGCGACTCGGGCCGACGCGCTCGCACGGGAAGACGACCTTTGCGCACCTCGAGGACGGCTCGGGCCGCATCCAGGTGTACTTCAAGCGCGATGTCCTGGGCGACGAGGGCTACGCCGTGGTGGGGTTGCTCGACCAGGACGACATCATCGGTGTGGAAGGACCGCTGTTTCGCACACGAACCGGGGAGGTCACGGTGCGGGCGGTGCGCCTCACCGTGCTCACCAAGTCGCTCCGCGCGTTGCCGCGGGGCAAGCTCGATGAGCAGGGCGTGCTGCACGGAGCGCTGGTGGACCCGGAGCTGCGCTCTCGCCAGCGCTATGCGGATCTTGCGGTGCACCCCGACGTGCGCCAGGTCTTCCAGCTCCGCGCGCGGGTGGTGAGCTACCTTCGGCGGTTTCTGGATGCGCGGGGATACCTGGAGGTGGAGACGCCCGTATTGCAGCCGCAGTACGGCGGCGCGGCCGCCCGGCCGTTCACGACGCGCTACGAGGCGCTGGACGCGACCTTCTATTTGCGCATCGCCGACGAGCTGTATTTGAAGCGTTGCATCGTGGGCGGGTTCGAGAAGGTCTACGAGATCGGGCACGACTTCCGCAACGAGGGCCTCGATCGCTGGCACAATCCGGAATTCACGATGGTCGAGTGGTACGAGGCCTATGCCGATTACGTGCACATGGCGGACCTCACGGAAGCGATGCTCGCCGGTCTCGTCACGGAGCTGTGCGGCGCCCCGGCCCTCACGCGCCACGACACCACGCTGTCGTTCACCCGGCCGTTCGCCCGGAAGGACTTCAACGCACTGGTGCAGGAAACCGCCGGAGTCGATCTCACAGCCGCGGGGGAGCAGGATCTCCGCGGCGCGCTGCGGCGTCGCAACGTCCCCGACGGCGAGACGCTCTCGGGCGCGAAGCTGCTGGACGAGGTGTTCAAGACCTACGTCGAGCCGACCCTCGTGCAGCCGACCTTCGTGCTCGACTATCCCGTGGCCCTGTCGCCTCTGGCGAAGCGGAAGCGGGATGATCCCACCCGCGTGGAGCGCTGGGAGCTGTTCATCCTGGGGCGGGAGTTTGCCAACGCCTTCAGCGAGCTGAACGATCCCGACGAGCAGCGCCGGCGCTTCGAGGAACAGGCGCGCTTTCGCGCGGCCGGGGACGCGGAAGCGCAACCGCTGGACGAGGACTTCCTGCGCGCGCTCGAATACGGCATGCCGCCGACCGGGGGCGTGGGTCTCGGCCTCGACCGCCTCGTGATGATGCTTGCCGATCGACCGACCATCCGCGATGTCATCCTGTTTCCCATGCTGCGGCCCGAATGAGCGTCCGCGAGATCGTGGTGGTCGCGGTGCTGGCGCTCCTGGGCGTCGGGCTGCTCGCGTTCATTTGGGCGAACTGGCCGTCGCGTCTCGAGTCTCAGCTCGCCGTGCGCTATCTGCGCAGCCGCCGCGTGTCCCGCCTGCTGTCCTTGATCACCGTGATCGCGGTGGGGGGCGTGACGGTCGGGGTCATGGCGCTCGTGATCGTGCTGGGGGTGATGAACGGCTTGCAGGCGGATCTCCGGGACAAGATCCTCGTGGCGAGCCCCCATCTGCGCGTGTTGACCTACGGCGAAGGTCTGCGCTTGGATGGCTGGCCGGCGGTGCTGGCCCAGGTACGCCGCGTCCCGGGCGTCGTGTCGGCCGCCCCGTTTGTCATCACCCAGGCGGGCATCACGGCCGGGCACGACTATGCCGAGGGTGTCGTCGTGTACGGGATCGATCCCGACACGGGGTCGCGTGCCGTCACCACGCTCGCGCACCACTTCACTCGGGGCGATCTGCGGTTTCGCACCACGCGGCCCGACGTGGAAGCGGGGATCGTCTTGGGCGATCGACTGGCCAGCAAGATGTCGGCCTTCCCGGGGGATGTCGTCACCCTGGTGGCCTTCGCCGGCACGCGCTTCAACCCCAGCGTCGGGGCCTATGTGCCGCGGTTCCACCGCTTCGAGGTGACGGGATTGTTCGACACGGGGATGTTCGAGTACGACAACTCCTACGTGGTCATCGACCGCGCGACGGCCCAACGCTTCGCGGGGCTCGACAGCGCGGTGACCGGTGTGGAGGTGCGGCTCGCCGACCCGTGGAACGCGCAGCGCTTCGGGCAGGATCTCGAAAGCCGCCTCGGCTATCCCTACCGCGTCGTGGACTGGCAGTCCCAGAATGCCTCCTTGTTCTCCGCGCTCAAGCTGGAGAAGCTCGCGATGGGATTCGTCGTGTTCCTGATCTGCATCGTGGCGGCCTTCAACGTGGTGGGCACGCTGACGATGGTGGTGCGCGACAAGACGCGCGAGATCGGAATTCTGCTCGCGATGGGCCTGCACCGCGCCGCGATCCGTCGCGTGTTTCTGGCTCAGGGGGTACTGATTGGTCTGGGCGGGACGCTGCTCGGGGCGGGCCTGGGTGTCGCGGCAGGCGCCGTGATCAACCGAGGACAATGGATTCGTATCGATCCTTCGATTTACTTCATCGATCATCTGCCGGTGCACACCCAGCCGCTGGACGTCCTGTTCGTGATCCTGGCGAGCCTGCTCGTAGCGACGCTCGCCCCGCTCTACCCGGCCCTCCAGGCGGCCCGGCTCGACCCCGTGCCCGCCATCCGGTACGAATGACCGCGTTGCTCGAGGCCCGGGGCATCCGCAAGGTGTTCGCGGGCGGGGACGGCCGCCCGCTCGAAGTGCTGCGCGGCATCGACCTGGACGTGACCCGCGGCGAGGTGATCGCCGTGGTCGGCGCCTCGGGCGCGGGGAAGAGCACGCTGCTGCATCTGCTCGGCGCCCTGGACCGTCCCACCGCCGGGGACGTCTGGCTCGAGGGATCGCGCTATGCCGATTTGGGGCCGTCGGGACTGGCCGAGCTCCGCAACCGGAAGCTCGGATTCGTGTTCCAGTTTCACCATCTCTTGCGCGAGTTCACCGCACTGGAGAACGTGATGATGCCCCTGCTGATCGGGGGTGTGTCGGAGCGGGAAGCCCGTTCGCGGGCGGAGGAGAAGCTGTCGACGGTGGGGCTGGCGGGGCGGATGACGCACCGGCCCGCGGAGCTGTCGGGTGGCGAGCAGCAACGCTGCGCGGTGGCCCGGGCGCTGGTGCATGATCCGAGCCTCGTGTTGGCCGACGAGCCATCCGGGAATCTCGATCACGCCTCGAGCGAGCGCCTGCACGAGCTGCTGTTCCGCCTCGCGCGCGAATTCGAAACGGCGATCGTGATCGTCACGCACAATCGCCAGCTCGCCGCCCGCGCCGACCGTATCCTCTGGCTCGAAGACGGGCGGCTCGTAACCGTACGATCGGTGGACGCGATACCTTGATGCGCTGCGACAACTGCAAGGAACGCGACGCGGTCATCAACCTGACCCAGGTGGAGCACGACACGAAGGTCACGCTCCATCTGTGCGAGCAGTGCGCCCAGGAAAAGGGCATCGAGACCGGCACCACGGTCCTCAAGTCCACCCTCGGGACGTTTCTGTCCGCGATGGGGAAGGGGACCAACCTCCCCGTGCCCGCGGACACCGTCCGCTGCCCGAGCTGCGGCGCCTCGCTGCGTGATTTCCGCGATAGTGGCCGACTGGGCTGCGCGCAGTGTTACCAGGCGTTTGCCGAGCACCTGCGCGACCTGCTGCGCCGGCTCCATGGCTCGAGCCAGCACGTGGGCGAGCGCTATGTCGCGCCGGGCGCCGACGGCGAGGCGAGCGCGGTCAGCGAGCTCCTTGAGCTGCGCGACCAGCTGCGCCGCGCCGTGGAGAGCGAAGACTTCGAGCGCGCAGCCGAGCTGCGCGATCAGATCCGCGTGCTCGAATGATCGACCTCTCGCTGCTCCCCGACGGCGGGCTCGGCTGGCTGCACGCCTCCGGGCCGAATCCACAGATCGTGCTGTCGACGCGGGTCCGGCTGGCCCGCAATCTGGTGGGCCACCCCTTCAGCCAGCGCGCCACCGATGCCGACCGTCGCGCGGTCCTGGCGCGGGTCACCGACGCGGCACGTGCGAGCGAACGGTTGCACCGGGCCGTGTTGCTGCGGCTCGACGAGTTGGAGCGTCCGGACCGGCAGTTGCTGCACGAGCGCCACCTGGTCAGCAAGGAGCTCGCCGCCCTGGAGGGCGATCCGGCCCGCCCGCGGGCCGGGGCGGCCGTGCTGGTCGATGCGCCGGCAGGCGTCATGGTGAATGAAGAAGACCACCTCCGACTGCAGGCGATGTTGTCCGGGTTCGATCTCGAGACCGCGTATGCGGCGTTGGAATCGCTAGATAGCGAGTTGGGCCGGCTGCTTCCGTTCGCGTTTCATTCCGAGTTTGGCTATCTTACCTCCTGCCCCACCAACGCCGGCACGGGCCTCCGGGCCAGCGTGCTTATCCACTTGCCGGGTCTGGTGTTAACCAAGGAAATCGGCAAGGTGTTGCAGGGGCTCACGCAGGTCGGCCTCACCTTTCGGGGCCTCTACGGGGAAGGCAGCGAGGTCGTCGGCAATTTCTTCCAGCTGTCCAACCAGACGACGCTGGGGAAAGCCGAGAACGAGCTGCTGGATCACTTGGGCCGCATCGTGCGCCAGGTGATCGAGTACGAAGAGCAGGCACGGGACGTGCTGCTGAAGACGGCGGCGGGGACGGTGGAAGACAAAGTGTGGCGGGCGTATGGGCTGTTGCGGTATGCGCGCTCGCTCTCGTTCGAGGAGACGATGAACCTGTTGAGCGGTGTGCGGCTCGGCGTCGGTCTGAATCTGATCACCGGGCTCAGTGTATACACGCTCAACAAGCTGCTCATCCACACGCAACCCGCTCACCTGGCGGCGATGGAGGAGCGGCAGGTCGGCGACCCCGAGCTGCCCGCCATCCGCGCGACGTACGTGCGGCGCCTGCTCGGCGCAGAGACCACCTGAGGATGGAACGGCGATGAACGGCTACAACTTCACGGATCGGGTGCGGAAAGTCCTGCAGATGGCGCGGGAGGAAGCCGCCCGGCTGCACCACGAGTACGTCGGCACCGAGCACATCCTGCTCGGATTGATCCGGGAGGGGGAGGGCGTGGCCGCGGCCGTCCTCACCAACCTCAACGTGGACCTCGAGGAGATTCAGCAGAAGATCGAGGAAACCGTGAAGAAGGGCAAAGCCGCCGCCGCCGCCGGTCCCGATCTGCCCTATACCTCACGGGCCAAGAAAGTCCTCGAGCTCGCGATGAGTGAGGCCCGCGAGCTGAACCACTCCTATGTCGGTACCGAGCACCTGCTGCTCGGCCTGCTGCGCGAAGAGAAGGGCATCGCAGCGCAGGTGCTGACCGATGCGGGCGTGAATCTGGAGCAGGCCCGGGCGGAGACGCTCCGCCTGCTGGGCAGCGAGATGCCCTCGGCGGCCCCGAGCGGCACCACGGGCGCGCCGGCCCCGACCCCCAAGAGCGAGAAGAAATCCAAGACACCGGCGCTGGACCATTTCTGCCGCGATCTCACCCAGCTCGCCGCCGATGGCACGCTCGATCCCACGATCGGCCGCCAGAAGGAAATCGAGCGGGTGATGGAAATCCTGTCGCGTCGCAAGAAGAACAACCCGGTGTTGATCGGGGAGCCGGGGGTCGGCAAGACGGCGATCGTCGAAGGGCTCGCCCAGCTGATCGCCAACGGGCAGTGCCCGGATGCGCTCAAGGACCACCGCGTGCTGTCGCTCGACATGGCGGCGGTGATCGCGGGGACGAAGTACCGTGGCCAGTTCGAGGAGCGGCTCAAGGCGGTGATCAACGAGATCGCCCAGAACCGGAGCATCATCCTCTTCATCGACGAGCTGCATACGCTGGTGGGCGCCGGCGCGGCCGAAGGCGCGGTCGACGCGTCCAACATGCTCAAGCCGGCGTTGGCGCGCGGCGAGCTGCAGTGCGTGGGCGCGTCGACACTCAATGAATACCGCAAGTACATCGAGAAGGACGGGGCGCTCGAGCGGCGCTTTCAGACGGTCATCGTGGATCCACCGAGCGTCGACGAGACGATCGAGATCCTGAAAGGGCTGCGCAAGCGCTACGAGGACCATCACCGGGTGGTGATACCCGATCTGACGCTCGACGCGGCCGCCAAGCTCTCGGAGCGCTACATCACCGACCGGTTCCTGCCCGACAAGGCGATCGACGTGATCGACGAAGCGGGCGCCCGCGCGCGCCTGGCGACGCAGGTGCCGCCGCCCGAGGTGGCCGAGCTGAAGGACAAGCTGGAGCAGATCAGCCGGGACAAGGAGAACGCGGTGCGCGATCAGAATTTCGAGCGCGCCGCGGCGCTGCGCGATTCGGAGCGCGAGCTGCAGAGCGAGATCCGGCGCAAGCAGGACGAATGGGAGCGGGAGCGGCAGACCCGCCGGCCGACGATCGGCGAAGAGCAGGTCGCCTTCATCGTGTCGCGTTGGACCGGGATTCCGGTGACGCGGCTGCAGGAAGCCGAAACGGCGCGCCTGCTACGCATGGAAGACGAGCTGCACCAGATCGTGGTGGGGCAGGACGAGGCGATCACCGTCATCTCCCGCGCCATCCGGCGCAGCCGGGCGGGCCTCAAGGATCCCAAACGGCCGATCGGGTCCTTCGTGTTCAGCGGTCCGACGGGCGTGGGGAAAACCGAGCTGGCGCGCGCGCTGGCCCGCTTCCTGTTCGCCGATGCCACCGCCCTGATCCGCGTGGACATGTCGGAGTACATGGAGAAGTTCTCCGTGAGTCGGCTCATCGGCGCGCCACCGGGGTATGTGGGCTACGAAGACTCGGGGGCGCTGACGAAGGCCGTGCGCCGCAAGCCCTATTCGGTCGTGTTGCTCGATGAAATCGAGAAGGCGCATCCGGATGTGTTCAACATCCTGCTGCAGGTGCTGGACGAGGGACACCTGACCGACAACTACGGCCGGATGATCGATTTCAAGAACACCGTCGTGATCATGACGTCGAACGTCGGCGCCCGCGACATGCTCAAGGGGCGGACGCTGGGGTTCGCGCAGGGAGACGTGAAGGGGGACTTCGAGCGGATGGCGGAAAAGGTGAAGGAGGAAATCGGCAAGGTGTTCAACCCGGAGTTCCTCAACCGCCTCGACGACGTGATTGTGTTCCACCCGCTCACCCGCGAGCACATCGCACAGATCGTGACGATCATTCTGCGCGATGTCCAGAAGCGACTGGGCGAAGAGGAGTTGACCCTCCGCCTCACCCCGGCCGCGAACGACTTTCTCGTGGAACACGGCTACGACGAGCACTATGGGGCGCGGCCGTTGAAGCGCGCCATTCAGAAGTACGTCGAGGATCCCCTGTCGGAGAAGATCCTGGTCGGCGAGTTCGCGCGGGGGGACGAGATCGAGGTGGACGTGGCCCCCGACAAGGAGCGCCTGGCGTTCCGGGCGCTCTCCGGCACGAAGGCGTGATCCGCGGGCTGCTGCCGTCGGTCGCCGTCCTCGCGGTCCTCCTGGTCCCCGCCTGGGCCTCCGCCCAGGAGCCGGCACCGGGGGGTCGGCCGGACTCGGTCGTCGCCGTCGGCCAGAAGCGGGTCGCCGCCGCCGTCGTCTTGGAGACCGCGGGGCTCGCCCCCGGACGGTTCACCACCTATCGCGACATCCAGCGGGCGATCCGGGCGTTGTATGCGTCCGGACAGTTCGACGACGTCCAGATCGATCAGGATACCACCGGCGGGCGCCAGGTCCTCGTGATCCGGGTCCGCGAACGGCCGATCCTGCTGCATTGGACCGTGCGTGGCGTGTCGCGGCTCAGCGAGGGCTCGGTGCGCTCGAAGGTGACGCTGGCGGAGGGCCGGCCCTACGACCCGGCGGCCGTGGCGCGCTCCCGGGGTCGGATCGACTCGCTGTATCGCGCGCGCGGCTACTATCTGGCGGTCATCAAGACGATCCCCGTTTACGAGGCCGAGTCTTCCCGGGTGCGGCTGGTCTTCGACGTCAATGAGGGGCGCCGCGTCGCCATCGCCCGGGTGAACATCGAGGGCAACGTCCACTTCTCCGATGCCGAAGTCGTCTCCCATTTGGACACGCGGCCGGAGGGGTTCTGGTGGTGGCGCAAGGGCGACTATGACGACGAGAAGCTCCGGGCCGACATCCAGGAGCGGCTGCCCAAGTTCTACGGCGAGCACGGCTTCGTGGACTTCCAGGTGCTCGACGACACGCTGCTCGTGAACGACTCGAGCGGCAAGGCGGATCTCGTGCTGCGGGTGAGCGAAGGCGAGCCGTACCACGTCGGCACCTTCGAGATCGTCGGCAACCGGCGGTTCTCCAACGAGGAGCTGCAGCAGTTGTACCCCTTCAAGGGCGAGGAGCGCACCGGGGTGCTCGGCCTGGGGGGGGTGACCAAGGGTCCGGCGGTGTTCAGCGCCGCACGCTGGGACGACGCCACCACCACGCTGTACTCGCTGTACCACAACGAGGGGTACATCTACACGCAGGTGCGGCCCGACGTGATTCGCCGGACCGGCGCCGACCGGAAGCCGGTGGTGGATCTCCGCTGGGTCATCAACGAAGGGCAGCCGGCGATCGTCAACAAGGTCGAGATCGTCGGCAACGACGTCACGCATGAGCGGGTGATCCGCGATCAGATCGTGCTCCTGCCGGGGGACGTGTTCCGGCAGGACGCGCTGCTCCGCTCCTACCAGAACATCTCGAACCTCGGGTTCTTCAATCAGCCGCTGCCGCCGCCGGAGACGCCGCAGGCCAACGACCAGGGCGACATTGATGTCGTGTTCCATGTGAGCGAGAAGCACACGGGCAACGTCAATTTCGGCGCGTCGGTGGGGCAGGGCACCGGGGTCGGCGGGTTCCTGGGCCTGGAGGAGCCCAACCTCCTCGGGCAGGGGAAACGCGGCCGGTTCCAGTGGCAGTTCGGCAAGAACATCAACGATTTCGACGTCTCGTTCACCGACCCGGGCATCCGTGAGTCGCGCATCTCGGGTACGCTCGACGCGCACAATACGCGCCTGCGCTACAACATTGCCGACCTCGGTCAGGTGCGGCGGCGCGGGGCGAGCCTGCAGTTCGGCTTTCCGGCGTTCCACGACCGCTACGCCCGTCTGTTCGTGTCCTATGGACTGGACGAGCAGACGGTGACCGGCTCCGCATCCAACGTGGCGTTCAGCGCGGCGTTCAACTGCCGCAACTGCCTGCGGTCTACGGTGGGCGTCTCGGTGCTGCGCGATAACCGCATCAACCTGCCGTTTCCCACCGACGGCGCCATGGCGTCGGTAGGATTGTCGCACAGCGGCGGTGTGTTGGGTGGGGACGGGAACTTCGAGCGGCTGGACCTGGAGGGACACTGGTACGCCCAGCTCGGCCAGCTGGCCGCGCACAGCCGCAGTCCCATGCCGGTGGTTCTGGGGCTGTCGGCCCGCTCGGGATTGGTGTTCGGCAACTCGCCGTTCTTCGACCAGCTGTTCAGCATGGGCGGCACGCAATACGGGATCCCACTGCGCGGGTACGACGAGTTCTCGATCACCCCGCAGGGTTACGATCCGCTGGCGAGCACGCGTGGCGCGGCGCCCAGCGCGTTCGGAAAAGCCTTCTTCCTGATGACGGGGGAAGTGGGCTTGCGGCTGTCCCAGATGTTCTACCTGAACGCCTTTTACGACGCGGGAAACCTCTGGGCCCGCGCGGTTGACTGGAATCCGACGCGGTTGTTCCGCGGCGCGGGAATCGGGATCGACATCATTTCCCCGCTCGGACCGATCGGTCTCGACTGGGCGTACGGCTTCGACAAGGTCGACGCCACGGGTGTTCCGGCACCGAGCTGGAAACTGCACTTCAAACTCGGCAACTTCTTCTGATGCCCCTTTACGACGGAGTGGTTATGCGGCGGGTAGTCTTCGTGTGTCTCACGGCCGGGGTGGCCGTGCCGGTGGCGGCTCAGAACCCTGCGGCGCCCGCGCCCCGGCCGAGTGCTCAGGCGCTGGCGCCGGTCCGGCTGGGATACATCAGCTCGCGGATGATTCTCGATAGCACCCCCGGGTACGCGGCGGCGGAATCCACCTTTTACCGCGAATTCCAGGGCATGCGGGACGAGGTGCAGAGACTGCAGCAGCAGCTCGACTCGGCCGTGCAGGCGTTCGATCAGGCGTCGATCGCCCTCTCGCCCGCGGCCAAGGACGCCAAGCGACGTGAGCTGCAGACGATGCAGGAGCGGATGACCCGGCGCTCCGGCGCACTCGACTCGACGGCGCGCGCCCGCAACCAGGACCTGCTCGGGCCGTTCCAGGCGCGGATCAATATGATCATCCAGGGGATCCGGGCCGAGGGCAACTACGCGTTCATCTTCGACGGCGATGCGCAGGGCACCGGCATCGTGGCGGCCGATCCCATGTTGAACTTGACGTCGAAGGTCATCGACCGCCTGCGGCAGTCGGGCCCCTGAGCGGGAGCGCACGGTGAGCGCCGCCCCCGGGCGCGCGTTGTCGGCCGCGGAAGTCGCGGCCCTCACGGGCGGCCGGCTCATCGGTCCCCCCGACGTGCAGGTCGCCGCGATCGCGCCCCTGGAGCGGGCCGGTCCCGGCGACCTCTCGTTTCTTGCCAGTCCCCGCTACCTCCCCTACCTTGAGCGGTCGCGCGCCTCGATCGTGCTCTGCGTGGAGGCGTACGCCGCGGAGCCCGCCGGAGTCGCCACCCGTATCATCGTACCGGATCCGCATGCCGCGCTGGTGACGGTGCTCGGCGTGCTCTATCCGGCGCCGACCTGGACCGCCGGCGTCCATCCGACCGCGGTCGTAGGGCCGGGAGCGACCTGGACCGACCCCGTGGCGATCGGCCCACACGTCGTGCTGGGGCGGGACGTCCGTCTGGGTCGGAACGTGCGCCTCGGCGCCCACTGCGTCATTGGCGACGGCGTTTCGATCGGCGACGATTCGGAGCTGTATCCGCAAGTCACCTGCTACCCGGGGACGACCGTGGGACGGCGGGCGATCCTGCACAGTGGTGTCCGCCTCGGCAGCGACGGCTTCGGGTTCCTGCCCGGGCACGATGGGGCTCCGCATCGCAAGATCCCCCACGTGGGGCGGTGCGTGGTGGGCGACGACGTGGAAATCGGGGCGAACACCTGTGTGGATCGGGGCAGTGTGGACGACACCGTGATCGACGACGGCACCAAGATCGACAATCTCGTGCACATCGCCCACAATGTGCACGTGGGCAAGCGCTGCCTCATCCTGGCGCTTGCGGGGATCGCGGGCTCGAGCCGGGTCGAGGACGACGTGCTCATCGCGGGTGAGGTCGGGGTGTCCGACCACGTGACCATCGGGCGGGGTGCGCGCGTCCTGGTGCAGGCCGGGGTGATCGGAGACATCGCCCCCGGGGCCACGGTGTGGGGGACACCCGCCCGCCCGCATCGCGAGGTGCTGCGGGCGAACGCGGCGCTGTACCGCCTCACGCCGCACGCCGCGGACCTGGAAGCGCTCACGCGAGCCAAGGATGACGACGCCCTCTAAGCGACGCAGCGTCGCGCGCGAAGCCGCGGTAACCGGCACCGGCCTGCACACGGGGGCCGAGACGCGGGCCACGTTCCGTCCGGGGCCGGCGGGAGCAGGGGTGGTATTCCGGCGCACCGACCTGGAGGGGGCCCCGGAGGTCCCGGTCCGGCTGTCGGAGGTGGAAGCTCTCGAGCGCCGCACATCCATCGGGCACGGGGCCCTGACGATCCACACGGTGGAGCACTTGCTGGCCGCGGTGGCGGCGCACGAGATCGACGATCTGGTGGTCGACCTGTCCGGACCGGAGCCTCCGATTTTGGATGGCAGCGTGGCCCCCTATTTCGCGGCGCTCGCCGAGGCGGGGCCGGTGGAGGTGGAGGGCGCGCCGACGCTGCTCACGGTGCAGGCTCCGTTCACCGTGACCGAGGGGGACGCCAGCTATCTCGTTGCTCCGAGCAAGCGCCTGCAGCTGACGGTGACGATCGAATTCCCGCATCCGCTGATCGGCCGCCAGGTCGGGAGCTACGACATCACGGCGGAGTCGTTCGCGCGGGAGCTCGCCCCGGCCCGGACGTTCGGATTCACGAGCGAGGTCGCGGCCCTGCAGGCGAAGGGCCTGATCAAGGGGGCGTCGACGGCGAGCGCCATCGTGCTGGACGAGCGGGGGGTGGTGAACGGGGGGCAGCTGCGCTGGCCGGACGAGTTCGTGCGCCACAAGGCGGCCGACATCCTCGGGGATCTCGCGCTGACGGGCGGGCACGTGCGCGCCCACATCGTGGCGACCAAGCCGAGTCACAGCGGCAACGTGGCGCTCGCCCGGGCGCTCGCCCGGGCCGCGAAGCGCAGCGGTGTGCCCGCGATGGATATCGGCCGCATCATGGACGTGCTGCCGCACCGCTACCCCTTCCTGCTCGTGGACCGGATCCTCGAGGTGGAGGGGGAGCGGCGTATCGTGGGCATCAAGAACGTCACGATCAACGAGCCGTTCTTCCAGGGGCACTTTCCTGGCCATCCCATCATGCCGGGTGTGCTGATCATCGAGGCGATGGCCCAGGTGGGCGGCATGCTGCTCCTGAGCCATTTCGAGGCGCAGAACGTCGAGGACAAGGTCGTCTACTTCATGTCCCTCGACAACGTAAAATTCCGCCGCCCGGTGCTCCCCGGCGATCAGATCCGCTTCGAGCTCGAGATGATCGCGTTTCGCGGCAAGACGTGCCGCATGAAGGGACAGGGCTTCGTGGACGGACAGGTGGTGGCGGAGGCGGAGATGATGGCCGTGGTGGTGGACAAGTGATTCATCGGACGGCCCTCGTCGATCCCTCGGCCGAGCTCGGGCTCGACGTGAGCGTCGGGCCCTTTGCCATCATCGGGCCAAGCGTCGTGATCGGTGACCGCTGCCAGCTCGCCGCCCACGTCGTCATCGAGCGGAACACGCGGCTCGGGACGGGGGTGAAGATCGGCTACGGCACCGTGCTCGGCGCCGACCCCCAGGACCTCAAGTACAAGGGGGAAGAAACCTGGGTCGAAATCGGCGACGGCACCATCGTGCGCGAGTACTGCACCATCAACCGCGGCACGCCGGCGACGGGGAAGACGACCGTCGGGCAACGCTGCTTCATCATGACCTACGTGCACGTCGCGCACGACTGCGTGGTGGGTGACGACGTCATCCTCGCCAACTCCATCCAGATGGCGGGACACGTGACCGTGGACGATCGGGCCATCATCTCGGGGCTCGTCCCGATCCACCAGTTCGTGCGGGTGGGGACCTACGCCTTCGTTGGAGGCGGCTCCCGCGTGAACCAGGACGTGCCGCCCTACACCAAAGCGGTCGGCAACCCGGTGCACCTCTACGGACTGAACTCCGTCGGCTTGCAGCGGGCGGGGTTCACCCCCGAGGTGAAGCTTGCCCTGAAGAAGGCGTACCGGTTGGTCTTCAACTCGCATCTCACCGTCAGTCAGGGCATCGCCCGGGCGCGAACCGAGCTCCCGGCGGTGCGGGAAGTCGAGACATTCCTGCGGTTCATCGAGGCGTCGCAGCGCGGGGTGCTGGTGTGAGGCAACGCGGCCTGCGCGTCGGCGTCATCGGCACCGGCGCGCTGGGGTTCCATCACGCGCGGCTGCTGCGACGGATGGAGGGCGCGGAGTTCGGCGGGATCTACGACCTCAATCCGGAGCGGGCGGCGCAGGTGGCCCGCGAGCTGGAGACGGTCGCCCATCCGTCGCTCGACGCGCTGCTGGAGCGTGTGGACGCGGTGAGCATCGCGGTGCCCACCCCGGCCCACACCGAGGTGGGACTGGCGGTCCTGTCGCGCGGGATCGCCGCGCTCATCGAGAAGCCGCTCGCGGATTCGCTAGACGGGGCGCAGGCGCTGGTGCGCCAGGCGGCGCAGACGGGTGTCGTGCTGCAGGTGGGACACGTGGAGCGGTTCAATCGCGCCGTGCGGGCCGCCGCTCCGTATCTCGACGAGCCGCGGTTCCTGCAGACCGAGCGGCTGGCGCCGTTCCAGCCACGTGGCACCGACGTCGCCGTGATCCTCGATCTGATGATCCACGACCTCGACTTGATCCTCGAGCTGGTGCGCTCCGAGGTCCACGAGGTGCGGGCAACCGGAGTGCCGGTGCTCACCCCGCACGTGGACATCGCCAACGCACGCGTGGAATTCGCCAACGGCGCCGTGGCGCTCGTGACCGCCAGCCGGATCTCGCGGGAGCGGACCCGCAAGCTCCGGATCTTCCAGCCGACCGGCTATTTCTCGCTCGACCTGGCGCAGGGCAGCGGCCGCTTCTACCGGCTGAAGCCGGGATGGCAGGAGATGGGCGCGCGGCGCATCGAGGACATCGTCGAGGTGGTCCGGCTCGAGGCGCCGGAGGCGGAGCCGCTCAAGCTCGAGCTCGAGAGCTTTGTGCGAGCCGTGCGCGGAGAGAGTGAGGTCGTGGTGTCGGGGGCTGCCGGAGCGCAGGCGCTGGCGCTGGCATGGCGCGTAGCGGACGCAATCCAGGCATCGCCGCTCGCCGCCATGAGGCCGTGAGCAGCGGACCGCGCGTCTATTGTTCCGCCGGCGAGCCCTCGGGGGACGCGCATGCGGCTCCAGTGATCGCCGCGCTGCGCCGCCAGGCTCCCGGGATCACGATCGAAGCGTTCGGCGGCCCGCAGATGGCCGCCGCGGGCGCTCGCGTGCTCGACCGGATGGAGGCGTTCTCGGTGGTCGGCTTCGTCGAGGCGCTGGAGGGGATTCCCCGCCACTACCGCCTGCTCCGGAGAACCCGGCGCGCGTTCCAGGCGGGCCGGTACGATGTCGCCATCTTCGTGGACTACCCGGGTTATCACCTGCGCGCGGCGGCCGCGGCCGCGGCCGCCGGCCTGCCAGTTCTCTATTACATCGCCCCGCAGCTCTGGGCTTGGGGCGCCGGCCGGGTCCGGCGGCTCGCGGCCGCCGTGCGCCAGCTGGCGGTCATCCTGCCCTTCGAAGAGCCGTTCTTCCGCGAACGCGGCGTGCCGACCACGTTCGTCGGGCACCCGCTGAAGGACCGCCCGCCACCGCCGTCGCGGGCAGAGGCGCGCCGAGCGCTCGGTCTGGAGCCCGATCGGCCCACGCTGGGCGTCTTCCCGGGAAGCCGCACGCAGGAGGTCCGGCGCATCTGGCCCGTCGCGCGGGAGGCGGCGCGTCGGGTGGTCGCCGTGCGTCCCGACGTGCAGGTCGTGGTCGCGGGCACGCCGGTCGCGAGCTACCCCGACGCCGGGACGATGCGCATCGCGACGGGGGATCCCGCCTTGGTGTTCGCCGCCGCCGACGCGGGTCTCTGCAAGTCGGGCACCACGACCCTCGAGGCGGCGCTCGCCGATCTCCCCATGGTGATCACCTACCGGTTGCACCCCGTCTCCAACTTCATCGCCATGCGCGTGCTGCAGGTCCCGTGGGTGGGCCTCGTGAACCTGGTCGCGGGGGAGCTGGTCTGCCCGGAGCTGATCCAGGGCGCCGCGCGACCCGAAGCCTTGGCCGAAGGTCTCCTGCCACTGCTCGATCCCGACGATCCGGTCACGCGCCGGCAGCGCGCCGGCCTGGCGCGCGTGCGGGAGCGGCTCGGTCCGCCGGGCGCGGCGGAACGCGTCGCGCGCCTCGCCCTGGAGCTCGCGCCGTGAGACTGCGCTGGGCGGAACCGCTCCTCACATCGGTGGGATTCCTCCTGGTGGGTCTCCTGGCGCGCACCTGGCGCTACCGAGAGTTCGGCCGCGAGCACCCCCAGCGGCTCTACGAGGCGAAGCGGCCGTTCGTCTATGCCTTGTGGCACAGCCGTATTCTGCCGCTGTTGTATCTCCACCGCCACGAAGCGATGGTGCTCCTCATCAGCCGCCACCGCGACGGCAGCCTCCTGGCCACGCTGGCGGAGCGGTGGGGATATCGATTCGTGCGCGGGTCCACTCAGCGCGGAGGGGAAGTCGGCCTGCTCGGCGTCGTCCGGACGCTCCAGTCGGGAGGCGTGGTGGCGATCACGCCCGACGGCCCACGCGGCCCGGCCCTGCGCGTCAAGCCCGGCATCGTCGCCGCCGCGCAGCATGCCGGGGTGCCGGTCGTTCCCGCGACGGCGCGGCCGTCGCGGGCCTGGTGGCTCTCGAGCTGGGACCGGTTCTGCATCCCGAAGCCCTTCGCCACCATCGACGTGGTGTACGGCGCTCCCCTCGGCATCGGCCCCGGGAAAGAGGGGCTGCGAGCCGGCGTCGATGCCGTGGAGCGGGGACTCACCGCCATCGGCGACGCGACCTGATGGCGACCGCGTGGAACGTCTTGGTGCGGCGCCTGTGGCGCCGCCGGAGCTGGAAGGCCCGGGCGGCCCGGGCGGCGCTCCTGCCGTTATCCGGAATCTACGCCGGGGTCGTTTCGCTCCGCGCCGCGGCCTATCGCCACGGCGCGGTGCGTGCACGGGCGCTGCCGCTCCCGGCCGTCGCGGTGGGGAATCTGTCGGTCGGCGGAACGGGGAAGACCCCGTTGGCGGCGTGGATCGCGGCGTATTGCGTCCAGGCGGGACGCCGGCCCGGCATTCTGCTCCGCGGTTACGGACGTGACGAGGTGCTGGTGCATCAGCGCCTGGTCCCGGAGGCGGTCGTGGTCGCGAACCGCGATCGCGCGGCCGGCGGCGCGGCGGCCCGGGCCCGTGGCGCCGATGTGCTGGTGCTCGATGACGCCTTTCAGTTGCTGGCGGCGCAGCGGGACCTCAACATCGCTGTCCTCGCCGTCGAGCAGGAACGCCTCTCGCCTTGGACGCTGCCAGCGGGCCCCTGGCGTGAGCCCCGGGGGGCACTCGGCCGGGCCGATGTCCTGGTGGTGACCCGGAAACGCGCAGACGTCGACACCGCCCGCGCGCTGGCCGACACCCTGGCAGCCCGCTGGCCCGCTGCAATCGTCGCACAGGCCCGGCTGGCCCTGCGCGATCTCATCGGCATGCGCTCGGGCGCACGACGGTCCCTGGATGGACTGCGGGGGCAGCAGGTGTTTGCCGCCGCCGCCATCGCCGATCCCGAGAGCTTTGCGGTGCAGGTCCGGGCCTCCGGTGCCACGGTGCAACTCGCGGCGTACCAAGATCATCACGAGTATGACGCCGGCGATGTGCAGCGCCTCGTGCGGCTGGTCGCCGGCGGCGGTTATCTTGTGGTTACCGAAAAGGACGCCGTGAAGCTGCGTGACTTGTGGCCGGCCGACGGGCCGGAACCGCTGGTCGCGGAGCTGGAGTGGATGTGGGAGCGGAATGGCGGGGCCGTGGTCCAGGCGCTGGACCGCGTGCTCGCCGCTCCCGTGCAGACGAGCGTCGATACCACCACCCACGAGCCATGACCGACACTGCCTCCCAGACCGAGCCCCAAGACGTGATTCGTCCCGACAAGGACAGGTTCCTCTCCGAAACCAACCCGTTCGAATCGATGATGGAGCGCTTCGATCACGCCGCGAAATTGCTCAATCTCGATCCGGGCCTCTACAAGGTGCTCCGCAATCCGGAGAAGCAGATCATCGTGTCGATCCCGGTGTTCCGGGACAACGGCGAAGTCGAGGTCTACACGGGCTACCGTGTGCTCTACAACACGTCGCGCGGCCCGGCAAAGGGCGGGATCCGATTCGACCTGAACGTCACCCTCGAGGAGGTGAAGGCCCTCGCCGCCTGGATGACGTGGAAGTGTGCGGTGGTGAACATCCCCTTCGGCGGGGCGAAGGGCGGGGTGGTCTGCGATCCCTTTACGATGTCCATGGCGGAGTTGGAGCGGGTGACGCGGCGCTATACCTCGAGCATCATCGAGACGTTGGGCCCCGATTCCGATGTCCCCGCGCCCGACGTGAACACCAACGAGCGCATCATGGCGTGGATCATGGACACCTATTCCATGCACCATCGCCACACGGTGACGGCGGTCGTCACGGGGAAGCCCGTCGAAATGGGCGGGTCGCTGGGCCGGCGGGAGGCGACGGGGCGGGGATGCATGATCGTCACGCGTGAAGCGCGCGCTCGGCTCGGGATGTCGCTGACACAGGCGCGGGTGGCCGTTCAGGGATTCGGCAATGTCGGCTCGGTCAGCGCGGATCTGCTGGCGAAGGAGGGCGCGACCATCGTGGCGGTGTCCGACAAGTCGGGTGGCCTGTTCAATCCCAAGGGGCTCGACATTCCGGACCTGCTGGCGTGGACCCGGGAGCATCGCCAGCTCACCGGCTATCCACGCGCCGAGGCGATCACCAATGAGGAGCTGCTCACGGTGGATTGCGACGTGCTGGTGCCGGCGGCTCTGGAGAACGTGATCACCAGCAAGAACGCGAGGAGGATCAAGGCCAAGGTCATCTGCGAAGGCGCCAACGGACCGACCACCGCCGGGGCCGACAAGATCCTGGAGGAGAACGGGGTCTTCGTGATCCCCGATATCCTCGCCAACGCCGGCGGCGTGACGGTGAGCTACTTCGAGTGGGTGCAGGATCGCGGCGGCTACTTCTGGGATGAGGATACCGTCAACCGCCGCCTGGAGGCGATCATCACACGCTCCTTCAAAGAGGTCGTCACCCTCGCGGACAAGCACAAGGTGACCATGCGCGTCGCCGCCTACATGCTGGCGATCGACCGCGTGGCTACGATGCACCGGCTCCGCGGGATGTATGCCTGATGCGCTATCACCTCGTCGCCGTGGGTCGCCTCAGGAATGCGGGGCTCCGGGCGACGTGTGACGAATACCTGAAGCGGTTGCGGCGCTACGCGCGGATCGAAGAGCGCGAGGTGAAGGACGAGGCGCGTTTGCCCGAGGCCATTCCCGGGGAAGCGCGCCTCGTCGCACTGTCGCGCCGCGGCGAGTCATGGAGCTCGGCCGATCTCGCCCGGCGCACGGCGACCTGGGATCAGGAGGGGCGGGACGTGGCGCTCGCGATCGGCGGCGCCGAGGGATTGCCCGCACGATTGCTCGGACGGGCGGAGCGCGTCTGGAGCCTGTCGCCGCTCACCTTTCCGCACGAGATCGTACGCGTCATCGTGCTGGAGCAGTTGTATCGTGCGTTCACCATCCGGCGGGGGGAGCCCTACCATCGCGGGTCCTGACTTGGGGGACGAGGAGCGGCGGGCGCTGCTCCGCGTGGCCCGGCAGGCGCTGCGGGCGGCTCTAGACGGCGCGTCGGAGCCGGAGGGGCTGTCGGAGTCGCCCGTCCTGGGACGCCCGGGGAGGGCGTTCGTCACCCTGCGCCACAGCGGCACGCTGCGGGGCTGCATCGGACATGTCGCCTCCGATCGCCCGCTGGCCGAACTGGTCTGGCACGTGACAATCCTGGCGGCGACCGAAGACAGCCGCTTTCCCCCTGTGGCCCGGGAGGAGCTCGATGAGCTGCGCCTGGAGATCTCGGTGCTGTCGGAGCCGATGCCGCTGGGGGTCGCGGATCCCGATCATATCGAGCCCGGCCGGGATGGCGTGATGGTGCGGCGCGGCCGGCGACAGGGGCTGCTACTCCCCCAGGTCGCCACGGAGCAGCGCTGGGATGCCGCGGCGCTGCTCGCGGCGGTCTGCCGCAAGGCGGGCCTCCCGGACGACGCCTGGCGGCGGCCGGACTGCGAGCTCTACGTCTTTCAAGCGGACGTGTTCGGCGAATGACCGAGTGGTTCGAGCAGTGGTTCGGGGAGGAATACCACGCTCTGTACCCGCACCGCGACTCGGAGGACGCGCGGCGGGCGGTGCAGCTGATCCGACGGGTCGCCCCATGGCGCACAGGAAGCGCGGTGCTGGATCTGGCCTGCGGTGCCGGGCGCCACGCGGCGGAGCTCGAGGGCGCGGGCGCTCGGGTGATCGGTCTCGACCTGTCCCCGGCGATGCTGCACCGGGCTCGGCACCGGAGCCGGGCGCTGCTCGTGCGGGGGGACATGCGGGCGCTGCCGTTCCGTGCGAGCAGCTTTGGACTCGTCGTCAATCTCTTCACGTCGTTCGGCTATTTCCGCTCCGACGCCGAGCACGTTCTCGTCGTCCGTCAGGTGGCTCGGGTTCTGGAGCCCGGCGGGCGGTTCGTCCTGGACTACCTGAATGCCGATGAGGTGCGGCGAACCCTGCGTCGCGACAGCGAGGAAATCTCCGACGGCGGGACGGGCGCGCGGGTGCGCCGCCGCTTCAGTGAGGAAGGTCTCTACGTCGTGAAGGAAATCGAGTTGCGGGCCGAAAATCGGAGCTTCCAGGAGCGCGTGCGTCTGTTCAGCGCACAGGAGCTCGAAGCGTTGTTGCGCGACGGCGGGCTCGACGTGGTGGAGCGCTTCGGGGACTATGACGGCCGGCCGCCGGCCGCCGACGCCCCCCGAGCCATTTTCGTGGCGGTACGGCGGTGACGCCCCGCCTCATCGCGACACCCATCGCTGCCGCCCGGGCGCCGGCGGCACTGCGCCGGATGGCGCCGCGCCGCGTCGCGGAGTCACTTGTGGCCACGACGCTGCCCGGTCCGGGACGCGATCGGCTGGCGGCGGGCGAAGCGCTCGTAGTCACGACCGGGCAGCAGCCGGGATTGTTCACGGGGCCGCTCTATACGGTCTACAAGGCCCTCTCGGCCATGGCGCTCGCAGCCGAGCTCGAGCGGGAGTGGCGCGTGCCTGTCGTCCCGGTGTTCTGGGTCGCCGGCGACGATCACGATTTCCAGGAAGCCAACCACACGACCGTGCTCAACGCGGCCGGCCTGCCCGTGCGCATCGTACTGCGCGAGCGAGCGCCCGAGTCCCCGGCATGGCCCATGGCGCGGGAGCGGTGTGGTCCCGAGATCGTGGACGCCCTCACGCGCCTGGGGGCGGAGACTCCCGACAGCGAGTTCAAAGAGGCCGTTCTGTCCTGGCTGGCCGCGGCGTACCGCCCCGATGCGAGCCTGGCGGATGCATTCGCGGACGCCCTGCACGCACTGCTGGGGGCACGGGGTTTGGCAGTGACGCGACCCTATGCGTCGCCGGCGAAGCGCGAGATGGCGCCCTGGCTGCTGCGCGGACTGGATCTCACCCTGGACGACGGTCTCACCCCGGTGCTGGTCGAAGCGTCACTCGGCCGCGATCGGCTGCGGCGCGACGGCGAGCTCTTCGTGACACGGCGCAGCGCGGAGCGCTTCAGCCGCGCGGACCTCGAGCGGCTGGCCGCGGAAACCCCTGAGCGGCTATCGCCGAACGTATTGCTCCGCCCGGTGGTAGAGGCGGCCCTGTGGCCGACGGTCGCGTACGTGGCGGGCCCGGGCGAGCTCGGTTACCTGCCGGACGCGGCGCCAGTCTACCGGGCGCTCGATGTGACGCCGCAGACTCCGGTGCCGCGCTGGTCGGGGTTGCTCGTGGAAGGACGTGTGGAGCGCGTGCTCGAGAAACACGGCCTGCGGCCGGAGGATTTTGCCGGGCCGCCGGGGGCCGTGGAGGCGCGCCTGGTGCGGGATCAGGTGCCGGCGGAGGTTGCCGACGCGTTGGAGGGGCTGCAGCGCGATCTGCGGACGTCCTACGGCCGCCTCTCGGGCGGAGTCGCCCGGGTCGACCCCACGCTCGAGCGAACGGTCGAATCGGCACGCAACGCCGCCCTGTCGGGGATGCGCGACATCGAGAAGAAGCTGGTGGCGGCGGTGAAGCGCACCAGCGATTCGCTCGTCGGCCAGCTGGCGCGTGCCAGGGCGGCGTTGTATCCGGAGGGTCAGCCTCAGGAGCGTGTGCTCACGTACGCGTCCATGGCGGTCCGCTACGGACCCGCGTTGCTCGACGCGCTCATGGATGAAGTGGCGCGCGGGACACGGGCTTCGTAGGTTGTCGGCATGCTCGGCGTCGCCATCGTCTTGCTCGTGTTCGTCGCCCTGATGATTCCGATCGTGGCCATTCTGGTCGATTCGCCGCTGGGCCGCTCAATCGCGCGTCGGCTCGAGGGTGGCGGTACGGGACCCGCGGAGCTGGGCGACCTGCACCGGAAGGTCGACTTGCTGGAAGGTGAGGTGGAAGAGCTGCACCGCTCGGTCACCGGCATGAAGGACGAGCTCCAGTTCGTGCAGCGGCTGCTCGAGAAGCCGAAGACCCCGGGATCCTCCGGCAGCTAGTCCGTGCCCGCTGCAGGCCGCGCCGACTCCGGCGGCCGCCATGCCGCCCAGGTGGCCGCCGGCATCCTGCTCACCCGCGTGCTGGGCTACGTGCGCGAGCGGGTGTTTGCGTACTATTTCGGCAATCACACTGCAGCCGCCGACGCCTTCCGGGCGGCACTCAAGATTCCCAACACCATCCGTAATCTGCTGGGCGAAGGCACCCTGTCCGCATCCTTCATACCGGTCTACGCGTCGCTCCACGAGCGGGATCGGAGCGCGGCCCGGGCCCTGGCGGGAGCGATTCTCGGCCTCCTGCTCCTTGCCACGGGTCTCCTCGCGGTCCTGGGGATCGCGCTGGCCCCGGCGATCACGACCGTGGTAGCCGCCGGTTTCGACGCACCCCGCCGGGACCTCACGATCGTGCTGGTGCGGATTCTGTTTCCCATGACGGGGGTGATGGTGATCTCCGCCTGGTGCCTGGGGATTCTGAATACGCACCGTCGGTTCTTCCTGCCGTATGCCGCTCCGGTGCTATGGAACGTGGCCGGGATCGTCGCGCTGGTCGGCGCCGCCACGTGGGTCGTCACTCCGGGCCTGCCGCCGGACGTTCGGCTGTACCGGCTCGCGCTCGCCCTGGCGTGGGGGACCGTCGCGGGCAGCGTGCTGCAGGTCGCCGTCCAGCTCCCGGCCTGCTGGGTGCTGCTTCAGGGCATCGCGGTGCGCTTCAGCGCGCGGGTGGGCGGGATGCATGAAGTCCTGCTGGCGTGGGTGCCGGTCGTGCTCGGTGCCGGCGTGGCGCAGATCTCGGGTCTCATCGACACGCTGCTGGGATCGTTCGCGGGCAACGCCGGCGTGTCGAGCCTCGGCTACGCGCAGCTGATTCAGGTGCTGCCGATCAGCGTGTTCGGGGTATCGGTCGCGGCCGTCTCGCTCCCCGATCTGTCGCGCGACGCGATCGCCGCCGCGCCCAACGATCAGCTGCGCGGTCGCATCGCGGCGGGATTCCGTCGCATCACCTATTTCGTGGTGCCCTCCTCGTTCCTGTTCGCCAGTCTCGGGCCGGTGCTCGTCGCCGCGCTGTTCCAGACGGGGCGGTTCGACGCGGACGACACCGCCCTCGTCGGCGGCGTGCTGGCGGCCTACGGCATCGGCTTGATGGGGCAGGCGACGGTGAAGCTCTTCGCTTCGGGATTCTATGCCCTGCGGGATACGCGGACGCCGGTGAAGATCGCCGCCTTCTCGGTCCTGCTCTCGAGCGGCCTCGCGTATATCCTGATGCACCGCTACGGTCCGGCCGGCATCGCCCTCGGCTCGTCCCTGGGCGCCTGGGTCAACGTCGTGCTCCACCTGAACGACCTGGATCGCCGCATCGGCACGGTGATGAGCGGGCGGGATTGGCGGGCCTTCGCGGGAACGCTGGCTGCCGCGCTTGCGGCGAGCGGGGCGGGAGCCGCCACGGCGCACCTGGCGGCAGCGCTTTCGCCGATTCCACTGGCGCTGGTGGTCGTGAGTATCTTTGGGGCGGTGTATTTCGGTTGCACACTGGTGCTGAAGCACCCCGACGCTGCCCGCCTATGGACGTCCCTGCGCTGATCACTCGCAAGCTTGCCGCCCTGCCGGACCGGCCCGGCGTGTACCTGTGGAAGAACTCGGCCGGCGAGGTCCTGTACGTGGGAAAGGCGAAGAGCCTCCGGAGCCGGGTGCCCGCGTACTTCGCGCCGGATCATCAGGACACGCCCGAGCGGGCTGCCCTCGCCGCCCAAATCGCCAGTCTCGAGACCATCATCGTGCCCGACGAGGCCCAGGCGCTGCTGCTCGAGAACAATCTGATCAAGGAGCACCAGCCGCGCTTCAACATCCGGCTGCGCGACGACAAGAGCTATCCGCGGATCGCCGTCACCCTCGGGGAGCCGTTCCCGCGGGTCCTGGTAGTGCGCCGGATCCAGCTCCAGGGGGCGCGCTACTTCGGCCCTTATACCGACGTCGGGACCCTGCGCCAGACTCTGGGGATCATCCGCCGACTGTTCACGGTGCGAAGCTGTCACTACGACCTCCCGGTTGACGCCCCTGCCAGGCCCTGCCTCGACTATCACATCGAACGGTGCCGGGCGCCCTGTGTCGGCTACCAGAGTGAGGCCGACTACCGGCGCATGATCGACGACGTCCTCCTGTTCCTGGAGGGGAAAACACTGGACGTGCGGACCAGGCTGCGGGAACGGATGCAGGCGGCCTCCACGGGCCTCGATTTCGAGCGGGCGGCACAGCTGCGGAACGCGCTCCAGTGGCTCGAGCAGGTAGAGCGCCCGCAGACGGTGGAGCGCGTCGGCGGCGGCGACGCCGACGTCATCGGCCTCGCGCGCGATGGAGACGACGCCTGCGGTGTCATTCTGCGGATCCGCGAGGGCCGTCTCATCGCCCGCGAGCATCGGTTTCTGGAGCAGGCCGGCAGCGAGCCGGAGGCCGCCGTGTTGGCCGCCTTCCTCGTCAGGTTCTACCTCCCCCTCGACGCGCGCGCGCGCCGGGTGCTGCTCCCATTCGTCCCCGAGGATCTCGGGGGACTCCGATCGCTGGCGCCGGCGGTGGAATGGCTGCTCCCGCAGCGCGGCACGAACGCGACGCTCGTCGAGCTCGCCGATCAAAATGCCCGGCACCTGCTGGAGAGTCTCCTGCTGGAGTCGTTTGACGTCGAGGAGCGGGCGGCGGATCCGGTGTACGCTCTCGGCCGGGATCTGGGTCTGGCGAGCGTGCCTCGCTCGTTCGTGTGCATCGATATCTCCACGAATCAGGGGCGAGATACGGTCGGTTCGCTCGTCTGGTTCGAGGCAGGGCGTCCCAAGAAGGCGGAATACCGCCGGTACCGCATCCGGGGTCCGCAGCAGGACGATTTCGCCGCGGTCCACGAGGTGGTGACGCGGTTCTTGCGACGCCGGCTTCAGGAGGAGAAGCCGCTGCCGGATCTGCTGGTCGTGGACGGCGGCCGGGGGCAGTTGTCCGCGGCGCTCGCCGCCGCAGCCGATGCCGGAGCGGCGGCCTTGCCACTCGCGAGTCTCGCCAAGCGGGAAGAGGAGGTGTACCTGCCCGGCCGTGCGGAGCCACTGCGGCTCTCCCGGCGGAGCCCCTCCCTCAAGCTCCTGCAGCGAGCCCGGGACGAAGCGCATCGCTTCGCGGTCAGCTACAGCCGCAGCCGTCGCGCTAAACGGACCATCACCTCGGAGCTGCTCACCATTCCCGGCGTGGGCCCGGGCCGGCGCCGGGTGCTGCTCGAGCGGTTCGGCTCAGTGGCAGGAGTGCGGACGGCCACCCGCGACGAAATCGCCTCCTTGCCGGGGTTCTCCCACCTTCTGGCGGAGCGGATCCTGGACCGGCTGGAGCGGCGTTGACCACGTTCCCGTGGTCGCTGGAATGCTCGGGCTGTGGCACGGC
This sequence comes from uncultured Gemmatimonadales bacterium, assembly GCA_963704805.1. Taxonomy (GTDB): domain Bacteria; phylum Gemmatimonadota; class Gemmatimonadetes; order Gemmatimonadales; family GWC2-71-9; genus 20CM-2-65-7. The sequence continues at coordinate 26,974 of CAVPHS010000004.1, read as the reverse complement.
CCGCGCGGCGGACGGCCTCCCCGGCGTGTGTCCTGCCTGCGGGTCGCCCTACCTGGTGCGCTATGCCACGCGCCCGTCGCCAGCGGTGCAGGCCGGGATGGGCACGCGGTCGTGGACGATGTGGCGATATCGGGAGTGGCTGCCGCTGGCGGAGGGCGAGCGGGAAGTGACGCTCGGGGAAGGGGGGACACCGTTGCTCGAAATCCCACGGCTGGCGGCGCGGTACGGCTTCGCCCGACTCCTGGTCAAGGACGAATCGGTGAACCCCACCGGATCGTTCAAGGCGCGCGGGCTGGCGGCCGCGGTGACGCGCGCGCGGCGCGCCGGGGCGGAGCGTTTCGTCGTGCCGACCGCGGGCAACGCAGGGGTCGCGCTTGCGGCGTATGCCGCGCGCGATGGAGCGACGGCCCGGGTGTACGCGCCTGCGACCACACCGTCGACTATCGTGTCGCAGATCCGCAGTTTCGGTGCCGAGCTCGTCCTGCTCGACGGTCACATCGGGGATTGCGGCAAGGCGGCACGGGAGTACGCTGCCGAGAGCGGGGCGGTGGACGTCTCCACCTTGCGCGAGCCCTATCGCATCGAAGGCAAGAAGACGCTGGGACTCGAGCTGGCCGAGCAGCTTGGCTGGACGGTTCCCGCGGCGATCGTCTATCCCACGGGTGGCGGGACCGGGTTGATCGGCATGTGGAAAGCGTTCATCGAGCTGCGTGCGGCGGGGTGGATCACCGGTGCGCTGCCGCGGCTCTACTCGGTGCAAGCGACAGGATGTGCCCCGGTCGTTGCGGCATTCGACAGTGGGGCCGAGCGCTGTACGCCCTGGCCCGACCCACGGACAATCGCGGCGGGCCTGCGTGTGCCAGGGCCACTCGGCGATCGATTGATGTTGGCGGCGCTGCGCGAGAGCGGCGGCGGCGCAGTCGCCGTGACTGATGCGGAGCTCGAGGCGGGTGCGCACGAGCTTCAGCGGGTCGAGGGAATCGACGCGGCGCCGGAGGGGGGTGCTACGCTGGCGGCGGCACGGGCGCTGCGCGCGCGCGGCACGCTCGATCCCCAGGGGACGGTGGTGCTCTTCAACACGGGAGCCGGGTGGCTGTACCGGGGCTAACCCATTTATATTTCGCCACTTCGGCTATGCGCATCGCGGTGATTGACCCCTGCGCCGGTATCAGCGGCGATATGACACTGGGGGCGTTGCTCTCACTCGGGCTCCCGGCGACTTGGCTCGAGGAGCTGCCGCAGCGGCTGGGGCTCGCCGGCGTGCGCGTCTGGGTTCGGGACGTGCAGCGTGCCGGCGTCGGGTGCAAACAAGTGGAGTTCGCGATCCCTGAACAGCCACACGGCCGGCACGTGGGGGACCTGGTCCGCCTGGTCGAGGGGGCACCGCTGTCGGATGAGGTGAAGAGCCGCGCCGTGCGTGCGTTCCGCGCGATCGGGGAGGCCGAGGGTCGCGTGCACAATGTTGCGCCCGAGCGCGTGCACCTGCACGAAGTCGGTGCAGTGGACGCCGTGCTCGACGTCGTTGGGGCGATCGAAGGCTTCGAGCGTCTGGGTGTGGATGCCATCTACCATCGCCCGGTCGCGGTGGGGACGGGATGGGTGGAGGCGGCGCATGGCCGGCTTCCCGTGCCGGCGCCCGCCACGGCGCTCCTCCTGGAGGGGATGCAGGTCGTCGTGGGCGGACCCGTCGAAGGGGAGGCGACGACGCCGACCGGCGCGGTTCTGTTGCGGGTACTCTCCGCCGGCCCACCGCCGGAGCGTTGGCGACTACTCGCCGCCGGGTGGGGAGCCGGGTCGCGCGATCCGCGGCATTACCCCAATGCGCTGCGCATCTTCCTGGCGGAGCACGCGGCGGAGGCGGCCGACGTGTCGGTGCTCGCGACCGATGTGGACGACCTCAGTCCCGAGTATGTCGAGCCGTTGCGCCAGGCACTCCTCGCGGCAGGCGCGCTGGACGTCCAAACCTGGCCGGTGCAGATGAAGAAGGGACGGACCGGATTCCGCTGCGAGATCGTGGTGGCCGAGCCTGAGCTGGCGGCGGTCACCGCCGCATTGTTCCGGCACAGCACGACAGCGGGGGTCCGCCGTACGCGGGCGGAGCGGGTGACGGTGGCACGCCGTCACGTGACCGTCCGGCTGAGCGAAGCCGTGCGGGTGCGGGTGAAGGTGCTCGAGGGGCAGGCGGGTGGCCCGCCTCGAGTGAAGCCGGAGTATGAGGACGTGCTCGCGGCGGCCGAGGCCCTGGGTCAGGCACCGCTCGAGGTGGCTCGCGCCGCACAGCGCGGCGCGGAGGAATTGATTGCGAACCCCAAGGAGTGATTCCGTCATGCGAAACCAGCTCGTCGGCTTGGTGATCGGGAGCTTCGTGTTGGCGCCGGCGCTCGCCGGGCAGGGTCACTGGACGCCACCCAAGTGCGACCTCAAGTCGGGCCACGCCCTGGTGAACAGCGCCTACCTGCATCTGAAGAATGCCACGGAGACCCGCTTCGATGATGTGCGGGAGCGGGATCTGAGCGATGCGAACCACTCGCTGCTGCAGGCAATCACCGCGAACGGACAGGACAAGAACCCGGCGGCCTGGTACTATCTCGCGCGTTACTACGTCTTGCGCAGTGACCTGCTGGGGGCCGACTCGGCCTTCCGCAAGGCCGAAACCCTGCTCCCCGCGTGCAAGGAGGACATCCTGTTCTGGCGGCGCAATCTGCTGTGGGTGCCGGAGCTGAACGTGGGAGTCGCCGCCCTGAACGCGCAGCACTACGATACCGCTCTCACCGCCTTTCGGCGAGCGGCCGTGATTTACGACGCGGAGCCGCAGGGATTCACGGCCCTGGCTACGGCCTTCTTCAACATGCCGGACGAGATTTTCCTCCCGGATTCCGCGTTCCACCGGATGTTTCCCAATCTGCCCGATTCGCTGGTCACACCGACCCGCGATTCGGTCGCGCGGACCCGGTACGATTCCGCGGCCAAGTACTTTCGCAAGGGAGTGGTGGCAGCCGGCGACCCGAAATTCGCCAAGGAACGAGCGGACGCGATCTTCAACCTGGGCAACGCGTTCTACGCCGGCGAGCAATACGATTCCGCCGTCGCGGTGTACAGTGAATACCTCAAGACGGTTCCCAACGACGCCCTTGCCCTGACACGCCTGGCGGATGTGCTCGTCGCCCGCGGGCACCAGGACTCGGCGATGGCCGTGTACGCCACGATCGTCGCCCACCCCGATTCGATGGATCCGGCCAGTCTCTTCAATGCGGGCGTCTCGATCTACAACGCGGCGCCCGCGAAACCCGACACCGAGCACCTGAGCGCGGACTGCCGCAGGCAGCGGAGCAGCGGGCGCCTGACACCGGTGCAGCGTCGCGTCGTCGTCGCGACCTGCGACTCGGTGGCGCGGCAGGCGATGAAGGACCGCGATGCCACGGCCACGGGCAACTATCGATTGGCCGCCCAGGCGTTCGAAGCGGGGCTGGCCCGCAACGGGCAGAGCCGCGATGGGTTGTACAATCTTGGCACGACCTACTTCGCCATGCGCCAGCCGGATCAGATGCTGCCGATCGCCGAGCGACTCGTGGCGGTGGACCCGATGAACCGGAACTCCGTGCGCCTGCTGGCCCAGGCCTGGCAGCTCAACGGGCGCAGTGATTCGGCCCTGTTTTATGTGACGTTGTCCGATTCGCTGCTCGCGGTCGACGTCAACGTCTCGACCTTCTCGCCCGGCGAGCAAGGGGCGAGTTTCAGCGGGCTGGTGACGAACTTCCACGAGGCCCCGAGTACGCCGCTGACCCTGACCTTCGAATTCCTGGATGCGGCGGGCAAGGCGGTGGCCACGCAGACGGTGGACATCCCGGCGATCCCCGCGGGCGGGAATCACGTAATTCAAGTCCAAGGCGTCGGGGCCGGGATTGTGGCCTGGCGCTATCGGAAGAGCTAGTTGCCACGGGCGTGACCGGTGCGCATCGGTCACGCCCGCCGTTGACGTCGACGTGTGAAACAGACATTTTTCGAGGGAGTGGCTTCGCGGGCGTAATTCAGGGGTAGAATGCCAGCTTCCCAAGCTGGACGTCGTGGGTTCGAATCCCATCGCCCGCTCTTGGACTTACGCGATTCTGGGAGGGCTGGAATCGCGTAAGTGGGGAAGGAAGTGGGGAACGCATCAGGCTTCCACCCGCAGCCCCTGGCGCGGGAGCACCGCCCGCAGGGTGTCCCGCATCCGCTCGGCATCCTCCCGCAGGAACGTCGTCACCTCGTAGTCCTCGTAGCGGTCGGTCACATCCGCCCGGCCGTGGCCCATGTAGCGGAGCCGGCGCGTCCGCGGGATCCGCGCCTCCTCCATCCAGCGAGCGAAACTCTTGCGGGCCTGATAGGGCGCGACCACGGTCCCCACCTGCTCGCTGTAGCGGCGCAGGGCGGAGACAAAGCCGGGGCGGGTGAGTTCGGGGCGTACCGGCGTATCCACGAGCGGCACGTCCCGCACCCTGCCTTCGGTCTTGGTCCCCGCGATGTGGACGCGATCCTGTTGGACGGTCCAGGCGCCCCACAGTTCCTTGGGCCCCATACCAGTGATGACCATGGACCACCAGATGCGGCCCGCGTTCGGACCCAGGCCGTCGCGCACCGCCACCGCATCGGCCAGCGCCAAGCCCTGCCGGCCCCGCTTGCGCTCGGTGAGCTTCGGCACGTCTGCCACATCGAGGGTGAGTTTCTTCCGCGGGCCCACCTTGTCCCGGACAAAAGCCTGAACGCACGTCTTCGCGATGTTGAAGGCCCGGGGGTATCCCGCCACCTCGCAGCGTCCGCGGTAGTCCCGCAGCATCATGGGCAGGTCCCCGAATCGGTAGGCCCGCCTCCCATCGCATTGCAGCGCCCGGAACGCCGCGCGACGATTCTCGCGCGTCCCCGCGGCGCAGAGCGCATGGTCGAGCCAGTCGCCGAGGGCGGGCGTGAGCGGGGCGTCGTCCTGCGGGCCGGCCAGCTGGTCCAGGCTCCGCGCGACATAGTGCGCGTACACGTCCAGCGGCTTGCGGCGGCCCGCTTGAATGTCGCGCACCAACTCGAGGTGCCCCTGCTTCGGGAGTGTCCGCAGCATGGCGACGAGATCGTTACGTTCCGCCGCAGTCCGCACCCCGGAGCGTTTCTTGACCCGCCCTACGCCGGGGATGCGGACGTCGATCGGCAGGGACGGGCCGTCGCCGCGGCTCATCAGATGCCTCCCTTCTTGTCGGCCATGTGTTCGTCGAAGAGGGAAACAGCGAGCGCCCGTGCGTCCTTCGCACGCTGTTCCAGGTGTGCTAACTCGACAACGATGTCGGTTAGCTCTTGATGCAGGTGGACCGCACGGTTTTTGCGCTGCGCCGCGGTGACAGGGTACTCGTACCTGATCGTGTTGAGATTCATTCGTGCCCACCGCAGATGTTTTATCACCTTCGGTAACCACATGTGCGCCAGGGCGAGGCCATAGCCTTCCATGTCCTCTAGGCTCCCGCGGTCCATGAGGCTCATGATGTGCCTCCTTTCGGGCGTCGTGGTTCCTCGCGCAAGAGCGCCAGCGTAGGCACCCCCAGGGCCTTGGCGACCTTCTCCAGGACCCCCAGGTTGACCCGGGAGCGGCGCCCCGATTCCAGGCTATTCACGGTTGCCCGCCGCACGCCCGCCCGGCGCGCCAACTCCGCTTGCGTCCAGCCCTTCCGGAGCCGGGCCTGTTTGACTTGCAGCACAATCGGTGTCATGGGGGCCAAAATTAGCGCCCGGAGCCCACGTCTGCCCATGTGATGCGCCCCCTTGCGTAGTGTACGGAAAAGCGTACTCTGGAATGTACGCTTAAGCGTACACCCTCACAAGGAGCCACCCCATGCCCGCCTTCGGTCGCATCGGTCGCGCCCCCTCGGAGTACCTGGCGGAGATGCAGGAGGCCGCGGCCACCTGCCCGCGGGTTTGCCTCGTGTTGGTCCAGCCGGGCACCAGTCGCCTGGTGTTGCTGGAAGGATCCGACCCCACTCTGGCGGACCAACTCACGACGTTGCTGGAGGGCCGAGCCTTCCCGCTGGCCGTGGCGGCATTCGGCGCGGACGATGTGGTTCATCTCCGAGCGGTGGAGGAGTACCGGACCGGCCAGCCGTGGGTTGGCCGCTTTCTCGTGCTGCTCGGGGAGCGGCTGCGCGCGCAACTTGAGCGGGCGGGCCCGAAGGAGTGACCGATTCACACCGCCGCCTTCGCTTCCTGCTCGAGCCACGCCAGCACGCTCCGCACGAGATAGCGCTTGCTGCGCGCCCCGCCGGCGAGGAAGTAGGGGATCGCCTCCATGCGCTCGATCTGGCGCCCCGAGACCTGGAACCACCCGGCCAACTGCTCCGGGGTGAGAATCGCCGTCTCCGGCGGGGCCAGGTAGCCGGGGCTGCGGTTCACGGCCGGCCCTCGACCACTATAAACCGCCGCGACGGCGCCGGCGCCATCATGGCCGAACGCCCAGGACCGCGGCCAAGCGCCGCAGCTCGCCGATGAAATCGCCAACGTTATGCGGAAAAATGTCAAACCCAATCGCGCCTCCCGACGGCTCGACCGTCACGCGGATGCGCGAGACCTGACCGGGCGCCGTCGAAGGCTTCGCCTCGAGCGAAACCCAGTGATAGCGGCCGAGCACGACGACCGCCTTTAGCGGGTCCGGCGCTGCCACCGGCAGGCGGCCACCCTGCCACCCGGGGCTCACGCCGCCCCCTCCTGTCGCCTGCGGAAGCTGGCGAGGCGACGGGAGTCCTCCCGCCACTCCCGGCCCGTGAGTACCCAGTACGCGTCAGGACCATACCGCCGCCCGAAGCAGGTGAGGCACAGCACGCGCCGTGTGCGAATCGACACCATCGCCGGCGCGCAGCTCGCCCAGCGACAATCCATGCATGCGGGATCCGACACCGGAAACCGTCGGTTGAGGTAGGGGCGCGCCTTTACCCACTCGCCCGCGTAGATGATCTTCGCCCGACTCACGCGGCCCCCCGGCGTTCATCCCACAGGGCCAGCAGGGCCAGTACATCCCGCCGGCCCATCCAGGTTTTGGCGCCCACATGCCGCACCCAGTCCACCCACTCCGCCAGGGTGCGCGCCCGTCCTACGTCGAACCAGTAGCCCGACGTTGCCAGCGTGTCGCATGCCCGGTGGACGACGCGAAAGGCAACCCGAGGTTGCGTATCGCCCAGGATGAGCAGATCGGCCGCTGAGACCACCACCCAAGGGCCTGGGTTGGCCCCGGGCGGCAGTGGAAGCGACTCGTCCTCGGGGGTGGGGTGTGTAGGGTAGCCGCCGACGACTCCATCCTCGGAGATGCCGACGATCTCGACGTAGCCGGTACCCGCCCGGATCGGCCGCCCGCAGGCGTCACAGCGCCAGGTACTCATTGGGCCTCGTCCGGGTACGCGTTAAGCGCGTTATACGCGTTAACCCCCTCGGTGCCCGCCCCTTTTCGCGTTTCCCGCGTTTTTCGCGTAGCCAGCCACCGCTCAGCGGGTCGTCCTCCCGTGTCCTCGCGGAGACACTCGGCGAGCCCACGCTCAGCCAGTCCGCGCAGGGCGTAGGCAATCACTTCGCGGCTGCGGTTCCGGCCGAAATGGTCGTACAGCGCCGCCCGCGTCATGCCCTCGGGCCGGGCCCGGAGTTGGCTCAGGATCTCGTCGGCCACCGGGTCGCCCAGACTCTCCCCAAACACGTAGCGGACGGAGGCGTCGGCGTAGGCCCATACCGCGAGGGCGGCCTCGAGATGGGGCCGGCGAATCGTCGCGCCGCCCTCCAGCAAGGCGTAGATCATGCTCAACCGCAGGGTCTGGGCTTCCGCCCGTGACGTGACGCTGCCCCAGACTCCCGGCCGCCCAGCCGAAAGGGTGGGATAGACCGAGGCCCACAGTTCGCTCGCCTCTGCGTCGCGGTGCATGCCCTCGATGCGCCGGGCGTGCGTCACCGCCGCGGCCATGGCGTGCGCCATGGTGACGCGATCGGCGTCGGTGACTCGGCCGCCATTGGGCAAGACGTTGGCCCGGCGCACGCACAGGAACAGGAAGCGATCGGCGAACCCGTTGCCCAACTCCGCGCGGTCGAGATAGCGGCGCAATTCCCCCGCGGTGACGTGGCCGATGATGGAGATATGCGCGTCGGACGCCTGGAGCGGGGAGTTCTTCGTCAGACTCCGCAACACCTGGGTCGCATCCCACGCATTCCGCAGGACGGGCGACAGGGTGTTGCCCTCCCGGCCCATCACTTTGCAGGTCGAGGCAAACTCCGACTCGATTACGAGCAGGCGCTTGTCGCTCACGCCCGCATCCGCCAGCACCGGCTCGCCCGCCTTGTTGAGCCGGCGGTCGGGATCGCGCACGTGATCAGATCAGCCCCTCGCCGCTGCTCAAGCCCGAGGCCCAGCACTCGCGCAGCCACTCCGGGTCGGCCACCTCGAATACTTGTTTGGCCTGCCCCTTGGCCGTCCCTTTGCGGGCGCTCCCCGTGGCACCGACCAAGATCGCGAACAGGTTCGCGTAGTGACGGTCGGCTTCCACCGGGAAAAACGGGCCCCGCCCCACGCAGTTGCCGACCATCACGAGGAGATGCCCGAGGATCGCGACCGGATCCGCCTCGGTGCGCGGGGCGATGGTGGAGACGATCTCGCCCGCGATCCCTGAGAGCGCAGCCGGATCGAGCTCGGGCCAGGCGGGGGGCTCGGCCTCCGCTGGGGGCGGTTGGCGTGACGACGGAACCTCACGGCCCGCCTCGTCGGCGAGCGCCGCATACACCGCTCGATCTGTCACGCGACCCTCGCCGCCGCGCGGAGCACGGCCAGCGCCTCGGCCCGATAGGCGGCCGCGATGCGGGGAGCACCCTGCGACTCGATGGCGTTCATCTCGAGGCACGCCGCCTTCCACAACGCGTCAAACGTCGTGGGGGTCCGCGCGCCGGCCTTCAACTCGCGCCGCCAGAGGTCGAGTGCGGGAGTCTTCACGGTGCCCCCTCGAGCAACCGCGCGGCCGCCGCAATGTGCGGACAGGGTTGCTTGGTGGCGTGGAATGCGGCGCAGTCGCAGCGTACGGGGCCCTCGTCGGGAACGCGCACCAACGAGCAGAGGCCGCCGGGGCCTTGAACGGCGACGATGAAACCCAACGCCTTGGCAGGAAGGGGCCCGCCGTTGCTGGCGGGTGATGGCGGGGCTATTTTGCTAGTGCGACGCTGCATCGTCGTTCCTTTCACGCCCGTTGACGCGGGCGTTTTGCTGACCGGGACACTGCGGCCTGCTGCCGTTTGACCAAGCGTGACACCTCGGGCGTGGGGATCCGCCACCGGGTGCCGACCCGTTCGCCCCGCACCTGGCCGAGCAGCACGAGCCGATAGAGCTGGTGATAGCTGAGCCGCGCTTGAAATGCGGCTTCCACGAGAGACATGGTGCCGTTGTGCGTCGCCATGGTGTCGCTTCCTCCCCCAAACGCAAAAAACCGCGAGAGAATCACGACCGGGCGGAAATGCCCGGTAGTGTCCTCTCGCGGTGTCCCTGCCCGAAGGCAGTTACGGTCGCAAGTCCCTCACTGGGGGACCGCTGAGCGTTCGCAGCTCAGGTGCTTGCGGGTCGGCGTGTTCGCGACGCCGAGTGCATTTGCCAGCGAGCCCGAAGGTCCGTCCCACTGCGGCCCGCCTGTCCTCGAACCAGCGGCGCGGCGTTGGGGCCGCGCTTTGTCGCCGTTCACGCTAGCGTGTTTGGTTTTTTCCCGCAAGGCTACCGCTCGCTGCGACGCCTCACGCGACGCGCGCCACGGCGGGCGCTGTTTGCCGCACGTACCGCCGGCACTCGGCCTCGGTGACCCAATAGCCGCCTGCCGCCAACTTGGCCCGGAGCCGATTCGCGCGGATCGCTTCGAGCACCGTGCGCCGGCGCAGCCGCAACCGACGCGCGACTGCGGCGAGCGAGAGCCAGCGGACGGGTGGGCGCGGCAGAGCGGAGGGTGAAAATCGCCCGCCGTCGCCGACGGGCACCTCTGCCGCAGCCACCCGGAGATAGAGCCGGGGCGAACCTTGCTTAGAGGCTCGTTGCCTCCCAGGCCGAGGACTAGTCAGCACAGGAACCCCGACGCCTCACGGAATGATGCCGACGACGCGCGTCAGCCACTTGGGCTGAATTACCTGCCAGTCGGCCCGCAGGTAGCCGCGGATCAATACGTGTAGCCGCGTGAACGCGTCGTAGGCATCGCGGGATGCCTCAAGCACGATCTCCGTCCGCATGCCCACCAAGACCTGGCTGAAATCCCCGACAAACACGCTGGAGGCGGTCGCGACGTTGCCTTGCGTCTCCGTGATCGGGCATTGCGTGGACACGAGCTTGCGCAGCGCGTCCCACGAGGCCGGGCCCCGGAGCGGGGCGTTGGTCGTGGCTTCCTTGGAGCCCTCGATCGTGCCCCAGGTCCGCGGTGCCATCACGAGGCCGAGCTGATTGATCTCGCCCGGGTAGTTGCCCTCGAGAACCTTCTGCACCGCACTCACAAACTTGCTGTAGTCCGTGATCGCGGCCCCATTGGTCCCCATGTCAATTTCGTTGATGGAGTTGGTGGCGTCGCCGGTCAGCCAGCCCCGCAACCCGTCGTGGCCGGAGCTCGCAATCCCGTACAGGACCGCGCGGTCCAGCTCCAGCCCCGCCGCCTTGGCGATTTGGTTCTGGATCAGTTGCTCGAAGTTCGGCGCGTCCTCGGCGAGTTCCGATGAGGCGCGCTCGATAATGGCCATCGTCTGCGATTGCAGCTGCGCCCGACCGAAGGAGCTCGAGCTTTCGGGAACGCCGCTCACGCGCACCTCGTCGCCGCCCTGCCAGCTCGCGGTCGGGTCGCCCACCACGCGCGCGATGTCGAGCGTCGTCGATGTCATCGGAATGGTCTGCGCGCCCATGCGCATCACGACCGACTGCGCGCGGGCCAGGTCCCACAACTGCCCCGATAGCGGTGCCGGCACGAGCGCCCCGCCACCCGAAAGGCTGCCCACGGTCAGCGCGGCGCGTTGTTCGGCCTCCGCGCCCTGCCAATTGCCAGTTACCGTGCCCCGCAGGTAGCGCCCAAGATTCAACTTGCGGTCCTCGGGGTGAGCGCCATCTCGTCCACGAGCCGCTCGCTCGGCGCCAGCGCGCGAATCTCGCGGCCACTCTTGAGATCGAGCCACCGACTGCCGGTGGCGTGGTCGCGGGTCGCTGCCTTTTCCGTCGTTTCCATACCGTCCCCTGGGTCAAGTTTGATGGCGACGCTGGCCGGCATGGCCCGGAGCTCTTCCTCAAGCCCCGTCATCTCGCCGTCTAATCGCGTGAGTTCCGCCTCCTCCTCCGTCGTGCGCGCCCGGCCTTTGGCGCCGGCGAGAATCGCGCGGCTGCGAGCCACACGCTCCCGGATGGCCGCTTGTTTCTCTACCTGTTGCTCGGCCAAGGCGGCCGCGGCTTGCTCGTAGCTGGTCATGGGTTGCTGTCCTCAGATGGTTCGCCGTCCGGCTGTTCGGTCTGGAGTTCCCGGAGAATGGCCCGGGCGATCGGATGGAGGGCGTCAAACTCGGCGATATCCTCGCGGGCGGTGGCCTTCGCCTGCTCGGTCCACTGGCGGAATTGCCGCAGCGATTCGACTGCCGCAACGGCCGCGTGATGCCGAGCAATCACGGCGTCCAAATTCTCGAGCCGTTCCAGGCCGACGACGGGCGCGGCGCCACGCTTGCGCTGCGACTTCAACTCGCCCCACGCGTCCACGAGTTCCTGTGCGCTCCGAATCTCGACCGCGAGCGCCTCGATCATTGCCGCCTGCCAGTGGTCCGCGAGCCACGCGGCGGCCTCGGCCCCCAGACCCACGCGCTGCGACAAGTCGTAATGCCGGTCGAGGGCCTCGTCCGCCTTCGCTCGCACGGCGGCGGCGGGAATCTCCCACCGACCGCCCACGAGCTTTCCGGGCAGTTTCTTCGCCTCGAGCATCTGCAACACGGTCGGATGGGTGACCCCCAGCGCGCGGGCGGCGGCTCGGGCCGTCATGACGGCGGCGGCGGTTTTCGTGGGCATGCGGTCGTCCTCCATGGGTTCGCGACAAGAGCGGTAACCACCTATATGGTAGGGCCATACCACCGACCGCCGCAAGTGGGCAAACGAAAGGCCCCGGGGATACCGGGGCCCGCGGGAGGCGAGGGGGTAGGGGTGTCGCGGCGGGCGCTAGGCCCGGACCCGCTCGAACAGCTCGCCCGGCTCGCAGGCGAGCGCCTTGCAGATCAGATCCAACGAGCGGGCCTCAATTGTGGCTTTGAGCGGGACCCGGATGGGCGACGCGGCTATAGGCGGTGCGGAAGGGGACGTCCTGTAAAGCGTGCTTTACAACCGTCGCCTGAACGAAGGGGACGTCTTTACTAGTATTACTTGTCAAAGAGTGGGGATCGCTCGAGAGATGGCGGGGAATGGCGAGCGAGATAGGGGCGGACGGGGCCGCATTGAATCACGCCCTGCAATTCAATTGGCTGATCTAGGGGTGTCGCCCAACCAGTCGGCCCGTTGGCAGAAACTCGCCGCCCACGCCTGACGCCTCACCCGGGCGCTGTCTCCCTAGTCGGCCCTCCCCACCGGCGGGGCGTCCTGGTCCGGGTCGGGCTCCTCCTCCGGCGCCATGAGGTCCACGCTCCAGCCCTCTGGCACCCCCTGGCTGCGGCAGTAGGTCCGGTACGCCTCAACCGACGTCACGGGCGAGACCGCGTGCTCGGCTACCTCGCGCGCGAATCCAACACTGCGCCGCCATTGTTGCTCCAACCGGGCCCGCTCAATGCCCTCGAGCAGTCCGAGACGGTAGAGCTGGGCCGTCTCATGCTCGGCGGGGTTTCGCGACTCCGGCGCCTCGTATCGCCACCACGCCCACGGCCGGCGCCCCGCGCAGCCGGGCTCGGCGACCCACGCCGCCAACAGCCGCTCCCCGTGGTCGCGCCACGCGGCGCAACGGGCCTCCTCGTCCGTGAAGCCTTCCTCCCCGTCGAAATAGCTGTAGCCATGCTGTAACTCGCATCGCTCGCCGGCCGACAGGTCTCTACGCTTCGATACGCGCTTAAGTCGTGGCATCTCACGTTCTCCTATAGCCAGGGTGGGGCTCGCCCTCGAGATCCAACTCGCGCAACAGGCGGGCGAACCCGAGGCGCGCATCGCGTTCAATCGCCAGCTCGGGCCGCGCCCGCGGCTGCCCGAAGCGATCGGTAAACGTCGTGCCGTGCTTCGCCAACGCCACCCGCGCGGCCTGGGCGCGGTCCCAGGCTTCGCACGCCAAGCGCAGCAACTTGAGGTGCTGCGGCTCGAGCTCGTAGCGCTCGACCACTTCCGCCCACCACGACCCGGCCTCGCTGCTCAGATGCGTCGGCGGCTTGATCACCGTCATCTTCCCGTCCTTCTTAGCCATCCGTCCTCACCTTTCCCCTATCGGTTGCTATCGGGCGGGCAAAGCCCGAAAACTGGTTCGGTTTGGGATTCGCTTACGCGCAAACGATTCGGGCGCGGTCTATGGTCTGCAAGCTGTAGAGATTCAATAGGCATTCCCCCCCCCTGTCCGTGCTCCTGTGGCTCGGCACCTGTGGGCCTCACGGTTTGACTCCGATCTCAGCGGCCAGCGACGTGAGCGCGCGAGCGAGCAAGCGCAGCCGGTTTGGCCGGATGCTGCACAGGTATTCGGTATGCAAGCCGCCGACACGATGGACGACAACCCGCGAGCCGCAAGCTCGACAACGGTCCCGTAACGACGGTGCGCTCGGTCAGGATCGTGGCGCTAGTCATATCGAGATGGGTGACAAAGTGGGGAACGGGGGAGGGAATCCCGCCATTCCGGGGCTAACCGAGCCCGGACGTTCGAGCGGCCGGAAACGCTGGCGCGTCCTGACGTTTCCTGGCACCTTATCGACATGTGCTGTCCGAAACTCTGTGCTTCCCAAGCTGGACGTCGTGGGTTCGAATCCCATCGCCCGCTCTGACCGATGAGCATCCACTTGCGCAGCTACGCCTATACCTATCGTCCGACCCGGATCACGGGCCGGCGCCGGGGGCGTCTGCGCGGTTAACCTGACCGGCAGACCCCGAGCGATTCCGGACGGCCCGTGAGCGATCACGGGCCGTCCTTGTCTGTGTCCCCGAGCAGGGAGGAGATATGCACGAGCCAACGGCGTCCGACCCCTTCGCCCCCGGGTTCGTCAGCGAGCAGGACTGGGCCGCCTATACGCCGGAAGAGCACGCCGTCTGGGGCCTGCTGTTCGAGCGGCGCATGGCCGCTCTGGAGCGCACCGGGAGCCGGCTGTTTCTCGAAGGAGCCGCCCGCATCGGCCTGGAGCGCGATCGGGTGCCCGATCTGGCCGAGGTGAACGCCCGGCTCGGGGCGCGCACCGGGTGGGCGGCCGTTCCCGTCGCGGGATTCCTCCCGGCGCGCGAGTTCTTCCGGTGCCTGGCACAACGCCGGTTCCCCACGACCGTCACCGTCCGACCCCGCAGCCAGCTCGATTACCTCCCCGAGCCGGACATCTTCCACGATGTCTTCGGCCATGTCCCTCTGCACGCCCATCCGGTGTTCGCCGACTTTCTCCAACGGTTCGGGCGAGTCGCCGCCGCTGCCGTGACCGACGAGCAGGTCGAGGCCATGGCGCGCTTGTTCTGGTTCACGGTGGAGTTCGGCCTCATCCGGGAAGGAAACGAGGTCAAGGTGTATGGCAGCGGGCTCATCTCCTCCCATGGGGACGCGGCCAACGCCCTCGGGCCGGAGTGCGTGCGTAAGCCGTTCACGGTGGACGGCGTGCTCGCGCAGCCGTTCGCCATCGACCGGTTTCAGGAGGTGCTGTTCACGATCGACTCATTCGAGCAGCTGTTCGCGGCGGTCGCGGCGGCCCAAGGGCGACTCGGTATCCTCACGCCTTAACGGTCGGCTGGCGTTACCGGGCCGTCCAGGCGATATTATCGGTTGCTCAAGTTTCTGCCGGCGTTGAGTTTGCGACGCTCGGCATGAGAAATCGCTTTAACCATCGGGCAACCGTCTTGCTGCGCGTAGCGTCGGTAGCGCCGGACTCCATCGGCGCCGAGTTGGGTCTCCTGCCGGGGACCGAGCTCCTCAGTGTGAATGATCGGCGGCTGGAGGACTTCCTCGATTGGGAGTTTCTCACGGCGGACGAGGCATTCCTGCTGCGGGCCCGGTTGCCCTCCGGCCAGGAGCTGGAGTGTGACATCGAGCGGCCGGAAGGGATGCCCATGGGGGTCGTCCTGGAGCCGCCGCGCATCCGCCGCTGCGCCAATCACTGCGATTTCTGCTTCGTGGACGGCAATCCCTCGGGGATGCGCGCGAGTCTCTACATCCGCGACGACGACTACCGGCTCTCGTTCCGGTACGGCAACTTCGCGACGCTCACCAACCTGAAGCCCTGGGACGAAGCCCGGATCGTGGAGTACCGGCTTTCGCCCCTGTACGTCTCGGTGCACGCGACCGATCCCGTGATACGCCGGTGGTTGCTTCGCAACCCGGATGCCCCGGACATCGTGGCGCAGCTGGGCCGCTTTGCCGAGCGCGGCATCCGGTTCCACACGCAAGTGGTCCTGGTGCCCGGCGTGAACGACGGGGCGGTGCTCCAGCGCACGCTGGGGGATCTCTATGGGTTGGGCGCGGCAGTGTTATCGGTGTCGGTCGTGCCGGTCGCCCTGACCGAATACAGCAAACACAATCTGGTCCACGCGCCGAGCGCGGAGCATTGCCGCGACGCCCTGGACGCCGTGGATCGCTGGGCGGCGCGGGCGGTGGCGGAGCGGGGACATCCGTGGTGCTTCGGCGCTGACGATCTGTACCTCCAGGCGGGGGTTCTCCTCCCGGCGGCAGCGTGGTACGGGGACTTCGAGCAGCGCGAGAATGGTGTGGGTGCGGTGCGCCATCTGCAAACCCGCATCGCGGCCGCGTCGGGGCGATATGAGGACTGGACCGGGAAGCGCATCGGTATCGCGACCGGGACCGCCATGGCGCCGCTGATGCCCCAGGTGATCGAGACGCTGGCGCATGAAACGGGCGCGGCATTCGAGATCCTGGCGCTCCAGAACGATCTGTTCGGGCCGTCGGTGACCACGGCGGGATTGCTGCCGGGAGCGGCTTTTCTGCGGGCGCTGCGGGATCGTACGGATCTCGATCTCGCCCTGTTGCCGGCCGAGGCGGTGAACGACGATCTGCGCTTCATGGACGACCTGGATGCGCATGCGCTCGCCGCCCAGGTCCCGACGGAGATCCGCCTGTCATACGACTTCGCTGATGTGCTGGCGGCCTCCGATTCCCCCATCCGCAATCCACAATCCGCAATGGAGGAGGGACGGTGAAGGGGGCCCCGACCGTCGCCATCATCGGCCGGCCCAACGTCGGCAAGTCCACCCTGTTCAACCGGCTCATCGGCCGGCGCGAAGCGATCGTCGACGCGCAGCCCGGGGTGACCCGCGACCGGAACTTCGCCGCCGCCGACTGGAACGGACGTCGCTTCTGGCTGGTGGACACGGGCGGCCTCGTCCCCGGCGCCTCCGACGCGCTGAACCGCGCGATCCGGGCTCAGGTGGAGGCCGCGGTTGCCGAGAGCGACGTGCTGCTCTTCCTGGTGGACGTAGCGGAGGGGGTGCATCCCGTGGATCTGGAGATCGCACAGTATCTGCGCGGCGTGCACCGTCCGGTGCTCCTGGTTGCCAACAAGGCGGACCGGATCCCCGACGACCAACGGCATTTGGCGTTCTATGAGCTCGGGCTCGGCGACCCGTTTCCCGTTTCGGCGACGGTGGGGAAGAGCACGGGGGACCTGCTCGACCGGGTCGTGGACATGCTGCCGCAGCGGGACGGGGCGGAGGATGAAGCCGCGGTACAGGTGGCGATCATCGGGCGGCCCAACGTCGGCAAGTCGAGCCTCTTGAACCGGCTGTTGGGACGTGAGCGGATGGTCGTGGCGGACGAGCCAGGGACCACCCGCGACGCCGTCGACACCCCGGTCGACCACGAGGGGCGGCGCCTGGTGTTCATCGATACGGCGGGCCTGCGCAAGCGCAGCAAGGTCCAGGAGGACCTCGAGTTCTATGCGACCCTCCGGACCGCCCGGGCGATCGAGCGCGCGGACGTGTGTGTCCTCGTGGTGGACGCGCTGGACGGCATGCACACGCAGGATCTCAGGATCATCGGTGACGCGTGGGCGCGCGGTGCAGGGGTGATCGTGGCCGTGAACAAGTGGGACTTGATCGAGGAAAAGGACGCGAACACCGCGGTGCGCGGCGAGGAGGAACTCGCCAGCCGGGCGCCGTTTCTGCGGTTCATCCCGTTCCTGTACGTGTCGGCCAAGACCGGCCAGCGCGTCTCGAAGCTGTTCGACCTCATCCTCACCGTGGCGGAAGAGCGGAGCAAGCGTGTCCCGACCGCGGAGGTGAACCGGGTGCTCGAGACGTTGGTGACCCGCCAGCAGCCGCCCCAGCCGGTGGGTGAGTCGGTGCGGTTGTTTTACGCGTCGCAGATCGGCACCGCGCCACCTCGATTCGCCATCGTCGCCAATCGTCCCGACGCCATCCCCGAGTCCTACACCCGCTACATCGTGAACGGCTTCCGGGAGGCATGGGCGTTCACCGGAGCTCCGGTCAATGTCAAGTTCCGCCGCAAGCGTCAGGAGCGGCGGTAATGCTGGTCTTATGGCTGGCGGCGGCCTACCTGCTCGGCGCCACACCGACCTCCTATGTGGCGGGTCGGCTCGCCCGGGGCATCGATCTGCGCGAGCACGGCAGCCGGAACCTCGGCGCGACCAACGTCTACCGCCTGCTCGGGTGGCGTTGGGCGATCCCGGTGGCCCTCGTGGACATCGCCAAGGGCGCCATACCGGTCACCCTGTTCGCCGCGTGGGCAGGCGCCGGGCCGTGGGCCGCGGTGGGACTGGGGGTCGCCGCGGTTCTCGGGCACGTCTTCTCGCCGTACGTGAGGTTCCGGGGGGGGAAGGGGGTCGCCACGGCCTTGGGCGTCTTCCTGGCCCTTGCCCCTGTGGCCGTCGCCATCGCCCTTCCGGTGTGGGGCGGGAGCCTGTGGTTGACGGGGTACGTTTCGCTCAGCTCCATCATCGCGGCCGCGACCTTTCCGGTCTGGGTGCGGCTCACGCAGCCCGCCGTCACGCCGGCGTTCTGGGCGAGCGTCGGGCTGGCGGTCCTCATCGTGTTCTCCCATCGCGCGAACGTGCGCCGGCTCCTGGCGGGCACCGAGAGCCGGTTCCACACCCGCAAGGGCCTCTCGTGAGCGCCGGCCTCCCGCAGCGGGTGGCCGTGATCGGTGGGGGGGCGTGGGGGACGACCCTCGCCGATCTGCTGGCGCGCAAGGGCCTGGTCGTGACGATCTGGGCACGCGAGCCCGAGGTGGTGCAGGGGATCAACCGGGACCACGAGAATGCGGTCTTCCTGCCCGCGGCGCCGCTCGCGCCCGCGCTCCGGGCGAGCGGCGACCTCGCCGACGCGGTGTCGGAGGCGGAGGTCGTGGTCTCCGCGGTTCCGTCTCACGTCGTGCGCGCGGTGATGACGGTGGTGGCCGCCGCCGTGCGCGGCACGCCGCTCGTCGTGAGTGTGTCCAAGGGACTCGAGCCGGAGCGCCAGGAGCGGCTCTCGAGCGTGCTCGCCGAGGTCTTCGGTCTCGCAACGCCGGTGGCCGTCCTGTCCGGGCCTTCATTTGCGCGGGAAGTGTACGAGCGCCAGCCCACGGCGGTCGTCGCGGCATCGGCCGATCACGACGTGGCCCGTCGCGTCCAGGACGTGTTCTCGACCGGTAGCTTCCGGGTGTACTCGCAGACCGACGTCATCGGGGTGGAGCTGGGTGGTGCGCTGAAGAACGTGATCGCCCTGGCGGCGGGGATCGCCGAAGGGCTCGGGTTGGGGTTCAACCCGCGCGCCGCGCTCATCACCCGCGGGCTGGCGGAGCTGACGCGACTTGGTGTCGCCATGGGCGCGGATCCGCTCACCTTCGCCGGCCTCGCCGGGCTGGGTGATCTCGTGCTGACCGCCACGGGCGCGCTGTCGCGCAACCGCTCGCTCGGCGTGGAGCTCGGGCGGGGACGGAATCTGGAGGACATCCTGGCGAGCCGGAAGACGGTGGCCGAAGGCGTGACGACGGCCCGAACCGCGGTGACGCTGGGCGAGCGGCACGGCGTGGAGCTGCCGATCGCGCGCCAGGTGAGCGAGATCCTGTTTCAGGGCAAGGCGCCGCGGCAGGCGATCGCGGACCTGATGGAGCGGACCCTCAAGCCGGAGCAGTGGCGGTGAGCGTACCGCACCCGGTGCAGGAGTTTTTCTCGATCGGCGAGGTGTGTCAGCTCACCGACCTCAAACCGCACGTGCTCCGCTACTGGGAGAGCCAGTTCCGTTTCCTGAACCCGGCCAAGAACCGCTCCGGCAATCGCGTCTACCAGCGGCGCGAGATCGAGCTCATCATGCTGGTCAAGCACCTCCTCTACACCGAGAAGTACACGATCGAGGGCGCCCGGGCCAAGATCGAGCAGTATCGCCGCTCCGGCGAGCTCAAGCCGGAAGCACGGCGGGCGCTCGCTTTGGAGACGGTGAAGGACCTGCGCGCCGACCTGAAGGCCGTGCTCTCGCTGCTCGACGGCGCCCCGCCGTCCCATGGCGGACGCTCCTGAGCTCGGACGCATCGCGGTCATCGTGCCGGCGTATCAGGCGGCCGCGAGCGTGGTGGGGGTGGTGGCGGGCGCCCGGGCGGCCCTGCCCGACGCCGCGGTCTACGTGGTGGACGACGGCTCCACCGATGGCACGGGAGCCGCAGCCGCGGCCGCCGGCGCGCTGGTCCTGCGGCATCCGCAGAACCGCGGCAAGGGGGCGGCGCTCGCCGGGGGCATCGCCCGCGCGGTGTCGGACGGCGCGGCGGTGCTGACGACGCTCGACGCCGATGGGCAGCACCCTCCCGACGCGCTGCCGCGCCTGCTCGCACCCGTCCGTCGCGGCGCCGCGGATCTCGTGCTCGGCGCCCGGGCGCGCACCGGCAGCATGCCACTGGGACGCCGCTTCACCAACTGGTTGTCCGCGACGCTCGCCTCGCGGATCGGGGACATCCCGGTACCGGATGCCCAGACGGGGCTGCGGGCGTTCTCCCGGCGCCTGGCGGTGGAGGTGCAGCCGCTGATCGCGTCCTACCGGGGCTACGACTACGAGGCGGCGTTCCTCCTGGCTGCGCTGCGCGGCGGCTACGCGGTCAGCTCGGTGGACATCCCGACCATCTATACGCGGGCGCCCAGCCACTTTCGGGGTTGGGGAGATGGCTGGCGCGTGGCACGCGTCTTCGTACGGTATCTCCTCGGAGCCTCATGAATATCCTGATCTCGAACGACGACGGCGTGCTCGCGCGGGGGCTGTCCGTGCTGGCCGACGCCGCGGGCTCGCTCGGCCGGGTCACGGTGGTGGCCCCGGATCGCGAGCAGAGCGCCACGTCGCATTCGCTGACCTTGCATCGTCCGATCCGGGCGACGCGACGCAGCGATGGGGCCTACCAGGTGGATGGGACCCCGACCGACTGTGTGCTCCTGGCGCTCGACGCCCTCATGCCGGAGAAGCCCGACTTCGTGTTCTCCGGAGTGAATCACGGCCCCAACATGGGGGAGGATGTGCTGTACTCCGGCACGGTGGCCGCCGCCATGGAAGGCCTGGCCGCGGGGATTCCGAGCGTCGCGATCTCCTTCGGCAGCTTCGATCTCGAGTACCTGGAAAGTCACGCCGTGTGGCTGAAGCACCTGCTCGGGCGCATCGTCACGGTCCAGGAGTTCCCGCAGGACACGCTGCTGAACGTCAATCTGCCGGCGATCCCGGGGGATGACGTGAAGGGGGTCAAGGTGACCAGCCTCGGGAGCCGGGTGTTCCACGAGGAAGTGGCCCGGATGAAGGATCCGTGGGGTCGCGACATCTATTGGATCGGGGGCGGGCACGTCACCTGGTCGGGTGGTGCCGACTCGGACTTCCAAGCGGTGCGCGAAGGATACATCTCGGTGACGCCGCTGCACGTCGACCTCACCAACTACAACCTGCTCGAGGCCGTGCGCGGATGGAGTCTGGGCGTTTAGGGGGGGGGGCGAGCCCGGACGCTTACGGGGGCTACCGCACCCGGCTCGTGGAGCAGCTGCGCGAGCAGGGCGTGCAGGACCTGGCCGTGCTGCGCGCCTTCGCGGAAACGCCGCGGCACCTGTTCGTCCCGGACGCCGTGCGGCACCGGGCCTACGAGAACGCCGCCCTCCCGATCGGTGCCGGGCAGACGATCTCGCAACCGTTCACGCAAGCGCGGACGCTCGAGGCGCTGCGGCTCCGCGGGACGGAGCGGGTGCTGGAGATCGGCACCGGCTCCGGGTATCAAACGGCGCTCCTGTCGCGGCTCGCGGCCCAGGTGTTCACCGTGGAGCGCGTCCGCGCCCTCGCCCTGGCGGCACAACAGGCGCTCCGGGAGGCGGCTGCGGGAAACGTGTCGGTGCTGCTGGGCGACGGGACGCTGGGCTGGAGCGCCTATTCCCCCTACGATGCCATCCTCGTGGCTGCGGGTGGCCCCGAGATTCCCATGCCCCTCGTGGAGCAGCTGACGAGCGGCGGCCGGCTGCTGCTGCCGTTGGGGGACCGCGGCAACCAGACGCTCACGCTGGTGGAGCGCACCGCAACGGGGGGGCGGATCCGCCAGACGCCGCTCGGCGCGGCGCTCTTCGTCCCGCTCGTCGGAGAGCATGGATTCGATGCTTGAGCGCCTCGTGGATTGGCTGCTGCACGCGCTGCTCGATCTGGGTTATCCCGGCATCATGGCGCTGATGGCGATGGAAAGCTCGGTTCTTCCGGTGCCGGCAGAGCTGGTGATGCCGCCGGCGGGGTATTGGGTGGCCAAAGGCGAGATGAACGTGTGGATCGTCCTCGCCTGTGGCACGATCGGCAGCATTGTCGGTGCGCTGGCGAACTACTGGCTGGCTCAGCTGTTGGGTCGTGCCCTCGTGCGGCGCTTCGGGCGCTATTTGCTGCTGACGGAGCGCTCCCTGAACCGCACCGAGCGGTTCTTCGCCGACCATGGGGAGATCAGCACGCTCGTGGGACGCCTGCTGCCGGTCGTGCGGCACCTGATCTCGATTCCGGCGGGAATCGCCCGCATGAACCTCTCGCGCTTCGTCCTGTTCACCGGACTCGGAGCATTCGCCTGGTGCGCGGTCCTGACCGGAATCGGCTACTTTCTCGGCCGCCACGAGGATGTGCTGCGGAACGATGAGGTGCGGCGGTACGTGGGCCGTGTCCTGTCGGTCGTGGTGCCGGTCCTCGCAGCCGGGGTGGCGGTCTACGTCATCCGGCATCGGCGCCGCCGCTCGGCGACTGCAACGCGG
The DNA here is from genome assembly GCA_963704805.1 of uncultured Gemmatimonadales bacterium. Classification (GTDB taxonomy): domain Bacteria; phylum Gemmatimonadota; class Gemmatimonadetes; order Gemmatimonadales; family GWC2-71-9; genus 20CM-2-65-7. The sequence goes on along the minus strand of CAVPHS010000004.1, from coordinate 4,621 downwards.
GAACGCGGCGTGTGAGCGCAGCGGAAGCGTGCCGCTACCTGGTGCGTGGACGCGTGCAGGGTGTCGGGTTTCGCTGGTACGTGCTGCGGGAAGCCAACCGTCTGAAGCTGACCGGCTACGTGCGAAACCTCCCCGACGGGGGAGTCGAAGTTTGCGCGCACGGAGCGAAGCACGGGCTGGACGCGCTGGAGCTAGCCCTGAACACCGGGCCGGTCGGAGCGCGAATCGAGTATGTGGAGAAACAGGCTATTCCACATGACATGAAGCAGCTCAAGTCCTTTGAAATCTGGTAGTTTCAGCTGATGCCAAGGCAGAGACAATGAATGATTCATCGCTGATTCGCGAGGCGATTCGGGACGTCGCCGACTTTCCCAAGCCCGGTGTCATTTTCAAGGACATCACGCCGGTGTTGCTCGATCCGCGATTGTTTGGCCTCGCCGCTCGCGGCATGGCGCAGCCGTTCGCCGGCGCGGGAGTCACCCGGGTGGTCGCCATCGAGTCGCGCGGCTTCATGTTCGGCGCTCCGGTGGCGTTGGGATTGGAGGCGGGTCTGGTTCCGGTCCGCAAGCCGGGAAAGCTGCCTGCCGCCCGCCAGCGCGTGGAGTACACCCTGGAATACGGCACCGACGCGCTGGAGATGCACGCGGACGCCATCGGGCCGCACGACCGGGTCCTCATCGTGGACGACGTCCTGGCCACGGGCGGGACCGCGGAAGCGGCCGGCCGGCTGGTACGGGCCCGGGGTGCGACCATCGCCGGGTTCAGCTTTCTGATCGAGCTGGGCTTCCTGAAGGGGCGGGAGCGCCTGGTCCCTCAGCACGTCGAGTCGTTGGTGCTGTATTGAGACGGGGCTTGATTACAACCGTATAACTCCAGTAACTTAATGCGCTTACGCCCCTGTAGCTCAGGTGGATAGAGCAGCGGTTTCCTAAACCGTTGGCCGGGCGTTCGAGTCGCCCCAGGGGCATGGGGATTCGAGCGACAACTTTTGAAAGCGGGCAACGTGGCAACATCGGTTCGGGCACCGGGAACGAGTCCTCACGGGAGCGACGCGGCACTGGTCGCCTGGATCGTGCGACACCGCAAGCCGGTTTCCTGGGGTGCGGGGATCCTGGTCCTGGCGGCGGGCTTTTTCGGCTGGAACATCCTTTCGACGAGGCAAAGCGAGCGGATCGCGAGCCAGGAGCTCAGCTCGGCGCGATTCGCGTTGGAATCCAAGAACTATGCGCTCGCGGCCAGCGAGTTGTCGCGTATCGCCGAGAACTATTCCGGGTCCCGCTCGGCCGGCGAGGCGTGGATCTTGCTGGCCCAGACGCGTTTGGCTCAGGGCCAGAATCAGCAGGCGATCGACGTGCTCAAGAAGTTCGCGCGCGAGGCTTCCACCGACTACCGCGCCCAGGCCTATGGGCTCCTTGGGGGCGCGTATGAGAACGTGGAGCACCCGAAGGAAGCCGCGGAAGCTTATGAGGAGGCCGCCAAGGTTGCGCGGATGCCTTTTGAGCGAGCACAATACCTGTCGGATGCGGGGAGAGCCTGGGTGGCCGCCCGGGACACGGTCCGGGGCATCGCGGACTATCGGGAGATCGTGGCGAAGCTCGATTCCACGGGATCCGCGTTCGAGGCTAGAGTGCGGTTGGGGGAGCTACAGCCTGACAGTAAGTGACTGCGGTTGTTTGGCTTAGTTCAGCTTCGTATAATAGATGTTATGTTAAGTGCAAGTGTGAATAGATGTGGATAAAGGTGTTACGAAGCGAGCACGCCTCTGAAGACGATCCGCGCCTGCCCCTCCAGCCATACGTCCTCGTAGCGGCCACTCCGTGACCGCTCGCCCCGCACGACGAGCGGCAGTCCGCTGCGGGTCATAATCGTGGCCGGCAGGTCGGCGAGGCGCCATTCACGCAGCATGCAGCACGCCGCCACGGCGCCCGTCCCGCAGGCGAGCGTCTCTCCCTCGACACCGCGCTCGTAGGTTCGCATCGCCCACACGGAGCGTTCCGACGTGGGTGCCACGAAATTCACGTTCGCCCCACCGTTTCCCAGCGCCGCGTCGAAGCGCAGCGCCCGGCCGCGCCGGTGCACGTCCACCGCCTCGAGATCCTCCACGACCACCACCAGATGGGGCACCCCGACGGTGGCGAGGCCCACCCGGCTCTCGCCAGCGCCGAGCTTCACGGCGGGCTCCGCGGGTGCCTCGACGGTCGCGAGGTGCAGCTCGGCGCGATCACCCTCGCCCGGGCAGCGGCTTTCGTACACCCCGGCGTCCGTCTCGAGGCGCATGAGTGCCGCCGGAGCCATCTCGAGCAGCGCGGCCAGTCGGGTGCTGCACAGAGCCGCGTTGCCGCACATGGCCGGGCGCGAGCCATCGCTGTTGAAGTAGGTCATCCGCACGGCCCCGGGGCTCCCGGTCGGCGTGACGAAGACGATCCCGTCGGCGCCGATCCCGGTCCCGCGGGCACAGACGGCGCGGATATCGACCGCCGTCCAGTCGTCGGGTGTCGTGATCCTGCCGTCGAGCATGACGAAGTCGTTTCCCGACCCCGTCATCTTGTAGACCGCCAGGCCGACTAGATCCGGCCGAACCAGCCCAGCAGCCGAAGGCGAGGGACCATCCAGATCGCTTCGCGCACGATCGCTGCGGTTCATCTTGCTTTGGCCTTCCGTGCGATCCACGAAGACGATGGGGATCTCCTTGAGCTGAATCCTTTTCGCCAGGCGCGTACGCTCATCTCGATCTGGAAGGCGTAACCGTTGGAGCGGACCTGCGACAGGTCGATCGCTTCGCAGCACCCGCCTGCGAAAGCACTTGAATCCGCCGGTCAGGTCCCAGATGCGCAAGCCCGTGACCCAGCCGCGCGTACACGTTGGCCGCAGTAGGATAACATGAGCCGGCCGATCGGCCAGTTCACCACCGTCACCCTGCCGCCCGAGGTAGCGCGAGCCGAGCACCAGGTCGGCGTTCGCGGCGGCCTTGAGAAATGCGGGGAGATGCGCCGGGTCGTGGGAGAAATCGGCGTCCATCTCGAAGACGTAGTCGTAACCCGCGCTCCAGGGCCCAGCGGAACCCGGCGAGGTAGGCGGTGCCCGAGGCCCCAGTTTCCCCTCCCGGTGCAGCACGTGGACGCGGGGGCTCTCAGCGAGCCGGTCGGCCAGATCTGCCCCGTGCCGTCCGGAGACGCGTCGTCCACCACGAGCACCTCGAGGCGCGGGATCCTGGGCCAGCACCTGCGGGCACGAGGCTCGGGAGGTTGGGCGCCTCGTTGTACGTGGGGATGATGACCAGCGCCCGCTCAGCCACCCCGCTGTCTCCGGCGCCGCCAGGCGAGCGCTCCCCCGCCCCAGCCGGCGAGCAGGAGCAGGGAGAGCCAGGTGACGAGATGGCCCCGGGCGTAGTCGCGCGACGCAAATGTGAGCTCGACCCGCCGGGTTCCAACCTTGACGAGGACGGTGATCAGCGATTGATCACCCCGGAGGACCTGGGCCGGCACTCCGTCCACGGTTCCATGCCAGTCGGGATACCAGTTTTCGGCCACGACCAGGTAGCCGTCTTCCGGGGGCGCGGGCTGCAGATCGATGGTCATCCGTCCCGGAGCCCAGTGCGATATCACGGCGTGCGACGGGCTGGGTGGTGGCATCTGTTGATTGACCAGGGGCAACGGGTTCACCGGCTCGTAGCGGTCGAATAGGACGATACGGCTGTAGTCGAGGCGCGGATCGATCAGCGTGGGCACGATCTGGTTGGTGTCCCCTTTCACCGCGGCGGGAACGACGCGGGCGTAGGGGGCAATCGAGTCCGCCTCGTACAGGTAGACCTGTTGTCCCATGCCGGTGCGCACGGGACCCAGGACCTCGTGGAATCCGGGCAGACGAATCGTGTCCGGGTAGATGAAGTACCGCACGGCGAGCAGTTTCCAGAGATTCAGGCTCCGATGCAGATTCTCCTGCTGGCTCTCACCGCCGATCAGATCGTCGTAAGTCTGGAGCGCGTTGCCGTGGTAGCCGGTCACCTGCGGGATTCCGTACGCCATCAATGCGTCATGCGGGTAGATCGAGCCGGCGTCGTAGACTCGATACGGCAGGGGTGTCTTGCGGACGAAGCGGATGAGATCGTCTTCGGCGACCTGTCCGCCGATGCGGCACCGCGCCGGCGCGGTCGCCACGGGTGTATCAGGGCAGCTCCAGTGCCAGAATGCGCGACCGGCACGCCACAGGTCGGCGCCCACGACGAGCACCAGCAGGATCGCGAAGGCCGGTCCTTTGAACCTGCCCTGCAAGAACACCCAGGCGAGAGTGGCGGTCGCGACGAGCGCCAAGCCGCTGCCGAAAGCGCCCCACATGATCGACGATTGGGCAGCGGCTGCCGCCTGCACGAGCGGCAATCCCAGTAGTTCCTGGTGTGACTGGGCGTAGGAGGTCGCCACCGCCCCAAATGCGCCGACCGCGGCCAGCAGTGCGACCACCCCCCCCGTGACGAGACAGGCGATGGTCCATGCCTTCCCCGCGCCACGCTCCAGCCGCTCCGCGCCGAAGGCGGCCAGCACGGCCGTCGAGAATCCGACCAGATAGAACGCGATCCCCGGCGCGCGGGTCTTATTGACGTAGGGTACGATCCACCACCACAGCC
>CAVPHS010000003.1:0-427672 GCA_963704805.1 uncultured Gemmatimonadales bacterium | reverse complement strand
TCTTTGTGGGATAGCAACGGTGACTTCCAACCCGCGTGCGGCCATTGCTCGCAGCTTGCCCCTATGGGCGGGTTGGAGATATGTGTGGCTGAGAACTAAGACCGGCGCATGAACTAATCGCGCGGCGTGACGCGTGACGCGTGCGGCGTATCAATGAGAGTTTCGAATCGTGAGTGACCTTTCATGGCAACGCCGCACGCCGCACGTGAGACCCAAAAGGCTGGCACCCGCCAGCGGCCACCGACGATAATACAACAACTTAGCCGCACAAGCGCTCGCTAGCGTCGGTCGAAAACGGCCAGCGCTGGCACCACGCCAGACACCACCCGGCCGCGACGTTCTCCCCCTTGACTAAGTATCTTTCAAGTGCAGGAGGACCCCATGACACCCATCACCATCAACGTCGAGCAGTGGAAGCGCGAAGGTGTCGCGCTCGGCGCGACGGCAATGCTCGTTGTGTTCGACCGCTTCCCCTGGCCGAGCGAGGGCTACCCCGTGTTCGTCATGCCCGGCGAGGACATCGCGGCGCGCTTTGCGCAGGTCGGCGGCGTTGGTATGCAGCACATCAGTAAGGTCTACCTGCTTCCCACCGGCCCAGACCCCGACCGCTAACGCCCGGACACCAGATGACCCTCCTAGGCACCGCCGTCGTAGGACTCGTTACTATCGCGCTCACGGCGGCGGTAAACATCAAAATCAAGTTTGCCCCAGATGCAGCGACTGCCAGGCGCGATTTGGCAACGCTAGCGCTCAAGCTCGCCTCATGGGCAGCCAACGCATTAAACGCGTTCAACCTCTACAGCTACGTTACCTCGACTGAACCAATCACCCGTTTCACTGTTCTTGCAATCGCGGTGTGTGTGGCTGCGTTGTATTTCTCGCTCCAATCTTTCCTTCTCAATACTCATGTCAGAATGCTCACCGCTAGGATGGACAAACATCTTGATGTTATGGAGGGGCACCTGGGCATTACGAAAGACTTAGAGGCCAGGACTTCGGAGGCGATTAAAGACCTCGCAGCCAGGCAGGTGCAACTCGGCTCCGGATTTATTGAGCTTATCAAAAAGACTGGAGACCGGCAGGAGGAGATTATGAGAGAGTTCGCATCCGACCACACGAAGATTATAAAAGACCTCGCATCCGAGCTTCGTCGTCGTCTCGGAGGCTCATCGGAAAAGGGCGAATAGCGGGTCAAGCTGACTGCCAGCGTTCCACAGCCCTGACGCTGCCACGCGCCCCGTTCACCGGCGGGGCGCTTTTCGTTTGTAACAATCGGCGCGAATGTCACACACTGACCACAGGACGAGTTAGACGAGGCGGCGGCTCGATGCTCGGGCCGCTGCTCCTGTTTCTGGAGTCTTGTAACAGTCTGTCAAGCCCGGCTTGCGTGTGCGCGCGCGTCCGCCGACATTGTCGACGCGGCAGATAACTAAGGACTGGCTCCCACCCGCCACAGTAGGCCGCCGGGAGCAAGGCACCAGTAAGTAGGCCGCAGAGAACGAGACGTACCGCCGCCCGCGACACCGGCGACGCTATGACGCTCCACTTCCGCGAATCAGCGCGGGCCTGGGGCGTCTTTTTTTGTCCACGGGAATGGTCCACGGAGGAAAAGATGGACGGGATACCGGCGGTTGAAGTCGCCCAACGGCTGGGCTTGAGCCGCGACCAACTAATGCGACTTGTGTTCATTGGCGAACTGAAGGCGCAGCGAATTCAACGGCGCTGGTACATCGACCCGGAAAGCGTGCGCCTTATGGCGCGCAAACTCGGCCGCGAACGCGCAGCCCAGCCCGTGGCCCGCTGAACAACCACTTAACGAGGAGTGGATTATGCGCAGCAACGTACCGAGGCAGAGGAGACCACGTCTGAACACCGCCGCGCTCGCCGTCGAGCTTGCGCCCCTTATCAGGAGCGGGGCGAAGCGCGACGACATCGCGGTCCCGTTCGCCTACGAGTTGATTGCCACGGCGTTGCTCACGGGCGGTAGGCCGAGTGAGGTGCTCGGCTTGGAGGTGGACGACATCTCCTTGGAGCGCGCGACGGTCACGTTCCGGCCGCACGCCACACGGCGCCTCAAGAACGCCGGGTCCGCGCGCGTGGTGCGTCTCCAGCCCCAGCTTGCGGAGATTTTGCGGCCCTGGTTCCAGCAGCGGGAGCAGATACGCGGGGGTGGCCGGTTGTTGTTCCCGAGCTACCGCACGGGACAAGAGGCGATGCTCACCGATGTGCGGAAGCTCCTCGATGCGGTCGGCGCGCGCGTCGGCTACCAGCCGCGCGAGTTGAACATGTACGACTTCCGCCACACCTACTGCGCGGCGCGGCTCCAGACGCTCGACAACGGCGCGCCAGTCTCACCCTTCACTGTAGGCCGGGAACTCAGCCACGGCGGCGACGCGCTCGTGAAGCGTGTGTACGGCCACCTTGGCCAGGTGCGCCAGCGGAGCGAGAACGTCGAGTACTTGGTGAAGCAGTACGGGAAGGTGAAGCACCGCGAGAAGCCCGTGCGTGAGTGGGTGAAGGCGTTGCGTGTGCTGAAAGCCGCCTAGCGCCGCCCCACTCCCGGCCAGCAAAGAACGCGCTCACCTCAGCAGGGTGGGCGCGTTCTCGTATCTTTCGGGCCTATGAAAATGTGCCCACTGAAGGACCGCAGGTATCATCTCAAGCAAATGAAACTACTCGTAGCTGTTGTACTACTTATTGCCAGTGCAACCGCCAGTGCAATGGGACAGGCGAAGCCGGTCGAGAAGTGGGAGTGTAAGGACTTCGGGGCCGATGGCTGGAAGACAATTTTGGTGACGGCGACGGTTGATAGCGGCCGTGCGAGCGGCACCATCACCGTCGCTGGCGTCGCTTGGTACACTCACTTCGAAGTGCAAGGTTTCAATCGTCGCTGGGACTTTGGTCCCAACGACCATCCGGCTCGGTACGCGTTCGTTATCGAACCTGATGGGACCGGCTTGTATTATGATTTCGCAACGGAGACGCATCTTGAGAAAGCGAGCATAGTCATGGAGTGCCGACAACGTGATGTATGAGTCGTAACCAGTAGACAATGCCGATGCTCTGACACCACCGCTGACACCGCCCGGCGGTATTCACTGACACCACAAGCCCCGACAACCTTGCAACTGGTTATCGGGGCTTTCGTTTACTCAGTGGGCGGCACAGGACTCGAACCTGTGACCTCCGGTATGTGAGACCGGCGCTCTAACCAGCTGAGCTAGCCACCCCTGCCGCCGGGCCGAGGCCCGTCGGAATGTCCAATTATCAATGATCAATGATCAATGATCAATGATCAATGGTCGACCCTCGATCATTGGACATTGATCATTGGACATTGGACATTGATCATTCGGGATGGGCGCCGACATTACCCGCCTGCTCCGAGCTTGGTCCGCCGGGGACGAGAGCGCCCTCGACTCGCTCATGCCGCTGGTCTATGACGAGCTACATCGGGCCGCCCACCGGTACATGGCGCACGAAGCGCCAGACAATACGCTGCAGACCACCGCTCTCGTCAATGAAGTCTATCTCCGGCTGACTGGTGCGAACACGGTGAGCTGGAACGATCGCGCGCATTTCTTTGCGGTTTGCGCCACCTTGATGCGCCGGATCCTGACTGATTTCGCGCGCGCGCGTCGCACGCTCAAACGCGGCGGCACGGCCGAGCACGTGGCGCTGGACGAGGTTCTGGTCTCGAGCAACCCCAGAGTCGATCTGCTTGAGCTCGACGAGGCGCTAAAGGGGCTCAGTGCGGTCAATGAACGCCAAGCTCGTGTGGTGGAGCTGCGATTCTTTGGCGGGCTGAGCGTTGAGGAGACCGCCGAGGCGTTGCATGTCTCGCCCGAAACGGTCCATCGAGACTGGCGACTGGCCAAGGAATGGTTGCAGCGTGAATTGGCCTGAGGATTTCCTCGAGACTCCCGCGTTCGACCTGATCGCCCGGGCAATTGCGGGGGCGGGGGCGGGGTCCAACCCGATCGGCACGACGGTATCGCACTATCGGATCGAGGAACGACTCGGTGCAGGTGGGATGGGGGTCGTCTACCGGGCGACCGACACTCAGCTGCAGCGCCACGTGGCGTTGAAGTTTCTGCCGGAGACGTTGTCGCGTGATCGCGAGGCACGTGCGGCAGCCCTACTAAACCATCCCAACATCTGCACGATTCATGAGATCGGTGAGCACGAGGGTCGCCCGTTCATCGCCATGGAGCTGCTCGAGGGGCGCACGCTCAAGCAGCGGATGGCGGAAGGACCGCTCGACGACAATGAAGTCATCGACATCGGCAGTCAGGTGGCGGATGCGCTGGCCGCCGCACACGCCAAAGGGATCATCCACCGGGACATCAAGCCGGGCAACATCTTCATCAACACACGCGGGGTCGTGAAGGTGCTCGATTTCGGGATCGCGACGAGGGCAGACGCATCTGATACCGAGGCGATCGGGACGAGGGCCTTCATGTCGCCGGAGCAAACCGCGGGGCGGCCCGTCGATCACAGAACCGACGTGTACTCACTCGGCGTCGTGATTCAACAGCTCGTTGGTGGGGGGGGGTCCAAAGCGTTCGACGGCATTCTCGAACGGTGTTTGGCCAAGGATCCGGCTGCGCGCTTCGGCTCCGCGGCGGAGCTGCGCGCCGCGCTCCAGGGATTGCGCGAGATGACGTACGTGCTCGCCGGCTTCGAGCGACGTGTGCTCGAACGGCTGGCCAGGCGCGTTCCTCGGGGCCTGCGCCCGAATCACTTTACCGCGCTCGGCATGCTGGGCGCGGTCGGCGCCGGCGTCGCGTACGCGCTGACGCGCTACAATCCCGCCTGGCTCTGGGTCGCGAGCCTCATGCTGGGCATCCATTGGCTGGGCGACAGCCTCGACGGCACACTGGCGCGCGTGCGCGGCGCCGAGCGCCCCAAGTACGGCTTTTATCTCGACCACGTGATGGGCGCGCTGTCGGTCGTTGCCACCGGGGTGGGGATTGCGCTCTCGGGCTACGTCAGTCTGCCCCTCGCGCTCGGCCTGGTGGTCGCGTATCTCGCGCTCGCGGTCAACGTGTACCTCGAGTCGACTGTGTTTGGCGTTGCTACGGTCGAGTACGGCAGGATGGGCCCTACTGAAGTGCGACTCGTGCTCATTGTGCTGAATACCGTGCTCGCGCTTGGCGTGCGACCCGGCGTGCGGGTCGCCAACTGGACGGTCGCGGTTGTGTTGGCCGGTATGGTCCTGGTCTTTGTGTGGCGCCTGGCGCGGAACCTCTCGCGGCTCAGTAAGCTGGAGCCGCCGCGGTAGAGGTTACATCTCTCTCCTTCCCTTTTTTATCCGAAAGCGAGCGCGCTTGTCATCCTGAGCGGAGCGCGCGGCACGCGCGCGTAGCGAAGGACCTGCTTTTGGGAAGCGCGCGACACCTGAGCGTCGCGAAGGACCTGCTCTTGTGTGGGCCCGAAAAGCAGGTCCCTCGCTCGCGCTGTCGCGCTCGCTCGGGATGACAGGCCGCTGCGTCTTTTTGAAAAGCAAAGAGCAAAGAGGGGTCGGTTACAGTTTCTTGCAACAAATCCCGCTATAGAAGGTATGAAGCACACGCGCTGGTCCTGGTGGCTTGTGTTGCTCCTGGCTTCGGGATGCGCCTCCTCCGCCCCCTCGGTCCACTGGCTGCGCGAGGACGTACATCCCAAGACTGTACAAGGCGACCGGCGCCTCGACCGGGTGAAAATCTGGAGCGGCGACAGCGTCGTAGAGTGGCGGGCGGTGGTGGTCACGCGCGACTCGATCAGCGGTATTCCCTTCAACCTGGCCGAGCCGTGCGACAGCTGCCGGCGTGCTCTTGCGGTGTCCGCTGTCGACTCGCTGGACGTCGGTTACCCCAAGAAGGTCGGTTCCTCCAACAACGGCCACGGTGATTTTGACCCCGTTTGGCTGCCGCTACTCATCATCGTTGCGCTACTCACGCCGTAGCCTCGGTATCGCCCCGCTCATCCTGCTCGGCGCCTGCGTGGGGCGATATAACGCTCCGGCGAAAGAGCAAGGTCTCGTGTCCATGATCGGAGCCGGCACGGGATCAGCCACGATTATGTGCAGCGCGTGCACGCACGCCGGGAACATGGGCGGCTCGACGTTGACGCTGCAGTTCGCTGGGGCTGTGGGCCCGCGTGTTCGGGTCGGGGCCACGGTCGATGCATGGGCGCACTCACGTCAATCATGGGAACGGGACATCGCGAATCTCAACGCGCTGGTCTTTTACTACCCGGGGACGATGCGGCGGGGGTTCTTCGTCGGAGCAGGGCCCTCGTACTCGCTCATGTACGCGACCGTGACCGACAGCTCGGCCCTGCAACGGCACGGCTGGGGCGTCGGCGCGGAGATGGGGTACGACATCCGCCCACGCTCAGCGGTCTCGCTCACCCCCTATCTGCAGTATTCGTACGCGTGGGTGGGTAACATCGACTACCCGCTCCACACCGGCATTCCGTTCGCGACCGGATGGAAACATCAAGTCGTGTCGGTGGGGCTCGGTCTCACGTGGCATCAGCGTAAGGAATAGCTCGCCGCCACAAGCAATGTCCAATGATCAATGTCCAATGATCGAGCCACGATCATTGATCCTTGGACATTGGACATTGGACATTGGACTTTCAGTGGGCCCTCCAGGATTTGAACCTGGGACCTACGGATTATGAGTCCGCTGCTCTAACCGCTGAGCTAAGGGCCCGCGCGGCTGCGCCGCGAATGTCCAATTTAGAATGTCCAATGATCAATGATCAATGTCCAATGGCCAATGTCCAATGACCAATGTCCAATGATCGTGCCGCGTGATAGTGTAGCGCGCGGCGTGAAATTGGTTGGCTTCTCCGGCGCGTGGCCAACCGACTCGTCTCAGACGTTGGGTTGTCGTTGCTACCAGTTAGTCGGTGAAGCGCTATACGAGAAGACAACGTAGGTTGGTGTCCCACTCGGCACTGCCGCCGTGGCTGCGGCGGAGAACACCGTTTCGTAATCGGCTGCGCAGACCCGGCCTGCTCGGCCAACCGCTTGGGCCAGCTCCAGACTGGCGCGAAAGCGGCGCACGTCACTCGGATATCCATCGGCGTTAGATGCCAAGCGCAGTAGACTAACGAGCTGGTCGACGAAACTGAGCTGCGTCCGACGCGGGGGACCCCACTGCCTCAAGGGCTTGCCGCACTGACGGGCTGGGAGGGACCAGGCCATAGATCCACCCACTCGCCCAAGATGGAATCTCTCCCTCCCGCCGAATCAGTTTCGATGATCGGTGGTAGCAAGCAATGTGATGACAACTGTAGCATCCTCACTTCAAGTATCGCTCTGCACGTCGCAACGGCCCCTCCTCCGGAGCCAGCATGTGAATGGGGACTGTGGCAACTATTGGAGAAGGACATTGATAGAGCGGCCAGGCCTTCTACAGCAATCCTTCCCTTCGAAGCTTTCCCAGCTGATCGTAATACGCCTCATGCATCGCGAGCACCTCGGCGGGCGAGACAGTCGCGACACCGGCTTTGCCTACCTCGATGCCGGCGGCGAAGTTGGCGATGTGCGCCGCTTCGCGTACCGCCGCGCCCGCGGCGAGCGCCGTTCCGACCCATGCAGTGACGGTGTCGCCCGCGCCGGAAACGTCATAGACCTCGCGCGCCATAGTGGGAATGCGCAGCACCTCGCCGTCTCGGGTGATTAACATCATCCCCTCCGCGCCCAGCGTCAGCAGCAGATTGTCGACGGCGAGCTTCTGCACCGCGTCGGGCAAGGCGTCGGGATGGGCCAGGTCCAGGGCGGCCCCCATCGCCAGCTCCAATTCGCGGCGATTCGGCTTGAAAACTGTGGCGCCGCGATACGCGAAGAAATTCTTGAACTTGGGATCGACCACCACCGGTACGCCGCGCTTCTTGGCCATAGTAAGGCCGCGCTCGATCACCTGCGGCACCAGCGTCCCCTTGTTGTAGTCCTCGATCAGCAGCGCGTCCGCGTCGCGCATGGCGCGCTCCAGCGCGGCGCCGAGCTGCTCCATGACGCGCGCGGAGATGGGATGCTCGATCTCCTCATCGATGCGCAGCATCTGCTGGCCGCGAGCGACGACGCGCGTCTTCGACGTCGTCGGACGCGAGGTGTCGGTGACGAGGTACGACGCGCTCAACTTGCCGTCTTCCAGCTCGGCTTTGACAGACTCTCCCCGCTGATCGGCGCCCACCACCGCGACGAGGCGGCACTCGGCGCCGATCGCCGCGACGTTCGCGGCCACGTTCGCGGCGCCGCCGAGTGCGTGGCGGCTCGCGTGCACCGTGACGACAGGCACCGGCGCCTCGGGCGACACGCGATCGACCTCCCCGACGAGATACACGTCGAGCATCGCGTCGCCGATGACGACGATCTTGGTCGTCGACATTTTGCGTAGCAGCGCCTCGATCCGCTCGCGCGTGAGCCGTGCTTCCGGCATCAGGGAACCCGCCCTTCCTTCTTGGTCCGCCATTCGAGTGCGATCGTCCCGACCCAGCGAGTCGTCTCGGGTCCGTTATGGATCAGGTGCACGCCGCCGTTGCCCGACAGCACCCAACGTCCGTGCGCGGCGCGGCCGGCGATGGCGAGCCGGACGGTGCGGGTGACGGTGCCGGCGAACAGCGTCGGCGTCGAGTCGAACTGCGCTACAGTCGGGTAGGGGAGGCGAAAGTCTCCCTGGCCCTGGCGCAGCAGCGTGACTTCGGGCTCGAGCAAGAAGCCGGGGCCCGCGATCATGCTGCCGCGCAACGTGAGCTGATCGTAGTCGGCAAAGTTACGGCCGAGCCCGACGTTGCGCCGCATGACGGCCTCGGCGGGATTGGGCGTGCGATAGGTGAGATTGGCGACCTGCGAGTAGAATGCCGTCCAGCCGAAACGCGCGATGCCGCCCTGGGCGCCGAGCGTGAAGCCGTAGGACGGGGGCTCGTTGTCGCTGGTGCTCGATTTGTCCACTTGGATGTCGTCGAGCAGCACGGACGCGAACAGCTGCGTCCCCTTGATGCGCGTGGTGACGTCGAACCCCAGCATGTTGTTCGCCTGCGAGTTCTGATCGTACTGCTGCACCAGGCCGAGGGTGAAGATGTTGGCGAACCACGGCTCGAGGTCGCGGCCGGGGCCGGCGGTGATCGTGCCTTCCCACAGCGCGAACGTCGTGTTCCCCGGCGGTCGGATCACGAGACGATGCGCAACGAAGTGGCGCGCGTTGGCGGTGCCGCTCGTGTCGGCGATATCGTCGAGCTGCGTGAGCAGTCCTTCGAAGTAGATGCCCTCGGTGCCGATCCGGAAGTCGAGCTGGTCGTAGCTGTACGGACTCGGCGACACGATCAATCCTTCGGTAAAGCGCGGTCCCCAGTTGCGATCGAGGCTGCCGAAGAACAGCTCGCCGTAGCGCCATTGCGCGCTCACGTACGCCTCGGCGAACCGTCCCGCAATGGCGCGGTCCTTCTTGCCGTAGTAGTCGGGATCCCACTTGAGACGGGTATCGAAGTAGGGATGCGTGGAGACGACGGCGGGCCCGAAGTAGAGCGTCAGCGCCGCACCGCCGTTGAACGTCGCGTGTCCCACTCCCGCTTCGCGCAGCGGGTCGCGCCGCGCATGCGAGCTGCCCGCGATCCCGGCATCGATGTCGATGCGCGCGGACGGCCCGCGCATCGAGCGCGTGAACTCCGCGCGGATCTTGCGAACGACCGCCCACTCCGAGCCGGTGACGACGGTGCTGTCGACCGCCGCGAGCGCGCGCAGCAGCGCGTCAACCCGGAGCGGGCGACTGAGCGGCGATGGATCGGCCATGCGCCCCGCGGCGATGAGGTGCTCGACGTAGGGCATGGACCAGTGGGCGATCGGGACGTAGGGAGAGGCCTCTTGGGCCCCCGCGCCGGCGGGGAGCAGGAGCAGCGCGAAGAGGGCGTTACGCATGGCACGTTATTACATTCCGCACGCCGCACGCGCAATCTCCGCGGGCGAAAGGAGCGCCGTTGTTCGTCGAGCTCTACCGGGGAACGGTCTTCGAGTCCCGCCACCACGTGCACGTTGCAGTTGTCGACGGTAGTGGCCGCCTCGTGGCCCAGGCCGGCGACCCCGATCTCGTCACGTTCTGGCGTTCTGCCGCGAAGCCGTTTCAGGCGCTGCCGCTGGTCGAAGACGGCGTCGTGGGGCGGTTCGGGCTGACACGCCAGGATCTCGCGCTGGCGTGCGCGTCGCACTCGAGCGAGCCGGGCCAGGTCGCGCTCGTGCGCGAGTTTCTCCAGCGCATCGGCTGCTCCGAGCGCGATCTCATGTGCGGGCCGCATCGGCCGCTGTCGGAGCCGGTCGCCAAAGACTACGAAACCCGCGGCATGCGCCTGACCGCCGTCTACTCGAACTGCTCCGGCAAACACACGGGGATGCTGGCGCTCGCGAAGCACCACGGCTGGCCGACCGAGTTCTACGCGCGCAGCGAGCATCCGGTGCAGCAGCGCTGTCTCAAGTCGATCAGCGATCACACCGATGTGCCCGTGCGGGAGATTGGCATCGCCGTGGATGGCTGCGGCGTGGCCTGCTTCGCGCTGCCGCTGCGGAACATGGCGCTCGCTTACACGCGGCTCGAGGGGCCGATCCTGGAAGCGATGACGCTGCACCCGGAGCTGATCGGGGGCGAAGGCCGGCCGTGCACCGAGATCATGCGCGCGCATCCTGGTCGCGTGGTCGCGAAGGTCGGCGCCGAGGGCATCTACAGCGCGCTGCTGCTGCGGGAGAGCCTCGGCGTGACGCTCAAAGTCGAAGACGGCCACAGCGTGGCCTCGGCGCTCGCGATCGCGGCCGTGCTGGCGGAGCTCGGCCTCAAGCCGCAGCCGGCCTCGCTGCTCAAGCGGCCGATCACGAATTCGCGAGGGGAGACGGTGGGGGAGATGCGTGTTAATGGGGGCTTGGCGCGATGAAAAGGGTACGTGGTGCGTGGTGCGTGGTACTACTGTGAGCCTCGACCCGCAGACACTGGCACTGGTGCGGATCGCGGTTGCCACCGCCACGGGCGACGAGACGAAGTTGCGCGATCGCATGGTCGCCGCCCGCCTGGCAGGCGTGCCGCCGCTGTGGGTCGAGGAGCTGCTGCTGCAGAGCTTTCTGAATGTGGGCTATCCGCTGGCGCTCGTGGCGTTCGGCGTGTGGCGCAGTGTGGCGGGACCCGTGCAGGACCCTGGCGAGTCGATCGCCCATCCCGAGTGGGAGCGCTGGACCAAACGGGGCGTCACGGCGTGCGGCGAGGTCTACGGCCGGACGTATCACAAGCTGATGCTCAACCTGCGGGCGCTGCATCCGGCGATCGAGCCCCTCGTTGTCGTGGACGCATACGGAAAGATCCTCGGCCGACCGGGACTCGATTCGAAGAAGCGCGAGCTGTGTACGCTCGCCGCGATCGCAATGCAAAACACCCCGCGGCAGTTACACGCACATCTCCGCGGCGCTTTGAACACTGGATCCAGCCGAGACGAGGTCGATGAAGTGATCGCGTTGGTCGAGGACGATCTTCCTAAGGGCCGCGCGCTGAAGCTTTGGGAGATGTGGGCTGACGTCAGAGAAAGAAGCCTGGATGCGAAGTGATCGATGTTCATAGATAGAGTCGTGGTGCAGGTGGTTGCCGGGACCGGGGGCTCCGGGGCCTCCTCCTTTCGCCGCGAAAAATTCGTCCCCAAGGGCGGGCCCGACGGTGGCGATGGCGGGCGAGGGGGGAGTGTCTATCTCAAAGCAGATTCCAATCTCAGCACGCTGCTCGACTACCGGTACCAGACTCGCTGGGTGGCCGAACGAGGCGAGCATGGTAAGGGCAAGAATATGTCCGGGAAATCCCGCGACGACGTGTTCCTGCCAGTCCCCGCGGGAACCGAGGTGCGCGACGCCGATACCGGCGAGATCCTCGGTGAGTTGGTGCAGCCCGACCAGACGCTGCTCGTTGCCAAGGGCGGACGCGGCGGGCGCGGCAACCAGCATTTTGCGACGCCGACGCACCAGTCGCCGCGCGAATGGGAGCCGGGTGAGGAAGGCGAGCAGCGCCGCCTCGAGCTCGTCCTCAAGCTCATCGCCGACGTGGGCCTGCTCGGTGAGCCGAATGCCGGCAAGAGCACGTTGCTCTCGGTGATCTCCGCCGCGCGTCCCAAGATCGCGGACTATCCCTTCACGACCCTCGAGCCGCACCTCGGCGTGGTGGGTCTGTCGGACCACCGCTCGTTCGTCGTCGCCGACATTCCCGGCATCATCGAGGGCGCGCACGCAGGGAAGGGGCTTGGCCTGCGCTTTCTGCAGCACGTCGAGCGCACGCGCATCCTCGCGGTGCTGATTCCCGTAGACAGCCCCGACCCACAAGCGACGTACGACTTACTAAGGAAGGAGGCCGCCGCCTACTCCAAGGAGCTTGCCGCCAAGCCGCACGTGGTCGTACTCACTAAGGCCGACCTGACACCTGACACCACGCACCTGTCCTTGCGCACTGAAGCGCATGCGCCCGTTCTCAAGATCTCAGCCGTCACTCGCCAAGGCATTCCGGAGCTGTTGGAGCAGTTATGGACGACGCTGAAATCGTAGCAACGCTCACACTTTCGCTCGTCCCCGGCATCGGAACGGAACGCCTGCGCACGCTGGTTCGGGCGTTCGGCAGCGCGCAGCGCGCGCTCGACGCGCCGTTCACGCAGCTCGCGGCGCTGGACGGCATCGGACGCGCGGCGGCGACGGCGATCAAGGAGGTGCGCCTCGACGACGGCACGCGGGTGCTCAACGCCCTCGCGCGGCTCGGCGCGCGCGTGCTGTTCCCCGGCGATCCAGAATTCCCGGTGTTGCTCGAGGAAATCCCCGATCCGCCCCCGGTGCTCTACGCCTGGGGCGATGTCTCGCTGTTTCGCCGTCCCGGTGTCGCGATTGTGGGGAGTCGAGATCACACGACTTATGGCGCCGAGGCTGCGCGCGTCCTTGCGACCGCCGTGGCGGAGCGGGCCGTCGTGATCAGCGGGATGGCACGCGGCATCGACGCGATCGCCCACAGCGCCGCGCTCGATGCCGGCGGCGCGTCGATTGGTGTTCTCGGAAACGGCTTCGGTGTCATCTATCCGGCGGCGAATGCCCAACTGTATGACCGCATGATCGCGCGCGGCTGCCTCGTGACCGAGCATCCGCCCGGCGAGCGGCCGCATGCCGGCTCCTTCCCGCGGCGCAATCGCCTGATTTCGGGCCTCGCGCGCGGCGTCCTCGTGATCGAAGCGGCTGCCCAATCGGGTGCGCTCACGACGGTCGACACCGCGGCCACCCAGGGGCGCGACGTGATGGCGGTTCCCGGTCCGATCACGAGTCGCACGTCGTACGGATGCAACAAGCTGATCCAGCAAGGCGCGAAAGCCGTGCTCTGCGCGGCGGACGTATTCGAAGAGATCGGACTGCCGGGCGATCTCAACGACATCGGCCGTGCCCTTTCGACCCCGGCGCCGCGCGTCCCGCCGATCGATTTGACGGGGCTCCAATTGACGCTGTGGCACCGCATGACGACCGAGCCGCAGCAGGTGGACGCGCTCGTCGCCGCGACACAGACCGGCCCCGCGGAGGTGCTGGGTGCTTTGACGGAGCTCGAGCTGCGGGGGCTTGTGCGGCAGACGCCCGGGATGGTATTTGGGCTTGCCTTAGGTCCAAGACACCAGCAAAAGTCACAAGAGGAGTTGCAAGACGCCAAGTTGCGAAGTGGCTTCAAGCTTTCAGCTGTCAGCTTGAAGCCACTTGTAGCTTGGCGTCTTGCAACTTCTCTTGCGTCTATCGACTATCCCCTTGGGTCCATCTCTACATCCACGTCCCCTTCTGCATCCGCCGCTGCTCGTACTGCGACTTCTCGATCGCGGTGCGGAAGCAGATTCCCGCCCGTGAATACGTCGACGTGATACTTCAGGAAGCCACCGCTGTCCGAGATCGCGATTTCGAGACGATCTATTTCGGCGGCGGCACCCCGTCGCTGCTGCCCTCGGACGCCATCGCGACCCTGCTCAGAGAGTTCCTCCCACGCACCGGGGTTGAAGTCACCCTCGAATCAAACCCCGAAGACGTCACTCTCGAGACCGCCAAGGCGTGGAAGGCGGCTGGTGTGAATCGCGTGAGCCTCGGCGCCCAATCGTTCGACGACCGCGTCCTCAAGTGGATGCATCGCTCCCACGACGCCGCACAGACCACGCGCGCGGTGGAGGCCCTCCGCGGCGCCGGGATCGACAACATCTCACTCGATCTGATTTTCGGGCTCCCGGAGGAATTGCACAGAGACTGGGAGCGCGACCTGGACATCGCCCACGCACAACGCACCACGCACCTGTCTCTCTACGGCCTCACGATCGAACCACGCACTCCGCTCGATCGCTGGATTTCTCGCGGCGCCACGCATCCGCCGGATGATGACCGATATGCCGAGGAGTACCTGTTCGCCCACAGACGGCTGACGGCAGACGGCTATCAGTTCTACGAAGTCTCCAACGCGGCGCGCGACGGGTTCCGCTCGCGCCACAACTCCGCGTACTGGTCGGGGAAGCCATACATCGGGCTGGGGCCGGCGGCACACTCTTTCGATGGCCAGACCCGTCGCTGGAATATCCGAGCGTGGGAAGCGTATCGCCGGGCAGTCGCCGACGGACGCTCGGCGATCGAGTCGGAGGAGACGTTGACGGCGGAGCAGCGGGAAACCGAGCGTGTCTATCTCGCGCTTCGCACTGCTCAAGGGTTGGCCACGAAGTCCCGTTGCCGCCCGTTGCCGCCCGTTGCCGCCCTTGTGAAGGCAGGCTGGATAGTCGAGGAGTCGGAAAGGCTTAAGTGCACACCGGAGGGGTGGTTAAGGTTAGATTCATTGGTGAACGAACTAGCCATGCAATCGGAGCATAAGTCGTGACCGCCCCCCCCCCCCCTCACCGACCGCGAGCGGCAGGTGCTCGAGGCCGTGATCGAGACGTACGTGCAGACCGCCGAGCCGGCGGGCAGCCGTACGATCGCGAAGCACTACCATTTGGGGTCGCCAGCGACGATTCGCAACACGATGAGCGACCTCGAGGAGAAGGGGTACCTCTACCACCCCCACACCTCGGCCGGGCGCATCCCGACCGACCTCGCCTATCGGGTCTACGTCGACTACCTGATGCGGCCTCACGCAGTCGCCCCCGCGCAGGCGCAGCAGATCCGCGGCGAGCTCGAGGGGCAGCGGGCCGCGATCGAAGCGATTCTGTCGCGCGCCGCGCAGGTTCTGGGTGTGCTGACCAACGAGCTGGGCGTCGCGGTGAGTCCCACTATCGAAGAAGCGGTGCTCGAGCGGCTCGACCTGTTGCAGGTCTCCACGGAGCGGCTGCTGCTCGTCCTCGCGCTGCAGAGCGGCGCGGTGCGCACGATCTTCGTCGAGGTGCCCACCGAGGTCGCCCCCGAAGTCGTGCAGAAAGTGACGGTCGTGCTCAACGAGCGTCTCGCCGGTCTCACGCTGAAAGAAATCCGCGCCAGCCTGGCCGAGCGGCTGCGCGACGCGGGATCGTCCGAGCCGGGCTCGGCGGAGCTGCTCAACATCTTCGTCCAGGAAGCGGACGGACTGTTCGAGGTGCCCGTCGCGCATGCGCCGGCCGGTGGCGGCGGGGTCCACCTCGGCAACACCCAGGGCCTCGCGGGACAGCCCGAGTTCGCGACGCGCGAACAGCTGCAAGGCCTGCTCGATGTGACGGAGCGGCGCGACCTGTTGCGCGAGGCGATCACCGCGCGCGGCGGCGAGGGCCTCACGATCACGATCGGCCAGGAGCACGCGGACGCGCGCCTCGCGTCCTTCACGCTGGTCACGTCCCCCTACCGCTTCGGGCCGCTGAGCGGCGTGATCGGCGTCATGGGTCCGACGCGCATGCCGTACGACAAGATCGCCGCGCTCGTCAATCACACGTCGCGGCTGGTCGGGGAGCTGCTGGAATAAATGAAGCAGGATTTCTACGTCGTTCTCGGCGTCTCGCGTGACGCGAGTGAAACCGACATCAAGAAGGCCTATCGCAAACTCGCGATGGAGTGCCACCCCGACCGCAACAACGGCGACAAAGCGGCCGAGGAGAAGTTCAAGCTCGTCACCGAAGCGTACGAGGTGCTGCGCGATCCCGAGAAGCGCGCCGGGTACGATCGCTATGGCATGGCCGGCGCGCGCGGGCACGGCGGTGGCGGCTTCAACTCCATGCACGTCGACCTGTCCGAAGCGCTCATGGTGTTCATGCGTGACTTCGGACTGGCTGGGGGGGGGGGCGGGTTTGCCGGGTTCGAAAACCTGTTCGGCGGAGGACGACCGCAGCGCGACCGGCGTCGGGGGCACGATATCAAAGTCGGATTGAAGCTGACGCTCGCCGAGGTCGCCTCGGGCACCACGAAAACAGTTCGCATCAAAGGTCTCGAATCGTGTCCCCAATGCGCCGGCACCGGTGCGAAACCCGGGACGCAGCCGAGGCCGTGCGGCACCTGTGGTGGCAGCGGCGAAGTACGGCGCCAGGCGCAATCGCTCTTCGGACAATTCCTCACCGTGTCGCCCTGTCCCACGTGCGGTGGTGACGGCACCGTGGTACTCCATCCCTGCGATCGCTGCGGCGGCGACGGGCGCGTGAAGGGTGAGAAGACCATTCAGATCGACGTTCCCGCCGGGGTCGCGGATCACCACTACCTGACATTGCGTGGGCAAGGCGTCCCCGGTCCGCGGAACGGGCCGCGCGGCGACCTGATCGCGGTGCTCGACATCAAGGAAGATCCGCGCTTCGAGCGTCACGGCGATGATCTCGTCTACGACCTTGGCATCACCTTCACCCAGGCCGCGCTCGGCGCCGAAGTCGAAGTGCCGACGCCCTACGGCCAAACCAAGCTGCGAGTTGAGCCGGGCACGCAGACCGGGATGGCCTATCGCCTGCGCAACAAGGGGCTGCCGCGGCTCGGCGACGCCGGACACGGCGACCTGCACGTCCGCGTGCACGTCTGGACCCCCACCAGGCTCAGCCCCGAGCAGCGCAAACTGCTCGAGACGCTGAGTGAGGTCGAAGACTCGGTTCCGGAGGAGTCGGGCGGCAGCAACTTCTGGGACACGATCCGGCGGGCCTTGGGGCTGCAAGCGGAACATGAGCCGCGACACCGGCGCCGGCGGGGTGGGGGGGGGGCCGGGGAATGAGCGCCGGCTGCATCTTTTGCAAAGTCGTGGCTGGCGACATCCCTGCGACCATCGTCAAACGTGTCGACGGGATGCTCGCGTTCCGGGATGTGAGTCCCCAGGCGCCGTCTCATCTGCTCGTCATCCCGACGACTCACATTGGATCGCTCAATGAGGTGAAAGACGCGGGCTCGCTTGGCAAATTGCTCGCGTTTGCGCGCGATGTGGCGCAGGCCGAGGGGATCGGAGAGAAGGGGTATCGTGTCGTCGTGAATACGAATCCCGACGGAGGCCAGACCGTCTTCCACCTGCATCTCCATGTGCTCGGTGGCCGGCCCATGCGTTGGCCGCCGGGTTAGGCTTGCACCGCGAGGCAACCGAAGCTAAGTTCGTGTGTCTCTAAACACTTAGCCAAGGGAGTTTATGCCGGAAGTCATCATTCACGATGACGAGAGCTTTGAGCGCGCGCTCAAGCGGTTCAAAAAGAAGTGTGAGAAGGCCGGGATTCTGGCGGACCTGCGGAAGCATCGCCACTACGAGAAGCCCAGTGAGCGGAAGAAGCGCAAGATGAATGCGGCGCGCCGCAAGAATCGCAGGCCGCGCTACGCCTGAATGGTGGCTTCTCCGGGATTAGCAGATCGGCTGCGCGCCGCGATGAACGAAGCGAGAAAACAACGCGATCAGGCGCGCACCCTCCTCCTCTCCACCACCCTCTCAGAAGTCAAAAACCGGGAACTCGAGCTCAACCGACCTCCGACCGACGATGAAACGGCGGAGGTCTTGCGGCGTGGCATCAAGAAGCGCCGTGAGGCGGTCGAGGCTTTTGAAAAGGGTGGCCGCACCGACGCCGCCAATGTCGAGAAAGCGGAAATCACCGCGCTCCAGGAGTTTCTGCCCGCCGCGGTACCGCCCGAGGAGATTCGCGCTGCCGTGCGTGAGGCGATCGCCGCCGGCGCAAAGGACCTCGGCAAGGTCATGGGAGTCGTGATGCCGCGCTTCAAGGGACGCGCTGATGGCAAAGAGATCAACCAGATCGTCCGCGAGGAGTTGGCAGCATCGACCAAGTCTTAGAAACACTCGAATTCGCCCAGGCCCTGGCGCGCGTGGCGCAACATGCCGCTGGGCCGCTGGGCGCCGCACGCATCGCCGCCCGTCGTCCCAGTACGGATGCCACCCAGATTCGTGAGAGTCTGGCGCAGGTTGCCGAGCTGGCCGCGTTGCTCATCACTGACGACACGATTCGCGCCGAGCCCGTTCCCGACATCACCACGACCTTGGATCTGCTCGCGGTGCCGGGCAGCGCGCTCGACGCGTTGCCACTCGCGGAGCTGACCGTCGCGCTTGCGGTGATGCGCGTGACCGCGGCCGATCTGAAACGCATTGATACCACGCACCACGCACCACGCACTGTTGTTCTTCGTGTCGACCCGCCGGCGCGCGATCTCGAAACCACGCTGGCGCGATCCATCTCTCCAGACGGCCAGGTATTAGACAGCGCATCCAAAGATCTCGCTCGGGCAAGACAGCACGTGCGCGAAGCCCGCAAGCGGGTGATGGACCGGCTCGGCGCGATCCTCGGCGCTCTCGACGCGACGGAGCGCGCGCCCGACGCCGCGGTCACTGTGCGCGCCGGCCGCTACGTGATTCCCGTTCGCAGCACCGCTCGAGCGCGTGTGGGCGGCATCGTCCACGACGAATCGGCGACGCGCGCGACCGTTTTTGTGGAGCCGCCGGAGATCATCGAGCTCGGCAACGAGCTGCGCGCCGCCGAGTCCGCCGAGCAACGCGAGATCCTGCGCGTGTTGCGCGAGCTGACTGATCTGCTGCGGCCGCATCGTGACGCCATCGCGGCGGCGTGGGAGATGTGCATTGTGTTCGACGACTTGTGCGCGCGGGCGCTGTACGCCGTCGAGGTGAACGGGTTCGTACCGGAGATCGGCGGCCATCTCAAGATCAGGGGGGGCCGTCATCCGCTGCTGGCCTCACCCCCCAACCCCCTCTCCCTTCGGGAGAGGGGGTCAGGGGGTGAGGTCGTCGTCCCCTTTGATCTTGAGTTGCATCCCGACGAGTGTACCATCCTCGTCTCCGGTCCCAACACCGGCGGCAAGACCGTCCTGATCAAAGCCGTCGGTTTGCTTGCGTTGCTCGCTCAGAGCGGTGTCGTGCCGCCGATCGGCCCGCATTCCTCGCTGCCCGTCTTCACCGAAGTCTTTGCCGACATCGGCGATCGGCAGTCGATCGCCGCGAGTCTCTCCACGTTCTCCGCGCACGTCGCCGTGCTCAGGCAAATTCTGGACGGCGCCAGTGCCGGCTCGCTCGTGCTGCTCGATGAAATCGGAAGCGGCACCGATCCGGCCGAGGGCGGCGCCCTGGCGGCGGCGACCCTGAAAACGTTGACGCGTCGGCGCGCGATCACGCTGGCGACGACACATCTCGGCGCCTTGAAGCAGCTCGCCGCCGAGACCGTAGGCATCGTCAATGCGTCGTTGCAGTTCGATGCTGAGACCCTGACACCGACCTATCGCCTGCTCAAAGGTGTGCCGGGACGATCCTACGGGCTTGCCATTGCGCGACGCCTGGGGATTGCGAATGAGGTGCTGGCGGAAGCCGAGCGCGCCGTGCCGGACGCGGAGCGGACGTTGGACCGGTTACTCGCTTCAGTTGAGGCTCGTGGCCGCGAGATGGACAGGCGCGCTGCTGAGCTCGAAACCCTCGCGGCGCAGCTCGAGCTCGAACGCCAGAACATCGACCAGCTCGCCCAGCTCGAAGCGGAGCTCAAGGCGCGAGAGAAGGCACTGGACAAGGATGCGCGGGACAAAGCGCGCGCCTACTTGCTCGAAGCCCGCAAGACGGTGGAAGCGGCCCTCGGGCAGGCCCGCGCCGCGGTGACGGAAGCGACCGCAAAGGAAGCTCGCCGCATGCTCGAAGAGGCGATCGACAAAACGGATGAGGTTGTCGAGGAAAAGAAGTCAGGCTGGGTCAATCTCGAGGAGCTGCGGCGCCGCAAGAGTGGCCCGTCGCTTCCCCTCTCCCGAAGGGAGAGGGGGCAGGGGGGTGAGGCCGGGGTGAGGACGGCCGCGAGTGAAGTGTCCTTGCGAGGTCTCACCATCGAAGAGGCCGAGCCGCTGCTGCTGCGCGCCATCGACGACGCCATCCTCGCCGACCTGCCGTACCTCCGGATCATTCACGGCAAGGGTACGGGCGTGCTGCGCGATTTTGTGCAGGGCGTGTTGAAGCGTGATCCGCGCGTCAAGCGCTTTGCGCTTGCGCCGGCGAACCAGGGCGGCCACGGCGTCACCGTGGCGGAGTTCGCGTGATCCCCGAAGAAGTCATCGAGCAAGTCCGCGAAGCGGCGGACCTCGTCGGCATCATCGGGGAGCATGTCGAACTGAAGCGCACCGGTACCGACTATCGCGGCCCCTGTCCCTTCCACGGCGGGACGCATCGCAACTTCGCGGTCATTCCGAAAAAGGGGATGTTCTACTGCTTCGTCTGCCACGAAGCGGGCGACGTCTACACGTTCTTCATGAAGAAGCTTGGCATGGACTACCCGACGGCGGTGCGCGAAGTGGCGCGCCGCGTCGGCATCACCATACCCGAGCGCAGCGGCCCCACCGGTCCCGATCCGCGCGAGCCGCTGTTCGCCGCCGTCGCCACCGCCGCCGATTGGTTCACGCGTCAGCTGCGCGAGAGTCCGGAAGCCGAGAGTGCCCGCAAGTACCTCGAATCGCGCCACGTCACGATGGAGCAGGCGCAGCTCCAGGGGCTCGGCTTCGCGCCGCGCGGCACCGCGTTCCTGCGATGCGATGAAAGGATTGGCGCTGCGCGAAGAAGTGTTGCTGGAGGCGGGCCTGGTCGTTAAACGGGATGATGGCTCGAAGATCCCGCGCTTTCGTGGCCGTTTGCTCTTCCCCATCCATGATCTCAGGGCCAGGGTGGTGGCATTTAGTGGGCGAATTCTCGGCGAAGGCGAGCCGAAATACCTGAACTCGCCGGAGACCCCGATTTTTCACAAGGGCCAGCTGCTCTACAACCTCCACGTCGCTCGGCACGCGACCCGCAAGGCCGAGCGGGCGATTCTGGTGGAGGGGCAGTTCGACGTGCTGCGGCTCTCGCTCGCCGGTTTTGAGGAGGTCGTCGCGCCTTTGGGCACCGGTCTCACTGACGATCAGGCGACCTTGCTGCAGCGCCACACCGGCCACGTCGTGCTGCTCTACGATTCCGACGACGCCGGTCTGCGTGCCACGTTCCGGGCTGGCGATGTGCTGCTCCGCCACAAGCTCCGCGTCAGCGTTGCCACGCTGCCCGAGGGCGAGGATCCTGACACACTGGTGCAAAACAAAGGCGCGGCGGCGCTCGAACAGGCGCTCAAGGACTCGGTGGACATCCTCGAGCGCAAAATCCAGATCCTGGAACGCAAAGGTTTTTTCGGGACCTTGCCAGGAAGACGAAGAGCCCTTGATCGGCTATTACCGACCATCAGAGCTGCCGCCGATCCCATCACGAGAGATTTGTACATCTCCCGCGTCGCCGAGGTGGCGGGAATACGGAAAGACGTGTTGCAGCGGGAAGTGGACCCGAAGGAGCAACCTACCGCCCCTTACCGTCCCTTACCGCCCGTTACCGCCCTTCCTTCCAACGCGGAAAAGTCTCTTCTCCTACTCATGATGTCCGGCGAGCCGTGGCGTTCGCGAGTGGTCGAAGCCGTCGACCCTGAAGAGTTCGAATTCCCTCTGTATCGCACCTTGTTCGAGGCTCTCGCCGACGATGCTCCGGACCGGCTCGACGAAATCGCGGCGCGGGCGTACGAAACCCTGCAGGCCGCGGGACTCGGTGACGAGCCTCCCGACGTGGTGTTCGAGCGTGCCGTCACCCGGCTCGAAGCCCGGCGCCTCGATCGCGAAATCGAGCGCATCAATCGCGCAATTCCCTTTGCCACGGATGACGAGAAGGCGAACCTCGCCCATGAAAAGCAGCGACTTGCCGCCGAGCGCAATGCCAAGCGGCCGACGTACGGAATCATTCAGTCTGCAAGGAGGAAGGGTGCACCCGGATCTTGAAGCGTTGTTGGCATTGCAGGACAAGGATGTTTCCGTCACGAGCTGCGACGCTCGGCTGAAGGCGTTGGAGCCCGAGCTGCGGGCATTGGACGAGCAGATCGTGGCGGCGGAGCGGGTCGTCGCGCAGGCGCGGGCCGGCATTCAGGCGGCGCTGGACCGGCGGGACGGGCTGGAAGGGAAGATTGCGAGCTACCGCACGATGCAGGAGCAACGCCGCCAGCGGCTCGAGTGGGTGCGCGGCGCGAAGGAAGCCTCCACGCTGATGGCGGAGCTCGATCTCGCCCGCTCCGTGCTCGCCAAGGAAGAAGCCGAGTTCATGCGTTCGGGCGACGCGGTCGGCGAAGCCGAGCGCAAGACGGCCGAAGCAGAGAACGCGCTCCTGAATGTGCGCGAGGCGCAGGCGGTGCAGCGGGAGGCGCTCGCCGGCAAGCGGCAAGAGATCGCGAACGAGCGCGAGACCGCGCTCAAGGCGCGAGCGGACGCGAGCCGCGCGGTCAACCCAACGCTACTCGCGCGCTACGATCGCATCCGGCGCGGCAAGGCGGCGCTCGCGGTCTATCCGCTGCACGGCAGCTCGTGCGGGAATTGCTTTACGGCTGTGCCGACGCAGCGCAAAGCGTTGATCCAGCGAGGCGCCACCATTGAAGGGTGTGAGGCCTGCGGCGTGTTATTGTACGCCTAGGAATGATGCCAACCACGACTCCGCTGGTCCCACGCTGGATCGTCACAGCCGACGCTGATCCGAACGCCACGCGTTCGCTGGCGTCGGAGCTGAAGATCCCCGAAGCGCTCGCTGCGCTCCTCGTGCAGCGGGGCTTGGCGGAGCCCGCGCGCGCGAAGGCGTTCCTGCGGCCCGACCTCGAGCGCCTGTCCGACCCGCTTTGCCTGGCCGATATGCCGGCCGCGCTCGATCTGGTGGTCCGCGCCCTGCGCGATCGCCGCACGATCCTCGTGCACGGCGACTACGACGTGGACGGCCAGTGCTCCGCCGCCATGCTCACGCGCATTCTGCGCAGCGCCGGCGCGACCGTGCACGCGTTCGTGCCCCACCGGCTGCGCGACGGCTACGACTTCGGACCCGCGGGTCTGGCCGAAGCCCAGCGCGTCGGTGCGACGCTCATCATTACCTGCGACTGTGGGATCACGGCGGTCCATGCGGTCTCTGCGGCCCGTGCCGCCGGTATTGATGTCATCGTCACCGACCACCACTTGCCCGGTGACGAGCTGCCGCCGGCCAACGCGGTGCTCGATCCGCGCCGCCCCGATTGCAAGTCGGAGGACAAGAACCTCTGCGGCTCGGGGGTCGCCTTTAAGCTGGCGCAAGCGCTGGTGCAGGTGCTGGGACTGTCGCCCAACCTGCCGCTCCACTTTCTCGACTACGTTGCCCTCGCCACGATCGCCGACGTCGTCCCGCTGGTCGGTGAGAACCGCATTCTGGCGCGCTACGGGCTCAAGATGCTTGCAGACTCGCGCTGGGTCGGCCTGCGCGCGTTGGTCGAAACCGCTGGGTTGGCACACAAGCCACTGCGCGCGGCCCATGTCGGCTTCATCATCGCGCCGCGGCTCAATGCCGCCGGCCGCATTGGCGACGCCAACGACGGCCTGCGCCTGCTACTGACCGAGAATCCCCAGGAAGCGGCGGCGCTGGCGCGCGAGCTCGAGACGATCAATGCGCGGCGCCAGGAGATGGATCAGCTGATCCTCGACGAGGCCATCGAGGTCGTGGAGCAGACCCTGAATCCGTCCGATGCCGCCATCGTGCTTGGCGCCGAGACGTGGCATCCGGGAGTCATCGGCATCGTGGCGTCCCGGCTGGTGGAGCGCTACGGCCGGCCGACCTTTCTCGTCGGATGGGAGCCGGGTGGCGAGCTGGGTCGGGGTTCGGGTCGCAGCATCGCGGGGTTCGACCTTCACGGCGCACTGCATCGCGTCGGTACCCACCTCGAGAAGTACGGCGGTCACACGATGGCGGCCGGCTTCACGATCCGGCGCGACCGTTTCGAGGCGTTTCGCATGGCGTTCCTCGGTGTGGCGGGCGAGCTTCTCACCCCCGCAGACTTGGCGCCGAGCCAGCGGATCGACTTGGAGCTTCCCCTGGATAAGGTGAGCGCAGAGCTCGAACGCCTCATGCGTCATCTCGAGCCGTGCGGCGCTGGCAATCCGGCGCCGGTGTTCGGCGTGCGCAACGCGCGGGCGGTGGGCGCACGCCGGGTCGGCACGAACCACTTGCGCTTCACGCTGGACGACGGCAAGGCGCTGCTGCCGGCGATTGGATTCCGCTGGGCCGACGCCGTGCCGCAGGACTGGCTCACGAACCCGTTGGACGTGGCGTTCCGGCTGGAACGGGATGACTGGCAGGGCAGGGTCACGCTGCAGGCGCGAGTGGCGAGTCTTGCTCCGCATCATAGCGGGTGAGTTCAAAGGGCGCCGCCTCAAGACGCCTGCGGGACGAGCGGTTCGACCCACCAGCGACCGGGTGAAGGAGGCGTGGTTCAGCATCCTCCAGCAGTCGATTCCGGGTGCGCGGGTGGTTGATTTGTTCGCGGGTTCGGGAGCGCTGGGGTTTGAAGCGCTGTCGCGCGGCGCCGTCGCAGTTGACTTCGTCGAAAACCATCACGCATCATTGGCGGCCATCCGCGACAACGCCGCCACGCTGAACGTAACGGCGCGGGTCACCATCCACCGGAGTGACGCCATGCGCTTCACCCAGCGGTTGCAGCCTGGTGCGTACGATGTCGCCTTCGCGGATCCGCCCTATGCGGCTGACAACGCGCGATCGCTCGTCGAGTACTTTCGTCGCAGCCCCTTTGCCCGCGTCTTCTCCATCGAGCACTCAGCGGACCAAGCCATCGAGGGCGACGACATCAGACGATACGGCGATACGGCCATCACCTTTCTGTATGCGCCGTTGCCGCCCGTTGCCGCCCCTGCCGCCCTTTCGCGATGAAGCGCATCGCCGTCTACCCCGGCTCGTTCGACCCGATCACCAGGGGTCACGAGGATCTGATCCATCGCTCGCTCGAGTTCGTGGATCAGCTCATCGTCGCGGTCGCCGTCAATGTCGCCAAGCAACCGCTGTTCTCGCTCGAGGAGCGCGTCGCCCTGATCAAGGCGGCGGTCACCGACAAGCGCGTGGACGTGCAGACGTTCGACGGATTGCTCGCCGAGTTCGCTAAAAAGGTTGGTGCGTCGGTGATCATTCGGGGGCTCCGCGCAGTGTCCGACTTCGAGTATGAGTTCCAGATGGCATTGATGAACCGCAACCTGGCACCGAAGGTAGCCACCGTTTTCCTCGTCCCCGCCTTCGATCTCACCTATCTCAGCTCGAGCCTGGTGCGCGAAGTGGCGCGCTTTGGAGGCGACGTGTCGTCGCTCGTCCATCCGGCCGTGCAGAAGGCGTTGAAGCGCAAGTTCGCCGAATGAGTTTCATGGACCGCGTCTTTGAACGGGCGCGGGCGATCAGACCGCGCGTCGTCTTCCCCGAAGGCGACGACGCCCGGGTGCAGGAAGCGGCGCGGCGGATCGAGCAGGCAGGGTCTGGGCACGGTGCAGTTGCTCGACCGACGCACCACGCACCACGCACGACGCACGCTGATGATCGCTCTACTCCGGTCCCGCCAACCCGACAAATTCCCAACGGACGCCGCCGCCGACCAGGCATTAGAACATCCCCTGACGCGTGGCGCCTGTCTGGTCGGGATTGGCGCCGCCGACCTCATGGTGGGGGGCGCCGTCTATCCGAGCAGCGACACGATCCGCGCGGCGCTGTGGGCGGTCGGCGTCGCGCCCGGCATCGCCACCGTGTCCGGCGCGTTCTACATGGTCCACGACGACCGCGTGCTGACGTTTGCCGACTGCGCGGTCGTGCCGGAGCCGTCGTCGGTCCAGCTGGCCGATATCGCGGTCGCGGCGGCGCGCGACCGGCGGCGGATCGTGGGTGACACGCCGCGCGTCGCCTTTCTTTCTTATAGCACGCGGGGCAGCGCCGAGGGGCCGCGCGTGGAGCGCGTCCAGGCGGCACTTGCGCAGCTGCCGGGCCGCCAGCCGGCGCCCGACTTCGTGTTCGACGGCGAGCTGCAGGTGGATGCGGCGCTGGTGGCCGACGTCGCCGCGCGCAAGGCGGCCGGGTCGGCGCTGGCCGGCCAGGCGAACGTGCTGATCTTCCCCGATCTCGACGCCGGCAACATCGGCTACAAGCTGGTGGAGCGGCTGGGCGGGTGGACGGCGCTCGGTCCCATTCTCCAGGGGCTGGCGCGGCCCATCGCGGACCTGTCGCGCGGCGCAACGGCCGATGATATTGTGAGCACTGCCGCGATCGCCATTCTCCAAACTCGCGAGGGGTAGATGCGCTTCACGCTAAAGAAAGACAAGAGCGGCGTCGTCGTCGTGGGCGTGGAAGGCCAGCTCATCGTCGGCAACCGCCAGGAGCTGAAGCAGAAGGTCCTCGACGCGCTGGAAGAAGGCTCCCGCAAGTTCGTCATCGATTTCAGCAAGACCGGGTACATCGATTCGTCAGGACTGGGCGTCCTCGTTTCCCTCTCCAAGAAGATCCGGGAGCAGGCGGGTGAGCTGCGGCTTGCTGGTCTCAATGCCGATCTCCAGACGCTGTTCGAGCTGACCAAGCTCGACACCCTCTTCGCGATCACCCGGACCGCCGAGGAAGCGCTGGCGGCGTTTTGAGTCTCCATCTCCACGTTACCCCCGGCTCGATGAAGCTCGACGTCCCGAGCGACCTCGGGATGGTCGGTGACGCCGTCGAGTTGGTCGCGACTCATCTGCCCCCCGGCACGCTCTCCCCACGACGCATCAGCTTCAACCTGCGCACTGCGCTCGCCGAGGCGCTCGGGAACGCGATTCGCTACGGTACCGGCGAAGATCCGCAGCGCAAAGTGCGGGTGCTAGTGGAGCTGGCCCGCGATGTCGTGCGCATTTACGTCGTGGACGATGGCGCCGGCTTCGACCCGCGCAGCACGCCGGACCCCACCTGCCCCGAGAACCTGGAGCGCGAGTGCGGGCGCGGGCTGTTCGTCATTCGCCATCTGGTGGATGACGTCGCGTTCAACGAGAAAGGCAACGGCATTTGCCTGACTCTCCGAGCGGGGTGACTCGACTCGAGCGCCTGCTCCCGGTGCTCGCGGCACTTTCCGGCACGACTCTGCGATTGTGGCGCGCTCGTACGCCGGGCGGCCGGCTCCTGCCGGTGGGCGGCGGACGCGGCGAAGGGCGTGACGAACCGCAGTGGACCCCGGCACCGAACGGCGGCGGGCGGCTCGAGACGCCGGATGGTCCCGCCTGGTTTCAGCCGATCCCATCCGTTCCCGGTGCCTGGTTGGAGGTGAGAGGCGGCGAGCAGGGCGTCGTCGAGCTCGCCGAGGTGATTGGCGCCGTCATGGGTGCCGAAGAGGAGACCGACCAGGTCGCCGCCGAGCTCTCCGGTCGCTACGAGGAAATCGACCTGATCTATACGATCAGCGAGATCCTCGGCCATACCATCCGTCTCGATGAAGCCGCCAACCGCATTCTGCGTGAAGTGTCGGCCGTCGTGCGCGCCCGCCGGGCCACGCTCATGGTGCACGACGCGCGCGCCAACGTGCTGCGTCTCGTCGCGGCCCGCGGCGTGGAGCTCGGCGAGGTCGAGCCCGTGGAGGTGGATGATCCGCACTCCGTTGCGGCGCGCGTGTTTCGCGAGATGCGCATCATCAGCTACGACCCCACCGATCAGCGCGCCCAGAAACCGGCGAGCTCGGGCGATCGCCAGTATCGCGGTCAGGCGTTTCTCTCGGTGCCGGTCGTCTATGCCTCGCCGGGTCGCGTGCCGACGCCGATCGGCGTGATCAATCTGACGGACCGGACGGGAGAGGACGCGTTCACTGCCGGCGATCGCAAGCTCGTCGCCGCCATCGCCAACCAGATCGGCGCCGCGATCGAGAACGCGCGGCTGGTCGAGCGTGATCTCGGTCAACAGCGGGTACGGCGTGAGCTGGAGCTGGCGCACGATCTGCAGCTCAAGCTGCTGCCGTCGCCCGCTGTGATCGCCATGAAAGCCGACGTAGCGGCTCGCTGCCGTCCGGCGGAATCCGTCGGCGGCGATTTCTACAATCTCCTGAGTCTGCACGGGGAGCGAGTTGGGGTGATGATCGGCGACGTGTCGAGCCACGGATTCGGCGCCGCGCTCATCATGGCCCTGGCGATGGCCGCCTCCGGTATCCATGCCGAAACCGCGGAGTCGCCCCACGAGGCGGTACGGCGTCTCGAACAATCGTTGTCGGAAGAATTGACCGAAACCGAGATGTTCCTGACGCTGTGCTACGCCGTGGTGGATCCCGTCGAGGGCACGCTGACGTATGCCAATGCCGGCCACCCGCACGCCTTTCTCGTGTCGACCGATGAGAGCGAAGTGACGCGCCTCGAGGCCACGCGGCCGCCGCTCGGCCTGGGCGACGGGGGCATGGAGCGCGTCGTCCCGTTCAAGCGCGGCAAGGCCATTCTCTGTTTGTTCACCGACGGATTGGCCGACGCGCGCGGGCCGAGTGGCGAGCGGTTTGGTGAGCAGCGGGTGCTGAGCCACGTGGTCAATCTCCGCAACCGTCCCGCGCGGCACATTCTCGAGGCCGCCTTCACCGACATCGCGGCGTTTACCGGCGGCGCGCCTGCCAACGACGATCGCACGCTCGTTCTGCTCAAGTTTTGAGAAGGCTCGGCCAGCATTTTCTGAGTGACCCCAGCATCCTGGGGCGGATTGTGGATGCACTCGATCCCGTCCCGGGAGAGACAGTACTCGAGATTGGGCCGGGGAAGGGAACGCTGACTCGGGAGCTGCTTGGTCGAAGGGTGCAGGTCATTGCAATCGAGAAGGATCGGCAGCTCGCCGAACAACTGAGTGCGTGGTGCGTGGTGCGTGGTGTGTCAGGACTGAAGGTCGTCATTGGTGATGCGCTACGCGTCGATTGGCACGAGCTGGTCCCACGCACTACGCACCACGCCCAACGCACCGGTTTCAAGGTCGTCGGCAACATTCCCTACTACATCACATCCCCCCTGATCGACAAAGCCCTCACGCCCCCCTTGCCGGAACGGATCGTCTTCCTGGTGCAAGCGGAAGTGGCGGATCGTCTTGCGGCGAAGCCGGGAAGCAAAACGTACGGCGCGTTGTCAGTGGGAGTGCAGGCGGTGTGCCGTGTCGAGAAGCTCTTTACCGTGGCGCCGGGGGCGTTTCAGCCGCGGCCCAAGGTGCGCAGTGCGGTGGTGCGCCTCACCCCACTGGCGCGGCCGCTCGTTACGCCAGAGGAGATCGCCCCGCTGCGTGTGTTTGTAACGGCGTGCTTCAGCAAACGGCGCAAGCAGCTAAAAAACGCAGCGCCCGGAATTACTGAAGGACAACTGCGAGAGCTCGGGCTCGATCCTACGGTTCGGCCGGAGGGCCTGCGGCCCGAGGATTTCATCCAGCTGCTGCGGCGCGCGTAGGATCCCCCCCACTACACCCGACATATCCACGATTGTTGATATGGCGGGATATGGTATACCCGTGAGCCGCCGCGCTTTGCTTCGAAACGCCAAAAAATGGCCGCGCATCCGGCCGGACGTGCCACAGGGACCGCATCCTCTGCCCGTCCAGCTGGCTCACGTTGCGCAATGGTTCCATGCCGCGTCGGATACCACGCGACTCGCCATCCTGGAGTGCCTCGCGCAGCGGGAGCGCTCGGTTACGGAAATACAGCAAATGCTCGATGCCCCACAATCAAACGTCTCCTTTCATCTGAAGGTGCTACGGGAATCAGGGTTGGTCCGCGAGCACCGGGAGGGTCGCTGGAAGTACTTCGGCCTTGAGGGGCAAACCCTGCAGTACATGATCGAATTCACGCACAAAGTGGGCCCCGAGGCGCATAGGGGCACGTGTCCCCTGGTCTGTTGCCGGCCTTGACGCATCAAGAAAACTTGATACGTTATGGGCCATGACTACCGCTGTCCGACCTGCACCTGCCGTCGTCGCCACTTGGTTTCACGCGTTGGCTGATGAGACCCGCGTGCAAATCGTCGAAATGCTGTCGCACAAAGAACGATGTGTGTGCGACCTCGAGCAGGTGCTGAATGTCGCGCAATCACGGCTCTCGTTTCATCTCAAGGTGCTCAAGGACGCCGGATTGATCGCCGATCGGAAAGAAGGGCGCTGGATGTACTACAACCTGCAGCGTGACACGCTGGATCAGATCGCCGCCTATACCAAGTCCGTGAAGCCTGGCAAACACGCCGGAAGTTGCACCCTCGCTTGCTGTGATTGAGGTGTTTTGATGAGTGACCAAACTGTGAAGGACACCGTCAAGCAGAAGTACGCTGAAGCGGCTCTGAAGGTGATGGACGGAGAACGGGGAAGCTGCGGACCCAGTGGCGCCTGCGGTTGTGATCCCGTGACGGAAAACCTCTACGATGTCGCGGAGACCGTCGGGTTGCCGGAAGGCGCCGTCCTCGCTTCGCTCGGTTGCGGCAACCCGACCGCGCTGGCCGACCTGCATGAAGGCGAGATCGTCCTCGACCTCGGTTCCGGGGGCGGCATCGACGTGCTGCTCTCTGCCAAGCGCGTGGGACCCGGCGGCAAAGCCTATGGGCTCGACATGACCGACGAGATGCTCGCACTGGCGCGCCAGAATCAGGCCAAGGCGGCCGTAACGAACGTCGAATTTCTGAAGGGGGAGATCGAAAACATTCCGCTCCCCGAACAGTCGGTCGATGTGATTATCTCCAACTGCGTCATCAACCTCTCGGCGGATAAAAGCCGCGTTCTCCAGGAAGCGTTTCGCGTGCTGCGTCCCGGCGGCCGGTTCGCCGTGTCCGACGTCGTCTGCCGCGGAGATATCCCCGATGCGGTGCGCCGGAGCATGGAGCTCTGGGTCGGCTGCGTGGCGGGTGCATTGGAGGAAAACGAGTACGGGCGGCTGCTCGCCGACGCGGGCTTCGTCGATATCGAGATCGAGCCGACGCGCATTTACGCCTTCGACGACGCACGTGCGGTGCTGTCCGGTGCCGGCCTCGACGTTGACACTCTCGCGCGGGAAGTGAGCGGCCGCATCATGGGCGCGTTCATCCGGGCGCGGAGACCGGCATGACGCAACCGCGGCGTCCCTTCCGCCTTCTCTTCCTCTGCACCGGGAACTCGGCGCGGAGTCAGATGGCGGAAGCCATCCTCAACGCAAAGGGTGCAGGGCGATTCGCGGCCGCGAGCGCGGGGTCGCATCCCGCAGCCCAGGTCAATCCGTACGCGCTCGAAACGCTGCGCGAGTTCAAGACGCCGTGGGCCGGCCATCCGCCACGCAGTGTCGCTGGCCTGGAGCGCGAACCGTGGGATTTCGTCATTACGGTCTGTGACCGCGCGAAAGAATCCTGTCCGGTATTCCCGGGGCAGCCGGTGCTCGCCCACTGGGGGATGCCCGATCCTGCGGAGGTCATGGGGGACGACGCGAAGAAGCGAGCCGCCTTCCGGGAGGCATTCTTGCTGCTGAGTCGCCGCATCGACCTGCTGCTCGCGCTACCGATCGACAAAATCGAGCGACTGGCGCTGGAGGCTCGCGTGCAGGACATCGGTGCGTCAGGAGGGGCGCGGCTCTTGCGCTGAGGTCCGCCATTGTGAAATAGTTCACAATGCGGAAGATCTCCGACAGCACCGTGCGGCGGCTGTCCGTCTACCTGCGTTTTCTCGAGCAGACCAAAACCCCGACGATTTCCTCCGGGGAGCTCGCGCGCCTGGGAGGCACCACCTCGGCCCAGGTCCGCAAAGACCTGTCGTTCTTCGGCTCCTTCGGGAAGCGCGGCCTCGGCTACGCCGTGCCCGAGCTGACCCGCCGGATTCGCGACATCCTGGGTCTCGAGCGCGGCTACCGCGTCGTCCTGGTTGGGGCAGGGCGGATGGGGGGGGCGCTCGTGCAATATCAGGGCTTCAAGCAGCGCGGCTTTCACATCACCGCGATCTACGATCAGGACGCTCGCAAGATCGGCTCGCGCTGGAACGGCCTCGTGGTGCGGGACGTGAAGCATCTCGAATCGGACCTCAAGAAAGATCCGAGCGACATCGCGATCGTCGCGACACCCGCTGAATCGGCGCAGCTCGTCGTCGATCGATTGGTGCGCAGCGGCGTCAAGGCCATCCTCAACTTTGCGCCGGTTCCGCTCAACGTACCGTCCGACGTGGAAGTCAAGACTGTCAACATGGCGCTGGAACTGGAGACTCTGAGCTACTCGCTCGCCAATCGTTAGCTTTCCTGGCCATGCCCCGGGTCCACGTCACCTCCGAAATCGGCGCGCTCCGGTCCGTCCTGGTCCACACTCCGGGTAAAGAGCTGGTCGCCGTTACCCCCGGCACTCGCGAAGACTATCTCTACGACGACATCATCGATCTCGAGATCGCGCAGCGCGAGCATGGCCGCCTGGTCGCGGTGCTCGAGCGGTTCGCCGAAGTCCACGAGGTGCGCGATGCACTCGCCGAGATCGCCGGCCGGCCGGAGGTGCGCGAGTTCATGACCACGCGCGCGCTCGAGGTCGTCCCCTCCGATGCGTTAGCCAAGCAGCTCGGCGCCCTCAGCTCCGAAGAATTCGTGGCGCTGATGGTCGAAGGCGCGCTGGAAGAGGGCGGGCCGATCGCGCGGGCGTTGAACGAGGTGGCGTACGCGCTGCCACCGCTGCCCAATCTGTTCTTCACGCGCGATATCGGCATCGTCATCGGCGAGCACTCGATCATCGGTTCGATGCGCCACGGCGTGCGCTGGACGGAAGAGCTGCTGATCAAGGCCCTGTTCAGCTACGACCCCAAGTTTGAGAACGCGGGGATCCTGTACGACGGCTCAGAAGAGAAGCGGCTCAACTACACACTCGAGGGCGGCGACGTGCATCCGCTGCGCCCCGACCTCTTGCTGCTTGGCTTCAGCGAGCGCTCGAGCCCGGCCGCGCTCGATCTGCTGTGCGACCTCGTCTTTCAGCATTGCGGCGTCACCGATGTCATCATCGTCGTCTTGCCGGCTGAAAAGACGGCAATTCACCTCGACATGATCTTCACGCAGGTGGATCGGGACATGTGTGTCGTCTATCCGCCGCACTTCGTGGGCCCGGAGCGCCTGGCCGTGCTGCATCGAAAGAAGCGCTCCAAAGGGGTCAAAGAGGTGCCCAACTTCTTTGCCGCGATGCAGGCGGTCGATCACCCACTGGAGCCGATCTTCTGCGGCGGCAATCAGCGCACCGTCCAGGAGCGCGAGCAGTGGGCGTCGGCGTGCAATTCCTTCGCCGTGCGGCCAGGGGTGATCTTGAGCTACGACCGCAACGATGCGACCCTGGGGGAGTTGGCAACCGCCGGATTTCGCGTGATCCCGGCCGTCAACCTGCTTACCGGTGACGAGACCCTGAACGACGACGAGCGCGCGGTGATTTCGATCGACGGCGGCGAGCTGGTACGCGGCGGCGGTGGACCGCGCTGCATGACCCTGCCGCTGCGGCGAGACGACCTCTGAACGGCGGCCTGCAGGCGCTTCCGTCTTCATCGCTGTCTGCCCGTGCGCTCGCGTTTCTGCACAACGGCCCAGCGGGGAGTCTGGCGATCGTGCGAGACGTGCTCGGTATCGCGCAGGCGAACCGCCATACCGCCGATCGCATCGCCGCCGCGCTGCTCGCCCCCGACACCCGCTTCGGGCGCACGTCCGATGGCCGCTGGACCCTTGCGACCCCACCGCCTGCGACAAGCCCCACACTGGGCGAATGTCGCTTTGCCGTCGTCGACGTCGAAACCACCGGTGTCCGCGCCTTCAGCGGCGATCGCATCATCGAAATCGCGGTCGTCATGCTCGACGGCACCGTGGCCTTTCATTCTCTCGTCAACCCGGGCATCCCGCTCAACCCGTTCGTGCAGGGACTGACCGGCATCGCCCCGGCCATTCTGCACAAGGCGCCGCCCTTTGAGGACATCGTCGACGGGCTGCTGGCCGCGCTCGAAGGTTGTGTATTCGTTGCCCACAACGCACGCTTCGATTGGGCCTTCGTATCGACGGAGATCGAGCGTGCCCGAGGGCTGCTGTTGCAGGGACCGCGTGTCTGCACGGTGCGCCTCGCACGGAAGCTCCTGCCCGATTTGCCGCGTCGCAACCTCGACACGGTCAGTTACCATTTCGGGATCGAGATCGAGGGCAGGCACCGGGCGACCGGCGACGCGGTTGCCGCGGCGAAGTGCCTGGTCCAGCTCCTGAAGCTGGCACAAAGCAATGGCGCCACGGCTCTCCACGACCTTTAGGGTCGGGAACCTGGCGTGCCATGCCCTGGAGGGCGGCACGCAGCGCCTCGATGGGGGAGCCATGTTCGGCGTCGTTCCGAAAGTGCTCTGGGAGCGTCGCACTCAGCCCGATGAGCGCAATCGCATTCGTCTCGCGCTGCGCTGCCTACTCGTCGAGCACGACGACGGCCTGGTCCTGATCGACACGGGCCTCGGCAATAAGGAAGACGCCAAGTTCATGGACATCTACGGCGTGCAGAATCAGGGTGCCAACGGCCGCACGCAGTTGGAGGACGCCTTAGCCGAGCTCGGCCACCGTCCGGAAGACGTGCGGTGGGTGATCAATACGCATTTGCATTTCGATCACGCTGGCGGGGACCGGTTTCGCGATCCGTCGGGTCGGCTCGTCCTGGCGTTTCCCAATGCCCGCTACGTCGTCCAGAAGGGTGAGCTCGATTTTGCCCGGCACACCAACGAGCGGACCGCGGCGAGTTATCTGCCGCACAATTTCGCGGACGTGCCCTTTCAGCTGATCGATGGCGAGCAAGAGATTCTGCCCGGCATCCGGGGGATTCCGACCCCCGGTCATGTCCCCTACCACCAATCGATCCTGGTCGAGAGCGGGGGGGAAAGAGCCTGCTTCATCGCCGATCTCGTCCCCACGTCCGCGCATCTGCCGCTGCCCTGGATCATGGGCTACGACGTGCAGCCGCTCGTCACCCTGGAGACCCGTCGCCGCCTCTATCAGCGGGCCGAAGCGGAGCAGTGGCTGCTGGTGTTCGAGCATGACCCCAAAGTGATCAGCGGCCGGCTGGGACGAGAGGGGAAGAGCTTCGGCCTTGTCCAACAACAAGTGCTCGGCTAGCT
This sequence comes from uncultured Gemmatimonadales bacterium, assembly GCA_963704805.1. Classification (GTDB taxonomy): domain Bacteria; phylum Gemmatimonadota; class Gemmatimonadetes; order Gemmatimonadales; family GWC2-71-9; genus 20CM-2-65-7. The sequence goes on along the minus strand of CAVPHS010000003.1, from coordinate 392,381 downwards.
TGACTCTCGACAATATGATAAGTGGGCTCAGCGCCCCACCCGCCTGCCTCTCGTTGAGAGTGCTTCAGGGTTCTCGAGACCTCACCAGCTGGTGAGGAATTGCGGATCTTGGGGTAGGGTAACCCGAGTCCGCTTTTTTTTACTTCGGTAGAAGGAGATCGCACAGCTGCCACCTCTCGACAACAACAGCAAAGCGCCGCGCACGCGTGTCAATCGGCAGATCCGGATCAGTCCGGTGCGCGTGATCGCGGACAACGGCGACCAGCTCGGTGTGCTGAGTATCGATGAAGCACTGGCCGCCGCGCATGAACGGGGCCTCGATCTCGTGGAAGTTGCGCCGCTCGCCCGGCCCCCCGTCGTCAAGATCATGGACTATGGCAAGTTCAAGTTCGAGCAGGCCAAGGCGGCGCGCGCCGCAAAGAAAAAGCAGCACGTGATTCACCTGAAGGAAGTGAAGTATCGGCCCGGCATCGACGATCACGACTTCGACTTCAAGACCCGCCACGCGCGCGAGTTTTTGGCGGATGGCAACAAGGTGAAGGTGACGATGATGTACCGTGGCCGGCAAATGGCGCACATCGAGCTCGGCCGAGAAGTGCTGGATAGAGTCGCGCAGGAGCTGAAGGACATCGGGAAGATCGAACAGGAACCGAAGCTCGAGGGCCGGAACATGTCGATGGTCCTCGCACCGAAATAGGAGTTGCAATGCCGAAGATGAAGAGTAAACGCGCCCTGAGAAAGCGGATCCGGCTCACCGGTACAGGCAAGATGCGGCGGTACAGGGCCTACAAGCGCCACATCCTGACGTCGAAGCATCCCAAGCGGAAGCGCCACCTGCGCAAGGCTACGCTGGTGTCGCACGCCGACCGTCGCCTCAAGCGCCTCTTGCAGGCGTAAGGAGAACCGATGCCTCGCGTCAAAAGCAACGTTGCGCGCCTGAAGCGCAAGAACAAGGTGATGAAGCTCGCCAAGGGCTACTGGGGCGGGCGCAGCAAGCTCTGGAAAGCGGCCAAGGAAGCGACCGAGCGCGCGGCGAAGTACGCCTATCGCGATCGCCGGGCCAAGAAGGTGGAATTCCGCCGCCTCTGGATCACCCGCATCAACGCGGCCGCGCGGCTCCACGCGCTGTCGTACAACCGGTTGATGAACGGGCTGCGCAAGGCGGGAGTCGAAATCAACCGCAAGCTCCTCGCCGATCTCGCGGTGCGGGATCCGGCGGCGTTTGAGCAGCTGGCGGAGGTCGCGAAGAAGGCTCTCTAACCATGAGCGACCTCCTTGCGAGCCTAGATGAGCTGCGGGAGCGTCTGAAGGAAATACCGCAGGCGGATGCCCGCCGGCTCCAGGAGCTCAAGACCGAGCTTCTGGGGCGCAGAGCCGGCGCCCTCACCGAAATCCTCAAAGCCCTCCCCAGTCTGGATCCCGACGAGCGGAAGCGCGTCGGTGGCCAGGCGAACGCGCTCAAGCGCGAGCTCGAGCGCGCCATCGAAGAGCGTGAAAACGCCTTGAAGCGCAGCGCGACGTCGCTGGCGGATGTCGACCTCACCATGCCCGGTCGTCCCCGGTGGCGCGGCGGCCTCCACCTCGTCACGCAGGTGGTGGACGAGATCTGTGAGGTCTTTAAAGACCTCGGCTTTACCCGCGTCGTGGGCCCCGAAGCCGAGACGGAGCGCTACAACTTCTACGCGCTGAACTTTCCCAAGGACCACCCGGCGCTCGACGCGCAGGACAGCTTCTACCTCGGTGGCGACGTGCTGCTGCGCACCCACACCTCGCCTGTCCAGATCAGGACGCTGGAGCACTATCCGCCGCCGATCCGGATCGTGACGCCGGGCCGCTGCTACCGCCGCGATCCGTTCGACGCCTCGCACTCTCCCGTGTTCGAGCAAATCGAAGGCTTGGCCGTGGACGAAGGCATCTCCTTCGTCGATTTCAAGGCCACGCTCGCGACATTCGCGCGCCGCATCTTCTCGCCGACGACGAAGGTGCGCTTCCGGCCCTCGTTCTTCCCGTTCACCGAACCCTCGGCCGAAATGGACGTGCAGTGCCAGATCTGCGGGGGGGGCGGCTCGGGCTGCGCCGCATGCAAGCAGACCGGCTGGATGGAAATCCTCGGCTCCGGCATGGTCCATCCCGCGGTGCTCGAGAACTGCAAAGTGGACAGCGAGAAGTACACCGGCTTCGCGTGGGGCATGGGACCAGAGCGCATCGCGATGCTGCGGTACGGTATCCCGGACATTCGACTCTTCTTCGATTCGGATGTGCGGTTTCTGGAGCAGTTCTCGTGATCGTCTCACGTCGCTGGCTCGAGGCGCTGCTGAGTCGCCCCCTCGAGGGACGAGACGTCGCCGATCGCCTGGCGCGCCAAGTCGCCCCCGTCGACGCCGTGGTGCCGATCCATCAGGACCTGCGCGACGTGCTGATCGCGCGCGTGCTCGAGACCAAGCAGCATTCCAACGCGGATCGCCTGACACTCTGTCTCGTGGACGCGGGAGGGGGGGGGCGCCGCTCGAGGTCGTCTGCGGCGCGCCCAACGTGCAAGCAGGGAAGACCTATCCCTTTGCCCCCGTCGGTGCCACACTCCCCGGCGGCCTCAAGCTCGAGCGCCGCAAGATCCGCGGGGTCGAATCCAACGGCATGCTCTGCTCGGCAAAAGAGCTCGGCCTCGGCGTCGATCATGCGGGGATCCTGGAGCTCAATACCGACGCGCCGCCGGGCACGCCATTCCTCGAGGCGGTCCCCATCGCGGACGAACAGATCGTCATTGATGTATCCGCCAATCGCCCGGATCTGCTGTGCCACAAAGGCGTCGCTCGAGAGCTGGCAGCTTCACTCGGCGGTACAGTCAAGCTTCCCCAGATTCCAGCCGCCCAGCCAAAAGCACCTGTCACCCGAAAAGATCGTGGCGTTGTTGATGGTGTTGAGGTGCGAGTCGAAGATCCTGAAGGTGCACCCCGGTACATGATTGCGGTCATTCGCGGTGTGAAGGTCCAGCCGAGTCCTTCTTGGCTCGCCACGCGGCTGCAAAGCGTCGGCCAACGGTCCATCAACAACATCGTGGACGCGACGAACTACATCCTGTTCGAGATCAATCAACCGCTGCATGCGTTCGACCTTGCCAAGCTCCGCGGCCCGGCCGTGGTCGTGCGGCGCGCCAAGCCCGGCGAGGGGATCACGACACTGGACGGAGTCAGCAGAAAGCTCACGGCAGAAATGACCGCGATTTGCGACGCGGAACGGCCCCAGATCGTCGCGGGCGTGATGGGGAGCGCGGAGTCGGAGGTCACGGCCACCACGACCGACATCGTCCTCGAAGCCGCCTACTTCCAACCGACCAGAATCCGGCGCACACGGCGCACGCTCGGCATCTCCAGCGAGTCGAGCTACCGCTTCGAGCGCGGCATCGACATGCTCGGCATGCCCGATGCGCTGGCGCGCGCGATCGATCTCATCCGCGCCGTCGCCGGCGGAGAGATGCGCGAGCCGCCGATCGACCTCTGGCCCGAGCCCCAGAAGCCCCGCTCGGTCTTCCTGCGCGAAGCGCGGGTCAGCCATCTCCTGGGCGTGCCGATTCCCCGCAAGCAAATCGAGCAACTGCTCTCGGCCGTGGGCTTCGTGGTTGCGCCTCGCGATGAGCGGATGGCGGTTCAGGTTCCGGGATGGCGTCCCGACGTGACGCGCGAGGTCGATCTGATCGAAGAAGTCGCCCGACTGCAAGGGTTTGATAGCTTCCCGGACGAGCTGCGGCCCTACCGGCCAACGACCGTACCCGAGGCGCCCTCGGAGACCACGCTGCGCACCATTCGCGAGCATCTGGTTCGCAGCGGCACCGGGCTGCTCGAAGCCCGCACCTTGCCGCTGGGCCCCGCCGACGGACCTGATGCCGTGCTGGTGCAGAACCCTCTCTCCGCCGAGGAAGGGCATCTGCGCAGCCGCTTGCTACCCGGCCTCGTGCGCCGCGTGGAGCACAACTGGAGCGTGGGGCAGCGCGACGTCCGCCTGTTCGAGCTAGGCATCGTATTCCGCAAGGCGTCCTCCGGCGTCCGGCCGGAGGAGGAACTCCACCTCGGAATTGTGCTTACAGGCGCGCGGCATCCGCCGCATTGGTCGGACGCCTCCCAGTCAGGGGAGGGTGCGAAACTACCTGATATGGACATATGGGACTTAAAGCACCACTTTGAGTTAGCTGCTCTGGTCACAGCCCCTTTCTGTACGTTGCAGCCTGCGCCGAATGGAACGGGCTGGGTCGCAGTGAAGGAAAACGGGGGCAGCGAAGTGTGGGGCATAGCCACTCCACTCGAGGCGGATGCCCCGAAATGGGCAGCGCCGCTGTACGGGCTGGAGATCAGAATCGCCGTGGGGCAACCGGCATTGGCCCGCTATCAGCCGTTGCCCCTGCAGCCGCCCGCGCTACGCGATCTGTCGCTGGTGCTGCCGGCGGGCGTCACAGCTGCCGCGGTCGAAGGGGTGTTGCGCCGCGAGGGAGGATCGCTGCTCGAGCGGCTGGAAGTGCTGGATGAGTACCGTGGCCCTGGCTTGCCGGAAAAGACTCGTGGCGTCACGTGGCGCTGCACGTTCCGGCATCCGGAGCGGACGCTCACGGAGCGGGAGATTGATGCGCTGCTCAGCCCTATGCTGAAAGCGCTGGAGGGTGAACTGGATGTACGCAGGCGATCGGCCTGATGTACGCGACGCGATCGATCAGCTCGAGAGCATCCTGCGCGATGTCGCGGAGGAGCTGGCGGGGTGGCGCTCGCGCGCGCAAAAAGCCGAAGCGGAGCTGAAGACCCGTGGCAACCCGGTGAAGAACGCCGAGCTCGAGTCGGAGAACAAGGCCCTGCGCCAGCGCGTCGAAGGCGCTCGCACACGGGTGCACGACTTGATGCAGCGGTTGTCGTTTCTCGAAGAACAGGCGCGTGACAACGGAGGCGCGCAGAAGTGACCGCGAAGAAGCATGCGGTCCGTGTGATGATCGGGGGCGAGGAGTACACCGTGCGCTCCGATCTGACACCGGAGTACACGCGGGAAGTTGCTGCCTATGTCGACCAGGCCCTGAAGAAAGTGTTGAGCCAGGGGCCGCTGGTGGAAACGCATAAAGCCGCGATCCTCGCGGCGCTGGACATCACGAACGAGCTGTTTCTGGCGAAGCAAACCGAGCGGGAAGTGGCGGCGCGCCTCGCGGCCGTTGCCGACGATCTCGCGAAAATGCTACCGCCGGCCAAGCGCAAGGCGTTGACGGCCGGCTGACAACGATCCTCACCCCCTAGCCCCCTCTCCCTCCGGGAGAGGGGGGACGGGGGGGTGAGGTGGAGATAGATCCATGGCAGAGCTGTCCGGTATCATTGCGGCCGTGCTCAGCGGCGTGCTCGTCGCGGCATTGGTCTTCTACGTGTGGGGCAGGCGCGTCGAGCGGCACGCGACGGACCAGAGCCAGCGCCTCGTGCTGGCTGCCAAAGAAGAGCTGATGTCCGTCCGTGAAAACCTCCACAAAAGCCTCGACGACAAGCTCGCCGGCGTGGACCGCCGCGAGCAGGACCTCAGGCGCCTGGAGCAGCAACTGCAGGAGCGCGGCAAGGGCCTGGACAAGCGCGAGCACGAGATCGGTGGGCGGCTGGAGCATGTCGCCGGGTTGACGGCTCAGGAGGCCAAGCTCGAGCTGATCAGCCGGATCGAGAGCGAGGCGCGCGACGAGGCGGCGGCGCTCGTCCGCACCATCACCGAACAGGCGAAGAAGAATGCCGATCGCGAGGCGAAGAAGATCGTTGCGCTCGCGATTCAGCGTATCGCCGCCGAGCAGACGGCGGAGTCCAGCGTGGCGGCCGTAACGCTGCCGTCGGACGAGATGAAGGGACGGATCATCGGCCGTGAGGGGCGGAACATCCGCGCGTTCGAGGCCGCGACCGGCGTCGACGTGATCATCGACGATACGCCCGACACGGTCGTCGTGTCGTGCTTCGAGCCGGTGCGCCGCGAGGTCGGACGGCTCGCGCTCGAGCGCCTCATCGCCGACGGCCGCATCCATCCGGGCCGCATCGAGGAGATCGTCAAGAAGGCGAAGGCCGACATCGACGCCGGGATCATCGAAGCCGGCGAGCAGGCCGTTTACGACATCGGCATTCGCGGCATGCACGCCGAGCTGGTGAAGCTCGTCGGCCGCATGAAGTACCGCACGTCCTACGGCCAGAACATCCTCGAGCACTCGAAGGAAGTGGCCTGGCTGGCCGGAATCATGGCCGCCGAGCTGAAGCTCGACGTCTCGCTCGCCAAGCGCGGCGCGCTGCTGCACGACGTCGGCAAGGTGCTCACGCACGAGCACGACGGCACGCACGTTCAGCTCGGCATCGAGATGGCGACGAAGTACGGCGAGCATCCCGTCGTCATCAACTGCATCGCCGCCCACCACGACGACGTGCCCCACGAATCCCCGATCAGCGTGATCGTCCAGGCGGCCGACGCCGTCTCCGGGTCGCGTCCTGGCGCAAGGCGCGAGGCATTCGAGACCTACGTGAAGCGGCTGACGCAGCTCGAAAAGCTCGCGTCCGAATTCCAGGGCGTGGAAAAGGTCTTTGCCATCCAGGCTGGTCGCGAAGTGCGCATCGTCGTGACACCGGAATCGGTCGATGACACGGCGGCGTTGCGGCTCACCGATGAGATCGCGCGCAAGATTGAGCGCGAGTTGCAGTACCCGGGACAGATTAAGGTCGTGGTCATCCGTGAGACACGGGCGGTGGGCGTTGCACGCTAATCCTGCGGCGGTACAGGATGGGGCGAAGCTGATCGACGGCAACGCGATCGGCGCGACGATGCGGGCGGAGCTCGCCGGCGAGATTGCTGCATTAAAGAAGAAGGGGATCACGCCCGGCCTGGCTGTGGTCCTTGTGGGCGACAATCCGGCGTCCCAGGTCTATGTCAGAATGAAGGGAAAGGCCTGCGAGGAGGCCGGCCTCTATCACGAGACCATCAAGCTGCCCAAGGACACATCCGAAGCGGATCTGATGGGGCTGCTCGAGCGCCTCAACGCCAGTCCGAAAATTCATGGCATCCTCGTGCAGCTGCCGCTGCCGAAGCAGATCGACACCAATCGCGCGCTGCATCGCATCGATCCGCGCAAGGATGTCGACGGCTTCCATCCCGAGAACGTCGGCAAAGTGGCGGTGGGAGATCCGAGCGGCTTTCGCCCCGCGACGCCATACGGTGTGCAGCAGCTCTTGATCCGCACGGGAGTCGAGACGAAAGGCGCCCATGCCGTGATCGTCGGTCGCTCCAACATCGTCGGGCGCCCCATGGCGGCGCTGCTGCTGCAGGACGGCCCAGGCGGCAACGCTACGGTGACCGTCTGCCACTCGCGCACTCGCGGCATCGACCAGCACACGCGTCAGGCCGACATTCTCATCGTCGCGATCGGCAAACCGGAATTCGTGACAGGGGACATGATCAAGCCCGGCGCCGTCGTGATCGACGTCGGCGTGAATCGCGTCGACGATCCCACACGCAAGCAGGGCTATCGCCTCGTCGGCGACGTGCAATTCCAGGCGGCGAAGCAGGTGGCGTCGGCGATTACCCCCGTGCCCGGCGGGGTTGGCCCGATGACGATTACGATGCTGCTCTACAACACCGTGCAGGCTGCCCGGCAATGGGTCACCCCCTAACCCCGGGGCCAGATCTCTTTGCCGCCGCATCGGCCGAGGGGGCGTGGACCGTCGGTGAAGTGACGCGCCGCGCGCGCGCCGTGATCGAAGCGGGTCTGCCGCCGCTGTGGATTCGCGGGGAGATCGCCGGCTTCAAGGCGTGGCGCAGCGGGCACTGGTACTTCTCCCTGCGCGACAAGACGGCACAAATCCGCTGTGTGATGTTCGCCAAGCAGAACTACATGCTGCCCGCGCCGGTTGACGGCATGCAGGTGTTCATCTTCGCCCGGCCATCCATGTACGAAGAGAAGGGGGAGTTTCAGCTCACCGTCTCCGAGCTGCTCTCCACCGAAAAAGATGGGCTCTGGAAGCTCGCGTTCGAGAAGGCCAAGGCCTCGCTGGCCAAAGACGGGCTGCTCGATCCGATGCGCAAGCGCCGTCTGCCGCCGTTCCCCCGCCGCATTGCCGTCATCACGAGCCCGGACGGCGCCGTCCTACGCGATATCCAATCGGTGGTGGGACGGCGCTGGCCCATCGCGGAGCTGATCGTCGTGCCCGCGCAGGTCCAGGGGGCAAAGGCCGAGGCTTCCGTCTGCTCGGCGCTGAACCGCATCCGCCGGCTGCCCGTCGATGTCCTGATCGTCGGACGCGGCGGCGGGTCGATCGAGGACCTCTGGGCCTTCAACAGCGAGCGCGTGGCGCGCGCCGTCGCGGCCATGCCAATGCCCGTGATTTCGGCGATCGGCCACGAGACCGACATCACCCTGTGCGATCTGGTCGCTGATTTGCGGGCGCCGACGCCATCCGCTGCGGCCGAGGCCGCAACGCCCGATCGTGCGGAAGTGCTGGTGAAATGCGGGGTCCTCGGCCAGCGCCTTGCCCGGGCCTTACGGATCGCTTCGCGCCACGTCGTCGAACGGCTGGACCGCACCGGCGATCGTCTCGTTCGCTGCATGGACCAGCGGCTCGAGAAGTCCCGCGCCCTGCTCACCGCGCACGGCGCACATTTGGATGCACTCAGTCCACTGCGTGTGCTCGGCCGCGGGTATGCGGTGGCAAGGGACGAGGAGGGCCGAGTTCTCAAGCGCGTCGCCCAGCTGCCGTCCGGCAAGGAATTTCGGTTGCGAGTCACCGACGGAGAGGTGAATGGCCGAGTTCGGTAAGCAGCTCGAGCGCCTGGAAGCGATTGTCCGCCGCCTTGAAGCCGAAGATCTCGACCTCGATGAAGCGCTGAAGCTCTTCGAGGAAGGCATCGAGCGGCTGCGCGTGGCGCGCGAGCAGCTCGCGCAGGCTGAGCTCAAGGTCAAGAAAGTCCTGGAGATTGAAAGCAGCTAGCTACCTCACCGACGCGCGCCATCGCGTCGACGCCGTACTCCGGGCCTGGGCGGAGAACGGAGATGACGTCATCCGCTACAGCCTGCTCGGCGAGGGGAAGCGCCTGCGCCCGACGCTGGTCTTTGCGGCGCACGAGGCGCTGAATGGCGCGTCCTCACCCGGTGTCGCCGAGCTCGCGGCCGCCGTCGAAGTGGTGCACGCGTACTCGCTGGTGCACGACGATCTCCCCTGCATGGATGACGACGACCTGCGGCGCGGCCGGCCGACGGCGCATCGCGCCTTCGACGTGCCGCGCGCCACGCGGGCCGGCTACGACATGGTGGCGCTGGCGGCGCGCGTCCTGGCGCACGGGCTCCGGACGCTCGCGCTCGAGCCGGAACGCAATCGCGAGATCGCGCTCGAGCTGTTTCGCGCGGCCGGCGCCGGCGGCATGATCGGCGGCCAGGCGCTCGACCTCGAGGCGGAGGCGAAGGCGCTGCCCATCGCGGCGCTCGAGGAAGTGCATCGCCGCAAGACGGGCGCGCTCATCGCCGCGTCCTGTGTGATCGGCGGGCTATCCGCCGACGGCTCGCCGCGCCACATCGAAGGGCTGCGCGCCTACGGCGAGGCGATCGGTCTCGCGTTTCAGATCGCCGACGATGTGCTCGATGCCACCGCCACATCCGACCAGCTCGGCAAGACGGCGGGGAAGGATGCCGCGCGTTCCAAGGCCACGTTTGTGACGTTGCTGGGTGTCGGCGCGGCGCGCGCGGAGGCGGAACGGCTCGCGGCGAGGGCCGTAGACCAGCTACGGGACGCCGGGTTAGTTTCTCCCATACTGGTTGAGCTGGCCCACTACATCGTGACGAGGCCGAATTGATTCTCGACTCGATCCACAGTCCCGACGACGTCAAGAAACTCTCGCGCGACGAGCTGCAGCAGCTCGCCGACGAGGTGCGCCAGCGATTGATCTCCGTGGTGTCCCACACCGGTGGCCACATCGGTGCCGGGCTCGGTGTCGTCGAGCTGACCGTTGCGCTCTGCGCCGCGTTCGACTCGCCGCGCGACAAGATCGTCTGGGACGTGGGCCATCAGGGCTATCCCTGGAAGATCCTCACCGGCCGCAACGATCGGCTGCCCACCCTCCGCCAGCAGGGGGGCCTGTCCGGCTTCCTGCGCCGCGATGAGAGCGAGCACGACCAGTTCGGCGCCGGTCATGCTGGCACCGCGCTGTCCGCAGCGTTCGGCATGGCTGCGGCGCGCGACCTCAAGGGCGAGGATTTCGAGGTCGTCGCCGTCGTGGGCGACGGCGCGATGACGTGCGGGCTTCCCTACGAGGCGCTGAACAACGCCGGCGACTCGCGACGTGACATCATCGTCGTCCTGAACGACAACGGCATGTCCATCGCCCCCAACGTGGGCGCGATGAGCAAGTACTTCGGCTCCATCATCGCGAGCCCGATCGGCGTGCGGATGCGCGAGCGCGTCAAACACGTCATCGAGAGCGCGTCTCACCTGATCGGCGGCAAGAAGCTCGTCGACTTCGCCAAGAACGTGGAAGAGAGCATCAAGAATCTCTGGTCGCCGGGGATGTTGTTCGAGGAGCTGGGCTTCCGCTATTTCGGGCCGATCGACGGGCACAATATCGCCCAGATGCTGCACACCTTCGACATTGTGAAGACGCTCGACGGGCCGCGGGTCGTCCACGTGATCACCGAGAAGGGGAAAGGCTTTCCGCTTCCCGAGCCCGATCTCGAGAAGTACCACGCCCGCGCGCCGTACGATCCCGTCACCGGCAAGCTCAAGCCCGTCAATCCGGGTCCACCGCAGTGGACCAAGGTGTTCGGCGAGGCGATCACCGCGCTCGCCGCCGAGGACCCGAACTTCGTGGCGATTACGGCGGCCATGCCGTCGGGCACGGGCACCAACATTTTCGAGAAGAAGTGGCCGGCCCGCTTCTTCGACGTCGGCATCGCCGAGGCGCACGCGACCACGTTCGCCGCCGGACTGGCGACGCAGGGCGTGCGGCCCATTGTCGCGATCTACTCGACGTTCTTGCAGCGCGCCTACGACAGCATCATCCACGACGTCGCGATTCAGAAGCTGCCCGTGATCTTCGCGCTCGATCGCGCGGGGATGGTCGGTGAAGACGGCCAGACGCACATGGGCCTCTACGACATCGCCTACATGCTCGCGGTACCGCACATGACCGTCACGGCGCCCAAGGATGCCGCCGAGCTGATCGGGTTGCTGCGGTGCGCGCTGGCGCACAAGGACGGGCCGTTCTCGATCCGCTACCCGCGCGACAAGGCTCCGGGCGAGGCACCTCCGGTCGCGGAAGTGCCGCCGATCCCGTACGGGACCTGGGACGTGCTGCGGAAGGGCAAGGACTGCGCGATCGTTGCCGTCGGGGTGATGTGCAAACCGGCTCTCGAAGCCGCCGAGTTACTCGCCGGGGACGGTCTCGCCGCCACGGTCGTGAACGCGCGCTTCGTGAAGCCGATGGATCGCGAGATGCTCGACGCGCTCGCGCGCGACCACAAGCTGCTCGTCACCGTCGAAGACGGGACCGTGGTGAATGGTTTTGGCGCCGCCCTGGCGGCGCTGGTGCAGACCACGGCGCCCGACCTTCGCGTCGTCGCGCTCGGCGTGCCCGACCGCACGTACGAGCATGCGCCACGCGCGCAGCAGCTCGCCGACGTCGGCCTGACAGGTGAGGGGATCGCGGGCCGCATTCGTGCGCTCGCCGCCGAAGAGTCGCTCACCCCCCGATGAACGTCGGGGTCGTCGGCAACCCCAACTATCCGGACCTGGGCGGTTTTCTCGCGACGCTGCAGCACAAGGCGTCGCAGGCCGGGATCAAGCTGTATACCGAGGAGCGCATCCAGGCGCTCTGGCCCAAGGGAGACGGCGGCGCGCCGCCGACCCTGAACGAAGCGCCTTCCATTCTCGATTGTCTTATCACCCTCGGCGGCGACGGCACGCTGCTCCGGGGCGCGCGCCTGCTCAACGGCGCGCAAACCCCCATCCTCGGCCTCAACCTCGGGCGCGTCGGGTTTCTGACGACTGCGGCTCCCGACACGCTCGACTGGGCGCTGGATGCCGTCGTGCGGCGCGCCTACACGACGGAGCCGCGGCTCACGCTGCAATCGACCATCACCGGCAAGGGCGCCAAGAGCGGCCGAGTCGAGCCGCTCGTGCTCAATGACGTCGTGGTGCACAAGGGCGGCGTCGCGCGTGTCGTGCGGCTGAAAGTGTCCGTCGACGGCGACGAGGTCGCGCAGTATTCGGCGGACGGCATCATCGTCAGCACGCCAACCGGCTCGACGGCGTACTCGATGTCCGCGGGTGGTCCGATTGTGGTCCCGACCGTCGATGCCATTGTCGTCACGGCGATTTGCCCGCATACGCTCGCCGTCCGTCCGCTGGTCCTGCCGGCCACGGCGGTCGTGACGATCCAGCCGATTCCTCCCTGGAGTGATGACGTGCTCGTCTCGTTCGACGGCCAGGTGGGCGAACCGATCCACGCCGGTGAGCGACTCGAAGTGCGTCGTGCCGCTCGCCCGATTCATCTCATCCGGCTCGGCCCCGAGAGCTTTTTCAAGCGGCTGCGGCGCAAGTTGCATTGGGGTGACTTGAGTGATCGAACCCGCAAATAGTCCTCACCCCCTGACCCCCTCTCCGTTCCGGAGAGGGGGAACGAGGTGAGAACGTGTTGACCGAGATCAGAGTCCGCGACCTGGCCGTCATCGCCGACGTCACCCTCCCTTTCCGGCCTGGCCTCAACGTCCTCACCGGCGAAACCGGTGCCGGCAAATCGATGGTGGTCGATGCGCTCTCGCTTCTCCTCGGCCAGCGTGCGTCCGCCGACATCGTCCGGCCAGGCGCCGACAAGACCATCGTCGAGGGCGCGTTCGAGTTCGCCTCGGCTGTGCATCGGCACCTCTTACCGCCCTTTGCCGCGCTCGGCATCGAGCTGGAAGAAGGCCGCCTGATCCTGAAGCGCGAGGTGCTGCGTGAGGGCAAGTCACGCGCGTGGGTCAACGGCTCACCGGTGACGATCAGCGTGTTGAGTGAGATCGGCGCTCTGCTCGTGGATTTGCACGGCCAGCACGAGACCCAGTCGTTGCTGCGTCCCGATGCGCAGCGGGACATGCTCGACGCGTACTCCGATGCCGATGTCGAGCGCGTGGCCGTGCGGGACGCGCATGGCCGCCTGAAGGAGCTGGAGCAGCGCGATGCTGAGCTGACGGAACGCCAGGCGGATGTCCGCAAGAAGGCCGACTATCTGCGGCACGTCCTGCAGGAAATCGATCGCGCCAAACCCAAACTCGGTGAGGACGAGGCACTCGACGTCGAGTCGAAGCGACTCACCCATGCCGAAGAGCTGGGTCGCCTTGCGCGCGAGCTGGAGGAGGCCGTCGATGCCGCGGGTCTCGCCAGAGCCCAGAAGACTCTCGGCGCTCTCCTGCGCCTCGATTCCTCGGTGAGCAAATGGCAGGAGATGCTCGACGCGGCATTTGCCAACGCCGATGAGCTCGCGCAGGCCGCGCGCGAGTACGCGGCCGCGATCGAGGCAGATCCTGGCAGGTTGAACGAGGTGGAGCAGCGCCGTGATGTGCTGTTCCGGCTGCAGCAGAAGCACGGCCCCACCATCGCCGACGTGCTCGCCGCGCGCGACCGCGCCTCGCGCGAGCTCGAGCTGCTCGACACGGCGGATCTCGATCTGCGCACCATCGCCGCTGATCGCGAGCAAGCGGCCGGCGAGTTCAAACGCGCGACGGAAGCCCTCACCGCCAAACGAACCGCCGGCGCGAAGAAGCTGGCCCGCGCGGTGAACAAGGTGCTTCCTGCGTTGGGAATGCCGGGCGGCAAGTTCGCTGTCTCCCACTCCCCACTCCCCACTCCCCATTCGTTCGGCGCCGAGATCGTCACGTTCGAGGTCAAGTTGAACGAGGGGATGGAGTCGCGACCGCTAGCGCGGGTGGCCTCCGGCGGCGAGCTGTCGCGCCTCATGCTGGCGCTGAAAGTCGTGCTGGCCGCGCAGGACGTCGTTCCCACGCTGGTGTTCGACGAGGTGGATCAGGGGATCGGCGGTGAGGTCGGCGTGCGGGTGGGGGAGGCGCTGAAGGATGTGTCGCGCGAAGGGCGCCAGGCGCTCGTCATCACGCATTTGCCGCAGATCGCCGTCTATGCCGATCAACACCTGGTCGTGGCGAAGGGAAAGAAGGGTGGCGTGGCCACCAGCGACGTCGAGGTCGTAGCGGGCGAAGGACGGGTCAAAGAGATCGCGCGCATGCTGGGCGATCGTGACATGGCCACCGCGCGGCGCCATGCCGTCGAGCTGCTCAAAACGGCCAGCGAGACAGCCGCATCACCAGCCGAAACACCGACGCCGCCGGTATCCGCGTCCCAGCCTCCTCGGCGGTCGCGCTAACCGTCTGCTCGAACGAGAGGCCTCCCTCCACCTCGGGGGCCACGAAGGTGATCGCGACGCCGAGCCGCCAGCGCCGCACGGCCGTGCCCGGATCCAGTACATTCGCGGCGACGGGCGAGCCCAGATTCGTGGCGACGTCGATGGAGTCCTGCGCGGAGCGATAGCTGTAGTGGTCGTGCTGCTTGGTGTAGTATCCCGCCGTGAAGCCCGCGCCAAAGAACCTCGAGAAGCGATACATCGGCGCGACGTCGAGGGCGAGATAATCCCCCGGATCCCAATTGAGGTTGGCCACTGCGGCCCGCGGCACGAGTAGCTCGGTTTGGGGTGCCACGCGCATCGCTCGAGTCCCAGGCCGCTGGTTCGCCAGGCGCACGCTCCCGTTGAGCCAGAGCCGATGGAACAGTGTCAGCTCCTGCGCCGACTGGATCTCGATATCGGTCTGATGGTCACCGGTTGGGATGTCGAACAGGATGTTGGGCGACTCCTGGTGTCCGGTCGGCAGCCGCACGAGGAACGTGGCGCTGATCGCCAGATTGTTCGTCTCGAGGAAGCGATACTTCACCTGAACCTCCATGTCGCCCGCGAAGTAGCGGAGGTTTCGCGGCGTCGGGCCGAGCGACGGGTACGCGTAGGTCGCTGTGTCGGTAATCAGCGAATCGAGGGCCAGACCGGCGCTATCGACGTTACCTGCGCTGTCCGTGGTGTAGCTCTGGCGCGAGTTCACGCGCACGAGCGGCGCCTTCACGCCGATCGCGATGCGGTTGGTGATCCCAAACTCGAGCTGCAGCGGTGTGACGCGCTGTTCCTGGCGCACGAAGACCGTCGCCGGTAGCGTTGCGCCGATCGGCGTGCGTCCCTGCGGCGTGAATTCGTAGTCCCACGTCGTGATGACCGGCTCGAACGTTACGCGCAGCACGCCGCCGCGGGGCGTGTCGGTGCGCGGGACGGCCTGGGCTGGAGCCGTCGCGGGCAGCAGCAGCAGAACGCTGAGCGCCAGGAATCGAGTGGGTTTAAGAAAAGGCGGCAATGGAGAACCATACCCCATTGCCGCGTTTTGCCGCCCGTTGACGCCCTTCGCCGCCGTTTCTATCTCCGTCAGGGGATCGCCGGAATCGCAGTGCCGTAGGCTGAATTGATCACGTGGCGCAGCGTGTCCGCGAGGATCCGGTGCGTCGATGCGCTGGGATGGACGCCGTCCAGCGAGAACGCCTTACCGAACGGACGGCGCACCGCAATCGTGTCGCCGGGATTGCCCTGCGGGAAATAGGGGAACGGACGCACCTGCGACGTATCGGCCGCGAGCTGGCCGAGCTTCGCGTTCACGTCGAGATAGGCCCAGCCGCGCGCGGTCGCCTGGCCCAAGATGAACGCGTTGTACGCCGTCACCGCGGAGGCGAGCTTCACGAGCTCGGACGGAACCACAATCGCCGCGACCGTATCGGCACAGTCGAGATTGCGCGGCAGGTTGTTGGGTGGCGAGGCCGCCTGCAACAGCGCCGCGCCGTAGGGGAATGGCACGAGTACGGAATCGCCACGCGCTCCCGGAATGGCGGTTGCGATCGGGGCGCAGTTGTTGCTCACCGTGAACGCCGGCGGGAACGCGGCGCCCGGCACGAGACCATTCTTGATCGCCCAGTACGTGGCGCCGCGGCTGAAGTAGGGGACGAGCGTCACGTTCGCCACGCTCAGCAGCACCGCTCCGCCCGGGGAGACGTCGGCGACTGAATCGAGCACGTTCGTGTAGTTCGCCTGGAACGTCGCCACCGGCGTGATCTTCGTGCTGTCGCCCGCGTTGGGCGACGAGGTGGCGGCACCTAGGACGTCGTTGTTACCGATCCATACCGACACGAAGGTCGGATGCGCGCGCTGCATCATCTGCGTCTGCGTCAGCCCGCCCAGGAAAAACGACGTCAACGTGTTGGCGTTGGACGAGGGGTCCAGGTTGTTGTAGATGTCGATGACTTCCGCGCCGGGAACCGCGGTGTTGCTGATGTACGGCGGGGGCGGGTTCGGGACGCTGCGCAGAGCACACGTCGTCGGCGTGCCGCCACCGACGCGCGCCTGCGTAAAGACGTTCGTGAAGGGCGGCGGACAGCCCGGCCGCCTCATGAGCGGCGACCAGGACGGCGACCGCATCGCGTGCGCGAGCAGTACCGCGTACGACTGATTCTGCGTGCTGTCGTTGATGCCGGCAGACTGGAAGCCCGCCGTGATCGAGTTGCCCATGGACACATAGCGATCGAACAGGGCGTCCACCGGCACGTTCGAGTACGGCCGGATCACGTCTTCGTTGTCGCAGGCGGCGGCCGCCAGCAGGAGTCCGAGGACAGCCGAGCAGCGGATGGTGCGCATCATGAGTCGCGGTTCCTCAGAAGGTGTAGGCAGCCCCGATCCCGAACAGATGGGCCGAGAACTGGTAGAGTCCGGTGTTGCCGGCGGCGAGATTCACCGTGCCGCGCCGGTCCTGCTGTTTGATGTACTGGTACGCGAGGTCCGCGTGCAGCTTCGACGTCAGGTCGATGCCGGCCCCGATGGTGAACTCGTTGCGCGGGCCTTCGGGCAGCAGCGGCGTCACGAACTCGTCGGGGGACGCACCGGTGTGGTACAGGTAGCCGCCGCGCAGCTTCAGCTTGGGATTGTACTGGTATTCGGTCCCGAACCGAAATCCGTGCGTGTCCTTGTTGCTGGGGTGCAGCGCGAGGTCCGGTGTCGCCGGATTCTCGAAGTCGATGTTGACTTCACTGAACCACCCCCACACCACGTACTGATAGTCTCCCATGAATGTCCACGCGTTGTTCAGCTTCCACTCGACGCCCAGCGATCCCTGCGGCGGCATCTCGATGGACGTTTTCACGTTGCCGTTCGACAACGGCGCACCGGGGGCGAAATTGGCGGCCACCACAGCGTCGACCGGCGTACCGGCCGGCAGGCCGAGCGGATTGTTCGGGGGCAGCACCAGACCGGTGGGGACTTGCTTGAACTCGGCCGTGCCGTCGTAGTCGATTTTCTTGCGCGTCAGCCAATGGCCGCCGATGGACACGCGGTCAGAAACCCTCCAGATACCGCCGAAGTTGACGGCGTAGCCGGTACCCGTGGCCTCGAGGGCTGCGTCGGCAAAGTCAGTTCCCGTCGGCACGCCCAACGCGGCAAAACGCGTCCCGGGCGGGACTGCTCCCGACGGCACGATCTGCTGGGAGAAATCGGCCCGCTGCCGCAGCTTGAGACGGCTCGTGATGTAGGAAAAGCCGATGCCGAGTTTCAGCGTGGGACTCACCTGATATCCGAACGTCGGCTGGATGTAGATCGACCGCACATCGGTGTTGTAGCCCAGGAACCGCCCCGGGAACGTCGTGCTATCCCACTTGGTCTCGAGGCCGTACGGCGCGTACGCGCCGATGCCCACAGTGAGCTTCGGGCTGATCGCGTGCGTGATGTAGGCGTTGGGCACCGGGATGACGGGGTTTTGGAGGTCGCTGGTCTGATTCAGGAAGTCATCGGTGAAGCCGCCCTGCGCGGCGATCGCGGTAACGCCTGCGCTGATGCGGGTTTGCGACAGACCGGCCAGCCCAGCGGGGTTGAAGAAGATCGCGGAGCCGTCGGGGCAGGGGTTCGCGGCCGATACGCCGGCGCGTCCCATGGTACAGGCGTTGTGCTCGTAGACGCCAAAACCCTGCGCAGGGAGCGCGGCGACGAGCGAAGAGGCTCCGGCGAGCAGCAACAACGCAAACCGCCGCATAACGTGATCTCCGAATACGGATTTAGGTAGATGGTTAATTCGGTCGCGATACGGTAGCATTGCGTCCAATCATTGTCAAACTCATGCCACGACCAGCGATAGACCTCTTTCAGCAATCATTTGGGACAATCCCTAGCGCCGCCGCGTCGGCGCCCGGGCGCGTCAACCTGATCGGCGAGCACACCGACTACAATGGTGGTCCGGTGTTGCCAATTGCAATTGCCGAGCGCACGACGGCGGCGGTCGGGCCCGGCATGGGCGACGAACCGGGGACGCTCGAAGCCGTTTCGACGCGCTACCCGACGGTTGTGCGCGTGCGCTGGCAGGAAGAGCTGCCGCAAGGCTGGGCCGCGTACGTCGCGGGCGTGCTGCGCGAGCTCTGGACGCTCGAGGCACTGCCGCCGGGCGGGAGTCTGCGCATTGCGGTGGCGTCCGACGTGCCGATCGGCGCCGGCTTATCGTCGTCCGCAGCGCTCGCCGTAGCGGCCGCCAAGGCCATCGTCGCATTGGTCGGTGCCAAGCTGACGCCGCGACAGATCGCGGGCGTGGCGTTTCGCGCCGAACACGATCACGTCGGCGTGCGCTGCGGCGTGATGGACCAAACCATCGCGTCACTGGCAAAGCGCGATCATGCGCTGCTGTTCGAGTGCGCGTCCCTCGAGGCGAAGCAAATCCCTTTCGTTGCTCGACTGCTTCTCGTAGACACGGGTGTGAAGCACGACCTCTCGGCGGGAGCTCTCAACGAGCGACGCGCGGAGTGTGAGGAGGCCGTGAAGCGGCTCAAACTGGAGCTCCCGGAGCTGGTGTGGCTCGCCAGCTGGCCGGTCGGGTGGCTGCCACGGCTGAAGCGCGCGTTGCCCGAGCCGCTGCGCTCGCGCGCCGTGCACGTCGTCAGCGAAACCGCGCGGACTCGCTTCGCGGCGGAGCTGCTGCAGGGCCGCAAGCTCGCGCAATTCGGGAAGCTGCTCTACGAATCACACGAATCGTGTCGCCGGCTGTACGCTTGTAGCTCGGCGGAGCTCGACACAGTTGTGGCGGCGGCCAAGCGTGCGGGCGCGTTAGGTGCTCGGCTCACCGGAGCGGGGTGGGGCGGCGCCGCGATCGTGTTGGTGCGGGAACGGGGAGCAGGGAACAAGGACCAGGTGGCGCAGGCCGTGCGCAGGGCGTTTCGGAAAGCCTATGGACGCGAGCCCGACATCAGACAGGTGAAGCCATCAGCGGGGGCTCGCACCGAGCGCGTCTAAGCGAATGATCATTGATCAATGATCATTGTTCAATGATCATTGATGATTCGTAAGCCTGCTCGGCTGGCGAAACGGTAAACGCTGCGGACTTAAAATCCGCTGGGCTATGCCCTTCCAGGTTCGAGTCCTGGGCCGAGCATCCGCAACCACGTACCACGTTGGGACTATAGCGAACCGCTCCGGGGACCTCGAATGTCACCGGATGACACCATCGTCCCGTTGGTTCGCCGTCGCGCTCGTGGCGTGGCCGGCAGCGGCAGCAGCGCAGGGGGGGGGCCAATGCGATTTCTCCAAGGTCCCCGGCGCCGTGTGGTGGGGCACGCAGGCGCAGATGCCGGTGGCGCAGCTCGTCTCCTACGCAGCGCCCATCTTGTGGTTCTCTCCCGACGAGCCGTCGCTCGCCGAAGCCTCGGGCGCCGACATCCGCGTGCCCACGCCGTTCCCGGGCGACTCGGTTCCCGACCATCCGGTGCTCTACTATCAGATCGACGCGCTGTGGACACGGCCGGGCGAAAAAGGGTCCGCGGTGCTGCGCAATCCGGAGGGACCGGGGCAGAACTCGGTCGAGCTTTCCAAGGTCGCCATCTTCGACCTCTCCTACTTCGCGTATTTCCCCACCGAGGAAGGGCTCGGCGCCCATCCCCACGACATCGAGCCCGCCGAGTTCCGCATGACTGTGATTCCGTCAACCTGGGAAGGACTCAAAAAATGGATTCCGGGCGGGCCGCGCTGCTCACGTCCGACCAACGTGCTCGTCGTCACGCGTGTCTCCGCCAAGGCGCATGGCCTCGTGTGGTTCTGGAATGTGCTCGATGTGGACCAATACGTTGCGTTCCCGTTCCACCTGCTCGTGGAAGAAGGGAAGCACGCGCTCGCGACCGACAAGAACGGCGATGGCGTGTTTACCAAAGGGTACGACGTGAACCGCCGCATCAACGACGCCTGGGGGACGCGTGACATCATCCGCACAGGCACCTTGTTCTCGGGCAGCTACGAGTCGTGGATGGCGAAAACCCGGCTCCCCCAGCACCGCATCTTCCCGCCCCTCCCGGACGACAGTCCGCTGCGGTCGAATCTGCGGCGCCGCATGGCGGGCGGTCGCTACGTCACCTACGAGCTGCGCCCATTCCCCCCGATCACGATCGCCGGTGAGGACCACGGGCTGGCCCATCTGATGGTGGACAAGGAGGTCCCGAACTGGCCCACGGAAAAGCCGATGCAGAACCTGCAGCGCTGGGGCAAGCAGATTGAAGAAGGTGGAGTGCTCAAGTCGCTCTCCATCGGGCTGCGCGCCGACGGTGATCTCGGACTGGTGTGGGTCTTTCCGTTCTTCATCGTCAAGCATCTCGAGGAGCCGATGACGGGCGGTTACATCGTTCAGCGCATGTACCTCAAGGACGATCACTTTCACGACTTCGGCTGGACGGCGCTCTACACGCCATCCGCATCGCGGTGGTTGGATACCTACCTCTCGGCGGGTGCGGAGCTGGACAGATCCCGCGATTCGATCGGCACAACCGTCGGGCAGTGGGGTTTCGTGTTCGAAACGGGGATCAAGTTCCGCGTCAACATCAACGAAACGCCGCTCAAGCCGCTCAACTTCTTTACCGACTACTGGGGCCTACGCCTCGGCATCAAGAATCGCGGCTTCTTCGATATCGATCACCTGTCCTACGTTTTCGAGTTCGGCGCGGGCGCGTTCTGATGCCGCGGCGGGCTCGGTGCAGCCCGCCGCCCCCGTCTCGCTTCGCTCTGCAACACTCGCTGACAAAGCTTCACGGCTTGCCCACCATGCTCCTCTTGCATGGTCGCGTCTCGTGCCGCAACATGAGGAAATCGTCAGACCTTTTTCCTCACGGAGGTTCCTCTATGAACCACCTTTCTAGTTGGGCTCTACTGGGATTGAGCCTGGCCGTCGTTGCGTCACCTCCACCAGCAGCAGCGCAGGGGACCGCCAGCGTCACGGGTCGCGTCGTCGATTCGGTGGCGGCCCAGCCGATCTCGGGCGTGCGCGTCACGATCGCCGGTCGCGCGAACGGAACGCTCACGGATCACGACGGGCGCTACTTGCTGCAGGGACTGGCGGCCGGCCCCGCCACGGTGCGCGTGCAGCGCATCGGGTTCGCACCCGCCGAAGCAAGCGTCACGCTGATCGACGGCGGCACAGTGACGCAGGACTTCACACTCCCGACGGTCGCCACCGTCCTTTCGGAAGTCGTGGTGACCGGCTACGGGACCAGCACGCGCGAAGATCTCAGCGGCGCGGTGGCATCGGTAAGCGGCAAGGAGCTGCAGAACACGCCGCTCGCCGGCGTTGATGCGGCGATTCAGGGCCGCGCCGCGGGCGTCCAGGTGATCCAAAACGCCGGCAACCCCGGCGCCGGCATCACGGTCCGGATTCGCGGCTCGGCGTCGATCTCGGCCTCCAACCAGCCGCTGTACGTGATCGACGGCGTGCCCCTAATCCGTGACGACTTTTCGCAGCTCGACGTGGGCGGGCAGGACATCACCGGCGTGACCGGCCTCAATCCGGATGAAATCGAGAGCATCGACATCCTGAAGGACGCGGCCTCGGCGGCGATCTATGGGTCCCGCGCGTCCAACGGCGTCGTGATGATCACGACCAAGCGCGGCCGCGCGCAGCCGGCGCAGGTGAGCTTCAACATGTACTACGGCTCGCAGGACGTGCCGACGGGCAATCGCTGGGACCTGCTGACCGGCAAAGAGTACGTCGAGTATATGAATGAAGGGGCCGCAAACGACGGCTACGGCGCGCAGTACTTCGGCGATCCGAACGATCCGAATCTGGTCAACACGGACTGGCAAAGCGTCATGTTCCGCACCGCGCCGGTCACCAACTTCAATGCGAGCGTCCAGGGCGGGAGCGATCGCGTGCAGTACTTCGTGTCCGGGTCGCAGTTCAAACAGGAAGGCGTCGTCCTCGGCTCGGGGTACGACCGCCAGGCCGCGCGCGTCAACGTCGACATCAACGCGTCGACGCGGCTGCGTTTCAAGACCTCGTTGAGCCTGAGCCGCGAGTCACATCAGCGCGTCGAGAACGACGACACCATCGACGGCGTCGTGACGAACGCGATCGCCGGCACGCCGACTGTTCCGGTGCGCAAGCCCGACGGCACCTTCACCAGCCCGGCCGACGGACTCGCCTACTCGAATCCGCTGGCCATCGCGACGTACGACCAGGCCGAGTCGCGCGGCTTCCGGTCGTTCGGCAACGTCGAGGCGGCGTATCAGGCGAGTAACGTGGTCACGCTCAACGGCCGCGTCGGCATGGACGTGCTGAACCTGCGCGACCTGCGGTGGCTGTCGCCGCTCGTGGCAGGCACCTACTCGGCCAACGTGAACGGTGAGTCGGTCATCGGCAACACGACCGCCAACCGCTACGTCGTCGAGGGCTTCGTGGACGTGAAGCCTCGGGTGAGTCAGGCGTGGGTGCTGGGCCTGACCGGCGGTGCCAGCGTCGAGTGGAACGGCAGTGAGCTCGACTATCTCGACGGCATCGGCTTTTCCAGCGACCAGTTCCAGTATCCCGGCAACGCGGCCACGGTAACCGTCTACGACGGCGGGTGGACGGGACACAACCTCGTGTCCTTCTTCAGCCGGGCGAACGCGACGTGGAAGGACAAGTATTTGTTCAGCGGGAGCCTGCGGGCCGACGGTTCGTCGCGCTTCGGCGAGCACAATCGCTACGGCGTGTTCCCGGCAGTGTCGCTTGGCTGGCAGCTGACCCGCGAGCCCTTCATGCAGGGTCTCGCGCGTCACGGTGACCTGAAGTTGCGCGCCAGCTACGGCGTGACCGGCAACCAGGACATCGCGGACAACTTTGCCCCGCTGGCGCGCTTCTCGAAGGCGAACTACGGCGCCTCGCCCGGCATCGGGCAGCGCAACTTTGGGAATCCCGACTTGCGCTGGGAGCAGACCCACGAGGTGAACCTGGGCGTCGACATGCTGCTGCTGAGCGAGCGGCTCACGATCCTGGCCGACTGGTACCGGAAGGAGACGCAGGATCTCCTGCTCGACCGCCCGATCAGCGCCACCAGCGGGCAAACCACCGTGCTGCAGAACATCGGCAACATGGAAAACAAAGGCTTCGAGCTGCAGCTCGGCGCGCTGATTCTCAAGCCGAGCGACCCCAAGGGGTTCCGCTGGAACGCGGACTTCAACATCGCCTGGAACCACAACAAGGTGTTGAAGCTGTTCGAGAACCAGCCGATCCCGGTGGGTGGATATGACGTCGGCCGCATCGACGTCGGGCACCCCCTGGGCGCGTTCTACACGCTCCACTTCACCGGCGTGGATCCGGCGACCGGTGACGCAGTCTTCGAAGATGTGAACAACGATGGCACCATCAACGACGACGACCGCGTCTACGTCGGAAGTCCGCACCCCAAGTACTGGGGTGGCTTCACCAACCAGCTCAGCTGGGGACGGTTCGATCTGCGGGGATTTCTCCAGTTCGTCCAGGGTCAGACGATCTTCAACGCGATCAGCGTGTTCGCCAACGATGGCGGCTACTACTATGACAACAAGTTCAAGCGGGCGCTGAGCCGCTGGCAGCAGCCGGGCGACATCACCGACGAGCCCCGCGCGAGCTTCGATGGCACATCAGGTGCGGACTTGATCTCGAGCCGCTACTTCGAAGACGGCTCCTATGTGCGTCTGCAGGAAGTCACGCTCCGGTACAGTCTGCCGGCCTACATCTCCAATGCGGTCCAGATGAAGGATGCGAGCCTGTATGTCTCCGGCCGCAACCTCTACACCTGGACCAAGTACACCGGTTATTCGCCGGACGTGAACAGCGCCGGATCGAGCACCAATACGGAGCTGTCCACGGAATTCTACGCCTATCCATCGGCCCGGTCGTTCATGATCGGTCTCTCGGGGGCATTCTGATGCGCGCCGCGAATCGGTGGTATACGGTGCAGTCCCTGCTGATGGTGTTGCTCGCGGCGGGCTGCAAGGATGTCCTCGACGTCCATCCGGTCAATGACGTCGACGAGAGTCAGGCCATCACGACTCCCGGCGGCGCCCGTGCGGCCGTCGCGGGGATGTACGATGCCCTGCAGGGTTTCTCGTACTACGGCGGGCAGTTGGTGTTCTTCGGCGATCTATCAGCCGACGACGTCGAGCACACGGGCACGTTTACGACCTACCGTCAAATCGACCAGAATGACATCACGTCGGACAACGGGTCGATCGAGGGATTCTGGGACGCTTTGTACCAGGCCATTGGCCGCGCCAACGTGGTGATCGAGAAGGTTCCCGGTGTCGCGGGGTTGGATCCTGCTGAACGCGATGCGATGCTGGGCGAGGCTCACTTCATCCGCGCCTTGACCTATCACAACCTGGTGAAGTTCTGGGGCGATACCGGTTCCTCGGGGCTCGGCGTGCCCATCGTCCTGATTCCACCGCCCGACATTCCCTCGACGAGTGTGGTCACGCGTGCGACGACGGGCGAAGTCTACGCCCAGATCCTCACGGACCTGAACGAGGCCGGGACGCTCTTGGGGGGATCGTCGAATGATTCGCACCGCGCGAATCTGATGGCGGTCCATGCGCTCCGCGCCCGCGTGTACCTCTATCAGAAGAATTGGGTCGGTGCCGAGGCCGAAGCACAAACGGTCGCGGCGGCCGGATACACGCTGGCTCCCAATTACAGTGACCTCTTTACGCCCGGCGGCGACGATACGCCGGAAGATATTTTCCGGTTGCATTTCGACGCCGTCGACTTCTGCTGGGAAGGTTACTACTACCTCCCCTATGAAGTGCAGGGGCGCGGGGAGATTGCTCCTTCGTTGAACCTGATCCTGGCGTACTCCCCGTCATTCAACGGATCGCCCGCAACGTTCGATACGACGGATGAGCGCGGGAAGCGGAACATTACGTTCTTCGACTCCACCGACGGTACGACGAAGTACGGTTCGAAGTGGCGGACCGGCATCGGGGCCGAGGACATTCAAGTGTTTCGCCTCGCCGAGGTGCTGCTGATTGAGGCGGAAGCGGAAGCGCGTCAGAACAAGCTCGTGGAAGCCGAAGCGTCCCTCTTGCCTATCCGCACGCGTGCAGGTCTCGCGGCGGCGCGCATCGATACAATGACGCAAGCCAATGCGATCGATGCGATCCTGAACGAGCGCCGCCTGGAGCTCACGATGGAGGGCGACCGTTGGCCCGACCTGGTACGGACGGGACGCGTCCAGACCTTCTTGCCTGGGGTCGCGGCCTTTCAAACGCTCTATCCAATTCCGCTCAACGAATTGGATGTGGCCCCGGGACTGGTACAAAACCCGGGCTACTGACGTTTCGTAGGACGTTGGAACGAAGGGGCACGCAACCTCGCGTGCCCCTTCGTTTCTGTGTGCATCTGTTACTGTCCGGATACAGTGAAGTCCCTGTGCCATGCAACCTTTAGCGCGTTCCTGGCGTCTTAAGAAACGAAAGTCATCGTTCATGTCTCTTGCTGGAGGATGCAAATGCGCGGCCTGTCATTGCTGATCGCGACGATCCTGACCCTGGGATACGGCTTCGCCGCCCAAGCCGCCATGACGGTTGACCGAGCGGCGACGTTCCGCCGGATTGGTCACACCGTCGACGCTGCCACCTCAACCGAAGATGCCAATCGTGTCTGGTACGGCGGCATGCTGGCGCCGGTGACCGTCGAGGCCACGGCGCAGTCCAAGTGCCCGCTGACGTGAGCCTTAGCAGCGCGGTTATTCCTGCCCCTGGCACCGCCACCGCCCGCCGGATTCTGGCGGGCGGTCGCGCGTCGGGGCGAAACCTGCCAGATTGAAAGCGCGTACCATCACGTAACCATGGACATGTCTCTGGAGCAGCCCTCTTCGTTCAAGCGGTTCCTACGCACGTGGCGTCGCGAGATCATTCGCGGCGGCGTGCTGTTTACCCTGGTCCTCTGCGCCGGCCTGATCATCCGCGGCGCGGTCCGCAACGTCAAAGCCCGCATTCCCGAATCGCTCGGCGCCCTCGGCTCCTTCGGCGATTTCGAGTGGGGTGACGGCGAAGGCGGCAACCTCTTCGGTCACGGCCGCAGCGCCGGCGATGAGTGGCACTACAAGATCCTGCTGAAAGACGGCCAGCAAGTCTGGATCCGGAACACCAACGGCCCGATCGAGGTCGTCGGTGGGACGAGCGACTCACTCGAAGTTCACGCCGAAAAGAGCTGGCGGCACTCGAGCCCCCAAAGCGTGCAGATTGTGCCGGTCCCCACCGAGCGCGGCATAACCATCTGCGCGATGTGGGAGGCCCGCGAGCAGAAATGCGAAGAGGGCGGTGAGTACCGCATGAATGGCGTTCGCAAGAACGACGTCGCGGTCCGCTTCACGGTGGCGCTGCCGCGCGGCGTTCACCTCGACGTGTCCACGGTCAACGGCGGTCTCGAGGTCGATGGCGTGAGCGCACCGGTCAATGCCAACACCGTCAATGGCCGGATCGCGGTGAGCACGTCCAATGGCCCCATCGTGGCGAACACCGTGAACGGGAGCATCGAGGCCAACATGCAGGAGCTGGCCGGCGGGGATGTGAAGCTCACGACCGTGAACGGTTCAGTGAGTGCCGGTCTGCCTCACAAAATCAACGCCAACATCGACGCCGAGACCGTAAATGGTCGCGTCGAAACCGACTTCACCGTGAAGATCATGGGCAAGATCAGCCCCCGCCATCTGCGCGGCACGATCGGCAACGGTGGTTCGACCCTGAAGCTCGTCACCGTGAACGGCTCGATCTCACTGCACGAGGCGGACGCCAACCCCACTCCGCGTCCAGACGTCCGCGTCCGTGTGGAGGCGCCCAGGACGCCCCATCCTCCCCATCAGCCCTAAGGGGCTGTTGGGGCATGGGCCGCCCCGCCCGCCCCGCGTCCGATGCTGTAGGGCCAGCGAGCCGGATACATCGTCGCAAATGCAAAGATCATCAAACACGCGCCCGTGAGGGCGATGTTCTTCCAGAAGTGGGCCGCCTGATTCGCGGCCATCATCGGATCGGCGATTCCCCAAAACTTGTGAACCGTCAACGCCGCGGGAATGAGAAACGCGGCGATGAGCAGCGCGCCCCAGCGCACCTGGACGCCCAGCAGGATGCTCAGGCCGCCCGCGAGGAGCATCAGTCCGGACACGGCCGTGAGCAGCGTGGGCGCCGGAACACCGGAGGCGCCCGCGTACAGCGCGTACGCGCTGAGTTTGGTGAGGTGATTGAAGCCGGAGTAAATGAAGAAGAAGGAAAAGACCACCCGCCCGAGTAACAGGACTTTACCGCCCATGATTATCCTCCCAGGTACCGTGCGACTTCCGCGGGAAACGTGCGAACGTCGATTGGCTTCGTGATGTATCCGTCGAACCCGGCGGCGCTGGCGCGCTCCCGGTCCTCCGGTAACGCGTGAGCCGTCAGCGCGACGACTTTCCAGGAGCGCCCGGGCAGCGTCTTGAGTTCCTCCAGCACCGCGTAGCCGTCGCGGCCGGGGAGCTGGATATCGAGCAGCACCAGATCGGGGGCGGGTTCTTGCGAGCGCACGACGTCCGCGAGCTGGTCACCAGTGAGCAGCCCGATGACCTTGTGTCCCTTCAATGTCAGCAGCGTCGTCAGCAGCTTGAGATTGTCCGGCTGGTCTTCCACGACGATGATCGTGGCCATCCTCATTGCGCCTGGGGAAGGGTGAACCAGAAGGTGCTGCCCTTGCCCATCTCGCTATCGACACCGATCGCGCCGCCCTGCATTTCGACCAGCCGCCGCGACAACGCCAGCCCGAGGCCGGTCCCCTCGTACTTCCGGCTCGCCGAGGCGTCGAGCTGGGAGAACTCCTTGAACAGCTTGGGCTGATCCTCCGGCGCGATCCCGATCCCCGTGTCGGTCACCGCAATGCGCGCGTAGTCGCCGCCATTCTCGACCGATGCCGCGAGGGTGATACGGCCGCCATCCGGAGTAAACTTGATCGCGTTGGAGAGCAGGTTGAGCAGGATCTGGCGCACGCGGCCCCGATCGGCCTGTACGCGCAGGTCCCGCGGTGGCGGCGTGAGGACGAACGCATGGCGGTGCTTTTGGATCTGCGCGTGGACGCTTCCCGCCGCCTCGGCGAGCAGGCCGGCCAGCTCGACCGGCTCGGGTTTCAGCTCCATCCGTCCGGCGGCGATGCGCTGCAAATCGAGCAATTCGTTGATGAGTTCGAGCAGCTGGCGTCCGTTCCGCGCCACCGTTTCGAGGAACTCTCGCTGCTGCGCGGAGAGGGGAGCCCCCCCCCCGAGGTCCTCGGTGAGCAGGAGGTCGGTGAAGCCGATGATGCTATTGAGCGGCGTGCGCAGCTCGTGCGAGATGTTGGACAGAAACTGATCCTTCGACTTCATCGCGGCGTCGAGATCGGCGTTCAGCTGCTCCAGACGCTTGGCGGCCGAGCGCACTTCGATGGCCAGGCGCCGCGTGTTGTGATGCGCGGATCCGCGCTCACACGCGATCGCGAGGTTGGGTGCGGCTTGGTCGAGCGCGGCGCGCTCGGCAGTGCCCAGCTGGCTACTGGGCACGACACCAAGGACGCCGACCAGCTTCGTCCCGGCGCGGAGCGGGACCAGTACCAATCCTAGCGGCATCGGCGTCGTGAGACGCAGCTGATGACGCACGGCCTGCACGGCTTCGCCATGGTAGTGCGTCGCCTGGGTGGCATCGCCAATGAGATCGCGCATGGTGGCGCGCGCCACCGGTTTGGGTTCGAGATCGAGCGACGCCATCACCGCCCATTCGTTGGAGTCATAGGCGGGTTGATAGAGTACGATGCCCGCCGCCTTCGTGGCTCCGGCGATGACGGCTAACGCCTGGGTGAATGCGGTCGCTTCCTCGTCCGCGGGCGCGTTCAGCGCCGAGAGGAGCTGGGAGAGATAGGTCTGCATCTCCTCGCGCCACGCCAGCGACTTCGCCATGTGGTTGATGCCGCGCGCAATCGCGCCGAATTCGCCGGCTTGACTCTCGGCGAGCGGCTCCACGAACTGCCCCGCGGCGACACGCTGCAACGCGGCGGCGATGCGAGCGAACGGGGCGGCGAGGCGGCGACGATTGTACCAGAAGCCGAGGCCCAGCACCGTGAGCGTCGAGGCAAACAGTACGCCCGCGGCGAGCGCGGCCTGGATTGCGTCATCGCCGGCATCGGCGGCGAGCTCGGCGGCGGCGCTCGCTTCCGCCGCGACGCCGGGGGATGGATTGAGTCGTTGGATGTGATCGAGGCGTTGCGCCAGCTCCACCATCGCGGACTGCGTTGCACGGGCACTGCGCCACGTGGCGATCTGGGTGACGAGACCGACCACAGCGACGGCGATGAAGGTCGCCGCGAAGAGGCGGGTGATGCTCGGCGCGGCCCGCATGGGGCTCCATAATATGCGGGTGACGTGTACCTTCCAAGCCGTGCGGCCCCATACCCTCGGCCTGATCGGGCTCGGCGCGATTGGCGGCTCGATTGCCCGGCAGGTGAAGCAGTCGGGCGCCGAGGACATCAGGAAGGTGGTAGGGTGGTCGCCCGAGCCGGCCGAGCGCGCGCTCGCCGCGCAGCAGGGGGCGCTCGACGACACGCCGCCCCGGGCATCCGACGTGGCGCGCGTGGCC
Organism: uncultured Gemmatimonadales bacterium; assembly: GCA_963704805.1. Classification (GTDB taxonomy): domain Bacteria; phylum Gemmatimonadota; class Gemmatimonadetes; order Gemmatimonadales; family GWC2-71-9; genus 20CM-2-65-7. Next base: position 362,417 of record CAVPHS010000003.1, on the reverse strand, counting down.
GATCTGCTCATCCTCGCCGCGCCCCCGGCGGCCAATCTCGCGCAGCTCGACGCCCTCCTGCCGCACCTCAAGCCCGATGCCCTCATCACGGACGTCGGGTCGGTGAAACGCGCGATCGTCGCACGCGCCGAGCAACTCGGCCTGGGCGCGCGGTTCGCGGGGAGCCATCCGCTCGCAGGAACGCATCGTCACGGGTACGAAGCGTCGCGCGCCGATCTGTTTCGCGGCGCGGTCGTCTACGTCACGCCGTGTCTCGGCGGCGCCGATGCCGCCCGTGAGATCGCGCATTTCTGGCAAGACGTGCTGAGTGCGGAGCCGGTCGTGCTCGACGCCGAGCTGCACGATGCACAGCTTGCGGCGACGAGTCACGTGCCGCAGATCGTGTCGTCACTGCTGGGCGATTTTCTGGCGCGCCACGCGCCCCGCGGGTCGTCGTTCGGACCTGGTGCGCTCGATACGACGCGCCTGGCGGCGAGCGATCCCGAGCTGTGGACGGAGATCCTGCTCATGAACCGCGACGAGATCCTGCCCGCGCTCCGCACGCTCGAGGAGTCGCTGGGGACGGTGGAGCGCGCGCTCGAGGTCGGCGATGCCGCGGCACTCACCGCGTGGCTGACGCGGGCGGCGGAGTGGCGGCGGCGCATCGCGCCGTGAGAGTGAGCGGCGTCGTTCGCCCACCGGGCGACAAGAGCATCTCGCACCGGGTGCTCATGCTCGCCGCGCTGGCGCGGGGAACGAGCGAGCTGACCGGTTTGCTCACGGGCGCGGATGTGAAGAGTACTGCTCGTGTGCTGCGTCAACTGGGTATCGCGGTTGCTCCGATCCGTGAGGGTGTCGTGACCGTGAAGGGTGCACGCCTCACGCCGCACGCCGCACCTCTTAACTGTGGGAACTCAGGCACGACCGCTCGCCTCGTGCTGGGGATTCTCGCGGGCCAGAAGTTCGCGGCAACGCTCACCGGAGACGCTTCCCTGCGGCGCCGGCCCATGCGACGGGTGACGGAGCCTCTGAAAGCGATGGGGGCGGATATTAAGGAAAGAGGAGACGGCCTGCCGCTCACGATCCGCGGCGGCAAGTTGCGCGGACTTACCTACACGAGTCCCGTCGCGAGTGCGCAGGTGAAGAGCGCAATCCTGCTCGCGGGACTGACCGGCAACGTGCCGGTGACGATCCGAGAACCATATCGATCCCGGGATCACACCGAGCGACTCTTCGCGCATCTCGGGCTCGGCATCCATGAACGAGACGGCGCCATCAGCTATCAGCCGTCTGCCGTCAGCATTCCCGCGTTCCAACTTTCTGTGCCCGGCGATCCGTCGTCGGCGGCCTTCATGATTGCTGCGGCCATTCTTGCCGATGGTGGCGAGCTGACCGTCGAGAATGTGGGCGTCAATCCCACCCGCACTGGCTTCCTGATCGTGCTCGAGCGCATGGGTGCGCACGTCGAGCGCGTCAACCTGCGTGACGAAGGTGGCGAGCCCGTGGCCGATCTGCTCGTGCGGCCCGCATCGCTCAAGGGCACCGAAGTCACCGCGGCCGAAATCCCGACACTCGTCGATGAGGTCCCGATCCTTGCGGTGCTCGCGAGTCGAGCGACCGGGTCGACCGTGTTCCGCGAAGTCGGCGAGCTGCGGGTGAAAGAGAGCAACCGGCTCGAACTGATTGCCGCCAATCTGCGAGCAGTGGGAGTGAAGGCGGAGGCTCAGGGGAACGACCTGCACGTCGAAGGAACGTCCAAGACGCCGCGCGGTAAGGTCGAAACGGCAAAGGACCATCGGCTGGCGATGGCTTTCGCCGTGCTCGGCACGCTACCGGAGGCCGACGTGAAGCTCTCGGAGAAAAAGTCTGTCGTTATCAGCTACCCCGAATTCTTTCACGATCTACGTCGTATCCACGCATCATGATCCGAGTCATCGCCATCGACGGCCCGGCCGCGTCCGGCAAAAGCTCGACGGCGGCGCGGGTGGCGCAGCGGCTCCGGTGGGCGCATCTCGACTCGGGGGCGCTCTACCGAGCGCTGACCCTCGCCGCCATCGACAACCTGGGCGAAGGGGGCCGCCGGCAGGGCGAGGAATGGCCGGCACAGCAGGTGATCGACTTGGCGCAGCGTCTCCCCGTTCGACTGGTGCTGATCGGGACCCGGTTCAAGCCGGAAGTCGCCGGTGCCGACGTCGAAGAGGCGATCCGGGGCGAGCGCGTGACCCGATATGTGTCGGCGCTGGCCGCGATTCCGGAAGTCCGGACCTGGGTAAACACCCAGCAAAGGCTCGCGGTCGGGGACTATGGCAGCGGGGGGGGCGTCGTCGTGGACGGGAGGGATATCGGCACAGTGGTATTTCCCGATTCCCCGCTGAAGATCTTTCTGACCGCGACGCCGCACGAGCGGGCGCGGCGGCGGCTGTCTCAGCGCGGGCAGGAGGTCGACCAAGAGCTTGTGAAGCAGGAGAGCCAGGCGCTGGCGGCGCGGGATGCCGCCGACTCGAACCGTCGGATCGCGCCGCTCCGAGCCGCCGAGGACGCCGTGGTGCTGGATACGACCGCCCTAACGCTGGAACAGCAGGTGACGCAGGTCGTTGAACTGGCGCGGCAGCGGTTCCCTGGGTAGGTTTCCGCCCGTAATTCGACAGGCTGAGGCCTGTGCTCGGCAAACACTGTCCTGAAAGGACATTGCGCGACGAGAAATCCAAAAACTCAAAACCGAACCGGTGTACCGAATGCTCGTTGAAGCACGTGATATAGAAGATTCCGAAGAAGACGTTCCTACTCGCAAAGCACCCCGCTCCCATCTACGCGTCCGCTCCGGTCTCGACGAGGAGTATTCCTCCGACGAGATCGAGAAAATGACTCTGTTGTACGAGGGGACGCTTTCGAATATCGAAGAAGGCGAAATCGTCAAATCGAAAGTGCTGCGCGTGACCGACACCGCCGTCATTCTCGACGTCGGGTTCAAGTCGGAAGGCGCGGTGGCGATCGACGAGTTCAAGGATCCCAAGAGTCTCAAGGAAGGTGACGAGATCGAGGTCTTCCTCGAGCACCTCGAGGATCAGGAAGGCGCCGTCGTCCTGTCGAAGAAGAAGGCCGACTTCATGCGCGTCTGGGAGAAGATCCGCGAGGCGCATGAGAAGGACGAGGCGGTCGCCGGAACCCTCGTGAAGAAGATCAAGGGCGGCGTGGTCGTGGACCTGATGGGCGTGGATGCATTTCTCCCGGGCAGCCAGATCGCCCTGAGGCGCGTGCCGAACATCGACGAACTGCTCGGCCAGAGCTTCGAGTTCAAGATCATCAAGCTGAACAAGCGCCGCCGCAACATCGTCGTCTCGCGCCGCGTGCTGCTCGAGGCCGAGCGCAAGACCAAGCGCGACGTCCTGATGAAGGAGCTGTCGGTCAATCAGGTGCGGAAGGGCGTCGTCAAGAACATCACCGACTTCGGTGCGTTCATCGATCTCGGCGGCGTCGACGGCCTGCTGCACATCACCGACATGAGCTACGGCCGCGTGTCGCACCCGAGCGAAATGGTGCAGATCGGCCAGGAGCTCGAGGTCAAGGTCCTCGACATCGATTGGGAGCGCGAGCGCATCTCGCTCGGCCTGAAGCAGCTGCAGCCGTATCCCTGGCAGAACGTCGCGGCGAAGTATCCGGTTGGAACGCGGGTGCAGGGCAAGGTCGTCTCGATTACGAACTACGGCGCGTTCGTCGAGCTCGAGCCCGGCATCGAAGGCCTGGTCCACATCTCCGAAATGAGCTGGACCCGCAACGTCCGGCATCCGTCCAAGCTCGTGTCGATCGGCGAGTCGATCGAGGCGGTCGTGCTCAAGGTCGACGAGACCGAAGAGAAGGTCTCGCTCGGCATGAAGCAGACGGAGCAGGATCCGTGGATGGCGTTGCCGCAGAAGTATCCCGTCGGCACACGGCTGCGCGGCAAAGTGCGCAACCTGACGTCGTTCGGCGCGTTCGTCGAAATCGAGCCGGGCATCGACGGCCTGATCCACATCTCGGATATGTCGTGGACGAAGCGGGTGCAGCATCCGTCCGAAGTCGTGAAGAAGGGGGACGAGGTCGACGTGCTGATTCTGAACGTCGACGCCGAGAACAAGCGGATTTCGCTCGGATTGAAACAGGCGCAGGAAGATCCCTGGCTGCGCATCGGTGAGACGTACCCCGTCGGCACGGAGCTGCGCGGCCGGGTAATGCGCTTGATGGACAAGGGCGTCGTGGTCGATCTCGGCAGTGATATCGAAGGCTTTGTGCCGATGTCGCAGCTGGGGATCCCGGATATTCAGCAGCCGGGCGACGCCGTCAAAGAAGGCCAGGCGGTTGAATTGAAGGTTCTGGAGGTGGATCCAATCCATCACAGAATCGTCCTCGCTGCCACTGGGTTCCCCAAGGACGACATCATTCCGGTGACCACGGTGACCACACCGGCTCCGGTGAGTGAAGAGACACCTAGTACAGACGCCTAGACGCTGAGACGCCTCGCGGGTTCGAGATTTGAGGGGTCAGGAAGTCTTCCTGACCCTTCTTTCTTCCGTATCTTCTCCCCCCATGTCCATGCGAGAAAAACTCGAGCTGCTCCAGCAAAAACGATCCGAGTCAGAGCAGGGCGGCGGCACCGACCGGATCGCCACGCAACATCAAAAAGGCAAAATGACGGCGCGGGAGCGGTTGGACGTGCTCCTCGATCCCGGCTCGTTCGTCGAGCTCGATCGCTTCGTCACGCATCGCGCCACCGACTTCGGCCTCGAGGATCAGAAGTACCTGGGGGACGGCGTGGTGACGGGGTGGGGTCGCGTGGAGGGCCGGCTCGTCTACGTGTTCTCGCAGGATTTCACGGTCTTCGGCGGCTCGCTGTCGGAGGCGCACGCCGAAAAAATCTGCAAAGTGCTGGACCTCGCGATGCAAAACGGCGCGCCCGTCGTGGGTCTCAACGACTCGGGCGGCGCGCGGATTCAGGAGGGCGTCGCCTCGCTCGGCGGCTACGCCGAGATCTTCCTGCGTAATACGCTCGCGTCGGGCGTGGTACCGCAGATCAGCGCGATTCTGGGGCCATGCGCCGGCGGCGCTGTCTACAGTCCCGCGATCACCGATTTCATCTTCATGGTGCGCGGCATCTCGTACATGTTCGTGACCGGCCCCAACGTCGTGAAGACCGTCACGCACGAGGAAGTCGATTTCGAGAAGCTGGGCGGCGCGGACGTGCACGGGGCGACCTCCGGCATCGCGCATTTCGTCCATGGCTCCGAGCTCGAGTCGCTCACGGCCATTCGCACCTTGCTGTCATTTCTCCCTGGCAACAACCTGGACAGTCCGCCGATCCGCCAACCCGACGATCCGTCCGACCGGCGTGAAGAAGCGCTGCTCGACATCGTCCCCGACGAGGCGACCAAGCCCTACGATATGCACGAGGTGTTGAAGCTCGTCGTGGACAACGGCGCCTTTTTCGAAGTACAGCCAGATTACGGCAACAATCTCGTGGTGGGATTCGCGCGCTTGGCAGGGCGGCCGGTAGGCATCATCGCGAATCAGCCCGCGGCGCTCGCCGGGGTGCTCGATATCGCGGCCTCGCTCAAGGGCGCGCGATTCATCAGGTTCTGCGACGCGTTCAACGTTCCGCTCGTGACGTTCGAGGACGTGCCGGGGTTTCTCCCGGGGGTCGCGCAGGAGCATGGCGGCATCATCAAGCACGGCGCCAAGCTGCTGTACGCCTATTGTGAGGCGACGGTACCCAAGCTCACCGTCATCACGCGCAAAGCTTACGGGGGCGCTTACGACGTCATGAGCTCCAAGCACATTCGCGGCGACTACAACGTCGCCTGGCCGACCGCTGAGATCGCGGTGATGGGACCGAAAGGTGCGGTGGAGATTCTGTACAAGGGCGAAGCGAGCGAGGAGCGCACCAACGAATACCGGGAGAAGTTCGCGCATCCCTATCAGGCGGCGGCGCGCGGCTACCTCGACGACATCATCGATCCGCGCGACACACGGCCGAGGCTGATCGAGGCACTCGTAACGCTCGAAACGAAGCGCGGGAGGAATCCGCCCAAAAAGCATGGGAATATTCCTCTATAAGGCAGCCCTGGGGCTGCTGCTCGTCCAAACGCCGTCCAGTCCTCCCCCCTCCGCGAGCCAGGACACGGCGCGGGCGAGCGTGTGGGCGCGCGTTGCGGCCGACTCGACCGACGGCGTCGCCTGGCTCGACCTCGGTCGCTACTACCTGCAGCTCGGCGCCGACTACCACGCGCACAAGAAGCCGGTCGTCGTGGATACCGTCCTGGCGCACGCGATCCTCGATACGGCGCAACAGGCGTTCGATCGCTCGGCGCGGCTGAGTACCGGCACACGCACCGCCGACTCGGCGCGCGTCTACCGCGTCTACGCCGTGGGGGAACGCGCGTACGTGGATTGGGAATCGGGCGGCATCGCGGCGGCGACGCTCGCGTGGCACTCGCTCCCGGAGACGCTGCGCCTCCCACCCGTGCTCGAAGAGCTGGGCGAAAACCTGTTACGCGCCTGCCCGCATCAAGGCATGCTGTTCACGGCGAGCGACATGGACACGCAGGCGGCCTGGTATCTGCGCTTTGCACGCGGGCTGCGTCCCGATCTGTTCGTGGTGCCGCTCGACCGCTGGCGGACGGACTCGGTGTTGCGCAATCGCGGGCTGCGCGAGCTGAAGACCCGCGATCCCTCACTGCGCGCGCTGGGGCAGACGCGCGCCGTGTGCGCGAGCATGGGGTTCGAGGGCGCGCCCGAGCAGCGCCCCGCCGTGAAGTGGAATAAGCGGCCGCTCGTCTGGGTGTCGGGAAAGGAGACGAAGGCCGACCACGTGCCCCCGCAGGACTTTGTGTTCGCGGCGTTGCGACTGGCGGTGGACGAGCACCAGACGTGGACGGCGCCCGTCACGGCGCTCTACCGGCGCGCCGTGACTAACGTCAGCGGTCTGTGCAAGGCCTTCGAGACGTTTGGATTGGAATCAGAGGTCGGATGCCGGTGACGCTGTCTTGACGTCCATTCGTAGAGTCCTCGTCGCGAACCGCGGCGAAATCGCGGTGCGCATCATCCGCGCCTGCCACGAAGAAGGCCTCGACGCCGTCGCGGTGTACTCGGAGGTCGACCGGCTGGCCCCCCACGTGCGCCAGGCCGACGCCGCGGTCCCGATCGGACCGGCTCCCGCCGCGCAGTCCTATCTCGCGATCGACAGGCTGATCGCGGCCGCGCGTGACACCGGCTGTCAGGCGGTGCATCCCGGCTACGGGTTTCTGTCGGAGCGCGCCCGTTTTGCGGAAGCCTGCACGCAGGCGGGCCTCATCTTCATCGGTCCACCCGTGGGGGCCATCCGCGCCATGGGCGACAAGACAGAAGCGCGGCGGCGCATGCAGGCCGCCGGCGTGCCCGTCGTCCCCGGAACGGCGGCGCCGTTGCGCGACCCCGTCGAGGCGCGGCGCGAGGCAAAGCGGCTCGGTTATCCCGTGTTGCTCAAGGCGGCGGCAGGTGGCGGCGGGAAGGGAATGCGGCTGGTGCGCTCGGATGCGGAGGTGGAGGACGCCTTCCAGGCCGCGCGCCGTGAGGCGCTGAAAGCGTTCGGCGACGGCAGCCTCTACGTCGAGAAGTATCTGGAGCGGCCTCGCCACATCGAGATCCAGGTGCTGGCCGACCGGCACGGCCGCGTGGTCGCGCTGGGTGAGCGTGAATGCAGCATTCAGCGGCGCCATCAGAAGCTGATCGAAGAGGCGCCGTCGGTGGCGGTGTCGCCGGCGCTGCGGCGCCGGCTCGCGGAAGCGGCGACAGCCGCGGCCGGCGCGGTGGGCTACACCAGCGCCGGCACGATCGAGTTTCTGCTCACGCCGTCCGGCGAGTTCTACTTCCTCGAGATGAACACGCGGATTCAGGTCGAGCACCCGGTCACCGAGCTGGTGTACGGCGTGGACCTGGTGCGCGAACAGCTGCGGATCGCCGCCGGACAACCGATGCGCGTGCACGTGGGTGGCACGCCGCTGCATCCCCGCGGTCACGCCATCGAGTGCCGCATCACGGCGGAGGATCCGTTCAACGACTTTCTTCCCGCGACCGGCGTGCTGCAGTACCTGCGCGCGCCGAGTGGGCCGGGAATTCGCTGGGACGCCGGCGTCGAGGCTGGCAATGATGTGACGCTGTTCTACGATCCGTTGCTCGCGAAGCTCATCGCCTGGGGCGAAACGCGCGAGAGCGCGATTCAGCGAATGCGGCGCGCGCTAACCGAGCTGATGATCGTCGGTCTGCCGACCAGCCAGCCATTCCATCTGCGCGTGATGGACGATCCCGATTTCCAGCGTGGCGAAGTTGACATCACCTATCTGGAACGTGCCGGCGCCCGCGTCCTGTCCGCGCCCCCAGGGCCGGGCCTGGAGCGTGCGCTTGCCGTTGCGGCGGCGCTCGTGGCGGATGAACGGCGCGGGCGGGCGGGCGGGCCGGCGGGCAGGCGGGACGGCGAGGACGGGCGAGCGGCGATGTCGCCCTGGGTTCTCGAGAGCCGCCACATGAACCTGCGCGGCGAGCTCGAGTGACGGACCTCGTGTCGATCACCCGGATCGCGGCGGGCGGTGATGGTGTGGGGCGACTGGGGGACGGACGAGTCGTGTTCATGCCACGCACCGCGCCCGGCGATCGCGTGCGGTTGCGCGAGGGATCGTTCGAGGGACACCGCAAGTTTGCCCGCGCGGAGGTCGGAGACATCGTGGAGGGGAGTCCGGTTCGTGTTGAGCCACCGTGCCCGCACTACACGCAAGACCACTGCGGTGGCTGCCAGCTCCAGCACGTTGCCTACGATGCGCAGCTTTCGGCCAAGCGCGCCATCGTAGGCGACGCGCTGCGCCGCATTGGGAAGCTGGATGTCGAGGACCCGGAAATTGAGGAAGCGCTGGAAGAGTGGCGGTATCGGGCGAAGATAAGCATGGAGGCGAAAACGACGGGCGGACGGTCGGACGGTCTGACGGTCGGCTTGCACCCCTATGACCGAGCCAATTTTGTGTTTCCGCTAGCGGATTGTCACATCACTGATTTCAAGCTCATGGCGTTGTGGCGCGAGCTGCGGGGCAGACTGGCGCTGCTGCCGCAGCCGCTGACACGGCTCACGCTGCGGCTCGATCGCGAGGGGCGCCGGCACGTCATTGCCGAGTCGGCGGGGGAGCCGTGGCTCAGCGCCGAGGCGCTGCGCCGCGATTTGGGCGACGCTGTGGTCTGCTGGTGGCAACCGGTGGACGGCGCGGCGCGGGTGGTCGCGGGTCCCGCGACCGGCTTCCCGGCGACCGCGTTCGAGCAGGTGAACCCGGGCATGGGCGCCGTCACCCGACGTTGGGCGGTCGATCAGCTCGGCGACGTGCAGGGGCTGACGGTGTGGGACTTGTACGGCGGCATCGGCGATACGGCCGCGTTGCTGGTGGATGCGGGCGCCACCGTGGTGAGCGTCGATGCGGATGAGAAAGCGGTGACGTGGGGGCGCAGCCACTTGCCGGCCGCGCGCTTCATCGCCGCGCGCGCGGAGGATGTGTTGCCGAGCCTTCCGCCGCCGCATGCGGTGATCGTGAATCCACCGCGCGCGGGGCTGCATTGGGACGTCACGCTCCGCCTCACGGCCGAGCCGGTGACGAAGCTCGTGTACATCTCGTGCGACCCGGCAACGCTGGCGCGCGATCTCCAACGGCTCAATGTGAATTACAGCGTTCGCAGCGTCCGGGCGTTTGACCTGTTTCCGCAGACGGCGCATGTGGAGACGGTGGCAGTGCTGGAGGCAGCCTCATGAAGTATCACGTCACCTTGCGCAGTCGGACCTACATCATCGACGTCGAAGGCGGCGCCGTCACGGTCGACGGCGATCGCCTCGAGGCGCACTGTGCGGCCATTCCGGGCACGCCGCTCATCCATCTCTTGCTCGGCAAGGACTCGTGGACGGTCGCCTGCCAGTCGCTCGAGGCGAGCGGCAGGCGCTGGGCCCTTGGAGCCGCGGGGGAGCGGCTCGAGGCTGAGGTGCAGGACGACCGCTCGAAGCAAATCGAGGCTCTCACCGGTCAGGGCAGGAAGACAGTCCAGGGTGGCGTCGTAAGGGCACCGATGCCGGGGCTCGTGGTGCGTGTGGAGGTGACGGTGGGCCAGGAAGTGGCTGCGGGCGCCGGTCTCGTGATTGTCGAGGCGATGAAGATGGAAAACGAGCTGCGCGCGACGAGTCGCGGCGTGGTGGACCAGGTCCACGTCAAGGCGGGCGATCGGGTGGAAAGAGGCGCTCCACTGGTCACGCTCGGCCCGGCGCAAGTCACGGAACCCTAGAGTTGACACATCGTTACACCGCGGTTAGAGTTCGCGTCTGCTTGAAACCAGGTGCCTGGTGTTAGGTGTCGGGCATATGGTTTGAAGACCGAACACCTGACACCAGAGACCTATTAGGAGCAATGAATCAGGAGCAATGAAAACGTTCACTTTGAAGCCCGCGGACATAGAGCGCCGGTGGTGGCTGGTCGACGCGGCTGAGCAGCCGCTCGGCCGGCTGGCCAGCCGGATTGCGCAAATCCTGCGCGGCAAACACAAGCCGACGTTCACGCCGTATGTCAACGGCGGAGATTTCGTCATTGTCATCAACGCCGAGAAGGTGCAGCTGACGGGTCGCAAGCCTGAGCAGAAGCGCTACTTCCGGCACACGGGGTACATGGGCCACGAACGCTTTACGCCGGTCTCTAAGGTGATCAGCAAGCATCCGGAGCGCGTCATCGAAAAGGCGGTCTGGGGCATGCTGCCCAAGACCACGCTGTCGCGCCAGCACGTGAAGCAGATGCTGAAGGTGTACGCGGGACCTGAGCACCCGCATGCCGCGCAACAGCCGACGCCGTTGGTTGCCGTGGAGGCCAAGTGAGCAGCGCGATCACACCGGAGCTGCGCTGGCACGCGATCGGGCGCCGCAAGCTTGGTATCGCGCGCGTGTATCTGACGCCGGGCTCGGGCAAGTGGAGCGTCAACGGGCGCACGCTGGGGGATTACTTCCCACGGCCCTCGCTCGTGTCGCACATTCAGCAGCCGTTCACCGCGACCGACACGCTGGGCGCGTTCGACGTTAAGGCCCGCGTCGTGGGCGGCGGACTGACCGGACAGGCCGGCGCGATGCGTCTCGGGATCGCCCGCGCACTCGTACTGGCGGATGACCGGCATCGGAAGAAGCTGCGCGAGCAGGGATTGCTGACTCGGGATCCGCGCGCTGTTGAACGAAAGAAGCCTGGTCGTGCTGGAGCCCGGAAACGGTTCCAGTTCTCGAAGAGATAGTTGTAGGACGCTACGTCATGCGTTGTACGTACAACGTAGCGTCGTAGCGTAGTAGCGACGTGCAACGCACAAATCACTCACGCCGCTTGATCTTGCCCTGGGTCCCTTCGGGGTTGGGCGAGAGATGAGAGCGGCGGCGGACAAACCCAAGAAAGGGAGTAAATGCCTCAGCCTCAGTTGCAGGAATTGTTGGAAGCAGGTGTCCATTTCGGCCATCAGACGCGCCGCTGGAATCCCAAGATGCGGCGTTTCATCTTCGCCGAACGCTCCGGCATCTACATCATCGACTTGCAGAAGACGATGCGTCAGCTCGAAGCCGCACAGGAGCTGCTGCGCAGCGTCGTGCTGAAGGGCGAGGGCGTGATGTTCGTGTGCACGAAGAAGCAGCTCAAGGGCATCATTGAAGCGGAAGCGAAGCGGTGCAATGCCTTCTACGTGACGGAGCGCTGGCTCGGCGGGACGCTGACGAACTTCCAGACGATCAAGAAGCAGATCAAACGGCTCAAGGACCTGGAGCAGGGCGCGGCGGACGGCGACTTCACGAATTACACCAAGAAGGAGCAGCTGCTGTTCGACCGCGAGCGCTCCAAGCTCGATAAGAACCTCGCGGGTATCAAGAACCTGGGCCGGTTGCCGGGCGCGTTGTTCATCGTGGACGCGAAGAAAGAGCGCATCGCCGTTGCCGAGGCGAACAAGCTCGGGATTCCAGTGGTGGCGATCGTCGATACGAACGCCGACCCGGACCTGATCACGGTTCCGATCCCGGGCAACGACGACGCGATTCGCGCCGTCTCGCTGATTACCAACGCGATTTCCGACGTCATCGGTGAAGCGCGGCGCCAGATGCCGATGCGCGATGCGGCCACGGGCGAAGAGGGCGAAGGCACGACGTACTCGACCGAGACGGGCGAAGGCGACGTCGACGGCGACCGGAAGAAGCGGCCGGCGCGGCGCAAGCGGCGGCCGAAGCCGGAGGCGATTGCCGCCCGGCTGAAGACGGAGGAGGCGCCGGCTTCCGCGGAGCCCGTCAGCGGGGAGAAGGCGTAACCACTCGAACGTGATGAACACACCGACCGCCGCCCCCGGGCTTCACGGCGCGAGGGCGGCGTTTTTATGAGGGAGTGAAAGGAAGCATGACGACAGTGAAAGACATTCCGGCAAAAATGGTGGCCGAGCTGCGCGCCAAGACGGGCGCGGGCATGATGGACTGCAAGAAGGCGCTCGAAGAGTCGGGCGGCGACCCGGCGAAGGCTGAAGAGCTGCTGCGCGTCAAGTACGCCGCGCGCGCCGAGAAGCGCGCCGACCGCGCCGCGGGGCAGGGCGTCATCGAGATCTATCTGCACTTCAACGGCAAGGTCGCCACGATGGTCGAGCTGAACTCCGAGACCGACTTCGTCGCGAACACCGCGGAGTTTCGCCAGCTCGCCAAGGACATCGCGCTGCATGTCGCATCAGCCAGGCCGATCGCCGTGCGGGTCGAGGACGTCCCGGCCGACGTCGTGGAGCGCGAGCGGCGTGTCTACCGGGCGCAGGTTGCGGAAGAGAAAAAGCCCGATGCGGTGAAGGAGAAGATCGTCGAGGGCAAGCTGAAGAAGTTCTTCCAGGAGAACGTGTTGCTCGAGCAGCCGTTCGTGAAGGACGACAAGGTCACCGTCGGTGAGCTCGTGAAGGGGCTGTCGGGCAAGACGGGCGAGAAGGTGGAAGTCCGGCGCTTCGCCCGCTTTGAGCTCGGGGGCAACTAAGTGCCGAAGCTCGCCTACAAGCGCGCGCTGCTCAAACTCTCAGGAGAAGCGTTCGCGGGTGGGCGAGCTTCGGGTATCGACTTCGCGGTCATCGAGCGGCTCTCCGATGAGTTGAAATCGGTGGCCGCGACCGGCGTCCAGCTCGGTCTGGTGATCGGCGGCGGCAACATCCTGCGCGGCACGACGGCGAGCGCGCAGGGCATGGACCGCGTGTCGGCCGACTACATGGGCATGCTCGCCACGATCATCAATGCGCTCGCGCTGCAGGACATTCTGGAGAAGAAGGGTGTGGACACGCGCGTGATGACCGCGATCCGCATGGAGGAGCTGGCGGAGCCCTACATCCGGCGGCGGGCGGTGCGTCACCTCGAGAAGGGTCGCATGGTCATCTTCGCCGGTGGGACCGGCAATCCGTATTTCTCCACCGACACCGCAGCGGTGCTGCGCGCGCTCGAGATGGAGGCGCACGTGATCCTGAAGGCGACCAACGTGGACGGCATCTACACGGCGGACCCCAAGAAAGACCCTTCCGCCAAGTTCATCCCCACGCTCTCGTTTCAGGACGCGCTGGTCAAAGGCTACGCGGTGATGGATGCCAACGCGTTCGGGTTGTGCAAAGAGAACAAGCTCCCCATCGTGGTGTTCAACATCAACCAGCCCGGCGCCACGGCCAGGGTTCTGGCCGGAGAGCGCGTCGGCACGATCGTCCAATGACCCCTGCACCGGCAGCCAGCCTCACCGATCACGTCAAACAGGCCAAACAACTGATGGACAAGGCGGTCGAAGCCGTGAAGCGCGAATTCTCGACCGTGCGCACCGGCAAGGCGACGACCGCATTGCTCGATCTGGTGCGCGTGGAGGCCTACGGCAACGAGATGCCGTTGACGCAGGTCGCGAGCGTCGCCGCACCCGAGCCCAAGCTTCTCACCGTGCAACCGTGGGACCGCAGCCTGCTCAAGGCGGTGGAGAAGGGCATCCTCGCGTCGGATCTCGGCCTGACGCCGGCGAACGACGGCAGCATCATTCGGATTCCCATCCCGCCGCTGACCGAAGAGCGGCGCAAAGAGCTGGTCAAGGTCGTGCACAAGTTCGCGGAAGAAGGTCGCGTCGCGATTCGTCATGCGCGCACCGAGATGCTCAACAAGATCAAGAAGACCGAGCACGTGTCCTCGGACGATCAGAAGCATGCCGAGAAAGAAGTGCAGAAGCAGCATGACGAGCATCTGAAGGGCGTCGACGCGGCGGTAAAGGCCAAAGAAGCGGAGATCATGGAAGTCTGATGCTCTCCCCCACTGGTCCAATTCCTCGTCACGTCGCCATCATCATGGACGGCAACGGCCGCTGGGCGGCCGAGCGCCGGCTGCCCCGGCCGTTCGGTCACCGGGCGGGGATGAAGGCTGTGCGCGAAGCGGTGGAAGGCGCGATCGAGGCGGGCGTCGAAGTGCTGACCCTGTTCGCGTTCTCCGAGGAGAATTGGAGCCGTCCCGCGCCCGAGATCTCCGCGCTGATGGATCTGCTCGAGGAGTACATCGCGCGGGAAGTCGCCGAGCTGCGCGGTCAGGGCGTGCGCGTGCACGTGCTCGGCGATCGCAGCCGCCTCACGCCGGGCGGGCGCGCCGCGGTGGAGCGCGTCGAGCGGGAAACCGCGGGCGGCGAGAAGCTGTCGCTCAATCTCTGCATCTCGTACTCGTCGCGCGGCGAAATCGCGCGCGCCGCGCGGCTGCTGGCCGAAGAAGTGCTCAAAGGCACGAAGCGGCTCGAAGACATCGATGAAGAGGCGATCCGCAGCAAGTTGTATACGGCGCCGTGGTCCGATCCCGATCTCCTGATCCGCACCTCCGGCGAGCAGCGCATCTCCAACTTCCTGCTGTGGCAGCTCGCCTATACGGAGCTGTACATCACCCCCGTCTTGTGGCCGGACTTCAACCGGCGCACCCTGCTCGACGCGATCCTCGACTATCAACGCCGCGATCGCCGCTTCGGTAAAGTCACTGCGTCGTGATTTCCCCCCCCCCTCGGTGAACAATCTGGTGCAGCGCATCATCGTCGCGGCGATCGCCATTCCGGCGGTCGTCGTCATCATTTGGCTGGGCGGCTGGCTGCTCGCGGCGACGCTGGCGCTGCTCGGCGTGCTGGGCGCGCGCGAGGTCTACGACTTCGGACGCCGCCAGGGGATCGAGCCGCTCGATCGCACGGGGTGGCTGGCCGCCGCCGGAATTCCGCTGCTCGCCTACTGGGCGAAAGGCTCGGAGGTTCACTGGGCCGAACCGGCGCTGTATGTCGGCGCGCTGTGGCTGATGTTCACGCTGGTCGTGGCGATGGCGCGACGCGGTCCGACGGGCCGCCCGTTGACGAGTGTCTCGATTACGGTGTTTGGCGCCCTGTACGCGTCGGGTTTGCTCACCTTCCTGATCGCGATTCGCCACGGCAGCCAGGCAGCGGTGCGTCCCACCGCGTACGTGCTGTTGACGCTCTTCCCCCTCGTCATCACCTGGATCTGCGACACCGCCGCGATGACCGTGGGCAGCGCGGTGGGCGGACCCAAGCTGGCGCCGGTGCTGTCGCCCAAGAAAACCCACGCCGGCGCGGTCGGGGGGACACTCGGCGGCGTCATCACGGCGCTCGCGCTCGGGAAATTCGTCCTGAATCGGTATGGCTGGCATTTCTCTACGGGGGAGCTGTTGCTGTTCGGTCTCGCCGTGTCGATTGTAGGGCAGATCGGCGACGTCGCCGAGTCCCTTCTCAAGCGCGAGGCAGGCCTGAAAGATTCCTCGACCCTCATTCCCGGCCATGGCGGTGTGCTCGATCGGCTCGACTCCCTCTACTTCGTGATTCCCTCGGCAGCTGGACTCTATCGCCTGTTCGGGGTGATATGAGTGTCGGCGTCGCAATCCTCGGCTCGACGGGATCGATCGGCCGGTCTACGCTCCAGGTGCTGGCTCGGCAGCGCGAACGATTTCGTGTCGTCGCCATCACCGGTCATTCCAACAAGGATCTCCTGGCCCAGCAGGCGGCGGAGTGGAAGCCCGCGTATGTCGGGCTTGTCAACGGCGTGGGGAAGGGGGAAGAGGGAAGGGGGAAGGGTACGGCGTGTCTTGTCGAAGCCGCGACCCGCGACGACGTGCAGATCGTCGTGAACGGTATCGTCGGGGCCGCGGGGCTCGAGGCGACACTCGCGGCGCTCAAAGCCGGCAAGCGCGTCGCCCTCGCGAACAAAGAGACGCTGGTCATGGCGGGAGAGCTGGTGACGCGAGCGGCGCGCGAGGGCGGCGGCGAGATCGTGCCGGTCGATTCCGAGCACAGCGCGGTGCTACAGTGCGTCAACGGACGGCGGCCGACGGAGCTGGCGCGTCTCATTCTCACGGCGTCGGGTGGGCCGTTCCGGACGTGGGGGCCGGAGCGCGTGTCGCAGGCGACGGTGGCCGAAGCGCTCAAGCATCCCACGTGGACGATGGGCAAGAAGATCACCGTCGATTCAGCGACGCTCGTGAACAAGGCGCTCGAGGTGATCGAGGCGCACTTTCTGTTCGCGGTGGAGTATGACCAGATCGCGGTCGTGATCCACCCTCAATCGGTGATCCATGCGTTCGCCGAATTCGTCGACGGTTCCGTGCTGGCGCAGGTCGGTTTCCCCACGATGGAGCTGCCTATCCTCTACGCGCTGACCTATCCTGAGCGAGTGCCTGATAGCGGCGTGCGCCGCTTCGATCCGGTCGCGGCTGGGACGCTGACGTTCGAAGCGCTGCAGCTCGACCGCTTCCCGGCCTACTCGGTCGGGCGTGAGGCGGCGCGGCTGGGCGGCACCGCTCCGGCGCTGTTCAACGCGGCGAATGAGGTGGCGGTGCAGCTCTTCCTGGACGAGAAGATTCGCTTCGGCAAGATCGCGGAGATTCTCGCGAGCGTGGTGGAGCGCGCGCGCCCCGGCGATGCGACGACACTCGAGGGCGTGCTGGCGGCGGATGCCGAAGCGCGCCGGCTCGCCCAGGAGGCCGCGTGCTCCTGACGCTGCTCGCGTTTCTCGTCGCGCTCGGCCCGCTGATCTTCGTGCACGAGCTGGGCCACTTCCTGGTCGCGAAGCTCGTCGGTATCCAGGTGCTCCGCTTCTCACTCGGCTTCGGCCGGCCGCTGATCCAGTTCCGCCGCGGTGAGACCGAGTACTGGATCTCCTGGATCCCGCTCGGCGGCTACGTGAAGATGGCCGGCATGGAAGAAGAAGGGATGATGGGCGAGCTGGAGGGCGGCAAAGCCGCCACGCCCATCGACCCCGAGCGCTCGTTCGAGAAGAAGTCGGTGTGGGCGCGCATGGCGGTCATCGTCGCCGGCGTGACGATGAACCTGATCTTCGCGTGGGTCGTCTACACCGGCCTCACGCTCACACTCGGGCAAACGCGGCTCGCAAACCAGCCGGTCGATTCAGTGGACGTCGCGCGCCTGCCCGAAGGAGCGAAATCGCTCGGTGCGCTCAACCACGGCGACAAGATCGTCCGCATCAACGGCGACAGCATCGGGACGTGGAATGAGCTGCAGGATCGCGTGCTAACCGGTCCCGACACGCTGCGGATCGATGTCTCCGGCCGCGCAGAGCCGCTGGTCGTGACGTTCCGGCACGGTGATAAAGACGCCCGCGAGCAGACGGTGCGCGCGTTGCGCCCGCTGTTGCCGCCGACCATCGGCGTGGTCAATCCGGGGCAGCCGGCGGCAAAGGTGGGGCTGCAGGGCGGCGACCTCATCGTGCGCGCAGGTGGCGACACGATTCGCTCGTGGGAAGAGATGGTCCGCAAGATCCGCAGCAGCCCGGGCCAGCCGCTGGCGCTCGACGTGTTACGGCACGACTCGCTGCTGCATGTGACCGTGGTGCCGGAAGCGGTCAAACAGACCGACAGCGCCGGCAATCCCGTCACGGTGGGTCTCATCGGTGCGAGCCCCGATCCGCGCGGGCCGATCGTGCGCGTGCCGGTCAGTGTCGGCGCGGCGCTCGCCGACGGCGCCGAGCAAACGGTCTATCAGCTGGTGGGGATCGTCGTCTCGGTCAAGAAGCTGGTTACCGGGCAGGCATCGTCCCGCGAAGTCGGGGGGCCGATTCTGATCGCCCAGATGTCGGGCCAGATGATTCGGCTGGGCTTCGAGTGGTTCCTGGGGTTCATGGCGCTGCTCTCGGTGAGCCTCGCGGTGCTGAATCTCCTGCCGATCCCCGTCCTCGACGGCGGGCATCTCATGTTCCTCATCGTCGAAGCCATTCGGCGCAAGCCGCTGTCGCCGCAGCTCCGCCTGCGGCTGACGCAGGTCGGGATGCTGGTCGTACTCGCCCTCATTGCCCTCGCCGTGTCGAACGATGTCCTCCGTTTCTTCCGTTAACGACGCGCTCGCGGGCTACGCCGCGGGCCGCCTGACAGCAGAGCAGCTGGTGGGTGTGGTCGCGGCGGCATACTACGGGGAGCAGGGAGCACGGAGCAGGCAGCGGTTGAAGCCGCTGATGGAGATCATCGAGCGCGCCCATCCCGGAGTCACCGAGCTTTCTGCAACCGCGAGCCGGCCAGGCTTCGAAGTGCGCCTTACGGAGCGACCATTTCCAAAACGCTACGAGGCGGAGTTCCGTCAGGGCGTGCAGGCGTTGCTGGTGGAGGGTGTCTCTGTAAAAGAGGTAGGGGCGCAGCTCGGCGTGTGGTCTCGCATCATCCGGGCGGTCCGGCGGTTGTTTACCGCATCAACCTGACCACAGCTTCCACCACGAGCGTTTCTTTCTGACGTCGTTGAGATCCGCGAGCAGCTCGCCGGCATTGGCGTAGCGGTCGTCGGGATGTTTGGCGAGGCACTTCATCACCACGCGCTCGAACCGCTTGGACAGCTGCGGCCGCTTCTTGCGCAAGGGCGGCGGCGGATCCTCCACGTGCATCCGGGCCAGCTCGTACCAGTCGTTCGAGCTGAACGGCACGTCGCCAGACGCCGCCTTGTACAGCGTCACGCCGAGCGCGTAGAAATCGACGCGCGGATCGAGCGGCCGGCCCTGCGCCTGCTCGGGGGAGAGGTAGTGCGGCGTGCCGATCGTCATGTTGACGCCCGTCGAGGCGGTGTAGCCCGAGACCGCGCGCGCGATGCCGAAATCGGTGAGCACGGCGCTGCCGTCGGAGCGGATCAGGACGTTGTCGGGCTTCAGGTCGCGATGGATGACTCCCTGCGTGTGGGCGAACTCGAGCGCGGCCGCGATGTCGCGCGCCAGCCGCACGATGTCGGCTTCGGGGAGCGGGCCCTCGCGGGCGATGCGGGCGCCGAGGGAGTCGGCGCACAGGTCCATGGCGAAGTAGACGTGCTCGCCCGTTTTCGCGACGGAACGAATCCGGATGATGTTGGGGTGCTCGAGCTGGGCCGCGGTCTGGCTTTCGTTGCGAAAGCGGGATTCGAACTGCGGGTCGCCGGCGTAGCGGGGCTTCAGCACCTTGACGGCGACGGGAGTGCCGCCCGATTCGCGACCGACGAATGCCCAGGAGAATCCCCCCTCGCCCAGGAGGCGCTCCAGCGTATAGGGCCCGAGAGTTTGGCCGACGAGGTCGGTGGCAGCGTTAGTCACTCGGCTCGGCGGCTCCGCAGCTATGCGTCGAGGGGTTTACAAAGGGGTCGAGCCCGGTTAACCTACGGCGCTTCCAACGATTAGGGAACAGGGACGATGTACGACAAGACGACGCCGGTCAGGAAACACGGGCTGCACGACCGGGACACCGGCTCGAGCCGGGTCCAGGTGGCGCTGCTCACCGAGCGCATCAACAGCCTCACCGAGCACTTCCGGGTCCACGCGAAGGACTTCCACGGGCAACGCGGCCTGCTGCGTATGGTCAGCCGCCGCCGCCGCCTGCTGGAATACTTGAAGCGCACCGATCTCGCGAAGTACCGGCAGCTCATCGACGAGCTCGGTCTCCGACATTAAGTCGCACAAGGCGTCGTGCTGGGCCGCCCCGGGAAGAGCACCCGGGGGGGGCGCCCAGCACATTTATTTCCAGTGCTCTAGACAGGCAACGCAGTGAAGCACGTCGAAACGAATTTTGCCGGCCGCACCCTCAAAATCGAATCGGGACGGCTGGCCAAGCAAGCGGCAGGGTCGTGTCTCCTGCAGTTCGGTGAAACGGTTGTCCTCGCCGCCGTCACCGTCTCCGAGAACGTCGCGAACCTCCCGTACTTTCCCCTCACCGTCGAATACCGCGAGAAGGCCTACGCCGCCGGCAAGATTCCCGGCGGCTTTTTGAAGCGCGAAGGCCGGCCGTCCGACGATGAGGTCACATCGGCCCGCGTGATCGATCGCTCGGTGCGGCCGCTGTTCCCTGAGGGCTTCAAGAACGAAGTGCAGGTCTTCGTCTACGTCCTCTCGGCAGACCAGGAAAACGATGCCGACGTGCTCGGCGTCGTCGCGGCCTCGACGGCGCTGTCCCTGTCCAGGGTGCCATGGAACGGGCCGATTGCCGCAGTGCGGGTGGGGCGCGTCGAAGGCGCGTGGATTCTCAATCCCACGTTTCAGCAGCTCGAATTCTCCGACGTCGATCTCACCGTCTCGGGCTCGCGCGAGTCGATCGTGATGGTCGAGGGTGGCGCGCTGGAGCTCACCGAAGCGGAGATCATCAAGGCGCTGGAAGTCGCCCACAAGGGCATCAAGGAGCTGCTCGAGGTCGCCGATGAAGTCGTCGAGGCAGTGCAGCAGCCCAAGATGGAGTGGGTGAAGGCGGAGCCTCCCGCTGACCTCGTCGCGCGCGTCAAGGAATTGGCAGCGGATAAGATCGCGGAGGCCTTGACCCTGGCGGTGAAGGCGGAGCGGACGCAAGCCCTGAGTGCCATCAAGCAGACGATCATTGAAAAGCTCGCCGAGGAATTCCCCGACAAGCTGCGCGAGATCGCCGACGTCATTGAAGGCATCGAGTACAACACGATGCGCGACCGCGTCCTCAGCGCCGGCGAGCGCGTCGACGGGCGCGACCTCGACACCGTGCGGCCTATCGCCTGCGAGATTGGTTGGTTGCCCCGTGCCCATGGATCGGCCCTTTTCACGAGGGGACAGACCCAGGCACTTGCGACGGTAACCCTGGGCACGACCGACGACGAGCAGCGGATCGACTCGATCGATGTGGCGCAGGAGACGACGAAGTCGTTCATGCTGCACTACAACTTCCCGCCGTTTTCCACCGGTGAAGTGAAGCCGGTGCGCGGCACGTCGCGGCGCGAGATCGGCCACGGCGCGCTGGCGGAGCGGGCGCTGCAGGCGGTGTTGCCGCCCTATGAGAGCTTCCCCTACACGATCCGCATCGTGTCCGAGATCCTCGAGTCCAACGGCTCGTCGTCGATGGCCACGGTCTGCAGCGGCTCGCTCGCCCTGATGGACGCGGGTGTCCCCGTGAAGTCGGCCTGCGCGGGTGTCGCGATGGGCTTGATCACCCAGGGCGGCCGCACCGCGATCCTCACCGACATTCTCGGCACCGAGGATCACCTTGGCGACATGGATTTCAAGGTCGCTGGGACGAAGGACGGCGTGACGTCGATCCAAATGGACATCAAGGTCGAGAAGCTCGACTGGAAGGTCATTAGCGAAGCGCTCGATAAGGCCAAGACGGCGCGCCTGCACATCCTGGACATCATGCATCAGGCGATGCCAGAGCCGCGCTCGCAGCTGTCCAAGTACGCCCCCCGCATCCTCACGATTCAGATCCGGCCCGACAAGATCGGCGACCTCATCGGTCCCAAGGGCAAGACGATCCGCGGTATCCAGGAGCAGACGGGTGCCCAGATCAACGTGGAGGATACGGGTGTGGTCACGATTTCGGGCGTCGGCGAGGCGGCGGAGCGGGCCCGAGACATGGTCTCGGGGCTCATGCAGGAGCCGGAAGTCGGCAGGGTGTACGAGGGTGTCGTGAAGAGCACCACCGCCTTCGGCGCGTTCGTCGAGATCATTCCGGGCGTGGAAGGATTGTTGCACATCTCCGAGCTGCAGCACGGGCGCACCGAGAAGACGGAAGACGTGGTCAAAAAGGGCGATCACCTCAAGGTGAAGTTGCTCGAGGTGGACGAGCGCGGCCGGATGCGGCTATCTCGGAAAGCGCTGATCGAGAAGAACTAGCGTGTCCCACACGCTAGACACGGTGCGGTTGGATCGCGAAATCCATCGCACCGCCGCGCCCAACGGGATCACGGTGTTGAGCGAGCGCGAGGCGAGCGTCCGGTCGGTCGCGATCGGCGTCTGGGTGCGCACGGCGAGCGCGCACGAGCCGCGCCCCAAGATGGGCGTGTCGCATCTGCTCGAGCACATGGTGTTCAAGGGCACCGAGCGGCGCACCGCGCAGGAGATCGCGCTGTCGCTCGAGTCGCGCGGCGGCTCGCTCGACGCCTACACCTCCCGCGATTCCACCGCCTACCACGCGCGCGTGCTCGACGCCGATCTGGCGCGTGCGCTCGATGTCATCACCGACATCGTGCGCCGGCCCGCGCTGCGCGACACCGATCTCTCCCTCGAACGGCAGGTCGTGCTGGAAGAGATCAGCACGGTCGCGGATACGCCGGACGACGAGGTCTTCGATCTCACCTACGAGATCATGTGGCCGAGTCATCCCTACGGCTTTCAGATCCTCGGCACCAAAGCAACCGTCAGCGCGCTGTCGACGACGGACCTGAAGCATCTGCACGACCGCGCGTACTTTCCGGGCAACTGCATCATTGCGGCCGCGGGCAACCTGACGCACGAGGCGTTGCTTGCGGAAGTCGAGAAGCAGGGGTGGTTCGACGGCGACGGCCAACAGCCACCGCCGGCGCCGCCACCCGTCCCCCCGGTCCCGCCCGCCGTGCGCGGCGTGACGCGAGCCTTCGACAAAGACACCGCGCAGACGCACATCGTCTTCGCGACCGACACGATTCCCTACGCCGACCGCCGCAAGTACGCGATGCTCGTGATCTCGAACGTGTTCGGCGGCGGGATGTCGAGCCGGCTGTTTCAGCGCATCCGGGAGGAGCGGGGGCTCGCGTACGCCATCTACAGCTTCGTGTCGTTCTATCGCGCGGTGGGACTCGCGGGTGTCTATGTCGGCACGCAGCCGGCGCGTGCCGCGGAGGCAACGGCGGCGATTCGCGAGGAGTTTGCGCGCATGGCGCGCGAGGGGTTGCGGGGCGACGCTTTGGCCGACGCGAAACAGCAGACGTTGGGCCAGCTGATGCTCTCGCTGGAGAGCCCCACCGCCAGGATGTATCGTTTGGCGAGCACGGCGGTGTACAGCGAGCCGTATCGCAGCCTCGACGAGGTGCTGAAGACGGTCGAAGCGCTGACGGCGGAAGAAGTCTCGGAGATAGCGCAGGAGTTTTTCGCTCCAGAACGGCAGACGGTCGTGTCTCTCGGACCGAAATGACGCCTAGGAGGGCAGCGTGATCGTTGGTGTGCCGAAGGAAATCAAGACCAACGAAAACCGCGTCGCGCTGGTGCCCGCGGGGGCGGAGTCGCTCGCGAGCGATCACCACACGGTGCTGGTCGAGCAGGGCGCCGGACTCGGCTCCGGGTTCAGCGATGACGCCTATCGCGCGGTCGGCGCCGAGATCGTGCCGTCGGCCGAGGCGGTGTGGGCGAAGGCGGAGCTGATCCTGAAGGTGAAGGAGCCGATCGAGACCGAGTGGCCGAAGATCCGCAAGGGCCAGGTGGTGTTCACGTACTTCCATTTTGCCGCGTCGGAACCGCTCACGAAGGCGGTGATCAAGTCAGGCTGCGTCGCCATCGCCTATGAGACGGTGCAGTTGTCGACGGGCGAGCTGCCGTTGCTGACGCCAATGAGTGAAGTGGCGGGGCGAATGGCGGTGCAGGAGGGAGCGAAGTATCTCGAGAAGGTGTTCGGCGGCAGCGGCATTCTGCTCGGCGGCGTGCCGGGTGTGCTACCGGCCGAAGTGGTGATCATCGGTGGAGGTGTGGTCGGAACCAACGCGGCCAAGATGGCGGCTGGCCTGGGCGCGCACGTCACGCTGCTCGATGTGTCGCTCGATCGACTGCGCTACCTCTCCGATGTGCTGGCTGCCAACGTCGATGGTGTGTTCTCCAATCGTCACAACATTCTCGAGCAGATCAAGAAGGCCGATCTCGTGATCGGAGCGGTGCTGCTGCCGGGCGCGAAGGCGCCGAGCCTGGTCAAGCGGGGCGATTTGAAGCTGATGAAGCCCGGTTCGGTGATTGTGGATGTGGCGGTGGACCAGGGCGGCTGCATCGAGACGACGAAGCCGACGACGCACGAGAATCCCACGTACGTGGTCGATGGCATCATCCATTACGCGGTGGCGAACATGCCGGGCGGTGTGCCGAGGACTTCGACCCTGGCGCTCACGAACGCGACGTTCCCGTATGCGAAGCGGTTGGCGCGGTTAGGATGGAAAGAGGCATGCAAGAAGGATCCGAGTTTGGCGTTGGGGCTCAACGTGGTCGAGGGGAAGGTCGTGTATCCGGGTGTGGCGGAGGCGTTCGGGTTGCCGTTGGCGGATTCGCAATCGGTGCTCTGATGCGCAAGGTCGTCGTGTTCGTGCTAGCCGTCGTGGCAGTGAGCGTGTCGGCGTGTGCCGATGCAATTACGCCGACCAATCGCCCCATCGTCACGGTTGCCGGCTTGATCACTAACGGCATGAGCCAGCCGGTTCCCAACACCGATGTGACCGTGCGTACCTATCAGCCCAACAGCTGCGGCACCGGGACGATTCTCCAGCGTCGCGACGTGAAGACCAACGCCAGCGGCATCTACCGCGCCGAGTTCCTCAGTGGATCGACGGGTTTCTCGGCGTGTGTTCGCGTGACGGTGGGGGCGACGGAGCGCGATACAACCGTGACGAACGTGGGTCAGTTCGGCACGGTGCA
Organism: uncultured Gemmatimonadales bacterium; assembly: GCA_963704805.1. Taxonomy (GTDB): domain Bacteria; phylum Gemmatimonadota; class Gemmatimonadetes; order Gemmatimonadales; family GWC2-71-9; genus 20CM-2-65-7. The sequence goes on along the minus strand of CAVPHS010000003.1, from coordinate 337,553 downwards.
GGTGAACGTGCAGGTGCCTTAGGGTTATTGGCTATCAGCCATCCGCCATCCGCCATCCGCTTCTGGCATTCCGGCCTCTTGCGTACAGGCGGTGACGCCCCGCGCTAGCCCGACGCGATCGAAGACGGGATCTTGGTACGCTGAGCATGCGGAAAAACGCGAGCAATGAGCTGGGCGGCGGATTCGCCTGGTAGGCGCGGCGGAACGGCGGGATGGTGAACGCCAGACGCAACCAGTCGGGCGAGCGGTCCCAGCAGGCCGGTTGCGACGGCTTCCTCCAGGACTGGTGCCCCGGCCCCGGCGTAGTCGCCGGCGATGTGCGCAACCGCCTCATCGAATAGTCTGAGCTCGAGCACTTCGACCAGTGAGTCGAATAATGAAGGTCGAGTGGGCCAAGTCAGCGATTTCATGGCTTCGTATCCTCGGGTCGCCCAAGTGAAAAGGCGCTGCAGCCTTATGTAGGGTGCGGCGTACGGCAAGAGATGGGAACGATCTTCGGCCACTCGTGCGGCTTCCTCGACCAATGGCCACGCCAACTCCGGCCGGCCGGTGCCGATGTAGACCTCCGCCCTCGCCACGAGCGCAATGACTCGGTGGCGCCATAACCCCGAGCGCCGCGCACCTTCCTCGCAGCGTTCGGCCGCCATTTCCGCTTCTGACCTGCTGCCCAAGACTAAGGCCACGCCGGTAATGTCGGAGTACCCCTCTGCCCAGGCCCGTGGCGTGCTGAACGTTTCGAGCGCAGCCAAAACCATACTGTAGCACTGGGCGGCAGACTCGAAAAAGGCAAGATCTTGAAACGTGTTAGCGAGAAGCAGGCGGCTATGGGCTATTGCTGCAAGACTGCCGCAACGGTCCGCGACGGCTACGGCTTCCTGAAAGACGCCCGTGGCGTCCCCGTATCTCCCGAGGCCGCGATAAGCGATTCCCAGTGTGGTCAGAGTCCGTCGCAACTCCAACAGCAGCGTCAACGACCGCAGCACCGGCGCGGCCGCCGTGCATCGTTCAACGGACTCGACATACTCGGCGCGCGAGAGCGCACTCAGTCCAAGGGCGAAGTTCGCGAGGGCGACGCACTCGGGGGTTGCGTCTGAGGACGCGATTCTCGATGCCACCGACTCGGCGTCAGCCCGCGCCGCGTCGTTCCCGGAATCGAGACCGACTTCCAATCGTATGGAATTCGCGCGGACGAGAAGCGCCTCAGCGTCGGCCTGTTCGGCCAGGGCAACCGCTTCGTTCGCGGCCCTGAGGATCGCTGCGTCGCCGCCCAAACGCGCGCGCGCGAGCGCGTCAGCACGGATCAAAGCCGCGAGTGCCTGGTCCGCTGCCGATGCCGCGTCGATTGGTCCCTGCCATTCTTCCAGCGTGTCCAAGCCTCGCCGATACTCACCTGCAGCGACCAATGCATGCGCCAGCAGCAACCGGAGCCGAGAACCCGGGGCCACGTCGTACGCCCGCAGTAACCGGGCCAGCAGTCGCTCGGCCTCCCGCGGCGCTGCGTGGACGATCGCAACCTCCGCTGCCTTCAAGCCGGTCTCCATGGCTTGCTGCTCGAACCCCGCGCCGATGGAATGATGGACCAGCTCGAGCATCGTCTGAAGGTCGTGGCGATCGTCCGAAGCCGCGAGGCGCTGTGCAAACTGCGCGTGATGGTAAGTGCGGCGGTCCGTTCCCATCGCGTGGTACACGTAGACCCGGTGCAGCTCGTTCTTGAATGCCAGCCGCCCTTGCTCGACGCGGCCGATCCCCCGGTCCAAAATCTCGACCACGACCCGCTCGCTCACGCCACCCGTTCCGACGCCGTCCAGCCCCAGCAAGGTCAAGATCCCCTGCGGTGCCATGCTCTTGCCAGCGACCGCGAGCACGTGCAGCACGTGCTGCGCGTCGGTCGAGAGACCGCTGTATTGCCGGGCAAAGGCCGCGCGCAGATCCTCGGGGGGCGTCCAGGAGAGGGCGATCGCATCGCCTGAATTCGCCGCCGCAACCAACGAGTCCGCGTGATGCGCGCGCCAATCAGCGAGCAGCATCTCGATATGGTACGGATTTCCTTGAGAGAGTCGTACGATCGCGTCCTGGATGGCCGCGTTCGCTTCCGGGGCGTCAGCCGAGAGATTGCGGACCAAGCTGAGTGCCTGCGATCGATCGAGCGGCAGTAGCTCGATGGTCTCCCGCCAGATCGATTCACCGGCTCCCGTTTCGCCCACGCGCCGTCCAGCAAGGATGAGCGCTGGTACGCGTCCCCCGCCCAACCCGCGCGTGAGAAGGTACAGCACATCCTCGCTCGCGGGATCGATAAACTGGAGATCGTCGAATGCGAGCAACACGGGGCCGTTGTCCGCGACGGCCTCGATCATGTGGAGCAGGGCCTCCGCCACGCGCAGGCGAATCGAGTCGGTCGGCGCGACGGGCGCCTCCGGCACGCCTGAATAGATCGCTCGCAGGCCCGGACACACTCGGCTCGCCTCCGACAACCAGACAGGCGCAGTACCGCCCGCCGCCGGATCGCGCCCCAACGCCGTCATGAGCTCGGAGACGGCCGCGTAGGGAATGCCCTGGCCGATTTCCTGACACGAGACCATGAACAGGCGGCCACGCGCGTGCCTGCAGCGAGGTGGCGAAACGACGGAGCAGCGCACTCTTGCCAATGCCCGGCTCACCGCTGATGAGGCAGGTCTGATAGCCCGGCGGAGTGCCGGCGACGACACGATTCGCCAGCGCTTCCATGCGTCTCAACTCGGCTTCGCGGCCGACGAATGGCTGCGGTCGGCCGAGCGGGTCGGCGCGCCGAGACGTCAGTGGCGGGAAGGCAGGCCGTTCGCCTCGTTCCAAGCGCCGGAGGAGGCGGACGATCTCGGGGTTGGGATTGGTGCCGAGCTCCGCGTCGGCGCGCTGGACTTGCGCCTTCAGCAGCCGCACCGCCGTCACCGTGTCACCGTCGAGCAAGGCGCGCTCGGAGAGCGCGTAGCACTGCGTCGGCGCAGAGCGGATCGATGTCGTACAGCGCCGCCGCAAGACGCTCCGTCTCTGACGTATTCCCGTTGGCACGCGCCGCCTGCAGGGTCGCTCGCAGCGTGTCACGCGCTTGGCCTCTGAGCCGGGCGCGGACGCCGTCCACCCAATGCGAGAATTCGGAACCGCCACAATCCTCGAGCCCTTGCAGCGGCTCTCCCACCCGCGGCGGGGCGACGTCACCCTGGCCGAGGGCGGCGAGGTCGGACGGTAACTCCACGAGGAGCTGTATGCCTTCCCGCTCCTTGCCAGTCACCGCATCGCTACCAAGGTGAGACCGAATCGCGAACAACGCCTGCGAGAGCGAGCGCCGCCCCTTGTCGGGTGGAACGTCGGGCCAGAGCAGGTCGACCAGCCGATCGCGCGGGATCGAGCGCGCTCGTCCCTCGAAATGCAGGTACAGCAGCACGGCGAGGTGCTTCTTGGTGCGGAAGTGGACGGGCGAACGCCCGTCTCGCACGAGCTGGGGAGATCCGAGAACGTTGAGCTGATGCTGAACGGTCATTACGCGGCACACCCTTCTACGCCGTTCCGGAACAAGGTGTTGAGATACCGATAACGTGGACCGGCCACGTTTCCCGCGTCAAGAGGCGCTGATCGACGCTTTCACTCACCCCAGAAGGAGCACCATGATGTACCGTCCACATGTTGTGCTCGCGGTCGCTGGGATCCTGACCATGGTTGGCTGCGACAAATCGCCCGTCCAACCACCGATCTCCCCTGCCTTAACTTCTCCGGAAGAATCCGCTTCTTCCGGTCCTGCTCTGAGCATCAGCGGTCCCGGAATTCTTTCCCTTTCCAGCTACTGCTCGTTCTACAACCCGATCGGGACAAATGACGACGGGACTGTTCCCTTCGCCCCGTCGATGTCCGTCACCTGGACCGTCAGCGACACTCGCGTGATCCGGTTCCCTCTCTATCCTAACTCCGGCTCGACGATAACCATTATGGGTGCGGCGTGGGTCTGCGGGACCATCACGAACGCGGGGGCGGGGTACGGATACGCGACGCTCACGGCTCAGTGGACCTCGCCAAAAGGAACGCGGTTGACGGCCACACTACCCGTGGAATTTGGCCCGACGCCTGCAGGGGTGGTACCTGTCAATGTGATTATCACGGGGGGAACCCGGACTCTCGCACCCCGCGCGACCACCCAGCTTACGGCGCAGACGTATGACCAGTTTGCCCACGCCAAAAACAAGTGGGCCAACTGGACCTCGGATGCTCCATCGGTCGCCGCGGTCAGCTCGTGCCAATGCTCCTCGAATGGTACCGTCACCGCGGGGACGGCGAACGGAACCGCGCACGTTACGGCGAACGTCAACGGTACGACGTCTGCCCCGGTGACGATCACCGTGATAACGCCGCTCCAATTGACGATCACCGGACCCAGGGCCCCTGCAACCAATGGGCAATACACGTGGACGGCGAACGCTTCCGGAGGCACGGGGGTGTACACGTACCAGTGGCAATGGCGCTACGTAACCTCGTGGCCTGGCTGGGCCCCGTTGGGGACAGGCCAATCGCAGTCGTTGGACGTGGATATAGAGCAACCCGCATTCAAGCTTCAGGTGACGGTCAGTTCTGGCGTGTTGTCCAAATCTGCGCAGTTCGACGTCTACCCTGTCCCGCCTCCCCCGTCTCCGTGCGGGCATTGGGAGGCTCGTCCCGTCTATGATGACGCAGGCCAGGAAACCGGAAGTTATGTGAACGGGTGGGTGCCTGAAGAGTGCCCCTCCGTTCCGTGCACGAGCGGGCATTGGGAATCTCAACCCATCCTGGATGGCAACGGCGAAGAAACCGGAAGCTATCAGATGGTGTGGGTGCCTGATCCCGGCTGCACTTTATCCCGGCTGCACTTAGAGTGGGACGCGGGGCGCTCGCGGGTACAACGCCCCGCCGGTGGGGGGGCGAGCGAGCAGGGGATGAGGCTGCGGTGGAACAGGTATGGGAGGGAGACCGCGTAGCACCCTGGGCTGTACCTTCCGTTCGCGCCCTGATAGGGCGCGCTCGGCCCAGGGTGCGCCCTACAGGGCGCACATATGGCTGACATGTCGTTTTCCGACGAACATGGGAGGCGACCACCCACCTCCGGTAGCTCCACCACCCAATTCGTCGGGAGTCAGATCGACGTATTGGTCACCGATGCCAACGGTGCCTCGACGTCTGCCTCGACGTGGGCTGGAATTGACGAGAACCTGAACTCGAACTGCGAATAACGAATTGCGGACCGTGGAAGGGTTCCAACTGGAGACCACAGGTGGCAGCTCATTCTTCATGAGTAGCGCGCCGGCCAACGAAGACGTGGCGGTCACCGATGCCGTCGGCGGCCAGACCTATGCATCCGCGCACGCCGACGTCGACGAGAACAACCCAGGCTGCCACTGAGGGCACGTCCTCGGCGCGAGCGACGCAACCCGCGGGGTACTGGTTCTGGTACGGCAGGCTGCCCTCCCAATAACGGCGCAAGGCTGCCGACGCTAGTTTGGACGGCATGGTTCCGAGCGCGCCTCGAGCTGCAGCTTAGGTGCATGTCGTTAGGGAGCCGCCTTCTCTATGTCGGTGTCCGCGGTAAGGCTCGAACAAGTCCCCAGTGTGCCGCTCGCCGTCATCCGACGCACGGCGAGAGCAGGCGAATTAGCGCGCGTAGTCCCTGAGTGCTGCGGCCTTGTCTGGAACGTGCTGCGTGCCCAGCACGCTGCAGCCGGACGGAACGTCGCGGTCTATTGGGATGGGAGCATTCGGCTAGAGGTCGGCGTCGAACTCTTGGGATCGTTTATCGCGCAGGGCGAGGTCGTTCGCTCAGCTACACCCGGTGGGCTCGCTGCTTCTATAACCCATCTTGGTCCATACAACGAGCTGGCCGCCGCGCACAACGCGGTTCGGGACTGGTGCAAAACCCACCGACATGATCTCGCCGGGCCGAGCTGGGAGATCTACGGGCATTGGCAGGCCCACTGGAACACCGATCCATCGCAAATTCGCACGGACGTCTACTATCAGATCTCCCCGGCGGCTGCCTAACGTGCGCCTGAAGCTGGCGGCGCCCGTCCTCGGGGGTAGAATTGCGTTCCTGAACGTTCTAGTGTGGCGCCGCGGCCTAGGCGCAATCCGTTCAGGGGCGTGACAAGGCTCTGCAATCGATACCGGAGATACCATCATGGGAATCGTAACGTGGATCGTTCTCGGGCTGGTGGCGGGGATATTGGCAAAGATCATCATGCCGGGCAAAGACCCCGGCGGGATCATCATCACGATCGTACTCGGCATCGCGGGCGCGGTGATTGGCGGGTTTATCGGAACCCAGCTCGGGTTCGGTCACGTTTCGGGTTTCGACCTCCGAAGCCTAGCGCTCGCGGTCGGCGGCGCAGTTCTACTCCTGTTTCTCCACCGGTGGATGAAACGGAGAGGATCGGCGTGAGTCGCGACGCGGCGCAATGAACGAGCTCTGGAGCGGGCTGCTGGCTCCAGGACCTACTCTTCTTCTCGCCCCCTTCCGATGCGGAACACATGTCCGTCGGGATGCCGCACGTGCATTTCCCGCACGTTCCACGGCATGTCCGTCGGCGGCCAGGTCACCTCGATGCCTTGCTTGAGGCACTCCTCATGGACGGCATCCACGTCTTCGACCCACCAGCTCATCCAGCAGCCCTTGTCCCGCGTCTCGTCCTCGAACGTCGCGAATGTGCTCGTGTTTGTCCCTTTGCCGCATCCCCCTTGGCCGCCGCGACACATGAAGATCTCGCACGGCCCAGAACCCACCGCGCCGAATCCCGTGGGCTCGCCCCAGCGCCACAACTCCTTCCAGCCCAGTTTCGCGAACCACGCAAAACTGGCGTCCATGTCGGAGACATTGAGAATTGGGGTCACGCCGTGAACAATCATGATGTGGCTCCTGACCAATGGAGGGGTGGCGCGCTGCGAATCTAGAGGGCCGATGAGCTTTGGCCAGCGGCCTAACATGTGCCTGAAGCTGCCGACGCCCGTCCTCGAGGGTAGAATTGCTTTGTGCATCGTACAGGGCTTCGCACATGAGGATCCGCCTTCGGCACGTCGCTACCGCAGTCTTCGTTCTTACTTGCATCGCAGCCGCGGTGGCCCTTGAACACATGACCACCCTCCCCGCCTTCATCGCGATCGCACCGGGGTATGTTGTGCAGGCCTGGCTCTTCGAGGCCCACCGAGCCCTCGGCGGGTTCGGCTATCAGGTTACGATGGTCGGAGTATCTGCGGTTGTGTGGACGCTCATCCTCCTCAGCCCGGCCCTGGCAGTGCGGTTGGTGCGACGCTTTGTGCGCCGTCCGCGTGCCCAGATGCCTTCGGCACAATAGTTGGTCACCATTGCAGGGGATCTGGTCACGGTGGACGTGCGAACGCGGGTAGACTGGCGGCGGTGGCTCGCGAAGCACCACGCGTCGAGCCCCGGCATCTGGCTCATTCGCCACAAGCAGCACACCGGCGTCAAATCCATGCCCCATGAGGACCTCGTACGCGAGGCGCTCTGCTTCGGGTGGGTCGACAGCCTCGTCAAGCGGCTAGACGACAACCGCTTCGCGATTAAAGTCACGCCGCGCCAGCCGACCAGCAAATGGTCGGACATCAACCGCAGACGCTGGAAGGAACTCAAAGCAGCGGGCCAGCTCGCAGCGCCCGGCCTCGCTGCGGCCCCCACCGGAAACAGGTACGCTCAACATCCGCCCATCTCGGAGCTGCCCGCTTATGTTGCCAAAGCACTGAAGACGAACCCCGGAGCCTGGCAACACTTTCAGGCGCTTGCCCGGACGTATCGGCGTGATTTCGTAGTCTGGATTCACACCGCCAAGCGACTCGAGACGCGGCAAAGGCGTATTCGCGATTCCATTGAACTCCTCGCGGCGGGGAAGAAACTCGGTCTGAAGTAGGAGAAAGTCATGCGCGATACCATACGTCTACACGTCTGAAAATCGATAAGGCGACGGAAGGGGTGCAGACTGTCTGTGGCCAGGTTGAGTTATCTGATCCTCACGTCGCTCGCCGGTTACGTCGCCGACAAACGGGTGTGCCTGCGGGCGTCAGCTAACACGCGATTGAGCATCCTTCTTCAGCGCGCCGCAGCGTAGGCCCATCTCGTTAGGCGGCGTGGAGGGCCAGGTAAATGAGCGCCAGTGCCGAAGAACTCAGGGGCGTCCTCGCGGCGTACCAACAAGTGATCGCCGCATCGTGGCCCAATCTGCATCCTGAAATGGCGAGGCAGGCCGCGGGTTGGCCCACGGCAACCCCCGAGGCACTGGAGCGGGAGCTCCAAGGCTACCTTGAGGCAGCGTCGAATTCCGCTAGCTCCGTTCGCGTTTTCTGGAAGCTCCTGCCTGGATATACCTTCGGCGGCTGCAACGACCACTTTGCGCGGGACGGCGGTCTCTCCGTTGTGGAGATGCGCGGCCTCGACGATTTCGATCGACGGCTGCCATGGGTTCACCAAGCAGCGAAGTACCGTGCCGACGACGAGGCAGTCGTGCGCTCCGGGCATGCGCGGCTGAATATCGTGGAGCGGCAGCGAGGGACCACAGGGACGGTCACCTGGGTTCGAGTCGGCAAGGCGCCGATCAGGGGCTCCGCTGGAGTCATTGGCGTGTTGGGGGCGTACGAGATCCTCGACCCGGACACGGGGCGCCGGCTGTTCGCGGAGATGAACCGCGGTGGCAAGGGACGAGGTTGAGCCCATCATGCAGCTCGGCCACTCGATGACGCACTGGCAGGAGACAGCGCGCATCCACGCGCGGACGGAGAAGGGAGGATAACTATCTATGCGCTCGATGCCTAAACTCGCGCTGGCGATTTGGCTCGTGGCTGGATGCAAGCCAGGGGTTGGGCCTGGGGAGACCGAGAGACCGCGTGGGCTAATCGTCGGCTTCGTCCACGACAGCACCGGGCGAGGCGTGGCGAATGCGAAGATATGCGTGGAGGCGGACTTCCGGGATCCGGACGGCACGCATGTCGGGCTCTTTACTGAAGGTTCAACGACGGCTCAGGGCACCTTTATCGTCCCCATTCTTGATTGGGGGAAAATACCGTCCGACATTCGAGCTGTGCTGACGGTCGCAGCGATACCCACCGTAGCCAGCGGTTTCGCTCCCGTGCGCCAGTCGGGCCTTACCGTCCTCATCTCCGCCAGAATCCCGCCTGCTGAGACGACGCACGTCGATCTGCCAGTCGTCAAGGGAACGCCCTTCGATGGCGTGTGTGGTTATTTACCCTGATGGACGTTTGGGGCAACGAAGACCGTCCCCAAGCATGCTAGAATTGCATTTCTGAAGCTTCGAGCGAAGGCGCCGCTCTCGTGGGGCAAGCGGAGGCTGACGGAGACAGCATGGCTGCGCGCACCTTGAGACGGAAATTCGTTGCCGAGTTGTTCACCGGGTTGGGCGTGGTGTGGCCCGTCCTGTCAGTCCTGCTCGGACTGATCATCGCGCTCGGCGTGGTTGTCGGCCTGCGTGAAGGCTGGTCCCTCGGCGAGTCGATCTATTTCGCCTTCGTATCCGGCCTGACGATCGGCTACGGCGATCTTGCGCCCCAGTTTCCGCTCACACGCACGCTGGCGATTGTCATTGGGGTGTGCGGCGTGTTGGTGACGGCCCTGGTGGCTGCGATCGCCGTCAAGGCGTTGACGGCAGCGACGAATGGCGGAGCTGAACATGATTGAAGGTGCGTAACACGACGTGTTCAGCCACTCTGCCGACCTGTACGACCTGATCTACTCCAGCTTCAAGGACTACTCCCAGGAAGCCGGACGAATCGCAGCCCTTCTCCGGCAGGTCCATCCACGGTGTCACACGATCCTGGACGTGGCTTGTGGGACGGGCGAGCACGCCCATCTCCTCGCCGCCCACTATGGTTTCGCGGTCGATGGTCTCGACCTTGACCCGGCCTTCGTTCGACTCGCGCAGGCCAAGCACCCCGAGGGCCGGTTCTATGAAGCAAACATGGTGGACTTTCATCTCGGCCGGCGGTATGACGCAGTCCTCTGCCTGTTCAGCTCGATCGGATATGTCCGCACGCTCCCGGAGGTTCGCCGGACGCTCGCGTGCTTTCGGGAGCACCTTGCCACCGACGGCGTGGTCATCGTGGAGCCGTGGTTTACGCCTGGGCGAATGGAGGATGGGCGCTCAGACATGCGCGCGGTTGAGGCACCCGGGCTTCGCGTAGTTCGAGTGAGCCACACCGAGCTTCAGGGGCGGCTGTCTCGCATCCGGTTCGACTATGAGATCCACGCCTCCGATGGAGTCCGCCATGCCACGGAGGTACATGAGCTCGGTCTCTTCACGACCGAGGAAATGTTGCGGAGCTTCGAGGCGAGCGGCTTGGCCGCCGAGTACGATTCAGAGGGCCTCACGGGCCGCGGCCTCTTCGTCGCGAGGGCTGCTGCCTGATGCGCGTGAAGCCTGGCGGGGCCCGAGCTTTGAAATCCAAATTACACCTATTGAATCGATCCTTCACGAGGGGCGCGAGGGTCTGACCGATGGGTGAAGCCGCTGCTCATGCTGCCGCGATCGCGCAAGCGATCAAAGCGTCCGGTGTTCTCATTCGGGTCGAGGCCGGCGAGTTCCTTCGCATCCTCCACAAGCAAGACGACCCGCTGATCGTCATCGCGCCTGGCGGATTCCTGCAGCGCGGGTGGCGTTACCTCACCTCTTATAAAGGGCTGGCCTTCTTCACGAAATCTCGGGATCCGTTGCCGCTTCCCGGCGGCGCCGAGGTTGTTGAAGCCAAGGCCATTTCCATTCCGGGATAGAGTTTTGCGCGAATGACCTTTCGGCTCGCTCCGATGTGTCGGTTCATCTATGTCATTACGGTCGTCGCGCTGCTGGTGCCCGTCGCGCTGTTCGCGAGCGTCGCTCTCGGAGCGCGTGTCCTCGTTGTGCCAGCCCTCATCGTCCTGCTCATCTATGGCTGGATCTGGACGAGATTCCGGCCTGCCGAGTTCGTGGTCCACCCGCACGCGTTGGAGGTAGTCTGGCCGCTGAAGCGCCGGGAGATCAGCCGGCAGGAAATCACCACCGTTCGGCTCCTGACCCGCCAGGAACTGCGCGACGAGATCGGCTGGGGCATTCGCATCGGGGCAGGGGGTCTGTGGGGCGGCTTTGGCTGGCTCTGGACGGCGCGTCGAGGGATCGTGCAGATGTACATCTCGCGCCTCGATCGCTTCGTTTGGATCGAGCGGCAGTCTGCACGGCCCTGGCTGATGACACCAGATCAACCCGAAGCGTTTGTTCGCGCGCTTGCGCGCGGTTAGCGTTAACGCCAACCATTTTCCGGAGCTTTGATGGTCCTCGGCCTACGCACCGTGATCTACCACGTTCCCGATCTCAAGCGCGCCAAAGAGTGGTACAGCAGCGCGTTTGCTACCCAACCCTACTTCGACGAACCCTTCTATGTCGGCTTCAACATCGGTGGCTTCGAGCTCGGCCTGGATCCGGACGTCAAAGGTGTGAAGCCGGGGCCGGGCGGAACGGTCGCCTATTGGGGCGTCCCGAAGATCGATGAGGCGGTCGATCACTTCGTGAAGGCGGGAGCGAGTCTCAAGTCGGCGGTGCAGGACGTTGGGGAGGGCATTCGGGTGGCCACCGTGACCGATCCTTTTGGGAATCTGATGGGGCTGATCGAGAACCCTCATTTCGGTGCTGCCTGACATGCGCTCGCTATTTGTCATCCTCGCAGTCAGCGTGGTAGCGCAGCGTCCCGGCCAATCACTCTTCAATGGCAAGGACCTGGCGGGCTGGCACGCCGATGTCCCCGCCGCCGACTCTAACCCACAAATCCGCAGTCCGTTCATCGTGCGGAACGGGATGCTCGTCAGCCTCGGCGAGCCCCGTGGGCATCTGATCACCGATTCGAGCTACCGCGATTACCGGCTGGAGGTCGAATACCGGTTCCCGGCGACGCCGGGCAATGCCGGCGTGCTGGTGCACGCGTCCACTCCGCGCGCCCTGTACGCGATGTTCCCGCGCTCAATCGAGGTGCAGATGGAGCATGGGAACGCCGGCGATTTCTGGTGCATCCTGGAAGACATCCGTGTTCCCGACATGGAGCGGCGCCGCGGGCCCCGAGCGCAGTGGGGAACCACCGAGGGGAAGGGGCGGCGCATCCTCAACCTGACCGACAACTCCGAGAAGCCTCTGGGAGAGTGGAATAGCATGGTGATCGAAGCAGTCGGCCGCTCGATCAGAGTCTGGGTAAACGGCGACCTCGTGAACGACGGCTCGGACGCGACCACCGATCACGGACGGATCGCGCTGCAAGCGGAGGGGTCGGAGGTCGAGTTCCGCAAGATCGTGATCATGCCGATCAGCGCGTTGACCACCAATCCTTAAGAAGAGGCCGCTCGTTCCCACGTCCCTGCGCGCGCGCGTGTTTCGCTGGGTCGCCATTCTCCTCTTGCTCAGCCTTGCCTGGCTCGGCATCAAAGGCGGGGTGGACCAGTGGCCCCAATCGCTCTCGCTCGGCCAGAAGGTGCAGACTCTGACGCAGTTTGCGTACGCCATCATGTCGTTGGTTGTGGCCGCCAGGATGCCGGCGGTTCCGCTGTTCGTTCGGGCGTTGTGGCTCGCCAGCATCACTACCGCGGCTTTCCTCGCACCGATGGTGTGGGGGGACACCGGCTGGGGTTCGAGTCTTCTCGCCGGCGTCGCGACGCTCCTGATCGGGCTTTTGCTGCTGTGGCTGCTCCGTCTCGGTAATCGGCGCGTGGAAGAGGCAGGTTCGTGATCCGCAAAATCGCCTGGGCCGTGATGGCACTGCTGGCGTGTTTCATCGGCGCGTACGCGTTTGCCGTCCTGTTCCTGCCGAGCCTCCGGCCGCCATTCCTACAGCAGCGCTTCATTAGTATGCCACTTGCCGCGGCAGTGCATCTTGGCGCCTCGGCGGTTGCGCTTGCCGTCGGCGCGTTCCAGCATAACGCGAGAATCCGTGCGGGCTTCCTGAATCTTCACCGCTGGCTGGGTCGCGCGTACGTCGTTGCTGTCATTCTTGGTGGCACCGCGGCCTTCGCGCTCGCGACTGTGTCACAGCACGGTCTACCGACTCATGTCGGCTTCGGATTACTGGCCGTGCTCTGGCTCAGCTCCACGGCGATCGCGTATCGTCACATCCGCCGAGGAGATCAGGCTTCGCACCGTCGCTGGATGACGCGGAGCTACGCGTTGACGTTCGCAGCGGTGACGCTGCGCATTTATCTGCCCGTGAGTATGACCGTCGGGTTGCCCTTCGAGCCCGCCTACCAGACGATTGCCTGGCTGTGCTGGGTCCCCAACATGATCGTCGCCGAATGGTTGCTGCTTCGTCCTCAAGGGGTGGCACCAGCGGCCGAACGAAGGTCCGTGGTCGCCGCCTAGGAGGCACGATGAACAGGTTTCTGATCGAAGTTCCGCATGACGGCACAGCGGCCGCGTGCGCCCGTGCTGCCGAGCTGCTCCTGCGAACCGGGTCGCATTTCCTGACGCGTGCCGACTTCGGCTGCGGGGACGGCGTGCATAAGGCGTGGATTATCGTCGAGGTGGACAGCAAAGACGAAGCGCGCAACATGGTGCCGCCCGAGCTGAGACCGCTCGCGAGCATTGTGCGACTCAACTACTTCACCATGGGGATGGTTGACGAGCTGAAGCGCCGCCATGACGCGTAGCTCGTGACGCCGAGCACGCCATTGCGCCTCACCGCTGCGATGATCGTTCTCTCTCTCGGCAATTCCGGATTGCTTCCGGGGCAAACGACGCCGTCCTCGGGCCGTGCGCGGGTCCCGTGGGGGCTCTGGGCCACAATCGCCCCGATAGGCACACACACGGCGGAGGGGAAGACGGCGGCATTCGCGTTCACCTATCAGCGGCGCCAAATCACGTACTCGATCCGCCTGACCGGCGCCGAGGGACCACCGTGCACCGCGAGTGACTGCTGGCCCGATGCAATCGACTTGTCGGTCTTGGCGGGCCTGGGTACTTCGGCCAGTTCGCTATGGCAGGTCTCGGCGGGGGCTGGGCTGGGTGTGGCCAACTTGCGCGATGATGACGGGGTCGGTTTCAGCGGGGAGCTTCAGGCATCCGTGCGTCCCACCCGCGTCGTGGGTTTCGGGATCTATGGGTTTGGAAATACGGTCGGACCGCAGTGGGGCGTTGCGCTCGGCATTCAGGTCGGCCGGCTGCGATAGAATTACATTCGTCACATGTGCGCGTCGATATGAAGGGCGCTTGCTCGAGGCAGCCACCTCACCCGGAGATTCCAATGCCAAGCCCGATTCGGATTGCAACGACGACCCTCGCCGTGCTTGCGTTGCACGGCGTCATCCTGCCGGCGGCTGCCCAGCACGCGGCAGGTCCGCCGCACTGGGAATACGAAGGAACGCATGGCCCCACGCACTGGGGGACGCTCGATGCAGCGTACGCGACCTGCCTGGTCGGCAAGCAACAGTCTCCGATCGACATCCGCCACGTCAAGGCCGCCGCTCTTCCCGCGATCAAGTTCTCCTACCAGCGCTCGCCGCTGAAGCTGATCGACAACGGACACACGATTCAAGTGAATTACGCGCCCGGTAGCTTCATCACCTGGGGCGCCGAGCGTTACGAGCTGGTGCAGTTCCACTTCCATCATCCCGCCGAGGAGGAGGTGTTCGGCAAGTCGTATCCGATGGTCGCGCACCTCGTGCACAAAAACAGCGCCGGCAAGCTGGCCGTCGTCGCAGTGCTGCTGACCGAAGGGCAAGCGAACGCCGTGATTGAGAACCTGTGGAAGTCTCTCCCCACCGAGAAGGGGAAAGAGGTGGCGCCGGACAATGCGTCGGTCGACGTCGACGAATTGCTGCCGGCGACGCAGGGCTACTTTACATTCGCCGGGTCGCTGACCACGCCACCGTGCACGGAGGGTGTCACCTGGTTCGTGCTCAAGACGCCGGTGCAGATCTCCAAAGAGCAAATCGCGGCGTTTGGCGCCAAGTATCCCCACAACGCACGCCCGGTGCAGCCGGTGAACGGACGCGCGATCCAGGAGACGCAATGACAGAGGAGCTACAGAGCTGAAGCGCGCGCGCGACGCACCATCGACCACGGCTCCGGTTCTCCCCCCTCTCTACAGCAGCGAAACGGGAAGGACCTATCGGCTCGATCGCCTGATCGGGCGAGGCGGGTTCGGCGAGGTCTTTCTCGCCAACCCGACGCCCGCCGGATCACTGCCGCCGCGCGTGTGCGTCAAAGTCAGCTATCGGCTCGCCGGCTGGCTGCGCGAAGCGTACTTCGCGGAGCTGCTCTCCAAGCAGAGTCGCGCGCTCCCTGTTTTTGACCGGTTCGTACAGGTCGACGCCGCGATTACCCGGTACTGCCTCGTCATGGAGTACGCGGAGCACGGCGATCTCGGCAGCTGGTTGGCCGCCAAGGGCGGGCAATCCGAGAAATTCGTGCGCCAGGAAATCGCGGCGATCCTGGGGACGCTCGCAGTCTTGCACCGCGGCCAGGCGATGCACCGCGACCTCACGCCATTCAATGTGTTCGTGTGCGAGAACGAGCGCCTCAAGCTCGGCGACTTCGGGATCGCAACGCATCAGGCGAGCCGCCGCGGCGTCACCGCCGATGCATTCAATCCCTTAGGCGCGCCAACAGAGATCGCCTGGGGGAAGGTGCGCAAATGGCAGCAGCGCGACGACGTGTATCAGGTGGGCCAGCTGATTGCGATGTTGCTGCGCGGCGACGTGCACGCGCCGATGCCCACGCGCAATGTCCGCAAATTGCCGTGCAGCGATCACCTGAAGGAAGTCATTCATCGCTGCCTCGGCGCCCGTGGGAAGCGGTATCAGTCGGCCAGTGAAATGATCGCCGCGCTCCAGACAGCCCCCAAACAGCTTCACAAGGGCGTCGTCAAAAGCCTCAAGGGGCGGCGTGTGTCGTTCACCGGTTTCCTGAAACGGCCGCGACGCGATGCGATCAAGGCCGCCAGGCGCTCCGGCGCGATCTTCCAGGTGAGCCCCGGACCCTCGACGGATATTCTGGTGCGCGGCCGGCCGAACGCGCTGCAGATCGCCGGGAAGGATGGCGGCCTCAAGCTCATGGAGATCCGGCGCCTCGCGGACAAGGGCCACCGCGTGACCGTCATCGGAGAGACGCAGTTCTGGAAGCTCGTCAAGCGGTCGTAAGAGCGGCCTTCAAGGGGCCTTCTCACTTCTGTCCCCCCAACCACAAAAGCGCGTCGACGATCAGCTGATCCTGAATGGGATTATTCAGCGTAGACGATAGTGTTCTATTCGTCGCGTCGTACTTGTGCTCGTAGTCGATGTCGTTATGACCCATGTTGAAGCATCAGCTGGACTCTCCTTGCGTTGCTAGCGAGACTTTCGCACGATCGCACGCGCGGGCGCGCCTTCATGTCCGCGAACCTTGAGCGGTAACACGATCAGGTCATAGTCGCCGGCCTGAACCGGGCGCAGATCCAATCCCTCGACGATCGGGATCCCGCGGCCGAGCAGGATTTGATGTGTCCGCGGCGCCGGCGCGCCGAACTGCTCGGCCGAGATGTAGTCGACACCTACCAGCACGACGCCGGCGTCGGCAAGGAGCTGTGCCGCGTCGGGTGCGATGTACGCGAAGTCGCGATGGAACGAGGCTGAATCCATCCAGCCGCGCAGCGTGCTCCGCGTCCGGAACAACACGCGCTTGGTGCCTCGCCAGTCGTGTTGGTTCAGCTCTGCTGCATTGATCGCCTGCACGCTGTCGGGGATGTCGATCACCCGCGCCGGGCCGATGAGCCGATCCAGCGGCAGTTGATCGATGGGTGCGCCAGTGGCGACAAAATGCATCGGGGCGTCGATGTGCGTGCCGCTGTGTGCTCCCATGGAATAGACCGACAGCGTCAGCTTGTCGCCTGTGCGCATGTCCTTGAGAAAATCGAACTTCATCGGCGCGTCGCCCTCGTAGACCGGCGTTGTCGCCGGGTCGAGCGTGGCTGTCACATCGACCCAGCCTTGGGCCGTGAGCCCACGAGTCGTCGTGGATCGGGGGGTGCAGCCCACCAGCAAGCCGAGCAACAGTGTGAAAGCCAATCCCGCCACGCCGATGATCGTCTCGGCGACGGTCCACGTCTTGAGCGTCTGTGGCACGGTCATGTTGAAGAACTCCTTGATGAGCCAGAATCCCGAGTCATTCACGTGAGACAGCACGAGCGACCCAGCGCCCGTCGCGAGCACCAGCAGCTCGGGAGAAGCGCCCGGGGTCACGGCCGCAATGGGTGCGACAATCCCCGCGCTCGTGGTCATCGCCACGGTCGCAGAGCCTGTGGCGATACGGATCAAGGCTGCCACGGTCCAGGCGAGGAGCAGTGGAGACGCGTGCGATCCTATGGCCACGTCGGCGATTGATCTGCCGACGCCGCTTTCGATGAGCACGCGGTTGAAGCCACCGCCCGCGCCAATCACGAGGAGAATGGCCGCGGTCGGCGCGAGGCAGTCGTTTGTGAACTTGAGCAGCTGATCGCGGGTGAAATGTTGCCGGTATCCGAGCGACCAGAATGCGAAGAGCAAAGCCACCAGCAGCGCGACGATCGGGCCTCCGACGAAATCGAACATGGCGCGCACTGGGTTCGCGGGGTCGAGCGTGACATCGGCGGCGCTCGCGCCCAGCATCAGGATCACCGGGAGCAGGACGGTAAAGAGCGAGATGCCAAAGCCAGGTATTGCAACCGTGCTGCCCGTGCCGCCTTTGCCGCCCATCGTATTCACGCCGCCCGTGAACTGTTCAGCGACAGGATTCTCAGCGGGCAGCGAAATCCGCGGTGCGATCCACGTGGCGAAGACGGGGCCGGCCAACGCGGCGGTCGGGAGGCCAACGAGAAGCGCGTAGGCGATCGTGCGGCCGAGGTCCGCGTGGTAGGCAACGACAGCGAGTGTGGCCGCCGGATGTGGCGGAACCATCCCGTGGACCACGGACAGACCCGCCACGAGCGGAATGCCGATCTTCACGAGCGAGAGTCCCGAGCGGCGGGCGATCGTGAAGACAAGCG
Organism: uncultured Gemmatimonadales bacterium; assembly: GCA_963704805.1. Classification (GTDB taxonomy): domain Bacteria; phylum Gemmatimonadota; class Gemmatimonadetes; order Gemmatimonadales; family GWC2-71-9; genus 20CM-2-65-7. The sequence goes on along the minus strand of CAVPHS010000003.1, from coordinate 319,541 downwards.
GAATCAGGAGGACGAAGCCGACCTGAAAGAAGACAGGGATGCCTACGATAAAGGCGACGAACATGATCGCCCAATGCACCTTTCGCTCGCCGAACAGCGCGATGAGCGTGGTCGCGATCCGCGTCGCGGCGCCCGACTCCGCCATCAACTTGCCGAGCATCGTGCCGAGGGCAACGACAATCGCAATGAATGCCAGTACGCTGCCGACGCCGTCCTGGAAGGCTTTCACGACGCTGCCCAGCGGCATGCCCACCGCGGCTCCCAGCGCGAGCGACACCACGATCAACGCGACGAAGGGGTGCAGCTTGAAGCGCGCGATCAAAACGACCAGCGCCACCACCGCTGCCAGCGCATAGAGCAACAGGCGCGCGTTGTGGCTCATGCAGCACGCGTCAGCAGATCGGCGACGATGGCATCGGGTGGTTGGCGAATGTCACAGACCCACGCATCCTCATCGGGCGAGGGCTCCTCGAGACTGGCGAGCTGGCTCTCGAGCAGTGATGGAGGCATGAAATGGCCGCGGCGTTGTGCCATGCGATCGGCGATCAGTGCGCGAGCTCCCGCGAGATAGATGAACCGCACGTTCGCCGCACCGCTCGAGCGCAGCAGGTCGCGGTAGCTGCGCTTGAGTGCTGAGCAGGCGACGACGAGGCCGGTGCCGGCGCGTTCTGATTCACGCAGTCGCTCCGCAATCGCCATCAACCACGGTCGCCGATCATTATCGGTCAACGGAATTCCTGCTGCCATGCGTTGCACGTTGTCAGGAGGATGCAGCGCATCGCCTTCGAGAAAAGCGACGCGCAGCGCACGCGCGAGTGCCGCGCCGATCGTGGTCTTACCAGAGCCCGAGACGCCCATGATCACGTAGAGGCCAGTGTGCACAGAGGCCCAATGCTATCCCGCTAATCGATTCGGTGCTACGCTTACCGCGACGCCTTCGAGGATTCTGCAACGATGCAAATGGCGATGATCGGATTGGGCCGGATGGGCGGCAACATGGTGAAGCGTCTGGCACAAGGCGGGCACGAGCTGATCGTGTATGACGCCAGTGCGGAAGCCGTCAAAGCGCACCTGGGCAAAGGCGTCAGAGCTGCTAAAGACCTCCCCGATGTTGCCAGGCAGCTATCGCCACGCCGAGTGGTCTGGGTCATGGTTCCCGCGGGCGCTGCGGTCGAGAGCACCATCGACCAGGTGGTGCCGCATCTCGCCAAGGAAGACATCCTCATCGACGGTGGCAACTCGAACTTCCGCGACTCGCTGCGGCGCGCCGACACGCTTAAGGCGAAGGGAATCGAGTTCGTGGACGTCGGGACCAGCGGCGGGATCTGGGGGCTCACAGCTGGCTACTGCTTGATGGTCGGTGCCGCGCCGGCCGCCTTTCAATACTGCGAACCCATTTTTCGCACGCTCGCGGCTCCTGATGGATACGCCCACGTTGGCCCGCCGGGCGCCGGCCATTACGTGAAAATGGTGCACAACGGGATCGAGTACGGCATGCTGCAGGCGTATGCCGAGGGCTACGAGATCCTGCATGGCTCCAAGGACTTCCGGCTCCAGCTCGGGCAGATCGCCAAGTTGTGGAACCACGGCAGCGTGGTCCGCTCGTGGCTGAACGAGCTGGCGGAGCGGGCGTTTTCCAGCGACGACCAGCTCTCCGCCATTCGCGGCTACGTGGAGGACTCGGGGGAAGGGCGGTGGACCGTCGAGGAAGCGATCCGCCTGAATGTGCCCGCGCCGGTGATTACGCTGTCCTTGCTCGCGCGGTTGCGGTCCCGCCAGGAAGAGTCCTTTGGCGCCAAGGTGATCGCCGCGCTGCGCAAAGAGTTCGGCGGCCACGCGGTGAAGACGAAGTAACTTAGAGGATGGCCGACGACGTCAAAGCGAGACTCCGCGCGCTCCTTGCAGCATACGCCGAGCGCGCGGCCAAGGAAACAAACAAGGCGGCGGAGGACGAGGCCGACCGGCGGACCTGTGGCGAGCAGTTGCACGCCATTGTGCGTCCGGTGCTGGATGAGTTCATGGCCGAGCTCAAGAACGCCGGGCATGAGGCATCGGTCCGCGAGCACATCGAGCGCGAAGACGCGTACCCGAGCATTGCGCTCTCCTTCACCCCGCGCGGCGGCCTCGCATCGGCGCTCATCTTCCGTTACGACCCGCGGCACGGCATCGTCGCGCAGCGTGAGGTCAAGCACGCTCCCTGGAAGGGCCGCCCACCCACGGGAACCGGAGACCGGCTCGGCACGATCGGCATCAGCGCGGTATCCCCGGCGTGGGTCGAGACCAAAACGCTCAGCTTCATCGAGGCGGTCCTGAAGGCCAACTGATGTCCATCGTCCAACAGCGGCTCGCCAATCAACGCGTGACCGTCAACGGACAACGCGACCCTGCCAAGCTGGTGTCGTGGCTCGGAGCCGTGCAGGCGCAGGAATTTACTCCCGCCAAATGGGCCCTCGGCCTGCGGCTCTCACCGGGCATCACCGATGCGAAGATCCAGCGCGCCTTCGACGCGGGCCGCATTCTCCGCACCCACGTCATGCGCCCGACGTGGCACTTCGTCGCGCCGGCCGACATCCGCTGGATGACCGAGCTCACCGGTGCCGGCGTCCATCGTCGCATGGCGATCTACGATCGCCAGCTCGGCCTGGACGAGAGTGTTTTCAAGCGTGCCATGAAGGTGTGCGAGCGCGTGCTGCGCGACGGCAACTTCCTGACGCGCGAGGAGCTGGGTCAACACTTCGCTGCCGCTGGACTGCCCGCGAGCGGGTGGGCGCTGGGTCACATCGCCTTGTATGTCGAAGCCGAAGGCGTCATCTGCAGCGGCCCCCGTCGCGGCAAGCAGTCGACCTATGCACTCGTGGCCGAGCGCGCGCCGAACGCGCGTCGTCTGGAACGCGAACAGGCGCTGGGCGAGCTCGCGCGCCGATATTTTCGCAGTCACGGGCCCGCAACGTTGCGCGACTTTGTGTGGTGGTCCGGCCTGTCCACCGCCGACGCAAAGCGTGGACTGGAGATGATTCGCGCACGCGAGGTGGCGCTCGACGGCAACAGCTATTGGACGCTCGGCGCGGCGCGGGCCCGCCCCTCCCGCCGGCTCGCGCACCTGCTGCCGATCTATGACGAGTACCTCAATGCCTATCGGGATCGCGTGGTGGTGCCGCATGGCCCGGCTATCGTGCAGACTCGCGCCGGAGGGTACGTGAAGTTCCAGCAGGCGCTCGTGATCGGAGGGCAAGTCGCAGGGACGTGGCGCGCGGTGCCGAAACGCGACCGGGTAGACGTGAGCCTCGCGCCGTTGCGACCGCTCACAAGACCGGAGCGTCGCGCGGTGCAGCGCGAGATCAGTCGCTACCGTCGCTTTATGGGGGCCTAGGTGAACTCCTAGGACACACACCTTGCTGACCAGGGTCGAGTGAGTCATTATCGGCCCCGCGTCCCGGTTCTAGGATTCAGCCAGGGGAGTCCTAATGGTCGCAACCCGCACGTTGACGCGCGGTGTCCTCGTCGTCCTGTTCGTTGCCGCGCCCGCGGTGTGGTACGCCTGTTCGGACCGCGGGCTCGACAATCCGACCGCGCCTTCGATCACGCCGCCGATCAGCCTTGCTCCCGATTTCGCAAAGGCCGTGGCCGCCCAGCGGCACCACACCGATGCGCTGCTCGCCATCCCGGGTGTCGTCGGGACCGCGATTGTGCGGCAGCCGGATGGGCACGCCGGCATGATGCTGCTCGTCGAGCGCGCGGGGATCGTGGGGTTGCCGCGGATGCTGGACGGCGTACCCGTGGCGGAGCGCGTCACAGGCCGGCTCATGGCGTTCAGCGATCCCACGCAGCGGCAGCGTCCAGCGCCGCTCGGCTATTCGGTCGGGCATCCCGCGATCACCGCCGGGACGATCGGCGCGCGGGTGCGAGACGCCCTGGGCCATGTGTACATCCTCTCCAATAATCACGTATTGGCGAACTCGAATGGCGCGAATATCGGCGATCCGGAGTACCAGCCTGGGCCGTTCGACGGTGGGACGAGCGCCGATCAGATCGCGACACTGAGCGACTTCCAGGTTATCTCGTTCGCCGCGAACGGGAGCAACACGATCGACGCGGCGATCGCCCTTTCCACCAGCGAGGTGTTGGACAACGCCACCCCGGCGGATGCCGGATACGGGATGCCGAGCTCGCAGATCTATGGCGACGCGGACGGCGACGGCTTCTTCGACGATCGCAACGCGCTGCTGAACCTCAACGTGCAGAAATACGGACGGACCACCCGGCTTACCCACGGCCAGATCACGGGTGTCAATGCGACGGTCACGATCTGCTATGCGGTCTCGGGATTCACCTGCACCAAGACGGCACGCTACGTCGATCAGCTGATCATTTCCCCGGGCACATTCAGCGCCGGCGGCGATTCGGGATCGCTCATCGTCACCGATGACGGCAATGCCAATCCTGTCGCGCTACTGTTTGCCGGCAGCTCGTCCGTGACGATCGCCAACCGGATCGACCTGGTGCTCAACCGCTTCGGCGTGACGATCGACGGGTCATCGCCGGCACCGCCGGGCCCGCTGACTGACCTCGCCATTACCGGCGTGAGCGGGCCGAGCTCGGTGGTCGTCAATACGACGGCGGCTGTCAGCGTGACGGTGAAGAATTTCGGCAATCAGGACGTGTCGAGCTTCGACGTGATCCTGACGGATACGACCGACAACACGACAATCGGTACACAGACGGTCGCGGGCCTCACCGCGGGCGCCGTCACCACGCTCACGTTCGCGTGGACACCGGCCACTGCCGGCGATCACGTGCTCGCCGGCAGGCACACGCTGAGCGACGACAAGGCGAGTAACGATCAACGCTTCAGCACCATCCCGGTGACGCCGCCCATCACGGACATCGCGGTCAGCAACATGAGCGTGTCCGGATCGGTGATCGAAGGACACGTCGCCAGCGTCACCGTCTTCGTCGCGAACGTCGGCAACCAGACCGTCGCGGACAGCTTCGATGTCACGCTCGAGGACTCGACTGCAGGCGTAACTCTGGGGACCCAGACCGTTGCCGGTCCCGCCGTCGGGGCCAGCAAGACAGTCGTCTTCACCTGGAATCTCACGGGCGCCGCGGTGGGCGTACATAAGCTCATCGCGAGTCATAGCCGGAGCGACGACAACAGTGCGAACAACCGCCGAACCTTAGCGGTCAACGTCAATCCCAAGCCGACCGACATCGCCCTGACCGGGATCACCGGCCCCGCACGCGTAGGGCAGGGCGATACCGCGCACATTGTGGTCAGCGTCAAGAACGTGGGCGAGATGGACGTCGGTTCGAGCTTCGCGGTGGTGCTGACCGATGCGTCGAACGGCAACGCGATCATCGGCACGCAAATCGTCGCCGCCGGTCTCACGGTGGGCGCGACTACGACGGTCGATTTCCCGTGGAGTACCGCCGGTGCGGCAACGAACGGCCACATCCTCATCGCGACGCAACAGCTGTCTGACGCGAGCTCGTCCAACAACAGTATCGCGATCAGCGTCATCGTGAATCCGCCGGCCGATATCGCCGTGACGAGTGTCAGCGCACCGCCAGCGGTGGTGCAAGGAGGCACGGCGGCGATCGTGGTCACCGTGCAGAACATCGGTGGTCAGAACGTCGCCTCCAACGTAAGCGTGACGCTCACCGACGCGACGAGCGGCTCCACCATCGGCACACAGACGATCGTCGGCGGTCTCGCGGCCGGCGGCAGCACCACGCGCACCTTCAACTGGAACACCACCGGCGCAGCGTTGGGCGGTCACACGTTGGTCGCGACGCAGAGCTTTGCGGATGTGAATCCAGCCAACAACCAGGCGTCCGCCACGGTCACGGTGAGCACGCCGTCCACAGACGTCGCGGTGACGGCGCTCAATGCTCCCGCATCGGTGGGCAAGGGCAACACGGCCACGATCTCGGTCACCGTTCAGAACGTGGCGGTTCAGAACGCGGGCAGCTTCAATGTGGTTCTCACGGACGCGACGTCTGGTGTGACGATCGGGACGCAAGCGGTCACGGGCCTCGCGGTCGGCGCGAGCGCGACGCGCTCGTTCAACTGGAATACCGCCACCGCGGCAGTGGGGAACCACACGGTCGTGGCCACGCAAACCCTGGCCGATGACAACGCCGCCAATAACCAGCGCTCGGCCACGGTAAACGTGACGCCGCAGCCGGCCGATGTCGCGTTGTCGGCTGTCAGCGCGCCGGGGCAGGTGACGGTGGGCGACACCGCACCCGTCGTGGTGACGGTGCAGAATGTTGGCGGGGAGGACGTCACCACCAGCTTCGACGTCGTGCTCACGGACGGAACTGCGGGGAACGTGACCGTCGGCACCCAGACCTTCGCGGGCCTCGCCCTGGGCGCGAGCGCCACCCGCACGATCAATTGGAATACGGGGGGCGCGGCCATCAGCGGACATATCCTGATCGCGACGCAGACCCTGCCCGACGCTAACTCGAGCAACAACGCGCGAGCAGTCTCGATCACGGTGAATCCGCCGAGTGTTCACGTCGGCAATCTGGACGGCTTCACGACGAACCAGGTGAATACGTGGTCGGCCAACGTTCGGGTCACGGCTCACGATTGGCGGCACAATCCGTTGAACGGGGTGACGGTACGCGGCAGCTGGAACTCGGGTCCGGAGGTCCAGTGTGTAACGGCCGACGCCGAGGGAGTGGGACCGGGGACCTGCACGCTCGTGCTTGCGTCGCTTCCCATCACGACGCGGTTAGCCTATTTCGCGATCAACGGTCTCACGCTGGCAGGCTACACGTACAAGTCGTCCGGCAATCATGATCCCGATGGCAGCAGCAATGGCTTCAGCATCTTCGTCAGGCACTGATGATGGGCCGCGTGGTGTGGCCAACAGTCGTTGCCGTTGTCGTGCTGGCCTGCTCGAGCTCGCAGCGATCAGCGGGCCAAGCCGAGGCAGGAGGAAGCGTGGCCGCGCGCAGCATCGATGAGGTTCTCGCTCAATACACTGATTCTCTCATGGCGCTGCCCGGCGTCGTGGGCACGGCGGTCGCGCAGTGTGACCAGGAACGGTGCATCAAGGTGCTGCTGGATAACGCGAGCGACGAGACCAAGGCCAGAATTCCGACGCGGCTGGATGGTTATCGTGTCGTCACCGAAGTCTCCGGAACCATCCGGCCTCGCTGACGCGCGGTACGGTCATGCCGGTCAATTCGAGTTATCGGGCGTTCGTCCTCGAGCAACTGCGTCGCATCCTGCCGGATGTCCGGGCCCGCGCCATGTTCGGTGGCGTAGGGATCTACGCGGGTTCCCACTTCTTTGCGATCATCGCCAATGATGTGCTGTACTTCAAAGTCGACGATGCCTTGCGGACGGATTTCGAGAAAATGGGCATGAAGCCGTTTCAGCCGTATGGTGACGAGCGCGAAACCATGGGTTATTACGAGGTCCCGGCGGACGTCCTGGAAGATCCTGAGCGACTCAGGCCCTGGGCCGAGAGGTCGGTGGCGGTGGCGCGCCAGAAACGCCAGAAGCGCCGATAGGCCATGCAGGAATTATCTTAGACGACATGGCCGAGCGACGGTACGACGACAAAGAGATGGCCGCGATCTTCCGCGCGGCAACGGAGGGCCCGCAGCCGCCGCAGCGTGAAGTGTCACCCGATGAGGGGCTCACGTTGACAGAGCTGCAAGCCATCGGGCGCGAGGTGGGCATTGCGCCGGAGGCGGTTGCGCACGCGGCGCTGGCGCTCGATGTGCGGCGTGGCGCCGAGCCACGGCGCTTGCTCGGGCTGCCCATTGCCGTGCGCCGGACGGTCAATCTCAATCGCCGGCTCAGCGATGCCGAATGGGAGCGGCTGGTCGTGAAGCTGCGTGAAGTCTTCAACGCCCGCGGCAGCACGCGAGCCGAAGGCTCACTGCGGCAATGGACGAATGGGAACCTCCAGGTCCTGCTCGAGCCGACCGAGACGGGCCATCGCCTGCGGTTCGGAACGATGCACGGCGGCGCGCGCGCGGCCATCGGCGCCGGCCTCGCGACGCTCGGTGTGGCCGGAGTGGTCGCCATTTCGGGCATCATCGGCGGCACCTTTGCCGAATCGATCCCTGGGATCGCGGTGCTTTCCGTGGCGAGTCTCGGCATGATTGCGACCGGCGCGCTCAGGCTGCCACGCTGGGCGCGGTTGCGGGGTCGTCAGATGGAGGCCATCGCCGCGTGGATCTCCCATAGCAACTCAGGCTGACGTCCGGCGGCTTACCCGTAGGTAGTGCACGGTGCCAACACCCATTTCACATGCCGCCGTCGGCTTCGCCATTGCGGCGTGGGCTCAGCGACCTCCGCCCACACAACGCGTGTGCCTCGTCGCTGCCGCATGCGCGGCACTGCCCGACATCGACTACTTCGGATGGCCGGTCCCGCATCGCGGTATCACGCATTCGGTGGTAGCCGCACTCATCGTTGGAGTGGTGGCCACCGTCATCTTCCTTCGCGGACCTGAGTGGAGGCAGAGTCGCACACGGATAGCCGTCACGCTGGCTCTCGCTGCCTTGTCGCACGGCTTACTCGATGGATTCTCCACCTACTCGTTTGGCATCGAGTACTTCGCGCCGTTCTCGACGCAACGGTTCCGGCTCTGGTGGACCCCGTTGGGAGATCCCCAGGGCCGGCTCGGCGCCCAGCTCACTCAGGACGCCATCGTGGTACTGCTGCCGGCTGTGGTCCTGGGGTGGCTTGCGTTCAGGCTTCGGGGTAAGGATCGGCGCGCGAAGATCGCGGCGGCGTGAGCACCATCATCCTGTCGCGCCACGGCAGACCTGCGTGGGATTATCGGACGCCGATCCCGGGGCGCGCCTTCGCCGACTGGCGACGTGGTGAGGACGGCGCACCACTCGATCCGTCCAGCTGGCCAGGCAGTGAACTCGTGCGGGTCATCCGCAGCGCGTCCTGCATCATCACCAGCACCCTGCGTCGCTCGCTCGACTCGGCTCACGTCCTTTCACCCTCCGCCACGCTCGTCACCGACGAAGTCGTTCGAGAGGCGGGCTTGCCGTCCTCTTTCCACTCCGGGATCCGGTTGCGCCCGAATGTGTGGGCTGTGCTCGCGCGGTCTGCCTGGTTCTGTGGCTGGTCGGACGGGATGGAGAGCTTCGCGGTGGCTCGCGACCGCGCGTTGCGGGCGGCGCAGTTGCTGGTCGCCACAGCCCAGACGCATGACTCAGTGGCGGTTGTTGGCCATGGCATGATCAACGTGCTGATTGCGCGGCATTTGCGGGCGAGCGGATGGCACGGGCCGCGGATCCCGTCGCGACGCCACTGGAGCTTCGGAATCTTTCAGCCTAGGCCAGACTGACGGCGCGATCCACGTATTCGCGAACGAATTCGGCGTCGTGTGTGGCGACCAGCAGGCCGCGCCCCTGCTGGCTGAGGCGGCGCAGCGTTGTGCCAAGGGCAGTGCGGCGCGCAGGATCGAGCGCCGCGGTCGGTTCATCGAGGAGCAGCAGCGCGGGATCGGGCGCCAGCGCGCGGGCGATCGCCACGCGCTGCGCCTCGCCGCCCGAAAGCTCGCGAGGCCAGGCCGCCGCTCGGCTGCCAACATCGAGCTCGGCCAGCAATCTCGTCGCGATCGCGTCCGACTCGCTTGGGCTCTGACCCAACACGTGCCGGAGCGCCAGAGTCACGTTGTCGCGCGCGCACAGATGCTCGAACAGCGCATGAGCCTGGAAGACGAGCCCTACCTGGCGCCGGAGCGGTCGAAGCCGCGACTCCGGCGGCACGTGCCCCGGAGCAAGCGCGAGGCCGTCGACGACGATTCGACCTTCATCAAATCCCTGTAGCGCAGCCACGGCCCGGAGCGTTGTCGTTTTGCCTGCGCCCGACGGACCCATGAGGGCGACGATCTCGCCACGCGTGACCTCGAGTGACAGCGCACGAACCACGACCCGCGAGTCGAAGCGGACGCTCAGCCGATCGATCGTGAGCAGCGCGCTCACACAGCCCGCTTTCCCAAGCGCCGCTCGAGGCGGCGCGCGAGGCGCGAGAGCGGGAGCGACATGACGAGATAGACGACCGCGCACAGCGCGCCGGGTACCACCCAGCTCCCCACGTTGGTCGCGTAAATCGCCGTCTGCTTCGTGAGCTCGACCACCGTGATCACCGATACGAGAGACGAGTCTTTGAGCAGCGCGACGAAATCGTTGGTCATCGGCGCGATGGCGTAGCGCAGCGCCTGCGGTCCGCGCACTAGCCGGAGGATTTGCGTTTCGGAGAAGCCGAGCGTACGCCCCGCCTCGAGCTGTGTGCGCGGCACGGCCTCGAGCGCGCCGCGATAGATCTCGGCTTCATACGCCGCGTAGTTCATCCCCAGCGCGAGGATCGCTGCGAGAAACGCCGGTAGCCGCACCACGCCGGCCAGCCCGTAGTAAATGACGAAGAGCTGGAGCAGGAGTGGAGTACCGCGGATCAGCTCGATGTAGCCGGTCGTGAGGATTCGCAGCGGCATGGGTCCATACAAGCGGCCCGATGCGAGCGCGAGACCCACCAGGACCGCCAACGTCATGGACAGTATCGACAGGAGCAAGGTTACGCCGGCAGCACGGGCGAGGGAGGGGAGATAGGCGATCGCCTGACCGGGTGCTGCCGCCGCTGCCTCCTTGGTGTCCGCATTGGACCTCAGGACGCGCCCGAACAGCGCGCCCTGATTGTCATCCCATACGCTCCAGCGGCGGAAGATCTGCTCCAGGGAGCCATCGCGCATCGCTTCGCGCAGCACGGCGTCGATCGAATCGCGCAACGCGGAATCGCGACGAGCGAGGACGCCCACGTAGTGCCCAATGGCGACGGGTTGCGCCAAGATGACAAACCCCCTGCCTCCGCTGCGTCGCCGGGCGCGCTGGGCAATGATATGATCGAGCAGCACCGCATCCACCCGGCCGGCGACCAGGTCGGCGTAGGGATGCACGTCGTCATCGTAGGAAATGGGGACGATGCGCGTCGAATCGCGCGCCGCCAGCAGCAGATCGTAGGCGATCGTGGCGCCGAGTGTCGCCACGCGCCGGCCACGCAGGTCCGCGAGTCCGTGAATCCGATCCTGATCCTCGGGACGCACGGCGAGGACTTCACGGAATTCGAAGTAGGGGAGTGTGACCGCGTGCCGGGCTCGGCGTGTCGGAGTGTCTTCGACGCCCGAGAGGCCGAGCGTAAAGTCGCCCCGCTCGACCGACTGATCGATGTTGGACCACTGGACTTGAAGGAATCGCGCGGTACGTCCTTCCAGACCCTGCGCGATGCGCACGGCCACCTCGACGTCGAAGCCGCGCACCTGTGAAGGATCGGCGGGGTCGGCTTCGACAAAGGGAGCGCCGCCTTCGGCGTCGCCGCCCCAGACAAGCACGCGGCTGTGCGGCTGCTGGGTAGCCAGGATGAGCGCGAGGGTGATGATCACGATTCAGGGACCAGTTTGGCGGCGGGCTGCCGGATCGCAAGGTGCGATCTGAAACCCGCCGCCGATGCTCGACGTTGGGGTCGGTGACCGGAGCCTCGGACCTCACGATGAAATTCAAATCGGTGACTTGGCAGCGCGTTTTGCTTGGGTTGAGCGCCATCAACTTTGGGGCAGCGGGGTTCGCCGCGGCGGCCGCCGAGCCCTGGCACGCCACGGCCCACGTGGCGCTGGGGTTCGGATTCGGATGGTGGGCGCAGTGGCTCCGTCAGCGGCGCCACGATGATGAGCTCAAAACCGAAGTGCATGACACACTCGCGAGTCCTGTCGAGCGACTCCAGGATCTCGAAGGAGAGGTGGCGAGAATGCAGCAGCAGCTGAACGAGGTACAGGAGCGTATGGACTTCGCGGAACGGCTCCTCGTGCAGAGCAGGGAATCCCGCCAAGGCTCGTAGAAATAGCCCCAAAGTCCCATATGACTTTTGGGGCGCTTCTCCTTCCCTGGCTGCGCAGTCGAGACGACTATAAAGGATGCGGTTTCTCGCGGCTGCACTGGTCATCGTGACTGGGAACGAATTCTCCTGTTCCGCGCCGCCTACAGCGGTCACGTTCTCGCAGTGTTCCGGCACCAAGGTCATCGTCAACGTCGCGACGGGACCCGTACCGATCTACAGCTGGTCGCCATCCTGCAGCGTCTCGGTTCTCATGGTCTCCCCCGCGTCCGGCGGCGCCGCGCTCTGGACCGTCTCTGGGAACTCCAGCACCGAGAACCCGATCGCATCCGGCGTACGCTACGGACGGACTCCCGCGCAGGCACGTACGGTTGCAGGACCGGCGCCGCTGGAGCGCGGCGTCACGTATCGGATCGCCGTCAGTCGATTGGTCTGCGATCAGGGTGCGTTCTGCATGCTCGAGCCTGCGGGAGAAGCACTCTTCGTACCCTGATGCGCATCTACGACTTCGATCCCAGGATGGGGCAGCCGGTCCCCATGTACCAGAGCCGCGCCGCGCAGGTCGCCGAGCTCGGCGAGGGTAACGGTGAAGCGCATGCGTTCCTGATCCGTTTCGAGCGGGACGGCGTGATTGGACCGCACCCAGCCGAGTTTGGCCAACTGTTCGCGCCCATGGAGGGATGGGGGTGGATCGAGGGCGGCGACGGGATGCGGCACGCCATCCGCCCCGGCCAGGTCGCGTTTGTCGAACGTGGCGAGATGCATGCAAAGGGCAGTGATATGGGGATGACCGCGTTGATGATTCAGATCCATGATTTCACGCCGCTGCGCCTCGCGGTAAGGCGAGCATGAAATTCCCGCTCTACGCCGCGGTACCCGCGGCCGCGGTGGTTCTCGCGGGGTGCAGCGATCCACTCTCCTTCCAGGACCTCGCGGGCAGCTATCCGCTCGCCGAAGTGAATACGAAACGGTTACCGGTCCTACTGACAGCCACAGCGACGTGTGACCAGTGGATCGAACAGGGCCAATTGACACTGGAAAGCAGCGGCCAGTTCATGCTGACGCTGGGTGGTCATTTCGATTGCAATGGTTCCGGGCAAATCAATGGCTGGGATTTTCCGGGCACCTACACAATTTCTGATGACTCGCTCCACTTTGTCTCAAATGGCGATCCATACGTCACATACGTCTTCAACGGCGTGGTCTTTGCGAGGCACACACGCATTCAGATAGTCGACCTTCCTGTCCAGCTTGACGTGCCGCTCTTCTTGGAATTCCGCCGTCAGTAGCGTAGTCTTGCCAGCGTGATTCCTGCAAACGAAGCCCTCGCGCGGCTGCGCGAAGGCAATCGCCGTTTCGTCGCGAGCCACCAGGGACCTCCAGCCCGCCCCGGCACCAGCCAGGAGCCGTTCGCCATCGTGCTCGGCTGCTCCGACGCGCGCGTGCCGGCGGAGCTGGTGTTTGGTCAGGGTTTCGGCGACCTGTTCGTCATCCGCGTGGCAGGGAACATCGTGGCCCCGTCGCAGGTCGGCAGCGTGGAATTCGCCGCTGAGCTGTTCGGCATTCGGCTGGCCGTCGTGTTGGGACACACGCAATGCGGCGCCGTGACCGCCACGTTGCAGGCGCTGCGCGGGCCGAGGGGAGCGCGGTCGCCCAACCTGCGCTCCATCGTCGACCGGATCCGGCCGTCGGTCGAGCCGCTGCTGCGGGCCGGCGACCAACACGACGATGATCTCATCGCGGCGGCGGTCCGCGCCAACGTGCGTGCGTCCGTCGACCACTTGCGACACGGCTCCAAGCTGCTGGAGCGTCGCATCGAAGAGGAGGGCCTGCTCGTCGTCGGGGCCGAGTACTGTCTCGAGACGGGCGCGGTGGAATTCTTCGAGGGCGTGTGAAACGCGCACCACTTACCCGAACCATTGCGGGACACGAAGTCACGATCTCGAACCCCGACAAGATTCTCTTTCCCAAGCCGAAGTACACGAAGCTCGACCTGGTCAATTACTACCTGGCGGTCGCGGATGGCGCGTTGCGCGGCGCCGGCGGGCGGCCCAACATGCTGGTCCGGTTTCCCAACGGCATCGCGGCCGGATCATTCTATCAGAAGCGGGCTCCCGAGGCGCGGCCGTCGTGGATCGAGGTCGTCACGCTGCGCTTCCCGTCCGGCCGCACGGCAGACGAAGTGGTGCCTCGTGACGCCGGCTCCCTGGCCTGGCTCGCCAACCTCGCGTGTCTCGAGCTGCATCCGCATCCGGTGCGCGCCGAGGATCTCGATCATCCTGACGAACTGCGCGTCGATCTCGATCCGGTTCCCGGCATCAAGTGGCCGCAGGTGCGGCAGGTAGCGCACGTGGTGCGCGCAGTGCTGCAGGACGTGGGGCTCGTCGGCTGGCCGAAGACATCGGGCTCCCGCGGCATGCATATCTACGTGCGACTCGAGCGGCGCTGGGGGTTCGACGAGGTGCGGCGCGCAGCGCTGGCGCTGGCGCGCGAGGTCGAACGACGCGCGCCCGAGCTCGCCACTAGCAAATGGTGGAAAGAGGAGCGGCACGGCGTGTTCGTGGACTACAACCAGAACGCGAAGGACCGCACAATCGCGGCGGCCTACTCGGTGCGGCCGTTACCGGATGCGCGGGTCTCGGCACCGCTCGATTGGGACGAAGTCGACGCGGCTGACCCTGCGGATTTCACTCTCGGCACGATGCCGAACCGCTTTGCGGAAGTCGCCGACCGGCATGAAGGGATCGATGAGAGCGCGGGATCGTTGGAGGCGCTACTGGAGCTGTCGGCCCGGCAAGAGCGCGAAGGGCAGGGGGACGCTCCGTGGCCGCCGCACTACCGCAAACAGCCCGGCGAGCCGCCACGCGTGCAGCCCTCCAAATCGCGGTTGCGAGCCGAGAAGTACCCGCTGATCGAAGTCAGCAAGGGCAAGGACAAGGAAGAAGCACTCGCTGGGCTCGCGAGATGGAAGAAGCGACACCCCCGCATCGCGAGGTTGCTCGAGCCCGCTGATGTGCTGGTGGATCAGATGCGCGGCCGCTCATCGGCGTGGTATCGCATTCGCATCAACCTGCAGCACGTGCCCGAGAAGCTCAGGCCCCGCGAGCGCCGAAAACCTTCTCCAGCTCGTAAGCCGGCGTGACCTCGAGCTGATCGTAGCGGCAGTCTTCCGGCTCCTTGTCGGGCCGCCAGCGCTGAAAGACCGTCGCATGGCGGAAACGGTCTCCTTCCATATGATCGTATTTCACCTCGCACACGCGCTCGATGCGGAGGGGCTCCCACGATAGATCCTTGCCCGCGCTCCAGCGGCTTTGCCCGCCGGGCATGCGCCCCGATTCCGCCTGCGCCGCTGCCCACTCGCGCCAGGGATGATCCTGCAACGCGTTCTTCCGGAGTGGTGTGAGCTCCTTCACCAGCTGTTTGCGCATCGCCATCGTGAATGACGATGTGACACCGACGTGCTGTAACATGCCGGCGTCGTCGTACAGGCCGAGCAAGAGCGACCCGAGGGCATCCTTGCCGCTTTTGTGCCAGCGAAACCCGGCGACGACACACTCGGCGGTGCGCGAATGCTTGATCTTGAACATGGCGCGCTTGCCGGGTTGATACGTGCCGCCGGCGGGCTTGGCTACGACCCCGTCGAGGCCAGCGCCCTCGAAGCGCTGCAGCCAGTCGACTGCCAGGTCGTGATCGCGGGTTACCGGCGTGAGATGTAAAGGACGCCGCATTTTGGCGAACAGTTTCTCGAGCTGCTTGCGGCGCTCCGCTTGCGGCGCGGCCATCAGGTTCTTGCCGCCGGCCGCGAGCAAGTCGAACGCCACAAAGGCCGCCGGCGTCGCCTTGGCCAGCTTGGCGACTCGCGATGCCGCGGGATGCAGGCGCATCTGGAGCCCGCCGAAATCGAGGCCATGCGGCGTCGGCATTACGATTTCGCCATCCACCACAGCACCAATCGGCAGCTGCGCAAGAAAGACCTCATGGAGCTCGGGGAAATAGCGATCGAGCGGGCGCTGATCGCGACTCTGGATGTAGACGTCATCCTTGCCCGGCCCCCGAAACACAATCGCGCGGAAGCCATCCCATTTCGGCTCGAACAGAAAATTGCCGTCGACGGGAACGGCGTCGGTGAGCTTGGCGAGCATCGGATCGACGGGTGGGGTGACGGCCAAGGCTGCAGAACGGGCCATGCCATAAGTAAGACGAGAACGCGGGAAGAGGATAGGACCGGACCTCGCAGCACGGATCGGGGTTACCAGAGCGGTGACCGACACTCGGATCCAGCGCGCCATTGAGCTGATGACTCGATTTGCCGAGCAGACGGGCGAGGGGCCGCGCTATCTCTGGACCGATGCCTTTGCGGTGACGAACTATCTCGGTCTCGCTGTGGCGACGCACGACCCCACGTTCGTCGATCTCGCCCGCGCCCTGATCGACCGCGTGCACAACGTGCTCGGCCGTCATCGCCCTGACGCCGGTCGCTCCGGATGGATCAGCGGGCGGTCCGAAGCCGACGGGGCCGCGCATCCGACGAGTGGCGGCCTGCGGATCGGCAAACCGCACGACGAGCGGCCACCCCACGCGCCGCCCGACGAGCGTGCCGAGTGGGATCGAGACGGTCAGTACTTCCATTACTTGACCAAGTGGATGCATGCGCTCGATCAGACGGCGCGGGTCACCGGCGACTTGTGGCACAACTGTTGGGCCCGGGAGCTCGGTGCGACCGCGCATCGCGCGTTCGCGTATGGGCTGCTCGACGGGTCCCGCCGCATGTACTGGAAGATGAGCATCGATTTGAGTCGACCGCTGGTGCCGTCCATGGGCCAACACGATCCGCTCGACGGCTACGTGACCTACCTGCAGCTCCAGGACACCCCGCTCCCGGCAGACTCGTGCGCGGCCGCATCGTTGGATGGTGCGATCGCGGACTTTGCTTTGATGATCGACCCCGACCATCTGGCCACGAACGACCCGCTGGGCATCGGTGGTCTCTTGATGGACGCCTATCGGCTCGCCCAGCTCGACCGGGGGGGAGCCGAGGACGTGCTCGAGGCGAGCCTCCAGGCAGCGCTGGCCGGTTTGGATGAGTACGCCGGGTGGAGCCTCCAGATACCGCTCCAGGCGCGGCGGCGACTCGCCTTCCGCGAGCTCGGCCTCGCGATCGGCCTGGCAGCGCTCGAGCGGCTGCGTGCCATCGCTCAGCCCCGGCTCCACCCCCTGATCACGGAATTGGAGCGGTACACGCCGGTTCGGAATGCGCTGGAGACGTTTTGGCTGCAGCCGGAAAGCCAGCGTGCGGAGAGCTGGCACGAGCATGCCGCCATCAATACGGTGATGCTCGCGACCAGCCTGGTGCCGGATGGCTTCCTGACCCTGCATCGGCCTCGGGGGCCTGGCGTTTCATTTCTCAACCCCTCGCAGAGCGAGCGGGGTCCTCGTCAGGCTTCGCATTCCGCTTAGTTTTAGGGCCGATGATCAGACGCCTCCCCTGTATGACGCTCGCCGTCGTCATTGCCACGGCGTGCGCCGTCCAGCCAAGCAGCACGCAACAAACCCCACCTCCGGCGCCGAGGAAGAACTACACCGACGCTGACGTGCACTTCATGGCGGGCATGATCGGCCACCATGCGCAAGCCATTCAGATGGCGGGATGGGCCCCGTCTCACGGCGCCAACCCCTCAGTGCGCGTGCTGTGCGAGCGCATCGTGGTGGCGCAGAATGACGAGATCGTCATGGCGCAGCGGTGGCTGCGAGAGCATGGCGAGTACGTGCCGCCTGCCGACCCCCGCGGTCACATCATGCAAGGCATGGCGGAGCCGATGCTGATGCCGGGTATGCTCACACCTGCGCAGATGGCGCAGCTCGACTCGGCGCGCGGTCCCGCGTTCGATCGCCTGTTCCTCACGTACATGATTCAGCATCACCAGGGCGCGATCACGATGGTGCAGCAACTGCTCGCGGTCCCAGGCGCGGCGCAGGACGGCCCGATTTTCCGGTTTGCGTCCGATGTGAATGCCGATCAGACCACCGAGATCAATCGCATGACTCTCATGCTCGAGGACCTCAAACGGAGCTCTCAGTGAAATCCAGATTCTACTGCAGTGTTTTGCTCGCTGCGCTCGTCCTGACCGCATATTCGAGCGCGCGGGCGCAGTCGGAGTACGGCTCGTCAGCCACGACCACACCGGCCGGTCGCACCGATCCGCGTATCGGGCTGCGCGCGGGATGGTTCAACGCTGGCCAGGCTGCGTGGAACATGCACCTCGTGTCGACCACGGCGCCGTCCCCGGACTTCGTCAATCGCAATGAACCGGGCGACTTTCGCTACATCAACTCAGACCTGTCGTTCCGCGGCAACTACGTGATCCAGGGCAACTTCAACGGCGTTCAGGTCTGGGACATCAGCAATCCCAAGATTCCCAAGCTGTTCAAGGCGTTTGTCTGTCCCGGGTCGCAGAGCGACGTCTCGGTGTTTCGCAACTTGCTCTTCGTGTCCGGAGAGGCGCTGAACGGGCGCACGGATTGCGGCACGCAGGGCGTCAACGACACGGTCAGTCACGACCGGTTGCGCGGGATTCGCATTTTCGACGGCACCGACCTCTCGAATCCGCAGCACCTCACCGACGTGCAAACGTGCCGGGGGTCGCACACCCATACGGTCGTGACGTCCCCGAACGACACCGACAACGTCTACATCTACGTCTCGGGCTCCGCGCCGGTCCGCTCCACCAATGAGTTGGCCGGTTGCGCGGTGGGAGTCCCGGACTCGAACCCGAACACGGCGCTCTTCCGCATCGAAGTCATTCAGGTGCCGCTCGCGCATCCGGAGCAGGCGCACATTGTCAGCTCACCGCGCATCTTCCAGGATCTCACCGAAGCGCCCTCGCACCCGGCGGCCCCCGAGGATAAGGCCGAGGCGAAGCGCCAAGCGGACTCCGCGCGGGCGGCGGGCGGCATCACCGCGCAGGTCCGGACGCCGCGCGACACTCAGGACATCGTGCTCGGCCCCAACTTCATCCGCATCCGGCTCGACAGCATCGTGAAGGCGCGGGGCGGCACGGGGGCGCCCACCGCGGCGGACACGCTAACGCTGCGGGACAACGCGCAGCAGATCGTTGACCTGATTGTGAATCCACCCAACCGGACCGGTCCGCGGCCCGGGCCGACGCAATGCCACGACATCACGGTGTATCCGGCAATCGGAATGGCCGGCGGTGCCTGCGGCGGCTACGGGCTCCTGCTCGACATCCGCGACGTCGCCAATCCGAAGCGGGTCGGGGCCGTCGCCGATTCCAACTTCTCCTTCTGGCATTCGGCGACGTTCAACAACGACGGCAGCAAGGTCTTGTTCACCGACGAATGGGGCGGTGGATTGCAGCCGCGTTGCCGCGATACCGATAAGCCGGAATGGGGGGCCGACGCGATCTTCACGCTGAGCGGCACCACCTTGGACTTCAAGAGCTACTACAAGCTGCCGGTGCCGCAGACGCGGTTCGAGAACTGTGTCGCGCACAACGGAACCTTGATCCCGGTGCCCGGCCGCGACATCATGGCCCAGGGCTGGTATCAGGGCGGCGTCTCGGTGTTCGATTGGACCGATCCGTCGCATCCCAAAGAGATCGCCTTCTTCGACCGCGGGCCGATGGATTCGACGAAGCTCGTGGGCGCCGGATCGTGGTCGGCCTACTGGTACAACGGATACATCGTAAGCTCCGAGATTGCGCGTGGGCTCGACATCTTCGAGTTGACCCCCAACACGCTGCTGACCCAGAACGAGATCGACGCGGCGAAGCTGATTCACTTCGACTATCTCAACGCGCAGGATCAGCAGCAGCTCGTGTGGCCCGCGAGCTTCGTGGTGGCGCGCGCTTACCTCGACCAGCTCGCTCGGTCGAACGGCCTGCCCACCAAGAAGATCAATGCCACGCGTGACGCGCTGACACGCGCCGAAAAAGCGTCGGGGCAGGCACGGACCACAGCGCTCACCCAACTGGTGACGCAGCTGAATACCGACGCGAAAACCTCGACCGATCAGGCGAAGATGCAGTTGCTGATCGGCGTGGTGACGGATCTCGGCAAGTAGGACACCGCAGTTGACTAAGCGGAACAGCGGGGTTCACGTAGTCTCGTGAGCCCCGCTCGTTCTTCCCGGAAACGCTACCAGGAGTTCGTCCAGGATTACAAGCAGCACCGCCTCGACGCGGTTGCCGAAGCGGAGGATGGTGCGCAGCCGTCGCCGGCACGGCCGAGCGGCGCGCGTCGCGCCTACGTCCGCGACTATCTCCGCTGGCTGCGGCCGCATCGCGCGGAGCTGGGGTTCGTCTTTGTCGTAGCGCTGGTGGTCGCGGGCCTGCAGATGGTCGAGCCGCTCTTCATGCGGTTCATCATCGACAAGGTCATTCTCAACAAGGATCTCGATCTCTCCTCCCGCCTCACGCGGCTCAACCTCACCGGGCTGGTCTTCCTCGGTGTAATCATCCTGTCGCACGTCGGTGGAGGGTTCAAGGACTACCGCCAGCGCATTCTCAACGTACGGGTGATGCTCGCGCTCCGGCGCTCACTGTATGAGCGCCTGCTGCACCTGCCGTTACCACGCCTGTGGGACATGAAGACCGGCGGTATCCTGTCGCGTCTCACCGGTGACGTCGAGACGACGACGGGACTGCTGCAGATGGCCATCGTTTCACCGGCTATCTCAGTCATCCGTCTCATCATCGCCATCGGTATTCTGTTGACGCTCAACTGGCAGCTTGCCGTTACTGCTCTTGCGATTATCCCCGGCGTCATGGTCTTGAGCCTCATCTTCACGCGGCGCATCCGGCCCATTTATCGATCGGTCCGCAAGGATGTCGAGATCGTGGACGGGCGGGTCGGCGAAACATTCTCCGGCATTCGCGTGGTTCGTGCATTCCGCCAGGAAATTCAGGAGCTGATCAGCTTCATGTTGGGCCGGCACACCGTGCTTCGCAAAGAGCTGTTTGCGCACCGCCGCGAATTGCTGCTGTGGACGTCGTGGGGATTGCTCGAGGCGGGGATCAGCGTCGTGATCGTCTGGTTCGGCGGCTATCTGAACATCGTGGGCCGGGCGTCCGTCGGCGATATCATGGCGTTTCAGTGGTACATGTTCCTGCTGCTGAATCCCGTCTGGAACATCGTGAATTCCTTCTCCGAAATGCAGCGCTCGCTCGCCGCCATGGAGCGCGTGTTCGAAGTGCTGGCGATGGAAGATGACAAACCCGACCGGCCCGGCGCGCGTGAGGCGCCGTCTCTCGTGCGCGAGCTGCGGTTCGACGACGTTACGTTCGAATACCGCGAGGGCCAGCCGGTGGTGCGCGATTTCAACGTGACCGTGCCCGGCGGCTCGGTCATCGCACTCGTCGGTCGCAGTGGCGCCGGGAAAACGACACTGACCGATCTGGTGGCCCGGTTCCACGATCCGACCCGGGGCCGCCTGCTGCTGAACGGCAGCGACATTCGCGACCTGCGACTGCGGAGCTACCGCGATCTCCTCGCCATTGTGCAGCAGGATGTCTTTCTCTTCGACGGCTCCGTACGCGACAACATCGCCTACGGCCGCCACGATGCCACGGAGGCGGATGTGGAAGACGCTGCGCGCCGAGCCAACGCGCACGAGTTCATCGTCCGTCTGCCGCAGGGCTACGACACCTTCATCGGCGAGCGGGGCGTCAAGCTGTCGGGAGGGCAGCAGCAACGACTCGCCATCGCCCGGGCGATTCTGGCGTCGCCGCAGATCCTCATTCTGGACGAGGCGACCAGCAATCTCGACACCGAAAGCGAGCAGCTGATTCAGGCGGCGATGGCCGACTTGCTGGCGGACCGGACCACCTTCGTGATTGCCCACCGTCTCTCGACCATTCGTCGGGCTGACTTGATCCTGCTCATGGAGAACGGAGCCGTGGTCGAGCGGGGGACACATGCGGCGTTGATGCGGGCGCGCGGGATGTACTACGAGATGGTGCGGCGCCAGATGGAGTCGCAGGCGCGGGATGAGGACGAGGTGTTGCGCTGAGGCGGGAAGGGTCTTGACGCGGGGCTGAGCGCGGGAAACGATTGAGCCCTCCCATCCTCCAATCCGGGGGCCTCACATGACGGCGTTGTCCGCGTTGTGGCTGCCGATTCTGGTATCGGCCGTGGCAGTGTTCGTGGTCAGCTCGATCGTTCACATGACGCCGCTGTGGCACAAGACGGATTATCCCCGGTACGCGAGCGAGGACCGTGTTCTCGACGCGCTCCGCGCGCTGAGCCTGCCCCCGGGTGATTATCTCATGCCGCGCCCGACCAGCTCAGCCGAAATGCGCTCGCCGGAATTCAAGGAGAAGCTGAAACGCGGGCCCGCCGTGCTGCTGACCGTCATGCCGCCATGGAGTGGCTCCATGGTGGGGAGTCTTTCGCAGTGGTTCGTCTACAGCCTCGTCGTCAACCTGCTCGCGGCGTACATCGCGGGCGCCGCGTTGCCGCCGGGCGCATCCGCCGTGCAGATCTGCCGCTTCGCCGGCACAACCGCGTTCATGGGCTACACCCTCGCATTGTGGCAGATGTCGATCTGGTACCGGCGAGCGTGGAGCATGACGCTCAAGTCGACGTTTGACGGCGTGATTTACGCGGCGGTGGCGTGCGCCGTCTTTGCGTGGATGTGGCCACGCTGACGCATCCGCCTGTCCTTTGCTATCACCGCATCGGCGGCCCGCTCGAGCTCGGCGTCACCCGGGTGGGGCGCTCGGTCTTTGCTCGCCAAATGACCACGCTGGCGCGGGCGGGATGGCGTACGCTCTCCCTCGACGACTTCGCCTCCCCACGCACCCCTCACCACGCACCACGCACGTTTCTACTGACCTTCGACGACGGCTACGCCTCCCTCGCCGACCACGCTTACCCTGTTCTGGCCGATCTCGGATTTACGGCGGCGACGTTCCTGATCACCGATTACGTTGGGCAAACCAACACTTGGGATGTGCGCTATACCTGGGATCGTCTGCCGCACCTCGCCTGGCGCGACGCGGAGCAGTGGCGCGGGCGAGGCTTCAGCTTCGCGTCGCACGGGGCGACCCACCGGCGCTTGACCTGGCTTGACGACGCGGCGGCACTGGAGGATCTGCACCGCTCCCGCGATGTTCTCGTGACACGTCTCGGCGCAGAGGCCGGACGCGCCGTCGCCTATCCGTTCGGTGCCGTCGACCATCGCGTCATCGCACTCGCCAGGGCGGCCGGCTACGAGCTCGGGTTCGGGGGAGTGAAGGGCAACGGTGACCGGCTGCATCTGTCGCGGGTGCCCGTCTATTCTTGGGATTTGGCCGACGTCCCGTTCGGACTGCGCGAGGATGCTATCGGTGTCCTGGGAAGAATCGTTGCGCACGCGGCCAATCGGTGCGCGGTTGGAACGAGCTTGATGCAGCGGTTAAGCCGCCTATACAAAGAACCTCGCGGCCAGCGGAATCAGCTGCGGATGCTTGAGCAGCGCGTGCGCGAAGACCCGCCCGATGGTTCGTTTGCCGGGCTCGATCCTGTTGACGGTGCGCGCGAGCGAGTTCAAGAACGGGTCATCCATCTGCTCTAAGGCCTGTTTGATGCGGTAGTACTTGAGGTGATCCTCCCCGAGCAGGTCCATCCACGCCTTGTGATACGCCGATAACCGCCGCTCGCTCGTGTCATTTTCCCGGATCGCAGCGGCGGCGGTGCACCCGGCCAGCCGCCCCGCCTTCATCGCGTTGATGATGCCGCCACCCGACAGCGGATTGATCATGTGTGCCGCATCCCCCGCCACCAGCACACCGTCGGTATACGTCTTCTTGATCGTCGTGTGGACGATCACTCCGCCCACGGTGTATCCGGTACGCGCCGCGCTCGGAAACCGCCTTGCGATCCATGCGTCGAGATATTGCCGGGCGTTGCGGCCGTCGGTTTTCAGCGCCACGAGACCGAGTCCGACGTTGGCGACGCCGACTCCCTTCGGGAAGATCCAGGCATAACCACCCGGAGCGATGGCGTTGCTGAATTGCAGATAAATGGCGTCAGGGTTGAAGTCGATGCCCTGGAGGACGTACTGGGCGCACGATTCCATGTCGCGCGCCGGGACGCGGGTTTCGAGGCCGGCCCACCGGCCCACCATCGTCTCCACACCATCCGCGCCGATCACGACTCGAGCGCGATAGGTCTCTTCCGTCCCGCGTTCCTTCACGCGCACGTGCCAGCGGTCATCCCCATTGCGCGCCATGGCCGTAGCCTCAGCGCCGACGAGGACTTCAGCTCCTGAGGCGGCCGCCTGCGCGGCGAGGAAGGCGTCGAAGCGCGTGCGATCGAGAATCCAGCCGACGCCTGAATTGGCCAGCACAACTTCGGTATCATCGGGTGCCTGGAAGATCACATCGGTGACGCGCCGGGAAACCCAGTCCGCCCCGTCGGGATTGGCGAACTCGCGCAGCCCGGCGTCACCCACCCCCTCGGCGCAGCGTACCGGCGCTCCCACCGCGCGGTCGCGCTCGAGCAGGACGACGTCCATTTCGGGCGCGGCCTGCTTCGCTTGCCAGGCGGCGACGGCGCCCGCCGGCCCCGCGCCCACGACAAGGACATCGACGTCACGCATACGCGACCATCGCCAGGGCGCCCACGGGGCAGGGCGCGATGCATTTCTCGCAGCCGGTGCACATCGACTCATCGACGGTGAGGACGTTCAGCTCCAAATGGATCGCCTCGGGGGGACAGAGCGGGAGACAAAGCCCACAGCGGTCGCAGACGGCGAGGTCCACTACGGCGATTGTGTCCGGCGTCACGCGACGCATGGCCGAAAGCCTAGCGGGACTCAAACGGGCTTGTCAAGCTTCATCCTTGCTTGAGGTTACGCATTTCATTACCTTGTGCGTCGTTCGCTTCAACCCGCCTCACTCTTTTACCGACGATCACGTGCCGCTAAGCTGGCTGAATTTCAAAATGGGTGCCTGGAGCCCGGCGAACGAAATCGCCGTAGATCTTGGTACCGCTAACACACTCGTCTACGTCCGCGGCGAAGGCATCGTGCTGAACGAGCCCTCCGTCGTCGCGATCGAAAAAGCTACCGGCAAAGTCAAAGGGATTGGTCTCGAAGCGAAGCGCATGCTCGGCCGCACGCCGGACGGCGTGCTGGCGGTGCGTCCGCTGAAGGACGGCGTCATCGCCGACTTCGACGTGACCGAGAAGATGCTGCGCTTTTTCCTCAAGACCATCATCGATCGCCATCTATTCCGCGTTCGCCCCAAAGTGATCGTGTGCGTCCCGTCGGGGATCACCGAAGTGGAGAAGCGCGCGGTGCGCGACTCAGCGCAATCGGCCGGCGCCAAAGAAGTGTACATGGTCGCTGAGCCGATGGCCGCGGCGATCGGCGTGGGGCTGCCGGTGGAGACGCCGACGGGAAACATGGTGATCGACATCGGCGGCGGCACGACGGAAATCGCGGTGATTGCGCTTTCGGGAATCGTGTCCGACACCTCGATCCGCACCGGGGGCGATGAGCTCGATCAGGCGATCGTGCAGTTCATGCGCAAGAATTACAACCTGCTCATCGGCGAGCCGACGGCTGAGCAGATCAAGATTCAGATCGGCTCCGCGGCGCCGATCGGCGAAGAGCGCGAGATGGAAGTGAAGGGCCGCGATCTTGTGTCCGGCATTCCCAAGATCGTGCGCGTGCACTCGAGCGAGATTCGCGAGGCGGTGCAAGAGCCGATTCAGCAGATCGTGGATGCGGTGCGACGCGCCCTGGAAATTACGCCGCCCGAGCTGGCTTCCGATATCGTGGACCGCGGCATCGTTATGACGGGCGGTGGCGCGTTGATCCGCGGACTGGATCTGTTGCTCCAGCAGGAAACCGGCCTGCCGATTCACCTGGACGAGGACCCCATGACCTGCGTGGTGCGTGGGGCGGGGCGGATCCTCGACGCGCCCGAGAAATACCGCAACGTTCTGACCACCTAGCCGCAATGGCGATCGGCACAGATCGCTACGCTTCGCGCGCGGACACGCTGCTCTTCATCGCCTGCGTGGGGTTGTCGATTGCGGCACTGAGCCTTCCCGACGAATGGCGCGACCCGCTGGCCGGGGGCCTGCGTCAGAGCGTGCTTGCGCCTTTCCTCTTTCTGCAGCGCCAGACGGAGCTCCTCGCCGCGGCGCGCGCCCGCTACGACGCCGTGGTGTCTCAGCGCGACTCCGTCGCTCTCGCCGCCACGTTCCTGCCGGAACTACGCAGCGAGAATGCCCGCCTCCGCAGTCTGCTGGGGCTGAGCGCCCGGCTCGGCGGCGGCTACGTCTCCGCCGAGATCCTCCATCAACCGGAGCCGACCAATCCACTGAGCTTCGTCGTGTCGGCCGGCAAGCGCGAAGGGGTCCGGCGGCTCTCGGCGGTCGTCAGTCCGGAAGGTCTGGTCGGCCTGGTCGCGACGGTCGATGAGCATACGAGCGTCGTGCTGAGCTGGGCGCATCCCGAGTTTCGCGCCAGCGCGATCGCGAGCGACGGCAGCGTGGTGGGAATCGCCGCACCGCATGGCGCCGAGGGGCCGGGCGTGTGGCTGCTCGAGCTGCAGGGTGTGCTCTACCGCCAGCAAGTGCCGGCGGGGACCGTGATCGTGACGTCGGGACTGGGCGGCGTGTTTCCCCGGGGCATCCCGATTGGTGTGGTGATTGGGCCGGCCGGTGAAGAGAAGGGATGGGGTCGCACGTATCTCGTGCGGCCGGCCATCCATCCTGCCGCGCTGTCGCATGTCATGATTCTGACGGCAACGCGCCCGGCCGGATCCGATTTGCGCAATGCGTTCACCACACCGCAGGACAGTGCTCCCGCGAGCGAGGGGCCGCCGAGATGAGACGCTCCGACCGCTATCGCTATCCCATCATCATGACGCTGCTCGTCTTGATGCAGTTCACGGTGCGCAGCCGGCTGGGCGGTGACCGCGTGGCGCCGGACTTCCTGCTCCTCGCGCTGCTCATCTATACGATTCGCGCCGAGCCGGGGCGGAGCGCAGCCGCAGGCTTCGTGGTGGGCCTGCTGCGGGACGCGCTCACACCGGCGAGTTTTGGCGCGGGAGCGCTCGCGCACACCGTGGTCGGATTTCTCTCGTCGTGGTCGAAGGCCGTGTTCTTCGCCGAGCACGTGTTCGTCAAAGGTTGTGTGTTCTTCGCCGGCACGTGGATCAGAAATCTGATCGTACTCCTCGTATCGGGTCGGCTGCAGAGCTCGCAGGTCGCCTGGGAGCTGCTGGTGTGGTCCCCGTTGCAGGGGCTGTCGACGGCGCTCGTCGGCGTCGCGGTCCTCTGGTTCTTCCGTGGGTGGCTCTCCCCGCGGCGCAGCACGGCATGAGCTCGTTTCACCCGCATCTACTCGATCGCCGCCTGGGCATGGCGCGGTTCACCGTCTGGACGGTGATGGGGTTGCTCGTGCTGTCGTTCTTCCGTACCCAGATCCTCGGACACGGGAAGTATCAGCTGCAGTCGGAGACCAACCGGCTGCGGCCGATTCCATTGCCGGCGCCCCGAGGCATCATCTACGACCGCAACGGTCGCGTGCTCGCTGAGAACGTCCCCGGCTACACGGTCTCATTGCTCCCGGGTCCCGAGGCGAATTTGCGGTCGACTCTCGCGCGCATCGCGTCGATCGCGAACATCGACAGCGCGGAAATCGAGCGCGTGATTCAACGCGCGCGCCGCGCGCCGTATCAGCCCGCACTCGTACTCGGCGACGCGCCATTCGCCGTCGTGTCGGCACTCGAGGAGCGGCGCGTCGCCATCCCCGGACTGCTCATCCAGGCGGAGCCCAAGCGCCTTTATCCCGACACCGCCGTGGTCGCCCACCTGGTGGGGTACGTCGGTGAGGTGACGGAGGGCGAACGCGGGACACGTCGCTTCGCCTCGGTTCGGCTCGGCGGCCTGGTTGGCAAAGATGGGCTCGAGCGCGAGTACGACGACACGCTCCGGGGCTCGGAGGGGGTGCGGTTCGTCGAGGTGAGCGCGCGAGGCCAGATGGTGCGCGAGGCCGAGGCGGCAGCCAACCTGAATCCGGTGCCGGGGACCGATCTGCATACGACGATCGATCTCGGCTTGCAGAAATTCATCGCCCAGATATTCCCTCCCGGCCAGCGGGGCGCCGTCTTGGCGTTGAATCCCAACACCGGCGAGGTCCTGGCGCTCTACAGCGCCCCGAGCTTCGATCCCAACGCGTTCGTCGGCGGCATCTCGGCACCGTACTGGCGCTCGCTCAACGAGAACCCGGCAAAACCGCTGCTGGATCGGGCAATTCAGGCGCGGTATCCACCGGGATCGACCTGGAAGCTGGCCGTCGCCGCGATGGGGTTGAAGCGCGGCATCGTGGGGCCGCGCAGTCACATGCCGATTCCGTGCCGGGGTGGGCTGCAGTTCGGCAACCGCTACTTCCGCTGCTGGAACGCGCGTGGCCATGGCGATCTGACCCTGACCGAAGCCATCGCGCAAAGCTGCGACGTCTACTTCTATCAGCTCGGTATCAAGCTGGGCGTGACGTCGCTGCTCGAGGATGCGAACGCGTGGGGGTTCCGTGGCCGGACCGGGATCGATCTACCCGGCGAAATCCCCTCGGAGTTTCCCACGGGACCCGAGTATTACGACCGGCTCTATGGGCCGCGGCGCTGGACGTCGGCGGTCGCGCTGAACCTGGCGATCGGACAGGGCGAGAACGCGCAGACGCTCGTGCAGATGGTCCGGCTCTATCAGCAGCTCGCGAGTGACGGACGCCTGCGCACCCCCTTTGTCGTGCGCCAGGCGGCGACGAGCAGCGTCAACACGTCGCTCGACCTGACGGCGGATCAGCTCAACTCGCTGCGGCGCGCAATGATCGCCGTGGTCGAGCAGGGAACCGGGCGGGGCTCGCGTCTCGCGGCGCTCACCATTGCCGGTAAGACCGGTACGGCCCAGAACTCGCACGGGCCCGATCACGGTTGGTTCATCGGGTTTGCTCCGGCCGATAAGCCGGAAATCGTCGTGGGCGCGATCATAGAATTCGCCCAGCACGGTACGGCAGTGGCTCCGCTCGTGGCCCGCACCATTGCGCATTATCTCGGCGTCGAGGACACACGCTTCCAAAACCTCCGGATCGCGGTGCCCACCGACTCCGCACCGCAACCGTTCCAGCTGCCGCAAGACACGGTGGCTCCTCCTCCAAGCGACAGTGTTCTCACGCGCCCGCCAAGTCGATAAAGCGCTCGTCCTCGCCGTGAGCGCGTTGGCCCTGTACGGGCTGGCGACGCTGTATTCCGCCGGTCAGACGGACGTGCCGACCTTCGTCGCCACGATCTGGCAGCGGCAACTGGTGTGGCTGGGCCTCGGTTTCGTCGCGGCGTGGTTGACCTTTCGCACCTCGCCGCGGATGCTCGAATGGGCCACGCCGTGGGCGTATGGGATCGCCGTGCTGCTCCTGCTGTTCACGCTTGCCCTGGGCACCGGCGCAGGCACCGCAGCGGGGTCCAAGTCGTGGCTGTCCATCGGCGGCCACCGCTTTGGGCAGCCCGCCGAGCTCGCCAAGCTGGCGGTCATCCTGATGCTGGCGCGCTGGCTGGCCGGGCTGCGCGAAGCCCCGGCGACCCTGCGCGATCTGATCCCACCGGCGGCCATCGCGGGCCTGCCCTGTCTGCTGGTGCTGAAGCAGCCTGACCTCGGATCGGCGATCGTGTTCGTGGCGATCCTCTTCTTCATGTTGTTCTGGGCCGGTACCAAACCCTCGCTCCTGGTGCTCGCCGCGTCGCCCGTGATCGGACTCGCGCTGGCGTTTTCGACCGTCACTTGGGGGGTCTGGATTGGCGTGCTCGCCATCCTGCTGCTGTGGTGGCGCCCCTATCTGTGGGAAGGCCTCGCCGTCATGGGCCTCAACGTGCTCGGCGGGGTTTTGGCGCTGCCGCTATGGAGCCGCCTCGCGCCCTACCAGCAAAACCGTCTGCTCGCGTTCCTGAACCCTGACGTTGACCCTCGAGCGGCCGGATGGCACGTCATTCAGTCCAAGGTCGCTGTCGGTTCGGGAGGTCTGCTGGGAAAGGGGTTCACCGAGGGCACCCAGAAGCGACTGGCTTTCCTCCCGGCCCAGCATACCGATTTCATCTTTTCGATTGTGGGAGAGGAGCTTGGTTTCCTCGGCGTGCTCGTCGCGCTGGCGCTGTTCGCATGGCTGCTCTTCATCCTGCTGCGCATCGCTCGACGGGCGACCGATCCCTTCTCCAGCCTGGGTGTGTTCGGCATCGCCGGCCTGTTCTTCACGCACATCTTCGAGAACGTGGGAATGACGATCAACCTGATGCCGATCACCGGCATTCCGCTGCCGTTCTTTTCCTATGGTGGATCGTTCCTGCTTGCGTGCTCGATTGGCGTCGGAATTGCGATGCGGGTGGCATGGGAGTCGCGCCAGTCCGGATATGCTGAATCGGGGCAATGAGTTAGGCCTCCGGGGCTAGCGTTGGTCACGCGTCGGTCACAAATTGTGCGCTTCGTCACTATATATGGCGCGAAT
The DNA here is from genome assembly GCA_963704805.1 of uncultured Gemmatimonadales bacterium. Taxonomy (GTDB): domain Bacteria; phylum Gemmatimonadota; class Gemmatimonadetes; order Gemmatimonadales; family GWC2-71-9; genus 20CM-2-65-7. The sequence goes on along the minus strand of CAVPHS010000003.1, from coordinate 289,161 downwards.
GGCCTGGTTCAAAAAAGAACGTAAGCCGCGCACTTCGGAGCGGGTAAAGCTCGAGATCCCGGCAGACGCCTGGGAAAAGTGTGATCAGTGCGGCCACGTGGATATCAGGGAGCGGTTCGTCCGCGCTCTGAATGTGTGTCCCAATTGTGGGTACCATCGCCGAATTACGGCCCAGGAATACATCGACCTGATCGTCGATGAAGGTTCCTGGCACGAGCTGTTCGCCTCTCTCAAGTCCGCTGATCCACTGAAATTCGAGAACTACGCTGAGCGTGTGCAGGCCGCCGTGAAAAAGGCCGGCCCCTTGGACGCGATCCGCACCGGATACGCTCGCCTGCACGGCATGGCGATCAGCCTGGGCGTGATGGATTTCAGCTTCATGGGCGGCTCGATGGGTTCGGTCGTGGGGGAGAAGATCGCCCGGCTCACGCGCCATGCGATCGACAAACGCACCCCGCTGATCCTCGTGTCGGCCTCAGGCGGCGCCCGCATGCAGGAAGGCGTGCTGTCGCTCATGCAGATGGCCAAGACATCGGTGGTGGTCGCCGAGCTCCAGGGTGCCCGCATCCCCTTCATCTCGGTCCTGACCAACCCCACCACTGGGGGGGTTTCGGCATCCTACGCCATGCAGGGCGACACCATCATCGCCGAGCCCGGCGCGGTGATCGGATTCGCCGGGCCGCGGGTCATCAAACAGACGATCGGTCAGGACCTGCCGGAAGGCTTCCAGACGGCGGAGTTCCTGCTCGAACATGGGATGATCGACGCTGTCGTTCCGCGCGGGGAGCTGCGCGACACCGCCGCGCAGCTGCTCAGACATATGACCGGCGCCTGGCCGGCTGAGGCCGCCGACTGACCTTCGAAGACGCCTGCCAGTACCTCTTTGCCAGACAAGCCGGTCGCATCAAGTGGAGCCTCGGGCCGACCGAGGGCCTCTTGGACGTCCTTGGCCGCCCCGAGCGCCATTTCCCCGCGATCCACATCGGGGGCACCAACGGCAAAGGGTCGACCTGCGCGTTCGTAGCCAATGAGCTGCAGGCGCAGGGGTGGCGGGTAGGGCTATACACGTCACCGCATCTCGTTTCCCCAACCGAGCGGATCACGGTGAACGGCATGCCGATCACCGAGGCTGCGTTCACCCAGTGGACCGCAGAGCTGAAGCCGCACATCGAGCGACTCGATGCCAGCTTCTTCGAGGCGACCACAGCGATTGCCTTCGCGGACCTCGCCGCGCGCGGCGTGGACATCGCTCTTATCGAGGTGGGGCTGGGCGGACGGCTCGACGCCACCAACGTCCTGACGCCGCTCGTCACCGCCGTAACCAAAATCGCGCTCGAGCACACCGACTACCTGGGCAATGACCTGAAGAGCATCGCACGCGAGAAAGCGGGCATCGCCAAGCCCAAGGTGCCGTTTATCACCGGAGAATCGGATACCGAGATTCGGGCGGAGCTGGTGAAGGAGGCCAAACGCCGGGGCGCCGAGCCGATCATCACAGTGGACACGACGCTGCGCGCGCGGAAGGATACCCATCTCGGGTTACGAGGACGGCATCAGATCGCCAATGCGCTGGTTGCTCATGGCGTCCTGAATGCGCTCCCCAAACCGTTCGGGCCGGTGGGGAAGAATCTGCCGGCAAGCTTCGCGCACGCCTACATCCCCGGCAGGTTCGAGGTGCGGGGGAAGTGGATCTTCGATGTGGCGCACAATCCCGACGGGATGCGCGTCGTCGCGCAGGCCCTCGCGGAATCGGGACGGTCGATTCAACGGCCGCTGCACGCGTTGGTCGGGATTCGCAACGACAAGGATTGGCGCGCGATGCTGGATTCGCTCCGGCCACTGGTGGACCGTCTCACCCTCACCGTGCCGCCTTCGATTCCGCTCATGCAACGCTGGTCGATCGAAGACATGGGACCCGATGTCTGGTTCGAGCCGGACTTTGAGCGAGCCTTGCACGACATTCAGGAGGGAGCGGGGACGATTTTGGTGACCGGCTCGTTTCACACCGTCGGCGATGCGATGGCTCGCTTGCCGGGGTTCGCGCCCGTCGGTTAAGTTGTTGTGATGCAAGGAAAAGCCTTACCCGGCTTTCGCGATTTTTACCCTGAAGACCTGACCCTTCGAAACCACATCTTCACGACCTGGCGCGACGTCGCCGGGCGCTACGGTTTTGAGGAGTATGACGGCCCGCCGCTCGAATCCCTCGACATGTACACGAAAAAGAGCGGTGAGGAGATCGTCCAGCAGTTGTATACGTTTCGGGACAAAGGCGACCGTGAGGTCGCCCTGCGTCCGGAAATGACGCCCACGCTGGCCCGGATGGTCGCGGCGCGCGTGCAAGCGCTCAAGAAGCCGATCCGCTGGTTCTCGATCCCTCAGCTGTTTCGCTACGAGCGCCAGCAGCGGGGGAGGTTGCGGGAGCACTTCCAGCTCAATATGGACATCATCGGTGAAGCGTCGCCCCTGGCGGACGCCGAGCTGATGGCGGCTGCCGTGGACATCATGCGGGCGTTTGGGTTGGGCCCTAAGGACGTGCAGCTGCGTGTCTCGGACAGGCGCGTCCTGAAGGCCTTGCTGGTGGGCGGTGGCGTGACCGAAGCGCAACTGCCCACGGCCTTCGCGGTGATTGACCGGAGCGAGCGGGTCCCCAGAAACGTGCTCGAAGAGATGCTGCGGGAAGCGGGATACGGGAAACGTGAAATGGCGGTCGTGTTCGACGTTGCGGCCCTCCGTGGCCAGGATGCGATCAAGGCGGCGGGCGACACCGCTGAGCCGCTGGCGCAGGCCGTTCAGGCGCTCGAGGCGATGGGCCTCGCGGATTTCGTCTCGATCGATCTGACGATCGTGCGTGGCCTCGCCTACTACACCGGTATCGTGTTCGAGCTGTTCGATGCGCAGAAGGCCTTGCGCGCGATTGCCGGTGGCGGCCGCTACGACGGTTTGCTCGACCTTCCAGCGCTGGGGTTCGGTATGGGCGACGTTGTACTTGGCGAGCTCCTCAAGGAGCGCGGCGTAGCCCCGAAGGCGTCGATCCAGCTCGGCGCCTTTTTAGTGGCGGTCGGTGGTGACGACATGCCCACCATGCTCCGGCTCGCGCATGCGCTGCGGGAACGGGGCATCGCCGTGGAGTACGGGCTGCGGCATGCGGGAGTGCGCAAGCAGCTCGAGCTGGCGTCGGCGCGCGGCGCACCCCGGGCCGTGATCATCGGGCCTGAGGAGCGGAAGGCCGGGCTGGCGGTGGTCCGGGACCTCAAGGCCGGCACCGAAGCGAAGGTGCCGCTCGACAAGCTGCTCAACGGATATTTCGACTAATGGCACAAGCGCAGAAGATCACACCACGCGCTAAGGACTTTAGCGAGTGGTACGGCGACGTCATCATGCAGGCGCAGCTGGCGGATTACTCACCGGTGCGCGGCTGCATGGTCATCCGGCCGCACGGCTACGCAATATGGGAGCTGATGCAGCGTGCGCTCGACGACCTGATCAAAGCGACCGGGCACAAGAACGCGTACTTCCCGCTGTTCATTCCGATGAGCTTCCTCGCCAAGGAGGCCGAGCACGTCGAGGGCTTCGCGAAGGAAGTCGCGGTGGTCACCCACACGCGCCTGCGGGCAACCGGGAAGCAGGGCAAGGAGGCGATCGCCGTCGATCCGACGTCGGCGCTCGAAGAACCGCTAGTGGTGCGTCCCACGTCCGAAACGATCATCTACGCGATGTTCGCGAAGTGGATCCAGAGCTATCGGGACTTGCCGCTGTTGCTGAACCAGTGGGCGAATGTGGTGCGCTGGGAGCTGCGGACGCGGCTGTTCCTGCGGACCACCGAGTTCCTCTGGCAGGAGGGTCACACAGCGCACGCAGACGAGGCCGGCGCCGAACGCGAGGCCCGCACGATCCTCCTAGGTGTCTATCGGAAGTTCGCCGAGGAGTGGATGGCGATGCCCGTCATCACCGGCGTCAAGACTGAAGGTGAGAAGTTCGCCGGCGCGCTGCGGACGTACGCGATCGAAGCACTGATGCAGGACAACAAGGCGCTCCAGGCGGGCACGTCCCACAACCTCGGCCAGAACTTCGCGAAGGCGTTCAACGTGCAGTACCAGACCGCGGCGGGCGGCCTCGAGTATGTCTGGAACACGTCGTGGGGAGTGACTACCCGGCTCATCGGCGGGCTGATCATGACCCACTCCGATGACAACGGCCTGGTGGCGCCGCCCAGGCTTGCGCCGGTGCAGGTGGCGATTGTGCCGATCTTCAAGACCGATGAGGAGAAACAGCAGCTATCGGCTATCGGCTATCAGGTAAAGGCGGATCTCGAGAAAGCTGGCGTGCGGGTCGAGTTCGACATCCGCGAGAACATGAAGCCCGGCGCCAAGTACTTCGAGTGGGAGGCGCTCGGCGTACCGGTGCGGCTCGAGATCGGCCCCCGTGATCTCGCGAGCGGACAGGCGGTCCTCGCCCGGCGCACCGGGGGCAAGGGACCGGTCCCGCTCCAGGGCCTCGCGCAGTCGGTGAGCAAAGCGCTGGACGAAATTCAAGCCGGGCTACTGAAAGCGGCTACGGAACGGCGGGAGAAGAATTCAACGCGCGGTGTCACCAAGACGCAGTTCCTCGAGCTGATGCAGCTCGCGACTGGGGGCGGCTTCGCCTATGGCGGCTTCTGCGGCAATCCCGCGTGCGAGGCGGAGATCAAAGAGCAGACCGGCGCCACGGTTCGTGTGTTGCCCGATCCCGAGTTCCGCAGCAAGGAGGCGCCGCGCAACTGCATGTGGTGCGGCGCGCCGAGCGTCGCGGAGGCCGTGTGGGCGCAGGCGTACTAGGGCAGGCGGGCCGTCGTTCACCAGCGACGGCTCGCGTGTTTTGTGCTCAACTCGTCGCAGCGTCTTCGGGTTTTCGCCGGCTAGCAACGGCCTCGGCGACACTGAGAGCGACACTGAAAGCGCACCTTTTTTCACAAGCAACCAGGCCATGCTGAAGGCTCTCGCCCGATTTCTCGCTCGCCCGTTCTCGAAAAAACAACGCACTCCCGATAACGATCCAGTCGTGCCCACGTGGGACGACTCCCTGAATGCAGAGACGGTGCGTCTCGCATACGAGCACTCGCGCGAGATCTACCGCCAGGCGGATGAGACGACGGAGGTCCTGAATCGCAAAGCCATTGCGGTCTTCGGCATCGCGTCCGCGATCGCGACCGTCGGCCCCGCACTCGTGAAGTTTCCACTCTGGAGTCTTGGCTGGTGGCTCAGCGCTGGAGCGGCGGTGATGTGGCTGGGCGCGGCGATCAGCTGCTGGCAGGCATTCAAGCCGCGCGAGTATCGCTTCGCCGTTGGCTAGCGCGTAGACCGCCGCACTCGTCAGCTCATGCTCCTTCTCGTTGAGCATTGCTGCGAGCGCTCGAATCTCAGACTCGGGAACACGTGCCATCTTTTGCCAGCGGTGGGACGACTGCTTGGTGATTCCTGCCGATTCCAGCGTGGAACCAGCATCGTGCTGGTTCTTTCGTTTCTCCATCACCGCCAGCAGTACGCCGGCTCGTTGCCCGGATCCAGAGACCTTTTTGACGCGCGAATGGCTTCAGCTCTCACCGGGACCGTTCTATCTGCACCGGCTCGAGAGCGTTGAGAAGAGTGTCAGGTGGAACTGGACGATGAACAACACGCGCGGCCGCGCGCTGAGCACCGCACTGAAGTACGCGCTCGTAGAAGTCAGCTTCTTACTTGCGGCCCTGCTGCTGCGTTAGCGCGTCTCGACGTCCTTCATCGGATCATTCTTCGTGAAGTAGAGCCCCTGATCCGGGCGCGGCGTTGGATTATTCGTCGCGGTCTCGCTCGGCGCCGAAGCAGGTGCCGCCGGCGAGCTCGCCGGGCTTGTCGGTTCCGTGTTGTCGGTCGTCATGGATGCCATTTCCTCCACGGCTTGCGCCGTCAGTCGCTGAAGCTGGTTTGCCTGTTCCCATCCGATTGCAGCTCGACGGGCTAACCGTCTCAACGTGCGGTCGGTCACGCGGTAGAAATGCGCGACCACCTGTCGGGCGACGAAGGGACTCGCGCGCTTACCGAGCAGCAGTCCACAGAGATCACCAAATCCGTTGGCGTCGAGATGGCACGCGCGCTCATGAACGTTGAGCACGTGGTCTAACCACTCGCCGGTCGCTCGCAGGTCCTGCGTAACGGGCAGCAGGTGCAAGGGGATCGCTGACGTCTGCAGCTGTCGGCACAGCTCGTCAATCTCAAGCACATCGTCGACGCGATTCCAGTGCGTCACACCCAGGAGAAACGCGTGATCGGCGGCGGGGCCAGCGAGCGTCACCCAGAGGCGTCGCCGTTCGTCGATTGGCCCGATCCCAAGGATGCGCGTCACGCCTCCCGACTGCTCGAGAGCCAGGTGGTTCAGCAGAACGCCCAGGGCATACGCCGCAGCTGCGTGACCGGCTTCGTGAATCGCGAGCTTCCAGTCTGAGAAAAAATCGTCGTCAGCTGTCGTCATGGTCTAGTATGGGTTGCGCGTCGGAAAATAGTTTACTAAGTTGACTCAACCGCCATCCGCTGACCACGGTGGTGCAGCTTCGGGACACCGTCACGAAACGTTCCCGGGGAAGGGCAATGCGCTGCCGCGCCAAGCCCTCCTCCGGGCTTTTTGTTTTTGGGGGATGGAAATGAGCAAGACCGACAGCACCGTCGTCACCTCCGTGTCCTTGAAAGAATCGGCACTTACCAAGATCGATCGCGCCGCCGCGGCGGTCCAAGAGAGCCGGTCTGCATTTCTAGAGCGTGCCGGACTACAACGCGCCGAGTTGCTCCGGGCGCTCCCCCCCCACCGAAGAAGGCAACCACATGACCGGGCTACTCGAGATGCTCAACCTGACGTCCCTCGGGCGCGAGGTCGTCGAGGCCGAGCGCCGCAAGAAGGACGAGCAGATCCGCCACCTGGCGCTCGAGGAAAAGGCGGCGCATGAACGCTTCGCGGCCTTGGATGCAAAGCTGCTGCCGAGCGAGCTGACGGCCGCGGCTGCAGTCGACGCAATCGCCCCACGGTATGCGGCGGCCATGGATGCCCTGCTCGAGGCGCGCCACGAGCGGCAGTCGCGACTGCATTCGCACGAGCACCTGATCGCGCGGATCCGGCGCGCGAGACGCGATCTGGCGGATCACAGGATCCGGGATCTTCGGGAACAGCTCGACGAGCTCGCCAACAACCTCTCGAACGTGAATCTCACGCGCGACGAAGTCGTCGCCCGGGTGCAGGCCCTTCGCAACGGCCGGTCACGCTGCGACGAGCTCATAGAGACGTACATGCCGGCGACCCTCGAGACGGAGCTCGCGGCGATCCGGGCGGCCGTCGTCGCGACCGGGGTGGAGCTATGACCGCGCTTCGCGATCAACTCCTCGCCGCGCGCGAGCAGCTGCTCAGCCGCGGCAAGCTGAACTTCGGCGCCCAGGGCTATCTCGCAGACCTCGAGGCCCGCATCGCCGCCATTGACGCGCACGAACATGCGCCAGCGATCGCGCGTCCCCACCACCAGCTCATTGAGATCCAGGACCCACGCGTCGGATCCTACACCATCGAAATCCCGCTGTCGTTTACCGAGTACTGGGACGAGCTCGACCACGAGCACGATCGTGAGGTTGAGGAGTTGTTAAACCCATCGGGCTCGCGCGCTGAGGACCTGCGACGCGAGCTCGAGGCCGATCTCCGCGGTGGCTACCGGGAGCGTCCTCGGCGCGAGCTGCACGGTGAGGCCGGCCGGAGAATGGCGGAGCTCGAGGAGGCCGAGGCTGCGATCGTTCGGCCGGCCCGGCGCGTGCAGGAGCGCGAGCTCGCCGGCGTCGTGATTCCGCGCGACGTCGACGCGGCGCGCCACGATACGGGGCACGTCGTCAAAGCAGTCGCCGCGGGCATCGCGACCGACTTCGTCACCGGGGAGAGGTGCTGGCTGAAACAGCCGTTACCCGTCGGCATGGAGGGCGCCGTCTTCGCCCTGGCCGGTGAAGCGGTGAATCGGTTCGACGGGCGCGGCCGGCTCATCGAGCACGATCTCGGGCGGCCGCACAACGTACTGAACTCGTCGTTGCTCGGCGCCAGCGAGATCGATCTCCGGCTCGCGCAGAAGGCGCTTGGCCCCAACGCCACGCCCTGGCATTGGCGGGAAGCGCGCCGGCAGGCGCTCGCGTTCGTCGACGAGTGGCAGCTCGGCATCGAGGCGGTCGCGCGCGTGCTGATGCGCAGCGGCCGCCTCACGGGCGACGAGGTGTGGACGCTCCTCGAGAAGACCTACCGCTCGGAAGCCGCTCACTACTGCGCGACGCTGCGCGCGGCGCGCGCGAAACGGGCGGCCGCCTGAGCTCGTTTGCACTTCCGCACACGCCCGCCGTCAGCGTGCAGGCAACAGTGACGCAAGCCGCCGGCGGCGCCGGCGTCCGGAATGTATGCGAATCGATTTCGTGCTGTCTGAGCGCCACGACGGCGCTCGGCGCGCCGACAACCGTCACCGTGAACCTGCGAGATGGGGCGAGCGGCGCGGGGACGATCCTGCAGTCCTGGCAACTCACGCTGCCCGCGGCCACGCTGCTGCCCGTGGTCCTGAAGCTCTCGGGCCTGCACATCCAGGGCTCGCCTAACACCGCGATGACGTTCGAGTGTGCGAGCGCCGTCACGAACCTGATGCAGGCCGTCTCGATGAGCGGGTACACGAATCCGTGACGACGGCCCGGGGTCGTTGACCGATGCCCACGACGAATGTCGTCACACTGCGAGCCGTCATGCAGCGCAAACTCGAGGCCTTCGCGGCCGAGCTGGGCAACCAGCTGGAGACGATACGCCAGGACATTCGCCGCGTGCACGACCGCCGGCAGCGGGGCCTCGAGATCGAGCTGCTGCACTATCAGGCCACGCTCGAGCGCATGCATCGACTGACCACGGATCTCGTCCGTCTCGAGGGGTGGTGACGGCGGCCGCCGCGGCCGCGCTGCGCGTCGAGCGACTCGGCGACGGGCGCTATCGCGTCTCGGGCGGCGCCGAGCTGCATGTCGTCACCATCGATCAGGAGACCGCGCGCTGCGACTGCCGCGACTACGCGTATCGCCGGCGGCAGTGCAAGCACCTCGCAATCGTGATCCAGTACCTGATCCTCGCGCCGCTCGATGAAGTGCGCGCCGTCGCCATTGGCCCTGGGCTCGAGCGCGACGTGCCGCCGCCGGAGATCGCGTCGTGACCGCGGCGCCATCGCTCGGCATCGCGCCTCCCGCGCGCCGTCGGCGCGAGTCGGAGCCCGAGAGCGCGGCGATCGCGCGCGACAGCGCGGAGCGCTCTGTGCTCAGCGGCATCATGATCGCGAACGCGGTGCCGGCCGACGTCCTCTCGATGCTCATGCCCGAGATGTTTCTGCGCGAGAGTCACCAGCTGTTGTACAGGGGGATGTGCGACCTCACTGCGCGCGGCGTCCCCGTCGATCCGGTCACGCTCCAGGCCAACATGAACGGCGAGCTAGCGCGCGCTGGCGGCATGGAGTACATCGCGGACCTGGTCGACGTCGTGCCGACGGCGGCGCACATCGCCCATCACGCGAGGATCGTCTGCGAGCACGCCCAGCGGCGCGCACTCGAGAAGGCCGGCCACGAGCTCGCCGCGGCGGCGGTGGACCCCAGCGTCAAGGTCAGCGAGCTCACGGCACGCATGGCGCAGCTGGCGACTAGCACGCTGACCGGCGACCTGGCCACGCCGGTGCCGTCGCTGCGCGAGCTGCTCGAGGATCCCGACGCCTCGAAGCCGCCGGCGCCGGCCGTCACGCGTCTCGCCTGGGCCGGCCGTGTGGTCTGCATCGCGGGCGGGGAAGGGATTGGAAAGACGACGCTGGTCGGCGCCGGCGCGGCCGGGCACACGATCGGGGCGACCTTCCTCGACGGGCAAGCGCACGAGCCCGGGCGCGTGCTCTGGGTCAACCTCGAGGAGCATCGGGCGGACGTCGTGCGGCGCATGGTGCGGTTCGGCGCTGATCCGGATCGCTGCTTCGTCCAGGAGCGGCTCGGCGAGGCGCCCCTGGCGGCGATCCTCAGTGCCATCGCGCAGCGCGCGCCGACGGTCGTGGTGATCGACTCGATCAACGTGCTGGCGAGTCTGTGCGGAGTCGTCGACGGCGGCCAGGCGGCGCAGTGGCTGCCCGTCCTGCGACCGCTCGAGCAGGCCGCGCGCCAGAGTGGGACCGCCATGGTCTGGATCGCGCAGGCCAAGAAGTCAGACGGCTCGTATCGGGACTCAACGGCGATCGGGCACTCGGCCGACGTCGTGCTCGAGCTGCCGGCGCCGGAAGCGGGGAGCGCGCGTCGACGGATCCGGATCAAGAAGACGCGCTTCGATCTCACCGACTTCACCGTCGAGCTCGTGGGCGACGTCTACCAGGTCGTGGCGATCGGCGAGCTCTCGATCGACGCCAAGGTCTTCCAGTACATCCTGGCGCATCCCCGCTACTCCAAGCGCGCGATCCGCGACGGGGTGGGCGCGCGCGCCGGCGACGCGGATGCTGCCATCGCCCGGCTCGTGGCCAGCGGGGCCATCCGCAACGTGGGCACCACCAGCCACCACAACTACCAGGCCACGAGCCCGGCGGGCGAGGAGGAGGGCACCAGTGAACTGCCCTTCTAACCGTGTCCCGAGGGGCGTGTCCCAAGCGTGTCCGGACACGGTTCGGGACACGGTGCGTGTCTCGGTGTCCGGCGTTGCAGGACACGCACTTACAGCACCTCGGGACACGACCGTGTCCCGTTTAGCTACTCCCTATACAGAGGGAGTAGGTACGGACGTCGGGACACGCTTCGCTTCTGCATGCGTCTGCACAGCCACACCCCCGTTATCAAAACAGCACAGCGCTGGCGGTAAGACCACGGGGCAGCTTCACGCACGTCTCTGGCTCCCCGGTTCAAACAAGAAATCCGGGAAAAATGTGATGGAGCGTGAGCGGTGAAGTCCGGACCGAAGCGCGTCCCCAAGAACGCGGGCCCGCACGCGCCGGCGCATCTCTCGGCGCCGACGGCGAGCTGGTGGGTCGACGTCGTGACGACGTGGGATCTCGATCAGCACCACGTGCGGCTGTTGACGCTCGCGGCCGAGGCGTTCGATCGCGCGGTGCAGGCGCGCCAGGTGATCGCGCGGCGCGGCATGACGTTCAAGGATCGGTTTGGGCAGCCGAAGCCGCGGCCCGAGATCGCGATCGAGCGCGATTCGCGGACGGCCTTCGCGCGGCTGCTGCGCGAGCTGGACCTGGACATCGATGCGCCGGCGGATAACGAGCCGCGCGCGCCGCAACTCCGACGGATGAGGTGATCGACATGCCACGACGGAGACGGATGGCGAAACGCAGAGCCGGGCTCACCGACGATCAGCGCACCGAGCTGCTCCACTGGCACCCGTTCTTCGGGCCTGGTGGCGGCTTCGGCGACGATAAGCAGGCCCGCGAGCAGGCCTGGGAAGCGCATCGCGACGCGCTGATGGCCGAGTGGGCCACGCTCGAGCGCCCGGGCACGCGGCCGGCCGGCTGGTGGTGGTACGACGCGCCCCAGGAGCGGAACAAGGACCTGCACGAGACGCTGCAACTCGCGCATCTGCGCTTGCTCGCTGCTGAAGAGCGGGCCGAGCTCGAGGCGGACCACTGGCCCCTCTATGAGCGCCAGGCGCGCGAGCGGGCAAAGGTCGCGGGATATACCGGGGGAGACGTTGAGCTCGCCTATCGGGCCTATCGGAGGGAGTACGGGATCCCCGACGACTTCGTGGCGCCGCGGCCCGCGCTGTTGTCGACGAGGCGCGCATGAGCCTCTACGGCGAACGTGTGCCCGCGCCCGAGGTCGTGCTGCGGCGCACGCTCGAGCTGCACCTCGATCGCATCCTCTCGGTGACGGTGATCGACGACGCGACCGGGCGCAGCGACGTCTGGGTCCGCGCGCACAACGCGGACGGGCTCCAGGTGGGCCAGTTGCACTGCAAGCCGGGTGCGCTGCGACCGATCAGCGATCTGTTCGCCAGCGTGGCGGCCGAGCTCGGGATCGCGCCGTGACGACGCTCCAAGACCTGCGCGCGGCCGCCGAGCTGCTGCCGGCGGGAAGCGCCATCTCTCTCCCGCGGGAGACGCTGCTCGAGGTCCTGGCGGAAGTGCAGACGTCTGGACACGGTGGCGCGTACTTCACGGTGGCGGAGCTCGCCGCCCGGCTGCATCGGTCGACGTCGACGGTCCGGACGTGGATCGAGGCCGGCCTCTTCCCGGGCGCGTATCACCTCCCCTCGAGCGGGAAGCTGATGACGTTCACGAAGGGCCGGCTCAAAGGGACGACGCGCGTGAAGCTGGGCGCCTGGCGCGTGCCGGCGAGTGCGCTCGAGGCCTTCGAGGCCGGGCAACGGACCCACGGCGCGGCGGATCCGCCGTCGAGGCCGGTCGACCTCGTGGGCTCGGCGCCGCGTCGCGCGCGAGCTGGTGATCGCGCGGAGCTCGGCGGGTGGCGCCGCGTGAAAGGGACACCGTGACCTTCCTCGTCGCGTTCGCTCGCCCCGACGTCGCGCTGCTTGCCTCCGACACGCGCACCACGTACCGGCCCGCCCCGGACGCAGCCGCCACGGGCTATGACGACGCCGGCGTGAAGATTCAGGAATGGGGCGACGGGTGGCTGGCGTCGGGCCCGTCGATGCGCTGGCGTGACGCGATGCTGGCCGGCTGCGCGCCCGTCGACGCGATGCGCGCGCTCGAGACCGAGGATCCGGAGCTCGCCGCGGTCGTGCGGGAACGGCAACTGACGTTGACCGTTGGCCCGGGCGAGCGTCACGTCACCGCGTGGGACGGCTCGCCGCGATTCGCGAACGCGCAGCCGCACGAGGCCGTCGCGTTGTGCCCCAACGGCAGCGACCCGGCGGTGATGCAGCGCCTGCTCAATGCCTATCAGCGCACCATCCGCCGGCGCCGGGTGCGCGACCTGGTGCGCGCGACGACGACGCTGTACGGGGCCGTGTACGCGCACTGCGGCCCGGCCGGCACGGTGTCGCCCGTTGTCTCGATCGGCCTGGTGCTCCCGCACGCGCGCCAGCTGCTCGGCCCGTTCCCCACGCACCAGGAGGTGGTCCATGCTTCGTAGACAGCTACTCGGCGCCGCCGTCGCGGCGGGGCTGCTGCTCAGCGACGGGAAGTACGCCCTGAAGGCGAGCGACACGACCGGCAAAGAGACGGACGACGATCTGTTCATCTCGGACACCAAGACGGTGAAGGTGGGGACGGTCGCGAGCCCGTCCAGTCTCGCCAAAACGATCCGCATTCCGTTCGGCGAGCTGGTCGGCACGACGGGCGGATCCGATTACGCCATGGTCCAGGGTTACGCCCGCCCGGGCACTGCCAACACGCTGGTCGAGATGGTGGGCAGTGTGGTGCTCCCCAAGGGGGTCACGATCACGGCGTTTCGCTCGCGCCTCTACCGGCAGAACTCGGGCGATACGGCGAACGCCGTGCTGTCCCGCGTGGACGAGAGCAACGGCAACCTGACGACCCTCAAGACGCTGGTGCATGCGACGACGGCAGCCTGGTCAACGTTGTCCGACTCGCTCACCGAGACGGTCGGCGATACGACGTATCGGGTGCTCGCCGCCATGATCGGCGTCAGCAACGCGCTGGACGCGCGCTGCATGTGGTTCGAGTTTGACTACACGATGCCCGACTATAGTAAGTCGTACTAGGGGGAACCGTGACTATTCGAAAGGATACTGATCCATGAACGGACGCACGGAGTTGGTGCAGGCCCTCACGGCGATCACGGCGGTGCGCCGCGACTATCAGGACGCGCTCGACGCGCACGTAAGCACGAAACTCCAGGCTCCATCGAATGGGGACGAGCAGGACGAACAGAGCCTCGCCTCGATCGCCCGACTCCTGGGGGAGGCGGCCAAGGCCATTCGCGACGCTGTGAGCTGTGCCGATCAGCTCGCAGCACGGAAAGCGGTCTAGCAGCTCACCAGAGTATCACCGACATGAAGCGCGACGGAATAGTCCGCGGTCGATACCACCCAGTGGACGAGGATTGCGGCTGGGCTTGTCGCCTGCATGTAGGGCCATGCGGTGCCGTCGGCGTGGTCCCAGGTAACCGAGACGCTATCGTGGAATCGACCGGTTTGGGAGGCTCCCTGCCATCGATCATTCAGGCGCTCGAAAATCTGGTAGTTGGCCTCGGTTCCGAAAGGCTGTATCTGGGCATGCCAGCGGATGGGACAGAGGCCCGGGGCATCGGTCGTTACATGGACCTCAACCGTTGGCGTTGGCGTCCGGGACGGACCGCTCGCCGGGTCGCCGCTGCACGCCACGAGCAGCACGAGCAGCCCAACAGAGACGCGCATAGCCACCTCCCTCATTCGGCGGCACCTTTCGAGGCTCACCCCCTTCCTTGACGGGAGTCTGGGCCTGTGCCAAAATTAGGTACACCAAACCTAAGGTTGCGTCACTTGCTGCACAAGGCTATCGAAGCCGCTTTCCTGAAGCAACCCGAACTCGCCCGCGCGGCGGGCATCTCCTACCACGCCCTCCGGCAGTATCGGAAGGGGCAGCGCACGCCGGCGCCGGCCGTGATTCGCCGCCTGGCGCAGGCGCTGCGGCAGCAGGGGAAGCGTCTCGCCCAGCTGGCGGCCGAGCTCGAGGATGCGGCGGCAGGCGACTCTACCCGCACGAGGAGGACGTCATGAACGGACAGCAGAGCCGCGGCCGCGTGGCGGACGCGATCGGCGATGCCGTCGCGGAGACCGTCGTGAAGCTCGAGGCCGGCTACACCGTGGCGTCGCGCGAGAAGCTCTACCGTTGCCTGTCACGGTTCGCGCACGACATCGACGCGACGTTCGGCACGGAGCAGGGTGAGAGCACGAAAGCCGGCGAGATCTTCCGCGTCCTGGCGCTCGAGCTCTACCCATTCAACGTGGACGTGCCCTCATGAGCCGCGGCGCCGGGCTGCCGGCGAGCATCTACACGCGCGCGCAGGGCGGGGCAATGCGGTACTACGCGCGAATCGGCGGACACCGCGTGGCGCTCGTGCCGCCCGGACAGACGCGCGCCACGACGGATCCCGACGTCGCGGCCGCGCTGTTCGCGGAGCTCGTCACCGACTACCAGAAGCAGCAGCTGCGCGGGATCCACGGCATTGCCGCGCCGATCGGCCTGGCGACCTACGCGAGTGACCACCTGGTGCGGAAGGCGCAGGCGGGGAAGGTGGAGACGCAATCGCTTGCCACGAATCAGCTGCATCTCGAGCGCGCGTGCGATTACCTGGGCGCCGATCGCGAGCTCGCGACGATCGAGGTCGAGGACGTCGCCGGCTGGATCGCGCGGCTGCGCGACGACGGGCTCTCTTCGTCCACGATCCGGAAGCACCTCAACAGTCTCGGTAATCTCTTCGTGCGCGCCGGCGCCGAGAAGAAAGTGCCGCTCGGATACAATCCTGTTCGCGCGTATCCCGACAAGCCCGCCGATGGGAAGCAGGAAGCGCACTGGCTCGAGATCGATGAAGCCGCGCTGCTGCTGGAGTCCGCGCGGACGCTCAAGAGCAGCGATCGGCGGGACTGGTGCAGCGTGCCGTTCGCTTACGAACTCGCCGCGGCCTGGCTGCTCACGGGCGGCCGGCCGAGCGAAGTCACCGGCCTCGAGGTCGATGACGTCTCGCTCAAGCGGGAGACGGTCACATTCCGCGTGAACAGGTTTCGCCGGCTCAAGACGCTCAGATCCGCGCGCGTGGTGCGACTCTGGCCGCAGCTCGCGGAGATCCTCAAGGCGTACTTTCCGCGGCGCGAGGCGATGGGAGAAGGCACGCTGCTGTTCCCGTCGTTTCGGACCGGCAGAGAGGCGCTGCTGGTCCAGCCGAATCGGATTCTCGCGCGCGCCGCCAAGCGGGTCGGGTTGTCCGTTACCGCGAAGGCGCTGCGCCACACCTACTGCGCCGCGCGATTGCAGACGCTCGACGCCGGCGCGCCGGTCTCGCCGTTCACCGTGGGGCGCGAGCTCGGCCACGGCGGTGATGCGCTGGTGAAAGCGGTCTACGGCCACCTGGGCAACGTGCGGCATCGCAGCGACGTCGTGGAGTACCGGATCGAGCAGCATGCCGCTACGTTGGGGGACCGCATCAGTGCGCTGGCCGAGCACTGACAGCGACACTGTTCTGAAAGCGAGCCCGCAAATCACTGACACGAAACAACGTAGAGATGTGGGCGCAGGCGTACTAGGGTTCGATCCCGGCCTGCTGCAGTCCATCGCGGATCGCGTCGGTACGCCGGCGTATGTCTACAGCAGCCATCTGATCCGCGCGCAGTACAACGCGCTCGACGACGCGCTGCACGGCATCCGTCATCGCATCTGCTACTCGGTCAAAGCGAACGGCAACCTCGGCGTGCTGCGGGTGCTGAAGCAGCTCGGCGCCGGCGCCGACATCGTCTCCGTGGGGGAGCTGCGCCGCGTGCTGCTGGCCGGCTTCGATCCGGATGGTATCGTCTTCTCCGGAGTGGGGAAGACCGCGGCGGAAATCGAAGAAGCGATTCGGTCCGGCGTCGGGTTCATCAACATCGAGTCGACCGCCGAGCTGGATACGCTCACCGCCGTCTCCAACGACATCGAGATGCCCGCGCGCATCGGGATTCGCGTCAATCCCGACGTAGCGATCGACACGCACGGGTATATGAAGACGGGAGAGAAGACCGCCAAGTTCGGCGTCCCGTTCGACGAGGTGGTGAGGGTGGCGCATCGCATCGCCGCCGAGCCGCGGCTGGTGCTGCGCGGGCTGGCCATGCACATCGGCTCGCAGATCAGCGACGTCACACCGTACCATCGCGGCACCGTCAAGCTCATCGAGCTGGTCACCGCCATTCGCGCCTCGGGGATCAACACGCTCGAGGCGCTCGACGTCGGCGGCGGCCTGGGCGTGCGTTACCATAACGAGAAAGCCCCCACTCCCAAGGCGTTCGCCGAGGCGGTCGTACCGGCGGTGAGCGCCGCCGGACTGGGGCTCTTGTGCGAACCGGGCCGCTACCTCGTCGCCAATGCGGGAGTGCTGCTGACGCGCGTGCTCTACCGCAAGCACGCGGGGGGCAAGGAATACGTCATCGTCGATGCCGGAATGTCCGACTTTGTCCGCCCGAGTCATTACAATGCCCATCATGAGATCATGCCGCTGCGTGACGGCACGCGTCCCGAGGAGACGGTGAGTGTCGTCGGGCCGATCTGCGAGACGGGCGATTTTCTGGCGCTCGATCGCAAGATGGTCGCTGTCGGTCCAGGCGAAGTGCTGGCGGTGCTCGGCACCGGTGCATACGGCTTCGTGATGAGCTCAACGTATAATCAGCGGCCGCGGGCGCCCGAGGTCGTGGTCGACGGCGATCGCTATTATGTCGCCCGCCCCCGCGAGACACTCGACGACCTGGTGCGCGGCGAGACCGCCGAGCCCACCACGTGGTACAAGGCGTGAACCGCATCCTCATTCTCGACTACGGCTCACAATTCACGCAGTTGATCGCGCGCCGCATTCGTGAGGCGAGCGTCTACTGCGAGATCCACCCCGCCTCGAAGGGCTCCGATCTCGAGTTCATCCGCGAGTTCGATCCCAAAGGGATCATCCTCTCCGGCGGTCCGAACTCGGTGTTCGATGAAGGCGCTCCCACCGCAGACCCGAAGATTCTGGATCTTGGCTTTCCCGTACTCGGCATCTGCTACGGCATGCAGCTCGTCGCCCGGCTGGCTGGCGGGAAGGTGGTGCCGTCGAACGAGCGGGAGTACGGCCGTGCGGAAATCGCGATCCGTGAGAACAAGGGACTGTTTGCCGGATTCGAGGCGCGGGCGACCGCCATCGTGTGGGCGAGTCATGGCGACCGGGTCGAGTCGCCGCCGCCGCACTTCCGGGTCACGGCCACCAGCGCCAACGCCCCGGTCGCCGCCATGCAGCACGACAGCAAGCCGCTGTATGGCGTCCTGTTTCACCCCGAGGTGGCGCACACGCCGCGGGGTGGAGAGATGCTGCACAACTTCCTGTTCGACGTCTGCGGCTGTACGCCCGATTGGACCCCCGGGCATTTCATCGAGCATGAGGTGGCGCGGATCCGCCAATTGGTCGGAGCGACCGGACGCGCGATCTGCGGCCTGTCGGGTGGGGTCGACTCCGCCGTCGCCGCTGCCCTCGTCCATCGCGCCATCGGCAACCGGCTTACGTGTGTCTTCGTGGACCACGGCCTGCTGCGCAAGGGCGAGCGGGAGCAGGTCGAGCAGACGTTCCGGGCGCATCTCGGCTTGGACCTGCGGGTCGTGGACGCGACGCATCGATTCCTGCGGGAGCTGAAGGACATCGAGGATCCGGAGGAAAAGCGGCGCCGGATCGGGCACACCTTCATCGATGTGTTCGAAGACGCCGCCGGGCACGTCGAAGGGAACGTCGGGTTCCTGGTGCAGGGCACGCTGTATCCGGACGTGATTGAATCGACGTCGCCCAAGGGCGGACCTTCGGCAACCATCAAGACGCATCACAATGTGGGCGGCTTGCGGCCGAATCTGCCGTGGCAGCTGATCGAGCCGCTCCGCGAGCTCTTTAAGGACGAGGTCCGGCAGGTGGGCCGCGAGCTGGGCTTGCCGGAGGAGATCGTCGGCCGGCATCCGTTCCCTGGACCCGGGCTCGCCATTCGCGTGCTCGGCCCGGTGAACGAAGCGCGCCTCGATCTGCTGCGGCAGGTCGATGCGATCTACCTGGAAGAAATCCGTGCGGCCGGACTCTATGACCAAATCTGGCAGGCTTTCGCCGTGCTTCTCCCGATCAAATCCGTGGGTGTGATGGGTGACGGGCGCACCTATGACTACGTCGTCGCGTTGCGCGCGGTCACCAGTCGCGATGGGATGACGGCGGACTGGTATCAGTTTCCGCACGACGTCCTCGGCCGGATCAGCAATCGTATCATCAACGAAGTGCGAGGTGTAAATCGCGTGGCCTACGACGTCAGCTCGAAGCCACCAGCGACGATCGAGTGGGAGTAACGACTCGTCAGGCGGTTCTGATTGCCGGTCTGGCAGCCGCTGCGGTGGCGGCCCCATCAATACGCAGCGATTTCGTCGCCGATGACCAGTGGGTGGTCGCGAACCGCCAGGTGCTCGAACACCCGCCGTCGGTCAGTGCAGTCCTCAAGGAGCCGTACTGGCCCGCCTCATTCGGCGGCGTCATGTGGCGACCCGCCGTGATCACGTCGTTCGCCGTCGATTACCAGATCTCGAACAGCCCGCACTGGTTTCACGCAATCAATGTCCTGTGGGGAGCGATCGCCGCCGCGTTATTCGCGCTCCTGGCGTGCGATCTGGCCGGCCCCGCCGTGGGCTTGATCACGGGTCTGCTCTTCGCAGTGCATCCTCTTCACGTCGAGTCCCTCGCTAACGTCGTGGGGCGCGCTGAGCTGATGGCGGCGGCGGGGTACGCAGCAGCGCTGCTCTGTGCGATCCGCGCCGAAGGGGGGGGGCGTGTCTATCTGTTGGGTGTGGCACTGGGCGCCGCCTTGGCCATCGGGTCCAAGGAGATCGCCGTGACGTTGCCGGCGGCCGTATTCCTCGTTTATGCGGCTCGAGGCTCAAGTCTCCGCGCCGCGTGGCGGCCGGCCGTAGCTGCCACGCTCCCCATCCTGGCGTACTTCATCGTTCACGGTTTTGTCGGGATTCGCACGTTCTACGGCGGGGGATTGGCTGTCGGGCTCGAGCATCTGAACGTCTTCCAGAGAACGTGGGCGATGGTGCCATTGTCATTGCAGTGGTGGCGGCTCTTCCTGTTCCCAGCGCATCTCTCCGCCGACTATTCGCCGGGCGAGCTCACGGTGTCGACGGGGCTGACGTTCTGGCACGTGCTGGGGCTGCTGGTCTGGGTCGGCGTGCTCGTCGTCGCGTGGCGCACGCACCGGACGATTCCGTGTGTCGCGATCGGGCTCGCCTGGCTGGTGATAACGATTTCGCCGGTCGCCAACATCGTGATGCCCACGGAGTTCTTGATCGCCGAGCGGACGCTCTTTCTGCCATCGTTCGGCGTTGTGTTTGCGCTCGGCGGCGCCGCGATGGCGATTCGGTCACCTCGGTTACAGGCGGGGGTGGTCGCGATTGCCGTGGTCGCCGGAGCGGCGCGAAGCATCGCCCGAATACCGGCGTGGCACGACGACGAGAGTCACTATCAGGCGCTGACACGCGAGGCGCCTCGCTCCTACCGTACCTTATGGCTCGAGGGAAAAGACGAGTTCGCGGCAGGCCGCTGGGGGAGTGGGGAGCGCTTGCTGCGGCAATCCATCGCGTTCGCGCCAAATCTCACCGGCCCCCGGGTCGAGCTGGCGCGGTTCTACCTCGAGGCCAAGCTGTGGCAGCCGGCCATTGTGGAGTTTCGGACCGCGATTGCCATCGACAGTACGCTTGCGCCTGCGTGGGAGGGGTTGCGACAAGCGTTGGCAGGAGCGGGGGACACGACCCGCATTAGTGTCCCCAATTCACATCCGTAATAACAACAACGGCGACGCTACGACGGTACGTTGTAAGCAAGCGCTATCCGCCCATGCTTCGGTTGTCGGAAATCACCCATCCCAACGAGATAACGGAAGCGATGTCAGGAGAATGAGTCGTTTTTGCACGGGCAGGATCCAAAAGCTGCAGCTTACAACGTACCGTCTTAGCGTCGTACGATCAGATATTCTTCTCCTCCAAGAGTTGCAAAAACTCCGCGGGCGTCTGCAGCTTCGCCATGCGCGCAGTCACATCCGCTTCCTTCGCGAATTGGGCGATCTTGCCGAGCACGGGCAGGTACTGATTCGAGACCTCGAGGGGCGGGGCAACAATCAGGAAGAAATACAGCACCGGCTTGTCGTCGATGGCCTTGAAGTCGATCCCCTTCTGACTCCGTCCGAACGCGCAGCGCAGTCGGCTCACGACGAGTGAGCGGCAGTGGGGAATGGCGATTTGCTGGCCGATGCCAGTCGAACCGAGCGTCTCGCGCCGCTTCAGCATCTTGAACAGCATCCCCTGCGCTTTTTCGTCGAGCTTGAGGAGGCCAACGAGCTCCTTGAGCACGGCGTCTTTCGACGTGCTCTCGAGCTCGAGCTTGATCGCATCTTCGGAGAAGAACTCGCGCAGGCGCATCGGCGCGCAAAAGGTAAATGTTGGTTGCTCGGTGCGCAACGCGCTATTAGGTTGCACCGCATGCACTTCCCGTACTCGACCGGGCACGATGTCCCACTCTTTCTCGCCCCCATGGCGGGGGTGTCAGAGTCGCCGTTCCGGCAGATTTGCCGCCGCTTTGGCGCGGATGTCGTGGTTTCCGAGTTCATCTCCTCGGTCGGGATCTCGCTTGGCATCGAGCGGGTGCTGGCGGACATGCGGTTCGACCCCGTCGAGCGTCCGATTGGCATTCAGATCTACGGGGCCGATGCCGCGGTCATGGCGAAGGCTGCGGGGATGGTGACGGAGCTGTTTGAGCCCGATTTCGTCGACATCAACTTCGGCTGCCCCGTGAAGAAAGTGGTGCGCAACAACGGTGGTTCGGGCTGCCTCAAGGATATGACGCTGGTGCGGGGCATCATCCAGGCGGTCCGGCAGGCCACTCATCTACCAGTGACCGTGAAGATCCGCAGCGGCTGGGACGAAGCGCAGCGCGACCCCGTGACCATTGCCCTCCAGTGCCAGGACGCCGGCGCGCAGGCGGTCACGTTGCATCCCCGCACCCGGACGCAGATGTATCAGGGTGCGGCCGACTGGGACGAGATCGCCAAGGTTGTGGAGAGCCTCGACATCCCGGTGGTGGGCAATGGCGACATCAAAACGCCCGAAGACGTGCTCGCGATGCGTAACCATACCGGCTGCGCTGGAGTCATGATCGCGCGCGCCTCGTTCGGAAACCCGTGGCTGTTCCCGCAGGCGCGCGATCTCCTCGCCGGTCACGCCAAGCGGCCCGATCCGACGCCCGAGGAGCGCTTTGCTGTGGCGTTGGAGCATGCGCGCCTGGCGTTGCGAGTACAGGGCGATACGCGCAAGACGGCGCTCGAATTCCGCAAGCATCTGGGTTGGTACACGAAGGGACTGCGCGACGCCGCCGAGCTGCGGCAGCGGCTCTTCACGATCGAGTCGATGGCGGAAGCCGAAGCGATCTTCAGCGACTACCTGTTCGGATCGGTCAGAAACGCGGCATGAACTTCGAGCGGCTCCCATTCGCGACGATCGATCACCTCCGGCCCACCACGCAAGGGCATCAGGAGGTGATCTTCTGTCCGGGGAAGACGGTCGGTCAGGTTGTGGCGATCGCCGAGCGCCTCGAGGTTGCCGGCGGAAGCTTTCTCGCGACTCGGGCGGAGCCGGCGCAGGCTGAGGCGCTGGCCGCGCGCTTCCCGCGCGCCGAGGTCAACGCGCTGGGCCGGACCGTGTATCTCCCACCCGACCCCGAGCCCGCGCCGACGGGGCGGGGGACGGTGCTCGTATGCACCGCGGGCACCAGCGACCTCGCGGTGGCGGAAGAAGCGGCCGTCAGCGCCCGGGCCCTGAAGAATCGAGTCGAACGACTGACCGACGTCGGCGTCGCCGGTATCCACCGGCTGCTGACGCAGACCGACGTGCTGCGGGCGGCGGGTGTCATTATCGTCGTGGCGGGCATGGAGGGGGCGTTGCCCAGCGTCGTCGGGGGGCTCGTGAAGGTTCCCGTCATCGCGGTGCCCACCAGCATCGGCTACGGAGCCTCGTTCGGCGGGTTGGCCGCGTTGCTCGCCATGCTGAACTCCTGCGCCTCAGGCGTGACCGTCGTCAATATCGACAACGGATTCGGCGCCGCCGCCGCAGCCACCCGCATCAATCAAACGTGAAGCTGCGGCGCGGCGCATGGATTGCGCCTGCGCTCTCCGTCCTCGGTGGGGGCCTTCTGGTCGAAGCCGTGTGGCGGGGCACGGCGTGGACGCTGCTGGGCGTGGCGAGTGGTCTCCTGCTTGGGCTCGCGCTCCGTTGGGGTAGGGACGGCGGGCTCTCCGACACCGAATCGTTCGACCTTCCGCATACTCTCGATCTGCTCCGCCGCGCGCATGACGGCCGCATGGGATGGGCGATCGGACTCGGTCAAGGACCGGTAGAGGTTATCGGCGACGTCACACCACACGAGCGGGATGCCGAGTCGCGCCGGCGCGGGGCGGCATTCGTACAGCTCGCTTCGGTCGATGGCCGCGTGCACGTTGCCCACGAAGTTGAGGGTACCTACGTCGCCATCGGCGACTTCCCGTATGGCTGCGCGCTCCTGCTCACTGAGCGAGGCGTCGATCAGGAGCGAGTGACCGCCGCAGTCAACGATCTCCGCCGACTCATCGAAACGATGCGACTCGCCGAATGGCAGGCGACCTCCGGCCAGGCGGGGGGCCAGCTGGTGGCGCGTCAGCTGGCGCTCGGCATCGCAGGCGCGCAAACGCTGGAGGGCATTGCCCGGGCGGGGGCGGAGCTGGCGCAGCAGCTGGCGCAGCGCGGCGCGGCGATCGTCATCCGCAACGTGCGCGAGCGGGACGCGATGCACGTGATCGCCGTCTCGACCACGGCTGACAAGCGGCTGGCAGGACGCCGGCTCAACGGCGACGCACCGGTATCCCGCGCGATCCAGGGCGGCGTCCCCATCGTCACCACAGGCGCGGAGGACATCTTCGGCTCCGGCATGCCCGAACGCCGGCGTCACGAGCGCGCCGGTGCCGCGTATCCGTTGATGGATGGCCGCAGTGTCATCGGCGCGCTGGTGATTTTGGGGCGGGAGGTTTCCCCGCGGGATCGCATCGCCGCGCTCGTCGCCGAACTGGGACCGCGACTCGCCGCGGCCAAGGCGGTACATGACGCAGAGCAGCGCGCGGTGCTCGATCATCTCACCGGTTTGCGTAATCGCGGCGAGTTTCAGCGCGTGCTGGAATCGTATCGCGCCCAGCAACATCCTCCCGCGGCTTCCCTCATCTATGTCGACCTCGATCACTTCAAGCGGCTCAACGACACGCTCGGCCACGCCGCCGGGGATGCGGCGCTCAAACACGTCGCCCGTGTCCTGGAGGAGGCGGTCCGCGACGGCGATCTCGTCGCGCGGATCGGCGGTGAGGAGTTCGCCGTCTGGCTGCCGCATGCGCAGCTGGCGGAGGGATGGGAAGTCGCGGAACGCATCCGCGACTCGGTTGCCAATACGCTGTGGCAGTGGAGCGGGACGGCGTATCCGGTGACGACATCCTGCGGGGTCGCGACCTACCCGGAGCCTATCGCCGACATCCTGAACCTGCCTGCGGCCGCCGATGCCGCCCTGTACCGCGCGAAGGAATTAGGCCGAAATCGAGTTGAAAAGGCGAGCCGATCCGACTAACGTTCCCTCCGCCGATCGAAGCGGGGGCGACAGGCTTCGACGGGTTTGGCGAGGGTACTGTTGCGTGCCCAGGTTCTCAGTCACCTGGTAAATCAACTGGGAAGACACACAAGCCAACTCTGAACTGGCTCTGGCTGCGTAAGCTTCGGCTTCACGCACCTGCGTGAGTGGCAGCCCGCCTGAGGCGGCGCTCACGTATCGCAAAGTCGGGCTGGCGGCACGTGGGGCCTCAACGCGTGCCGTGAGAGATTTCAGAGGCTTGTTACTGCCAGGGCTGACGAAGCGCCGAGGCGGTGAGACCACCAAAGCTTTGTCTACGCACGTAGGAGCGGTATCGGAGTCATGCTCGGACCGGGGTTCAATTCCCCGCGCCTCCATCGTAACAAGACGGGAAACGGGACACGGGAAATTGCGCACCGTGTCCCGTTTTTGCGTCTCCGTTAGTCGACGAGGGACGCCTGCCGATCGCTGATGGATTATGACTTTTGGGGCGCGGGGAGCAACTCCTCGCTGGAGGGGGTATTGGTGTACGAATCTGTGGTCGTCACACGATCCTCGGAGGATCCCATGCGTCGGCGGGCGCTCGTTTCCATGGTCACGGTTTGTTTTTGCGTCGTGGCCGCCGGTTGCCAAGACGGCACAGGCACCGGTGGAGGGTTCGTTGTCACGGGTCGCATTCAGAACAACACGCAGGCACCGATGCCGGCCAACACGCGGCTCGTGGCGGTATGGGGCGTGTCTTCGGGCACACCGGACTACAGCTACGTCTTCGGCGAAGGCACGATCAATCGCGCCCTCGGGACGTTTCGCATCGAGTTCGACCAGCCCCCTCCGGTGGAGGCGCTCAATAACGGGGTTCTTGGGGTCGCATTCCTCATCGCCACGACGGACCAATCGGTGAAGGACGGCGACGACCTCATCAGCGTCTCGACAACCGATCTCATCGGCGTCACCGCGCGGTACGCGGTGATATTCGTGAATCATCAGGACACGCTGTACCGCAATACCTGGGTTGCCTCATTCGACACCGGATACTCGGTCGGCGTGGGCGTCAAGGTGCCGGGCAGCGTTTTCGACAAGTTCGAGCCCGTGAGCCGGTCGAGTCCGATACTGATCATCGACGATCTTGCAAATATCGAAATCGTGAATTGGACCTGAGTCGGCGCACGCCTCCATCGACACACAAACAAAAACGGGAAACGTGACGACGTTTCCCGTTTTGCGGTGCCGTTATTCTCCGTTTCCGTTAATCGACTAGGGACGCCTGCCGATCGCTGCTGGCGACGGCGCGACCACCCGCGGCGCGATGGAGAAGGCGCTCGGCACCCTGGCCTGCATGGTGGGGACGGGCCGGTCGAATCGTGACCGCGACATGAAAACGCCCGGATACAGCGGATAGTACGTATACGTCACGGGCGCGGGTTGGTAGATCACCTGAGGCGGCGTGCTGGGCGCGTTCGTGAATGACACGCTGCCACTGTTTACACCGCAGAAGGCGTTCGTGATCGAGGCGTTCGAGCAATCGACGGCGTTCGTTGCGAGCGCCGCCGGTGCAGTGGCAACAGGAGTCACTCGGCGCACGCAGCTCAGGCAGACGTCCGGCATCTGGACCGGTCCGCGCGCGATCACGCTGCCGTCTCTGGCGTACGTCACGACGCCATAGTCGTAGGGACGCCCATGCGTGATACGGTCAGCGATGTCGAGTAGTGCCGCAAGCGGATCGCCGGCCGTCGGCTGCAGGAGCAAGGCATCGTAATTCCATTCGATGCCCGAGCGCATCGCCTCAAAGTCGAAGCGCCAGCGGGACCGGACCGCAATGAACGTCGCGGGATTGCCCTGCGCTTCCGGCGGCAAATCGACGGCCACCGGCGCGTCAGCCGAGACAGCAGTGCTGTCCCACGGGGCTGACGGGAACAACACCCCGATTCGACCGCTCGCATCGACTTGGAGAACGACGAGGTGTCCGGACTTTTGGAGCTCGATGTACGCGATCGAGTCGGTGCGCCAGACGCGTACCGCTTCGGGGGCAGGGGCAGTGGCGAGGGAGGGGGCGCGAGCGACCGCCGCTGGCCGTGCATTGCCGGTCGCCTGCACGAGCAGCGCGACCGCTACCGCAAGTGATGGGTACATGGTCCCTCCTGTTTCAGCATACATCGACCTGGCCGGGGGGGGAAGGGCCGCTCTATATTCGGGCCGACCTCCACCGGAGTCCACATGGGCCCAGGCATTCAGCAACCATCGGTTGACCAGCCTTCCGCCGGCAATCCCTTTGTCGACGTCTTCGCGATCCTGTACGAGCCTGCGGCAGTATTCGAGCGCGTGCGTGCACGACCGAACTTCCTCGCGCCGTTCCTCACCATCATTGCGGTGCAATGTGTTCTGTTCTTCATCAACCTGCCGTACCTCAAGGTCGGCATTCAGGCGCAGATGGCGGCGCAGGCGACCGCACAATCCCGCCCCATGCCGAGTACCGGCGTGCTCGTGGGATTCGGTCTCGTAGGCTTGATCGTCGTATTGGCGATCATCTTTCTGGTCTCGGGGCTGGTTCTGTGGGTGCTGACCTCCGTGATGGGCGGGGGCGATGCCAAGTTCGGCACGCTGCTCAGCGTTGCGACGTACGCGGCCGTGCCGTCGGCCATACTGCTGGGGATCGTCGGGACGATCGTCCTGCACCTGCAGGGAACCACCGGCCTCACGTCGCCGTCCGACCTGCAGCCGGCGCTCGGTCTCGATCTGCTCTCGCCCGGAGCAAAGGGGTTCGTGGGCGCGGTGCTGAAAGCCATCAATCCGTTCAGCCTCTGGGGCGTGGTACTGACGGCGATTGGCGTCTCGACGACGCAGCGCGTGTCGAAGAACACCGGTTACACGGTGGCTATCATTGCTTTTGTGATCGGCTTGTTGATCGCGGGCGGGATCGGCGCGCTGTCTCCCCGCTAACTAGACAGTCGCTTTCGTTCGACTGACGACGCCCGCCTCCTCGAGGGCCGCCTGGGCCGCGGCGAGGCGGGCGATCGGCACCCGGAACGGAGAGCAGGACACGTAGTTCATCCCTGTCCGGTGGCAGAATTTCACCGAGCTCGGCTCACCGCCGTGCTCGCCGCAAATGCCGATCTTGAGGTCGTGCCGCGTTTTTCTCCCCAGCTTGACCGCCAGCTCGATGAGCTTGCCGACGCCGCCCTGGTCCAGCACCTGGAACGGATCGTCCGAGAGCAGGCCATGCTCCACGTAGAACGGGAGGAACCGTCCCGCATCGTCGCGTGAGAGGCCGAAGGTCGTCTGCGTGAGGTCGTTCGTGCCGAATGAGAAGAACTCTGCTTCCTTCGCGATCTCGTCCGCCGTCACCGCCGCGCGCGGCAGCTCGATCATCGTCCCCACGAGGTAGGGCACCGCGCGGCCCTCGCGGTGGAAGACTTCCTGCGCGACCCGGCGAATGATGTCGGTCTGATTCATGAGCTCGCGAACGTCAGCGACCAGCGGAATCATGATTTCGACAGTGACCTTCTTGCCGCGGCTCGCCACGTGGCCGGCGGCTTCGAAGATCGCCTGGGCCTGCATCTCCGTGATCTCGGGATATGTGATGCCCAGGCGGCAGCCGCGGTGCCCGAGCATCGGGTTCGCTTCCCGGAGCGATTCGATCAGCTTCTCGAGCTGCGCCGCGGGAGCCTTGGCATGCTTGGCGAGCGCGGCGATCTCTTCGCGCGTGTGGGGCAGGAACTCATGCAGCGGCGGATCGAGCAGCCGGATGGTGACGGGCAACCCGTCCATCACTTCGAAAATGCCCTCGAAGTCTTTGCGCTGAATCGGCAGCAGTTTGGCGAGTGCTTTGCGGCGACCCGCTTCGTCGGTCGCGACGATCATCTCCCGCATCAGCGTGATGCGGTTGCCTTCAAAGAACATGTGCTCGGTCCGGCACAGCCCGATCCCCTCGGCGCCGAATTCTCGCGCCCGCCGCGCATCGGCGGGGATGTCGGCGTTGGCCCGGACGCGCAGCCGGCGGCGGCTGTCCGCCCACGACATGAGCTTCTCGAAATGCCCCCCGACCTTCGGCGTGACGAGCTTGGCGGCGCCCAGGATCACGCGCCCGCTGGTGCCGTCCACGGTGATGATCTGGCCACGTTTCACTACCCGGCCGTTGGCGCGGAAGCGCCCGGCAGCGGGCTCCACCTCGAGCTCCTTGGCGCCGACCACGCACGTCTTCCCCATCCCGCGTGCCACGATGGCCGCATGGCTCGTCATCCCCCCGCGGGCGGTCAGCACGGCACGTGCCGCGACGATGCCGTGGAAATCCTCTGGGGAGGTCTCGGGCCGCACCAGAATGACGTCGTGCCCCTTCTTTTTCAGGGCTGCGGCGTCGTCGGCATCGAACACGACTTCGCCGGTGGCCGCACCGGGCGACGCCGGCAGGCCCTTGGCGAGCACCGTGACGTTCGACCGCGGATCGACCATCGGGTGGAAGAGCTGATCGAGGTCCTGTGGCGGGACGCGCTGAATCGCCTCGTCCTCGGTGATCACGCCTTCATCCACCATCTCGACCGCGACCCGCACCGCGGCAATGCCGGTCCGCTGCGCGCGCCGGGTCTGCAGCATGTACAGCTGGCCGTGTTCGAACGTGAATTCGACGTCCTGTACGTCCTTGAAGTGCGCCTCGAGCTTCGTCGCCAGCCTCTCCAGCTCGCGATAGATCTTGGCGAATTTCCCCTTTTTCATCTTCCCGATCGAGTCGGGCGTGCGGGCGCCGGACACGACGTCCTCGCCCTGAGCGTTGGTGAGCACGTCGCCGTTGAGCACGTTTTCGCCGGTGCTGCAGTCGCGCGTGAACGCCACGCCAGTGCCGCAGTCGTCGCCCATGTTGCCGTACACCATCGCCACGATGTTCACGGCGGTGCCGAGGCTGTCGGGAATCCCGTGCACCTGCCGGTAGTCCTTGGCGCGGCGTGTGTGCCAGCTCTTGAAGACCGCCTCGATCGCCCCCCACAGCTGCTGCTGTGGATCGTCGGGGAAGGGGTGGCCCGTCTTCTTTTTGACGATGGTCTTGAAGTCATGCACCAGATCGTGGAGATCCTCGGCGGGCAGATCGATATCGCGCTTGACCTTGCGGCGCGCTTTCGCCTTGTCGAGCTCATGCTCGAAAGGCTCTTTACCGAGGTCGAACACGACATCCCCGTACATCTGCACGAACCGCCGATACGAATCGTAAGCGAACCGGGAATTCTTGGAGCCGGCGATCAGGCCTTCGACGGTCTGATCGTTGAGGCCGAGGTTGAGAATCGTTTCCATCATCCCCGGCATCGACACCGCCGCGCCCGAGCGCACCGAAACGAGCAGCGGGTTCTTGGCGTCCCCGAAACCTTTCTTCGTCACGCGCTCGAGGTGCTTGAGATGCCGATCGACCTCGGCGCGCAGCGCGGGCGGAAAGGTCCCCTCGGCGATGTAAGCGATGCACAGCTTGGCGGAGATGGTGAACCCGGGGGGAACCGGAAGACCGAGATTGGCCATTTCGGCGAGGCCCGCGCCCTTGCCGCCCAGAATGTCGCGCATGGCGGCGGAGCCATCGGCGCGGCCATTGCCGAAGAAGTAGACGTGGCGTTCAACGGACATACGGTAAACTGGAGGCGTTACTGCTACACGGCCATAGTCACCTGTAATGGCGTGGCGTTGCGGGCTTTCTGGGTGTCCTCCGGAATCTCCGTGGGATACTCGCCCGAGAAGCACGCATGGCAGAACTCCGCCGGGTCACCGCCCATTGCCCGCAACATGCCGTCGAGCGACAGGTATCCGAGGGTCTCGACGCCCAGATGCTTGCGGATCTCCTCCAGCGAGTGGCTCGACGCGATCAGCTCGGACTTGGTCGGCGTATCGATCCCGTAGTAGCAGGGGCCCGTGATCGGGGCCGAGGCAACACGGAAGTGGACCTCCTTGGCGCCGGCCTGCCGAATCATTTGCACGAGCTCGCGGCTCGTGGTGCCACGCACCAGTGAATCGTCCACCACAACGACCTTCTTGCCCTGCAACACTTCCCGCACCGGATTGAACTTGATTTTGACTTTGGCATTCCGCGCCGCTTGCGTGGGATTGATGAAGGTGCGGCCGACATAGTGATTGCGAATGAGCGCGTGCTCGAGTTTGAGCCCCGACTGCTCGGCAAAGCCCAGCGCCATGGCGTTGGACGAATCGGGCACGGAGAACACGCAGTCGGCGCCCGCCGCGGGATGCTCGCGGGCCAGCTCGCGGCCGAGCGCGCGGCGGACGCGGTCAACGGACCGGCCGAAGATCGTGCTGTCGGGGCGGCTGAAGTACACCAGCTCAAAAATGCAGCGGCGCCGCGGCTTCGTGGGCAGGAAAGGGAGGCGATCGAGCTCCGGCGGCGAGCCCTGGATCCGAATGAACTCGCCGGGCTGAAGCTCACGCACGACGGTCGCGCCGATCAAGTCGAACGCGCACGTCTCCGACGCGACGACGTATCCATCACCCAGCTTGCCGAGCCAGAGCGGACGGAAGCCGCGCGGGTCCACGATCGCGTACAGCGTCCGTCCGATCGTCACGACGAGCGAATACGCGCCTTCGACCCGCTCCAGCGCGTCGAGCAGCTGATCTTCCGGCTCGCGCGCTTCAGAGCGCGCGATGAGATGGATCAGAACTTCGCTGTCGGACGAGGTCTGGAAGATCGAGCCTTTCGCGACCAGATCGGAGCGCAGACTCGCGGCATTGGTGAGGTTGCCGTTGTGGGCAAGCGCGAGCGGTCCCTCGTGATAACCGGCAAGAATCGGCTGCGCGTTGGCGAGGACCGAGGAGCCGGCCGTCGAATACCGCGTATGGCCGATCGCGACGTCGCCCGGAAGTCCGGCGAGAACCGGTTCGCCGAAGACATCGGACACGAGTCCCATACCGCGATGGGCGCGCGCGACACCCGCGCCATCCACCGCGACCATCCCGGCGGATTCCTGGCCGCGGTGTTGCAGGCTATAAAGCCCGAGATAGGTGACGCGGGCCGCTTCCGGAACACCCGCTACGCCGATGATGCCGCACATGCTTCGGTCAGTCTCCCATGCGTCGAGGAATGGCGCCGAAATATAGCTCCCTTAGGCGCTCGACAGACTCCTCGATCGTTCCGTCTGGCACGACGATGCGGAAGTCTCCATCCGCGGCGCCAACCGTGCCCACCCGCAGCGCCGCCACACCCAATTCCCCCGCCAGCGCCTGAACCGCCGCGGCACGCTCCGGTGCGCACGTAATTACCGCTCGACTGTGGGATTCGCTGAAGAGCGCGTCGTACGACGTAAGGTCTACGGCGTACGACTGCAGGTCGATATCGAGCCCAAACCCTCGTTCCTGGTACGGCCCGCCCATCGCCACTTCGGCCAACGCGACGCCCAGACCGCCGTGCGAGCAGTCGTGGGCTGACCGGAACAATCCGCGCTCCGCGCCCGCAACGAGCAGGTCGATGAGGCGACGCTCAGCGTCGAGATCGACGTGCGGCGGCTGGCCACCGATGAAGTCGCAGCAGACCTCCCAGTACGCCGATCCCCCCAGCTCGGTGCGCGTTTCGCCCAACACAAAGACGGCGTCGCCGGGCGTGCGCGCGTGACTCGGCACCGCCCGGTCGACACGGGTCAACAAGCCGATCATCCCGACCACTGGAGTAGGATCCACAGCGCCGGTCGGACTCTCATTGTAGAAAGACACGTTGCCACCGGTCACCGGCGTGCCGAGCGCACGGCATGCATCGGCGATCCCGCGGCAGGCCTCTTTGAACTGATAGAAGACTTCGGGACGTTCCGGGCTTCCGAAGTTCAGACAGTCGGTGATACCGAGCGGGCGGGCGCCGGTGCACGCGACGTTGCGCGCAGCCTCCGCGACGGTCGCTTTCCCGCCCTCGTACGGATCGAGCCGCACGTAGCGGCTGTTGCAGTCCGTCTTGACGGCGATTCCGAATTGCGTATGGCGCACGCGCAGGACTCCCGCGTCGCCGCCGGGTGGGATGACCGTGCTGGCCTGGACGGTCGAGTCGTACTGCTCGAAAACCCAACGTTTGCTGGCGATGGACGGTGAATCGAGCAGTTTCAGTAGTGCTTCCGCGGCAGTCGTACGACGTACGTCGTACGACGGGGACGAGGCCCGCAACCGCGCTACGCCGGGATCCTCCTTGGCTTCGGGATAATAGACGGGGCAATCGTCGACCAGCCGCTGGCCCGGGATGTCGACGACGACTTTGCCTTCCCACAGACAGCGGTACATCCCGTCGTCCGTCACCTTACCGATAGGCGTGGCGTCGAGCTCCCACTTGGCGGCGATCGCCTGAACATCCTTGATCCGATCCGTCTTCGCCACGACGAGCATCCGTTCTTGCGATTCCGACAAGAGAATCTCGTAGGGCGTCATGCCGGGCTCGCGGGTGGGCACTTTGGAGAGGTCGATTTCGACGCCCACACCGCCGCGCGCGGCCATTTCCGCCGACGAAGACGTGAGACCCGCGGCTCCCATGTCCTGAATCGCGACGATGTGCCCGGAAGCGATGAGCTCGAGGCTCGCTTCGAGCAGCAGCTTCTCGGTGAACGGATCGCCGACTTGAACCTGCGGTCGGCGCTGCTCGCTTTCGCGCGTCAGCTCTTCGGACGCAAACGAGGCGCCGTGAATGCCATCACGACCGGTGCGCGACCCGACGGCCAGCAACACGTTGCCCACGCCGTGGGCGGCGGCCTTGATCAGGTCCTTCTCTTTGAGAATTCCGACGCACATCGCGTTGACGAGCGGGTTGCCGGAGTAGCCGGCTGCGAAATCGACTTCACCGCCCAGCGTCGGTACGCCGACGCAGTTCCCGTAGTCGCCGATGCCACGCACGACGCCCGCAAACAGGTAACGATTCCGTGCCTCGTCGACCGGTCCGAAGCGCAGGCTGTTCAGCAGCGCAACGGGTCGGGCGCCCATGGTGAAGACATCGCGCAGAATGCCGCCGGCACCGGTCGCCGCTCCCTGGTAGGGCTCGACCGCCGAGGGGTGATTGTGCGACTCGATCTTGAATGCGACGGCCCAGCCGTCGGGAAGCCGCAGTACACCCGCATTCTCGCCGGGTCCCTGGACTACCTGGGGACCCGTCGTCGGAAACGTCTTGAGAATGGGGCGCGAATGTTTGTAGGAGCAGTGCTCACTCCACAGCGCCGAGAAAATGCCCAGCTCGGGGAACGTCGGCGTCCGGCCGAGCATGGCCGTGATGCGTTCGTATTCGTCGGTTGTGAGGTTGTGCTCCTGCACCAGCTCCGGCGTGATCTGCGGATCGGTCACGAGCGGGTCACACCCTTTGCGACGGCCCGGAATATCCGCCCCAGGATGTTGGGCGGAGTCGGCCGCTTGAGGATCGCGTGCACTTCGTCTGCATCGGCCCAGATGCCGTGGCAGTTGGTGCACTGGTCGATCTGAATTCCATCCCAGTCGCCGGTGATGAGATCGTAGCCGCACTTGGGGCACTTCATGTAGTGCGTCTTGCGCTCGGCTGCCGCGGCCGACTGCCGCGCCGCGTCACGTTGCTGGCGAAGTAGCTCCGCGTCGCGCCGCGCGAAATACTCGTCTTCGTTCTTACTCGGCTTCTCGCTCATGGACCGGCCGGTGCCGAGGAGGGTGGAAGAGCTGGAGGTACCACCTGCACCGTGTCTCCACCGGGGTTGGCGAACGGTACCCGCCCCGGCGGTGACGACGACTCGCCCGAGTACTGGTGACCGTCCCACCGGACGATCGCATCGATCACGTGGCCGTCCTTGAGCGTGACGACATCCATCGTGCCGCAGGTGTACTCGCAGCCGTTGCGGAAGAAGAGATACGTGTACTCGCCGACGCGCCGCACCGCCGCGGGCGCCGCCCAGATCTCGTAGACTTCGCGCTCGGTCATGCCCGGGTTGACCGTCCCGGTGTCCTCAGACACGTAGGGCACGTCCCGGGTGATGGGCTCGTTCCCCTGGGGCGCGGCCGGTGGCCGGGGATGCTGGGCTTGCTGCTCTTGCGCTGCCACGCGAGCGGCCGAGGTGTCGACAGCGGGGCGCGCGGGCGGCGGGGGCGTCGTTTGCGTCGAGCGGCCGCGAAGCTTGTCCCACGCCAGCTTCAGCTTGCCCTTCGCTACGTCGACCTGCTTACACCCTAAGGTGGCGACCATCAACAGCGCGCATATCGCCAGCGTGCTGCGTCGCATTGCGAGCCTCCAGAGAAAGGAAGACGCGGGCGCCGTCTTGACCACCCAGGACCTGCTCGTTGCGGCGCTCCGGATGCGGCATGATCCCCACCACGTTGCGAGCGGCGCTGCACACACCGGCAATATCGTGTGTCGAACCGTTCGGATTCTCTGTGACGTACCGCAAGACAATCTGGGCACTCGTCTCGAGCTCGGCCGCAGTTCGAGCGTCGACCACGTACCGGCCGTCTCCGTGCGCAATGGGCAGGCTCAGCTCTTCACCCCCCTCATAGCTCACCGTGAACGGCGTGTCCGTCGTTTCGACCCGGACTCGGACGGGGCGCGACAGAAACTTCAAGCGGGCGTTGCGCATCAGCGCGCCGGGCAGCAGTCCCGCCTCGCACAGGATCTGGAACCCGTTGCAGATGCCGAGGACGGCGCCACCCGCGCGGGCGTGGGCCGTAACGGCACGCATGACCGGAGCGAAGTGCGCAATCGCACCCGAGCGCAGATAATCGCCATAACTGAAACCGCCCGGCAGAATCACGGCATCGGCCTGCCGCAGATCGGCATCACGATGCCACACGTAGTACGCGTTCGACCCGGCCGCGCGAGCGGCGTCGAGCGTATCCGCATCGCAATTGGAGCCGGGGAAGACGACTACTGCGACACGCTGCATTCGTAATCCTCGGTGACGGGATTGGCCAGCAGCCGATCGCACATGGTGCGCGCCTTGGCCGCCGCTTCCTCACGCGTCGCCGCCTGGACCTGGAGCACCAGATGCTTTCCGGCCCGGACGCTCGCGACGTCGCCGAAGCCGAGCGAGTGCAGCGCGTGCTGTACGGCCTGCCCCTGGGGATCGAGCAGGGAAGCGCGCGGCATCACCCGGATTTCGACGGTGTACGCGCTCATGCCGCGCCCGGGCGCCGCGGCCCGCGATAGGTCTCGCCTTCGTCGATCACGATTGGACCGGCTATTTCCGCCTCCTCATCTTCGGCCGGAGCCTTGAAGAACCCCAGCAGGATGGCACGCAAGACGCCATAGGTCATGTAGGCGATTCCCAAGGGAAACAGGAACTCGTCGTGCTTCCAAATTCCGAATACCAGGATAACAACAATCAGCGTGAGGCCCAATAGTCCGCTCGCCGTGCGGAACCCGGCGCGCGGCAAGGTGGGATAATGCACGTTGCTCACCATCAAAATCGTCAGCGCGATCATCAGAAACGTGAGCAACAGATGCCAGGGCAGTGCCTGGAGCGAGCCGTATAGTGCTGTTTGGGTGAACGGGTAGTACGTCGCGAGCGTCATCCCCGCCGCCGGCGACGGCAGCCCGATGAAGTGGCTTTTGGCACGGCCCGCCTGCGTGACGTTGAAACGCGCCAGACGGATCGCCGCCGCCATGACGTAGAAGTAGCAGAAGATCCACGCCGCCCCGCCGCCGCCCGCAAACTCGACCTGATACATGAGGAATGCGGGTGCGACGCCGAAGCTCACGATGTCGACCAGGCTGTCGAGCTCGGCGCCAAACCGCGTGCCGGTTCCCGAAATCCGCGCGACACGCCCATCGAGCGTGTCCAGGATCCCGGCGAACACGATGAACCAGCCGGCGCGATAGAACTCGCCGCGGGTCGCGAGCACCATCGCCCACATGCCGAAGAAGAGATTGAACAGCGTGAACAGGCTCGGCACGACGATGACGACGCGCCGCAGCGGTAACGGCGGCGGTCTCATGCGTACTCCGCGAGCACGGTGCCCCCGACGCGCACCCGGTCGCCCGGCTTGACCTTGAGCGCGGGCCGTGCCGAGAGCGGCAGGAAGATATCGGTGCGAGAACCGAATCGAATCAGACCCAGACGCGCACCCTGCGTTGTGCGATCGCCCGGCTTCGAGTCGGTGACGATACGGCGTGCGATCAGGCCGGCGATCTGGCGCACCAGGACGCGGCCATGGGGGCCGCGTATGCCGATCGAAGACTGCTCATTATCGAGACTGGCTTTTTCGCTGCTGGCGTGCAGGAACTTCCCCTTGTCGTAATGGACCAGCTCGACGATGCCGTCCACCGGATACCGATTCACATGGACGTCGAACACGGAGAGAAAGATCGAAATCCGCACGGCGCGCTCTTTGACATACATCGGCTCCTCGGTTTCGATCACATGCACCACGTGACCTTCCGCGGCGGCGAGGACGTAGCGCTCGCCCCGTGGGCCCGGGTGTATCGGATCGCGAAAGAACGCCACGACCCAGATCGCCAGCACGGCGAGCAGCGCGGCGAGCGGCCACCACCAAAAGGCCGCGGCGACGGCAAACGCCCATGCGACCGCGATGAATGGCCATCCTTCACGGGCTATTCTCACTCCAGCTCAGTTCCGGTGATACGTCGATACGCGTCCCGATACCGCTCACTTGTGGCCTTCACGACCTCGGGCGGCAGCACGGGAGGGGGAGCCTCGCCATTCCAGCGGCCCTGCTTCTTCAGGTCGGTGAGGTAGTCGCGCAGTGGTTGCTTGTCGAAGGACGGCTGGCCACGCCCGGGCTGGTACCGGTCCGCCGGCCAAAAGCGCGACGAATCGGGCGTGAGGATCTCGTCGATGACCATGAGCTCGCCAGCGGCCGTGGTCCCGAATTCGAACTTTGTGTCGGCGATGATGATCCCGCGCTCGGCAGCATAGGCCCGGCCGGCTTCGTACAGGCCCAGACTCGCCTGGCGTAGCCGCTCGGCGATCGCCCGGCCCAAGCCCCTCGCTACGTGATCGAAGGTGACGTTTTCATCGTGCCCCTGCTCAGCCTTGGTCGCGGGCGAGAAGATCGGCGGCTCGAGCCGCGCGCTCTCGACCAATCCCTGCGGCATCGGCTCACCCGCGAGCGTGCCGGACTGCTTGTACTCGGCCCACGCCGAGCCCGAGATGTAGCCGCGCACGACACATTCGAATGGCACAGGCGTCGCCCGGCGCGTCAGCATCGCGCGGCCACGCAGCTCTTCCCGATGCGAGGCGAGTCTAGGGACGCGAGTGAGGATCTCCTCGACGTCGGCCGAAATGCAGTGATGCGGCATCACGGACTCGAGGCGCGTGAACCAGAACGCGCTCAGCTGCGTCAACACGGCGCCTTTGTACGGGACCGCCTCACGCATGACGACGTCGAAGGCGCTGACGCGATCGCTGGCGACGAGCAGCAGCGTCGCCTGGTCGACTTCGTACACCTCGCGCACCTTCCCACGCCGCAGCAGAGGGAGGGGCAGTCTGCTCTGGGCCAGCACACCGGTCATACTTGAACCTCCGCTGCGGCTGCCGCGGGCGCGGCGGCCTGAATGGAAGGCATCAAGTCGGGCAGTATCCGATCGAGAAAGTCATCGACCTGCTGCGGCGCCCGTCCCACGTAGCTGCCGGGATCGAGCTCGCCGGCTTCGGCACGCACGCCGAGACGCTTGAACTCCGGGTCTCGGGCCAGCCGGTCGAGCAGGTCTTTTCCGCCTTTGAGGCTGTGACCGCGAATCACCTCATGCAAATGCTGCCGGTCACCGCCGGCTTTTACGCCCCGCATCAGGAGCCGCTCGGTCGCGAGAAACGGCATGGCCTCGGCGACATGCTCGGCGATCGTCGCCTCCCGCACCTCGAGTCCAGCCGCGACGTTGGTCGCGAGCACGAGCAGTGCATCCGTCACCAGAAACGCTTCCGGGATCACCAGGCGGCGATTGGCGCTGTCATCCAGCGTCCGCTCCAGCCATTGCTGCGCCGCGGTGTGCGCGGCGTTCCCTTCCAACTCGATCACGAACCGGGCGAGTCCGGTCATCCGCTCGGCGCGCATCGGATTCCGCTTATACGGCATCGCCGAGGAGCCGACCTGCTCGCCCTCGAACGGCTCGAGGATCTCTCCTTCGTGCTGCAGCAAGCGGATATCGGTGGCGAACTTCGCCACGGACTGCGCGATGCCGGAGAGGACCGCCAGGATTTGCGCGTCGAGCTTACGCGTATAGGTCTGCCCTGTGACCGGGAAGACCGCGTCGAATCCCATCACGCGCGCGACTCGCGCGTCGAGCTCCGTGATCTTGGCGTGATCACCGTCGAACAGCTCCATGAAACTCGCCTGCGTGCCGGTCGTTCCTTTCACCCCGCGGAATCGCATCGTGGCGATCCGATGCAGCAGCTCTTCGGCATCGAGGGCAAAATCCTGCATCCAGAGCGTCATCCGCTTGCCGACCGTCGTCAGCTGCGCAGCCTGAAAGTGGGTGTAGGCAAGGCACGGCACCGCCCGATAGCGGCGCGCCTGCTTTCCCAGCGCGACGAGCACGGCGCCGATCCGTCCCAACAGGAGCCGCATCGCCTCCCGCATGAGCAGAAGGTCCGTGTTGTCTGTGACGAAGGCACTCGTCGCGCCCAGATGGATGAAGGCCCTAGCCGCCGGCGCCTGATCGCCGAGATGATGGATGTGCGCCATGACGTCGTGGCGCAGGCGCCGTTCGTATTCGCCAGCCTTGTCGAGATCGGCGTCGTCGAGATGCACGCGCAGCTCGGTGATGGCGGCGTCCGGGATTTCGAGGCCGAGATCCTTTTCGGCCTCCATGAGGGCGAGCCATAACCGGCGCCAGAGGCCGATGCGCCGGCGCTCGCCCCAGAGCGCTTGCATCGCCGGCGAGGCGTAGCGGGTCGAGAGGGGAGAAACCCAGTTCAAACTGCGGCCTTGGCTCGCGCAACCAGCTTGTTCCAGTCGGCGAGGAACTGGTCGAGCCCGCGGTCGGTGAGCGGATGCAGCAGCAGCTTTTTCAGGACGTCGGGGGGCAACGTCGCCACGTCCGCGCCGATCATCGCCGCTTCGACGACGTGCCGCGGATGGCGGATGGAGGCCGCGAGGATTTCGGTTTCGATGTTGTAGTTGTCGAAGATCACGCGGGCTTCGCGGATGACGTCCATGCCCTCCTGCCCGACGTCGTCCAGCCGCCCGATGAACGGACTGACGTACGACGCGCCCGCCTTGGCGGCGATCAGGCACTGGACGCTCGAAAAGCAGAGCGTGACGTTCGTGCGGATTCCCGCCGCCGCGAGGCGGCGCACCGCGATCATCCCGTCCTCGAGCATCGGGATCTTGACCACGATGTTCTCGGCGATCTTGGCGAGCTCCGTGCCTTCCTTCACCATCCCTTCGGCGTCGATCGCCACGACCTCGGCGGAAACCGGGCCCTCCACGAGCGAGCAAATCTCCTTGAGCACGTCGCGCGGATCGAGATCGCCCGCCTGCTTGGAAAGCAGCGAGGGATTGGTAGTGATGCCGTCGATCAGGCCGGCTTGTGCCGCCCAGCTGATGTCCTTGAGACTGGCCGTGTCGAGGAAAAACTTCATGCAGTCGACTCCTCGGCGTAGAGGTCCGGTGGATACTGCACCGCCTCGAGGTAGAGACCCTGGGGCGGGGCGGGCGGACTAGCCGCCAGATTATCGGTCGCAGCGAGCAGACGAGGGAAATCCGCCGGCGGGCGCCGGCCAAGGGCGATATCGACCATGGTGCCGACGACAAAACGCACCATGTGGTGCAGGAATCGATCGGCCTCGACCGTGAACGCCATCCCCATTCCGTCCGCTCGCGGCGCCCATTCGGCTAGCGCCACGCGGCATCGGTAATGGGCGGTGTTCGCACCGGCCGCAGCCAGGCCGCGAAAGTCGTGCTCTCCCAGGAGAGCCGTCGCCGCGCTCTGCAGCGCGCTGACGTCGAGCGCCTCCCCCCGACCCAGCGGCCATTCGTACGGCTTACGAAACGGCGAGGCCGCAGCGTCGTCCGTTCCGATCAGGTACCGGTAGCGCCGCGCCGTTGCACTGCGCCGCGCGTCGAACCCCGGCCGCATCCGGTGCACTCGCTGCACCCAAATCTCGCGCGGCAGCAGCGCGTTGAGGGCGCGACGCAACTCTGCGGAGGTCCAGCGATCGCTCCCCCCGCCCCCCACCGCCGCAAAACTGACTGCCTGGCCGAGGGCGTGAACCCCGGTATCCGTGCGGCCCGCGCCGGTCGCGACGATGCGGCGACCTATGAGGCGCTCCAGCACCGCCTCAAACTCAGCCTGGACCGTGCGGTCCTTCGGCTGACGCTGCCACCCAGCGAACCCGCCCCCGTCGTATTGGACCACCGCTAGGAAGGGCCCGGGGGAGGGGGGCCGACTCGTCACGGGGGGAAAGATGCAACTCGTTGTCACTATTTGACAAGGGTGATAGCCTTAACTTCGCATGGACGCATCACCGCTGCGCCGCGCGCTCAATGCGCTGGCCAATCGCCAATCCCTCTCCGAGACCGAGACCGCCGAAGTCTTTGGGATCGTCATGAGCGGAGAGGCCACGCCCGCGCAGATCGCTGGACTGCTCATGGGACTGCGCTCGAAAGGCGAAACGGCCGACGAGCTCGCGGGCGCAACGCGCGCCTTGCGCGCCGCCATGGTGGCCGTCGATGCCGCGCACGATCATCTGGTCGATACCTGCGGCACGGGTGGTGGAACCGTGTCGACCTTCAACATCTCGACGGTGGCGGCGTTCGTGGCGGCCGGCGCGGGTGCCGTCGTTCCCAAGCACGGCAATCGATCGTACACATCGCGCTGCGGGTCAGCCGATGTCTTGGAGGCCCTGGGGCTGCGGATCATGCTCGATGCGCAAGCGGCGGGTCGCGTGTTGAACGAAGCTCGCGTCGTCTTCCTGTTCGCGCCCAACTTCCATCCGGCGATGAAACACGTCGGCGCGGTACGGCGTGAGCTCGGCACCCCGACGCTGATGAATCTCGTCGGGCCGCTCGCGAATCCGGCGAGTGTGCGTCGTCAGGTCGTCGGGGTCGCTGATCCCGATCGCGCCGGGATTGTTGCAGAGGCGCTGGCACGGCTCGGTACCGAGCATGCGCTCGTGGTCCACGGCCGCGTGGGGATGGATGAGATCTCACCGCATGGCATCACGGACGTGTGGGAGGTGAAGGACGGCACGGTGCGCCGGTGGGAGATCGATCCGGAGCGTTTCCGGCTCGCGATCACCGACGTTACCGAGCTGCAGGGCGGGGACCCGGCTGCGAACGCCGAACGGCTGGAGCGCATTCTGGGGAACGGGTCGGCGGATCCGCCGGGGCTCGCGGCGGTGCTGCTGAACGCCGGCGCGGCGATCTACGTGGCCGGCATCGCGAATTCGCTCGCCGAAGGCATCGGCAGAGCCCGCGAGGTGGTGGCATCCGGAGCGGCGCGTGCCGCGCTCGACCGGCTGCGCAAAGCGACGGCTAGTATTTCCGGATGACGCCGACGACCACGCCCTGGACGATCACGTCCCGCTCGTTGATGCGCAGCGGCTGCAGCGAGTCGTTGGCGGGCTGCAGCCTGATCCACCCACCGGGCTCGCGGTAGAACTTCTTCACGGTCGCGCCTTCGCCATGCACGAGCGCGATGACCGTTTGGCCTGCGTCGGCCTGATTGCGTTCCTGCACGACGACGTAATCGCCATCCTTGATGTGCTCGTCGATCATCGAATCGCCGCGCACCTTCAGGACGTAGCTGCGGCCGCGACGGGGCAGCAGCTCATCGGGAACCGCAATCGTTTCGTCATTGGTGACCGCCTCGATCGGCTGGCCGGCCGCAACGAGGCCCAGCAGTGGCAGCTCCGTTGCGCCGGTTTGGCCCTTCGGTGGCACCACCTCGATCGCCCGGCTTTCGTTATGCGTGCGGCGGATGTATCCCTTGCGTTCCAGATTGGTGAGGTGCTCGTGCACGGTGGCGAGGGACTGGAATCCGAACTGACGCGCGATCTCCTCGAAGCTGGGGGCGTACCCCTTCTCTTCGAGGTGCTTGGCTACGAAGTCGAGGATCTCGCGCTGGCGACGCGTGACCGGCATGGTGGCTCCCGAAGATTTACCGAAGCAATAATCTACCCGAAGAACGACCGAATGCAAGCATGCCCGATAACCCGCGCCGCGCCTCGCTAAACGCTATTCTGGCGCAGGCACGCTCGCATGTGACCGCGCTGCGCGTGAGGGCTGCCGAGCTGGAACAGCGTGCTGCGGCGGGGCCGGCCGTTCGGCCCTTCCCGGGCGCTGTTGGCCCGACGGTTGGATTGATCGCGGAGGTGAAGCGCCGCTCGCCTTCGCAGGGCGCCATCCGCGCCGATCTGGACCCCGTCGCCCATGCCAGGGGCTACCTGCGCGGTGGGGCAACGGCCATTTCGGTGCTCACCGAAGAGGAGCACTTTGGAGGATCGATCGCGGATCTGTCGCGTGTGGCGGCAGCGGTCTCGGTGCCGGTGCTGCGCAAGGACTTCATCCTGGACGAGCTGCAGATAATGGAAGCGCGAGCTGCTGGAGCGAGCGGAGTACTGCTGATCGCGCGCGTGCTCTCGCCCGATCAGATCCGGGCGTTGGCACAGGCGGCCCGCACCTGGGGGCTCGGCACACTGATCGAGGTCCACGCCGAAGAAGAGCTCGACGCTGCGTTAGCGGCGCAACCGGCCGCGCTCGGTGTGAACGCGCGTGATCTCTCGACATTCGTGATCGACATGCGAGCGGCCGAGAGGACCATCGGCCGGGTTCCCGCGGGCGTCGTGGTTGTCGCCGAAAGTGGAGTGGAGCGACGGGAAGACGTCGAGCGTTATGCTGCGGCTGGCGCGGATCTCGTGTTGGTCGGGACGAGCGTAGCGCGCCAGGCTGATCCAGAGGAAGCGGTGCGGGAGTTGGTTGGGGTGAGACGTCAAGCGGGGGTGCGCACGTGACCGACGTGGCGACGGGCAGATTCGGCCCCTACGGTGGCCGCTACGTCCCCGAGACGTTGATGCACGCGCTCGAGGAGCTCACGAGCGTGTACGATGCGGCCCGCGCCGATCCGCGTTTCTGGTCGGAGCTCGACGAGCTGCTGAGGAATTACGTCGGCCGGCCGACACCGATCACCGCGGT
The DNA here is from genome assembly GCA_963704805.1 of uncultured Gemmatimonadales bacterium. Classification (GTDB taxonomy): domain Bacteria; phylum Gemmatimonadota; class Gemmatimonadetes; order Gemmatimonadales; family GWC2-71-9; genus 20CM-2-65-7. The sequence continues at coordinate 245,779 of CAVPHS010000003.1, read as the reverse complement.
TCCGCGCCTGTCCGCACAGGTTGGCGCCCGAGTGATTCTCAAGCGCGAAGACTTGAACCACACGGGCGCCCACAAGATCAACAACACGCTCGGCCAGGTCCTCCTTGCGCAGCGCATGAAGAAGCGGCGCATCATCGCCGAGACGGGCGCGGGGCAGCACGGCGTTGCCACCGCGACGGTGTGCGCCCGCTACGGCCTCGAATGCGTCGTCTACATGGGCGAAGAGGATATGCGGCGCCAGCGTCTCAATGTGTATCGGATGGAGTTGATGGGGGCGAAGGTCGTTCCCGTGACGTCCGGCACCCGCACCCTCAAAGACGCGACCAACGAAGCCCTCCGCGACTGGGTCACGAATGTCACAACCACTCACTACATCATCGGCTCGGTCGTGGGACCCGACCCGTTTCCGCGGCTCGTGCGCGACTTTCAGTCGGTCATCGGACGCGAAGCGCGGGCGCAGGTGCTCGAGCAGCTGGGACGGCTGCCGAGCGTCGTGGTCGCGTGCGTCGGCGGCGGTTCGAATGCGATGGGAATCTTTACCGCATTTCTCGACGACGCTTCCGTCCAGCTCGTGGGCGTCGAGGCCGCGGGAGAGGGCCTCGGGACGCACCGCCATGCGGCGACACTCAGCGCCGGACGGCCCGGAGTATTTCACGGCAGCCTGAGTTATCTGTTGCAGGACGCCGATGGTCAGGTCCAGCCCGCGCACAGCGTGTCGGCAGGCCTCGATTACCCCGGCGTCGGCCCCGAGCACGCTTACCTGAAAGACAGTGCCCGAGTATTGTATGAGGCCGTGACCGATCAGGAGGCCCTGGATGCCTTCGCCGCCCTGGCGCGGCTCGAGGGCATACTCCCGGCACTCGAGAGCGCCCATGCCATCGCGTGGGTGATGAAGAGCCGCCGCGCCCCCGACGATCTCATCCTCATCAATTTGAGCGGCCGTGGTGACAAGGACGTCGCCATGGTCGCCGAGCTTACGGGAGCCGCGCTCTGACCAATCCTGCATCCCAGATCCCCGAGCTGGCCCTCCCGCCGTCGCTGGTGGAGGAGCTGATGCAGGTCGTCAGCAAAGGGATGCGGGCGACGCAGCTGTATCTGCCCAACAATCCCGTCTACCAGCGTGCCGTCGAGAATATTCGCAGTGCCTTCCGCCAGATCTGGCAGGCGACCGACGACCTGATCTTCGATATCGGCGAGACGGAGATCCGCTGGGAAGATCACGTGGTCTACAATCAGGACCAGCGCAACGAAAGCATCGCCTGGACGCTCTTCAAAGACGGCGTGCGCTCCCTCACGTTCAAACCCGGCGTCGAAGACCTCGAGATCGTCCGTTTCCTCGGCGTCCTGCAGCAGGCGAAAAACCTGCAGGCGGACGCGCCCGACGATCTGTTGACGCTCCTCTGGGCGGAAGATTTCCAGTTCATCAGCTACACCTTCCGCGAGCTCGCCAGCGAGAACGCCGTGCCGATCGAGCGCGCCGTGGCCGGCGCGAACTTCGGCGCGGGCGGCGGCACGGCTGGCGGGGACGGCGGCTCGACCGATCCGACCGCGATTCGCCGGCAGGTGGAGGAAGAAGCGCCCCCCAAGCGCGACGGGCTCGTGTCGATCGACGACTTCGATACGACACTCTACTTCCTCGATGACAAGGAAATCGAGTATCTCCACCAGGAGGTCGCGCGTGAGTACGCGCAGGACCTGCGTCGCAACGTGCTGGCGATGCTTTTCGACCTGCTCGAGCTGCAGACCTACGGCACGGTTCGCGCCGAGCTGATTTCGATCGTCGAAAACTTCATCCCGTATCTGCTGGGCGCCGGTGACTTCCGCTCGGTGGCCTTCATTCTGCGCGAGTGTAAGGTCATTCTGCAGCGCGCGCGCGAGCTCATTCCCGAACACAAGCAGGTCCTCGAGGCGCTCCCCGGCCGCCTGTCACAGGCCGATGCCTTGTCGCAGCTGCTCCAGTCCCTCGATGAGGCCACGAGTCACCCGACCGAAGAGGACCTCACCGAGCTGTTCAGCGAGCTGCGCGCGGAGGCGTTGGGGCCGCTCATGGGATGGCTGCCGAAACTGCACAACGACCGGGTGCGCGCGCTGGTGCAGTCGTCGGCCGAGCGGCTGGCGCAGGCACACGCGGCGGAAGTGCTCAAGGCGCTGGGGAGCGGCGACCCGGCGGTGCAGCTCGAGATGGTGCGCCTCGCCGGCCGGCTGAAGCTCCCCGGAGCGCCCGACGGCATGGGGTCGCTGCTCGATCAGGGCGAACGGGAGTTGAAGCTGGCCGTAGTCGAGGCGTTGACCATGATCGGCAGCCCGAGCGCCACACGCCTGCTGGAAAAGGCGATCGACGATTCCGAGCGTGACGTGCGGATTACAGCGGTCAAGTTCCTCGGCCAGCGTGGGCATCGGAACGCATTCTCGCGCATCGAGGCCGCAGTGACGGGCTCCAAGCTCAAGGAAGCCGATCTGACCGAGAAGATGGCGTTCTTTGAGGCGTATGGCGCGCTCGCCGGTGCCACCGCTATTGCGACGCTGGAAAAGATTCTGATCGCCAAGGGCGGTCTCCTGGCACGCAAGGAGGATCCCGAGACGCGCGCCTGCGCCGCCATGGCCCTCGGCAAGATCCGCACGCCGGCCGCGCGTGAGGTGTTGCAGAAGGTGTCGCAGGACAAGGAGCCGCTCGTGCGGAATGCCGTGAGCCGCGCGCTGCGCGAAGTCGGGAGCGCATCATGACCGCGCCCGCCGGGGGAGGAGGAAAGCGGCCGTCGATGATGGAGACCGTCCAGACCACGGACGGGTTCCTCCGGCATGCGGGGCGCGACTTCCTGGTCGTTCTGTACACCGCCTTCCGCTCGCTGAAGCTGTATCCCATCGAGAACGCGCAGGTCCAGAAAGCGCTCGACGATCTGGCCGCCACGACCAAGCAGCTGCTCGATGTGGAGCGCGAGCTCGAGGTACGGATGCAGGGCGAGTTCATTTTCGTGAACTCGACGCGCCTGCGTCTCGACCTCGACAACTACGCCTCGTTCTCGCACATCCTCAACGTCTTCCAGCAGTGCGGGATCGGCGCGGTTCGCGTCGACGAGGGTGTTGACCGCCGGCAGCTCCAGATCTTCGTGTCGCTCCTCCTCGCCTACGCGGCGAAGGAGGCGAACCCGAACAAGCTGTTCGAGCTGTCGCAGAAGCTCACGGACGGCGGCGTGTCGTTCATCAGCGTCGAGCCGCCGCTCGAGGCCGAAGAAGACGTCGAGGAAGAGGAGCGTCTGAAGGAGGCGGCGAAGCGCACCTACGCCCGCTCGGTCGCGGTGACGAAGGAAGTCATCAACTCGATCCGCATGGGCCGCACCGCGAACGTCAAGAAAGTGAAGCGGGCCGTGCAGGCGATCGTGGATCAGGTGCTCAACAATGAGTCCTCACTCGTCGGGCTCACGACGCTGCGCGACTACGACGAATACACGTTCACCCACTCGGTCAACGTCTGCATCTTCTCCGTCGCACTGGGCCGCAAGCTCGGCCTCACCAAGCTGCAGCTCTACGATCTGGGCATGGCGGCGCTGTTTCACGACGTCGGCAAGTCGCGCGTGCCGCTCGAAGTGCTTAATAAGGAAGGGGGGCTCACCGAGGAGGAGTGGCGCATCATGCAGGCGCATCCCTGGCTCGGCGTGCTCACGTTGTTCGGGTTGCGCGGCTACGGCGAGATCCCCTACCGGGGAATGGTCGTCGCCTACGAACATCACATGAAGATCGACCTGACCGGCTACCCCAAGTCGATTCGCCCCCGCCTCCTGTCCATCTATTCGAAGGTCATTGCGGTGGCGGATGGCTTCGACGCGGCGACGAGTCGTCGCGCCTATCAGACCGTTCCAATCCAGCCCGATCAGGTGCTGAAGGAAATGTGGGAGAATCCCCGCCGGGGCTACGATCCCGTGGTCGTGAAGGCGTTCATCAACCTCATCGGGATCTATCCCGTCGGCACGTGCGTCATTCTCGACACCTACGAGGTGGCGCTGGTTCACAACGCCAATCCTGATGTCGCGCACGTGCACCGCCCGATGGTCCGCATCGTGACGACGCCGGACGGCGCGCCGCTGAAGCCCGGTACAGTCGTCGATTTGTCGCAGAAGGATGCGAACGGCAACTACCCACGTACCATCGTCAAGGTCACCGACCCGGTCAAATACGGCATCAACGTCAGCGACTACTTTGTCTGATCGCCCTCTCGTGGAGCGGTGGCGAGCCCTGGGGAAGACGCGCGCGTTGATCCCGTACCTGACGGCGGGCTTTCCCACACCCGAGCTCTCGCTCGAAACGCTGCGCCGCGTCGCTCGGGCGGGAGCGGATTTTGTGGAAGTGGGCGTGCCGTTCTCCGACCCGCTCGCCGACGGACCGACGATTCAGCGCACCACGCAGGCGGCGCTCGAGCAGGGGATGACGCTGCCGCGCACGCTCGACCTCATTCGCGCGGCCGCGCTGGCGGTGCCGGTCGTCCTCATGACGTACCTGAATCCGGTGCTCGCCTACGGCGTGGCGCGCTTTGCCAAAGACGCAAGAGCGGCCGGTGCCGCGGGAGTGCTGCTGACCGATCTCCCCGCGGGCGCCGATCCCGCCGTCGAGCACGCAGTGACCGGTAGTGCGCTCGCGTTGATTCGGCTGGTCGCCCCAACGACTGACGACAGACGCCTGCGTACCGCATTAGCCGGAGCGACCGGTTTCGTCTACCTGATTTCGCGCCTCGGCGTCACGGGGGCGCGCGACACCGTTCCCCCCGATCTCGAGCAGCACGTGCGCCGCATTCGCGCCGTGACCTCCCTCCCGATTGTGATCGGGTTCGGGATCTCGACACCGGCACAGGCGCAGGCTGCCGCCCGGCATGCGGACGGTGTCGTCGTGGGGAGCGCCCTCATGGACGCGCTGGCCAGCGGCGGCGTTGCGGCGGCCGAGCAGCTGACGCGCGATTTGGCGGCGGCGGTGCACGCGTGACCACCTCTCGTTTCGTCACCCTGTACAGCCAGGCGCTGGCGTGGATCGGGACGGGAATTCTGGTGGCGGTCCTCGTTGCCGACCCGCGCTGGGTCGGCCAGATCACCCTGATCGTGGTCATGGTCGGTGCGGCCGTCGCGCTGCGCGGGCTGTCGGTGCCGCTCAGCAAGTACTCCTATCTCAACCAGACCGCGCTCGTGGGGATCGCCGGCAGCCTGCTCGTCGGTCTGCCCGCGACCGCCCTCGCGATTGCGATCGCGGTCCCCCTCACGGACTCCCTCTGGCAGCGCAAGCCGCTGCGCGCCTCGTGGATCAACCTGGGCCGCGAGGTCATCACGCTCGTCGCGGCCTACGGCGTCTACGCCACGATCCTGCGCTGGCTGGGGATGGTGGTTGACGGCGCGCCGATCCCGATCGTGAACATCGAGCTGCTGCCGGCGCTCGCCGGATACGCGCTGGCCTACTTCGTGTTCGGCCGCGTGCTCTTCTATTTCAGCCTGATCATCCGCGCGAAGCTGGAGCCCGCCGAGCGGCTGATGATCGTGCGCTACGAGGTGATCGGATATGCGGCGACCCTGCTCGCGGCCACGATCTTCGTGGGCGCGGTCGTCTCGTGGTCGTTCGTGGCGTGGATTCTCGTCGGCCTGGTGCTGACGTTCCTCGGCCTCCTCCTCAAACAGATGATCGAGGAAGCCATTTCCGCCGAAGAGCTGAACAAGATCCATGCGATGGAGGCGGTGATCACCGCCAACATCAGTCTCGAAGATTCGTTTCAGCGCATCGAGCGGCTGGCCCATCGGCTGGTCGATTGGGGCGACTTCCGCATTTACCGCCTGCACGACGGCGTGATGTCGCTGGTGCATCGCTCCGAGCGCGGGCGCGAAGGGAGAGGGGAGCCATCGGCCGACATCGCCGCCCTCCGGGACGCGGTCGGGGCGAGCGGCGAGACGGTGGCGATCGACGACGTCACCCGCGACAAGCGCGTCGCCGATGCGCCGCTCGAGGTGCAGAGCCTGGTGATCGTGCCGCTCAAGTTCGGCGATCAGGTCATCGGCACGCTGGAGCTCGAGCATCACAAGAAACACTGCTACCGCCGCCAGGACGTTCTGACCATCTCGACCTTCGCGAGCCAGCTGGCGACCGCGGTGCACATCACCGATCTCCGCCGCCCGCTGGTCGAGACGGTGGAGCGCATGACGCGCCAGCTCGCGACCATCGCCCAAACCGCCGAGGCACTCAAGCAAGCGGCCGCGGCCGTGGCAACCTCGACCGGCGTGATTCGCGAGGGGGTGCGGCGGGAAGAAGGCGAAGTCTCCGGCGGGCTCGAAGCAACCGAAAGCCTGGCGCAGGTCTCCCGCCGCGTATCGGATGACGGCGCGGGGGCGGCGCGGGCGTCCATCGCCGCGAGCGACGTCGCGAGCCGCAATCGCACGCAGATTCGCGAAGCCATCGAGCGACTCGTGGCGCTCAAGGTGTTCGTCGGTGAGAGTTCCACCAAGGTGCAGCAGCTGGGCCAAATGAGCCGGCGCATCACCGGCTTCATCGCGTCGATCCGCGAGCTGGCCGACATGACCAACCTGCTCGCCCTGAACGCCGCCATCGAAGCGGCGCGCGCCGGCAAGCACGGCAAGGGATTCGGCGTCGTGGCCGACGAAGTACGCCACCTCGCCGAGCAAAGCGCCACTGCGGCGGAGGAAGCGGGCGACCTGGTCCAGGACATTCACACGCAGGTCGGGGAAGTCGTCGAGCAGATGCGGCGCGGACAGGTGAACGTGGGCGACGTCGAGGAGCTGTCCGCCGCCGCTCTCCAGGCACTCGATGCCATCGTCGCCGCCACGGCGGAAGCCACGGCGCACGCGGGCCGCATTACCACGGCCGCCGGCGAGCAGAGTGTCGCGTTCGATCGGCTGCGCCAACGTATCCACGCCGTCGCGAGCATCGCCGGCCAGAACCGCATCGAGGCCGACGACGTGGCGACACGCGCGGTCCAGGCCGCGGAAGGCCTGACCGACCTCGAACGGGCTACCCGCGACCTCGAACAGGTCGCGACCATGCTCCGCGACTTGACGCGTGGCTTTGCGAACGTAGCGTAGCCGCGCCGTGGCAGCCGCTGAGCGAGCGTACGTGGCCCTGGGGTCGAACGTGGGTGACCGCGCCGAACATCTTGCGCACGCGCGGAAGCGACTCAGCGCGCTTCCGGGGACCCGCGTGGTCGTGGTGTCCCAGGTGGAAGAAACGTCCCCTATCGGACCCGTGGCTCAGGGGCCGTACTTGAATCAGATGGTCCTGATCGAGACGACGCTTGGACCCGAGGAGCTGCTGGAGCAGTGCCGCCGGATCGAGGCGGAACGGGGGCGGAAACGGGGCGAGCGCTGGGGGCCGCGCACGCTCGATCTCGACATCGTCCGCTACGGCGCGCGCACCGTGCAGGAGGCGAATCTGACGATTCCCCATCCCGAGCTGCCGAACCGCGACTTCTGGCGCCGCGAAATCGCCGAGCTCGAGGCGATGCAGCATGGCTAACGTCACGACGCATACCCTCCTCGAGATGAAAGCGAGGGGGGAGCGCATCGTCGCGCTCACCTGTTACGACGCGCTCTTCGCCCGGCTGCTCGACGCAAGCGGGATCGACATCCTCCTTGTCGGCGACTCGCTCAATCAGGTGCTGGCGGGTGCGTCGTCCACGCTCTCGGCCACGCTCGAGCAAATGATCTATCACACGACCATCGTGCGGCGCGGCACCGAGCGGGCGATGGTGATCTGCGACATGCCCTTCCTGACCTACCAGATCTCCCCCGAAGACGCGCTGCGCAATTGCGGGCGCGCGATGAAGGAGAGCGGCTGCCACGCGGTGAAGCTCGAAGGCGGGCAGACGATCGCGGCCACCGTGCGGCGGCTCGTGGACGCCGGCATTCCCGTGATGGGGCACATCGGACTCACGCCCCAGTCGGTGCATGCGCTCGGCGGGTATCGGGTGCAGGGTCGCGACGACGCTACCGCCGACCGATTGAAGGCCGACGCGAAGGCGTTGGAGGAGGCGGGCGCGTTCGCCGTCGTACTCGAGCTCCTGCCGGCGCCGCTCGCGTCTCACATCACGAAGGCGCTCACCATTCCCACGATCGGCATCGGCGCCGGGCCGGCCTGTGACGGGCAGGTGCTCGTGCTGCACGACATGCTCGGGTTGAACGATGAGTTCGCGGCAAAATTCGTAAAGAAATACGCGGCGCTCGCGGAGGACGTGCGCGACGCGGCGCGGGTTTTTGCGGCGGAGGTGCGTGAGGGACGTTATCCCGGCCCGGACCATTCCTTTTGAATGTCAAATGATCATTGATCAGTGTTCAATGTCCAATGATCGTGATCCCTCATGAGATCCTTGATCATTGATCATTGATCATTGATCATTGATAATTGATCATTGATAATTGATCATTCCGACCGGAGGGCGGCTTGTCCAAGACTGATGACGAAAAGCTGGCGAAGCTGATCAAGAAGAACATGGCCAAGGCGGCGAAGGCCAAGCCCAAGGCACGCAAGCGCTACGATCCGACGCTGCCGCCCGAGACCACGGACGATGACATCGAGCGTCGCGACTTCTTTTCGGAGATGAAGAAGCGCGAGTTTTAGTTGCGCGAGATCTCCAGCCTCGCCGAGATGCGGGCCTGGTCTCGGGCTGAGCATTCTCACCGCCGCACCATCGGCTTCGTTCCCACCATGGGGTACCTCCACGAAGGGCATCTGCGTCTCGTGGATCGCGCCCGCGAGCTCTCCGAACGCGTCGCGCTGAGCATCTTTGTGAACCCGCTACAATTCGGACCTCACGAGGATCTGGCGCGGTATCCGCGCGACCTGAATCGCGACCGCGAGCGGGCGAAAGAGCGCGGCGTAGACTGTCTCTTCGTCCCCGACGCCACGGCGATGTATCCGCGCGAGCCGCTGGCCCGGGTCGTCCCGGGTCCCCCTGCGGATACGCTCGAGGGCGCCGCGCGGCCGGGTCATTTTACCGGCGTGCTCACCGTCGTGGCCAAGCTGTTTCACCTCGTCGAGCCCGACGTCGCCGTCTTCGGCCGCAAAGACTACCAGCAGGCGATGCTGGTCAAACGGCTGGTGCACGACCTCGATTTCCCGATCACCGTCGACATCGCGCCCACCGTCCGCGAGCTCGATGGGCTCGCCCTCTCATCACGCAACACCTATCTGACGCCCGACGAGCGGCGGACAGCGCTCGCACTGTCCCGGGCGCTGCGCCTGCTGGAGCAGAACTGGCGCGGCGGCGAGGCGGACCCGGCCCCCCTGCAGCGGGCGGGGATGGACGCGATGCGCTCGTCCGGCGCGCTGCCGGAGTACTGCGCGCTCATCGACGAGGACCTGCAGCCTGTTACGCGAGTGACCGCACGCACCGTCGCCGTCGTCGCCGCGCGGGTCGGCAAGACCCGCTTGCTCGACAACGTCGTGCTGGGTGAAGGAATCGGCGCGGACCCGCGGGTTACGCCGTGAGCCTGCCGGTGTGGGCTCAGGTTTCGCCGCACCGCCGCGCCCATATCGAAAGGGTGGTCACGCAGCTCGACGAATGGGCGCGGGCGATGAAAGTGCCGGCGAGCGAGCGTGATCGCTGGCTCCGCGCGGGATGGCTGCATGACGCGTTGCGCGATGCGCCGCTCTTGGATCGGCTCGCTCACGGACCCGCCGCGGCCGATCGCGCCGGCGCCGAAGGCGAGCGAGATCAAGGCGTCCTGGATGCGGTGCGCTATCACACCATCGGCTTTGCGGGGTGGGATGATGCCGGCCGCATGCTGTATCTCGCGGATTTCCTGGAGCCGGGGCGCGACGCAGCTGGGGTCCGATCGGATCGCGCCGAGCTGGCGCGTCGGGTACCGAGAGAGCGCGAAACGATGTTGCGCGAGATCGCACGCCGCCGCATCGAGTGGGTGCTCAGATCGGGATGGCCGCTCGTGCCCGAAACGGCGGCGTTCTGGAATGATTTGGTCGGGCGGCTGAGTGGCCGGCCGGCCGGACAGTCAAAGTAATGAAACGCGTCGTGGTGCTACCGCTGGCCCTGGCGCTCGGTTGTGGCGGAGGGTCCGGCGAGGCGCATCCGATCCCCGGCGATAGAGGTCCCGCGATTACGGTGGAGGTGCTGAATGCCAGCGGCCGCGCCGGGGAAGCGCGAGTCGGCACACGCCTGTTGCGCCGTGCCGGCATCGACGTCGTCTATTTCGGGAATGCCTCGGAGGGCGGACTCGATTCGACCCGCATCATCGTGCGGCGCGGCGGCACCGACGTGGGCGAGCGCGTGCGAGCGGCATTGGGGAGCGGGCGCGTCGAGGTTCAGCTCGACAGCGCGCGCTTACTCGATGTGAGCGTGCTCCTCGGCACGGACTTTACGGGGTCGCGCGGCCTCGACTTCCACCCGTAGCTGGCCGCACGCCGCGCTGATATCGAGGCCGCGGCTGCGCCGCAGCACCGCCTCCACACCCCGCTGCTTCAAGCGCCGCTCGAACGCGAGCATCTGGGCGCGCGCACTCGGCGTCAGGTCGGGCGCGCCGCCCGGATGGAGCGGCAGGAGATTGACGAGTGCATCCAGCGGCTGCGCAAGCTTCGCAAGTTGATCCGCGGCCTCGAGCGAATCGTTCTTCCCACCGATCAGCACGTATTCCAGTGTCACGCGACGGCGAAATTGCTGCAGTGCTTTCATCAATTCAGGCAGCGCATACTTCTTCTCGATCGGCATCAGCTCGCGCCGCAGGGCAGGGGACGGCGCGTGCAGGGACACCGCCAGGCGGAACTGTTCCCGGCGCTGCCCGAACTTGGCGAGATTCGGGAGAATGCCGACGGTCGACAACGTGATGTGCCGGGCCCCGATTCCCAAACCCTCCGGCTGGTTCAGCGTGGTCAGCGTCGTGTCCACCGCATCCCAGTTGAGGAGCGGCTCACCCATCCCCATGAACACGATGTTGGTCGGCTTGCGGCTGGGATCGCGCAGCAGCACTTCACGCACCTGTCCGCTGATCTCGCCCGCCGTCAGATTGCGGCGAAATCCCATCCGCCCCGTCGCGCAGAACACGCAGCCCAGCGCGCAACCGGCCTGCGAGGAAATGCACAGAGTGCGGCGCTTCCCCTCCGGAATCAGCACGGACTCGATCGCCTCACCATCATCGAGCATCCACAGAAACTTTTCGGTGCCGTCGCTCGAGACCTGATGCGTGCGCAGCTCGAGACGCCGCAGAGGAAAGGCTTCGTCGAGCGCGGAGCGCAATGCGGCCGGCAGATCGCTGGCGTCGTCCCAGCGCGCGACGGGACGCTGCCACAACCGTGGCAGAATTTGGCGCAGCCGGTAGGCGGGCTCGCTGCGCGCCGCCAGCCACTCTTCCAGCGCGACGCGAGCGGCCGCCGGCGTCAGGCTGAGGAGATCGACGCTCACCTGAAGCGTGCGTCTATGCCGACGCGATAGGCCGCGCCGAGATCGTTGACACCGCCATCCCACGCGACCGTGACATTGTATTTCCCGATCGCGATCCGCGCGCCGGCAACGGGCCGCCAGCCCGATTCAGCGCCGTAGCTGCCCTCGTGGGCAACCAGAAAATCGAGCGCGAACGTCTTCGCGAGTTGAGCGCCGATCCCAAGCTGCTGGTCGGCCTGGAAACCATGGGCAAAGGCGATCCCATAGCGTAATCGCATGGAGGCAGGCTCACCCGAGACCCTGCCTTTCCACACCCGTGCCTCAGCGCCGGCGTACATGTCCTGCGCAGGATCGTCCGCACTGAACGACGAAAAAAAATGCGTCGCGGCGGCGAGGCGCACGACGTCGCCCGAGAATGTGTGACTCGCGCCGAGATCGAACGTCATTCGGTCGCCGCGTTGCGTATCGAGGCGTGTCTCATGAAATGCCAACGTTGCGCCCACGGTCGTCGCCCCCAAGCGTCGCGACCACGTACCGCCCAGCGCGAACGTGTACACGGGTACGCTGCCGGTGGGATCGGGACTATCAATAGTCTGGCTGATATCGCTCAACCCCACCCGGCCGTACATGAGACCCAGCTCGCCGATCTTCGTGTTGGGTAGCCGAACCGCGGCGATGATGCCGCTCGCGTCCACGGTAGCCGGTGTTTGAATCGCTTCGAGGGCGAGGATCACGCGCGCGCTGTCCGATCGCTGCGCGGGATTCCAAATGGCCGCGGCGGGGCCCGTCGCGAGCGCGGCCGGTATCGGCAGGGTGGCCCCGGCGACACGCCACAGCGTGGTGCCCGTCGCCTCCTGTGCCACCAGTGGCCTGATGCCGCAGCTACAAAACCATAGAAAGAGCAGCCCAATGCGTTGCATGCTGAACGTTTACTCCGGGCCGTGGCGCAGTCAACTCAAGTCAACTATCTTCAATCGGTTACGGCACTTGGAGCTATGCCCCGTTGCGGCTGACAGAACTGCTCACGCCCGATCGAATCCGGGTACCATTACGGGCCCACAGTAAGGAGGGCGTGCTGCGCGAATTGGTGGAGCTTCTGATGGACGGCAACGGAGTCGAGGCAGGCGCAGCTAAGGCCATGTGGGGCGCGGGAGTAGAGGAAGTGTTTCAAGCGGTGTTGGAACGGGAGCGACAATTCCCAACCGGTATTGGGTACGGCGTCGCGGTCCCCCATGGCAAGACCCCGGCGCTGCCGAATCTACTGGCCGTCGCGGGGACGACACTCGCTCCGGTGCCCTATGAAACCGTGGACGGCGAGCCCGTCCGTTTGTTCTTCATGCTGGCCGGCCCCGAATCACAGGCGGGGGTGCATGTGAAGGCGTTGAGCCGCATCTCGCGGCTCGTACGGCGCGAACCGATCCGGGCCCGCCTGCTCGCCGCGCAATCTCCGGACGAGTTCTATCGCATCCTGCGTGACGCTGAAGGAGGGGGGGAGGAGCAGCATAGACGCCAGTGTGACACGGACGACTCTGCGAACTCATCGCTGCGGGGCGCTCCGGAAGGAGCATGTCGGACAGCGCGTGCGACTGGGGGGCTGGGTCCACCGGCGCCGCGACCTCGGAGGCATCGTCTTCCTCGACCTGCGCGATCGCGAGGGGCTCGTGCAGGTCGCGCTCGGTCCGGGATGGGCCGCGGCGGATACTCTCGGCCGCGCACAAACCGTCGGCCCCGAAACGGTGCTCCTGGTCGAGGGTGAGGTTGTGGCTCGCCCGCCCGCCATGCGCAACGCCGACCTCGCCACCGGCGACATCGAGGTGCACGCCACCGTCCTGCAGGTTGTGGGGCCGGCCGAAACGCCGGCCATCCCAGTCGCGCGCGGCAAGGGCGAAGAGCTTCCCGCCGAGGAGCTGCGGCTCAAATACCGCCACCTCGATCTGCGTCGTCCCGAGCTGCAGGGAAATCTCATGCTGCGGCATCGGCTGTTGCAGCGCGCCCGGCGGGCATTGAGCGACCTCGACTTCCTGGAGATCGAGACACCGATCCTGACGAAGCCGACGCCGGAAGGAGCGCGGGACTACCTCGTGCCGTCGCGTGTTCATTCCGGCGAGTTCTACGCGCTGCCGCAATCGCCGCAGATCTACAAGCAGCTGCTGATGGTGTCGGGGTTCGATCGCTACTTCCAGATCGCGCGCTGTTTCCGCGACGAGGATCTGCGTTTCGACCGGCAACCGGAGTTTTCACAGATCGACATCGAGGCCTCGTTCGTCGGGCAGGAAGACGTCATCGCGGTCGTCGAAACCGTCTTGACGGCGCTGTGGGACGAGGCGGGCCACAAAATCAGTTCACCCTTCCCGCGCCTGACGTGGCGCGAGGCGATGGAGCGGTACGGGACCGACAAACCCGATCTCCGCTTCGATCTCCCGATCACCGACTGGACCTCCCAGGTGCAGCCGCTCGCAGTCCCGTTCTTCCAGTCCGCGACCAATGGCTCGCGCGTCCGGGGCATCGCCGTCCGCGGGGGGGGCTCGCTCTCACGCAAAGACGTCGATCAGCTCGCCGAGACCGCAAAGACCCATGGCGCCCCCGGCCTCGCGTGGGTGAAGCGCCAGGGCGAGCAGCTCTCGGGATCAGTCGGCAAGCATTTCACCGCGGAGGCCCTCGGCCGGCTGGGTGTGGGCGACGGCGATGTGGCGCTGATGACGGTCGGTCCCGATCGCGTGACGTCGCCCGCGTTGGATAAAGTGCGGCAGGAGGTCATCCGCCGCCTCGCGCCGGCTCCGAAGCTGGCGCACGCCTTCTGCTGGGTGGTCGAGTTTCCGCTGTTCGAGCCCGATCCCGAAACCGGGAAACCGGTCTTCGCGCATCACCCGTTCACGTCGCCACACCCGGAAGACGTGGGGAAGCTCGACACCGCGCCGTTCGCCTGCCGCGCGCTGCACTACGACGCGGTCTACAATGGGAACGAGCTGGGCTCGGGCTCCATCCGTATCACGAACCCGGACGTGCAGCGCACGGTGTTCCGGCATCTGGGCCTGACGCCCGCCGAGATTGACGCGCGGTTCGGCTTTTTGCTGACCGGGTTGGCGGCCGGCGCGCCGCCGCACGGCGGCTTTGCCGTCGGTTTCGATCGTACCGCCATGCTCCTCGCGGGCGCCGGATCGCTGCGCGACGTGATTGCCTTTCCCAAAACGACTGCGGCACGGGCGCTGTTCGAGGGCGCACCGGCTCCGGCGCGGCCTGAGGACCTCGCCGCACTTCATATCAAGGTGGTGCCATGAGCGATGACGTCGTCCACCGTCTCTCTGTGGAGGGCGTAGATCCGCTGGCGTTGGCCGGCGTGAACGATGCCAACCTGCTCGAGCTCGCGCGCCGGCTGGGTGTGCGGGTTTCTCTACGCGGCGATAGCCTGTCATTGGCGGGCCCCGCCGCCGCGATCGAGCGCGCGAGTCCCGTCGCACAGGCGCTGATCGATTTGGCGCGCATGGGCGAAAACCTCGACGTGCATGACGTCGAACGCGTGGTCGCGGAAGAAGGGCAGGGGGAGCCAGGGATCGGCCGTCCCGCTGCCGATCCGGTGAAAATCATCCTCCCCGGGTTGCGGCGCGTGATTCAGCCGAAGACTACGGGCCAGCGCGAGTACCTCCGCTCGATCGCCGAGCACGACATCGTGATCGGCATCGGACCGGCGGGAACGGGCAAAACGTATCTCGCGGTCGCCGCGGCGGTCGATGCATTGGCGCGCAAGCGGGTGCGTCGCATCATCCTGGCGCGCCCCGCCGTCGAGGCCGGTGAAAATCTCGGCTTCCTCCCGGGCGATCTCCAGGAGAAAGTCGATCCCTATCTGCGGCCTCTCTACGACGCGCTCGAGGACATGATGCCGCGTGAACGGGTGCAGAAAGCGCTCGAAACGGCCACCATCGAGATCGCGCCCCTCGCCTACATGCGCGGGCGCACGCTGAGCGACGCGTTCGTGATTCTGGACGAGGCGCAGAACGCGACCGGCATGCAGATGAAGATGTTTCTCACCCGTCTGGGCGTGAACTCCCGCGCCGTCATTACGGGCGACAAGACCCAGATCGACCTGCCGATCCGCGAGGACTCCGGATTGCTGCAGGTCGAGCGCATCCTGCCGGGGATCGAAGGCATTGGCTTCGTCTACCTTGGCGACGCGGATGTGGTGCGCCACCGTTTGGTGCGCGACATCATCCGCGCCTACGCCGAGGATGCGCAGGGTTAGGTGAACATCCCGACGCGGGAGAAGGTGCGGTATCACGCCGCACGCTGGGTGTGGGTGCCGATCATGGCGCTCGTGGCGCATCTCGCGTTTCCCTCGAGCTCGGCCGATGTCGCTCCGTTGCTCGAGCCGGGCGCGCGCGCCGAGAAGGAGATCATCGCGCCGTTCAACTTCGTCGTGAACAAGTCGGAAGATGAGCTACAGCGCGAGACCGAGGAGCTCGCAGCGTCCGCCAAGCCGATCTATGAATTCCGCCAGCGCGCGTACGACAGCACCGCCACCGCGATGCCGGCGTTCTTCACCGCCGTGGATGCGGCGTCCGACCAGGGTCCGCAGGCCATCATCCGTGCCGCCGCCGATTTCGGCGTGCCGATCACGCCGCAGGAAGCCGCCTATCTGGCCAAGGGCGGGAAGCGCCGGGCGATGCAGCAGGCGCTCGACCGGCTGTTCGATCGAACGCTGGCCCAGGGCGTCACGGGACCCGGCGTGCTGCAGGTCGAGCAATCGCGCGAGCTGATCATCCGCCGCGGCTCGACCGAATCCTCGGTCCAGCGCGATCAGGTACTCACGTTCGCGCAGTACTTGAACCGCGCGAAGCAGCTGCACCCGGATCCCGGCTCGAGCGTGGCCGATGTACTGTACCTGAAGCTCGTCCGCCAGTTCTTCAGACCGACTCTGATTCCCAAGACGCTCGAGACCGAGCGCCGCCGCAACGACCTGCGCGGCAGCGTCGATCCCAGCAAATACATCGTGCGCGCGGGCGATCGCATCGTCGCGCCGCACGAGATCGTCACCAACGAAGCCCACGAGCGGCTCGTCGCGCTGCACCAGGAGCTGCTGCGCCGCGGCGCCGCGACCACGTACTCGATCCGAGGCGTCGTGGGCCCGCTGCTGCGTGACTCCCTCATCCTGTCGATTTTCTGGGTGCTGCTGCTGTTCTACCGGCGCGAGACATATCGCGACCTGCGCCAGGTGGCGCTCATCGGCGGGCTGTTTTCGGTCCTGCTGCTCCAGGCCGGCATCGTCGCGCGGTCCTATCCGACCCATCCGGAAATCATCTTCATGCCGTTTGTCGCGATGATGATGACCGTCCTGTTCAACGGCCGCGTCTCGATGATCGCCGCGATGATTCTGGCCGTCGTGGTCGGGCTCCAACCCGTGTTACACGATGTGCCGGCGCTGTTCCTGTGCGTCGCCGGCGGAGTGACGGCCGCGCTCTCCGTGCGCACGCTGCGGAGCCGCAGCAATTTCTACGCGCCCGTTCTGATTATCGCGGCCGGCTATCTCGTCGGCGCCCTCGCGTTGGGGCTGGCGGGCGGCTGGCCGATCGAAGAAGTCGCGTTGCGCGGTTTGCTTGGCGCGGTGAACGGCCTGGTCTCCGCGGGGCTCACGTTCTTCCTGCTCCCCGTCGCTGAATCGGTCACGCATATCACAACCGACCTCACCCTGCTCGAGCTGTCAGACCCGAGCCGACCGCTGCTGCGCCGCCTGTCGCTGGAAGCGCCGGGCACGTACGCCCACAGCGTCGCAATGGCCAACCTGGTCGAGGCGGCCTGCAATCGCATCGGGGCGAACGGACTGCTCGGCCGCGTGGGGTGCTACTACCACGACATCGGAAAGGTGAAGAACCCGATGTTCTTCGTGGAGAATCAGATCCCCGGCAACAATCCGCACGACCGGCTCAAGCCGCTCCAATCGGCGCAGATCATCAAGGCGCACGTGACGGACGGGTTGGCCCTCGCGGCGGAGGCCGATCTGCCCGATTCGGTCGCGGCGTTCATCCCCGAGCATCACGGCACGACGGAGATCACCTACTTCCTCGACAAGGCCAAGAAGGATGGCGGCCCGCCGCGCAATCCCGAGGACTTCGTGTACCCCGGTCCCCGCCCGCGCTCCATGGAAACCGCGATCGCCATGATCGCCGATTCCGTCGAGGCCGCGCTGCGCGTGCTCGAGGATCTGACGCCCCAGAAGATCGAAGAAGCGATCGACCACATCGTGCGGACCAAAGTCAACGCCGGCCAGCTCGATGAGGCGCCGCTGACCCTGCAACAGATCGAACAGGTGAAGGCGGCATTTCTCGTGGTGCTCAGCGGGATGTACCACAACCGCATCGACTATCCGGAGTCCAGCGGCGGCATTGGTGCAACCTGGCAGCCCGCGACGGCACGCTAGTCTGCGGCGTGTCGCACAACGAGTGTTGGCATGGGAGCGCGCCCCCGCGCATTCGCACGTGGACATCACTCTGCTGTCTGCCGCCGACATGCGGCGCCTGAACCGGCGCGCGACAGGACGGCGCGGCCTCACGGATGTCATCGCGTACCCGTTGCCACAACCCGACGGCCGGCTCGTGGGTGATGTGTACATCTGTCCCGCGGCCGCTGGCCGCGTGGCGGAACGAGGGGCCGCCCTCGACGAAGAGCTCGTGCGGCTCGCGGTGCACGGTACGCTGCACGTGCTCGGCTACGACCATCCCGCAGGCCCCGGTCGCACGCGGTCTCTGATGTGGCGCCGTCAGGAGCGCTACGTGCGCCGTCTGCGCCACATTCACTAATGCCTACCGAAACCGCCCTGCGAGTTGTCGGGCTCGTGGTCGCCGTCACGGCCGCCAGCTGGGCCGCCCTGCTTGCCCTCGCCGAGGAAGCGGCGGTCGGCGAAGCCCTGCACACGCTGGGCGATGCCCCACCCATGGCTGCCGAACGCCATGTCCCGCTGCATCGCGCCCTCCACGTCACCCGCCTTGCGCTGCTCGTTTTCGGCGCCGTCGCCACGGCCAATGCCGTCGCGTGGTGGACGCGCCCGTGGGCCGCCGCTTTGGTCGCGCTGATCGTCAGCACGCTGCTGCTGTTCGTCGTGGGCGATGCGCTGCCGCGCAGCGTCGCCCGCCTGGCACCGGAGCTCTCCGACGCCGCCTTGCCTCTCGCCCGCCGGACACTCGCGGTGTTCGGGCCGCTCCTGTGGCTGCTGGCATGGGCGGATCGCGGTCTCCACACCCTGGTCCAGACACCACGGCCGCTGCAGCCGTCCCTGGGCACCGCGCAGCGCGACATGCTGCTGGGGGTGTTCACGCTGGCCGACACCACTGTCGATGAAGTCATGACGCCACGGCTCGACATGACGAGCGTGGACCTGAGCGCCTCCAACGAAGACGTGATCGAGGCATTCCGGCAAAGCCAGCACACCCGGCTTCCCGTGCTTGATGGATCGCCCGACAACGTCGCCGGCGTGGTGTTCGGCAAGGACCTCGTGCCGCTGGCCATGGGCCTCGCCGAACCGGGAACGCGCTGGCAGACCATGGTGCGCCCCGCAGCGTTCGTTCCGGAGACCAAGACCCTCGACAGTCAGCTGCGCGACTTTCAGACGACCCCGGCGCACATCGCGATCGTGGTCGACGAGTTCGGCGGCACGTCGGGGCTGATCACCCGCGAGGACATCCTCGAAGAAATCGTCGGCGAGATCCGCGACGAGCACGATACGGAGACCGCCCCCACGATTCGGCGCGACGGCGCCCGCGTGTGGGTGGACGGTCGCGTGAGCCTCGATGAGCTGTCGGCTGCCCTCGGCGCCACGTTTGCCCACGCCGAGGTCTCTACGGTCGGGGGACTGGTCTACTCGGTGCTGGGCCGCGTGCCCCGCGCCGGAGATGAATTGACGATCGACGACCATCGCGTAGTGGTCGAGCGCGTGGACCAGCGGCGCGTCACCCAGGTGTCGTTCGAAAAGCGATGAGCGTCGCGCTGATCGTCCTGCTGGTTGGGCTGCTTATCGCCGGTGTCGCGGCCGCGATCGGTGTCGCCGCCGCCATGGTGAGCCAGCACGAGCTCACGCGCTGGGTCGCCTACAAACTGCGCGGCTCCGCGGGGACGGCCGGAGTGTTGCAAAACCCCGGACGCACGCTCGCCACCTCGAACACGCTCACGACACTGGGAGTCCTCCTCGCGGCTGGAGCGATCCCCGCGCTGCTCGCCGCGACGACCCCCACGTTCCAGGGCATCTTTACGGTGACCGTCGCGGTGCCACTCTTCATCGGCGCCGCCTACCTCGTGCCACGCGTGTTGGGACGGCGCTGGGCTGAGTCGCTCGTCAACCGGGCGGTACCGTGGCTGGAGCGGGTCGGCACCGTCCTCTCGCCCTTCATTCCGGGTCGGGAAACCTCGACTCGTACGACGCTGGCCGCCTTGCTCTCGGGCGCCGACACCAACGCCTTGGCCGGCACTGATGAGATGGCCGTCGTTTCCGGCGTGTTGACGTTCGCCGATCGCCCTGTGCGTGAGCTCATGACGCCACGGACGGCGATTGTCGCATTCCCCGAGGGAATGTTGGCTGCCGAAGCGGCCCACGTGTTGCAGCAGTCGGGGTACAGTCGCTACCCCGTTTACCGGGGCTCGCTCGACGAGGTCGTAGGGGTGGCGCACACGCTCGACCTGTTGGCACGCCAACCGGAGGATCCGGTGTCCGTGCGGCCGCCGCTGAGCGCGCCAGGAAGCATGCGGGCGGCCGATCTGATGCTCGAGATGCAGCGCGGAGGATTGCACCTGGCGGTTGTCCTGGACGAGTTCGGTGGAACCGCGGGACTCGTCACCTTCGAGGACCTCCTGAAGAACCTGGTTGGCGAGCTGTTCGAGGTGCCTAGTTCTGGCGGCGCACCTTTCCCCTCGCCGACGCGAGTCGTGGAAGTGGAGGGAACTACGCTGGTGACGGCCCTCGCCGAGTCGCTCGGCGCGAGTGTGGGAGCAAGTGGAGGCGCGCAGACCGTGGGCGGTTTGCTCATCCAGGCCCTCGGCCGCATTCCCCGGGCTGGAGAGCGCTTCTCATATCAGGGACTCGAGTTCGATGTGCTCGCGGCGAGCGCGACGCGTGTCGAGCGCATCGCCGTTCGCGCGGGTCCGGTCCGTACTATCGCACTGGGCGGGGGCACGGCGTGACGGAACCACTCAGCGGGCCTGACCTACGACTCGATGAACTGAAGGAGCTCGCCGAGCAGGAGAACCTCAGCGAGTTCGTGCATCGCGCGCAGCATGTCCATCCATCGGACCTCGCCGACGTCCTGTCCGCGCTGGACGAGTCGACCCGGGTGCGGGCCATCGCCGAGTTACCTACGGAGCTGGCCGGTAGTGCCCTCGCCGAAATGGAAGCCGCCGAACATCCCGAAGAGATGCTGCTCGCGCTCGGTCCGGAGTATGCCGCCGAGCTCGTCGACGAGATGCGCACCGACGACGCGGCCGATCTCGTCGGTGAGCTGGGGGTGGCCGACCGCGAGGCGGTGCTGGCGGATCTCACCGACCGCAAAGAGGTCGACGCGCTCCTCAAATATCCGGAGGACTCGGCCGGCGGGTTGATGTCGACCGACGTCGTCAACGTTCGCGATGACGCCACCGTGGCCTCCGCGATCGAGACGCTGCGCCACCAGTGCGAAGAGGACGAGAGCCAGCTCTATCAGGTCTATGCTGTCGACAGCGCGGGCAATCTGCAGGGCATCGTTCCGATCGCGCGATTAATCGTGTCGTCACCCGCCAAGCTGGTTCGTGATGTCATGGAGCAGCCGACCGTACAGGTGCAGCCGCAGCAGGACCAGGAGGAGGTGGCGCGCCTCATGGCGCGCTACAATGTCGCCGCGGTCCCCGTCGTGGATGAGCACGGCAAGCTGCTGGGCCGGATCACGTTCGACGACGTGGTGGACGTCGTCGAGGCCGAGACGACCGAAGACATCCTGAAATTCGGCGGCATGGAGGCGCTGGACGCGCCCTATCTCAAGATTGCGTTCGGTCGGATGGTGCGAAAACGCGCCGGGTGGCTGGCCGCGCTGTTCCTCGGCGAGATGCTGACCGCGACGGCGATGGCATTCTTCGAGAACGAAATCGCGAAAGCGGTCATCCTCGCGCTGTTCGTGCCCCTCATCATTTCGAGCGGCGGCAACTCAGGGTCCCAGGCCTCCACGCTGGTCATTCGCGCGATGGCACTGGGCGAAGTCAACTTGCGCGACTGGTGGCGCGTCATCCGGCGCGAGGTCGCCGCAGGCCTCGTTCTCGGGACAGTCCTCGGTATCATCGGCTTCTTCCGAATCACGCTGTGGCACGCCATCACCGGCATTTACGGCGCGCATTATCTGCTCATCGCAATCACCGTCTTCGCCAGCCTCATCGGCGTGGTGACCTTCGGCACGATCACGGGGTCGCTGCTGCCATTCATATTGCGACGTCTCGGCTTTGACCCCGCGAGCGCGTCGGCGCCCTTTGTCGCCACGCTGGTGGACGTCACGGGCCTCGTCATCTACTTCACGGTCGCGAGCATCGTGCTGAGCGGAACCCTCCTGTGACCGCGACGCCGCCGTTATCCTTAGAGATGCGACTCGAAGGACTGCTCGAGGGCCTGGAGCGGGGCGACACGGCCGCGCTGGCTCGAGCCATCAGCCTGGTCGAAAACCAGCGCGAGGGCTTCGAGCGGGTCCTGTCCGCAGTTCATAAGAAGCTCGGCAAAGGGGGAACCCACCGCATCGGCATTACCGGGCCACCCGGCGCCGGCAAGAGCACGCTGACGGAGCAGCTGGTCCGCGCCTATCGCGAGCGCGGCCTCAAGGTCGCCGTCATCGCGGTGGACCCCACCAGCCCCTTCACCGGTGGCGCGCTGCTCGGCGATCGCATCCGGATGGAGTCGGTCAGCCTCGATCCGGGCGTCTTCATCCGCTCGATGGCCACGCGCGGCGCGCAAGGCGGCCTCGCGACCACGACCGAAGAGGTCGCCGACGTCCTCGAGGCGTTCGGATTCGACCGGATCTTCATCGAGACCGTGGGCGTCGGCCAGACGGAGCTCGACGTCGCGGCGACGGCGGAGACCACCGTTCTGGTCCTCGTTCCGGAATCTGGCGATGGCATCCAGACGCTGAAGGCCGGTGTCATGGAGATTGCGGAGCTGTATGTGATCAACAAAAGCGATCGCCCGGGAGCGGAGAAGCTGAAAAATGAAGTCGAAGTGATGCTTGGTATCCGAAGGGGCAATGCCTTCGCCCATATCACGCCGCATCATAATCCCAGGGCGGCGCGGGGCGGGAACGCAAAGGCGGCAACGGGCGGCAAAGGGCGGCAAAGTGCTGACGCTGCTGGGTGGGAGGCTCCCGTCATCACCACGGTTGCCTCGAAGGGTGAGGGGATCGCCGAGCTCGTGACCGCGCTCGATCGCCACCACCATCACCTCGAGCAGACCGGCAAGCTGCACGAGCGCCGCAAGCGTCGTCTCGCAGCCCGCACCCGCGCGGTCGTGAATCGGGCGATTCGGCAGTGGGTCTGGGATCAAACGGAAGCCGAAGCTCTCGTCAGCAAACGGCTGGATGACGTGGCCGCCGGCACGCGCAGCCCCTACGACGTCGCTGCCGAGGTACTCAAGCAGGTGAGGAATGGCAAATGACCATCGAAAAGAAACCGGTTTACAGCGCCGCCGATCTCAACGGCTTCGACATCGACAAGCAGCTCGGACGCCCGGGCGAGTATCCGTTCACCCGCGGCATCCATCCCACGATGTACCGCGGCAAGCTGTGGACCATGCGGCAGTTTGCGGGGTTCGGCAGCGCGATCGATACCAACCGTCGCTACAAGTTCCTCCTCGAGCACGGCCAGACAGGGCTGTCCGTCGCCTTTGATTTCCCGACGCTGATGGGGTACGACGCCGACCATCCGCGCTCCGAGGGTGAGGTCGGGAAATGCGGCGTGGCAATCTCGTCGCTCGCCGACATGGAGACCCTCTTCGACGGCATTCCGCTCGATCAGGTCTCCACGTCGATGACGATCAATGGGCCGGCAGCCATTCTGTTCTGTTTCTACGTCGCCGCTGCGGAGAAGCAGGGGGTCCCTACGCCCAAGCTGCGCGGGACGGTGCAGAACGACATTCTCAAGGAGTACATGGCGCAGCATGCGTGGGTTTACCCAGTCGAGCCCGCGCTGAAGGTCATCGTGGACATGTTCGAGTGGGGCGCGCAGCACACGCCGCTGTGGAACACGATCTCGATCTCCGGCTACCACATCCGGGAGGCAGGGGCGACGGCGGCCCAGGAGCTGGCGTTCACGCTGGCGAACGGCTTCACGTATGTCGAACGTGGCATAGCCCGCGGGCTCGATATCGATACGTTTGCGGCACGGCTTTCCTTCTTCTGGGACATTCACAACGACTTCTTCGAGGAGATCGCGAAGCTGCGCGCCGCCCGGCGCATCTGGGCCCGGCACATGCGTGACCGCTACAAGGCGAAACAGCCGCGCTCCTGGATGATGCGCTTCCATAGCCAGACGGCCGGCGTCACGCTGACGGCGCAGCAGCCGCTCAACAACATCGTGCGCGTCGCCTATCAGGCCCTGGCCGCCGTCCTCGGCGGCACGCAGTCGCTGCACACGAACTCGCTGGATGAAACGCTCGCACTGCCAACAGAGCAATCGGTGCAGGTGGCGCTGCGGACGCAACAGATTCTGGCGCACGAGACTGGTGCCGCAGAAGTGATCGATCCGCTCGGGGGGTCGTATTACATCGAGGCCCTCACCGATCAGCTGGAGCGCGAAGCGGAAGCGCTCTTTGCGGAGATCAATTCGATCGGTGGAGTCGTCCGGGGGATCGAGAGCGGCTGGTTCCAGCGGCAGATTGCTCAATCCGCCGGGGCCTCCCAGCGTCAGGTGGAAACGGGTGAGCAAGTCATCGTCGGCGTCAACGAATTCCTGTCCGATGACGACCACCCGGTCGAGATCTTGAAGGTATCGAACGATGCGGAAGCCGAGCAGCGCCGCCGTCTCGCTCGCCTGCGCGCCGAGCGGGACAACGCACTGGTCGAGCGCCGCCTCGAGGTCTTACGCCAGGCAGCGGAGTCGGATCAGAACGTCATCGGACCGATGCTGGACTGCGCGCGCGCCTACGCCACGCTCTACGAAATCCGGCACGCGCTCGAGCGTGTCTGGGGAGCATACCGCGAACCCGTTTTCTTTTAGGTCATGAGCGCACTACCCGCCGCAATTACCGAGCAGGACGCCCGGGCCGCCATTGCCCGGCTCGCGTCGATCGAGCCCGGCCGCCATTGGGTGGTCACCTGCTACCTGAAGCTCGAGCCGCGCGACCGTACGCGCGGCAAGTACCTCATCAAGATGAAGAACCGCGTGCGTGAGCGGGAAGCGCAGCTCGCCCGCCAGCCCCTCTCGCACGAAGACCGCGAAGCCATCGCGGCCAGCCTGCGACAGGTGCTCGATTATCTCGAGGAGCCTAATCACCTCCCACGAGCCCGGGCCATCGCCATCTTCGCCTCGCGTGAGCTTGAGCTATTCGAGGCGCTACCGCTGCCGCACGTGCATCGCTCCAGGCTCGCGGTCGATCATCAGCCGCTCGTGCGCGAGCTGTTCGGTCTCGAAGAGGAATTTGGGACGATCCTGGCGGTCGTGTACGATCGCACGGCCGCGCGGTTCTTCGAGGTGACGGCCTACGATTCGGTGGAGCGCCCCGGCCTTGCCGGGATCGAGGCGTCACGCGCCGGCAAGTTTCACGGTGGCAATCAGGGCCACCTAATGTCGCGCGGCGGCAAACCGTCCGGCAGCGCCGGCGAGCACAATTACCACCAGCGCATCCGCACCGAGAAACAGCGGCTCTACGCGCAAATCGCCGATCGCATCTTCCAGATCAATCGCGAGAAGCCCTTGAGCGGCATCGTCCTGGGCAGCATCGGCGTGGACGCCGGCGCGGTTATTCCCCACCTTCACACCTATGTGCACGATCTGGTGTTCGGAGTGGTCAAGTTGAGTCCCAAACAGGCGACGCCCGCCGAGGTGCGCGACGCGACGCTGGTGCTGCGTGAGGAGCGCGAGCGTGCCTGGGAGCGGGCGCACGCGGAGGCGGTGAAAGACGGGGTGCCGCGCGGGTGGGCGGTCAACGGGATCGACGCGACGCTCAAAGCGCTGAGCCGCGGGCAGGTGCGCACGCTCCTCGCCGATGGTCAGGACGACAACTCGCAGATCGATGAGGCGGTGGAAGACGGACTGGCTCAACGCGCGCAGATCGATGTCCTCTACGACGACAAGGCGCGTCGCGTCGTGGACGGCCTCGCGGCGCTCCTGCGCTTCCGCGCCTGATGGGAAAGCGTAGCCGTCCAATCCGCATTCTCGTCGCCAAACCGGGGCTGGACGGCCACGATCGCGGCGCCAAGGTGGTCGCGGCCGCGCTGCGCGACTCGGGGATGGAAGTCATCTATACCGGCCTGCACCAGACGCCCGAAATGATCGCGCAAGCGGCGATTCAGGAGGACGTCGACGTAGTGGGGCTGTCGATCCTGTCGGGCGCGCACATGACGCTATTCCCGCGCGTGCGTAAACTGCTCGATGCGGCCGGCCGCCAGGACGTGCTGCTCACCGGGGGCGGGATCATTCCTCCCGCAGACATGGCGGCACTCGAAGCCCAGGGGACCGGCAAGCTGTTCGGACCGGGCACGCCGACGTCGGATCTCATCAAATACATCGAGGAGTGGGCGGCGGAGCACGTCGCCGCGTGAGTCGTCTCAAGTCCCTCAGCGACGAGTATCGAAAGCTGCGCACCCGCCTCGAACAGGGCGGGGGATCCGAGCGCACCAAGCGTCAGCACGATCAGGGAAAGCTCACCGCCCGCGAGCGCATTGCGACGCTGCTCGATCGCGATGGTCCGTGGGTGGAAATTGGCTTGCTCGTCGCCTGGGACCAGTACGACGGCCAGGCGCCCGCCGCCGGCGTCGTGACCGGCCTGGGCCGGGTGGGCGGGCGCCCCGTCGTCGTCGTCGCGAATGATGCGACCGTAAAAGCCGGGTCGTGGTGGCCGGAGACGATCAAGAAAATCCTGCGCGCCCAGGAGATCGCCATGCGGCAGCGCATTCCGATCATCTACCTGGTCGATTCGGCCGGCGTGAACCTGCCGTACCAGGGGGGCGTCTTCCCGGGTCAGTATGGAGCAGCGCGCATCTTCTACTACAACTCGATCATGCGGCGCTATCTCAAGGTCCCGCAGATCGCGGCGGTGATGGGTCCCTGCATTGCGGGCGGCGCGTATCTCCCCGCGCTGTCCGACGTGATCTTCATGGTCGACGGCACGTCGTTCATGGGATTGGGCGGCCCCAACCTCGTCAAAGGTGCGACCGGCCAGGTCGTGGACGCCGAGTCGCTCGGCGGCGCGAGCACGCATACGGGGGTCAGCGCCGTCGCCCACTATCGGGCCAAAGACGACAAGGAATGCATCACCCGCATCCGGGAGTACGTGGAACGGTTACCGCATCAGGCGCAGCAGCGACGCACCTATACCGCGCCCAAACGCGACGCCAAGGAGTTGTACGAGCTGATTCCGGTCGATCATCGGATGAGCTACGACGTGCGCGCGCTGTTGGAAGGCCTCCTCGATGCCGGACGTCTGGACGAGTTCCAGCCGGACATCGCCCCGGAGATGATCTGCGGCCATGGCGCAATCGAAGGACGGCACGTCGCCGTCATCGCCAACTCGCGGGGTGTGATCAAACCAAAGAAGAAAGGTGACGTCCCCCGCGTCCCGCGCATCGGAGGGATCATTTACACGGACAGCGCGGAAAAGGTGGCATACTTCATCGAGAACGCCGACCGCGAGCGCGTGCCGCTGCTGTTCATTCAGGATGTTTCGGGATTCATGGTCGGGACGGAGGCGGAACACTCGGGTATCATCCGGGCGGGTGCGCGTTTCGTGGAAGCGATGGCCACCGCGATCGTTCCCAAACTGGTCCTCACCGTGAATCACGCATCCGGCGCCGGCTATTATGCGATGGCGGGTCAGGGCTTCGATCCCGACTTCATCGTTTCGTGGCCGACTGGACGCATGGGCGTCATGGAAGGCGAATCCGCCGTCCAGGCCGTGTACGGCGCCGATGCCGCGAAGCCCGAAAACGCGGCGCAAGTCGACGCCATGCGGGCCGATTACGAGCATCAGCTCGACGCCAAGTTTGCGGGCGCCCGCGGCTTCGTCGATGCGATCCTCACCCCCGAGGAGACGCGCGATACCCTCGCGTTTCTGCTCGAGGTGGCCACGGAATTCACCGGCCCGCACATCGGGGCCTTTGCTCTGCCGAGTGTTACGTGATCAAGCCATTTGCCGTTCTCTTCGTCGCATTCGCAGCCGCCTGCGCCGGTAGCAAGGCCGTCGCTCCGAAAACGCTGCCCACTCCCTCCGCGCCGACAACGACGACACCGTCGGATGCCACGCGCGCAGGAGGAGGGGGAGGAGCAGGGACGCCCGAGCCGGCGGTCGAGCCGCCCATCGCGTATATGCTCGGCCTGATGCCCCTCAAGAGTACAGGCGTCGATCTGTTCCGCGCTCTGCATCCCACCTACGATGGCCGCGGCGTCCTGATCGCGATTCTCGACAGCGGCATCGATCCCGACGTCGCCGGGCTCGTCGCGACGAGCACCGGCGCACCGAAAGTCATCGAGCTGCGCGATTTCTCCGGCGAGGGGCGCATCTCGCTCACGGCGTCTCCAGCTCCGACCGACGCGGAAATGAAGGGAGCGGCCCGGATCGCGCGTCTGACGACGGCGACGACGTGGTATCGCGGCGTGTTCCGGGAGCTGCCGCTTGGCCTTCCGCCGGCGGCCGACGTCAACGGCAACGGCAACAACACCGACGAATTCCCGGTCGTCGTGGTGAAGGCAACCGACGGGTGGGCGGCGTTCATCGATACCAACCTCGACGGCTCATTCGAGGATGAAATGCCGCTCCACGATTTCCGGCAGGGTCGTGAGATGCTCGCGCTGGGCAAGAAGCCGTTGACGATCGTGGCGAACTTCAGCGAAGCGGACGGCGTCCCCGTCCTCGATCTCTTTTTCGACACGTCGGGTCACGGCACGCACGTCGCCGGGATCGCCGCCGGTTTCAACCTCTACAACGTGACGGGGTTCAGCGGCGTCGCGCCGGGCGCGCAGGTGATGGGCCTCAAGATCGCCAACAACGCACGCGGCGGCGTCACGGTGCACTCGAGCATGATGCGCGCGATGGAGTACGCGGCGCGGTATGCGGCACAGCGCAACATGCCCCTCGTGCTGAACCTCAGTTTCGGTGTCGGCAACGAGCACGAAGGCCGCGCCGTGATCGACTCCATCGTGGACGCGTTCCTGCTGGCGCATCCCGCTGCAGTGTTCACGATCAGCGCGGGCAACGACGGACCCGGACTGTCGACCGTGGGGTTTCCGGGATCCGCCGAGCTCGCGCTCTCGATCGGTGCTACTTATCCGGGCGTCTTCGCGCAGCCCCCGCAACAGGGAAGGCCTCCCACGCGCGATGTCCTGGCGTGGTTCAGCTCACGGGGCGGCGAGCTGGCAAAGCCCGATCTCGTGGCGCCTGGCGTCGCGTACTCGACAGTGCCACGCTGGGACACGGGAAATGAGATCAAGGGCGGCACCAGCATGGCTTCGCCACACGCCGCGGGACTCGCCGCCTGTCTGATCTCCGGTCTCGCGCAGGAGAATCGCAAGGCGAGCGCGACCGAGATCATGCAGGCGCTGCGGGTATCGGCCCACCGTCTGGGCGCCGCGCGCGTCATCGACGGCGGCGCCGGTTCGCCCGACCTCACAACCGCCTACGACTGGCTCGAGGCGGGACACCAGGGATCGACCTACGGCGTGCGCGCCGGCACAGGCGCGTCCGCGGCGTTCCGCCGCGACGGATTTGCGAACGCGCAGGACTCGGTCGAGACGTTCACGGTTCGCCATCTGGCCGGTCTGCGCGCCGCGGAGTTCGTGATGCGCAGTGACGTGCCGTGGCTCCTCGTCGACGACACGGTCGAGGCGGCGCCGCGGGCGACGCAGATCGCGGTCACGTACAGGCGAAGCGCGCTCACCGGTCCGGGCGTCTACGTAGGCACGATTACCGCGCGGAATCCACGCGATACGCTGGCGGGCCCGCTGTTCGCGCTCGTCAACACGGTGATCGTGCCGATTGATCTCGCGGACAAGGTGCTGTTCGACGAGCGGCGCACCATTGGGGCGGCCGGCGTGCAACGCTACTTCCTGCATATTCCACAACCCGGCGCGACACTGCGTGCCACCGTCACCGTCCCTGACTCCCAGGCCCAGGAAGCAACAGTGCGCTTGTTCGAGCCGAACGGGCAACCCGCCCGGTCGGCGCCGGACGACATCGAGATCGGAGAGCAACAGCGCGGGACCGCGACGGTCATCGTACGGGCCGAAGACATGGTGCCGGGCGTGTATGAGCTCGACGTGGTGGCGCCCACGCTCGCGGCCACCGCGGTGACGGTCCGCGCCGATCTCGGCCCGGTAGCACTCGGCACGACGCAGCAGGCGCTCGAGGCCACGAGCGTCGTGACCGGAGCGGCGAACACGGTAACGGGACAAGTCGTTCATCGCCTCGTCGGCGCCGCGCGCTCGTACGCGATCACTGGCCGGGGCGAGCCGGCCGAGACGTTAGTCGTGCGGCCGCCAGCGTGGGCGAAGCAAATGGAAGTCGACGTCGAAGTGTCCCCCAATCTGTGGGACGAGATGACCGACTTCTCCATCACAGCGTACGACTCCACCGGTCAGCAGGTGCGCGGCGGCAATGAGCCGATGAACTATGCGTTTGGGCGGCTGACTCTGACGCTACCCGAAAGCGTGCGGCGCAGACCCGTCACGATCGAGCTCTACCCCGCGTTCGCCAAGGCGCCGGGCCACTCCTGGAAGGGCACCACCCAGGTCCGTTTCCTCGGCCCGGACGAGCCGGTAGGCGAAGGCAGCGAGCTCTCGGTCGTCGCCGGCGGGCGCACGATTGTGCGGCTCCCCAATCCTCCTCCGCTCGACCTGCCGGACGGCTTCGCTGCACTGGTCGAGACCCGCGTGACGACGCTCGCGGGCGCGGTGTCGGCACGTCGCACCCCGCTCGTGAGCGCCGCCCCAACGCCGCGCGCGGGCGGCGCAGGGGGGGTGGGCGGGGCGGGCGGCGCGTGGTGAGCACGCGACCGGCGACAGTGCGTGTCGCAGCCGGGCAGGGGTTCTGGGGAGACTGGTTGGAGGCGCCGTACCGTCAGGTGACGGGTGGAACCATCGACTACTTGATGATGGACTACCTCGCCGAAGTCACGATGTCCATCCTCCAGAAGCAGAAGTCGCGGGACTCGTCGCTCGGCTACGCCACCGATTTCGTCACGCAGATGGAGCGGATTCTTCCGATCGTGGTCGAGCGTGGGATCAAGGTCACGGCCAACGCGGGTGGCGTGAACCCGCGCGCCTGCGCCGCCGCCGTTGCGGAGGTGGCACGCAAGCTCGGCTTGGCCGGCAAACTCAAGATCGGCGTCGTGAAGGGAGACGACCTGTTGGGCCGGCTCGACGGCCTCGTCGCGCGGGGGCACGAGCTCAAGAACCTCGATACGGGACAGCCGCTCCGCGATGTCCGCGACCGCGTACTCTCGGCCAATGCCTACCTGGGCGCCGCCCCCGTGGTGGACGCCCTGGAACGCGGTGCGCAGGTCGTGATCACAGGGCGCGTCACCGACACGGGACTGACACTCGGCCCACTGATGCACGCCTTCGGATGGCCCCACGATGCGTGGGATCTGATCGCCGCGGGGACCGTCGCCGGGCATATCATCGAATGCGGCGCCCAGGCCAGCGGTGGGAACTGCTTGAACGATTGGGAGCACATTCCCGATCTCGCCAATGTGGGGTATCCCATTGTCGAAGCCCAAGCCGGCGGAACGTTCGAGCTGATCAAGCATCCGCGCACTGGTGGCCGCATCGACGTCCCCGGAGTGACCGAGCAGCTCGTATACGAAATGGGAGACCCGCGCGAGTACATCACGCCGGATGGGATTGCCGACTTTACGACAATTCAATTGACGCAGGTGGGCAAGGACAGGGTTCGGGTGTCTGGTGTGAGGGGGAAACCGGCGCCCGACAAGCTCAAGGTCTCGATCGCCTACTTCTACGGCTATAAAGCCGTCGGCACGCTCGTGTACGCCTGGCCTGACGCATTGAAAAAAGCGCAGGCTGCCGATCACGTACTGCGCCAGCGCCTCACTGATCTCGGCCTGAAGTTCGAAACTATCCATACCGAATTCGTGGGTGTGACGGCGACACATGGCTCCCTCGCGCTGGACACGATCGACGCCGACGCCATTCCCGAAGTGCAGCTTCGCATTGGTGTCCGCGCCGCCGACAAGAAACCGGTCGACCGATTCACGCGTGAAATCGCTCCCCTGATTCTCAATGGCCCCCCCAGTGTCACGGGGTTCGCGGGCGGGCGACCGAAGCCCGAGGAGATCGTCGCGTATTGGCCCGCGCTCATCGACCGCAAAGTCGTGGAGCCCAGTGTGGAGATCGTGAACGCATGAGCAAACGACGGTCGGGCGGCCGGACGGTCGGACGGTCCAAGACCGTGCGGCTGGTGGATCTCGCGCACGCCCGATCGGGGGACAAGGGCGATACCGCCAACATCGGGCTCATCGCCAAGAATCCGAAGGATTATCCCCTGCTCGTACAGCAGGTGACGGCGGCCCGCGTGGCCCGGCATTTTAAGGGCATGATCACGGGACCGGTCGAGCGCTTCGAGCTGCCCAACCTCAACGCGCTGAACTTTCTGCTCCACGGCGCGCTCGACGGCGGCGGGACGATCTCGCTCAAGACCGACGCCCAGGGGAAAGTGTTCTCCACCGCGCTGCTGCGGATGGAAATCGAGTTGCGCCGATGAGCGAGCGCGTGCTGGTCAACGCGGCGGGCGGCATACTCACCGCAACCCTCAATCGTGAGGACAAGCGGAACGCCATCGACACGGCGATGATCGAGGCGTTGCTTGCCGTCATCGAACGCGCCGACCTCGATGCCGCCGTCCGCGTCGTCGCGATCCGCGGCGCCGGGCGCGACTTCTGCGCCGGAATGGACCTCCACGAGCTCCTCGCGTCCGCGGATCAGTCGCTCGATCAGAACCGCACAGCCGCGCTGCATTTTGCGGAGATCTTCGTGCGCATGCGCCGCCTCCCCAAGCCCGTCGTCGCGGTGGTGCAGGGACGCGCCCTCGCCGGGGGCTGCGGTCTCGCTACCGCCTGCGATCTCATTCTGGCGAGTGAGTCGGCCCAATTCGGCTATCCCGAGGTCCAGCGCGGCTTCGTGCCGGCCATCGTCATGACGATGCTGCGACGCGCCGTGGGCGAGAAGGTGGCGTTCGACCTCGCCACGACCGGCCGCCTGCTGGACGGAACGGAGGCCGCCGCAGCGGGGCTCGCGTCACGAGTGTACGAGGATGCCGACTTCGAAGAGCAGGCTGCCGAGGTCCTGCGTGTGCTCGCCGAGGCGAGCGCCTCGGCGATCGCGTTTACGAAACAGCAGTTCTATCAGCTCGACGGATTAGGTTTCGAGGAGGGCCTCCGGCTGGGGGCCGACGTCAACGCGGTAAGCCGCAGCACCCCCGATTTTCGGGCGGCGCTGAGCGCGTTCTTGAAGAAGTGAGGAGAGCATGCGGAATCTGAACGTTCCGATGTACGACCCTGAGCTCGTCCGCCCGATGCGCGAGGAGCTCACGCGCCTGGGCTTCGCGGAGCTGCGCACGGCTGCGGAGGTTGACGCGGTCCTGCCGACCGAACGCGCGACCACGTTGGTGGTGGTGAATTCGGTGTGCGGGTGCGCCGCCCGGAATGCCAGGCCGGCCGCCGCGCTCGCCATTCAACACCAGCGCCGACCGGCGCGCCTGGTCACCGTGTTCGCGGGGCAGGATGCAGACGCCACGGCGCGCGCCCGCAGCTACTTCACCGGCTACCAGCCGTCTTCGCCGCAGATCGCGTTGTTCAAGGACGGCAAGCTCGTGTTCATGCTCGAGCGGCGCAACATCGAGGGTCGCAACGCGCGCGACATTGCCGCGGATCTCACCGCGGCGTTCGACGAATTCTGCTGACACAGCCGTCCGCCATCAGCCGTCCGCCGTCTGTTCCGACTGATCTCGGCGCCGCCATCGACGAAGCGTGGGGGCGGATTCAGGCCGCGCCCGGGTTCCTCACCGAGCGAGAGGGTCGCTTTCTCGCGCTGGTGGCTGCATGCGCGCCGCCGCAGGGGACTATTCTGGAAATCGGGAGCTTCAAGGGAAAATCCACCGTAGGCCTCGCGTCGATCGCGCAGCGATATGGATTGGATCCGGTCGTCTGTGTCGACCCGCACACCGCTCCTGCCGTGACCGACTACGGCCACGGCTCACACCAGTCCTCCTGGGACGATTTTCGCGCGTCCTTGCGCGCCGCAGGTGTCGAAAGCCACGTCGAGGCCCACCGCGCCTACTCCCACGATCTGGCCCGCGATTGGCAGCGACCGATCCGCTTCCTGTGGATCGACGGCGATCACACGTACGCGGGAGCCAAGGCCGACATCGACCTGTTCCACCCCTACCTTGTTCCCCACGCGATCGTGGCCATGCACGATGTGCTGCATTCGTTCGAGGGGCCGGTTCGGGTCTTCGTGGAAGAATTGCTCGGGTCAGATCAGTTCGGACCTGCGGGGGTGTGCGGGTCCATTGGGTGGGCACAGTACCGCCCCAATGACGGAAGTCGGTGGCGCGCCGCCCGGCACGCGCTCTCGCGCAAGGCCGCGCGGCTGATTCCGTTTGTGCGGGATGGGCGGGAGCTGCGAGGTGTTCGGAAGCTGCAGTACAAGCTGTGGCGTGGCTTGGTGCCGCATGGTGCGGTGAAAGCGGAGGACTGGATTAAAGAAGTACGGGGTGCGTAGTGCGTAGTGCGTGGGCTGTCCCACGTACCACGCACTACGTACCACGCACCTTGTTTAGAGGACCTTGCCCCGTCTGACGCGGAAGTCCACGATCTGCTGTGTCCAGCTCCAGAGCGAGTCCTGGTGCTCCAGCGGCACGCCCGCGACCTCGTGGCGGCGCCAACCGGCCATGACCTGCTCATCCTGTGTCCAGATCTTCACCCGGTTCCGCGGCACGAGCTTCTCCCAGTTCTGCGCCACCGTTGGCTGGGCGTACAGCAGCCGCACCGTGACGTTGCGCGACAGGTATTCGATCGGGGTCACGTCGATCTTGGCATAGAGCTGAGGGGCTGGCAGGCGGCCCGCGCCTGGGAAGTCTGGCACGCCGTCCGAAAACAACACGATGTTGAGCGGTGCCAGGACCAGGTTTTGCCGTTTGATGTGAACGGCGGTCCGCTGGAAAAATGCATTGAAGTCGGTGATCGGATCCTCCTCCGGGAACCAGCTCCGCAGATCCGCTTCAATCTCTTCCGGTGTCTTCTCCGACAGGTCCTGAATCGGATGGAAGGTTTTGGGCTGCCCCACGTGCTCGCCACCCAGTGAGCCGACGAAAACATCGGTGGCTTGCTTCAAGCCGCCGATCGCGTTGACATGGGCGTAGATGTAGAGCGACGCGTATCGCATCGCGGCGTCGAACTGGCCGCTCTTGCGGAACGAGCCGGAGATATCGAGACCCACCACCAGGGTCGAGCGTGGCGGGGGCGAATTCGCCGGCGGTTTGCAGGCGAGCAGGCCGAGGGCCAGCAGCCCCACGACGGCATGCGCGCGTTTCACCGGGCCACCTCGCCGCTCACGCGAGCGGGGAAGTGCGTCGCCGACATCACCTCGTCGATCGACTTGAACGGCAGCGTGAAGTGGCCGCGGCCGGTGAAGACAACGAAGAGGAAGTTGAGTCCCGCAGCCACGACCTGCAGTACGGGGAGGGACACGAGCTCGAACAGCTCGCGTGCCTCTTTCCGGAACCATTCGCGCTCGGCCTTGAGCGCCGCGATCGGACCCTTCCAATAGTCGGCCATCGGCGAAGCGGCACCGTGGGCGCCCGCGCCCTCGACGACCAGCGGCTGGCGGCTGAGCAGCGCGAGCAACGCCGGCGCGCCGAAGCGGCCGAACAGGAACCACGTCATGCCGCGTACGCCGACCCATCCGAAGAACGCCAGGCCGATTGTGCCGAACACACCCAGCTGGATGCCTTGCTGCGCCAGCCACGGCGTCATGGCGTCCACCAGCTCGCGATACAGGAACAGCACCTCGAACATCGCGACCGAGATCTCGACCAGGATCATGAAAACGATGTTGCCGGTCTGGCGCTCCTTGATTGCGTCATTCAGCACCTGAATGCACGCGAAGCTGCCGGCGATGATGATCGCGAGGAAGATCCACAGCAGGATGACGAGCGCGAAGCCGTTGACCTCGTACCCCGTCAGGTCCGCGAGCAGCTCGCTCATCGTGGGCCGCAGCGTGAACGTGAAGATCGTCGCTTCGACGGCCGACCACACGACCAGCATGAAGAACGCCGGCCACGGGACGCCGGGACGACGCGACGTCGCGTCGAGAACGGCGAGCGGCGACGTAATGGCGCCCTTCACCGTGCCCACCACGAGTCGCCCGCTGAGCTTGATGAGGCCCCATACCCAGCCGATCAGCACGATCAGGAAGCGCACCAGGCCGGCCCAGTAGAACCAGACCATGCGCAGCGCATCCCACCACGCCAGCGCGACCGATTGTAGCAGCGTCACGGACCGTCCGAGCCGGAAGGGGATGGTGTACAGCGCGACCATCGTTCCCCAGATGCCGGCAATGAACGCTCCCGCCGGAAGTGCCAGCAGGACCGACACGCCGGCGAGCGTCCAGAAGGAGTCACCCTGGAGTAGGGTGGTGAAGACTTTGGACTGAAATGGGACAATCCACGCGAGCCCGGCCATCACCCAGTCGAACAACTGCGACATGATGAAGGCCCACTGCTGGGTCTGCGCGGCGGTGGCGACGTCTTGCATACGTGCTCCGGAGAGGGGAATCGGCGCGCACATTGTTATAAACGGGACTGGACAAGTCAAGAAAAGGAAGCGTGATGGCGGTCACCGCCGCCGTGCGACTTGCGCAAAATGGCCAAACGGCGCTACTCATCTCGGTGTGTCGGATGACCCGAAGCGACTGATCGTCGTCGGCGACCGCGTGCTAATCGCTCCTGAAGAGGGAGAGGAGCGCACGAACGTCGGCCTCTACTTGCCGGCGTCGGCCATCGAAGGACGGCAAGTGCAGGGTGGTCGCATCGTCGCGACCGGTCCGGGCACGCCCATGGCCGAGCCCGCGAGCATGGATGAGGAGCCATGGAAGATTCATGGCGCCGAAGTGAAGTACCTCCCCATGCAGGCGGAGATGGGCGACTACGCGCTGTTCTTTCGCAAAGCCGCGGTAGAAATCACCTTCGAAGAAAAGACGTATCTCGTCGTGCCACAGGCCGCCATTCTCGTGCTCGTGCGGGGGAAGCATGGCTGACATCGGGTGGGCCCGCAGTCGCGGGGATCGGGCGGAAGGTCAGGGGCTGCGGCGGGGTGCGTGGTACCGCATCGTCGAAGACCAGAGCAAGGATTATATCGTGGTGGACGTCCATCACGTCGAGATTCGTGTTCCCAAGGGAGACCTCGAGATGCGGACGCAGCGACCGACTGCCTGGAGCGTCGTTCGCGAACCCCACCTCGTCTGCCCTGGCTGTGCCACCCGCGCGGTCATCCCGGAGGGAATGAAAGAAGCCAAGTGCAATGAATGCGGGCGGGCGTATCCGATTGATTGGAAGGACGCGGGATAAAGCAAGACGGTAAAGGACGGTAGGAGACGGTAACGGACGGTAAGGGTGAAAGCCCGTTGACCGAAAGTTGATTCCGTTTCGAGATACTGTCTCATGCTCGCGCATGAGAGACTACACGCGTGGAAGTTGTGTCACGAGCTTGTTCTTGCCGTGTACGAAGCCACGTCGTCTTTTCCCAAATACGAACTGTACGGTCTCACATCGCAGGCTCGTCGCGCGGCTTTTTCAGCTGCCGTGAACCTCGCCGAGGGATCGGCCAAGCGCGGATCCGCCGAATTCCGACGATTCATCGATATCAGTGTCGGATCTCTGGCTGAGCTCGCATACATTCTGCGCCTGGTTCGCGATCTCAAATTGCTAAGCGAAAGTGATTGGAGCCGACTCGAGGCGCTGCGCGGTAGGGCTGGCTTCACGACGTGGCAACTGTATCGCGCCGTGACGCGATCAATCCGGAAATAGGATGTAGTGCTCTTACCGTCCCTTACCGTCCTTTACCGTCCCTTACCGTCCTGTACCTCAAGGCTGCGGGGCTGGTAACTGCATCCGCAGGTTGTGTACCAAGAAGGCCCACCGATCCGTTTGCTCCTCGATGATCTTCGCCGTGGGTTTGCCGGCGCCGTGACCGGCCTTCGTCTCGATGCGAATCAGCACCGGCGCGGGACCGGCCTGCGCGGCCTGGAGTGCCGCGGCGTACTTGAACGAATGCCCGGGGACGACGCGATCGTCATGGTCGGCGGTGGTAATCAGCGTCGGCGGATACTGCGTCCCGGGCTTCATGTTGTGCAGCGGCGAGTACCGATAGAGAAACGGGAACTGCCCAACGCTGTCCGCGGAGCCGTACTCGGTCACCCACGCCCACCCGATCGTGAACTTGTGAAAGCGCAGCATGTCCATGACGCCGACCGCAGGCAACGCCGCCCCGAACAGCTCGGGTCGCTGATTCAACACGGCGCCGATCAGTAGTCCACCGTTCGAACCGCCGCCGATCGCCAGCTTGGGCGGCGAGGTGTAGCCCTCGGCAATCAGGTACTCGGCTGCGGCGATGAAGTCGTCGAACACGTTCTGCTTGCGCTCGAGCATTCCCGCCTGATGCCAGTCCTCACCGTACTCGGCGCCGCCCCGCAGCACGGCCTGCGCGAACACGCCACCCATCTCGAGCCACGCCAGCACCCCGATCGAAAACGCCGGCGTCATGTTGACGTTGAACCCGCCGTACCCGTAGAGGTACGTCGGATTCGAGCCGTCTTTCTTGAGCCCTTTCTTATAGGTGAGGAAGAGCGGCGCGCGCGTGCCGTCTTTGCTGCGATCGAAGACCTGGATGGTCTCGTATCCCGCTGGATCGAACGCTATCTCCGGCGCCTTGAACACCGTCGAGCGGCCGGTCTTGAAGTCGTGCCGGAAGATCGTCGTCGGATAGAGAAAAGACGTGAACGCGTAGAACATCTCGTCGTCGTGACGCTCGCCGGTGACCTGCGCGATCGACCCGAGCGTCGGGAGGGCGACATCGCCCCGCGGTTTGCCGTCCAGTCCGCACAATTTGAGCTGCGACGCGGCATCGTGCAGGTAGCGCAGGACGAAGGTGTCGTGAATGATCTGCGAGCCCTCGAGGACGTCGGGTGCCTGCGCCACGACCTCGCGCCAGGCACTCCGCTCAGGGTGTCGGGTGTCGACCGCGATCACACGGCCGCGCGGGGCGGTCAGATCGGTC
This sequence comes from uncultured Gemmatimonadales bacterium, assembly GCA_963704805.1. Taxonomy (GTDB): domain Bacteria; phylum Gemmatimonadota; class Gemmatimonadetes; order Gemmatimonadales; family GWC2-71-9; genus 20CM-2-65-7. Next base: position 206,932 of record CAVPHS010000003.1, on the reverse strand, counting down.
TGGAAGTAGAAGACCGGTCCATCGTTCCCCAGGAAGCCGTAGCCGGCATCGAAGTCGTCGAGCAGCCGCACGACCGGCGCGTCGAGCTTCGGCCGCCTGGGATCACCGAGATCCTGGTAGTAAACGCGATTGCGCCGATCGGTCCCGAGCCACACGGTGTAGACGGCGAAGCGTCCGTCAGCGCTGACCTCGATCGAGAATCCCCAGTCAGGATGATCGGGACGTTCGTACACGAGCCGATCCGCCGATTGATCGGTGCCCAGGCGGTGGTAGTAGACTTTCTGATTCCGATTCACGTCGAGGAGAGGGTCGGCACCGGCGGCGGGCTCGGGATAGCGGCTATAAAAAAAGCCCGCACCGTCGTGCGTCCACGCCGCACTCGAGAACTTGATCCATTTCAGATGATCGGTCCGATCCTGCCCGGTGGCGACCTCGCGCACGCGGAATTCCTGCCAGTCCGACCCGCTGCCCGAGGTGCCGTAGACCATCGCGCGACCATCTTCGGCGAGTGCGATGGTCGAAAGCGCCACCGTCCCGTCAGGCGACAGGGTGTTGGGATCGAGCAGGACCTCGGGCTCGGCCGTCAACGAGCTCTGCTTAAACAGCACCGCCTGGTTCTGCAGACCTGAGTTCTTGAAGAAGAAATAGCGGCCGCCCTTCTTGAATGGCGCGCCGTACTTCGGATAATCCCACAGCGCAGTCAGCCGAGCCCGGATGCGCTCGCGCTCGGGGATCTGCTCGAGATAACTGAACGTGACCCGGTTCTCGGCTTCCACCCAGCCCCTAGTCTCGGGCGAATCCACATCCTCGAGCCAGCGGTAGGGGTCGGCGACCTTGGTGCCATGATAGTCGTCCACCACGTCGCCCTTGCGAGCCGGCGGGTAGGTGAACGACTGCGCGTTGAGCGTTGAGGTCATCAGCAAGGCCACCGGAAAGAGGATCTTGAGCGGAGTCATTGCGTAAACGTGCCCACCCTCGCGGTTTTGGGGTAGGGGGGACCGACCGCGCACGCTGTTTCGTGAGACATGCCGACGTGGAGCCAGGGACTCGATGGGGCACGCAGCATCCTCGGGGAGCGCTTCGGTCTCGAGCGCTTCCGCATACACCAGCTCAAAGTCCTCGGCCCCCTGCTCAGCGGACGGAACGTCCTCGCAGTATTGCCCACCGGAGCCGGGAAGTCGCTCTGCTATCAGGTGCCCGCGCTCATGAGCAACGGCCTCACGATCGTGGTCTCGCCCCTCATCTCCCTGATGCAAGACCAGGTCGGGGCATTGCGCCGTCGCGCGATTGCCGCGGCGTACGTGAACAGTCAGCTCGACGCCGAGCAGCGCCGCACCGTGCTGAACGCAGCGACGAGCGGCCGGCTCTCGCTCTTGTATTGCGCGCCGGAGCGGCTGCCGTCGCTGACCCGACGACTCAGCGCCGGCCAGACGACGGTGGCGCTCCTCGCCATCGATGAGGCGCACTGTATCACCGAATGGGGCAACGAATTCCGTCCCATCTATCGCCGCCTCGGCGTCTACCGGTCGCGCCTCGGCCATCCCGCGACAATCGCGTTAACCGGCAGCGCAACGCCGGCCGCCCGCGTCGACATCCTGCGCGTCCTTCGGATGCCTGATGCCGCCGTCGTCGTCACCTCCTTCGATCGCCCCAATCTCCGCTTCGGGATGCAGCGCGTAAATGATGACCGCGAGCGCTTCGCGATCATTCGCGAACGGGTTCGCGACGCGGCCGGGGCGACGCTCATCTACACGCCGACACGCCGCCTCGCCGAGTTGGTCACCCGCGCGCTGCTCCGGACCAGCATCCGAGCCGGTCCTTATCACGCGGGGCTGAGCGCTGGAGTTCGCCGCCGGGTGTTGCGCGCCTTTCTCGCCGACCAGGTGCACGTGATCGTCGCGACCAGCGCTTTCGGCATGGGGATCGACAAGCCGGACGTCAGGCAAGTGCTGCATTGGGGGCCCCCGCCGACGCTCGAAGCGTATTACCAGGAGGCCGGCCGAGCCGGCAGGAACGGCGATACGTCCGAGTGTCTGGTGCTGTGGCGGCGCGAGGATTTCGCCTGGGGAGGCATCACCCCGGCGATGCGGCAATACGTCGAGTCACGAGACGATCATCGCCGACTGCTACTCGAGTACTTCGGGGAACGCTCTTGATTCTTGCAGCTTCAGTCTGGAACCCACTTCGCCGTCTGCGCAACTTCGCAACTATATTTTTTCTCATGCACGATGCCCTCTACTTCTCAGATCATCATTTGCAAGTGCGTGAGATGGTGCGGGATTTCGCACAGTCCGTCGTCAAACCCACGGCGCGCCAATACGATCTCGACAGCAAGTTCCCCTGGGACAACATCAAACAGATGGCGGAGCTCGGCCTGTTCGGGATTCCGTGGCCTGAAGCGCTCGGCGGATCGGGGATGGACTACCTCTCCTACATCACCGTCATCCACGAGCTCGCCAAGGTCGACGCCAGTCATGCCATCACCGTCAGTGCCCATACCACGCTCGGCACGTCACCGATCGTGGACTTCGGCACGGATGAGCAAAAACGGCGCTTCGTGCCCCTCCTCGCGACCGGCAAGGTGCTCGGCGGCTTCGGCCTCACGGAGCCCGGCGCGGGCTCGGATGCGGGCGGCACCAAGACGACCGCAGTCGACCGCGGCGACCACTATGTGCTGAATGGCTCGAAGATCTTCATCACGCACGCCGGCGTCGGGGAGATCTTCTGCGTCACTGCACGCACCGATCCATCGTCCGCCAAGCGGACTCACGGCATCACCGCATTTGTCGTCACGAAGGACACCTGCGACCTCGAGGAAACCACGCGCGTCGGGATCGGCCACGCCGCAGCGAGCGAGCTCCCCAAAACCCCAGGCGTCTTGTCCGGGAAAAAAGAAGACAAGCTCGGTTGGCGGGCGTCGGACACCCGCGAGCTGATCTTCCAGGACGCTATCGTCCCCAAGGAAAACGTCCTGGGTACTGTGAACAACGGTTTTCGTCAGTTCTTGCACACGCTCGACGGTGGCCGGATCGGCATCGCGGCACTCGCGCTGGGGCTGGCCGAGGGCGCCCTCGAGGAGTGCCTGACGTACACATCTACCCGCAAGCAGTTTGGCCGGCCGATTGCCAGCTTCCAGGGGGTGCACTTCGCGCTCGCGGACATGGCCACGGAGATCGAAGCCGCCAAGCAGCTGGTCTACCATGCGACTTGGCTCAAGCAGCACGGTCACCCGTTCAAGAAGGAAGCAGCGATGGCCAAGCTGTATGCCTCGGAGCTCTGCATGCGGGCGACGACCAAGGCGGTCCAGCTGCATGGCGGCTACGGTTATACGACGGAATATCCGGTCGAGCGCATGATGCGCGATGCCAAGATCTGCGAAATCGGGGAGGGAACGAGCGAGATTCAGCGCATCGTGATCGCCCGGCAACTCCTGGGCAACCGGATAGATTGACCTAAGTGCCGCCTCATCCTAGCTTTGCCCTCATGCATTGGTCTTGGGCGTCTCTCAGCCGCCTATCCAATCGAATCATCTCCCTGCCCGTAGCACCGGGCACCTTGGGCTATTGCTGGGATAACCATAGGCTCCCCCGCGGGTGTTTCCCGCCGGGGCGCGAGGGTAACTGCTTTGAAGCGCGAGATTTTGATCTCCGGAAGCCCGCGGGAGACCCGCGTGGCCATCCTCGAGGACGACCGCCTTGTTGAGCTCCTGGTCGACCGTCCTGATTCCCGCCGTTCCGTGGGCGACATCTTTCTCGGCAAGGTCGATGCTGTTCTCCCCGGCATTCAGGCCGCCTTTGTCGACATCGGGGCCGAAAAGAGCGCCTTCCTCCACGCCTCCGACCTAATCGAGTCCGACGAGGACGAGGACCCCGAAGACCGCGAAGCGGACGACGCCGACGATGAGAATGGCAACGGCAACGGGGGCGGGAACGAGGGCGGGGGCGGGGGCGGCAAGGGTGAAGGAAAAGCGGGTGCGCAGGCGGTTGCGAATCGCCGCGGCCCCCCCCGCTCGCGGCGCCGTCAGGCCCCCAACATTGCCGATGAGCTGAAGCGCGGCCAGACGAAGCTCGTCCAGGTCATCAAAGAAGCGATCGGTACCAAGGGACCGCGCGTCACCGCGCAGGTCTCACTCGCCGGCCGGTTTCTCGTCTACATGCCTTTCGCCTCGAAGGTTGGGGTCTCCCGCAAAATCGAAGCGCGCGAGCAGCGCGCCAAGCTGCGCGAGATGGTCACGAAGCTCGTGCCGGCCGATTCTGGCGGCTGGATCATTCGCACGGTCGCCGATGACCTCACCGAGGCGAGCTGCAAACGAGAAATCGACCACTTGCTGGGGCTGTGGAAGAAGATCAAACGGAAGTCGTCGTCGGGACACGCCCCCCAGCTCGTACAACGCGAGACCAGCCTCACGCGGGGAATCGTTCGCGATCTGCTGTCGGACAAGGTCGACCTCCTGCTGGTCGACTCCAAGCTGCTGTACAACGAAGTCGAGCAGTACCTGAAGCAGATCGATCCCGAGCTGCTGCCCAAGGTGAAGCAGTACCATGATGAGACCCCGCTGTTCGACGCCTATGACATCGAAGCGGAGATCCGCAATCTCTTCAAGCAGCGGGTCGATTTGCCAACCGGTGGTTACCTCATCATCCAGCCCACAGAGGCGCTGATCTCGATCGACGTGAATACCGGTCGCTACACCGGCAAGCGTGACCCCGAAAGCACGATCCTGCGCACCAACATCGAGGCGGCACGCGAGGTCGCCCGCCAGATCCGCCTGCGCGACATCGGCGGCATCATCGTCGTCGACTTCATCGACATGGAGACGAAGTCGAACCGCGACAAGGTGCTTCATGAGCTGCGCACGCATCTCGGACGCGACCGGGCACGCACTCGTGCATTTGCCGTCTCCGAGCTGGGCCTGATCGAAATGACGCGGCAACGGGTCCGGCCGTCGCTGTGGCAGTCCATGACGACCGAATGCCCGACCTGCACCGGGACCGGCCGCGTCTTCAGGCCGGAGGTCGTAGTGCGGCGTATGGAGCGCTCGCTCAAGCGGGCCGGGGCCGATCACAAGGAGCGCCAGCTGTCGGTCAGGCTCCATCCCGAAGTTGCCCTCTACCTGGTGGAGCAGGAACCCAACTTCCTGCGCCAGTTGGAGAAGCAGACCGGTCTCGAGCTGGAAGTCCGCGACGATCCAATGATGAGACTGGATGAATTCCGGATGATGGCTCGGCCGGCGGGACGGGATGTGACGGAGCAGTACGCTGTGGCTTGACGGAACCCTAAGCCCCAATTAGCCTTCCGGCCCTATGAGTTACGCGATTTTTGTGAGCGGCGGGCGCCAGTTCCGCGCCGAGCCTGGTGTCACGATCAAGGTCCCCTTACTCGATGCGAAGCCGGGGGACGAGGTCTCGTTCGATCAGGTGCTGGTCGCGAGCGATGGCAAGAACGTCCAGACCGGCGCCCCGAAGGTGAAGGGCGCGAAGGTCACCGCCGAAGTCGTGCGGCACGGCAAGGACAAGAAGATCCGGATCTTCCGCTTCGCGCGCCGGACCGGTTATCGGCGCCACGGTGGGCACCGGCAGGATTTCACCGAAATCAAGATCGCCGACGTGAAGGTCGGCTGAGGATAGCATGGCTCATAAGAAGGGCGTCGGCTCCTCGCGCAACGGGCGTGACTCGAATCCGAAGTACCTCGGCGTGAAGCGCTTCGGTGGGGAATTCGTCACCGCGGGCAGCATCATCGTGCGTCAGCGGGGGACGAAGTTTCACCCGGGCAGAAACGTCCGCCGCGCATCCGATGATTCGCTCTTCACGACGGTGGATGGTCACGTGAAGTTCGAACACAAGAACAAGCTACGAATGCAAGTCAGCGTGTACCCGGTTCCGACTGAGGCATCGAAGAACTAGCGGCAGCAGGGGCGGCAATGGCGGCAGGGTTTTTCGAACCCTGCCGTTTTTGTTTGGTACTGGGTGCTTTCCTATTTTATGTACGTTGTTACGTGCCCTACTACGAGCGATTGGCTGCTTGGAAGTTGTCGTATGAGATGGCCCTCCAGATTTACAACGCCACAGATCACTTCCCACGCGATGAACGATTCGGTCTAACCTCGCAGCTTCGTCGAGCTGCCTTCTCCGTCGCGGCCAACATTGCAGAAGGTTGCGCGAAGCGCGGTCGCAAGGAGTTCGCGAGGTACTTGGACATTGCGGTTGGGTCTGTGACGGAGGTCGAAGTGGGACTCCGACTAGCTCGAGACCGTGGTTATCTCGATCAAGAGGAGTGGCACACCCTCGAGAGCGGTCGCAATCATGCTGGAGCTGTCACATGGCGACTCCTACGAGCGATGAGGGGCGGCAGGTGAGAGTACCCCTGCCGCCCCTGCCGCCATTGCCGCCCTAGTATTTCGGCGGCAACGTCTTGTATCTCTCCAGCAACTCCGTCTGCCGACTCCTCAACGGAATCTCTCGACCACGGATGTACACGTGCTCCACACCAGTCGAGAATTCAAACGGATCCCCACTCCAAACCACCAGGTTCCCGACCTTCCCCGGCTCCAGTGACCCGTAGCGATCCGCCACACCAAAAACCTCGGCAGGGGTGAGCGTTACCGCCCGCAGCGCCTGCTCCCACGTCATCCCATTCGCCACCGCGTTGCCCGCCTGCTGGCGCAGATTGCGGGTGTTCTCCGTCGTTGTTTCCAGGAGCGCGACTTTGACTCCGCCCTTGGTGAGCAGCGGCGCGTTCTCATAGCGAATCCCGAGCGCGTCATAGCTCGGAATGTTCGCGAGCGGCTCGACGAGCACGGGCACGCCCGCCGCCGCAATCTCGTTCGGGATCATCCAGCCTTCCGCCGCACCGGCCAGAATCAACTTGAGCTTGTACTCGCGGCCGATCCGCAGCGCCGTCTCGATATCGCTGCGCCGGTTGGCAACCACGATCAGCGGCAGCTGGCCGCGCAGCACCGGGAGCAGGGCCTGGAGGTCGGCCGCACTCGCGCTCAGCTGCTCGTTCTGCGCCCGCTGGTAGGCCGCGCCGCGGCGCGAATACTCGAGCGCGTCGTCGAATACGCGCCGCAGCCGCTGGGAGACGCCGGCACGCGAGCCACCGCCCGCGTCCTTCGCCCCCTCACTGAGATCGGCGACCATCGCGGCGGGCGCCTTGACCCGCATTGCTTCGATTGTCGCACCGTCGAGGTCGATCAATGCGGCCTGGCCCCAGATCAGACTACCGTTCGGCACCGCGAGCGTGGTCGTGACGCCTTCAATGCGGTTGACGGCGATCAACGTCGACGCGGGGTTGATGCCCTCGAGCACGTTGAACGCCGCGGCGACGTCGTTGCCGCGCAGCGTCTGCTCGTTGGTATTCTGCACCGCGCTGATTTCGCGCAGCCCCATCTGTCCGGCGCCGTCGATCAGGCCCGGCGTGACCCACTTGCCGGCCGCATCGATCCGGGTCGCGCCACTGGGGACGGCGACGTTCGTTCCCACGGCCGCGATCCGTCCATCACGAATCAGGACCGTGCCGTTCTCGATCTTCGGTCCGGAGACCGGATAGACCGTGCCGCCGGTAATCGCGATGGTCTGGGCGAGAAGGAAGGCAATCATGGCTGCCCCAGCAGGAAATCGGTTTTGGGCTGATGTGCCGGATCGTTCCGGTCGTACACGAGCCAGCCATCGTTGTAGACTTGCAGCGCCTGCGCGTACACCGACAGCGGATCCGCCGACCAGAGGACGACGTCCGCCATCTTTCCCGGCTCGAGCGTGCCCACGAGGGAATCGAGGCCGAGCCCCCAGGCGGCGTTCGCGGTGAACCAGCGCAGCGCCTGGTCGCGCGTCACCGGAATTCCGGCGCGCCGGCCGTGATACATCGCTTTGGCCGCTTCCTGATTGAGGCGCTGAATGCCGCTGGCGTCGTCCGAGTGGATGATCGCGCGCGCGCCCGCCTGCTGCAGCAGCGCGGCGTTCTCATAAATCCCGTCCATCGCTTCTTCCTTGAAACCCCACCAGTCAGCCCAGACCGACGCGGCCGTGCCCTCGCGCGCGAGTACGTCAGCGATCTTGTACGCTTCCACCGCGTGGTGGAACGAGCGGATCTTGAAGCCGAATTCGTGCGCGAGATCGAGCATCTGCGCCATCTCGTCCGCGCGATAGCAGTGGTTCTGCACGTACATGTTGCCCCGCAGCACCTCGGCCAGGGACTCGTTGCGGAGATTGCGTTCCGGCGGATCGCCCTCGTGATCCTTGTTCCACTTGTCCCACTTGCGGCGATACGCCTGGGCCGCAATGAACGCCTCGCGGTAGCCGGCCATGTTGCCCATGCGGGTCGAGGGACCGCCGCGCTGCCCGTACACACGCTTCGGATTCTCGCCGCAGGCCATCTTCAGCCCGTAGCGTGCGCCGGGGAACTTCATCTCCTGCACGGTCCGCGCGGGTATGAGCTTCAGCACCGCGCTCCGGCCGCCGATGAGATTCGCCGACCCCGGTAGCGCCTGAATCGTGGTGACCCCGCCCGCGATGGCGAGCGGAATCTGCGGGTCCTGAGGCCAGAATGAATGCTCGGCCCAGACCTCGGCGGTCACGGGTCGCGTTGCTTCGTTCCCGTCCGATTCCGCGAATGTCCCCGGGGCGGCATACACGCCCAGATGCGAATGCACGTCGATGATGCCCGGAGTCACCCATTTGCCCGTGCCATCGACGACCACAGCATCGCCCGGCGCGTCGACGGTCGTGCCCACAGCCACGATCCGTCCGTCGCGGAGCAGAATGGAGCCGCTCCGAATCTCCTGACCCGTCGCCGTCATGATTGTCGCGTTGCGGATCAACACCGGAGGGTTGCGGTGGCGCTGATAGGTCGAGGGATACTGCGGTCCGATGCCAGCCGTTGTATCCTGGCTCGCCTGCGCCGTGCTCGGCGTCGCCGGCGTCGTGCCGCCGGTTGTGCTCGCCCGGGCGCCACCGCCCGAGGCACAGCCCGCGAGGAGGGCGATCAGCGCCGCAGCCGCCACGCCCGTAGCGGACAGATGTCGCATGCTCTGAGCTCCTATTTCACGAGTTCAAATACCAGCGGCGCACCGGTCGGCTCGATGCGAACGAGCCGTCGCGGCGCCTGCTGCGACACGTGCATCACGACCGGCAGCTGCATTCCCGACAGCTCGAGCCGGAACGCGGCAATCTGCCCGGCCGGCACGGTCACCTGCTCGATCCCCGCGACCTTCACGGTGACGACTTTAGAGGCGCCCTCGCCCGACGAAAACACGTTGAGGTTGAAGGTTTTTCCCTCGGCGAGCGGCAGCGCTGTGAGTACCAGCGCCAGGGCGTTGTCGTCGAACGTGCCCGGAGCAAGCGTGGTGTCGATGGCGAGCGCCTTCGGGCCGCCGCTCGGCTGCGGAGCCATCGCTGAGCCCTTCACATGCCCGGCGGTATAGTCCAAGTGTGAGGTGGTCTGCTGACCCTGGACCGTACCCGTCTGCTCGCTGCGGCGCATCGTCAAATCCCCATTCAGCACCACGACGGAGCGCTGCTGCAGGCCGGCCATGGGAATCGTCGTCGATTCCGTGTAGACGATGGAGTCGCCCGCGAGCTCCACACTGGAAACCTGCGACCCGCCCACATTGCCCTGGATCAGGGCCTGCATGCTGTCACGACGCGCGACGATCTGCGTGCGATCGAGGGCAACGACTGCGCCTTTCGGATTGAGGTCGGCGGGATCCAACGCCTTCCCTTCGACATCCACCAAGCGGACCGGGGCGATCACCTTGAGCTTGTCGTACAACGCCTTCGCATCTCCGACGACGACGATCGTGAGCGCATCGCGCCGAAAGATGCGCCGGGCCGCGCCCCGCGCCCGCGGAGGAGTCACGCTGTTCAGGCGGTAGCGGTAGCGCTGCAGATAGTCTGAGCCGAGTCCGAGCAGTTTCGCCGTGGTGACCACCTGCGCAACCTGGCGCGGCGTCTCGATCGTGAGCGGGAACGAGCCCACCAGGAATCCCTTCGCGCTATTCAGCTCGCTGTCCGGAACCAGCTCGGAGCGGGCCCGGTCGATTTGGTGCAGCAGCTCGGCGAGCGCGCTGTCGGTGACCTCCGTACGACCCTCGAAGGTCGCGTTCCAGTAGCCGAGTCCGCGATAGCGGCGGAGCGCGGCATACGACCCGTAGGTCCAGCTCTTCTGCTCCCGCAGGATCAGGAACAAGCGTGAGTCGGAGCCGCCACCCAGCACGTGCGTGGCGACACGCGCCGGGTAGTAGCCCGTGTCGGTCGGCAGGAATGTGGTATTGCCAATCACGATGTTCGACTGCACCGAGCCCGGCCGATGCACGAGGAGGATGTCGGTGCGCGGTTTCGTCGGGGGGGCCGGCGCAGCAGGGGTGGACCCAGCGGCGCCGCTCCACGTGTGGAACGCACTATCCACGAGCGCGCGAGCGCGCGGTAACGTGATGTCTCCCGCGATCACGAGGACGGAGCCTCCCGGACGGATGCGCCCCTTCGCGAAGCCGACGATGTCGTCGCGTTTGATCGCCTTGTACGACTCGGGAGTCGGGTTCCGGCCGTAGGGGTTGCTTCCGTACAGCTCTTTCTGGAATGCGCGCGAGGCGACGGTCCCGGGTTGTGACAGGTCGACCGCCAACGCCGACAGAAACCGCGTCCGCGCGAGCTCCAGCTCCTGCTCCGGGAAGGTTGCCCGGCGCGCGACGTCGCCCAGCAGTGTAAAGGCGAGCTCCGCATGATTGCTGAGCACGTCGGTCGAGATCGTCAGAAAGTCGTCGCCCGAGCTGGCGTTGATGCTTCCGCCCACGCCTTCGATGGCTGCGGCGATCTGGTCCGCGTCGCGCGTGGGCGTCCCCTTCGTGAACAGCTCCGCGAAGAGCGCCGACAATCCCTCTTTCCCGGCGGGATCGTAGTACGAGCCGGCGCGGAAGCTCAGGCTGACCGACAGCGTCGGCTGCTCGTGGTTTTCGACGAGCAGCAGCGTCATCCCATTGGGCAGCGCGAGCTCCCGGAACGGCGGGAACTGGAGCGGACGGAGCGGGGCCGCGGTCGGGGGCCTGGTGGGGAACTGCACTTGGGCGGTTAGGCGGTTAAGCGGTTGAGCGGTTAGAAACAGCACCGCGCCTCCGCTAACCGCCCAACCGCTTAACCGCCTAACAGCCGCCTTCATTGCCCACCCCCACTCGCCGGACCCGCGCCCGCACGGACAATCACGAGCATCATACCGGCGGGATCGAGATACGTGGCGGCGACGCGCTTCATGTCTGCGGCCGTGACGGCGAGCAACCGGTCGAGATCGGTGTTGATCTCGTCGATCGACGCGTGAAAGGTGCGATAGTGCTGCAGCTCTTCGGCCTTCCCGAACGTCGTTTCGCGATTGGCGATGAAGCCCGCCTGCGCCACGTTCTTCGCCTTCTCGAGCTCGGCTGCCGTGACGCCATTCGCGCGAATGCTATCGAGCTGGATCGCCAGCAGACTATCCAGGCGCTCGGACGGCACACCTTGATTGACGATGCCGTACACTGCCCACACGCCCGGTCCGTTGCGCGAGCCGTAGGGATTCTGGAGGGAGCCGGTTGCAACCGCGGCTTTGTCGCGCCGTACGACCCCGACATTCAGGCGTGAGCTCTCACCCTGACCGAGCACGATGCTGAGCAGCTCCAGTGCGGGCGTATCGGCGTTGCGGTGATCGGGCATCCGGTATAGCCGCATGACGAGATCGAGGTTCGCCTGGGCGTCGCGTACCTCCCGGCGCACCGGACCTTTGCCTGCCGATGGCACTTCGCAGCGCGGCGCCTCCGCTTGGGCATGGCTGGGCACACCGGCGAAGTACTCGTTCACGATGCGGCGCAGCTCCCCCGGGTTGAAATCACCGACCACCACGAGCGTCGCATTGTTCGGCGCGTAATACGTGTCGAAGAACCCCTGCACGTCGGGAAGCTTCGCCGCATCGAGATCGGCCATCGACCCGATAACGGTATGGGCGTACGGGAAGCAGGCGGTGCTGTCAAACGGCCACGTCAGGCCGTCGGAGAACGCCGCTGCATACGGTTGATTGTCGACCCGCAACCGTCGTTCTTCTTTGACTGCCTGCCGCTGGTTCTCGAAGTTCGCCGTCGTGATGGCCAGCGACCGCATCCGGTCTGCTTCCAGCCAGAGGGCCAGGTTCAGCCGGTTGGAAGGCACGGTCTCGTAGTAGTTGGTCCGATCCTCGGCGGTGCTGCCGTTGTAATCGCCGCCGGCGCGCTCCACGAGCTGGCCGTGCTCCGACTTCTTCACGTGTGCCGACCCCTGGAACATCATGTGCTCGAACAGATGCGCGAATCCCGAGCGACCCGCGCGCTCGTTGCGCGATCCCACGTTGTACCAGACGTCCACCGTCACCAGCGGCGTCGAGGGGTCCACGGAGTACACCACATGGAGTCCATTGGGCAGCGTGAACTGCTCGAACGCGATCTTGCCGGCCTGGCCGGATACAGAAGCCGGGATCAACACCAGCAGCAGCAGGGACAGTCGTCGCATCAGGTCTCCACCGGAAAGAGCTTGAGTGCGTTGGTTTCGAGAACGGCGCGGCGCTGCGCGTCCGCGAGCGGCAACGCCAGGAATTGGTCAATGTTCTGCCGCAAGTCCTTCACTCCCGGACTGGGCCAGTCCGTACCCCACAGCACGCGATCCATGATCTCGGTCAGGCGGGGAAAGTACTCCAGCAATTTGGACGGCGGAATGCCCGACACATCCAGCCTGACGTGGCCGTGACGTCTCAGGATGAAGAACGCTTCGTCCATGTAGAGCGGTCGCCCGCCGTGAGCCATGACGAGTTGCAGATCGGGGAAATCGACGGCGATGTCGTCGAGCTCCATCGGATTCCCCCATTTGGATCGCGCGCCCGGAAAAATCGATGTGCCGGTGTGAACCATCACCGGCACGCCGCGCTCTTCGCAGCGGCGATAGATCTTGCCGAGCGCGTCGAGACCGTTGGTGTACGCGTTGGCGGGAAAATTCTGGTGCGGCGGATGGATCTTGAGCAGCCGGATGCCCTGATCGACCAGCCGGTCCACATCGCCGGTAGGGTCTTTGGTGTAGCGCGCGTGCACACCGCCATACGGGATCAGTCGCTCGGGATTGGCGCGCGCATACTTTGCGGCGAACGTGTTGGTGGAATCATCGAATCCCATGATGTCGGGACTCGGATAATTGACCAGCCCCACGCGCCATACGCCCGAGCGATCCATGACCTCGAGCAGCGCGCGGGGATCGTCCATCAGCGCGATGAGTAACCCCCAGTGGTCCTCTTTGCCCTTGCGCATCGCTTGCTGCACCTTGGGCTTCAAGTCGCGCCACGGCTGGATATGGATGTGGACGTCGGTGATGCGACTCAGTCGCTCCAGGTGTAGAACCCCTTTCCCGACTTTCGTCCCAACTCCCCCTTCTTCACCTTCTCGCGCAGAATCTTGGGCGGCTCATACTGCGGCTTGCCGAGCGTCGCGTGCAGATACTCGGCGATCGCGAGGCGCACATCGAGGCCGACTTGATCGGTGAGCTTCAGCGGGCCCATCGGGTGGTTGTAGCCCAGCTCCATCGCCTTGTCGATGTCTTCGGCAGTGGCCACGTCCTGCTCGAGCATCCGCATCGCCTCGAGACCCAACACGACGCCGAGCCGGCTCGACGCGAAGCCGGGGGAATCGCGCACCACGATCGGCTCCTTGCCGAGCCGGCGGCCGAGCGCCACGGCGCGCTCGACCTCCTGATGGCTGTCACGGCCGTGCGTCACGACTTCTACAAGCTTCATGATGTGCACCGGATTGAAGAAGTGCATGCCGACGAGGCGCGCGGGCTGGCGCATCGTGGACGCGATCTGGCCGATCGAGAGTGAGGATGTGTTGGTCGCGAGCAGCGCTCGCGCCGGAGCGGCGCGCTCGACCTCGGCAAAGAGCCGCTGTTTGGTCGTGAGGTCCTCGACGATCGCTTCGATGACGACGTCGGCGTCGCTGACCGCCGCTTGGGCGGTGGGAACGGTCCGAAGCCGCGCGCGCACCGCCGCCGCATCCGATTCCGTCACCTTCCCGCGTTTCACGCCACCGGCGAGCAGACCCTCGATCTGCTGCACCGCCCGGGGCAGGGAGTCGACCCTCGCATCCGTGAGCAGCACGTCGCAGCCCGCGACCGCAGCGATGTACGCGATGCCATGACCCATGGTGCCCGCGCCGATCACAGCCACCCGGGTGACCGAGGGAGTGGGGGTCATGCAGCTCGCGTGTCGACCGCGCGGCGTGCCCGCTCCGGATGATTCGTGCAGATGCCCTCGATGCCCCAGCGCACGAAGCGCTCCATGTCCACCGGATGATCCACCGTCCACGCGATGATGCTTGCCCCGAGGTCATGGACGGTCTTCACGAGCTGCTCGTCGAGCGTCGATCGCTCCTGCCAGAGCGTCTGCGCGGACGCATCCTCCAGTGTTTGCTTTGGGGAGCGCGTGGCGACCTCGGAAAGGATGCCGCGCGGCAGGGTGGGGCGCTTCTGACCTAACCGCCGCACGACGTGAAACGCGAAGCTGTGCACGGCGTATCCGGCGGGATTGGGTCCCTGATCCAGCGTCTCGAGCAGCCGATTATCCCAGCGCGGGTCCAGCACCTTCACTTCGACGAACACCTTGAGCTTTGGGCCGATCACCTCGAGTGCCTGGGCGAGGGTCGGCAGGGGCTCGCCGTTCATAAGGCGCAGCGGCCCTAGGTCGCGCATGCGCGCTTGAGCGATGGGCCGGCCCATGATGGAAGGATCGTGATGGACGACCAGCTCACCGTCCAATGTCGCGTGCACATCGAGCTCCACGCCATCCGCTCCCTGGCCTGCGGCCGCGCGAAAAGCGGCCAGGGAGTTCTCCAGCTCGATCGCGGAAGCGCCCCGGTGAGCGATGACGAGCGGAACAGGCTTCACTGCTGCAGACTGTCGGCTTTCTTGGGCTCGATCCAGTCAGGCTCTTTTTCGATGTCGTGTACGGTCGCGATGTCCTCCGGCCGCGGCAGCATCGACTCGAGATAGGCCGGATACTTCGCGGCGTCGATCGGCTGGCCGTCGACCGTGAACTGCTGATGCGCGTACATGCCGATCCGGCGGTTGAACTTAAGATCGGGGACCTTGAGCTGTCGCTCGCGCTCGGGGATGAACATGTTCAGCCGTTCGACCAGCTTCACGATTTCCTGGCGATACAGATTGCGCGCGAGCTCGTTCAGCTTGCTCTTGTCCGGCTCGGCGCCGTCGTTCGCGTTCTCACGCTCGTCGTAGCGGCCTTTCAGCCCCCACACGTAGGCCCAGTGCGCCGACGACGAGTTGTCGGTCCCGAAGAGATCGAATGCCGTGGGAATCCACTTATAGAAGAAGCGTTGGATCACCTCGGGAGGCATCTTTCCGGCCTTCACGATCCGCAGCAGTCCGTTATTGCCGGTGCCGAGGTGATAGGACTCCTCTTTCAGCATCGGTCCCATGGAGCGGGAGAGCGGATCGAACGCAGACACCGAGAGCATCTTCAGCTGGAACTTGCCGTCGCGGTCGATGAACTGCGTGTAAGTGAAGAAGTCGAGCCAGTTGTCGACGATCTCGTTGAACGAGCCGAGCAGGCGCTCGCCTTCATCAGCGCGGCGCTCGAGCAGTTTCGCGGCTTCGCGCTTGCCTTCGTCGCCGAAATGGGCGCACAGCAGGTAGGACATCTGCCAGCCGTGCCGCATCTCTTCGGTCATGACGCGCTGCAGCGACAGCAGATCGTAATCCGACGGCGCATGATGCAGCAGATTGCGCTGCTGCTCGACCGAAGCGAACTCCGTGTCGCCCTGATAGACGATCAGGTTGAGCAGTGCGTCCCGAATGCGCTGATCGGGGATGTGCATTACGGTCGGCCATTTGCGCTGACCCTTGTAATGGCCGAATTCGATGTGCGGGACCTCGGGGTCGCCGAACTTGGCGTCGAAATTGAAGGACCGGAGCGCGCCGGCCGGCAGGCCGATCGAATCCTGCCAGTATTTGAAGTAGTCGATCCAGTCGTCGAAGTTGTGAAGTTTGCGGACCATCAGCGATTCCTCATCAGTTGACGGGCTTCGGGAGTGGCGAAGAGTGCTTCCTGATCGGCGATTTCTACGTCGAGCATTTCCTCCAGCGTGCTGTGCAGCGAGCGGTACAGAGCGGCCTTGGCCTTGCGGACCGCGAGCGGCGCCATGCCCGCCCACTGCTTCGCCAGCTTGGTTGCCTCGGCGCGCAAGGCATCGGCTCCCACCACCCGATCAAACAAGCCGAGCGCGAGAGCCTCAGCCGCCGGTACCATCCGCGCGCTCCACACCAGCTCGAGCGCCTTCGAAATGCTGGTGAGGCGCGGCAGGAAGTAGCTGCCGCCCCAGTCGGGTCCCAGCCCCAGCTTGTGAAACACCTGCCCGATCGACGCTTGATCCGAGGCGAGCCGGTAGTCGCAGGCGAGTGCCAGGTTGGCACCGCCCCCTGCCGCGGCGCCGTTCACGGCCGCGAGCACGGGCTTCGGGGCGTTGCGAATGGTGAGCGCGATATCCTTGCCGGCCTTGACGAGCTGCTCGCCCTGCGTTCCCAGAACACCGAGATCAGCGCCAGCGCAGAAGGCTTTCCCGGCACCGGTGATCACGATAACCCGCACCTGATCAGCCGTCGCCAGCATACGCAACGCTTCGAGGAGATCGTCGCACATGTCGGGATCGAACGCGTTGGCCTTCTCGGGTCGATTCAACGTGACGTTGCCGATGTGGTCGCTGATCTCGACGAGGATGCGATCGTAGGCGGCCATCAGACGCGCTCCACGATCATCGCGATGCCCTGGCCGACGCCGATGCACATCGTGACGAGGCCATAGCGCGCGTTCTTGCGGTGCAGGGCATGGACCAGCGTGGTGAGCAACTTGGCGCCGGTGCAGCCAAGCGGATGCCCCAGCGAAATCCCGCCGCCGTAGATGTTCACTTTCGCGGGATCGAGCTTCAGATCGCGGATGCAGGCGATGGCTTGCGCGGCGAACGCTTCGTTGAGCTCCACGAGATCGATCTGATCGATCGTGAGACCGGCGCGCTGGAGGGCCTTCTTCGTCGCGGGAATCGGGCCGAGTCCCATACAGCTGGGATCGACGCCGGCGACGGCCGTCGCGACGATGCGAGCCATTGCCGCCCCGCGCCGCCCTTCGCCGCCCTTCGCCACCGTCACCAACAGCGCCGCGGCTCCGTCATTGATCCCACTCGAGCTCGCAGCCGTGACCGTGCCATCCTTCTTGAACGCGGGCTTGAGCTTGGTGACCGACTCCAGCGTCGTTCCCGCGCGCGGGTATTCGTCCTTGGCGAACGTCGAGCCATCGGGCAGCGTGACGGGCACGAGCTCGTTCGTAAACACGCATTCCTTCAATGCCTTTTCGGCGCGCCGCTGGCTCTCCACCGCAAACGCATCCTGCTCGGCGCGACTGATCTTGTAGCGCTCAGCCACCACTTCAGCCGTTTCACCGAGGGAGATCGTCCATTCCTGCTTCATGCGGGGATTCACGAAGCGCCAGCCGACAGTCGTGTCCGCCACCTCGGGGGTCTTACGGCTGAACGGCTCGCTCGACTTGAGCATCACGTACGGCGCGCGCGTCATGCTTTCGACACCGCCCGCGATGAACGTGTCACCCTCGCCGGCCTTGATTGCCTGCGCTGCACTCGCGACGGCCTGCAACCCGGATCCGCACAGCCGGTTCACGGTCTGACCCGGCACCTCCACCGGCAGGCCCGCGAGCAGCAGCGCCATGCGCGCGACGTTGCGATTGTCTTCGCCGGCCTGGTTGGCACAGCCGAGGATGACGTCGTCGATCGACGCGGGATCGACGCCCGAGCGCTCCACGACTGCTTTAATCGCCACCGCCGCCAAATCATCCGGCCGCACGTTCGCAAGGGAGCCGCCGTGCCTGCCCACCGGAGTCCTGACTGCCTCCACGACAAACGCCTCCCTCACAGCGCGACCCACACAGTCTTCGTTTCGAGATAGCCGTCCAGCGCTTCGCGACCGAGGTCCCGTCCAAAGCCGGAAGCCTTGAACCCGCCAAACGGCGCGCCCGAATCGTAGAAGTTGTATGAATTGATCCACACCGTTCCCGCGCGAATGGCCTTCGCGGCGCGATGCGCCTTCTGGATGTCCTTCGTCCAGATCCCCGCCGCCAGGCCGTAGATCGTGTTGTTCGCGAGCTTCACGCCCTGCTCGAAGTCGTCGAACGTGAGCACCGCCAGCACGGGACCGAAGATTTCTTCGCGCGCGATCGTCATCTCGGGCTGCACGCCGTCGAATACGGTCGCTTCGACGTAGTAGCCCCTGCCGTTGGGTTTCGCCGCCTTGCCGCCCGCGACGAGCTGCGCGCCCTCATCGATGCCCTTCTTGATGTAGGAGAGCACCGTCTCCTGCTGCTTCTTGGATACGAGCGCGCCGAGGCGGGTGTTTTTATCGAGCGGGTCGCCGGGCGTCATCTTCTTTGCGCCTTCGGCCAGCTGCTCGATCACCTGCTGGTGCACGGATTTCTCGACGAGTAGCCGTGATCCGGCCGCGCACACTTCGCCCTTGCCGTAGAAGATCCCCGTCTGTGCGCCACGCACCGCCGCTTTGAGGTCAGCGTCGGCGAAGATGATGTTGGGGCTTTTGCCACCGAGCTCCATCGTGACGCGCTTGTTCGTCTCCGCCGCCATCTTCATCACCTGGCGACCGACCTCGGTGGACCCCGTGAACGAGATCTTGTCGACGTCGGGGTGCCGCACCAGCGCCGCGCCCGCTGTCGAGCCGCCGCCCGGCACCACGTTGAACGCGCCCGGCGGCAGACCGGCCTCGAGCGCGATATCGGCAAAGAGCAGGGCAGTGAGCGGGGTTTCGGACGCGGGCTTCAGGACGACGGTACAGCCGGTCGCGAGCGCCGGGGCAAATTTCCAGCTCGCAATGTTGAGCGGAAAATTCCAGGGCACGATCGCTCCGACGACGCCGATCGGCTCACGCAGCGTGTAGGTGAGGAAGGGACCTTCCACCGGCAGCGTGTCGCCCACGATCTTGTCGGCCCACCCCGCGTAATAGCGCAGCGTGTTGATCGTCATGCCGATTTCGATCTTCGACTCGAACAGCGTCTTGCCGTTCTGCGCCGTCTCGAGTCGGGCCACTTCGTCGAGCCGACCCTCGAGCAAATCCGCGGCCTTGAACAGCAATCTCCCCCTTTTTCTTCCTGACATCTCCCGCCACGCTGGCGATTCAAAACACGCTTTGGCGGCGCGGACGGCGTTATCGACGTCCGCCGCGTCCCCGGCCGCCACGTCGGCCAGGTTCCCTTCGGTCGCGGGGTTCTCGACCGGGAAGCGCTTCCCGGACGTCGCCGGCCGCCACTCGTTATTAATGAAGAGGTCGGTCTTCATTTCCCCTTGAACTCCGCCACCCGCTTCTCCTGGTTTGCGGCAATCCCTTCCTTGGCGTCTTCGCTCTGGAACAGCTGCTGTTGCAGCTCGCGCTCGATCGCGAGTGCCGACTCGAAGGGGACCTCGGCACCCGATTGGACGGAACGCTTGATCAGGCCGACGGCTTTCGACGCCTTGTGGGGCGGGCAGAATTGCTTGGCGTACAGCAGCACCTGGTCCCAGAACTCCTTGGCGGGGAAGATCTCGTTCACGAGCCCGATTTCCTTCGCTCGGTCGAACGAGAACAGCTCGCCCTTCACCATCAACTCGATCGACAGCGGCTTGCCCAGGATGCGCGCCATCCGCTGCGTGCCGCCCGTTCCCGGAAGGACGCCCAGATTGACTTCGGGGAGTCCAATCTTCCCGGCGTTCTCCTTCGCGAGCCGGATGTCGCATGCCATGGCGATCTCGAGACCACCACCGACGGTGTGCCCATTGAGCGCGGCGATCGTCAGCTTGGGGGTCTGCTCGAGGCGGTTCAGGGTTTCGTTGGCATGGAGGCAGAAGAAATACTTGAAGCGCGGTGTCACCGTGTTGAGCATGCCGATGTTCGCGCCCGCCGAGAAGAACTTGTCGCCATGACCGCGCAACACGATCACGTGCACGTTATCATCGAACCGCGCCCTGAGAATCGCGTCGTCCAGCTGGCGCATCATCTCATACGTGTAGGTATTGGCCGGTGGATCGTCGAGCTCGATGATCGCCAGCCCGTCCTCGGTGCGGTACTGCACGAGTGCCTTGACCTGCGGTTCGGTCATTGTCGCCATGGATTACTTAGCCTCCGAATGAGTCTCGACGAAACCGCCGAGGAAGATGCTCGCCATGAGATCGGCCAGCCGATCGGGGTCGAGTGCGCCGGCCGGGTCGTACCAGTTGTAGATCCAGTTCATCATGCCGAAGAGGATATAGGTGGCCGCGCTGCGATCGACGGCGCTCTGATCGGGCGCGGCCTCTTTGAGAATGGCCTCGAGCAAATCCACGTAGCGCCGCTTGATGGCGCTGACGCCGCGCGGCGACGCCTCGTGCGACAGCACTTTCATCTCGGCCATGTGCTCGGCGAAGAAAGCCACGTGGTGCCTGATGAAGGCCTGGAGCCGCTCTTCCGGATCGGCTGCCTGCGCGACCGCCTGCCGGGCGCCCTCCAGGACGCGGGTGAAGCAGCGCTCCTGGATGAGCCCGAGCAGATCTTCCTTGCCGCGCACGTAGTAATACATCCCGGCGAGTGACATCCCGCTGGCGGCGGCCAAATCCCGCATGGTCGTGGGGTGATAGCCCTTGTCCGCAAACACGCGGGCGGCACGGGCGAGCAGGTGGTCGAGGCGCTCGTCGTAAGGTCGCATGATTTCGAACGATCGTTCGAACTCGCAACCTACCGTGGGAGGCTGGGTGAGACAAGGTGGGAAAAGGCGCTACCGATGGCTTCTTAATATCGACACCATTCTCTCGTCAAACCCCGGAGCCAATGGCGCAACCGCAACCGGTTCCAGTATCCGATGCCGCGCTGATTGTGGCGTGGCAGACTGGGGATGAGCAGGCGGCGGCGGAGCTCGTCGCACGCCATGCCCGGGCGCTGGCGCGTTACCTGTCGGGTGCGGGTGCGCCCGATGCGGACGTGGATGACCTGATCCAGGAGACGTTCATTCGCGCGTTTCGCAGCGTGGACCGGTTTCGCGGGCACTGTCAATTCCGCACCTGGCTGCTGACGATCGGCGGCAATGTGCTGAGGGACTATGGGCGCCGGGCGAGTCGGCGTAAGGTGCTACCGCTCGACGACACCATGCACGACCGGAGCGGCGATCCGCATGAGCACGCCGTGGCGAGCGAGGCGGAAGAACGACTCGCGGCAGGATTGAAAGTGTTGCCCCGGCTGCAGCGCGAAGTCTTTCTGCTCCGCGCCCAGCAGGGATTCGAATACGAGGAGATCGCCGCCGCGTTGGCGACGACTCCGGGAGCGGCGCGTGTGCACTATCACCACGCAGTGCGGCGACTGAGGGAGATCGTAGGATGAAACACGACGGCACGTCACACGACGGCACGTTGCACGAAATTGCCCAACGCCTCGGAAGTCGGGCTGCCGAGCAACTCGATGTCGAGGCTACGGCGCGTCGGGTGGTTGCGGAGCTGCGCGAGAATCCCGTCCGCCACCGGACGTGGATCGAGGTGCATTTGCTGCGGATCGCCGCGGCGGTCGTCATTCTCGTCGGTGGCGGACTGGCCGTGCGACAGATCCTGCCGATGCGCGAGGTCGGGGGAAGCGGGCACAGCAGCCACCTCGTCTCCGATGATCTGAACGATCTCACGACCGATGAGCTGCAGGATGTACTCGACAACTTCGATGAGATGGTCGGCGTGAACACAGTGGTTCCGGATAGCAGCGATTTACGCGAACTCGACGCGCAGCAGCTGCGTACGATGCTGCGCTCTCTGGAGGGATAAAATGCGGACATTTATGGTTCTCAGTCTCGCCGTCACCCTGGCCTCGGGCGTCACCGCCCAGCAGCGGGACAGTGTGCGGCAACGCCCCGACAGCGCCGAAACCGAGCGGCTGCGCACGCAGGTCGAGCAACGCTTCAGCGAGCGCGTGCAGCAGGATCTCAATCTCACGCCCGATCAGGCCACCAAGTTGCGGGCCAGTCAGGAGAAGTTCAGCAGCCGTCGCCGGACGCTCATGCAGCAGCAGCGCGAGCGGCGTCAGGCGCTCGAGGATCAGATGCAGCCGGGCGTCGCGGCCAATGCCGATAGCGTGAACAAGCTGCTCAACGGCATGCAGTCGGGCCGGGCGGAGATGCTCAAGGTCGAACAGGACCAGGATAACGAAATGGCGAAGTATCTCACGCCGGTGCAGCGCGCTCGCTATCAGCAGATGCGCGAGCACTTCATGCAGCGCGTGGGTGAAATGCGGATGCAGCGAGGGCAGCGAGGGATGGGACGCGGCCGGGGCGGGGGCCGGGGCGAAGGGATGGGGGGCAGGGGCTACCGGCACCGGGGCATCTGACGGGAACACCAAACGGGGGGCGCAGCAACCTGCGCCCCCCAATCCTTTCTCAAAGCTTCATGGTACGAATCAGTCCAGTGTGAGGGTGCCCGCTCCGGGTCGTACCAAGAGCAGCGTCTCAAGCGCGAACTGCCACGACTGAAAGAGAACCAGATCCCACTTACGTGACTTCCTGGACAGTGCCGAGCGCGTGGGTTTCATCCAACCCACATGTGCCTGGTCAATGGCGAGGCAAGTGTGTGAACCAGCTGGTATGGGGGACGGCGCGGATCCACCGGGCGCTCTTGCTGATCGAACGTTAGTATCTGGCAGTTTTGGTGTGACAACCATGGTCATACGGTTTCCCCCGACGTGTATCCTTTCGAATGCTCACAGGCGTTGAAGCGTGTGGCTGTTGCCCTTTCGTGCCATGCTAGCGGTGCATACGGGGGAACACCTAGTTAATTTCTTGGCTCGCCTCACGCGCCCGAGTGGCGGAATGGCAGACGCAACGGACTCAAAATCCGTCGGGGGCAACCCCATGAGAGTTCGACTCTCTCCTCGGGCATGACGACCACCATTTAGACTGACGGACCTTCAGGAGGCGAGCGTGCGCTTTTCGCCCATTCCATGGCCGCTCGCGGCCGCGACAATCACGAGCATCGCCATGTGCTGGAGCTGCACTGCGCCACGCTCGACTCCGCCCGCAGCGCCGGTGGCACACGCCCAAGGGCTCATCCTACAAAGCGGCGAAGGGGAGCGACGTGTGCGGCGGACTGCCGGGAAGGGGCCGTTTATCATCAAGGTCGACCGGCTCAATGGTGGATCGCCCGACCTGGTGATGGGCTATGAAGACATCGCCCCTGGCGCAGAGATTCAATTGCATCGCCATCTGATCGCGGACGAGATTCTGTTCGTCTATCACGGCGAGGGAACGGCGTCACTGAACGGACGCAAAGCACACGTGAGTTCCGGAGCGACGATCTACGTTCCACGCAACGTCACAATTGGCCTGGTGAATGATGGGACGGAGCCGCTAGGGATCACGTTCACATTTTCCAAACCCGGTTTCGAAGAGCTCATGCGCGACAATTCAGTGTTGGAAGGTCAACCGGTGATTCCCATGTCGGCCGACGAGCGCGCGCGGATTCAGGCGAAGCACCGCTGGCACACGATCGCGGGTCCACCGCCACAGTAGGGTGCTGAACTTGGGCCGCGCTAGGACTGCCTGTTCATTTGGAGAACAGCCGTCATGGCAGCCGCGAGAAGAAGTTTCGTCCTCGCATCGAGATTGCGATCCAACCAAACGAATTGGGCAGGCCGCCACGACACGTTGAAGTATTGAATGGCACCAAGGGATCGCCCGTCTTCGCGAAACTCATATCCCAAGGCGGGCCATCCACTGAGATCGAAGGGGTTCCGATTAGAGCTCGCCACAGCCAAGGTGATGCGCCGTTTGCCGTTGGTGAGAAAACCCGCGTAGCTGGGGCTTCCAGTCACCCCGAGGAAAAATGCCCAGGTGTCGGATGTATCCCGATTGATCGTCATGTACGCGGCGAAATTGACCGATTCGCTCACGACCGAATCCGTGCCGATGGACCACCCATTCCCCAGTGGAAAACTCCTCAGTAATCGCACGGTGCCGTAGCGCGCTGCATCCACCATTGCCGAATCCGGTGTCTTGTTGGTCAAGACAAATGAGAACTGTTCACTGGTACTGCTGTCCACCTTCGTATTGAAGAAGTTTTGGTTCGTCTCGGTGTCGACCGGTCCCCGTTTGCTCGTCGCAACGGCATAGTCACCAAACCGCCAGCCCGCGATGCGGCCCGCCCATTGGGCGGGGTTGTTGACCTTGAGCTTGTCGGCGTTGGCGGCAAGGGTGTCGTTGATGAGAATGGTTTTCTGTGCTGCAGTCACGGACGGGGCCGTCAGAAGCCCGAGGACCCATGCGGCGCGGAACACGTTCATCGCAAGCACTTTCTCCTCGGGATACCGTTGGCCGGCGACCGAGGACGGTGGGCAGTAAGATAGCGCGTGGAGGAGCTCTTCACCCGGAGACCCGGCTCAATCGCTGAGTAGATTTGATCTATGAAGTGGCTTTTCTGTTTGGCGTGCGCCCAAATCGCCGCCGCGCAGCAACCCTCGCTCCGCGGCACCGTCGTCAGCGCCGAAACGGGACAACCCCTCGGCTACAGCATCGTCACGCTGCATCCAAGCGTGGGAGAGCAGTTTACCGATGCTGGCGGGGCCTTCGCATTCTCGATCCCCACCGCGGGCACATATCTCTTCAGCGCGCGCCAGATCGGGTACACGCCGCTGGACACGCAAATCGTCATCGGTGAAGGCAGCACACCGATCCTGCACGTCGTGCTGCGGCATCTCGCCATCGAGCTGCCGCCCGTCACGGTCACCGCGCTCCCGTGCACGAACCCCGGTCCGCCGGATTCTAGCGACGCGGCGCTGCGTGCTGTGTTCGATCAATTGCAGGAGAACGCCCGCCGCTCCGAGCTGCTCGCCCAGACCTATCCCTTCAGGTACGAGCTCGAGATTGCGGAACGGAGCGTGAATCAGCGCGGAGATACTGGGAAGGCGTTCGTCCAGCGGCTGCGCTTCTCCAGCAGTGACAATCACCCCTACGCGGTGGGTCGCGTCGTCGAGCCGGCCTGGGGCCCCTGGGGCGATCCAGCCAGAGTGCTCGTCATCCACAGTGTCGAGCTGCAGGACCTCGGCAACGCGGACTTCGTCAAGAACCATTGCTTCCGATTGGCAGGGCAGGACACGATCGGCGGCGACACGTTGATCCGCGTCGCCTTCGAGCCGGCCAAGCGCATCGGCACCGCCGACATGGCCGGCTCCGCGTACCTCGATCCCATGACGTACGAATTGCGCTACACGACGACGTTACTCACTCGACCCGAGCGCTCTGCGCTTAGCGACGTCCAGTCCATGACATTTCGGACAAGGTTCAGCAACATCGCGCCGGGCGTACCGCTTCAGGATTCGCTGACAGCCATCACGACGTACCGCTACGGCCGGCGCGCTAAGATCGACACCCAACGCACGTTAGACATTCGGTTCTCGCGCGGAACACCACCCGTAGTGCCGTAGACCCTTGCGCTACGACGCGGCATGGGGGGATATGTGGGCCCTCCCAGGAGGCCACATGGCTCTGCCGCTCCTTCTCGTGCTGCTCCAGGCCGCGACGCCCGTCGCGAACACCCGTCCTGCTCAAAAACCCGCTCCCGCACCCGTCGGCTCAGTGCCGGCCTGGACGCTGCATTTCACCGGCGACCTCCGCTGGCAGCAGATCACTCCCGCCGGCGCGCTGCTGGTCTCGACCGATGCCGCGCTCGCCGGCGTCGACATCGAACGCGGGCAGATCGTGTGGCAAAAACCGGAGCTCGGTGGTCTCCCAGTCGACAGCGTGCGCATGATCGAGGGCTCACTGCTGATGGAAGCCGCAAAACCCGGCCTCTCGATGATCTTCGATCCCGTCACGGGCACCGTGCTCTTCGATTCCCGCAAACTGACGCTGACCAAGGTGGTGACGCGTCGCGTCCTGCCGCAAAGCGGGACGCTGCTCGTCCACGGCCAACGCGCGTCCGGCCCACCGCTCGTCGCACTCTACGATCTCAGCACCGGCACACAGCGCTGGGTGAGCGAATCACTCTTTCAACAGAGCGGACCGAAGAAGGGCGGGCTCGGCGGCCTGATGCAGGGACTCGTACGCGCCGCGGCCGGCGCCACCAACCTCGAAGTCCTCCAGGCCGGCCCGGACGTGATCGTCGTGTACACACTCCTGGGGTTGCGCGCGCTGGACGCGAAGAGCGGCGCCATCCGCTGGACTGCGTCGTTGCAGATGGCGCGCTCCGGGACGTTCCCGCACAAGGTGTTGCTGTATCAGTCGGTCGCGAAACCCGATCGCATCTATGTGAGCTATGACGAACGGCTGATGGCCTACCGCCTCGCCGACGGCCAGCCGCTCTGGGCGAAACCGGCAAGCGTGGACGGCTGGATTCGGGACATCGTCCAGCATCCCGCCGGGATCATCATGCTGACCGAGGGGCCGCCGCCCGATCAGGCGACGGGCAACGTCAGGATCGTCAACGGCGTGGTACAGACCGGACTGAACGTCGCGCGCTACGAGGACGGGACGACGATCGCGCCGAAGCCGCTGAAGATGCGCGGTGACGTGATCGACGCCATGATCGCGGGCGACGCGGTCGTCCTGGCGGTCGATGCCGATTCCAAGACCTACGTCAACGTGCTCAACGTCGCGACGGCGACGTTGCGCCTGCAGAAAGATGTGAAGATCAAAGGCCTGCTCGATTACGCGGAGCTGACGCCAGCCGGATTGCTGTACATCTCGCGTCCCGACGCCACGACCAATGCCGAAGTGAACGTCATCGATCTGACGAGCGGCCAGCCCAAGTACAAGGACGCGATCGAGAGCGGCAAACCGCTCGGCTCGAACGACTATAAG
This sequence comes from uncultured Gemmatimonadales bacterium, assembly GCA_963704805.1. Lineage (GTDB taxonomy): Bacteria > Gemmatimonadota > Gemmatimonadetes > Gemmatimonadales > GWC2-71-9 > 20CM-2-65-7. The sequence goes on along the minus strand of CAVPHS010000003.1, from coordinate 180,045 downwards.
GCCGACCGCTACCGGCTACATCATGTCGTCGAAGGATCGACGCTCTACGTGTTCGCGAACCACGATCATCGCTTGTACGCGGTTAATCGTCAGGACGGCAGTTATCGCGCGCTGAGCCCCGAGATCAAGTTCGAGGGCGGTGAAGACCCGACTTCGATGGAGCTTCGGCCGGCGGGCATCGTGCTGATCTCGCCCCAGAATCTCGTCGTGCTCGGCCGCGATGGACAAATCAAGCAGCAAGCCTACCACCCGGCGCCGCAGCTGCCGGGTCTATTGCGGGCGTTGTACCGCATTCAGTCCGTTCGCGCCGGACTGTACGGGGCCGCGGCATCGGCGTATGGCGACGCGTTCGCCGATGCCGCGCGGACCGCGACCGATACCACGGCGCGCATCGTCTACAGCCAGCTGTCGACCGCGTACACGCAGGGCGGGGCGCAGCTCCAGGGCTATTCGAGCGAGGCGTCGGCGCTGGCCAGCAAGCGCTTCAAGGCCTCACTCACGTCGCCCAGCTCCGTCTTCATGCTGACACGTGCCCCCGAGGGCAACGGCAATGTGCTGCTGCAGCTTGACAAGGACAGTGCTCAGCCGCGCGCGCGCGTCGATCTCGGCAAGGAGCGCGAGCCGGTGTACGCCGTGGACGATATTGCCGGGATGTTGTTCTTGCGGACTGCTGTTGGAACGGTGGCTGCTTATAGGCTGTAAGCTCAGCATCGGTTGGTAAGGACGTATTGCAGCGAAAAGGCTCGCCTGCAAAGGCGGGCCTTTTTGTTGTAGAATGGGGGCCATGCCAACCCCAACAGGCACCAAGATCGACTTTCGGGACGGCCACTGGATCGTCCCCGACCATCCCATCATCCCGTTCATCGAAGGCGACGGCACCGGACCCGATATCTGGCGCGCGGCGTCCAAGGTGTTCGACGCCGCCGTGACCAAGACGTCCGGCGGCAAGCGCAGCATCGTGTGGCGTGAAGTGCTGGCGGGGGAGAAGTCGTTCAAACAAAACGGCAGTTGGCTTCCCGAGGAAACAGTCAACGTCATTCGCGAACATCGCGTCGCGATCAAAGGCCCGTTGACGACACCGGTCGGCGGCGGGATTCGCTCGCTCAATGTGGCGCTGCGGCAAATCCTCGATCTCTACGCCTGCATCCGGCCGGTGCGGTACTTCACCGGTGTACCGTCGCCCGTCAAAGAGCCACGCAAGCTCGACGTCGTCATCTTCCGCGAAAACATCGAAGACGTCTACGCCGGCATCGAATACAAGGCGGAGAGTGCGGAGGCCGACGCCGTGATCGAGTTTCTCACGCGCCGCTTCGGCGCCAAGATCCGCCCCGGCAGCGCCATCGGCATCAAACCGATGTCCAAGTTCGGCTCCCAGCGCCTCGTGGTGAAAGCGATTCAGTACGCGCTCAAGCACAAGAGGCCGTCAGTCACGCTGGTGCATAAAGGCAACATCATGAAGTTCACCGAGGGCGGGTTCCGCGATTGGGGCTACGAAGTCGCGAAGGAGCGATTCGGCGCGCAGACCGTCACGGAGGCCGAAGGGGGCAAACGCAAAGGGGATGTCGGCAAACTGGTGATCAAAGACCGCATCGCCGACGCGATGTTTCAGCAGGTGCTCCTGCGACCCGACGAATACTCCGTCATCGCGTCCCCCAATCTCAACGGTGACTACCTCTCCGACGCCGCCGCCGCTCAAGTGGGGGGTCTGGGACTCGCGCCGGGCGGGAACGTGGGCGATGGCTATGCGGTATACGAGGCGACACACGGCACCGCGCCGAAATACGCGGGTCAGGACAAGGTCAACCCGAGCAGCGTGATCCTCTCGGGCGTCATGATGTTCGAAGAGCTGGGGTGGAATGATGTCGCGCGTGCGATCATCCGCGGCCTCGAGGGCGCGATCGCCGCGCAGCTCGTCACCTACGATCTCGCGCGCCAACTACCAGGAGCCACCGAAGTCTCAACGTCGGCCTTTGCCGACGCCATCATCGAGCATCTGTCATGAAGTCTGCCATCTCGACGAAGCCGCCTCTGAGCGTCGCGACGCCGCTCCTCGCGGTGATCGTGACGCAAGGGTTCTCGCCGCTCAAAGATGCGAGCGTCGAGCGTGCCGTAGCGTCCGGCGACTACAAAGGAAAGAAGGACGAGACGCTCCTCGTGTATGGCGGCGCCAAGGGAGGCGCCGAGCGCATTCTACTCGTGGGTGCGGGGAAGGCGGGGGAGATCACACGCAGCTCGATCCGGCGCGCGACCGCCATCGCGGCCAAGCGCGCCCGCGCTCTGGGCACGAAGACGCTCTCCGTCGCGGTCACGCCCGAAGCTCGTGGTGGCCTCGGGGCCGCCGAGCTGGCGCAGGTCGCCATCGAGGGCGCGGCGCAGGGCGGGTGGCAGTTTACCGAGCTGAAAAACCAGCCCGAAGACCCCAAACCCGATCTCGAGACGGTCGAGATCCTCGTCGATCAGGGGGATAAGGCCGAAGCGGAAGCGGGACGACGCATCGGCGATGCGATAGCGGCCGGGTACCTTTTCACCCGCAATCTGCAGATGCAGCCGGGCAACGTGTGTACTCCCACCTATCTCGCCGAGCAGGCTCGCAAGCTGGCGACGGCGCACGGCTTCGACATCACGATCCTCGATAAGGCGCAGATAAAGAAGGAAGGGATGGGCGCCTTGATGGCCGTGGCGCAGGGCAGCGCCGAAGAACCCCGCTTCATTGCGCTCGAATACAAGGGCGGCAGCGGTGCTCCGGTCGTCCTCATCGGGAAAGGCGTCACGTTCGATTCGGGCGGGATCTCGATCAAGCCTGCGCTGAATATGGAGGACATGAAGTTCGACAAATCGGGCGCCACGGCAGTCCTCGGCGCGTTCGAGGTGTTGGGACGCCTCAAGCCGAAGATCAACGTCGTAGGCCTCATTCCGGCCACCGAAAACCTGCCGTCCGGCACCGCTATCAAGCCCGGTGACGTCGTGAAAAGCCATCTGGGCAAGACCATCGAGATCATCAACACGGACGCCGAAGGCCGCCTCATCCTGTGCGACGCCTTGTCGTATGCGCGGCGCTATAAGCCGGCCGCGGCAATCGACGCCGCGACGCTCACCGGCGCGGTGGTCGTCGCGCTGGGCCATCAGGCGATCGGGATGCTGGGGAACGATGACGCGCTGCTCGCCGAGGTCCGCGATGCCGGGGAGCGCGCCGGCGAGCGATGCTGGCCGCTGCCGCTGTGGGAGGAGTATCGCGACCTGCTGAAATCGGACGTCGCGGACGTGAAGAACTCGGGTGGCCGCGCCGCGGGGACCATCGCCGGCGCCTGGTTCCTGCGGGAGTTCGTCGACGGATTCCCGTGGGTGCATCTCGACATCGCGGGAACCGCGTATCTCGAGAGCGAAGGCGCGGGCCATGCGAAGGGTCCGACGGCGATCGGCGTGCGACTCTTCACGGAGTTCCTGCTCAAACGCGCGGGCGCTTGATCCGAGCAGGTCTGCTCGCCCTGGCGCTGTCCACCGGAGGCGCGTTGAGCGCAGCGGGAACCGCAGCCGCGCAGGCCGACACCACCCGGAGAGATACGACGGCAGCCAATGACACGACGGCTGCCCCGCCCGATACGACGAAGCGGGACACCCTTCCGGTGCTGCTCCCTGTCTTCACGCCGAGTATCCCGCCCGGACCGCTGCCGCGCGGGTCGCGCTACACCTTCACGGTCGATTCACTCCTGTTCACGAGCGCGCGTACGCTCAGCGACCTGCTGAGCCACATCCCCGGCGTCTACGTCGTGCGCGGCGGCTGGTTCGGGCAGGCGGAGATCGTGTTGTACGCGGGGCGGGGGCCCGCGTCGCTCGAGGTCTTCTGGGATGGCGTGCCGTACCTGCCGCTGGGGCGAGACTCGCTGTACCTCGATCCCGCGCGCATTCCGCTTGCGCCCCTCGAGCGCATCGACGTCCTCCTGCTGCCTGGCGCGTTGCAGGTATACCTGGTCACGGCGCGACCGCGCTCGACTGCCACACGCACGCTGGTCGGCATCCTCACCGGCAATCAGGACATTGCCGAGTACCGTGGGGGGTTCGCCACGCGCACGCGTTCCGGATTCGGCGCGGCCCTCATCGTAAACTGGAGCAGCATCGGGACCGGTCTCACCAGCAACACCACCACGCCATTCAGAGCCAGCGATATCTGGCTGAAGTTCGATTACGTGCCTCCCGGCGGGCATGTCGGCGCATCATTCCAGATCCTGGGCACGAGCTGGCGCCGCGACTCCTCCAGTGACGGACGCGTCGAGGGCTGGCGGCAGGACCGGCGCGAACGGCTGCTGCGCCTCTTCATCGCGCAGCGGGGCGATGGACTGGGCTTTCGTGTGACGACGACACTCGCAACGAGCTCGATCACCAAGGACCCCGTCATCGGGAGTCGCACGGTGTCGAGCGCGCAGCTCGAAGCGAGCCAGACGTGGCGACGCGCGAATGTCGTGGCAACGGCGCGAGTCGGTGCGGGGCGCCTGCCGCAGCAGCTCGAGGCGCGGGGGGGCTGGATGCCGTTCTCAGCCCTCACGGTCGCGGGGGCGATCCGGCAATCGTTTTATGACGGCCAGCGCGCCGGCCTGCGGGGCTTCGTCACCGCCGGCCTCGCCTTGCCACTCGGGTTCTCGGCCCGCGTCGAGGGCGCGTGGCAACACGACGTCCAGGCGCTGTTCATCCCCGCCGACTCCGTGCAGCAGGTCGCGGACATCGCCGCCTGGATGCGCTTCGATCATCCACGGCTCACGCTCGAGGTCGGCCGCGGTCGCCGCGATCCGTTTGCCCCGCTCGGCTTCGCGGAGGGAATCGGACCCGTCGACTCACTGCGGCCAACGGAGCCGACCGAGTTCGTCGCCGCGCACGGCTCATTGCAGCTCCTTCCGGGGCTGCGCGTATCGGGCTGGTATTACAATCCGGTTACCGGCGGCGGCGACTTCGAGCCCCCCAATCACGCCCGTCTGTCCGCGGCCTTCTATTCGAAATTCTGGCGCGTCTACAAGAGCGGGATTTTCGCGTTGCGGGCGGAAGCAGCGATCGAGTCGTGGAGCCGCTCGCGCCTGGGCGGGATCGCTGTCGACAGCACCGGCCCTGTCTCACGCGCAATCGGTGGAGCCAGCTTTGTCGATACGAACGTCGAGTTGCAGCTTGCGGGAGTGACGCTGTTCTGGACCGTGCAGAACATCAACCTGATGCGGTCGAGCTATCTGGCGGGCCTGGGCTTCCCGAAGAGCGCGCAGCAGTACGGTGCCCGCTGGTTCTTCACGAACTAGCGCTCCCGACTACATTTAAGGCCCTGTGCCGCGCAGTATGACAGGCTTCGGCGCCGCCGAAGATCGGGTGTTGAACGGACGTCTGCGGATCGAGATCCGCACCGTCAATCACCGCTTTTTCAACCCCCAGCTCAAGTTGCCCGCTGATCTCGCCGGCATCGAAATCGAGATGCGCGAGCGGCTCCGTCAACTGCTCGAGCGGGGACACGTGGCAGTGACGGCTCGCTGGGTTGAAGGGCCGACCGGGGAGCGGGAAGTCACTGTCGACCTCACGCGGGCCAAGCAAGTGGTCGCGGCGGCGCAGCAGCTGAAGAAGAAGCTGAAGCTCAAAGGGACGGTCGATCTGGCGTTCGTTGCCCGCCAGCCCGAGGTGCTGACCGCGGTAAACGGCAGCGGGGGGAACGAGCAAGTCGTGCAATGGTCGGAGGTGCAGCCGATCGTGGAGCGGGCGGCTCGCGACGTCGTGGCGATGCGCGAGCGTGAGGGCGCGGCGCTCGCCGCCGAGCTCACCGCCCGGCTGGATGCGCTCGAAGCAGGTGCGGGCGTGGTGGAGGAGCAGGCCCCGGCCCGGCTCAAGGCGGAGCACGAGCGGCTCAAGCAGGCCGTAGCGGAGCTGACGGGGGCAGCACACGTAGACGAGCAACGGCTGGCGCTCGAGATCGCGCTGCTCGCCGACCGTGTCGACATCACCGAGGAGCTGGTGCGGTTCCGGTCGCACGTCGCGGCCGCGCGGGCCGCGCTCGCGTCCGATCAGGCGGTGGGGAAGCAGCTCGGGTTCCTCGCGCAGGAGCTGCTGCGCGAAGTGAACACGATGGGCTCCAAGGCCAACGACGCGCGCATCACGCAGAGCGTGATCGCGATGAAGGGAGAGCTCGAAAAGCTCCGGGAGCAGCTGGAGAACCTGGAGTGACGCAGACGCCACGCATCGTCGTCCTGTCGGCCCCATCGGGCGGCGGCAAGACGACGATGGCGAAGGCGCTCCGTGACCAGTTTCCGGATCGCTTTGGGTTCTCGGTCTCGGCGACCACGCGGAAGCCGCGCAGCGGTGAGAAGGATGGGGTTGATTATTACTTTTGGAAGCCGCAAGAGTTCTTGAGGGGCGTAGGGGAAGGGAAGTTCCTCGAGCATGCCAGGTATGGTGATGAGCTGTACGGCACGCTCAGGAGCGATGTCGAAAAGATTCTGGCTTCAGGGCGCCATGTGCTTCTCGATATCGAGGTTCAGGGTGCCGAGCAGGTGAGAAAGCTCGACCCGCAGGCGTTAACGATTTTCATACTGCCGAGCGATCCCGGGGTCCTGATTCAACGATTGGTCAAGCGAGGGAGTGAAACACCGGGACAGATCCAGGAGCGCCTGGAGAGAGCGACTTACGAGATCGGCAAAGCAACTCAGTTTCATCGTTGGATCAGAAATGATGATCTTGATGAGGCGGTTGATGCGGTAATGAGGCGCAATTGATGATCCGGGCAAGTTTGTGAGAGAGAAACACGACATCTCGATGGCTTAACAGCTATTTGAACCAATCTGAAGGAAGAAAAGCATTCGAATCTGGGATACGCTGCACCAACAGAAAGGCTGAGTCATGCGCATTGTGACACCGTCAGAAGTCGCAGGACAGACGCAGAACAAATACCTCGGCGTGCTCGTGGCCGCGAAGTTCGCACGCTTCGTGAACGACTTCCCGCGCGACCGCTCGGTCGACTGGGAGGAGAAGCTCACCACACGCGCGTTCGACGAGCTCGTGCGCGGCGGGCTCAAGTACCGCCTGGTGCGGCGGCGGCGCCAGCAGGAAGGCTGATGCCGCACGTCGTGCTTGGGGTGTCGGGCGGAATCGCCTGCTACAAAAGCTGCACACTGGCACGACGACTGACCGAAGCAGGCGCCACGGTCGACGTGGTCCTCACCGCCGCGGCCGCGGAGTTCGTGCGGCCGCTCACCTTCGAAGCGCTCACCGGTCGTCCCGTCCTGACCTCGCTCTGGCAGCGCGACCGGGGGGGCGGGGGGCGCGGGGGGCGGGGGGGCGGGGGGGGCCCTGGCGCACATCGATCTCGCGAAAGGCGCCGATCTCGTTATCGTGGCGCCGGCGACCGCCAACGTGCTGGCACGCGCGGCCATGGGGATGGCGGACGATCTGCTGACTGCGCTGCTGCTCGCGCGCGGCGACCGCCGCATCCTCGCCGCTCCGGCCATGAACGACGCGATGTACGCGCATCCCGCCACCACGGCGAACATCAAGACACTCAGCGAGCGCGGCTGGCACTTCGTCGGACCCGAGATCGGCGCGCTCGCCGAAGGTCCGACCGAGCGGCCGGGACGGATGAGCGAGCCGGAGACGATTCTCGCCGCCGCGGAGCAGCTGCTGGGCAGCGCGCGACCCACGAATAGCAAATGGTCGGGCAAACGGGTGGTCATCACTGCCGGGCCGACGCGGGAGCATCTCGACCCGGTGCGGGTGCTCACGAATCCCTCGAGCGGCCGCATGGGCTACGCGCTCGCCGCAGCCGCGCAGAACCGCGGTGCCCTGGTGGCGCTCGTGACCGGCCCGACGGAGCTCGCGCCGCCCGCGGGACTCACCACGACGACGCGCGTCGAGACCACCGAAGAGATGCAGCGTGCGGTGCAGGCGCTGGTGAAGGATGCCGACGCGTTGATCATGAGCGCTGCGCCGGCCGATTACCGGCCCAAACATGCGGCGGCGAAGAAGCGACCACGGGGCAACGGAGGGAGGGGGCTCACGCTGGAGCTCGAGTCGACTCCCGACATCCTCACGTCGCTCAAGCGACCGAAGCACATCGTCGTCGTCGGATTCGCACTCGAGACGGGCGGCGGTCTCGCGAAGGCGCGCTCCAAGATGCAGAATAAAGCGCTCGATTTCGTGATCCTGAATGACGCCCTCGAGCCCGGCGCGGGATTCGAGGTCACGACCAATCGCGTGACGATTCTGGGACGCGGCGGCAAGCAAGTCGACCTGCCGCTGCTGCCCAAGCGCGACGTGGCCGAACGAATCCTCGACGTTGTGGAAGAGGCGCTTTGACTGACGCGCGGGCTCTGGCGGCGGACTACCTGAAGCAGCAGCGGTTGCTGGGTGGAGATTCGGTGATTCTGACGGCCCGACGGCCTGACGGCCAGACGGTCGGCAACTCACCCAGCGCAGTGCCACCGGTGCCCGCATCTGAAGAACCGGCTGACCGGCCGTCAGACCGTCCGACCATCCCGGCTGGGATTTCGTTCGATCCACCCAGCGCCGATCTCTTCGCCACGGACCCGATCCAGCAAACCCGCAGCCTCGAGGACGTCGCGACCCTCATCGCGGTATGTCGAAAATGCAAGCTGTGCGACAGCCGGACGAACACCGTCCCCGGCGAAGGGCCCGGGACGGCGAAGCTCGTCGTGGTGGGCGAAGGGCCGGGTCGTACGGAAGACGAGACGGGCCGGCCGTTCGTCGGGCGGGCGGGGGAGCTCCTCACCAAGATTCTCGAAGCAATCAAGCTGCCGCGCGAGCAGGTCTTCATCTGCAATGTCGTGAAGTGCCGGCCGCCGGAAAACCGGCTGCCACAATACGACGAGATCGCGGCGTGCCTGTCATTTCTCTATCGCCAGATCGAACTCGTCAAACCGAAAGTGATTCTGGCAATGGGGGGCACGGCGGCCCAGTCGCTGCTCAATACCAAGCAGTCGCTCGGCGCCCTGCGCAATCAGGTTCACCGGTTCCGTGGCATCCCGCTGCTCGTGACGTATCACCCGGCGGCGCTGCTCCGAAACCCCAACTGGAAGAGACCAACCTGGGATGACGTCCGTATCGCCGCTCGCCTCCTCGCCGCCTGAGCCCCCCGCCCTCGCCTCCCGCGCGGGCGAATACGCCGGCCGCCAGACTCCCTGGAGCAACGAAGCGGAGCAGGCGGTCTTAGGCGCGATGTTGCTCGACCAGGACGCAGCGCTGAAGGCCGCCGAGATCCTGGACGACACGATGTTCCACAAGGAGAGCCATCGCCTGCTGTTCCGGTCGATGCTGTCCCTGACGGAACGCGGCGACGTCATCGACCCCGTCACCTTGCGCGACGAGCTGTCGCGGCGCGGCGACCTCGATCGCGCGGGCGGCATGGAGTACATCGCGGCGCTGATCGACGTCGTGCCGACGGCCGCGAACATCGATTACCACTCCAAGATCGTGCGCGACAAGGCGGTGCTGCGACGCCTCGTCGAGGCAGCTACCGGCATCATTCAGGACGTCTACGAAGGGCACGAAACGGCTGGCGAAGTGCTCGACAACGCCGAGCACCGCGTCTTCCAGGTGGCGCAGTACCGGCGCGCCGAAGAGTTCATCCGCATCAAGGAGCTGATCTGGCCGACGATGGAGCGGATCGAGTCCCTCCAGTCGGGCGCCGGCGCCCTGACCGGTGTGCCGAGCGGGTTCGTCGACCTCGATCGCTATACCGCCGGCTTCCAGCGCTCCGATCTCGTCATCATCGCGGCCCGCCCCTCCATGGGAAAGACGGCGCTGGCGCTGAATATCGTTCAGCACGCCGCGATCGAGCACAACACCGCCATCGCGTTCTTTTCGCTGGAAATGTCCAAGGACCAGCTCGTGCAACGCTTGCTCTGCTCGGAGGGTCTGGTGGACGCGCAGCGCCTACGCCGCGGCCAGCTGCGCGATGACGACTACCCCAAGCTGGCGCGCGCCGCCGGTCTCCTCGGCACGGCGCCCATTTGGATCGACGACTCCGCCGCGCTGACACCCCTCGCCATGCGCTCCAAGGCACGACGGCTGAAGGCCGAGCACGATGTTGGCCTCGTGATCGTCGATTACCTCCAGTTGATGCAGGGCCCGGGCGACGTTGAGAATCGGCAGCAGGAGATTTCCTACATTTCCCGCTCGCTCAAAGCTTTGGCCAAGGAGCTGGACGTCCCGGTGGTGGCCATCTCGCAGCTGTCCCGCGCGCCCGAGCAGCGCGGCGGCGAACACCGCCGGCCACAGCTGTCGGACCTGCGCGAATCGGGTGCCATCGAGCAGGACGCCGACGTCGTCTGCTTCATCTATCGGCAGGAGTTCTACGACGGTCCCGTGGATCCGAAAACGAATGAGAGCATCGAAGGCCTCGCGGAAGTCATCGTGGGCAAGCAGCGCAATGGCCCGACGGGAACGGTGAAGCTGCACTTCAAGAAGGAATACACGCGCTTCGACAACTACACCGCACGCGAGACTCCCGCCCATGTCTAAAAGAGTTGGGGGAGGGGGGGACGCTCGGTATTTCGCTGCACCGAATGTGGCGCGGACCAGCCGAAGTGGGGCGGGAAGTGCGACGCGTGCGGGGCGTGGAATTCACTAATAGAGGAGCCGGTTGGGCGGTTGGGCGGTTCGGCGGTTAGAGGCCTTCCAACCGCCAAACCGCCTATCCGCCTATCCGACCTGAAGAGCGAATCAGTCGCCCGCTGGAAAACCGGACTCGCCGAATTCGACTTCGTGCTCGGCGGCGGGATTGTCCCAGGATCGGTGACGCTCGTCGGCGGCGAGCCCGGCATCGGCAAGTCCACGCTGCTGATGCAGTGCGCCGCGCGACTCGAGCGCCAGGGCATCGCCACCCTCTACGTCTCCGGCGAGGAGTCGCCCGATCAGCTGCGGCTGCGCGCCGATCGCCTCGAGGAAGACGCCGGCGGCATCCACGTGCTGGGAGAGACGCGGCTCGAATCCATCATTCATCACGCGACCCAGCTCAAGTCGAACGTCGTGCTGCTCGATTCCGTGCAGACGACCTACACCGACGAGCTCGAGGGCGCGCCGGGCAACGTGGGGCAGGTACGCGAGTGTGCCGCACGGCTCATGCGCTTCGCGAAAGAGTCGGGTCCGGCGGTCTTGCTGGTCGGCCACGTCACCAAGGGCGGCGGCATCGCGGGACCAAAGACGCTCGAGCACATCGTCGACACGGTGCTCTACTTCGAAGGCGAGGCGACGCTCGATCACCGCATTCTGCGCGCTGTGAAGAATCGCTTTGGCTCAGTCGATGAGATCGGCGTGTTCAGCATGACGGGCTCCGGGCTCGAGCCCGTCGCCAATCCGGCCGCCGCATTCCTCGCCGGTCGCAGCACCGGCAGCTCCGGCTCAGCCGTGACGGCGCTGATGGAGGGGACGCGGCCGATGCTCGTCGAGATCCAGGCCCTCGCCTCAAAAGCGGGATTCGGCACGCCGCAGCGCGTCGCCACCGGTCTGGATCATCGGCGGCTGGCGCTGCTGCTGGCTGTGCTGGAACGGCGCGGCGGTCTGCCGTTTGGCAGCCTCGATGTGTTCGTGAACGTCACCGGCGGCGTCCGGCTGATCGAACCCTCGACCGACCTGGCCGTCCTTGCCGCCCTGGTCTCGACGGTGCACGACCGCCCCGTCCCTGCGGATGCGCTGTTTCTCGGCGAGGTCGGACTGGGCGGCGAAATCCGTCCGGTCGCGGGCGTCGAACGGCGGCTGGCCGAAGCCGCGCGCCAGGGTTTCCGGCGCGTGTTCCTGTCGGCGCGCTCGCGCGGACCCGCCAGTGGAGGCGACCTCGAAGTCATTGGGCTGGAGGGAATTGGTGAGCTCACCCGTCGGCTCGCTGCCTGACGTCGGTGTCGTCATCGTCGCGGCCGGAGCGGGCGTGCGCGCTGGGCCGGGCGAGCCGAAGCAGTTCCGCCCCATCCTTGCTGTGCCCATGCTGCTGCGCGCGTTGCGAGCATTCACCGGACACCCGGACGTGCGACAGGTGATCGTCGCGCTACCTCCCGCGTACGCCGAACGCCCACCCGAATGGCTCGGCAAGCTGCGCGGCGACCGGCTCGGACTCATCCCCGGTGGCGCGCAGCGGGCGGACTCGGTGCGCGCCGGACTCGACGCACTCTCGGACGATTCCACGGTGGTGCTGGTCCACGATGCCGCGCGTCCCTTCGTGAGTCGCGGCACGATCGACGCCGTTATCGCCCGCGCCCGCGCCGGTGTGGGCGCCGTGGCCGCAGTCCCCGCGTCCGATACGCTCAAGGAAGTGGGACAGGGCGCGCACCGCCCCACGCCGCGCATCACGCGCACCGTCGATCGGGAGCGCATCTGGCGGGCGCAAACTCCGCAAGGGTTTCCGCGGCGGATGTTGCTCGACGCGTACGCGCAGCTCGGATCCAGCGAAAACGGCGGCGCGCCCCCCCCCAGCGATGACGCGGAGGTGTGCGAGCGTGCGGGATTTCCGGTGGAGCTGGTTCCCGATTCCCCGTATAACGTCAAAATCACGACGGCCGACGATTTCCGGATGGCCGAGGCGCTCGCCCGTGAGTTGCGGTGAAATCGCTGGCCTTTCAGACCGCGGACGAGGTGGCGGCCGCGATTCCACAGGTGGTGGCCCATCTCAACCAGGGTGGGTTGCTCGCCTATCCGACCGAGACCGTGTACGGCCTCGGATCGCGCGCGTTGCAGGCCGACGTCGCCGCGCTGTCAGCCTTGAAGGGACGCTCTGCCGGCAAGCCCTTCCTTCTGCTCATCAGCGATCGCAGCATGGCTGAGGCCAACGGGCTGGCATTCAATGCGTCCGCCGACGCGCTGGCGCGCGCGTTTTGGCCGGGCCCGCTGACCTTGGTGCTGCCGGGCGGGTCGGGCCGCTTGCCCGACCTGCTACGCGGACCGGACGGCGGGATCGCGGTGCGGTGGACGTCTCATCAAGCGATCGCGGGGCTGGTGGCGGCCCTGGGCGGACCGCTGACGTCTACCTCGGCCAACTTGCCCGGCCAACCACCGGGGCCCGGCGCAGCCGCCATTACCCGCGACTTCGCCGCGGCGGTCGAGCAAGGAACGCTGCTGGTCCTCGACGGCGGTGTGCTGGGGAACCGGCCTCCGTCGACGGTGGTTGACTGCACACGCCCGCGAGCGCAGATCGTACGCGAAGGCACACTCAGCGTTCACGAACTACGCCGCGCCGTCGGTCGACTCGCGCCATGACGCAGCACGTTCTGTTTGTTTGCACCGGCAACATCTGCCGCAGCCCCCTCGCCGCCGCGTTGCTCGAGCGCGCGCTCAAGGAACGCGCGCTCGACGTGAACGTCTCGTCCGCGGGCACGGGAGCGTGGGACGGCGCACCCGCATCGGAGGGCGCCTACCTCGTCGGTCTCGAACGCGGTCTGGATCTCTCCGGCCACCGCGCGCGGCTGCTCACCCGCGACCTCGTCGAGCAAGCCAACCTGATTCTCACCATGGCCCGTCATCATCGCGCCCGCGTGGACGAGCTGGGTGGGGAAGGGCGCGTCTTCGTGCTCGGCGAGTACGCCGGCCGCGGCGGGGACGAAGTGAGCGACCCGTTCGGCGGTGATCTGGATGTGTACCGCGATACGTGTCAGGAGCTCGAGGCCCTCGCTGCCGCGGTGGCGGACCGGCTGGCCGCCGAAAGCAAACGTGGAGATCAGCGCTAAGACGCGTCTCCTGGTGGTCATCGGCGATCCGGTGGCCCACTCCCTCTCTCCCGCCATGCACAACGCCGCGTTCCGCGCGCTCGGGATCGACGCCGTGTACGTCGCGCTCCGGGTTGCGCCGAACGCATTGCCGGAGGTCCTCGCCATGCAGCGCGCCACCGGCGGCGCGGGCAACGTCACCGTTCCGCACAAAGAGGCGGTCGAAGGGTCCGTCACGCGCAAAACGGATGTCTGCGCGCGGGTCGGCGCGTGCAATACGTTCTGGACGGAGGATGGCGCGCTCGTCGGCGACAACACCGACGTCTTTGGCGTGACGCACGCTCTCGGGCGCATTGGCGCCGGACACAAGGGTGAGCGTTGGCTCGTGATCGGCACGGGTGGATCGGCTCGGGCGACCGCGGTAGCGGCAGCCGACCGGCGGGCGAGCGTGTTCGTGCGCTCCCGCGATGCGACGCGCGCGCGACAATTCGCGCGATGGGCCAATGAACTGGGGGTGCAGACGACCGTGGCGTCCGGCCCCGTTGAAGTGGACGTCGTGATCAACGCCACGCCGCTCGGGCTCGCGGGTCACGATCCCCTCCCGGTCGACGTGAATCACATCCCCGGCGCGCAGAAGGCCCTCGACCTCGTCTACGCACCCGGCGAAACGCGCTGGGTCCATGCGCTCCGCGAGCGCGGCCTCGACGTCATGGACGGCCGCGAGATGCTGGTCCAGCAGGGGGCCGCGGCGTTCACCCGGTTCTTTCCGGACACCGCCGCGCCCACCGAAGTGATGCGCGCCGCCGTCAATCGCGCGCTGCGGGTGTGAAGCCATCCATCATTGATCATGGATCATTCAACATTGATCATTGGACATTCTGCAGTTGAGCAGCTTGTCCTCCCGGCGGAGTGTTTGCTCTGTCATGCACTGCTGGGCGAGCGCGAAGCTGCGCGCGTAGTCTGCGGCGTTTGCCGTCACCGCTGGCGCAGCGTGTGCCCGCCCTGGTGCGCGCGCTGCGGCCAGCCGGAACCGCATTTCGGTGCCTGCCGGCTGTGCGCGGGCTGGCCGGCCGCGCTGCGCTGGGTGCGATCCGCTGTCTGGCTGGCCGACGGCGCCCAGCAAGCGGTGCATGCGCTGAAGTACAGCGGCTTGCCTCGCATTGCCGACGATCTGGCGGCCGCAATGGCGTCGGTGCGACCTCCCGCCGACGGACCGTCGGCACTGGTCCCGATTCCCCTCGCGGCCAAACGGCTGCGGCAACGTGGTTACAATCAGAGCGACGTCCTGGCGCGCGCGTTGGCGAGAGAATGGCAAGTTCCCGTGCTTGCCGACCTGCTCATCCGCACGCGTGAAACGGCGACGCAAACGGCGTTGACACCGGAGACTCGCCTGGCGAACGTGGCGGGGGCCTTCGGAGTGACCAATGTCCAATGTTCAATGATCAATGATCGATCATTGGACATTGGTCATTGGACATTGATCATTGTAGACGACGTCTTCACCACCGGCGCCACGCTCGCCGAGGCAGCCCGAGCGTTAGAGCGCGCCGGCGCTACGAGTGTCATGGGTGTGACGTTCGCCCGCGCGGCGATTCCGGACTTCACCTAAGGGGAGAATTCATGGCGGTTCGGGTAGGGATCAACGGGTTCGGCCGCATCGGACGCAACGTCCTGCGCGCGGCGACGATGGCGAAGCAGACCGAGATCGAGTTCGTCGGCGTCAACGACATCACCGACACGAAAACACTCGCGCACCTGCTCAAGTACGACTCGGTGCACGGCCGGTTTCCCGGCAGCGTCGAAGCCAAGGGTGACGCGCTGGTCGTCAACGGCAAATCCTTCAAGGTGTCGGCGATCAAGGAGCCCGAGAAGCTTCCGTGGAAGGACCTCGGCGTCGAGCTGGTGCTCGAGAGCACGGGCCGCTTCACAGATAAGGAAAGCGCGTCCAAACACCTGACGGCCGGCGCCAAAACGGTCGTGATCTCCGCGCCGGCGAAGGGTGAAGACATCACCATCGTGATGGGCGTCAATCACGAGAAGTACGATCCCGCCAAGCACACGATCATCTCCAACGCCTCGTGCACCACGAACTGCCTCGTCCCGATGGTGAAGGTCGTGATGGACAACTTCGGCTTCAAGCGTGGCTTCATGACGACGGTGCACAGCTACACGAACGATCAGCAAATCCTCGACCTGCCCCACAAAGACTTGCGGCGCGCGCGCGCGGCCGCGCTGAGCATCATTCCCACGACGACCGGCGCCGCGAAGGCGACGGGTCTCGTGCTGCCTGAGCTGAAGGGCAAGCTCGACGGGATCTCCCTGCGCGTGCCCACGCCCGACGTGTCGATCGTCGAGCTCGTCGCCGAGGTCGAGCGTTCCACGACGGTCGAGGCCGTGAACGCGGCATTCAAGAAGGCTGCCGCTTCCGGTCCTTTGAAGGGATTTCTCGAGACGAGCGACGAGCCGCTCGTGTCCCACGATTACATCGGCAGTCTGTACTCGAGCGTGATCGACACGATGTCCACCGCCGTCATCGACGGTACGCTGCTGCACGTCTCGTCGTGGTACGACAACGAGATGGGCTACTCGGCGCGCTGCGTGGACCTGCTCGCCTACATCGGGCGCCGGCGTTGAACAAAAAGAGTCTGCGGGACCTCCCCCCGCAGGCACTGGACGGCAGGCGCGCGCTGGTGCGGGTCGACTTCAACGTCCCGCTCAAGAACGGCCAAGTCACCGACGACACGCGGCTGCGCGCCTCGCTGCCGACGATCCAGTACCTGCGTGAGAAGGGCGCCCGCGTGGTGCTGTTGTCCCATCTGGGGCGGCCGAAAGGCGGCGCCGACCCGCAGTATTCGCTCAAACAAATCTTGCGCGACGTGGAGCAGCTGCTCGGCGCACCCGTCGAGTTCATTCCCGATCCCGCAACCGGAGTCCCGACCACGCGCCGCTTGCCGCGCGGCAGTGTCGCGCTCGTCGAGAATACGCGCTTCTGGCCGGGCGAAGAGAAGAACGACCCCGAGCTCGCGAAGACATTCGCGGCATTGGGCGATCTCTACGTCAACGATGCCTTCGGCTCGGCACATCGCGCCCACTCGTCCACCGAGGCGGTCGCGCACCTGCTCAAACCGGCGGTTGCCGGCTTCCTGATGGAAAAGGAGCTCAAGTACCTGGGCGAGCTCTTGAGCAACGCCAAGCGCCCATTTGTCGCCGTGCTCGGAGGCGCGAAGATCTCGGGGAAGATCGACGTGATCCGATCGCTGCTGCCACGCGTCGATGAGCTGCTCGTCGGCGGCGCCATGGCGTGCACATTTTTCGCCGCGATGGGCCTCGAGGTCGGCTTGTCGCTCGTCGAGCCTGATCGCCTCGCGCTCGCCAAGGATCTGCTGGCACAGAGTGGCAAGAAGCTCATACTGCCGCGCGGCGGAGTCATCGCGCCGTCGCTCGAACGTGCGGCTGAACATCGCTCCGTCTCGGCTGATGCCATTCCCAAGGGATGGGCGGTGTACGACATCGACGCCGCGACGCAGCATGACTACCGCGCCCGCCTCCTCAAAGCCAAGACGATCTTCTGGAATGGTCCGATGGGCGTCTTCGAGACGCCGCCGTTCGACGCCGGCACCCGCGCAATCGCACAGGCGCTCGTCGAGGCGGGCAACAAAGGGGCCGTGACGGTCGTGGGCGGTGGCGACTCGGTTGCCGCCGTCGCGGGCATGGAGGACAAGCTGACGCACGTGTCGACCGGCGGCGGGGCCTCGCTCGAGTTTCTGGAGGGGCAGGAGCTTCCCGGCGTCGCGGCACTGGAGGACGCGTGAGGCCACTCATCTTTGCGGGCAATTGGAAGTTGAATGTGGGTCCCGTCGAAGCCCGTGAGTATCTGCGCGCCTTCTTTGCGGCCGGCGAAATGCCGCTCGAGCGCTCCGTCTGGTTTTTCCCGCCGGCGGTCACGATCGAGACCGTAGCGCAGGGCGTCGCCGGCCACCGCAACGTCCTGGTCGGAGCACAGGACATCTATTGGGAGCCCAAAGGCGCGTTCACCGGCGCGACCTCGGGGCCGCTCGCCAAACAAGCCGGCGCGCGCCTGACGCTGATCGGTCACTCCGAGCGTCGTCATGTCTTTGGCGAGACGGACGAGGAGACGGGAAAGAAGGTGACAGCGGCGCTCGCGGCCGGCCTGCAACCGGTGCTGTGCGTCGGTGAGACCCTCGAGCAACGCGAGGCCGGCGACACGCTCAAGGTCGTGACGCGCCAGCTCGACGCGGCACTGGCCGCGCGCGACGGGAAGGCGCGCGTGACCATCGCGTACGAACCGGTGTGGGCCATCGGCACGGGCCGCAATGCGACGCCCAAGGACGCCGCCGAAGTGCACCATGCCATTCGGGCCTGGCTCAAGGACCACGCAGTCACCGCCGCGCCCTTCGTCATCCTCTACGGCGGGAGCGTCAATCTGAAAAACGTCGGCGAGCTCCTTGCCGAGCACGAGCTGGACGGTGTGCTCGTCGGCGGTGCGTCGCTCGATCCGCGCGCGTGGGCCGAGCTTGTGCGCACCCGCGCAGCCTAGGTATCTTGCGCCCCGCATGTACATATTCCTCGTTGCGGTTCTGATTCTCGACGCCTTGATTCTCACCACCGCCGTGTTGCTGCAGGCGGGGCAGGGCGGCGGGCTCGCTTCCATGGGTGGCGGTGCCGGCACCGAGACGATCATGGGTGGCCGTCAGGCGACGACGCTGCTCACCAAGGTCACGTGGTGGACCGCCGGAATATTTCTGTTCCTCGCGCTGGTGCTGACGTTCATGTCGCAGTCGGGCACGCAGGTGCGGTCGGTGCTCGAAGGCCAGGGTCAGGCGGCGCCGGCGCCGGTTCAGCAGACGCCATTGCCAATCGAGACTCAACCGACAGCGCCGCCACCGGCGCCGCCTCCTCAGCCAAATCGTCGACCGTAATCGAGCGCCTGCCTACGTCCTCCTCGAGGACGGTGCCTGGTTCCCCGGAACCGCACCACTCCCTTTCGAGCCGGCGTACGCGGAAGTCGTCTTCACCACGAATCTGAGCGGGTATCAGGAGGTGTTTACCGACCCCTCCTATCTCGGTCAGATCGTGGTGATGACCGCGCCGATGATCGGCAACTACGGCATCAATCCCGACGACGTCGAATCGGATCGCCCGCGCGTAGCCGGCGTGATCGTGCGCGAGCTCTGCGGCACGCCGTCCAATTGGCGGTCGACCGGGACGCTGCTCGAGTGGCTTGCGAGCGCCAAGGTGCCGCTCATCGCGGATGTGGATACGCGGCAACTCACGCGCTACATCCGCTCTCGCGGGGCGATGCGCGGCGTCCTTGCGATGGGAGAGAAGCCGACTGACGAGATCAAGAGAGCGCTGGCCGCGTCGCCCTCCATGAACGGACTCGACCTCGCGAAAGCGGCAACGATTCCCACGGCCTACACCGAGGGCCCTGCCGCCGCCGAGGCGAAGCACCACGTCGTAGCGGTCGACTTCGGCATGAAGCGCAACATTCTCCGACTCTTCATGCAGCAGGGGTGCCGAGTGACGGTAGTGCCGGCAACGACCACTGCGGGAGCCATCCGCGAACTCAAGCCCGACGGCGTCTTCCTGTCGAACGGTCCCGGCGACCCCGCCGCGGTGACGTACGCGATCACGGCGATCCGCGAGCTCGCCGACGGGTCGCTCCCCATCTTCGGGATCTGCCTCGGTCATCAGCTCCTCGGGCTCGCGCTGGGCGGCGAGACGGTGAAGCTGCCGTACGGGCACCGGGGTGGAAACCATCCGGTGCGGGATCTCGCGACAGGGCAGGTACTTATCACTTCCCAAAACCACGGATTCGCGGTTCGCGGTGAGACCGGAGGGGCTACGGGGGTGCCCGGTGCGAAGTCGCTTGAGGTCACCCACCTTAACCTCAACGATGGAACGGTCGAAGGCATTCGGCACCGGGAATACCCGGTTTTCGCGGTCCAATACCACCCGGAGGCCTCTCCGGGCCCTCATGACGCTCAGGGACACTTTCAACAATTCCTACAAGCCCTTGACGCCAAATAAGTAAGCTCGTATCATAGCCCCCGACTTTTTGTAACCCGGCGACGTTCCGGCAGTTACGGGGGGCCCAATGACGAAGGCCGATCTGGTCGAAAAAGTCACTGCGCAAATCGCTCGCACCGCTGGTCCCCTGATTTCCAAAAAGGACTGTGCGCGGGTCGTCGACTCGTTCCTCGACGCCGTCAAAGCGGCGCTGGCTGAGCAGCATAACATTGAGATACGCGGGTTTGGCACTTTCAAAATCCGGCAGCGCAAAACCCGGATGGCACGTAACCCGAGGACCGGTGATCCCGTTGAAGTCGCAGCGCGTCCTGTTCCTGTCTTCAAGCCCAGCAAGGAGTTGCGCGCGATGGTCGCGGACGCGAGCGCGCGCGTTTCATCCTAAACCGCTGAAGGACGCAGACTTGGGAAATGGCCTCGGCATTCGCTGCCGGGGCCGTTTTATTTAATCGAGGACCCAACTTCTTACTGGGAGTGGTGATGCATCGATTCTCTCCGGTCGCGCTGGTCGCGGCGTTGTTTTCCACACCGCTCGCGGCGCAGGCGGTCCGCTACGACGTCACGCTCATGTCGACAAGCGAAAAGCAGTTCCACGTCGCCGCGGACTTTCCGGCGACCGGAAAAGAGACGCTTTTCGTCTCCCTCCCGGCGTGGAGTCCCGGCAACTACGAGATCCAGAATTACGCTCGCCTCGTCCACGGCTTTGCCGCGAAGAACCCGGCCGGCCAATCGCTGCGCTGGGATCGCGGCGACAAAGACACCTGGCGCGTCATTACCGGCCGCGCCGATCGCGTGACCGTAGAGTTCGACTTCATCGCTGACACGATCGATCTCTCGACCGCGCGCGTCGCACAAAACTTCGGTCAGTTCCTCGGCACGAACCTGTTCCTGTTCGAGGAGGGACAGATCGGTCGACCCACCGAAGTGCGCTTCCACGTTCCGGCCGACTGGCAGGTCACGACCGCGCTGGCCGGGCCCGTGAACGGCGTCTATCGCGCCGCCGATTACCACGAGCTCGCCGACGCGATGACGTTCCTCGGCCGCTACAGCCTCGACTCGTTGCAGGTCGATGGAAAATGGATTCGCATCGCCGTCTGGCCGGCGAGCGATTACACGTCGACTGTCGCCGCGAACATCCGCAACGGCGTCGCCAAGATGGCGCCGGTGCAGAACCGGACCATGGGCGGGGCTCCGTACGACACTTACACGATCTTCTTCAACGTCATCCACGAACCGGTCAACTTCGGCGGAGGACTCGAACACAGCGCCTCGCAGTACGACATCATGCCAGCCGGCGCGTTCGCCGATCCGTCGGGCACGCTCGGCGACTTCATGTATCCACTGTTGTCGCACGAGTTCTTCCACCTGTGGAACGTGAAGCGAATCCGTCCGGCCGAGATGTGGCCGTACGACTACCACGCCGAGCAGTTCACGCCGCTGCTGTGGTGGTCGGAGGGGGTCACGGATTATTACGCGGATCTCACGAACCTGCGGGCGGGTCTGTGGACGGCCGATCAATTTCTCCAGAACGCCATGTCGAACATTCAGCAAGTCGAATCGGTCCCTGAGCCGTGGAGCGCGGAAGACGGCAGCGAGGCCACCTGGATTCACGAAGTCTACATCAACAGCTCGCAGCTCTATTATCCAAAAGGATCACTGTTGGGACTCCTACTCGACATCTCTATCCGTGACGCGACGGACAATGCCCACAACCTCGACGAAGTGATGCGCGCGCTGTTCATGCGCTACTACCGCCAGAACAAGGGATTTCGCACCAGCGATCTCTTGAACGAGCTGCGCGCGGCCGGTATGCCCGACGTCGACGGCTTCTACCGGCGTTACGTCGATGGCCGTGACTCGCTGCCATACGAGACCGTGTTGGCCAAGGCGGGGATCGTGGTGACCAAGCAGGTCGTCACGGTACCCTTCGTCGGGGTGTCTTCTCAACCCACGCCCAACGGGGCCATGCAGGTGCAGGCCGTGACGCCCGGGAGCGCGGCCGAGGCGGCAGGTGTTCAGGCGGGTGACGTGATCACGAGCATCGGCGATATCAGTGTGGCGTCCAATCAGGAATGGGCTGCGGCATTTCGGAGCCAGTATCGCGGGAAAGCCGGCCAGCCGCTGACGATTACGGTACAGCGCGCGGGTCAAACGCTGACCCTCAAGACCACCGTGCGAGAGCGGATCAATGCCAGCTACCGACTCTCGCGCGCGCCGAGTCCGACGCCGAAGCAGGCGAAGATCTGGCAGGGCCTGGCATCGGGGCTATAATCGGATCATGCCCCACGTGACGGTGCGGTTCTTCGCGCGCTACGCCGAGCTGGCGGGACGGGACAGCATGTCGGTTCCCGTCTCCGACTCCGCGACGGTGGCCGACGTGCTCGAGCAGGTGCGCGAGGCCGTTCCGGGAGCGCGCGATCTGCCGGCTCGTCCGCTTGCCGCCGTGAACCTGCGGCAGGTGAAGCTCGATGCTCGAGTGCGCGACGGCGACGAAGTGGCACTCCTTCCGCCGCTCTCGGGAGGATGATGAGCTACCTCAGTCGTAATCCGATCTCCGTTGATTCGCTTCTGGCGATAGTGCAGGGACCGGAACGCGGCGGGACCTGCGTCTTCCTCGGCACTGTGCGTAGCGATGACGCCGTCACGGGGATCGAGTACTCGGCCTACGACGACATGGCGGTTGCCGAGCTCGGGCGAATCCTCGACGATGCGCAGGCGCGGTGGGCCAAAGCTCGGGTGACGCTCCAGCATCGGCTCGGCCTCGTGCCGGTCGGTGAGGCAAGCATCGCTGTCGTGGCCGCGGCGCCGCACCGCGATGAGGCGTTCGCGGCGTGTCGCTACGTCATTGACGAGGTCAAGAAACGAGTGCCGGTCTGGAAGAAGGAGCTGCGTGCGGACGGGACGACCACGTGGGTAGATCCGTCAGCTCCTCACCCCCTGACGCACGAGCGCCTGACTTGATACGAGACGCTTTCGCGCGGCCCCTGGGCAGCCTGCGGGTGTCGGTCACGGACCGATGCAACCTGCGCTGCCGCTACTGCATGCCGGAAGAGGACTACGTCTGGCTCCCGAAGCGATCGATTCTGACGTTCGAGGAGATCGCCCGGCTCGTAGGAGTCTTCACGTCGCTGGGCGTGACGAAGGTCCGTCTGACGGGCGGCGAGCCGCTGCTGCGCCATGATCTCCCAACCCTAACGGCAATGCTGGCCCAGATTCCTGGCGTGCGCGACCTCGCGATGACCACAAACGGCCTGCTCCTCGCGAAGCATGCCGAGGCGCTGCGACAGGCTGGGCTGGAGCGAGTCACGGTCAGCCTCGATACGCTGCGGCCTGAGCGAATGCGGGATCTGGCTCGAAGTGACAAGCACACCGACGTGCTGGCGGGAATCCGCGCCGCCCGGGCCGCCGGCTTCCCGGTAAAGCTCAATACGGTCGTGATCCGGGGCGTGAACCACGACGAGCTCGTCGATCTCGTCGAGTTCGCCCGTGCGCACGACGCCGAGGTGCGCTTCATCGAGTACATGGACGTGGGTGGGGCGACGGGGTGGTCGGCCGAGCAGGTGTTCTCACAGCGTGAAATCCTCGCGAGCCTGTCGAGTCACTACGGAACAATTACCGCGGTGGCGGGCCGTGACATGGCCGCGCCTGCGGAGCGCTTTCAGCTGGCCGACGGGACCACATTCGGCATTGTCGCATCCACGACGGCGCCATTCTGCCGCTCGTGCGATCGCAGCCGGTTGACGGCGGACGGGACGTGGTTCCTGTGCCTGTACGCGGCGCGCGGCGTCGATTTACGGGAGCCATTACGAAGCGGCGCCAGTGATGCGGATTTGGCAGAGCTGATTGTCGCGACATGGCGCGGCCGAACTGACCGTGGTGCCGAGGAGCGGCTGGGGCTCGTGGATCGGACGCCGCTGTATCGAGTCGATGGTCTACGAGCCGATCCGCACCGGGAAATGCACACTAGAGGAGGATAACGGCGGCCATTAACTTCCCCCGCACCATGCTCACCAAAATCACCGTTGTCGGGGCCGGGAATGTCGGTGCCACGACCGCCCAACGCCTCGCCGAAAAAGAGCTCGCCCGCACCATCGTTCTCGTCGACGTCATTGAAGGAGTCCCGCAGGGGAAGGCGCTCGACCAGTACGAGTCCGCGCCGATCGAGGGCTTCGACACCAAGATCATCGGGGCGAACGACTATGGACCGGCCGCCGGGAGCGAGCTGGTCGTTGTCACGGCAGGCATCGCGCGCAAGCCGGGGATGAGCCGGGATGACCTCGTGCGCACCAACGCCGATATCGTGAAGCAGGTCTCTCAGCAAATCAAACAGCACTGCCCGAAGGCGATTGTCGTGGTGGTCTCGAATCCGCTCGACGTCATGTGCTGGGTCGCGAAGCAGGTCACCGGATTTCCGCGCGAGCGAGTCCTCGGGATGGCGGGTGTCCTCGACACCGCCCGGTACCGCACCTTTCTCTCCGCAGCGCTCGACATCTCCGTCCAGGACATCCAGGCGATGGTGCTCGGCGGCCACGGCGACACGATGGTCCCGCTCATCTCCTACACGACCGTCTCCGGCATCCCCGTCACCCAGCTCCTCGACAAAGCGAAGCTCGACAAGATCGTCGACCGCACGCGCAACGGGGGCGCCGAGATCGTGGCGTTCCTCAAGACCGGTTCGGCGTATTACGCGCCGTCGTCCGCAGTCGTGCAGATGGTGGAATCGATCGTATTGGATCAGAAGCGGCTGCTGCCGTGCGCCGCCTGGCTCGAGGGCGAGTATGGGCTTTCAGGCATGTACTGCGGCGTGCCGTGCAAGCTGGGGAAGAACGGGCTCGAGCAGATCGTGGAAGTTCAATTGACGGCGGACGAGAAAGCCGCGCTCAAGAAATCGGCGGAGGCGGTGAAGCAAACGATGGCCACGGTAACGCTGTGACAACCTCCGTCCGCGACCTCCGGGAGCACGGCCTTGGCGCAACGCTGCGGCGCGACGCCTGGTGGATCGCCCCCGCGCTCACCGCGCTCGTCCTCGGCAGCTTCAGCATCTACGCGACATGGGTCGCCTGGGTCGGCACGAACTTCGAGTGGGGACCCTACCTGTCGCCATTCTACTCGCCGCTCATCCAGACGACGTGGTGGCCGCTCTCACCAGCATTTCTGATCCTGATCTTCCCGCTCGGGTTCCGCGCCAGCTGCTACTACTACCGCAAAGCGTACTATCGCGCGTTCTTCCTCGACCCCGTAGCCTGTGCGGTGGGCGAACCGCGGCACGGTTATAAGGGCGAGACGAAGTTCCCCTTCATCCTCCAGAACGTGCACCGCTTCTTCATGTATGCCGCGGTGATCATCATCTTCATTCTCGGCTATGATGTGATCGTCGCCATGCGCTGGCCCGTCAATGGCGTGCTGGCGGACGGCACGATAGCGGCGGGGCCGCGACAGTTCGGCGTGGGGATCGGCACGCTCGTCATGGCCCTCAACGTGATCCTGCTCGCGAGCTACACGTTCGGCTGCCACTCGCTCAGACACTTGATCGGCGGGAACGTGGACTGCTTCTCCTGCGCGCGCGGCGGCAAAGCCCGCTTCAAGCTGTGGCAGGGCGTGAGCACGCTGAACCGCAATCATCAACTCTGGGCCTGGTGCTCGCTGTTCTCCGTCTCACTGACTGACGTCTACATCCGGCTCTGCGCGATGGGCGTCATCCACGACGTGCGGCTGTTCTAATGGCGGCCTCCGATCTTCGTTCTCACGACTATGACGTCGTCGTGATAGGTGCCGGTGGCGCGGGCCTGCGCGCGGCCATCGAGGCGAGCGCGCAGAAAGCCAAGGTCGCCCTCGTCTGCAAATCGCTGCTCGGCAAAGCCCACACCGTAATGGCCGAGGGGGGCGCGGCGGCGGCACTCGGCAACGTGATGTCCGAAGACAACTGGCGCGTGCATTTCCGCGACACGATGCGCGGCGGCAAGATGCACAACAACTGGCGCATGGCGCAGATTCACGCCCAGGAAGCGCCGGATCGCGTCAACGAGCTGGAAGCCTGGGGTGCGCTGTTCGATCGCACGCCCGACGGCCGCATCAACCAGCGGCCGTTCGGGGGCCACACCTACAGCCGTTTGGCCCACGTCGGTGACCGCACCGGCCTCGAGATGATCCGTGTCCTCCAAGACAAGGGCGTGCACTCCGGCATCGACGTGCACATGGAGTGCACGATCGTCCGGCTATTCGTGGTTGGGGGCCGGATCGCGGGCGCACTCGGCTACTTCCGCGAGACGGGCCGCTTCGTGCTGTTTCGGAGCAGCGCGATCGTGCTGGCGACCGGCGGCATCGGCAAGGCGTGGCAGATCACGAGCAATTCGTGGGAGTACACGGGCGACGGCCACGCCCTCGCCTACGACGCCGGTGCCGAGCTGATCGATATGGAGTTCGTGCAGTTCCATCCGACCGGAATGGTCTGGCCACGCAGCGTGCGCGGCATTCTCGTCACCGAAGGTGTCCGCGGCGAGGGTGGCGTCCTCAAGAACTCAAAGGGCGAGCGGTTCATGTTCCGCTACATGCCCGACATGTTCAAAGGCGACTTCGCCGAGACCGAGGCGGAGTCCGACGCGTGGGTAAAGGGTGAGCGCAAGAAGAACCGCCGGCCCCCCGAGCTCCTCACGCGCGACGTCGTCGCCAAAGCCATCACGAAAGAGATCGCGGAGGGACGCGGCAGCCCACACGGGGGCGTTTTCCTCGATATCGCGTCCAAGCAGAGCCCCGACTACATCAAGAAAAAGCTGCCGAGCATGTACCATCAGTTCAAAGAGCTGGCGCACGTCGACATCACCAAGGATGCGATGGAAATCGGGCCGACGACGCACTACGTGATGGGCGGCGTAAAGGTCGGTGCGGAGACGCAGGAGTCGACGGTGCCGGGACTGTATGCCGCCGGTGAAGTAGGGGGCGGCATGCACGGCGCGAACCGCCTGGGCGGTAACTCTTTGAGCGATTTGGTGGTGTTTGGCCGGCGGGCCGGGCAGTACGCCGCAACCAAACGCGGTGCCCCCGCCAGGATTCCAGACGCCGAAGTCGAGCAGGCGATGCGTGAAGCGCTCGAGCCGTTCGAGCGCGAGGGGGAGAATCCGTTCTCCGTCCAATCGGCGTTACAGGCGGTGATGCAGCGCCATGCCGGGATCATTCGTGACAAAAGCGGGCTCGAAACAGCGCTAGCCGAGCTGGAGAAGCTCAAGGCGCGCGCACGCAAGGTCGGCGTGACGGGCAGTCGCGAGTACAATCCCGGCTGGCACACGGCGATCGATCTGCATTCGCTGCTGGTGATCTCCGAGGCGAGCGCACGGGCCGCGCTGGAGCGTACCGAAAGTCGCGGAGCCCACACGCGCAGCGACTACCCGGATTCCGACGAACGCCAGGCGCGCGAGCAGATCGTGATCAAGAAAGAAGGCGACCGGATGGTCGCGCGGCGGGAGCAGCAGCCGCCGATCCCGGACGACTTGATGGCCCTCATTAACGAAGGGAAATAACCGTGGCTGAGCAGCGGACCGTGCGGCTGTTCCGCGGCACGCGCGAGCGTGGCGAGCTGAAGGAGTATCAGGTCGCGACGGACGAGGGCATGGTCGTGCTGGACGCCGTGCACACGATCCAGGCCGAGCAGGCGCCCGATCTGGCGGTGCGCTGGAACTGCAAGGCGGGAAAGTGCGGATCCTGCTCGGCGGAGATCAATGGCAAGCCGCGGCTGATGTGCATGACGCGCCTGTCTGACTACGCGCCGGATGAGACGATCACGGTAATGCCGATGAAGGCGTTCCCGCTGATCAAGGATCTCGTGACGGACGTGTCATGGAATTACGAAGTAAACAAACGGATTCCCGCCTTTCGGCCGCGCAAGCCCGACGCGCCCGACGGCACGTGGCGGATGTATCAGTACGAAGTCGAGCGGCCGCAGGAGTTCCGCAAATGCATCGAGTGCTTCTTGTGTCAGGATGTCTGCCACGTGCTGCGCACCCACGAGAAGCACGAGCAGTTCATGGGACCGGCGATGCTGGTCCGAGCCGCCCTCTACGAAATGCACCCACTCGACGACGCGGATCGACGCGACCATCTGCGACATGAAGGCGGGATCGGCTTCTGCAACATCACGAAGTGCTGCACGGAAGTGTGTCCGGAGTCGATTACGATCACGGACAACGCGATCATTCCACTGAAGGAGCGAGTCGTCGACGCGAATTACGATCCGTTGGCGGCAGTGTGGCGGAAGCTGACAAAGTAGTCGTCATTGTCGGGGGAGGATTCGGGGGCCTCAACGCCGCGCGCGCCCTGCGGCGCACTCCTGTGAACGTCGTGCTGCTCGACCGCAACAACTACCACCTTTTCCAACCGCTCCTCTACCAGGTCGCAACCGCGGGCCTCGAGCCCGAGCAAATCGCCAAGCCGGTGCGCGCGATTCTGCGCGGGCAGAAGAACTTCGATTTCCGGCTGGTCGAGGTGAACGGCGTGGACTTCGCCCAACGCCGGCTCGACACGAGCGCCGGACCGCTGACCTACGATTTCCTGATCCTCTCGCACGGCAGCGAAACCAACTTCTTCGGCCTCGACTCCATGATGCAGCACGGTCTGGGCCTGAAGGACATCCCCGACGCCGTGCGGATCCGCAATCACGTGCTCAACTGCTTCGAGCAGGCGATGCTCGAGACCGACCCCGAGCGCCGGCGCGCGAAGCTCACGTTCATCGTCGTGGGTGGCGGACCGACCGGCGTGGAGATGGCGGGGGCGCTTTCGGAGCTGATTCGGCTCGTGCTGGTCAAGGATTACCCCCGACTCAACATCAAAGACGTGCGGATCCTGTTGCTCGAGGCGACCGACAAGATCCTGGCCGCCCTGCCGGAGCGCCTGCGCGAGGCGGCGGTAAAGACACTGTGGCGCAAGTGGATCGAGGTCCGTTTTAGCGCGGTGGTCGCGGAGTACGACGGTGAGCGCGTGCGGTTGAAGAGCGGAGAGGTCATTCCGGCGCGCACCGTGATTTGGGCGGCCGGCGTGAAAGCCGCGGCGCTCAGTAACCGGCTGGGCCTCTCTGCCGGCCGGCAGGGCCGCGTGCCGGTCGAGCCGACATTGCAGGTGCAGGGCCACCCGGAGGTCTACATCATCGGTGACGCCGCCTACCGCGAAGCGAACGGGGAGCCCCTGCCGATGGTCGCACCGGTGGCCATTCAGATGGGGAAGCACGCAGCGCTCAACATCGGCAATGCGCTACAGGGCAAGCCGCTCCTGCCGTTCCGCTATCGCGATCAGGGGAACCTGGCGACGATCGGCCGCAATGCGGCGGTCGCGGATGTCTACGGCATCAGGGCGAAGGGCTTCGTGGCCTGGGTGATGTGGCTCGGCATCCACATCATCCAGCTCATCGGCTTCCGCAACAAGTTGTTCGTGCTGCTGAACTGGGCGTGGGACTATTTCTTCTACGAGCGAGCCGCGCGGCTGATCACGCGCGATTGAGAGCTGCGGCGCGACGTGCGGCGAACGATGCCATTCCAGCCGCACCCGAGGCACCAGCGATGTTCGACTGCGGGAACCAGCCAACGCATGAGGCGATGCCGGATCACGGTGAGGTCGTTCGCGCAGCGCGGGCAGAGCCGGGTGACGGGCAGCAGCAGATAGACCGCCGCGAGCACGATCGTGAAGCGCAGCAACACCGTGGCCAGCAGCACCGCCACGATCAGCATGTCAGGCCGCCCGCTCCCGCACGAAATCGACGATCCGGCGCTCCAGCTCGGCCAGCTCGACCGGCTTCACCAGCACGCGGTCGCGGGGAATGTCGGCCAGACCCCGCCCGGCGAGCTGCGTGATATCGCCCGACAAGAACACCACCCGCTCGGCCAGGGCGGGCCGCTCTTCGACCAGTCGCTCGTAGAACGTCGCGCCGTCCATATGGGGCATCCGGAGATCGGCCAGAATCACGTGTGGTTCAAACCCCCCGCGGATCGTTTCCAACGCCAGCAATCCGTCTCCTGCTTCGCGAACGTCCCCCCCGCGCTTCGTGAGAAAACGTAACATCGGCCGGCGAATTAGCTCTTCGTCATCCACCACCAGCACTCGGATACCCGCGAGCGTCGTTTGAGCGGCAGCGGGCGGCACGCTCACGGCAGAAGGGGACGCCTCGGGAACGGTCTCCGGCGTGTAAGGCAACCAGACGAGGAAGCGAGCGCCGCGCTCGCCGTGCGGCGCGAGCTCGAGCTCGCCTTCCGCCTCCCGGACCAGCTGGCGTGAGATGTAGAGGCCGAGGCCCGTGCCGCGAAGCCCCTTCGTACTGGCAAACGGACGAAACAGCCGCTGCGCGACCTCCGCGCCGACACCCGGACCATTGTCGGTCACCGTGACGCATACCCGACCCAGCCGAGCGTCCACAAATGAATCGACCGTGAGTCGCCGGGGCGGTTTGATGAGCCGCAGGGCATCGATGGCGTTGCTCAACAGATTGACAACGACCTGCTCCAGCCGATTGGCATCGCCCACGATCGTGGGCAGGGCAGGGTCGAGCCGGCCTTCAATCGAGATTTCATCGATGGTGAAACGATACGAGACGAGATCGATGGCGCTGCGCACCACGTCGTTCAAGTTCACCGCCGCCGCGCGCTTCTCGCCGGCGCGCACGAAACGCAACAGCCCCCGGAGCAGCTTCGCGGCGCGCTGCGCCTGCCGCAGGATGCTCTGCATCTCGGCGCGCTGCTCCGCCGGAAGCCGGCCGTCGGCTAGCCGCAGCTCGGCGTGGCTGGCGATCGCCATCAGCGGGTTGTTGACCTCATGGGCGACGCCGCCGAGCAGCTCGCCCGCCGCCGCAAAGCGCCCCTGCTCCTCGGCACGATCGCGCAGGACCCGCGTCATCTGGTTGAAATGCGTGATGACGTGGCCCAGCTCGTCCTCACGCGCCACCGGGACCTCCGCGGACAGATCGCCTTCAGACACTCGCTGAATGCCGCGCTCCAGCTCGGTGAGCGGATTCCACACGCGTCGCCGCACGATCAGCAGTACCACGGGGAGAAGCACCGCACCCACGACGACGATGGTCCATGCGATGACCGAGCCGAGGGCCCGGGTAAACGCGAGCGTGACCGCCGCCCCGTAGGCGACGGCGGCGAGGACAACGCCGAGGATCAAGACGCGGAGACTTTTCATCGTCACCAAAATGCAACGGGTTCCCCTCACAAAGCCACTAGACGGATGGCGCGAGCAGGTCTAATCTGTCGGTTCCCCAGACTGCGGCGTAACAGAATGCGCTCTGTTTATCTGATCCTGACAATCGGTGCCCTGGCGTGTTCAGGCGCCACCGCCGCCGGCCGGCAGCAACCGGCCCCCGTGCCTCCACCAACGAATGGTCGCCAGGATACGACGCGCGCGGCCGCGCGCGTCCAGGCGCAGGAGCCGACCGCCCCCAAACCCTATAACCAGGTCATCACCGCGAGCGCGGTGACCGATTCGGGCGTCTTCATCGTCCATCGTATCGGCGAAAAGCTCTTCTACGAGATACCAGCGGCGATGTTCGGCCGGCAGTTCCTGATGGTGGCCGACCAGCGGGGCACGATGCGCGGCATCCGCTATGCCGGGGAAGAAATCAGCAACCGCATCGTGGTGTGGGAGCGGATGGGGAACAAGGTGTTCTTGCGCATCGTCTCGTACGCGATGCGCGCCGACAGCACGCAGCCGGTCGCGCGCGCTGTGCAGCTCTCCAACATCGCGCCGATCATCATGAGCTTCGACGTCGCGGCGTGGCATACCCCCGACAGCAACGCGGTGCTCGAGACCACGAAGTTGTTCACGACGGACGTGCAGGAGCTGAACCTGCGACAATCGGGTGTGCGCGTGCGCCGGATGGACCCGACACGCTCGGTCGTCGAGCGGGCGCGATCGTTTCCGCGCAACGTCGAGGTGAGCGCGCTCCAGACGTTCGAGGTCGATTCCGTCCCCGGTCCAGCCGGTGGTCCGCCCAACCGCTCGTTGAACACCATCACGATGCTGATGAACTACTCCATGGTCCTGCTGCCCGACCGTCCCATGATGGCGCGGCTGTGCGACGATCGCGTGGGGTTCTTCAGTTTGTCGTTCGAGAACTACGATGAGGATCGGGTATCGAACGCGCGACGCTGCTTCATCCAGCGCTACCGCCTGGAGCCGAAAGACCCCAGCGCCGCGGTCTCCGATCCCGTGCAGCCGATCGTCTGGTACATCGACCCCGCCACGCCGGCCAAGTGGGTGCCCTGGCTGATCAAGGGCGTCGAGATGTGGGAGCCCGTGTTCCGGTCCGCCGGCTTCAGCAACGCGATCACCGCGCGCCTGCCGGCGGCGGGCGACTCCGATTTCGATCTCGACGATGCGCGCTTCTCGACGATCCGCTGGCTGCCGTCCACGATCGAGAACGCCTATGGCCCGCGCCTCAGCGATCCCCGCTCCGGTGAGATCATGAACGCCAACATCGGGTTCTACCACAACATTTCGAGCCTCGTCGAGGCGTGGTATTGGACCCAGGCGGGGGCCAGCGATCCACGCGCACGTAAGCTGCCGCTGCCGGACTCCTTGATGGGGCTGATGATCGCCTACGTCGCCACGCACGAAGTGGGACACAGCATCGGCCTGCGGCACAACATGGTCGCGTCCACCTACTATCCGGTCGACTCGCTGCGCAGCAAATCATTCACCTGCCGCGTGCATGCGACCTCTCCGTCGATCATGGACTACGCGCGCTACAACTACGTCGCGCAACCCGGCGACAGCGCATGTCTGATGCAGGGCATCGGTCCCTATGATTATTTCGCCATCGATTGGGGATACCGGCGCGTTCCGGGAACCACCACGCCCGACGGCGAGCGGCCGGTGCTCGATTCATTGGCCCGAAGCCAGGACGCGAACCCGCTGCTGCGGTGGATCGGGGATGGTGAGCCGATCGATCCCCGCATCGTGACGGAAGCGCTCGGCGATGATCCGGTGAAAGCCGGCGAATACGGCGTGCGCAACATCAAGCGCCTCGTGCCGATGCTCATTCCCGCGACCACACAGGACCGGCTCGACAATTACGAGCGCCTCGACAACATGTACGACGAGCTCGTCACGCAATGGGCGCGCGAGATGAATCACGTCGCGGTCGTGGTCGGGGGCGTCTACCAGTTTACCAAGTACGCCGGCCAATCGGGCACTGTCTATCAGCCCGTGCCCAAAGCGAAGCAAGCGGAAGCGGTCCGGTTTCTCAATGCCAACGTGTTCACGACGCCGTCCTACTTCTTCGATCCCGAGATTCTGCGGCGCGTCGAGCCGACAGGCTTCGTGGAGCGCGTCCGCGCACGGCAGACCGCAACTCTGAACACGCTGTTTCAAGACTCACGCTTGTCACGCCTGGCAGAGCAGGGAGCCACGCTCCCGGCGGGCAGCGCGTACACCCTCGCCGATCTCTTCGGCGATGTGCGGCGGGGGCTCTTCTCCGAATTTGGCGGGGGGGGGGGCGCGGGCACGGTCGATCCCTATCGCCGCAACGTGCAGCGCGCGTTTGTAGATCAGATGGAGCGCCTCATCAGCACGCCGCTCGTGACGCCGCCACCGCCCGGCTTTACGCCGTTCCCGGGATTCACCCCCCCGCCGCCGCGACCGGCTGATGCGCGGGCGCAGGCGCGACTCGAGCTGGTCGATGTCCAAAGCTCGCTGCGGGCGGCACAGGC
Source organism: uncultured Gemmatimonadales bacterium (assembly GCA_963704805.1). Classification (GTDB taxonomy): domain Bacteria; phylum Gemmatimonadota; class Gemmatimonadetes; order Gemmatimonadales; family GWC2-71-9; genus 20CM-2-65-7. The sequence goes on along the minus strand of CAVPHS010000003.1, from coordinate 146,645 downwards.
CCGGGCCGGCGATCGCGCGACGCGCGCGCATATCGTGGATCTTCTGGCGCGGATCGATCAGATCCTGAACCCGAGGTGAGGCAGCTATCGGCTATCGGCTATTGGCTATCGGGTGAAAACCTGATCTGCCCGACCGTACCCGATAGCCGTTAGCCAGTAGCCATGATCTCAACCTCCACCACCCACATCCGCACCCGCTTCCGCGACCACCGGCTGCTTCAGGTGCTCGCGGGCCTGTACGCGGTCGTGTGGATCGTCACGTCGATCGCGCCGCTCGATCGCCACGACTGGGTGCTGGAAAACCTGCTCGTGTTCGCCGCGGTGGCGATTCTGCTCGGCACATATCGCATATTTCCGCTCTCCGATGTCTCGTATCTGTTGATCACCGTATTTCTGACGCTGCACGCCATCGGGGCGCACTACACGTACTCCGACGTGCCGTTCGGTTTCTGGATGCAGCGCACGTTCGGATTTGCACGCAATCCCTTCGACCGCATCGTGCACTTCTCATTTGGCCTGCTGATGGCGTACCCGATTCGGGAAGTGTTCCTGCGCGTGGCCAACGCGCGCGGGTTCTGGGCCTATTATCTCCCGCTGGACGTCACGCTTGCGTTCAGTGCCCTGTATGAGATTATGGAAATGGTCGTCGCGACGATGGTCGCTCCCGGAACGGGGGACGCCTGGCTGGGCACGCAGGGCGACGTGTGGGATCCGCAAAAGGACATGGGGCTCGCGGCGCTCGGGGCATTGATCTGCATGTGCGTGACGGCTCTCGTAAGGAGGCTGCGGGCGCCGAAACCGGTACTGCTCGCGGGGAGGCAAGCGTGAACATTCGGACGGGGCGGTTCAGCGGTTGGGCGGTTAGGCGGTTTGCAATCGCCGTGATCGTCTTTCTAGCCGCCCAACCGCCCAACCGCCTAACCGCCCAAACGTTCGAGCAACGACTTATCTCGATCCCCGATACCGCAAGTGTCAGGCAAATGTCGCGCGATCTCTCCGCCGTCCCGCACGTGGCCGGCACGCCGGCGCAGGCCACGACGCGCGATTACGTGCTCGACAAAATGAAATCGTGGGGCATCGACGCCTGGAGCAAAGAGTACACCGTTTACATCCCACAGCCCGACACCGTCGCTGCCTGGATCATCAACGGCGGCCACACGACGCGGCTGAGGCTCGTCGAACCGGGGAGCGGTCCACAGGTGCCGCCGTTCAACGGCTACACCGGCGACGGCGACGTCACCGCCGACGTGGTCTACGTGAACTACGGGCTCATCGAAGACTACACGACGCTCGATTCCCTCGGCGTCAGCGTGAGCGGTAAAGTCGTCCTCGCGCGCTACGGCCGCTCGTTCCGGGGAATCAAGGCGCGCGAGGCGCAGAAGCGCGGCGCGGTCGGCCTCATCGTCTATTCCGATCCGCAGGAGGACGGATTCTTCCGCGGCGACGTCTATCCGAAAGGGCCGATGCGCAACGCCGACGGCATCCAGCGCGGCAGCATGATGAACAGCAATGGGGACCCCACGACGCCCGCGTGGTCGTCGGTCGAGGGCGCGCGCCGCCTGCCGGAGGATTCGCTCGCGATTCCCAAAATCCCGATCATCCCGATGAGTTACGGGAACGCGCGGCGTTTCCTCGAGCCGATGACCGGTGCGTCCGTCCCGCAGAGCTGGCAGGGAGGGTTGCCGTTCCGCTATCACGTGGGGCCCGGGCCCGCGCGGGCCCGGCTGCACGTGAAAACCGAGCGGGGCGAGCGGGGCTTTCACAAGATCTGGAATACCGTCGGCGTGATTCGCGGCAGCCGCTGGCCCGATGAGTGGGTGGTCATGGGCGCGCATCGCGATGCCTGGGGACCGGGCGCGCGTGACAACGTGAGCGGGACGGTGTCCGTGCTCGAGACCGCCCGCGCGTTCGCTGCGCTCGCGCGTGAGGGACAGAAACCAGAGCGCACGCTCGTATTTGCGACGTGGGACGCGGAGGAGTGGGGACTCATCGGCTCGACCGAGTGGGTCGAGGAGATGGAAGATTCGCTGCGGGCCCACGTGGTCGCCTATATCAATGAGGACGGCACCTTCTCCGGCCCCAACTTCAACGGCGCCGGCTCCCCCTCACTCAAGCCACTGTTTCGCGCGGCCGCGCGCGTCGTGCCCGATCCCGTCGGTCCGGGCACCGTCTACGACGTCTGGCTGAAGAGCAAGAATGCCGACACCACCGCGCTCACATTCGGCAACCTCGGCGGCGGCTCGGACTTCGCGGGTTTCTACCATCACCTCGGCATTCCGTCGGGCGGCATCGGTTTCGACGGGCCGGACGGCATCTACCACTCGATGTACGACTCCTACGACTGGATGTCGCGCTTCGGCGATCCCGGCTACAAGGCGCATCGCGCCGGGGCGCAGCTCGTCGCGCTGATCCTGGCGCGCCTCGCCAACAGCGACCTGCTGCCGCTCGACTATGCGTTCTTCGGTGTCGAAATGGACGGCCTCGTGAGCCAACTCGACTCAGGCGTCGCGCGCAAGCAATGGGGCAGCACGGTCAGCACGCAGGCGCTGAAGGACGCACTCGATCGGTTCACCGCGGTCGCGCAGGCATTCGCTGCGGCGCGCGATAGTGCGCGGGGCATCGATTCCGCGCGCGCGCAACGCGTGAATCGGGCGTTGATGCAGGTCGAGCGCCGGCTCACGCGCCCCGAGGGGCTGGCGAGCCGGCCCTGGTTCCGCAGTCTGCAGTTCGCGGCGGACCTCGACAACGGATATGCCACCATGGCATTCCCGTCTGTCAACGAAGCAATTCGTTACGGTGACGCGGCGACTGCCAACAAGGAGCTCGCCGACCTCGTCAGTCGAGTGGACCAGGCGCGAGCGGCCCTCGTGGAGGCGGCGGCCGCGTTGCGCTAGCGCGCCAGTTTCCTTACTCTAGCAGGTGTCTGGGGTCTGGTGTCAGGGTTGCAAGTTCTGAAACCAAACACCTGACACCTATCACGGGAGAGATCCCCATGGACGAGAGCCGTACGCGCATCGTGATCTATTACGCGATCTGGACCACCATCTGCGCCGCCGTAGCCGGGGTCGTGATCGCGTTGATTCACACCTGGTTCTTCAGCTACCACCCTGGCCGTTCCGCGTTCATGGAGACGTTGTTCGGGGGCATCGTGACGGCCGTCGCCATCGCCGCGGGCCAGGGGGCCGTCGCGCTCGTGACGGGCGGCGTGCTCGCGCGCCTGGGCCGCACACTCCAGTTCACCGTCCTGCTCGGCCTGCTGATCGGTGTGTTCGATTTCGTAATGTACTTCCTACAGATGGCCGTTCCGGCAACCGAGCTGGGTTGGATTCCCGATCTGATCATTCTCGTGGTTGCGACTGCCGCGATCACGGCGGCAGGATCGCGCAGTGTTTCTCAAGTGGGGGCGGGGGCAGCCGGGGCCTGAGCCGACATGTCTGACGAGCGTCTCGAGCAGCTCGAACGACGCATCGCCGCACTGGAGAAGCTGGTCCGGCAAGCTCTTTCTCCCGGCGTCCCCACGCGCTCGGAAGAGCCTTCGTCTCAGACCACGCCAACCGCCGCACCTCTCGCCGTCGTCCGTCCCAAGATAGAGATGAATCCGGCTCCCGATCGGGTCGACTGGGAGCAGTGGGTTGGGCAGCGTGGCCTGCTGGCGGTCGGCGTGGCGGCTCTGCTGATCGCCGCCGCGTTCTTTCTCAAATACGCCTTCGATCGCGGGTGGATCGCGCCCCTGGTGCGCTCGGTCGGTGCCGTGATCGTTGGCGCCGGCGTGGCAGTGTGGGGGCACGAGCGGATCGGTCGAGGCATGCGCCCTTACGGGGCGGCAATGATCGGTGCCGGGGGCGGGCTCATTTACCTTGGTCTGTGGGCCGCCGCCGGCCCGTACGGATTGATGGAGCACCGCATCGGCATTCTTCTGCTGGCAGCAACCACCATGGGCGTGACGATTCTCGCGCTCCACCACGAGATCGAAGGACTCGCGATCTGGGCGCTCGGTGGCGCCTACCTGGCGCCGATCATCCTCGCGACGACTCCCAATCCGCGGGCGTTCCTCGGTTATCTCGAAGTGATCGGCCTGGGCACCGCGATTCTCGCCTATGCCATGAGCTGGCGAGCGACGTTCAACCTGGCTGTGTTCGGCTATCTGGTGCTTGCGGCCGCTGGAGCCGCTGACGCCATCGCAACGCCGCTGGGGTGTTGGCTCATCGCTGCCGGAGCACTGGTCGTAATTCACGTGACGACACAGCGCGCGTGGCCTGAAGCCCGGCTCGGCCTGCTCATCCTGGCGTGGATCCTGCTGGGCGTGGGCCTCGCGGATGTAACTGGTCCATTGTGGCGTCGCTGGCTCGCTCTGGCCGCAGCCGCCACGGTAACCGGCGTGCTCTGGTGGCAGCATTTCCGTTCCGACCCATTCACTCGCAAGCCGTCGCAAACGGCGGAGCACGCGAGCGCACAGTCGCTCGAGCAACTGTTGTTTATCATGAATCCCATCGCGTTCCTGACACTCGCGGGCGTGGTAAACATTCCCCTTCTCAACCAGTCATATCAGGTGGTCCCAGCCACGCTCGCGGCTGTCTATCTGCCCACCGGATGGTTCCGGCGCAGCGCCTGCCAGCTCATTGCCGGATTTGCGCTCATGGCGTTCGCAATCATGTTCCCGTGGCCGCCCTCCAGCATGGTGATCGGGTGGACCGTGCTGGCGCTGCTGGCGCTGGCGGCCGAGCGGGAAGGCGGCCGGCCCGGTGGACGGTACGCGGCAGTCGCGCTCGTGACGGCCGCCTGGCTCTGCTTGTTCACCGTCGCGCTCTCCGATCGGATGGCCGGCGCGCCGGTCTTCACGGATCAGTGGGCCATCGCCCTCTACGTTTTCATGAGCGGTAGCGCGTTCGCGGCGTATTCGTGGAATCAGGAAGGATTGCGTCGCTGGATGTGGGCGTTGTGCGGATCGGCCGTATTCCTCGGCGGATCGATCCAGTTCCAGGGCTATTTCGGTCGCATGACGGCGCTCGCGGGGGACCTGTCCCTCAGCGTATGGTGGTTGCTGTTCGCCGGGGCACTTGTCCTCCTCGGGTTCCACCTGAATCAGAAGCTGGTACGCTCGACAGGATTGGGAGTGGCGGCGTTGGCGGGACTCAAGATCGTGCTGTACGACCTGTCGACCCTGCAGGCGCTGTATCGGGTTGGATCGTTCTTTGCGCTCGCGATCATCGCACTGGCCGTTGCATACGCATACAACTCAAGAGCGAAAGGCGCCAAGCAAACCGTCTGAGAACGGTGTGCTTATAGCTTCGGAAGTGTTATGCCCCGCTGGGCCTGGTATTTCCCCTTCTTATCCTTGTAGGAGATCTCACACTCATCGCCTTCATCGGCGGTGAAAAAGAGCACCTGCGCGATGCCTTCGTTGGCGTAGATCTTCGCCGGGAGTGGCGTCGTGTTCGAGATCTCCAGCGTGACGAAGCCTTCCCACTCGGGCTCGAACGGCGTCACGTTCACGATGATGCCGCAGCGGGCGTACGTGCTCTTGCCGACGCAGATCGTCAGACAGTTGCGGGGAATGCGGAAATACTCGATCGAGCTCGCCAGCGCGAACGAGTTCGGCGGCACGATACAGACGTCGCCCGTGAATTCGACGAACGACTTGGGGTCGAAGCGTTTCGGATCGACCACGGCTGAGAGCGCGTTGGTGAAGATCTTGAATTCGGGCGCCACGCGCATGTCGTAGCCGTACGACGACACTCCGTAGGAGATGACGCCTTCGCGCACCTGCCGGTCGGCGAAGGGCTCAATCATCCGGTGTTGCCTCGACATTGTGGTTATCCAGCGATCAGATTTGATTGACATGCCGGCGCAATGTAATCGGCCCTTGCCAACTTGACGAACGGCCGAGACTTAGTGAATTTTTTCACGAGCGCGATGCAGCCCTACATCCCGTTCCTCATGTTGCTCGGTTTGGCGATCGTCGCCGCGACCACGATGATCGTCGCGTCGCATTTTCTGGGGCCGCGCCGGCCCACCGAGATCAAGGAGCGCCCGTACGAAAGCGGGATGCCACCGCTGGGCGACGCCCACGAGCGCTTTTCGGTCAAGTTCTATCTGGTCGCCGTGTTGTTCATTCTCTTCGATATCGAAACGGTGTTTCTCATCCCTTGGGCGGTGATCTTCATGGGCAATGGCACCGTCACCACCGGCTTCCTATTGGTCGAGATGCTGGTATTTCTCCTGATCCTGTTCGTCGGCTACATCTACGTCTGGAAGCGTGGTGCCTTTCAATGGGACTGAACGAATGAAACGCGTCGGTGAGGTCAAGAGCTCGAACTATCTGCTCACCAAGTTCCAGGACCTGGTTGACTGGGCGGTGAACTCGTCACGCGCCAACTCCCTCTGGCCCATGCCGTTTGGCACGGCGTGCTGCGCCATCGAGTTCATGGCGACGGCCGCCAGCCGCTTCGACTTCGCGCGCTTCGGGATGGAGCGCCAGGCGTTCTCGCCGCGGCAAGCCGACGTCTTGATCTGTGCCGGCCGGCTGCCGTTCAAGCTCGCGCCCGTCATTCGCCGCATCTACGATCAGATGCCGCAGCCCAAGTGGGTCATCTCGATGGGCGCATGCGCGTCCACCGGCGGCATCTTCGACAACTACGCGATGGTGCAGGGAATCGACACGATCGTCCCCGTGGACGTCTACGTGCCGGGCTGCCCGCCGCGGCCCGAGGGATTGCTGTACGGCATCCTTCTGCTCCACAAGAAGATCAAGGGCGAGTCGCTGTTCGACGCCGTGCGGCGCCGCGACGAGCAGCCGCTCGACGACAAGGGACTGCGCCTGCCGCCCGAGACGATCGACGAAATCTCGGAGCCATTCGGCAACTCCATCCACCAGTTCCGCTCTTCGTGATTCCCGGCGCTGTTCGAGAGACAGTCGCGCGCGACGGTGAGCGGATCGTCTATGTTGCGCGCGGCCGATTGGTCGAGGCGATGACCTGGCTCAAGGAGACACCCGGCCAGGAGTTCAATTATCTCGTCGATGTGACCGCGGTCGAGTTCCGCGATCGTGAGCGACCGATCGAACTCGTTTACTTCCTGCGCTCGCTCGAGCGTCGCGCCGATGTCCGGATCAAGGTCGAGCTCCCGTCTACCGAAGAGCTGGCGGTCGATTCCGTCTGGAGTCTGTGGCACGGCGCCGATTGGCTGGAGCGGGAAGTGTACGACATGTTCGGCATCACATTCCGCGGCCATCCCGATCTGCGGCGCATCCTGATGTGGGAGACTTACGCCGAGGGCTATCCGCTGCGGAAAAGCTTCCCGCTACGCGGGCGCTTCTCCCGCGCCGAGCAGGTCCGGCAGGCGCTGAACGCGAACCCCGAAGCTCACTACTCCCTGGAGGAGCTGTCCATCGCCGCAGCGGGCGATGACCTCCCCGAGGACATGCGCGACCGGCTCCGTCGTGGCGAGCGCGGCGTGATCCCCGAGCCCCCCCCCTCGGTCACATGAGCAAGCGAACCGTCGAGCTGGAGCTCGCCACGACCGGCGTCGACAGCCAGGGACGCGCCGCGCGTGTCCCCCTCACGGCAAGGGCCGATGCGGAGACGCGCGAGCCCGACCTGGGCGGCGAGCACATGCTCGTCAACATGGGCCCGCAGCATCCGGCCACGCACGGGGTGTTGCGGCTGGTGGTCGAGCTCGACGGCGAAACGGTCGTGCGCTGCATCCCACACCTGGGCTATCTCCACTCGGGGTTCGAGAAGCTCGGCGAATACCGCCATTACAACCAGATCATTCCGCTGACCGATCGCACGGACTACCTGTCGCCCATGTCGAACAACGTGGGACTGGCGCTGGCGGCGGAGAAGCTGATGGGCATCGAGATCACCGCGCGCTGCACGGTCCTACGCGTGATCGCCTGCGAGATGAGCCGCATCATCTCGCACATGGTGTGGCTTGGCACCACGTCCATCGACCTCGGTGCGTTCACGCCCTTCCTCTGGGCCTTCCAGCAGCGCGAGAAGATCTACGATCTGCAGGAGATGTGGACCGGTGCACGCTTGACGACGAGTCTCACCCGGATCGGCGGTCTCATGGCCGACATACCGGATGGATTCGTCGACAAGCTGCGTGACTTCACCAAGACGTTTCCGAAGACGCTGGCAGAAATCGATCGCGTGTTGACGCGCAATGCCGTCTGGGTGGGACGGACGCAGGGCGTCGGGACGCTCACGGCCGCCGAGGCGATCAACTACTCCCTGTCCGGACCGATGCTGCGCGCGAGCGGCGTGCCATACGACGTCCGCAAAGACAAACCGTACCTCGGCTACGAGGCCTACGACTTCGACGTCGTCGTCGGCGAGCACGGTGATGTCTATGACCGCTACCTGGTGCGCCTCGAGGAGTGCTATCAGTCGAACCGCATCCTGGAGCAGGCGCTCGACCGGCTGCCGGACGGGCCGATCAACGTCGACGACCCGCGGGTCATCCTCCCCTCAAAGACCCGCGCCATGAGCGACATGGAAGCGATGATCTTCCATTTCAAACAGGTGATGGAAGGCGTGAAGGCGCCCGTCGGCGAGGCTTACGTGGGAATCGAGAATCCCAAGGGCGAACTGGGCAACTATCTCGTGTCGGACGGTACCGCGAAGCCCGTACGCTGGCGCATCCGCCCGCCGTCCTTCATCAACCTATCGGCGCTGCCGAAGATGGCCGAAGGCCATTTGCTGTCCGATTTGATCGCAATCAACGCGTCGGTGGACATCGTGATGGGTGAGGTTGATCGATGATGGTGCAGGAGGACTACCAGCCGGTCTTCGTCGGCAAGGTGATGGAGGAGCTGCAGCTCGCGCTGCAGCGCTATCCCAACAAGCAGGCCGCGCTGCTGCCGGCACTCTGGATCGCGCAAAAGGAGCACGGCTGGATCTCCGACTACATCATGGCCGAGGTCGCCGAAGTGCTCGGCCTTACGCCGGCCTACGTCAAGGGCGTCGTCACCTTTTACACGATGTATCACCAGCACCCGGTCGGGAAAAACTTCGTCCAGGTCTGTACGACATCGCCGTGCAACATCTGCGGCGCCGAGGAGGTCGTGAAGGCGCTGCTCGCGCAGACTGGCGCGGGGGATGCGGGTGCGACCAGCCCTGATGGAAAGTGGACGATCGTCGAAGTCGAGTGCCTCGGCGCGTGCGGCTTCGCAACGCCGATCCTGGTCAACGATGACTTCATCGAAAACGTGACTCCGGAGAAGGTGACCGAGATCGTGAAGAAGTACCGTTAATGGGTTTCCCTCATAAGCCGCATCCCAAAGAGACCGTCGTCCTATCGCAGTACTTCGGGGACGCCGAGGCGCGCACGCTGAAAGGGTGGACCAAGCGGGGCGGCTATGATGCGCTCGCGCAGGCGCTCAAGATGGATCCGGTCGCCGTGACCGATGTCGTGAAGGAATCGGGCTTGCGCGGGCGCGGCGGCGCGGGATTCCCGACGGGGCTCAAGTGGTCGTTCATGCCGAAGGAAAAGAAAAAACCGCATTACCTCTGCGTGAACGCCGATGAGTCGGAGCCCGGCACCTTCAAGGACCGGGAAATCATGCGCTGGACCCCGCACGCGCTGCTCGAAGGCACAGCCATCGCGGCACGCGCGATTCGCGCCGAAATCGCCTACATCTATATCCGCGGCGAGTTCACCGAGCCGTGGACGATCATGGAGCGGGCGCTGGCGGAAGCGAACGCCGCCGGGATCTTCGGCGATATCAAGGTCTATCTGCATCGCGGCGCCGGCGCGTATATCTGCGGCGAAGAAACCGCGCTGATGAACTCCATCGAAGGCAAGCGGGGCAATCCTCGCATCAAGCCACCGTTCCCGGCGGCCGCCGGCCTGTTCGGCCTGCCGACGACAATCAACAACGTCGAGACGCTGGCCGCCGTCCCGCACATCCTCAAGCGCGGCGCCGCCTGGTACAAGGGTCTGTGCCTGTCCAATCCCAAGAGCACCGGCACCAAGCTGTTTTCCGTGTGCGGTCATGTGCAGCGGCCCGGCAACTACGAAGTGACGATGGGATTCCCGCTGAAGGACCTGGTCTACGACCTGTGTGGCGGTCCGCTGCCGGGGCGCACGCTCAAGGCCTGCATTCCGGGCGGATCCTCCGTGCCCATTCTCACACGCGAGGAGACCGAATCCTGCCTGCTCGACTACGAAGGTGTCGTCGAGAAGGGATCACTACTCGGCTCGGGCGGCGTCATCATCTTCGATGATTCCACCGACATGGTCTATCAGATCATGCGGCTGGCGCGGTTCTACGCCCACGAGTCCTGCGCGCAGTGCACCCAATGCCGGGAGGGCACCGCGTGGACCACCAAGATCCTGGAGCGCATCCTCGCGGGGCAGGGGAAGCCGAAAGACCTCGATCTCCTGCTCGACCTCTCGGAGAACATGACGGGGAAAACGATTTGCGTACTCTCGGATTCTTGCGCGGCGCCGGTCGTGAGCGGGATCAAGAAATTCCGCGGCGAATTCGAAGCCTATCTCGCAGGCCAGCGCCGACCAGCAACGGTCGGCTGAGGGCAGACGGCTGATGGCTGACGGCATGATCAACTTGACCATTGATGGAGCACCGGTGACCGTTCCAGCCGGCACGCTCGTCATCGAGGCCGCAAAGCAGGCCGGCGTGCTCGTGCCGCATTACTGCTATCACCCGGGGCTGCCCGTCGCGGGTGTGTGCCGCATGTGTCTGGTGGAGATCGAGAAAGCTCCGAAGCTCCAGATTGCCTGTGCGACCACCGTCGCCGAAGGGATGGTCGTCAAGACACAGACCGCTCCGGCCAAGACCGCGCGCCAGAGCGTGCTCGAGTTTCTCCTCATCAACCACCCGCTCGATTGCCCGATTTGCGACCAGGCGGGCGAATGTGAGTTGCAGGACTTCGTCTTCCAGGAAGGGCGCCGCGGGACGCGGTACGGCGAGTACCCGAAGCGCTTCAATCCCGTCGAGGATTTCGGACCCGACGTTCTCTACGTGCCGAACCGCTGCATCCTCTGCACTCGCTGTGTCCGCTTCATGGAGGATGTCGCGAAGGAACCGGTTCTCAACGTCTCCGAGCGCGGCGACCGCGCGTTCATCGGCATTCATCCCGAGGCGCGGCTCGATCATCCATGGGCGGGGAACGTCGTCGATCTCTGTCCGGTCGGCTCACTGCTCTCCAAGGACTTCCTGCACAAGGCGCGCGCCTGGGAGCTCGACAAAACGGCGTCGATCTGCACGGGGTGCTCGCAGGGCTGTAACATCTCGCTCGACACGCGTGACGAAGTCGTGGTGCGCGTGCGGCCCCGCCCCAATCTCGAGGTGAATCGCTACTTCATCTGCGATCACGGCCGGATGCACTACAAGTGGATGAATCGCGGCGACCGCATCGAGGCGCCCCTCGTCCGGCGGGATGGCGAGCTCAAGGCCACAGACTGGGACGACGCGCTCGACCGCCTCCTCGGCATTCTGCGCGGCGCCTCCGGGAAAGCGGTCGCGTTGGTGTCGGCGGGCACCTCATCTGAAGCCCTGGCCCTCGCCAAGCGTCTCCTCTCCGGATTCACGTGGACCGGCGCGTTTCAGGTTGTCATGGGTGAAGAAGCCCCGCTCCCCGGCGTGCCCAACCTCGCGCTGCGCTCCGAGCGCGCGCCCAACGCACGCGGCGCCGAGAACCTCGGCTACACGCGGGATTACGCTCAGGCGCTCGAAGCCGCGAAGACGGCCGCCGTCGTTCTCGTCCTGGACGACCCCGACTGCGCCGTGCAGACGAACGGCGCCCTCGTGTATCTGGGTACGGTGCTGGGCGCTGATGCCCCGTGCCGACGTGCCGACGTGATTCTGCCCATTGCCAACGTGGCGGAGGAGGAAGGTACGTTCACGAATCGCGACGGCCGCGACCAGCGCTACTACCAGGCCAAGCCCGCGCCCGGCATGGCGCAGCCGGCGGCGTGGGTGCTGGGCGAGCTCGCGGCAGCGCTGGGACTGGCCGAGGCGGCGCGATGACGTTCTTCATCATCGCCTCGGCGATCAAGGTGTTCGTCGTCTTCAATCTCATCCTGGTCGGGGTCGCCCTGCTCACGCTGCTCGAGCGGCGCGTGTGCGCCTGGATGCAGGACCGTCTCGGTCCCAATCGCGTTGGCCCGCAGGGCATTCTGCAGCCGGCGGCGGACGGTCTGAAGAATTTCCTCAAGGAAGAGACGTCGCCGGCCATGGCCGACAAGACGCTCTTCACGCTCGCGCCCATCGTGTCCTTCGTTCCGGCGCTGCTCACGTTCGGCGTGATCCCGTTCGCGGCGCCGCTGCCGACGCGCTGGGGCGTCGTCCCGATGGTCGTCGCCGATCTCCCGATCGGCTTCCTCTACATCCTCGCGATCAGCTCGCTCGGCGTGTACGGGATCGTGCTGGCGGGGTGGGCGTCCAATAACAAGTACGCCCTGCTGGGCGGATTGCGCGCATCGGCGCAAATGATCTCGTATGAGATCGCGCTCGGGATGAGCACCGTCGCGGTACTGCTGCTCGCCGGCAACGTCACGCTGTCGCGCGTGATCGCGCAGCAGCAACACGCGCACGCCTGGTTCGTCGTCCCGTTGACGATCTCGTTCGTGATCTTCTTCGTGAGCGCGCTGGCGGAGACGAACCGGCTTCCGTTCGATCTTCCGGAAGCGGAAGGCGAGCTCATCGCCGGCTATCACACCGAGTACAGCTCCATGAAGTTCTCGATGTTCTACATCGCCGAGTACTCGAACATGGTGACGGCATCGGCGTTGATGGCGACGCTCTTCTTCGGCGGCTGGGATATCCCGCTCACGAGCTGGGACTCGACCGGCGATCCGACCGTCGCCAAAACAGTGCTCACGCTCCTCGCCTTCAGCTTCAAGACGTTCGCATTCCTCTTTACCTTCATCTGGGTCCGTTGGACACTGCCGCGCTTCCGCTATGACCAGCTGATGGCGCTGGGCTGGAAGGTGTTGCTGCCTCTCACCCTCTTCTATATCACGATCCTCGCCGCCGCCCTCTGGTTCCTCCGCAATCGACTGGGCTGGGAGTACGGTCCTGGAATGGTGTGGGCACTCGGGGGATTGAATGTCGTGCTGCTGGTCGCGCTGGTGTGGTGGCTGGACCGCGGCCGCATCGTCTCGGGGTCCGTGGTCGAGGAGGCGGCCTGATGGCGATCGGCGTGAAGGTCATGAAGCGGCCGTCGCAGCAGACGTCGTATCTGCGCGCGACGCTGAAGGGCATGGCGCTGACGTTCAGCCACCTGCTGCGCCCCAAGGTGACGATGCAATATCCCGAGGAGAAGTCATCCAAGGACTGGACGCTCTCGTCACGCTGGCGCGGCACGCATCGCATGCTCACCGACGAACAGGGCCGCGCCAAGTGCGTCGCCTGCGGGTTGTGCCCCCAGATCTGTCCGGCCAACTGCATCAAGCTCGTGCCGGGCGAGGACGAAGAGGGCCATCGCTATCCGCTGATTTACGAGATCGACGAGTTCCGCTGCATCTTTTGCGGCTATTGCCAGGAAGTGTGCCCAGAAGAGGCGATCCACGTCGGCGTGCACTACGAGAACTCGGAATACTCGCGCGACCGCTTTGTGTATGACCTCGAGCGGCTGACCGCCCAGACTCATCCCGTCTCGACCCTCTGGGATCCGTCCGATCCAAAAGGCGAATAGGTGACCCTCACCTTCTTCTGGATCTTTGGGGTCATTGCGATGGGGAGTGCACTGCTGTGCATCACCCGCAGGAACCCGGTCGCGTGCGCGCTGTGGCTCGTCGTGACGCTCTTCGCGACGGCGGCCATGTTCGTGCTGCTCGACGCGCAGTTCATCGCGGCGTTGCAGGTGCTGGTCTACGCGGGCGCCATCATGGTGCTCTTCCTGTTCGTCATCATGCTGCTCAACCTCGGCCGCCCGGGCCCGACCGACATCAAAGGCCCGGCGGGCCTGACGGTCGCCGCCGTGCTCGGCGTTTTGCTGCTGCTGCAATTGCGCGTCCTGGGACAAGCGCCGCCACCGGACGCAATCCAGCTTCCGGCCGGAACGCTCGCCGCGCTGCAGGTTCGGCAGGGCATGGTCGGTGCCGTCGCCAATCCATTGTTCGAGGCCTATCTCATCCCGTTCGAGATCGCGAGCTTGTTGCTGCTCGCGGCCATCGTGGGCGCCGTCGTCCTCGCGAAACGAAAGCTCTAGCATGCTGCTCAGTCCGGCGCTGACCATCTCTGCCGTGCTGTTCACCCTGGGCGTCGCGGGCGTGCTGCTGCGCCGCAACGCGATCGTGGTGTTCATGTGCATCGAGCTCATGCTCAATGCGGTCAACCTGACGTTCGTCGCGCTGGCGCAGCGACTCGGCATGGGCGGCCAGATCTTCGTCTTCTTCGTGATGGCGGTGGCGGCGGCTGAGGCCGGCGTGGGCCTCGCCATCATTCTCGCCGTGTTCCGCCACAAACAGTCGGTCAGCCTGCAGAACATGAATCTGCTCAAGGACGGATGACCGGCACGGCCGTCGATCTCATCTGGGTTGCGCCCGCCCTGGCGCTGTTGGGCTTCGTGCTGAACGGCGCGCTGGTGTTCACCCGGCCCACCGCCAAGACGCTCGTCTCCGTGATCGGGGCCGGCGTCCTCCTCGCCGCGTTCGCCGTGGCGGTCGTTGTTTTCCGTGCATTCGCGGGACTGCACGCGGAAGCACCGGTCGTGTTCCGCTACTGGTCCTGGATTCCCGTCGGCACGCTGCAGGTGGATTTCGCGCTCCAGGTCGATCAGCTCTCGCTCGTCATGCTGTTGATCGTGACGGGCGTGGGCTCACTGATCCACCTGTTCAGCATCGGTTACATGAAGGACGATCCCGGATACGCCCGCTACTTCGCGTATCTCAACCTTTTCATCTTCTTCATGCTGGTGCTCGTCCTGGGCGCCAACTTCCCGGCGATGTTCGTGGGGTGGGAAGGCGTCGGGTTGTGCAGCTATCTGTTGATCGGCTTCTGGTTCACGGTGAAGGTCAATGCCGACGCCGGCCGCAAAGCCTTCATCATGAACCGCATCGGCGACGTCGGCTTCATGCTCGCGATGTTCATGATTTTCTGGTCGACCGGCTCGCTCGACTTCGCAACCGTCTTCGCGCATGCGCCTGCGGCGCTCATGCCGGCGGGGAGCGCGATCACCGCGATCACGCTGTTCCTGTTCCTCGGCTGCACCGGCAAGTCGGCGCAGATCCCCCTGTACACCTGGCTGCCCGACGCAATGGCCGGCCCGACTCCGGTCTCCGCGCTGATCCACGCGGCGACCATGGTCACCGCCGGCGTGTACCTGGTCGCGCGCTGCAATGTGCTGTTCGCGATGGCGCCGCTCTCCAGCGCGGTGGTCGCGGGGGTGGGCGCGCTCACGGCGCTCTTCGCCGCCACGATCGCGCTCAAGCAATGGGACATCAAGCGCGTCCTCGCGTACTCCACGATCTCGCAGCTCGGCTACATGTTCGTCGGCGTCGGCACCGGCGCGATCGGCGCTGGCATCTTCCACCTGACGACGCACGCGTTTTTCAAGGCGCTGTTGTTCCTCGGGTCGGGCAGCGTGATCTACGCGATGCACCACGCCTATCACGCCACGCATTCGCACGAGGATGCGCAGGACATGCGCAACATGGGCGGACTGGCGCACTACATGCCGTGGACGACCGCGCTCATGTGGATCGCGACGCTCGCGATCGCGGGTGTGCCACCATTGTCCGGCTTCTTCTCGAAGGATGCAATACTCACGGCGGCGTTCGCGCGCGGCACGATGAATCCAGCGTGGCTCGTGTTCTGGGTGCTGGGCCTCGCGGCGGCGCTGCTCACCGCGTTCTACATGACGCGGCTCATGCTGTACACCTTCCACGGCCCCAATCGCACCGGCGAAAACGAGCGGGCGCATCTTCACGAGGCGCCGTGGATCATGACGGGTCCGCTGCTCCTGCTGGGCATCCTATCGGCGGCCGGCGGATTACTCAACGTGCCCGAGCTCTACCACGGCAACGCGTGGCTCGATCACTGGCTCGAGCCCATCGCGCAGCCCGGCGCCGCATTGCTTCCGCAGCCGCATTTCGGGACCGGGACGGAGTGGATGCTGGTCGGCATCGCCGTACTGGTGGCGGTGATCGGCATCGTCGGGGCGTGGCGACTCCTCAAACCCGAGGCGCTCGTGCCGGCGCGCGCCGCGCCCGCGGAGCGCGGCTTCGCCCGAATCCTGCGCGACAAGTGGTACGTGGACGAGATCTACAATGCGTTGATCGTGCGGCCGCTTCTCTGGGTGTCGACCGAGCTGCTCTGGAAACGTGTCGACCAACAGGCGATCGATGGCGCCACGGTGAACGGCGTGGCCCGCGGGGCCCGGGCGCTCGGATGGGCCAATCGCTGGCTGCAGACGGGGCAGGTGGGGGTCTACGTCGCCGTGTTCGTCGTCGGAGTGCTGTTGATCATCTGGCGGGCCGTCGGATGAACTACAGCCGTCTGGTCGTCACGGCGCTGCTCACCTGGCCAGTGCTGTCGGGCCTGATCGTGCTGTTCGTGCCGACCCGGCTCGCGAAGCACGTGGCGCTCGCCGCCAGCCTGATCGAATTCGCGATCTCCGTTCCGCTGTGGTGGACATTTGTGCCGAGCAGCGGCATGCAGTTCGTAGTCGACCGCGCCTGGATCCCCGCCTGGGGCATTCACTACACGGTGGGCGTGGACGGGATTTCGCTCTTTCTCGTGTTGCTCACCACCTTCCTCATGCCGCTGTCGGTGCTCGGCAGCTGGTCCTACATCACGAAACGCGAGAACGGCTTTTACGCGCTGCTGCTCGTATTGACGACGGGGATGATCGGCGTGTTCGTGGCGCTCGATCTGTTCCTCTTCTACGTGATGTGGGAAGTGATGCTCATCCCCATGTACTTCATCATCGGGGTGTGGGGCGGTGAAAATCGGCTGTACGCGGCGATCAAGTTCTTCATCTATACGTTCTTCGGATCGCTGCTCATGCTCGTCGCGATCCTCTTGTTATACCTCCACGCGGGACGCGTGACGGGAGTCTATTCGTTCTCCTATACGCATCTGCTGAACCAGATCAGCACCCTCGGCCCGGCCGCCTGGTGGCTGTTCGGGGCGTTCTTCCTCGCATTCGCAATCAAAGTGCCGCTGTTCCCGCTGCACACGTGGCTGCCGGACGCGCACGTGGAAGCGCCGACGGCCGGCTCCGTCCTCCTGGCCGGCGTCCTGCTGAAGATGGGGACCTACGGCTTCCTGCGGTTCGCCGTGCCGTTCTTCCCGGGTGTGGCGCTCAATCAGGCGGTGCAGCTCGTCATCGTGGGACTCGCGCTCATTGGGATCATCTACGGCGGGCTCGTAGCGATGGTGCAGCCCGACTTCAAGAAGCTGATCGCGTACTCGTCGGTCGCGCACCTCGGTTTCGTCGTGCTGGGCATCTGGGCGCTGACCCTGCAGAGCGTGCAGGGCGCGCTGCTCGTGATGATCAATCACGGCATCTCAACGGGGGCGTTGTTCTTCCTCGCGGGCATGATCTACGAGCGGCGCCATACCCGGCTCATTGCCGCGTACGGCGGGATTGCGCGGGTCGTGCCGGCGTTCGCGGCAATCCTGACGATCGTGTCCCTGTCGTCGATCGCGTTGCCGGGGACCAACGGATTCGTCGGCGAGTTCCTGGTCCTGCTCGGCTCGTTCCGTACCTATCCGGTGACCACGGCGCTCGCATCGACCGGCGTCATCGTGGCCGCGGCGTATCTGCTGACCGCGTTGCAGCGCGTGATCTACAATCCGCTGACCGACAACGAGAACGAGAAGCTGACCGACCTGACGCCCCGCGAGCTCGCGGTGCTCCTCCCGCTACTCGCCTGCATCGTCTGGCTCGGGGTGTACCCGAAACCCTTCCTGCGCCGGATGGAGCCGTCGGCGCGCCAGCTGATCGAGCAGGTGCGTCCAGGCGCAACGCAGGGCCAGCCGCCCTTCGCGGCGAGTGCCCCCCCCGCCCCCCACGCCCCCCACGCCCCCCCGGGGGGCCAGCAATGAGACTGGACGTGTCGGTGTACCGCGACCTGCTGCTCTCGCTGCTTCCCGAAATCGTGTTGACGGCGTGGGCGCTGGTGCTGCTCATCTTCGTGGCGTGGCGGCACAAGACCCCGCGCGATCTGCGCATCGCCGGATGGCTGACGCTCGCCGCACTCGCTTCGACCGCGGCTGCGGTCTGGTGGCTGTGGTGGAATCACGCGGAGATCGAGGGGCTGGCGACGATGGTCGCCGCCGACGACTTCCGCTGGGTGGCCGATTGGATATTCCTGGGCGCCGCCACGCTGACCGTGCTGATCTCTTTTTCCTATTTGGAGCGCGAGCAGCTGCTCGCCCCCGAGTACTACGTGCTGCTGCTGTTCGCCACGCTGGGCGCCATGGTGATGGCCGCCGGCTCTGACCTGATGGTCGTCTTCCTCGGCCTCGAGCTGATGTCGGTCGCCGTCTACGTCCTGGCCGGCTTCGACCGGCGGCGCGCGCGTTCCGCCGAGGCCGCGCTCAAGTATTTCCTGCTCGGAGCCTTCGCATCGGGTTTCATGTTGTACGGCATTGCGCTGGTCTATGGCGCGACGGCGACGACGAACTTTGCGCTCATCGGCACGCAGGTCGGGATCGGTGGCGCGTCGATCATGCTGCGCATCGGATTGGCATTGCTGATCGTGGGATTCGGATTCAAGGTGGCGGCCGTGCCGTTCCACATGTGGGCGCCCGACGTCTACGACGGCGCCCCGACACCGGTGACCGCGTTCATGGCGACCGCCGTCAAAGCCGCGGCATTCGCCGCCCTGTTCCGGCTGCTGATCACCGCATTCGGCGCCGTGGTGGCGTGGCACGACATCCTGTGGTGGCTCGCGGCCATCACGATGATCGGCGGCAATCTCTTTGCGCTGGGCCAGCGCTCCCTCAAACGTATGCTCGCCTACTCATCGGTCGCGCACGCCGGATATCTGCTCGTCGCGGTCACCGCCGGCGGGGCGGGGGCCGGGGCCTTCCTGGTGTACGCCGTGGCGTACACCATGATGTCGCTCGGCGCCTTCGCCGTGCTCGCCGCGAAGGGGCGCGCAGGCGAGAGCGATGTTTTGATCGACGATCTGGCGGGGCTGGCCGGGAAGCGCCCCTGGCTCGCCTTCGCGATGGCCGTGTGCATGTTGTCGCTGCTGGGATTCCCCGGCACCGCGGGGTTCATCGGCAAGTGGTACATCCTGATCGCGGCGACCGGTGCCGGGCAGAACACTCTGGCGGCGATTCTGGTGCTCTCCAGCGTCGTTTCGGCGGGGTACTATCTTCCCGTCATCATGGCGATGTACATGAAGCCCGAGCCGATCGAAGCGGCGCACGTCGACGTCGTGCTCGATCGTTGGGCGCGCGCCGCCGTCACGGTTGTCGTCGTCGGATTGCTGCTGTTCGGAGTATGGCCCAATCGCCTCTTCGATCTGGCTCGCACGGCGGGCGCCAGTATTCAGCCGACCACAACCACCACGACCGCTCTTCCACCGAGCCCCCCCCCCCCCACTGATCGCGGGCTGATTGCATGAAGCTTCCCGCCACAATTTTTCGCCAGTATGACATTCGCGGCATCGTGGGTGAGCAGCTCACCCCGGCCGCCGCACGCGCCGTCGGCCAGGCGTACACGACCTTCGCGTGGCAACGGCTGCGCAACGGCAAACCGCCCCGCGTCGCGGTCGGACGCGACAACCGGCCATCAGGCAGCGCACTCGCCCAGGGGTTACGCGAAGGGATCATCGCAGCGGGCGGCCGCGCGATCGACGTGGGTGAAGTGCCGACGCCGGCGCTCTACTTCGCGACGAAGACTCTGGAGGTGGATGGCGGGATTCAGATCACGGGCTCCCACAATCCGCCCGAGTTCAACGGCTTCAAGATGGTGCTCGCCCACGACGCCGTGTTCGGAGACGACATCCAGGTCCTGTATCGCCTGATCGACGAGGGGAAGCTCACGACGAAGCCGGGAGGCAGCAGCACCGCGCACGGCGCGCTGCTCACCGCGTACAAAGACGCCATCGTGCAGCGCAACGCGCCGCTCGCGCGTCGTCTCCGAGTGGTGGTCGATTGCGGCAACGGCGTCACCAGTCTCATCGCCGTGCAGACGTTGCGGGAGCTCGGGGCCGACGTCATCGCCCTGTTCGCCGAGTCGGACGGGACATTCCCGAACCACCATCCGGATCCGACGGTGCTCGAGAACCTCCATGATCTCCAGGAGGCCGTGAAGCGCGAAAAAGCCGAGCTGGGAATCGCGTTCGACGGCGATGGCGATCGCATTGGGGCGGTGGACGAGAAGGGCGAACCCGTGATGGGCGATCAGCTGCTGGTGCTGTTCGGGCGCGATCTGGTGAAGCGTGTGGGGCCGGGCAAACCGGTGATCTTCGACGTCAAATGCTCCGAAGTGCTTCCCCAGATGCTGAAGCTCGCGGGGCTCGAGCCGGTCATGTGGAAGACCGGACACTCGTTCATCAAGATGAAGATGAAGGAGCTGGGCGCTCCGCTGGCCGGCGAAATGAGCGGCCACATGTTCTTCGGCGGCGACTGGTATGGTTTCGACGATGCGCTGTTCGCGGCCGCCCGGCTGCTCTCGTACGTGGCGCGCGAGGGCGGCCCGCTGTCGCGGCTGCTGGCCGATCTTCCCAAGACCTTCGCGACCCCCGAGCTCCGCGTCGACTGCCCCGACGACAAGAAGTTCGCCGTGGTGGAAGCGGCCGCCGTGTACTTCAAGAAGAAGTATCCCGTCTTCACGCTCGACGGTGTCCGCATCACGTTTCCCGACGGCTGGGGGCTGTTGCGCGCTTCCAATACGCAGCCGGTGCTGGTCATGCGCTTCGAGGCAACGAGCCCGCGGTCTCTGGAAGCGTATCGCGCGGAAGTCGAGGGCTGGCTGACCGAGCACGGCATGACGGCGTGACCCGCTCCGGTCGTCGCCGGCTCTACATCACCGGCGCCATCCTGTTGGTCGTCGCGTTGGTCGGCGGCCGATGGTTAGCCGTGGAGACGGCGGAGCGGGCTTGGGACCGGACATTCGCAGGCGGAACGACGTTGATCGACGCCCGTAACCTCGCGTTGATCCTGCAAACGTTCGTCCTCGTGTTCGCGATCACGTGGGCGACCGGCAACATGCTCATCGTCTATCGCACGATCGGTTCGGTCCAGATGCCCCGGCGTCTGGGCGATCTCGAGATCGTGGAAGCGGTATCCCACCGCGTGCTCTTCGGCGGTACGCTCCTGCTCGGTCTCATCCTCGGCATTCTCTTTTCCCTGGGAACGGGCGACTGGTGGCGGCATGCCGCGCTCGCGTCGGCACCGCCGCATTTCGGTGTGGCCGACGATCGCCTGGGTCTCGATGCCGGCTACTACGTCGGCGTGCTCCCCTGGTTATCGGTGCTGCAAAACCGCGCGCTGGTGCTGGCACTCGGCACGCTTGCCATTGTCGTGCTCCTGTATGGCGTCATCGGCTCGCTGCGGCTGCGCCGCGGGCGCATCCGCGCAAGCGACCACGCGCGGGGGCATTGCGGCGTCCTGTTGGCGGTGCTCGCACTCGTCATCACGTGGGGCGCACTCCTCGACCCCGCTGAAGTCATCGCGGGCGTGCACGGACCCGTCGATCAAGCCGCGCTCACGGTCCGCATCCCCGGGGCCTCGGTGGTCAAGGCAATATCGATCCTGACGGCCGCGATTTCGCTGCTGTGGGCCTGGCGCGACCGACCCAACCTCATCATTGCCGGATGGATCGCGTTGTTGCTCTCCGTGGGCGTCAGCTACGTCGTCGTGCCGGGCGTCGTCCGCACGTCGGGCGCCGGGTCAGAGAGCGCCGGGGGAGATGGGGGGGCGGGGGGGCGGACATTTGCGCGGCGCCGTGCCGCGTTCGAAGCCGTGGCATTCGGTCTCACGAGCGTCGATGAGCACCCTCCTCCGGCGTTTCCCTCCGGCGAGACGGCAATTCGCAGCCTGCCGCTGTGGGACGCTCCCCACCTCGCGGCAGCGCTCAACGCACCGGTCACCGGTGTGACGTTGCGACCTGGCCGAGTGGGCGAGGGCGGGCGAGGAGGGGCCACCTGGCTGATCGCTCCGACCAACACACGCACCCCGGTGCGCCTGGCGCAGGAGACCGACACGGGATTGGCGGTGACGGCTCTCCCCGGCGCGGACGCCGCAGCCACACTGCTGTTCGGGCCGGACGTCAACGGATCGCTCCTCGCCTCCGCCGACAGCGCCGGCGGCGCGCGGGCTCGCGGAATCCCATTGGCTGGCGCGTGGCGCCGCTTCGCGATTGCCTGGACGATTCAGGATTGGAGTATCCTCCGGGCCGAGATGCAGGATCACGCGTTGCTGTGGCGTCGCGATGTCACGGAACGGCTGGGGCACTTGGCGCCGTTTGCCACCTTCGGAATACCCACACCGCTTCTGCGGAGCGGAATTATCTGGTGGGTGAGTTGGGGATACGTGTCCAGCGACGCGTTTCCGTACACGCGCCCTTTACCGTGGCGCGATGGTGAGGTGCGATACGCGCGCACGGGCCTGCTTGGAGCCGTCAGCGCAGCCACGGGAGAAACGCATCTGTGGCTCGCTCCCGGATACGATTCGCTGACGGCCGCGTGGGCACGGCGCTTCGATCCGTTGATCGAGCGGCCGGACGTCATCCCCACCGATCTCCGCGCGCAGCTGCCCTATCCGACCGATGAGTTTACAATGGCGGTCGCGCAGCTCCAGCGCACCAGCGCCGATTCCGCGGGCGGCGTGGCGACATGGTCCAAGCGGCCGCGCGAACCGTTCCAGGTCGTGGCCCCTACCGGTGAGCTGTGGACCGGGGTCGCATTCGAGCAGGGAGCGGGCGCGCCACGCAGCTTCGTCGGTTTGTGCGTGGGCGCAGTGACCTCCCGCGGCCTCGAATTCCATTTCTGGAGACCATCATCCGGCGATCCCGAGCGCCTGCCGGGAGAGCTGCTCGGCTCAGCGGAGCTGCGGCCCGGGCAGCTCCGCATCTGGCCGACGGCAAACACGCTGATCACCGTCCAGGCGCAAATGGTCGATCCCCTCGGCGCGCGCCCCGCGCCGCCGCCGCGCATCGCCGAGGTCTATGTGTCGCTCAACGCCCGCAGCGGACGCGGAGCAACGGCGAGCGCCGCGTTGCACGGGGGCGAGGTAATCGCCGTCGACACGAGCGTCGCCGCGCGGTGGGAACGGGCGCGGCGCCTCGCGGTTCGCGCCGACTCGGCGCTCACCGCTGGCGATCTCGAGCTGTTCGGCAAGCTCTGGCGCGCGCTGATGGGCGAGCTTGCTCCACGCCCACACCCCCGGTAGGTTGCGCCGCCGTGCCTCCTCCGACCGCCAACGCTCCAGGGACGATTGTCGTCGCGCTCGGAGGCAACGCCGTCGCTCCACCGAACGAGCGGCCGACGATCAGCAATCAGTTCCGTCATACACGGGCCAGTCTCGCACCCATTGTTGATCTGGCGGCGGCAGGGTGGAACATCGTCCTGGTCCACGGCAACGGCCCGCAGGTCGGCGACGAGCTGGCGCGCAATGAGCTCGCCACAGACCAGGTCGAGCCGTTGCCCCTCGGCGTGCTGGTCGCCGGGACCGCCGGTTGGATGGGATACATGATTCAGCAGTCTCTCCAGAACGCTTTGGAACGAGCCGGGGTGCAGCGCTCCGTAGTTACGATGATCACGCAAACGCTCTGTCACACGGACGATCCGGATCTGCGCACGCCTTCCAAGCCGGTCGGGCACAAGCTCGATCCGACGCGCGAGGCGCGGCTCGTGGCGCACGGCATTCCCGTGCGCGATGGCCGGCGCCTCGCGCCCAGCCCTCGCCCGATCGGCATCGTGGAGAGCCAGATGGTGCACGATCTGTCGGTCGCCGGATGCATCGTGATCGCGGGTGGAGGCGGTGGCCCGCCGGTCTACCGGGACCCGCGCCTGGGCCTCGAGGGGATCGATGCCGTCGCCGACAAGGATCGCGTCGCCGCCATTCTGGGGCGGGATATCGGGGCCGAAGTGCTATTGATTCTCACCAATGTGAGTGCTGTTTACCGGAGTTACGGAACGCCGCGTCAGGAGCCGATCGGGCGATTGACACTCGCGCAAGCAGACCATTTGCTCGCGGGGAAGGAGCTCGGCACCGGCAGCATGCGCCCCAAGGTGGAGGCGGCCGCCGATTTCGTGCGCACGGGGGGTGAGCGCGCGATCATCGCGGCACTGTCGGACGGGCTCGCCGCGCTGACAGGCGCAGCCGGAACCACGATTGCGAGGGAGCACGCGTGAATCTGCACGAGTACCAGGCACGGGACATCTTGCGACGCAACGGCATTCCGGTGCCGCCCGGCGAAGTGGCGACGACGCCGGCAGAGGCGCGTGCCATCGCCGAGCGCTTCGGCGGCAAGGTCGTGGTGAAGGCACAGGTGCACGCCGGCGGCCGTGGTAAGGCCGGCGGCGTCAAGCTGGCGGACGGCGCCGACGCCGCCAAGGCGGCGGCGTCCGCCATCCTCGGCATGACCATCAAGGGCCTCACCGTGCACAAGGTCCTGGTCGCACCGGCCGCGGAGATCGCGTCGGAGAGTTACGTCGGCATCATTGTCGATCGCGCCTCGCAGCGGCCCGTGCTCATCGTCAGTCCTGCGGGCGGCATCGATATCGAGGAGGTCGCAGCCAAGACGCCGGAGAAGATCCACCGCCTCACCGTCGACCCCCGCTATGGTTTGCTGGCCCATCAGGCATTGACGCTCGGCTTTGGGTTGTACAAGGACGTGAAGCAGGCGCGCGCCGCCGCCGACATCATGCAGAAGCTGTACGCGGCGGTCTACGCGGTCGGCGCGTCGCTCGCGGAGATCAATCCGCTCGTCACGACACCTGAGGGCTCCGTGCAGGCGCTCGATGCCAAGATCGCGATCGACGACAACGAGCTCGAGCGGCGGCCCGAGATCGCCGCCCTGCGCGACGTGTCGGCGGAGGCGCCGGAGGAGGTTGCCGCGCGCGAGGCCGGGCTGACATTCATCAAGTTGGAGGGGTCTGTCGGCTGCTGCGTCAATGGCGCTGGGCTCGCCATGGCCACCATGGATCTCGTGAAGTATTACGGCGGCGAGCCCGCCAATTTCCTCGACATCGGCGGCAGCTCCAATCCCCAGAAGGTCGTGACGGCCCTCCGGATCATCACCTCGGATCCGCAGGTGAAGGTGATCCTCTTCAATATCTTCGGCGGCATTACCCGCGGCGACGATGTCGCGAACGGCATCGTGCAGGCGACGCGCGAGTTCGCGTTGCAGGTGCCCATGGTCATTCGTCTCACGGGCACGAACGAGCAGCTGGGAGTCGAGATTCTGCGCAAGGCCGGTTTCTCGGCACTCACCGACATGGATGAGGCGGTGAAGCAAGCCGTGGCGACCTTGAAGGGACGGCCCGCGTGAGCACCTTCATCGACAAGCAGACGCGCCTCGTCGTTCAGGGGATCACCGGCCGGGACGGCTCGTTCCACGCCAAACAGATGATCGAGTATGGCACCCAGGTCGTCGCGGGGGTGACGCCGGGGAAGGGGGGTCAGAAGTTCGAGAACGTCGTGCCGGTGTTCAATACCGTCGCCGAAGCGGTCGCGGCGACCCAGGCCAACACGTCGGTCATCTACGTGCCCGCCGCCGTCGCCGCATCCGCCATCTTCGAAGCCGCCGATGCCGGCATCAGATTGGTCGTCTGCATCACCGAAGGCATCCCCGTGCTGGACATGACGCGCGTGCTTCCGTTTGTGCGCGAACGAGGTGTTCGTCTGATCGGCCCGAACTGCCCCGGCCTCATCTCACCGGGGAAGAGCAAGGTCGGCATCATTCCGGGCAACATCTGCAAACCGGGCAGGATCGGCGTGGTGTCCCGCAGCGGCACGTTGACCTACGAGATCATCCATCAGCTGTCGACGCACGGGATGGGGCAATCGACCTGCGTCGGCATCGGAGGCGATCCGCTGATCGGCACCAACTTCATCGACTGCCTGGCGGCGTTCCAGGCCGACGCCGACACGGATGCGATGGTCATGATCGGCGAGATCGGCGGCACCGACGAGCAGCAGGCGGCGGAATTCGCCAGGCGCGAAGTCAAGAAACCGATCGTCGGGTTCATCGCCGGCCAGACCGCGCCACCCGGGCGGCGCATGGGCCACGCCGGCGCGATCATTTCCGGCTCGTCGGGCACAGCGGCCGAGAAGATGGCGGCCTTCGCAAAGGCCGGGATCGGCGTGATGAAACGACCCGCTGACGTCGTCCCGCTGCTACAGGAGCGCTTGTGAGGTTGCAGGACGTCGTCGAGCTGCAGCACGTCGTGGTCCCGCTCACGGCGCAGACCGTGCGCGAGGCGACGGAACGCCTCGCCGAGCGATTGATCGCGAGCGGCGTGGTGGCGGAAGCGAACCGGCTTCAGGCGGTGATTCGTAACGCGTGGCCGGAAGACATGGTGAGCGTGGGCGAGCATGCGTTCCTGCCGCACTTCCGCACGGAGGCGGCGCGCAAGCTCGCCACTGCCGTCGGAGTCTCATTGACGCCCATCCACTGGGAAAAAGATGTCAACCGGTCGGCGAGAATCGTCATCCTGATCGTGGCTCCGCCGCGCGAGACACCGACCTATCTCCAGGTGGTGGGAGCGTTCGCTCGCTTGTTGTCTGACCCCGCGACCGTGCTCGCCATCCTCGCCGCCAAGACGCCGGAGCAGCTGGTCCAGGTCGGCGCCCTGCAAGCGGTCGAGCTTCCGACTCATCTGGCCGTGCGCGACTTGATGACCCCGCACGTGCTGTCGGCACGGCCGGACCAAAGTCTCGGCGACGTCGCGCGGATGATGATAGACAAAGATGTCCGCGCACTACCGGTGGTCGACGACCACGGCTCGCTGGTTGGGATGGTCACGCATCGCGAGCTGCTGAAGTACCTGATTCCCGACTTCCTGCAGCGCACCAAGAGCGGCAAGTTCCGCGCGCTGCCCGCCCATACGGCACCAGGAGCCGCGCATCAATCACCCAGTGATCCGCGTTGTCTTCCGGTGAAGGACGTCATGTCTCGCGCGGTGTTGTGTGTTTCGGAAGAGCAGACGCTCAGCGATGTCGCCAATTTGATGAACAATAAGGATGTGGATCGTTTTCCCGTCGTGCGCGAAGGGGTCGTCGTCGGCTTCCTGACGCGGGCGGATTTGATACGACGGCTGGTCGCAAACTCATGAGCGACTTACAACCTCTTTAAGGACCTCATGCTCACCTTAGCAATCATCAAGCCCGATGCAGTCGCGGCTGGGCATACCGGCAAGATCATTGCGCACCTCGAGGCCGAAGGCTTTCGCATTCGCGCCGCCGAGATGGTGGAGTTGACCCAGGAGCGCGCCGAGACGTTTTACGAGGTTCACCGCGAACGTCCTTTCTTTCGGCCGCTGGTGGCATTCATGACCTCGGGACCGGCTCTCGCGCTGGCCCTGGAGCGCGAGAACGCGGTGGGGCACTTGCGTGAGGTTATCGGCGCCACCGATCCGGCACAGGCGAAGCCGGGGACGATTCGTCGCCTGTACGCCCAGTCAAAGGAACGCAACGCGATTCACGCTTCCGACTCGCCTGAAAATGCCGCACGCGAAGTCGCATTTTTCTTTCCACGACACGCCCAGCGCTGACGCCGTTGACGCAAGTGCCACAAGGGTTTAGCTTCGCTCACCATGCTGCGAGTCGATCTGCGAGAGTTGGCCCAGAAGGGGGCCGTCGAGACCCGGGGCCAGCTGAAGCAGGACGACGCAGCGTTGGAGGGGACCGACCTCAACCTACGGGAACCGGTGGTCGTGGGTGGGCGGCTGCAGCCGATCAGGGACGGGCGCTTCTATTGGCACGGGAAGGTCCATACGGTCATCCAGGGGGAATGCCGGCGCTGTCTGACCCCGGTGGCCACGCCGCTCAACCTGGAAATCGGGGCGCTGTTCGCGCAGGACCCCGAGGCCCTGGAGGACCCGGAGGCGTATCCTGTGCCGCCGGAGGCAATGGAAATCGATGTCACCCCAGCCGTCCGCGAGGAGTTAATGCTGGCGGCCCCGCGGTACGTCGAGTGCCGGGACGACTGTAAGGGGATCTGCCCGCAATGTGGGAAAGATCTGAACGCCGGACCGTGTGGATGTGCGCCTGCAACCGATGCCCGCTGGCAGCCGCTCAAGGCTCTGAAGGACAAGCTCCGCTCTTAACACAAGGACGATCGTAATGGCGGTACCCAAGCGCAGAACCTCGAAGCGCAAGAAGCGCGCGCGCCGCACGCATTACAAGGCGGTTCGCCCCACGCTGCAGCCCTGTCCGCGCTGCGGTGACCAGAAGCAGCCCCACCGCGTCTGCCCGACCTGCGGCTATTACAACGGCGAGCAGCGGATTACCGTCGAGGATTGATGTTCCGCATCGCGTTGGACGCGATGGGAAGTGACAAGGCCCCCCAGGTCGAAGTCGAGGGGGCCGCGCAGGCCATCAAAGAGCTGCCCCCGGACTTCGTCGTCCAGCTCGTCGGGCGCAAAGCCGACATCGAAGCGGCGCTGGCGCGCGTGCCCGGGGTAGATCCCAAGCGCGTCGAGATCGTCGATGCCCCGGAGGTCGTGGGCATGGGCGACAAGCCGCTGGCCGCGATCCGCGGCAAGCCGCGCTCGTCGATCGCCGTGGGTCTCGACCTGCAAAAGAAGCACAAATCCGACGCGTTCATTTCGGCGGGCAATACCGGCGCCGTCATGGCGGCCAGCACGCTGCTGCTCCGGCTGCACGCGGGCGTGCAGCGCGCCGCCATCGGCGCGCTGTTCCCCAGCGCCGGGCAGCCGGTGCTGGTCGTCGACGGCGGCGCCAACGTGGACGTCGACGCGCGCGAGATCGTCGGCTTCGCGCATCTCGGCTCGGTCTACGCGCGCGACGTGCTCGGCCGCCAGAATCCCACCGTCGGGCTGCTCAACATCGGCGAAGAAGACGAGAAGGGAAACGCGGTCGTCAAGGAAGCGCATCAGCTGCTCAAGCAGACCACCGGCATGAACTACATCGGCAACGTCGAAGGGCGCGACATCCCGGTGGGCGAAGCACGCGGCCAGCGGCTCGACGTGGTGGCGTGCGACGGGTTCGTCGGCAACGTCGTGCTGAAGTTCTACGAGTCGGCGGGCCGCGTGTTCGTCGCGCTGATCAAGCGCGAAGCGCCCGACGTGCTGCAGCGGCCGGAAATGACGAACGTGCTGAACGTGCTCGACTACGCCACGTATGGCGGGGCGCCGCTGCTCGGCGTGCAGGGGCGTCGTGATCATCTGTCACGGCGCGTCCCCGGTGAAGGCGATCAAGAACGCCATCCGCGTCGCCGTCCAATCGGTCCGCAGCCATCTCTCCGACGACATCGCCGCCGAGTTCGCCGTGGGCAAGGTGCCCGCATGAAGCGTCCGTTCGCGGAGCTGTGGGGCACGGGCAGTTACGCGCCGCCGCGCGTCATGACGAACGACGAATTCTCGAAGATCCTCGATACCTCCGACCAGTGGATCCAGGAGCGCACCGGCATCCGCGAGCGCCGCGTCTCCACCAAAGAGGAAACGAACGCCTGCATGGGGAAGGCGGCGGCGCTGCAGGTGCTCGCGGAAACCGGGCTGACGCCGCTCGACGTCGACGCGATCATCTATGCGACGGCCTCGCCCGACCGGCTGCTGCCGTCCCAGGCCTGTGACCTCCAGGCCATGCTGGGCGCGAAGAACGCCGCCGCCTTCGACGTCGGCGCGGCCTGCTCGGGCTTCATCTACGCGCTCACGACCGCCGAAGGGCATCATCGCCGCCGAGCAGGCCGAACACGTGCTCGTGATCGCGGCCGAGAAGCTCACGAGCATCATGGACTGGAGCGACCGCACGACCGCGGTGTTGTTCGGCGACGGCGCCGGCGCGACGATCGTGCGCAAGAGCACCAACGGGCGGGGCATTCTGTCGACGTACCTGAAGTCGGACGGCACGCTGGCCGAGCTGCTGTACCGGCCCGGCGGCGGCGCCACCCATCCGCCGAGCGAAGAGCTGCTGAAGGACCACAGCTATTACATCAAGATGGCGGGCCGCGAAGTCTTCAAGGCCGCCGTGCTGTCCATGGCGGACGCCTGCGACCACGCGCTCGAGCGCGCCGGAACTGACGGCCGACCACATCGACCTGCTCATTCCCCACCAGGCCAACATCCGCATCATCGAGGCGACCGCGAAGCACGCCGGCATGCCGATGGACAAGGTGTACGTGAACGTCGACCGCTTCGGCAACACGTCGGCGGCCTCCATCGCGATCGCGCTCGACGAAGCCGTCAAGACCGGCCGGCTGAAGCCGGGCATGACGGTGATGCTGTGCGCGTTCGGCGCCGGCTTCACGTGGGGCAGCCTGGTCGTGCGGTGGTAGGGGCGCAGCACGCTGCGCCCACGATCTGGCTGTGCCCCGGCCAGGGCGCCCAAAGAGTCGGCATGGGAGAAGATCTCGCGGACCGCTTCCCGGCGGCGCGCGCGACCTTCGCCGCGATCGATGAGGCCCTCGGCGTCGCACTCTCGCAAATCATGTTTCAGGGTCCTGAAGAAGAGCTGACCGCGACGCAGAACGCCCAGCCGGCGATTCTCGCGCACAGTGCGGCCGTGTTCGCCATCGTGCGGGAGAAAGTCGCGGGCACGCCCGTCGCCGCCGCCGGCCATTCGCTCGGCGAGTATTCCGCGTACATCACCGCCGGCGCGCTCAAGCCCGCGGACGGCGCCAAGCTGGTGCGCCGCCGGGGCGAGCTGATGCAGAAGGCGGGCGAGGAGCGGCCGGGGACGATGGCCGCGGTGCTCGGCCTCCCCACCAAGGACGTCGAGGCCGCGTGCGCGGAAGCGTCGCAGCAGGCGAGCGTCGCGGTGGCGGCGAACATCAACGCACCCGATCAGACGGTGATCTCGGGCGATCCCGACGCCGTCACGCGCGCGGGCGAGGCGTGCAAGAAGCGCGGCGCCAAGCGCGTGATCGCGCTCAAGGTGAGCGGCGCGTTTCATTCGCCGCTGATGGGACCGGCCCGCAATCATCTGCAGCTCGCGCTCGAGCGCGCCGAATTCGCCGATCCCGCCTTCCCGATCATCGCCAACGCCACCGCCGAAACCGTGAAAGACGCCAGCCGGGCCCGGCGGCTGCTGGCCGATCAGCTCACCGCCCCGGTCCGTTGGGTAGAATGCATGCAGCACGCGGCGCGCGTGGGGGGCGACGGCGCGCTATTCATTGAAATCGGCCCCGGCGCCGTGCTCGCGGGCCTCTTGAAGCGAACCGTACCTGAGGCGAACGTGGTCAGTCTTGGAACTGCTGATGAGGTGACCAAGTTCATGGAAGCAGCCTAACCTATGACGACAGTTCGACGGGCGGTCATAGACCCCGCGGCGCAGAGCGCGAATCGCATGCAGATCGATCTGACGGGAAAGGTTGCGCTCGTCACCGGCGGGACGCGCGGGATTGGACACGATATCTGCCGCGCGTTCCTCGACGCCGGCGCGAAGGTCGCGCTGTGCTCCCGCGACGCCGCCGCGGCGGAACAGACGGCGAACGCCTTTGGCGACGGCACGCGCGGCTACGCCTGCGACGTCGGCGTGAGCGGCCAGGTGGAAGCGTTCGCCAAGGCGGTCGACAAGGACTTCGGCCAGATCGACGTGCTGGTCAACAACGCCGGCTTCACCAAGGACAACCTGCTGTTTCTGCTGAGCGAGGCCGACTGGGACTCGGTGATCGATACGAACCTGAAGGGCGCGTTCCTGATGACCAAGTACGCGGCACGCGGGATGATCAAGCGGCGCTGGGGCCGCGTCATCAACATCACGAGCGTCGTGGGGCTGAACGGCAACAAGGGGCAATCGAATTACGCCGCGTCCAAGGCCGGGATCATCGGGTTCACCAAGTCCGTGGCCAAGGAGCTGGCCTCGCGCAACGTGCTGGTGAACGCCATCGCCCCCGGCTACGTCGAGACGGAGCTGACGCAGGGCATCTCCCCGGAAGCCAAGAAGTACTTCCTGGACAACATTCCGCTGGGACGGCTGGGGCTGGGGTGCCGACATCGCGTCCGCCGTCCTCTTTCTCGCCTCCGACTTGGCCAGCTACATTACGGGACAGGTGCTGGTCGTCGATGGCGGGATGGTGATGTGAGCACCCTTTCCCTTCGCTGAGGGTTACCCATGGCAATGGACATGAAGCAGCTCGAGGAGAAGGTCAAAGACATTATCGTCGAAGAGCTTGGGGTGGAGCGCGACAAGCTCACCAACGACGCGAGCTTCATGGAAGACCTGGGCGCCGACAGTCTCGACACGGTCGAGCTCGTCATGGCCTTCGAGAAGGAATTCGACATCGACATCCCGGACGAGGAAGCGGAGAAGCTCCGCACCGTCGGGGCCGCGATGAGCTATCTCCATGACAAGATGGGGAAAGGCAAGTAGTGACCCGCCGGGTGGCGGTCACGGGGATGGGGCTCGTGACGCCGGTTGGAAACGACGTCGCGAGCACCTGGACCGCCCTCGTCGCCGGTGCAGTCGGGGGCCGGGTCCGATCACCCGGTTCGATTCCGACACAGCTGCCCGTGCATTTCGCCTGCGAAGTCAAGGGCTACGACCCGCTGCAGTACATCGAGAAGAAGGAAGCCCGCCGCTACGACCTCTTCTCGCAGTTCGCGATGGGCGCGGCCGTCCAGGCGGTGCGCGACGCCTGCCTCGAAACAGAGCCCGCTCGATCCCAAACGCATCGGCGTCATCATCGGCACCGGCACGGGCGGCATCGCGACGTTCGAAGAGAACATGCGGACGTTCATCGAGAAGGGGCCGAGACGCGTCTCTCCGTTCTTCGTGCCGATGTTCATGGCGAATGTGGCATCGGCGATCGTGTCGATGCGCTTCGGCTTCCAGGGACCGAGCTACTGCACCGTATCCGCGTGCGCGTCGTCCGCGCACGCGCTCGGCGACTGCGTTCGATCTGATCCGCGAGAACAAGGCCGACGTCATGGTCGCCGGCGGCTCGGAAGCGGCGATCACGCCGCTCGCGCTCGCCAGCTTCGCGAACATGAAGGCGCTGTCGGAGCGCAACGACGATCCGAAGACGGCGAGCCGGCCGTTCGACAAGGACCGCGACGGTTTCGTGATGGGCGACGGTGCGGCCGTCGTGATTCTCGAGGACTGGGAGCGCGCCACAGCGACGCGGCGCGAACATCCTCGCGGAGATGGTCGGCTATGGCGCGACCGCCGACGCGTATCACATCACCGCGCCGGCGCCGGACGGGTCGGGGGCGCAGGAGGCGATGCGCCTCGCCATGAAAAGCGCCAATCTGCAGCCTGAAGAAATCGGCTACATCAACGCCCACGGCACCTCGACCCCGCACGGCGACGCCGCCGAGACCGCGGCCGTGAAGGCGGTGTTCGGGGACCAGGCGCGCAAGCTGATCTTCGGATCCACGAAGTCGATGACGGGGCACCTGCTGGGCGC
The DNA here is from genome assembly GCA_963704805.1 of uncultured Gemmatimonadales bacterium. Taxonomy (GTDB): domain Bacteria; phylum Gemmatimonadota; class Gemmatimonadetes; order Gemmatimonadales; family GWC2-71-9; genus 20CM-2-65-7. The sequence goes on along the minus strand of CAVPHS010000003.1, from coordinate 113,175 downwards.
CGCCGGCGCGTTCGAGTTCGCGATCTGCGCGCTGGCGTTGAAGCACGGCGTCATTCCGCCCACGATCAATCAGTTCAATCCCGACCCCGCGTGCGATCTCGACTCGGCGCCGAACCACGCCGTCGAGCGGCAGTTCGACGTCGCGCTGTCCAACTCCTTCGGTTTCGGCGGGCACAACGTCACGCTGGCGGTGCGGAGAGTCACATGACGGTCGGACGGTCGGACGGTCGGGCGGACCCACACCTCGTTCCGATCGCGGGTAAAGTAGAGCGGGGCGAGCGGCTGACGCGCGAGGATGGCCTCGCGCTTTTTGCATCTGCCGACCTGCTGACGATCGGCCGGCTGGCGGACCTGGCGAACCAGCGGCGCAACGGCAACCGCGTCTACTTCGCGGCCAATCAGCACATCAACCCGACGAACGTCTGCATCCTGCGCAACACCTGCGTGTTCTGCTCGTTCGCCCGGATGCCCAAGGAAGACGGAGCCTACACGCGCACCCTGGAGGAGGTCTTCGCCGAAGCAGACGCGGCGACCACCAATCCCACGCGCGAGTTCCACATCGTGGGCGGCCTGCATCCCAAGCTGAAGCTGTCGTACTACACAGACATGTTTCGCGGTCTCAAAGCGCGCCATCCGCAGGTGATGATCAAGGCGCTCACCGCGGTCGAAGTGGCGCACCTGGCGCGTATCGAGGGGATGAGCACGCGCGACGTGCTGCTCGCGATGAAGGAAGCCGGGGTCAGCACCCTGCCCGGTGGCGGTGCGGAAGTCTTCTCCCCCGCGGCGCGCGCCACGATCGCCGACCGCAAGCTGACCGGCGACGAATGGCTCGCCGTGCATCGCGAGGCGCACCAGCTCGGCATCCCCTCGAACTGCACGATGCTGTACGGGCACGTGGAGACGATGGCGGACCGCGTCGATCATCTCCTGGCGCTCCGCGCGCTCCAGGACGAGACTGGCGGGTTCCTGACGTACATCCCGCTCGCGTACCATCCCGACCACAACGAGTTGGGTGAGACGCTGGGCCGGACCGGCACGGCGACGACCGGCTTCGACGACCTCAAGAACATCGCCGTCGGCCGGCTGCTGCTCGACAACGTTCCGCATGTGAAGACCCACTGGCCGATGGTCACGCCGTTCATCTCGCAGGTCGCTCTGGCGTTTGGCTGCGACGACCTGGAAGGGACCGTCGTGTTCGAGCGCGTCTACCACGAAGCGGGGGCGCAAACGGCGATGTGGCTCTCCTACGATCAGATCGTGAGCCTGATCCGCGGAGCGGGGAAGGAGCCGGTGGAGCGCGACTCGCTGTACGACACGGTGCGGACCTTCGAGGGGTACGAGCCCAAGCTCGAAGCAGCGCCGGTGCGCCCCGAGGGCCCGGCACCGCAGGGCTCGCTGTTCCAGATCGCGCATCGGCCGAAGGCGGCCGCACGGCCCAAGCAGCCGGTGGCAACGGTCGTGGATGGTGCCGAATGAGGATTGGCCGCATCGGTTATATCAATTGCGCTCCGGTCTACGGAGCCATCGACCGCGGCATCGTGACGCTGCCGCCGGGCGGCGAGCTGGTCACCGGCACGCCGGCCGAGCTGAACGACCTCCTCGTGGCAGGTGAGCTGGATCTGAGCGTGATCAGCGCGATCGAGTACGCGCGCCACGCAAAGGACCTCGTGCTGCTGCCCGAGATCGCGATCTCCTGCGATGGCCCCGTGCGCAGCGTGGCGCTGTTCGCAAAACAGGCGGTTGGGCGGTTGGGCGGTTCGACGATTCTCCTTTCCGCTTCATCGCGCACGTCCGTCGCGCTGCTCGAACTGCTGTGCCGCGACGTCTGGAAGATCAAGCCCAGGTTCGCCGAGGCGCGCGCCGAGGCTCAGGATCTGGAGGCGCTTGCCTCGCTGCCGCACGAAGCGGTGCTGGTCATCGGCGATGCAGCGCTGAAGCTCGCCGCAGCCGGTACCTATCAGCACCGCTACGACCTCGGCGAGGAATGGAAGCGCTGGACGGGATTGCCCTTCGTGTTTGCAGTATGGGCCGCTCGTCGGGCAGCAAACGCTGGTTTTGTAAAACCAGCTCACGAGGCGCTGCTCGCGTCACGGGCTTGGGGTCTGGAGCACCTGGATGACCTGGCTGCAGAGGCGGCCCGAACCACGCAGCTGCCGTTGATTGCCTGTCGCGAGTATCTCAGCGGATTGGATTACGCTTTCACCGAGCGACATCGCGGCGCGCTAAGCGACTTCCTGCGACGCGCCGGCGCGCCGCAGTACATCCAGGTGGCCTGATGGTCGATCGCGCGAGCTCCGAGTTCCTCTCCTACCTCGAGTTGTACGAGAAGGCCTCGCTGCTCGAGCTGGGGCGCCTCGCCGACGCGGTGCGCTGGAAGCTGCATCCCGAGAACGTCGTCACCTACATCATTGATCGCAACATCAATTACACGAATGTGTGCGTCGCCGACTGCAAGTTCTGCGCGTTTTACCGCCGCCCCAAGCATCCCGAAGGGTATCTCCTGTCTTACGAGGAAATCGGCCGCAAGATCGACGAACTGAAATCGATCGGCGGCGTGCAGATCCTGATGCAGGGTGGCCACAACCCCTACGTCCCGTTCGAGTGGTATCTCGACCTGCTGCGCTACATCAAGCGCCATCACCCGATCCACATACATGGCTTCTCGCCTTCGGAAGTCGATTTCTTCGCCGGCCGCTTCGGGATGACGATTGAAGAGGTGATCAAGGAGCTGATGGCGGCGGGGCTCGACTCGATCCCGGGAGGCGGGGGCGAGATCCTGGTGCAGAACATCCGCGATCAGGTTGCCCGCAAGAAAGCCGGCGCCGATCGCTGGCTCGAGGTCATGGAAATCGCGCACCGGCTCGGCCTCAAGACATCGGTGACGATGATGTACGGGCTGGGCGAATCGCTGGCCGATCGCATCGAGCACCTGTTCCGGGTGCGCGAGGTCCAACGCCGGTCCCGCGGCTTCACCGCCTTCATTTGCTGGCCGCTCCAGCCCGAGAATTCCGAGCTCGCGCATCTGCCCAAGACCGACGCCGTGACCTACCTCAAGACGCAGGCGATCGCGCGGATCGTGCTCGAAGACGTGCCCAACATTCAAGCCTCGTGGGTGACGATGGGGATGAAGGTCGGCCAGGTCGCGCTCCGCTTCGGCGCCAACGATTTCGGCTCGCTCATGATGGAGGAAAACGTGGTCTCGGCAGCGAACACCACGTACCGCACCACACTGAGCGAGATGCAGCGCCTGATCGCGGACGCGGGCTACACACCGAAGAAGCGCAAGCAAGACTACACGATCCTCGAAGACGCCGCCTGATGGCCGACGTTCTCATCCTCGTGGGGTCGGAGTCCGACAAGCCGCGCATCGAGCCTGCCTTCGAAATCCTCACCAACGCCGGCTTCTCGTACGAATTCTACGCGTCATCCGCACATCGCCAGCCGGAGCAAACCGGCGATCTCGTGAAAAACGCGCGCAAAAAAGGCTTCAAGGTCGTGATTGCGGGGGCCGGCCTCTCGGCCGCGCTTCCCGGGTTCGCGGCGTCCCTCACTGATCTGCCGGTCATCGGTGTGCCGTTCGCCGTAGGGCCGCTCAACGGACTGGATGCGCTGCTCGCGACGGTGCAGGTGCCGCCCGGCGTTCCCGTGGCCACGGTTGGGATCGACAACGCCAAGAACGCGGCGCATCTCGCGATCCGCATTCTGAAAGGCTGATGCGAGTCGGGATCGGCTACGACTCGCATGCCTTCGCCCCCGGACGCAGGCTCATCCTGGGCGGCGTTGAAATCCCCCACACCAAAGGTCTCGCCGGCCACTCGGACGCCGATGCCGTGGCGCACGCCGTCACTGACGCGATCCTCGGCGCCGCGGGCCTCGGTGACATCGGCCGCATGTTCCCGAACGACGATCCGCAATGGAAGGACGCCAGCTCGATCGTCCTGCTCAACAAGGCGTTCCTGAAGGTCGCGGAGGCGGGTTTTCGGTTCGTCCATGCGGACGTCACGGTGATCCTGGAAAAACCCAAGCTGGCGCCGCACCTCGAGGCGATGGCGGAACGGCTGGCGGACGCTCTCCTCGCCGGCTCGGCAAACGTCTCCGTGAAGGCCAAGACCAATGAGGGCATGGGGTGGATTGGACGGGGTGAAGGAATTGCCGTGATGGCTGTCGCCACACTGACGGAGCCGGGCAGCGCCCTCTGACAGACTTCGTCGCCTTCCTCGAGCACCTCCCGACCGCGCCGCTCTACGCGCTGATCACCGTGCTCGCCGCCGTTGAAAACTTCATCCCGCCCGCTCCCGCCGACATTGCGGTGTCGCTCGGCGCATTTCTGTCGGGTCGGGGCGTCATGAACGGCTGGCTCGTCTTCCTGCTGACGTGGACCGCGAACGCCGCATCAGGCGCGGCCGTCTACGCGCTGGCGCGCCGGCATAGCGCAGTCGTAACCAGCGGATTTCTGGGCAGGCACATCTTCACACCGAGCATCGTGGCTCAGATCGCCGAGCAATACCGCCGCCACGGCGTGTACGGCATCTTCATCTCACGACTCTTGCCGATCTGGCGGGCGGTCGTGATGCCCTTCGCGGGCATTGCCGGTGTCCCGCCGGCGCGCGCGCTCATTCCGATGGCACTCGCATCGGCCGCCTACTACGGGGCGCTGACCTTCCTGGTAAGCCGCCTCGGCACGAACCTCGACGACCTGCTCCGCCTGATGGGTCGCGTGAACAGCGTACTCGCTATTGTGGCGGGCGGGCTTCTCTTAATAATTGTCGTATGGATCGTGCGCCGGCGAATACGTCGACCTCCTCCAGCTCCATAAGCCGTGGAGTGGCATTCCACATCGAGCGCTTCCAGGATTACCTCGCGCTCGAAGCAGGGAACAGCCGTAACACGGTCGCCAGTTATCTGCGCGACATCACCAGACTCGCCGACTATGCGACGAGCCAGGGTCTCAAGCGACCGGAGCAGCTCTCCGCGGCGCAGCTCCGCGAGTTCATCTACTTCCTCAAGGATCTGGGACTCGCACCGACCACCATCCGCCGTCAGATCTCCGCGATCCGCACCTACTTCAAGTTTCTGGTGGGTGAGGGAATCGCGGCGCGCGATCCGAGCGAGCGCGTCGAATCGCCCAAGCGGTGGCGCAACCTCCCTGCGGTGCTGACCGTCGCCGAAATCGACAGGCTGCTCGGCGCTCCCAACACCGACGAGCCGCTCGCCATCCGCGATCGCGCGCTGCTCGAATTCGCGTATGCCACCGGTGTGCGCGTGTCGGAATTGGTGTCGCTCAAACTCCAGGACATCCTGTTCGAGGAGGGCGTCGCGCGCGTCTTCGGCAAAGGCTCGAAAGAGCGCCTCGTGCCGGTCGGCCGGCGTGCGCTGGGCACGGTGGCGCTCTACGCCCGCGAGATCCGGCCCACGCTCGACCGGGGCAAGGGAAAGGGGATTCTCTTTCTGAATGCGCGGGGGACGCCGCTGTCGCGCGTCGGCGCGTGGGGCGTGATCAAGGCAACGGCGCGGCGCGCGGGCCTGGCCAAGCGGGTCACGCCCCATACGCTGCGGCACACCTTCGCCACGCATCTACTCGAGGGTGGCGCCGATCTGCGGGCCGTGCAGGAGATGCTCGGGCATGCCGATCTCGCCACCACGCAGCTCTACACCCACATCGATCGAGATTACCTCCGCACCGTTCACAAGAGCTACCACCCCCGCGCCTAGAGAGCTGTCAGACCTACCGCCCGCTCGTGGCCTGCCCGGCGCTGACAAACCCCGCGATCGCGGCTGCTTCTGCGTCCGTCAATCCCAGGTCCGGCATGATCTCGGACGCCGGCCGCTTCAGTTTCTGAATCACCAACTCGGTCGCGAGGTGGCGGCCACCCAGCGCGGGCCCCACGGTGAGCGCGGGATTGTCGGGGCGATTGCTCAGATCGCTGTTCACATGGCAGGTATTGCACCCCTTGGCGACAAACAGTACTTGCCCGCGCTCGGCCAACGACATTGATGGACGCGGCGCGCCGGCAGCCACCACCGCCACAGGATAGAGGCGCAGCTGCGTGTCGCCGAAACCGCTCTGAATGGTCAGACTGAGCCGGTCGGCTGAAGGGGGGGGGGCGGTGAAGGTGACGGCGTACGTCCCCTCCGCCGGTCTGGGTACGGCGGCGATCGTGCCGAGGTCTCGTTGGGAGCTGCGCATCTGGAGGCTCGGCCGCAATCCATTGAGGAGGGTGCGGCCGTGTTGCCGCACCTGGAATTCCAGGGTGTACTGCTGGCCGGCGACGAAGTATTCCGGCACGTCTCTGACGGTCACAACCGCCCACCCGCCCATGGCGGCCAACCCCGCGATGAGTGCCGGCGCGAGCTTCAGCATGAGTGCCTCCTTGGTGATTTTGGTGTATCGTGAACTGTCTTGAAGTAGGATGCCGGCGGGCATCTCTTGGTTTAGGACCCTCAACAGGACCCTGGCATGCTCAAGGGTTTCCGCGATTTCATCATGCGCGGCAACGTCATCGATCTTGCGGTCGCAGTCATCATCGGTGCCGCATTCACCAAGGTGGTCAACTCGCTGGTGGAGGACATCATCATGCCCCCCATCGGCCTGCTGCTCGGGAACGTCGATTTCTCCAACCTCTTTCTGGTGCTGAGAGAGGGTACGAAAGCGGCAGGGCCCTACACCACCCTCGCGGACGCGAAAGCCGCCGGCGCCGCCACGCTCAACTACGGCCTCTTCATCACGACCGTCGTGACGTTTCTCATCGTGGGATTCGTCGTCTATCTGATCGTCCGTTCGGTGACGCGGTTCGGACCCAAGAAGGCCGAAGCCCCGGCCGCCACCAAGGCGTGCCCGTACTGCCTGTCCACAATCCCGTTGAAAGCCACCAAGTGCGCGTTCTGCGGCTCAGAGTTGACGGCCAGAGCTTAGGCCGGCGGCGACCGCGTGGTCCTTCATCAGATCAAGGAGAGGAAACGACCATGAGCAGACTAGCGAAGCGCCTGACGTTTGTTGCAGCCGCCGTCGCCTTCATGGCATGCAACACAAAGACAACGTCTATCAAGACATTGCTGAACGATCCCGGCAAGTACGATGGAAAAACGGTGCAGATCGCGGGGGAAGTGCAGGGATCGATCGGTGCACTTGGCTTCGGCGCCTACGAGGTCAAGGACGGCACAGGGACACTACCCGTCGTGACCGAAGGGGGCGGAGCACCTGCGCATGGTACGCGCGTGGCCGTGGAAGGGACATTCCACGCTGCCTTCACGCTGGGGACCGAAAGCCGGGCGGTTTTGGTCGAGAAGCATCGTGTGAGTCAATGAAGTAGAATTAAGTATGCTGTTCGTGCTCGATAACTACGACTCGTTCACGTACAACCTGGTGCAGTACCTCGGCGAGCTCGGCGAGGAACCCGTCGTGTATCGCAACGACGCGCTGAGCGTCGACGATGTGCTGGCGCTGAAGCCAACCGCAGCCGTCCTGTCGCCCGGGCCAAAGACGCCGGGACAGGCCGGAATCCTCGTTCCGCTGGTCCGAGCGCTCGCCGGCCAGGTCCCGATCCTGGGCGTCTGTTTGGGCCACCAGGCGATTGGGGAGGCGTTTGGGGGCAAGATCGTGCGCGCCCAGCGCCTCATGCACGGCAAGACGTGCCCCATCGTCCACAGCGACGACGAGCTGTTCGATGGCATTCCCAGCCCCTTCACGGCCATGCGTTATCACTCGCTCGTCGTGGAGCCGAGTTCACTTCCCCCCGACCTGATCGTCACCGCGATGAGCGCCGACCGGCAAGGCCCGGGAGATGCATCGGAGATCATGGCCATGAAGCATCGTGATCATCCGACCTACGGCGTCCAGTTCCATCCCGAGTCGATCGGGACGGAGCATGGGAAGCGGATTCTCGAGAATTTCCTCCGCGTCGTGAGGTCTGCCAACGCGCTAGCTTGACGAGGTCTTGACGGTCCCTCCGTAGCGTCGGCTCCAACACTCACCTGGAGCCTCTTATGTTGCCGCGCGTTCCCCTGATTGCCATTGCCGCCGTCGCCGTGCTTGCGTGCTCCGACAGTACCGGGCCCTCGACGCTCTCGCTCGCCCAGCTGGCCGGGACGTGGGATCTGTCTCGCCTGGACATGCTCTTGGCATCCGATACGACGGTGCGGCAGAACGTCATGCAGGAGTACGGCTTCCATGCGTCCCTGACGATCGAGCGAGATGGGTCTACGGTATTGACGGCAACGGGGGGCGGCGAGCCACCCGATACGGTGCTCAGCACCATCACGATCCATGGCGATACACTCGTGTACGGCGGTTTTGAAGTAAGGGCCCGCCTCCAGGGCCGGACGATGACCTGGCTTGCGCTCGAGACTGACCTTTGGGATATCGACAACGACGGGACGCCCGAAGATGTCCTGGAGCGAGACGTCTGGCAGCGCCGCTAGACCCGACGTAAGAGACGTAGGAGCACGGAGGTAGATACGGCCTAGACGCTGCGGCACGCATCTTGTATCTTCCTCCGTGCCTGTCCTTGGCGTGATTCCTGCACGGCTCGGTTCAAGCCGCCTCCCTCGCAAGCCGCTTCTGCCTCTGGCTGGCGAGCCCCTCATCCTCGTTGTCACGCGCCGCATCGCTGATCTGCGCATTTGTGACCGCCTCGTGGTCGCCACGGATGCGCGGGAGATCGCTGGCGTGGTGCAGGACGCGGGTTTCGAAGCCGTCCTGACTTCACCCGATCACGCCTCGGGCACCGAGCGAGTGGCAGAAGTCGTTGCCAAATCAGAGTTTAGCAAGTTCCCCCATATCCTGAACGTCCAGGGCGACGAGCCCTTCGTGGCCGCAGCGGCGATCAAAGGCGCGCTCGCGTGTCTGGCGCGCGGGGATCCTCTCGGCACGGCCGCGGGCTCGCTCGATCCGGCGCTCGCCGGCGATCCCAGTCGGGTAAAAGTCGTGGTGGATACACAAGGTCGCGCGCGCTACTTCTCGCGCGCACCGATTCCATTCGATCGCGAAGGCACGGGTGAAGTCGTCTATCACCAGCACGTCGGGGTGTACGCGTACACGCGCGACGCGCTGGCGCGCTGGGTGGCGTTGCCGCCCGTTCCTGAAGAGCAGTGGGAAAGACTCGAGCAGCTCCGGCCTTTGCTGCACGGGATTCCGATCGGTGTCACGCTGTTCGACGGTCCGGCGGCGCCAGGGATCGATACACCGGCCGATCTGGTGTGGGCTGAAGCGGAGATAACTCGCCAACTGCGGGAGGTGAGTCCGTGAGTTCGACGAAATACATCTTCATCACCGGTGGTGTCGTCAGCTCGCTCGGGAAGGGGATCGCCGCGGCTTCGCTCGGCCGTCTCCTTGCCGAGCGCGGCCTCAAAGTCACGATCCAAAAGTTCGATCCCTACATCAACGTCGACCCCGGCACCATGTCGCCGTTTCAACACGGCGAAGTCTATGTGACCGATGACGGCGCCGAGACCGACCTCGACCTCGGCCACTACGAGCGCTTCATCGACCGCTCGTTGTCGCAGGTCAACAACGTCACTACGGGACGGATCTATCTGTCCGTGATCACCAAGGAGCGCCGGGGCGAGTACCTGGGCTCGACGGTGCAGGTGATTCCGCACATCACCGACGAGATCAAGGGCGCGATCCGTCGCCTCGCGCCCGATCACGACGTCGTGATCACCGAAATCGGCGGTACGGTCGGCGACATCGAATCGCTGCCGTTCCTCGAGGCGATCCGCCAGTTCCGCCAGGAAGTGGGTCGTGACAACACGCTGTTCATCCATCTGACGCTCGTCCCGTTCATCGCGGCGACGGCGGAGCTCAAGACCAAGCCGACGCAACACTCGGTCCGCGAGCTGATGCAGATCGGAATCCAACCCGACATCTTGATCTGCCGCACCGAGCGCCCGCTGTCCGAGGATCTCAAGCGGAAAATTGCGCAGTTTTGCAACGTCGATTTCGGATGCGTCGTCGAGAGTCCCGATGTGAAGTCGATCTACGAGATCCCGCTGAAGCTGCACGACCAGGGTCTCGATCGGGAAGTCTGCACACGCCTGCGGCTCGAGACGAAGGAGCCGGATCTGCGCGCCTGGGCGGCCATGGTGGACAAGATCATGCATCCGCCCCACCAGGTGCGCATCGCGGTCGTCGGCAAATACACCGAGCTCGCCGACAGCTACAAGAGTATCCACGAGGCGTTGGTGCACGGGGGCATCGCGAACGAGGCAGGGGTGCAGATCGAGTGGATCGCGTCGGACCGGTTCACCGATCAAGAGACGGCCGGCGAGCTGCTCGCGGGATACGACGCACTGCTGGTTCCTGGCGGCTTCGGCGTGCGCGGCGTGGAGGGCATGCTGGAGGCCATCCGCTGGGCGCGCGAGCACAAGCTCCCGTTCTTCGGGATCTGCCTCGGCCTGCAGACGGCGATCATCGAATTCGCCCGCACCGTGTGCAAAATCCCCGACACGAACTCGAGTGAGTTCGCACCGGAATGCCAAAATCCGGTGATCGCGTTGATGCGCTCGCAGGAAGGTATTCAGGAAATGGGCGGGACCATGCGGCTGGGCGCGTATCCCTGCCGGCTGCGGCCGGGGTCGCGCGTCGCGCAGGCGTACAACGCGACCGAGGTCAGCGAGCGCCACCGCCACCGTTACGAGGTGTCCAACGCCTATCGCGACGTGCTGGCGGAGTACGGCATGCGCTGCTCGGGCCTTTCGCCCGACGGCTCGCTCGTCGAGATGATCGAGCTCCCCGACCATCCCTGGTTCATCGGCTGTCAGTTCCATCCCGAGCTCAAGTCGCGGCCGATGCGCCCGCATCCGCTGTTTGCGGGGTTCGTGGGCGCCGCGCTCGATCATCGCAAGCTGCATCCGCGCGCCGAACGGTCACGCGCATTGGCTGAGTTGACGGACTGATATGACCCCGCGGTTCGGCTCGGAGAGCAGCCCGTTTCTCATCGCGGGTCCGTGCGTCGTCGAATCCGACGACCTCAACATCCGTATCGGCGAGGCACTCGCCGAGCTCGCGGTCAAGTTCGGCGTCACCGTCATCTACAAGGCGTCCTTCGACAAGGCGAATCGGTCGCGTCTCAATGCTCCCCGCGGGCCCGGTCTCGAGGCCGGCCTTCGCGCGCTCGAGAAGGTCCGCCAAGCCACCGGCCTTCCCATTCTCACCGACGTCCATGAGCCGGCGCACGTCGCCCCGGCCGCACGCATCGCCGATGTGCTGCAGATACCGGCGTTTCTCTGCCGCCAAACGGATTTGCTCGTCGCGGCCGGAACGGCGGGCAAGCCGGTGAACATCAAGAAGGGGCAGTGGATGGCGCCGGAGGAGATGCGTGGCGCCGTCGAGAAAGTGCGCGCCGGTGGGGCGCCGGAAGTCGCCGTGACCGAGCGCGGGACGTTCTTTGGTTACGGCGACCTTGTCGTGGATATGCGCAGCTTCACGAGGCTGCGTGCCGCCTGCAACGCTCCAGTGATCTTCGATGCGACCCACTCCGTGCAACAGCCGGGGCAGGGCACCGATGGCTCGAGCGGCGGGCAGCGCGCCTTCATACCGCCGCTGCTGTACGCCGCGGCAGCCGCGGGCGCCGACGGCTTCTTCCTCGAAACGCACCCCGATCCCGCACGCGCGCCGTCCGACGGCCCCAACATGGTTCCACTCGACCAACTCCCGTCGGTCGTTGGTCTCGCGATCGACGTGTGGCAACGCGTGCGGGAGGCCGTCCGTGCGTAAGCCGGCCAGGGCCTCGAAGTCGCAGCCGGGCGGCGAGCAGCTCGTCGCGCGTGGCAAGCGTGTGCTCGCGCTCGAAGCGGCCGCCGTCAAACGTCTCGCCGACCGCCTCGGGCCTGCCTTCGCGCGGGCCATCGAGCTGCTCAAAGCCGCGGAAGGACGCGTCATCGTCTCGGGCGTCGGCAAGTCGGGACTGATCGCCCGCAAGATCGCGGCGACGTTCACGTCCACCGGCACCCCTGCGACGTTCCTGCATCCCATCGATTCGCTGCACGGAGATCTCGGCAGAGTCAGCAAGCAAGACATTGCGATCCTGCTCTCAAAGAGCGGCCAATCGGATGAGCTGTTCGGCCTGGTCGCGCAGCTCGAGCGGTTTGGCGTGCCGATCATCGCGTTGACGGGCAATCCGGGCTCGCCCCTCGCGCAGTACGCCACCGTCGTCCTCGACGCGTCGGTGACCGACGAGGCGTGTCCCGAAACCCTGGCCCCCACCGCGAGCACCACGGTGGCGCTGGCGCTGGGCGACGCGCTGGCGGTGACGCTGCTCGAAGAGAAGGGTTTCGGACGCGATGATTTCGCCACGCTCCATCCCGGCGGCGCGCTCGGGCGCAAGCTGCTGCTGCGGGTGGCAGACGTCATGCTGACCGACAATCTCCCCACCCTCACCGCTGATCGTCCGATGCGCGAATGCATCGTGCTGCTCGCCGAGCGGCGGGGCACGGTCGCGGTCGTCGACAAGAAGGGGACGCTCGTCGGAGTCGTCACTGCGGGCGACCTGACCCGGCTCATGGAGCGAACAGATGATTTTCTCGCGGTGCCCGTGCGCGAGGTGATGACGCGGACGCCCAAATCGACCACCGCCGAGGAGCTGGCGGGGGTCGCGGTGAGCGCGATGGAGCGTCACGGCATCATGGCGCTCCCGGTGCTCGACGGGCATCGGCGCGTCGTGGGGATCGTGCACCTCCACGATCTCATGAAAGCGGGGGCGGTATGAAAGCGCTGCTTCCCGCTCTCGGCTGCCTGCTCCTCGGCGTCGCCTGTAAGACCGGCACTCCCATCACCGCAACGCAGGCCGCGCTCGACAGCGCCGATCAGGTCTTGATCGGCATGAGCCACTTCGTGACCGACGCGGGCATCCTGCGGGCTCGCGTGCAAGCCGACACCGCCTACTTCTACTCCGGCCCGCAGCGCGCCGAGCTGCGCAAGGTGCACGTCACGTTCTATGACGCTGCTGGCAAGCCTACGTCGACGCTCACGTCAAAAGAGGGAACGCATCACTGGCGTACCGGGGACATGGAAGCGCGTGGCAACGTGATCCTCATCCGCAACAGCGATGGGGCGACGCTGCACACCGAAGCGATGCGCTACAGCCAGGCAAGTAACGAAGTCGCGTCCGATGTCGCGTTCACGTTTGATTCGCCCACACAGCATCTTCGCGGGGTTGGATTTACCTCGGATCCGGAATTCCGGAACGTCAGGACCAAAAACCTCACGGGGACCGGCGGCCAGCTCGTCCTGCCACGCTGATGCTTTCGGCCATGCTTGCCACCGCTCTGGTCCTCCAAATCCCCGTCGACACCGCGCAGGGGGGGGGGCGGCCCTGCCAGGTGGCGATCGACAACATGCCCCGCGGTGCCCAGATATTGAACGGCGCGGATACGAATTACTACGGGGCCGGAGGTGTTCGCGCGCACTGTCTGGGCACGGCAACCACGATCGCCGCCGACAGCTTCGCCCATTACGGCGCGTTCCGGCGAATGGACCTGGTCGGCCACGTCGCGATTCGCGATACCGGGCTTGCCCTCGATGCGAACTTTGTCTCGTACTTTCTCCGTGACGAGCGCCTCGAAGCCCACAACAACGTCGTCGCGGTGAATCGCCGCACCGGCACCGTCCTGCGTGGCCCCAATCTGAACTATTGGCGCGCGGCTCAAGGGGTACGCGACACGGTCGCGATGTACGCGACGCAGCGCCCTACCGTCGAGTATCGTCAAAATCCACCGACCGACTCGGCGCCGCAGGAACCGTACATCATCGTCGCCGACCGGATGCGCTTCAAAGGTGACGACCGCGTGTGGGGCGGTGGAAAGGTGACGATCGATCGCAGCGACTTCGCCGCGCGGGCCGATTCCATGATGATGGACCAGACGCTAGGAGTCGGCGTCCTCGTCGGCAATCCGAGTGTGGAAGGAAAGGGGCGCGAGCCCACGGGGCAGACCGTCAAAGGCTACACGCTGGTCGGCACTCGGATCGAGCTTGGGCTCGAGCAGCGCGATGTGCGCCAGGTGAAAGCGCTCGGCAACGGCAAGGCGACGGGCGCCGACTGGACGCTCACCGCCGATACGATCGACCTCCACGTCACGAATCGGATGCTGCAGCAGACCTTCGCGTGGGGGGACTCGCTCCGGCCCCATGCGATCTCCACGCTCTACACGATTCAAGCGGACTCGATGGCGATCGACTCTCCCGACGAGATGCTGAAGGAGTCGCGCTCGTTTGGAAAGGCGTTCTCCACCGCGAAGCGCGACTCCGCGGCAACGGCCGCGGAAAGCGACTGGATCACGGGTGACACGCTGACTGCGCGCTTCGTCCAGGCGCTCGACTCGACGGCCACCCCTCCCCGAGCGCGCACGCGGTTGCGGCAGATCGTGTCCATCGGATCCGCGCGCGCGTTGACGCACCATCCAGAAAAGAACGACACGACACATGCGCAACCGGCCATCAACTACTCGCGCGGGCACCAGATCGACGTCACCATGCTGCCCGACCGCATCGACCGCGTGATCGTTGCCGGGACCGCGGACGGTGTGCACCTCGAGCCACGCCCGGCCGTAGTCGCCGACAGTGTCAAGCGGGCGCAGGCAGACACGACTCATCCTCGGTCGGCCGTGCCGTGACCGCCCTAAATCGTTTCGACGATGTCTTCGCAACCCGCGACTCGTCGCTGGCGCTCGCGGCAGCCGCATTGGCGCGGATCGCCGACGATCAGGGACGTGCATCCTTCAGCGATCTGGCGATCGCGTACCGGGAGGAGTTTCTGAAGCTCCGGGTGCACGCCAAGGGGGAGTCCCCCGATGCGGGGAGCCTGTCGGTCGACGAGGCGCGTGCCTACATCGCGACTTCGGTGCTTCCACGGCTTGCGATGCTCAAGGTGCTCGTGCTGCCGATGGGCGCGCTCTGGGGCGACGTACCCGTGGCCTTTGCGCCCGAGATTTGGGCGAGCATGGCTGCCGACCGCATGGCCGCGTCGCAGCACTTCCTCCAGCTTGCCGAAGAGACCGTCGCGCGCAGCGAGTCGGTGACCGCCGAGCATCCGCTCGTCCGCGGCGGCAGCCGGCTCGAGGCACAGCATCTCGTGAAGGCGTACAAGGGCCGCCGCGTCGTCGACAACGTGTCGCTGGACCTCGCGCAGGGAGAGATCGTCGGCCTGCTGGGACCCAACGGGGCGGGGAAGACGACGTCGTTCTACATGATCACCGGTCTGATCCGCCCCGACGAAGGCACCATCCTGCTCGACAAGCGCGACATCACGTCGTTGCCGATGTACCAGCGCGCACGCTCGGGGATCGGCTACCTCGCGCAGGAGCCGTCGATCTTTCGCAAGCTGACCGTGGAAGAGAACGTGCTCGCGATTCTCGAGACGCTGAACATCGATGACGCGGAACGGCGGCGGCGCCTCGAAGCGCTGCTCGACGAGCTGGCGATCAAGCATCTGCGCCACCAGAAGGCGTATCAGCTGTCCGGGGGCGAGCGCCGCCGCCTCGAAATCACGCGCGCGCTCGTGACCGAGCCCAAGTTTCTGCTCCTCGACGAACCCTTCGCCGGCGTCGATCCGATCGCCGTCAACGATATCCAGACCATCGTCGCCGGCCTGCGCCACCGCGGCATCGGCGTGCTGATCACCGACCATAACGTCGAGCAGACGCTCGACATCGTAGACCGCGCGTACATCATGTTCGAGGGACGCGTCCAGGTCGCCGGCACCGTGCGACAGCTGGTGTTCGACGATCGCGTCGCGTCGCTCTACCTCGGTCCCACGCTGACGACGCGGCTGCGCTCGCGCCTGTCTCCCGTGCCTGTATGAAGACCGGCCTGCATCAGCACGTCGGCCTGCGCCAGGACCTGCGGATCAATCCGCGCCTGTACCAGGCGATGGATCTGCTCTACATGCCGCTGCTCGACCTGGAACAGCACCTGAAGCAGGAGCTGTTGGGCAATCCGTTCCTCGAGATGGTGGAGCCGGAG
Source organism: uncultured Gemmatimonadales bacterium (assembly GCA_963704805.1). Taxonomy (GTDB): domain Bacteria; phylum Gemmatimonadota; class Gemmatimonadetes; order Gemmatimonadales; family GWC2-71-9; genus 20CM-2-65-7. The sequence continues at coordinate 97,220 of CAVPHS010000003.1, read as the reverse complement.
GAGGAAGTCCAGGCCACCGCCGCCGATCAGCAGCAGAACAAACCGGAGAAAGAAGCCAAGGCGGAGGACGGGCCCGACTGGGAAAGCATCCTGCTCGACGACCGCACCGAGCACAGCGTGCCCAGCGGCTCCTACAGCGACGCGCGGGAATACGTCGAGCCGGTCACGGTCGAAGGCAAGGACCTGATCGATCACCTGCGCGAGCAAACACGGATGCTCGACGTGACGCCACGCCAGCAGCTGCTCGCCGAGGAATTCCTGGGCAACATCGGGGACGACGGCTACCTCCAGCACAGCCTCGAAGAGATCCTCAAGGGCGCCAACCAGTTGCTCGAAGAGCACGAAGCCGAGTCCGAGCTCGAGCTGAATGTGCCGGCATTCACCATGGCGGAAGTCGAGGAGATGCTGCGGATCATCCAGCAGCTCGACCCGCCCGGGATCGGCGCGCGCAATCTGCGCGAATGCCTCATGCTCCAGCTCGAGAGCCAGAAGCGCACCGATTCCCTCGTCTATCGGCTCGTCAAAGACGCGTTCGACGACTTGATCGCGCACCGCTGGAGCGACCTCGGCAAGCGCTTCGGCCTGGCGCCCGACGAGGTGCAGCGCGCCGCCGACGAGCTCGCGCGTCTCGACCCCAAGCCGGGGCTGCAGTATTCTGCGGGCAATGACGCCTACATCATCCCCGATCTGATCGTCGAAAAGATCGACGACAAATACCACGTCTTCTTGAACGACAGCGGCCTGCCGCGGCTGCGCATTTCCAAAACGTATCAGGAGATCGCGCGCGACAAGAAGAAGTACGACGGCGAGAGCAAGGAATTCATCAACCAGCGGCTCAACAGCGCCCACTGGATGATTCAGGCGATCGAGCAGCGGCGTCAGACCATGCTCAAGGTGATGAACTTCATCGTCGACCGGCAGCGCGAGTTCTTCGAGAAGGGGATCGATCACCTCAAGCCGCTGACGCTGCGCGAAGTGGCCGACGTGATCAGCATGCACGAGAGCACGGTGAGCCGCGTGACCAACGAGAAGTACGTGCAGACGCCCCGCGGCCTCTTGCCGCTCAAGTTCTTCTTCTCGAGCGGCCTCTCGACCACGACGGGCGAGGACGCCAGCGCCCGGTCGATCAAGGCGCAAATTCAGAAGCTGGTGAACGATGAGCCGCCCAAGGCGCCGCTCACCGACCAGCAGATCGTCGAGATGTTCGAGCGCAAGGGCGTCCGCATTGCGCGCCGCACCGTCGCCAAATACCGCGATCAGCTCGGCATTTTGCCCGCGCGGATGCGCAAACGCCTGTGAGCCTTGCGACGAATTCGACGCCCCCCGACGTCAGCATCCTCGTTCCCGCCAAGGATGAGGCCGAGAATCTCGCGGAGTTCGTGCGCCTCACGCGCGAAGCGTTGCTGCCGCTGCCGTATGCCTCCGAGGTGGTCATCGTGAACGACGGCAGCCATGACGGCACGGCGCGCGTTCTCGAAGAGCTCACCGCCAAGCATCCGTTCGTCCGTGTCGTGACCCATCGCACCCAGCGCGGCATTGCCGACGCGCTCCAGTCGGCCGCCGACGTGGCGCGGGGGAGCGTGCTGGTGTTCTATCCGGCGGACTTGCAGTACATGCCGTCCGACATCCCCTCGCTCGTCGCGCCGATCCTGGCGGGGCAGGCAGACGTGGTGACGGGGACGAAACAGGGGCAGTACGAGAAGCGGTTCGTGTCGAGCATCTACAACGCCTTGTGCCGCTGGCTATTCGGGGTGCGGGTGAACGATCTCAATTCGGTGAAAGCCTACCGGCGCGAGGTCATGGACAGCCTGCCGACGCGCCCCGATTGGCACCGCTTCATGGTCGTCATTGCCGCGTCCCAGGGGTTTCGCCTCGCCGAGCAGCCCGTGCCGCTCTATCCCCGTCGTGCGGGGAGCTCCAAGTTCGGCATCGGCCGGATCCCCGTCGGCGTGCTGGACCTGATGTCGGTCTGGTTCCAACTGCGCTTTGGCCGCAAACCGATGCTGTTCTTCGGTGTGGCGGGGGCGCTCCTGTTTCTGGTGGGCCTCATCGTTGGACTCGTTGCGCTCTACCTGCGATTCGGACCGCCGCACGTCGGCTTCCGGCCCTTACTCGACCTGATCATGGTGCTCGTCATCTCGGGGGTTGCCCTGTTTGGCTTTGGGTTCATAGGGGAAATGCTGGCCGGGATGCGCGAAGAACAGCGCACGCTCGAACGGGAAGTGCGGCGGCTGCGGGCGGGAGACCGTACCTAGAACCGCCTCCCCTTCCGGGACCCACCGGCGTTGCGTAGTGTAACAGAAAACAACTCGCAACCGCCGACGATGCCACCACTACGGTTGACGAATCTGCTGCAGACGGCTCTTCCGCACCTTTCCGAAAACGGGCGCGCGTTGCTGAGCGCGCTCGGTTGCGTCAACGGCCACCCCCCCTGTCCCAAAGAGCTCGCCGAGTGGCTCGGCTTCCATGATCGCTACCAGCTCGCCCGCGCGTTGCGTCGCGAAGGACTGCCGCCGCTTGAAGTGATCGGCGGGTGGGCCCGCACGCTGTACTGGGTTTTACAAGCTGAGACGTCTGGCATTTCACTCCGTGAGCTCGCCGATCGCGAACGCATTGACCCGGCGGTCGCCTACCGGCTGGTACGACGAGTCACCGGGCACCGGTGGTCTGAAGTCCGGCGGGACGGGCTCGCGGTGATGCTGTTACACTTCCGGGACCGCTGCGCCAACGGCAAGAGCCGGGTGATGCGGATGGCGCCGCCGGTTGCGCTCGCCGTCGGCGACCGGATTACTCGTCCGCTGACACGGCCCACGCTCGCTCGGCCAGCGAGTGCTACCGGACGCTTGGGAACGGTGCCGCCGCGGGTACCGGGTCACCGCATGCTCCAGACGGTCAGCGAGCGCGTCTCCATCGATGGTTATCCGTTCGACGTCGCGCTCACCTCGAAAGGCGAAGCGCTCGTGACCCGCACCCATGCGTCGGCCGTGGATGTGCTCCTGCTCAATCCATTGCGGGTGATTCACACTATTCGCGTCGCGGCGGCGCCGACGCGTGTGGTCCCCAGCAGTCGCTGCCGGTGCGCGTTTGTGACGAGCCAATTCGGCGAAGCGGTGTGCGTGGTCGATCTGGACCGCCGCCAGCAGGTTGGGCTCATTCCCGTGCCCGGCCACGCGCTCGGTGCTAGCATGGCTCCCGACGGCATCACGCTCTACGTCACGACCAATCATGACCGCCTCGTCGCGATTTCATCGCTGCAGCGCACGTTGCTCGGCGAAGGCGCGATCCCACTCGCCATATCCCACCTGGCGATACACCCCTCGGGCCGCTGGATCTTCGTCCCCAACTGGCGCGTCGGGACCGTCGTCGAAGTCGACGCGCAAACGCTCGCGCCGACCCGCCGTTTCGACCTGGGCGGGATCGTCCAGGATATCGTTGTCTCCGCGGATGGTCAGAATCTGTACGCCGCGAACGAGTCCGGGTGGCTGGACGTCGTCCATTTGCCGAGCGGCCGCCGCGCTGCAACGGTGCAGCTCGGCACCGGCGCGTTGGGGCTCGGCGTCAGTGCCGATCAGACCCATCTCTTTGTCGGCTTGCTGAACGCCGGCCGCGTCCTGGTGCTCCAGCGCAACGGGCTCATCGAGCGTGCCTCGATCGCGACCGGCGGGCGCCCCCGAATGATCGCAGCGCATCCGAACGGTGACGCCGTCCTGGTGGCCAACGAAGCCGGCTGGGTGGATCTGCTCCGCTAAGTCGACCTGCGAACCCGCACGCAGGGACGAACTTTCAACGTCGGCGGAGTCCCGCAGAAACTCACCGTGTCTCCCAATGGCACCGAGCTGTACATCGCGAACGAGTCCGTCCCCAACGAAGGCGGCTGGGTGGACTTCCTGAAGTAGTTATCCTTCTAGTTGATGACGCCACCCAGCACCGAAGACGTCAAAACCTGGTACAACCAACACTACGCCGCGAAGGGGCTGCAGAGCATGCGTCCCGCCGCGGCGTATCCCATTTTTCTGGACCTCCTCGGCGCAACAGCCGGCACCCGACTGCTCGACGTGAGCTGCGGCACCGGCTCACTGCTCGCAGCAGCGCGCGCTCGCGATGTCGCAGCCGTGGGGATCGATCTCTCCGATGAGGCCGTGAGACTGGCCAAGCGCGTGGCGCGCGATGCCGAAGTCACAGTCGGGGCAGGGGAAGCGCTCCCCTTTGATAATGCCTCGTTCGACTACGTCACCTGCCTCGGCTCGCTCGAGCACTTCCTCGACATGGGCCAGGGCCTGGAAGAAATGAAGCGCGTCGCGAAGCCCGGCGGCCGTCTCTGCATCATGGTGCCCAATCAGGACTTCATCGGCTGGAAAGTGATGGGGCATCAGGGCACGGCACAGCAGGACATCAACGAACATCTTTTGCCGCTCACGGCGTGGCGCCGGCTCTTCGAGGACCATCGCCTCGCCGTGCGGCGCGTGGTGCCGGACCGCTGGCACGCCGTGCGCTGGCGCTCGGGCGGCGGGGGCGGCGGGGGCGGCGGCGGCCCAACACGCTTCGTTACCGGGCCGGTTCTCGAGGCGGCGTGGCGCCTGATTCCGCTCCCCTGGCAGTATCAGTTCGTGTTCGTGCTGGACCGCGGTAAATAGCGGCCCATTTTTCCATTATTTCCGGCCATCCGAACGCGCTGCGCACGCGCTCCGCACCCGCCGATCCGAGCCGTGAGGCCAACGCGGGGTCGCGCCCCAGTCGTTCCAGTGCCTGTGCCAGCCGCGCGGGATCCCCAGGTGGCACGAGCAGACCGCTTTTCTCGTTTTCGACGATATCGGTGATGCCCCCGATGTCGCTCGCCACCACCGGCACGCTGTAACTCATCGCTTCGAGTAGCACCACACCCAGTCCCTCCGTATCCCCACGCGCGTCGACGATCGACGGCAGGACGAGGACATCTGACCGGGCATAGGTTGCGCGCAGCTCTTCATCCGACACACGCCCCAGAATCTGGACACGATCTTCGAGGCCCAAGTCCCTAACCCGAGTCCCAAGTTCCTGTCGTTCCGGACCGTCGCCGATCACCACCAGCCGGGCGTGCAGCTCGGCGGGCAGCCGCCGGACCGCCTCGATCAGATGGGTCACGCCTTTGCGCTCGACCAGACGCCCGACGAACAGCACCTGAAAACGGGTGCTGGGCCGGACCCGGGCTTTCGTCGCGCTCTCCACGAACGGAAGCGTGTAGGGAATGACCTGAACGGGGACATTGGCGAAGCGGGCGATCTCGCGCGCGGTGTAGGACGAGATCGCGACGATCGCATCGGAGATCCGCAGCGCCCAGCGCACGAACCCTCGCAACCAGGGGAGCGAGCTCTGGACCCAGCGCAGCTCCACGCCATACCAGCTCGTCACCAGACGCGGCCGCACTCTGCTCGAGCGGCGCCCCATCCATCCGAACAACGCGTGCGGAACGGGCCAATGCACGTGGATGATGTCGTACTGGCGACGGCGCGTCAGCCGGCGGATTTCCCGCAGGCCGCCGAGGACGTAGAAGAGCGGCAGAATCTTGTAGAGCAGTGAGCGACGCATCCGGTCTGGCGTCGCCTCGTCGTGGGTCAGGTCCTCCCAGCGGGAAAGGAAGTAGCGGAAGCGATGCACGGGTATGCCGTCGAATGAGTCACCGCCGCCGCCGCGGTAGGCCGATGTGAAGACCTCGACCTCGTATCCCTCCGCTTGCAGCCGCTTCAAGAGAGCAACGAGCCAGGGAACGATGACGTCGTCAGGAGAGCGCGGAAAGGCCGTCAATACATGGAGAATTCGCATCGGAAGTGGAGGTACTATACCGCTTTCCGCCTTCCCTCGGGCAGTGGTATCTTTCGCGCTCCCCGGCCCCCGCGGGCCCCGGTCCCGGCTCCGTTTGAGGGATGCTCCTGACAGAACCTGCGACAACCGGCGCTCTGCGCCGCGGCAGCTGGTGGTTGCGAGCGCTCCAGGCCGTCGTGCTGCTTGGCGCTGCCTACTATCTGGTCGACAAACAAATCGCCCCGCATTGGCCCCAGATACGCGCGCGGCAATTCGCCTGGGAAGCCGGCCCGCTGCTCCTCGGCTCACTAATCGTTCTCGCCACATTGACGGTGCTCGTCGGCGCCTGGATCGCCAGTCTGCGCTGGTGCGCCGCGCGGATCACCGCACTCGATGCCGCCAAGGTCTGGTTCACCGCGAATTTGGCGCGCTTTCTCCCCGGTGGCGTGTGGCAGTTCGCGAGTCTCGCGGTGATGGCGTCGCGCTACGGCGTGAGCACCGCCGCCGCAACGGCTACCGTGCTCCTCGAGCAGATCGTCCTGCTCATCACCGGTCTCGCGGTCGTGGCGGTGTTCACGCCCGCGGTGCTGCACGCATCCTGGTGGCAAGGGGCTTTGGCGGTCGCGCTTCTGCTGGGCGTCGTGATCCTGGCTCTACCACGGCCCGGCGGACGACTGGGCCGCTGGCTGGAGCGCTACGTGCCGAGCGTCAAACAGGTGTGGTCGCAGCTCGGCGCCAGGCATCTGTTGCTGTTCGTGTTGATTCTCATCGCCCCGTGGCTGATGTACGGCACGGCGTTTCGCCTGCTCGCGGGCGGGCTGCTGGGCAGCGTCGCCGGATCGTGGGGGTTCTACATCGCCGCGTTCACGGGGAGCTACCTTGCCGGCGTGATCGCGGTCTTCGCTCCCGCAGGCTTGTTCGTGCGCGAGGCAGCGCTCATCGGTGTGCTCACGCCCGTCATTGGCGGCGGTGATGCCGCGATTCTCGCGGTGGCGTCGCGCATCTGGTTGACGGCACTCGAGATCATCGCCGGGATCGTGATCCTCTCACTGCCGAGCGCGCCCGCCGCGTGACCGCCGCTCCGCACCTTCCGGCGACCGATTACGTCCCGCCGCGCCCACATCTGGTCGCGCTGGGGATCGTCTCGCTGTTCATCGTGATCCTGTCGATCCCGATGCTCTCGGGGCAGTGGCTCGCGTCGCCGCACGGCGATCAGTACTCGAGCGCGTACGCCTTCTATTCATGGGAGGCGGCGGAGTGGCGGTCGACAGGCACCATCCCGCTCTGGAACCCGATGATCATGGGCGGCTTGCCGTTCCTCGCGGTAGTGACCCACGGCGACATTCTCTATCCCACTGCGCTGCTACGACGTGTGTTGCCCGTCCACGTCGTGATGAACCTCGCGTTCGTCCTTCACTACATCCTGGCCGGCTGGTTCATGTATCTGTTCCTGCGCCGACTGGCCGCGTCCTGGACGGGTGCGGTCACCGGCGCAATCGCCTATCAGCTCTCCGGAATCATGATCTCGTACGTGCAGCCGGGACACGACGGCAAGCTGTTCGTCTCGACGATGCTGCCGCTTGCGTTCCTCGCACTCGTGGCGGCGTTGCGCGATCGGCGCAAGTGGGGATATCCACTCCTCGCGGTGACGGTGGCGTTATGTCTGCTGAGCCCGCACGTGCAGGCGACGTACTATCTCCTCGTCGCGGCAGCGCTGTTCGCGCTGTACTTGACATTCGGGGAGGTGACGACGGAGCCACTCCGCCCGCGGCTCACACGGTTGGCGATCGTGTTCGCCGCCGTGGTTGCCGGCTTCGGATTGGCGATGCCGCAGATTCTCCCGTTCCTGGAATACATCCCTCACTCACCGCGCGCCGTCGGGTACTCAGTCGGATACGCCGGCTCGACGTCGTACGGAATCCCGTGGGATCACGTCCCGGAGTTCTTCCTGGCTGGGTTCACCGGCAACACTGGCGCCGGCACCTACTGGGGATCCAATCCGCTCAAGCTGCATTCGGAATACCTCGGCCTGCCGGTGATCGTGCTCGCGATTCTAGGATTCGGTGATCGCCGGCGACGACTGGTGTGGTGGAGCGGGGGAATCACGCTGCTGTTTCTGTTGATCGCCTTGGGGGGCGCGACGCCGTTTTACCACCTCTGGTGGCTGGTGATGCCGTACGTCAAAAAGACGCGGGCGCCCGGCATGGTCTTCTTTGTCGTCGCATTTTTCACCGCAATGTTCGCCGCCTTCGGGGTGACGCGCCTCGAGCGTGGGGAAGGGGGAGGGGGAGGGGGAGGGGGAGGGCTGCGTTACATCCGGGCCTGGCTCATCGCGGCCGGCGTCGTGGGACTGCTCGGGGCGATCGGCGTATTCGGCCAGATGGCCGTTTCCCTGGCGCCTCCGGAGCGGGTCGGCGCCGCGATCCAGCATGGCGCGGATATCCGGATGTCCGCGCTCATCGGAGCGTTTCTCCTCGCCGGCGTCGCGCTGCTGAGCTGGGGCCGCCTGCAGGGTCGAGTGCCCGCATTGGCGTTCGCGCTCTGCCTGCCGCTGCTCGTGGGAGCGGATCTCTGGCGTGATGGCCGCCATTTCTGGATCTACTCACCGCCGCCCGATCAGGGACTGTATCGGGACGACGCTGTGATCACCCGGCTGAAGGCCGCACCCCAGCCGCTGCGCGTCCTGGATTTCAATGTCTATCCGCAAAACGTTCTCATGGCTCATGGCATTCCGCAGGTGGTCGGGTACCAGGGAAACGAGCTGCGCTATTACGACGACCTGCTGGGCGGGAGAAATGAATGGCGTTACCTGCTCGCTTCCACACGCCTCTGGCAGCTCCTCGCGGTGCGCTACGTGCTGATCCCCGACACCGCGGCCATCCCTGGCTACCACCTGGTGCTCGGACCGATTTCTACAGCCGCCGGAACGCGGGCGTACGTGTACGAAGCCGACACGATTCCCCCGTACGCGCGCGTGATTCCGGCCGCCGTGAAGGTCGATAATGACTCGGCGATCGCGCCGACGCTCGCCGATCCGCGGCTGCCCGGATACGACCGCGTTGTTCTCTTGCCCTCGGACGCCCCGGTGAACCCGCCGCCACTCAGCGCTCTGCCGGCGCCCTCTCCCTCGAAGGCCCGCGTGACGGTGTGGGATGCAGGGAAGATGACAGTGGAGCTCGACCCGGCACCGCACGACTCGAGCTATGTGCTGATTGCCGAAAACTGGTACGTCGACTGGCGCGCCAGTGTCGATCGCCATGCGGGGCGAGTCCTGCGCGGGGACAACGCGCTGCTCACGATTCCGGTCGCGCCTGGCGCGCGCAAGATCGAGTTGAGTTATCACTCGCGCACGTACGCGCAAGGGAAGTTGATCGCCCTCGTGACACTGGCGATCGTACTGGCCGGACTTGTCGTTCCGCCGCTCGTTGCCCGGAGACGGAGCAGTGCCTGAGAAAGCTCTCATCGTCATTCCGACCTACAACGAGGCGATCAACCTCCCGCAGATCGTCCCACAGATCCTGGCGCAGGATCCGCGGCTCGAGGTGCTCGTCGTCGACGACAACTCTCCCGATGGCACCGGCGCGATCGCGGACGACCTCGCCCGCGCGAATCCGCGCGTGCATGCGCTCCATCGCGAAGGCAAGCTCGGCCTCGGCACGGCGTACATCACGGGTTTCAAGTGGGCGCTGGAGCGCTCGTACGATTACATCTTCGAGATGGATGCCGACTTCTCGCACGACCCACGCCATCTGCCCGATTTCTTGACCGCCATCCAGGATGCCGATGTCGTGCTGGGGTCGCGCTACCTGCAGGGGAAGGTGACGGTCGTCAATTGGCCGATCAGCCGTCTGGTGCTATCGTATCTGGCCAATATCTACGCCCGCCGGTTGACGGGTCTCCGAATCTGGGACCTGACGGGCGGCTTCAAGTGCTTCCGCAGACGCGTGCTGGAAACGATTGAGCTTTCGCAGGTGGGGTCCAACGGTTACGCGTTTCAAATCGAGATGAGCGTGCGAGCATGGCGAAAAGGGTTCAAGTTTCGGGAAATCCCGATCGTGTTCGTGGACCGGACCGAGGGACAAAGCAAAATGAACCGCGCCATCGTGCGGGAAGCCGTGTGGAAAGTGCCGCGGCTCCGTCTGATGGCCTGGTTCGGCCGCATCTGATCGGTCTGCCGATCTACAAGATGACGGGATCGGGCAACGATTTCGTCATGCTGGATGCCCGGGTGTCGCTTCCGTCCGACTGGACTCCCCAGGACATGCAAGCTGTTTGTGCCCGGGGCACCGGGATCGGCGCCGACGGGATCGTGTTTGTCGGTCCGGGGAGCAAGGCCGGCTGCGCGCGCATGATCTACTACAATGCCGATGGCTCGCATGCGGCCATGTGCGGTAACGCCGCCCTCTGCAGCACGACGCTCGCCGTGCACCTCGGAATCGCCGCCGCGTCCGGTATGGAGCTCGAGACCGACGCCGGCACATATCGCAGCCGCGCTGCCGCTGCCGGCCGCGCCGAGCTGCACCTCGCACCCGTGGATCCTCCCGCGGCGGTACCGGGACTCAAGCTCATTCCAGGAGAGCGTCAGGCAGCCTTGGCGAGCGTGGGGGTACCGCACCTCGTGGTCGTCGTCGATGACCTCGACGCCGTGGCTCTGATTGATCGTGGACACGCGCTGCGGTTCGATCCAGCGCTCGCGCCCGAGGGCGCCAACATCAACTTCATCTCGTCCCACGGTCCGGCGCGCGACGGCCGCCATATTTGGCGGATGCGGACCTACGAACGGGGCGTGGAAGGTGAAACACTGGCGTGTGGCACCGGCGCTGTCGCCGCAGCGTGCGCGATCGAGGAATGGGGGCTCGGCAGGCTACCCGTCGATATCCAGAGCCGCAGTGGCCGTCTGCTGACGATCCGCGCGACGAAGGGCTCGAATGGGCGCTACGAAGAGGTGTGGCTCGTGGGAGAGGGGAGAATGGTGTTCAGAGGTGTGATTACCTGAGCGGTTTGTCCACATCCGTTCACATCACTACTTAACATAACATCTATTATACGAAGTTGATTGCTATGAAACGGCACCCTTTGTGAGCTCGGCCAGGCGCACCTTCGCCTCCGTCGCCGAGCCCTCTTTCCCGAAGTCTTTCAAGATTCGTTGATAGTTCGCGATGGCCTTAGACGTCTCGCCAGCGGCCACCCAGGAGCGCGCCGCATCCGACAGCAGCTGCGCCTTGAAGAAATCGAGCTGGGCAGCGTTCACACCCGACTCATACGCCCCTGCAGCCTCGCGAAAACGGCCCAGGTTCTCGTAGGCGGCACCCAAAAGGCCGTAGGCCTGTGCCTTATAGGCCCTGCCCGCTCGGGGCGCGTAATCGTTCAGCACGTCGACGGCCTGCTGCGGCTGCCCCTGGGACAGCCGCACGTTCGCGAGTAGTAGCCGGCTCTCCTCGGCCGCGTCGGTCCCTGAATAGTTCTCCATGATGCGAGCCAGCTCGCTCGCCGCCAGCGGCAGGTTCTGGTTTTCGAAAGCGAAGCGCGCCCCCTGGAGCTCGCGACTCGCAATGTCCTGGGTTTTCTGCCTGGTCGATTGCGTCCAGAGGAACAACACCACTCCCACCACGAGGATCGTTCCGATCCAGGAAGAGACCGTGCGGTGGGCCCGTACCCAGCCAACAAAACGATCCGTAGATGGCGTCTTGCCAGGAATCGGCGCGCCCGTGGTTGTCACCGGAGTGGCCTTTGCGCTACTGCTACTGCGGGTTGCGGTTGGACTCATGCGAGATTCCTCGAATGACCATTGATCAATGTCCAATTATCAATGTCCAATGATCAATGACCAGTCATCATTAGAGACGATCATTGATAATTGGACATTGGACATTGGTCATTGGTCAATGTCATTGATCATTGGACATTCGTCGTTCATGCCCCTGGGGTGACTCGAACACCCGGCCAACGGTTTAGGAAACCGCTGCTCTATCCACCTGAGCTACAGGGGCAGGTCCGGGGCGTAAGCCGCGAAATGTACGTGAGTTAGGCGTAGTGCAGCAAGGCCTCCACTCGCCTACCCTGAAGCCGCTGGCGACCCCGTAGAAAGTCCAGCTCGATAAGGAAACTAAAGCCTACGACCGCAGCGCCCATGCCACCCACCAACTGCGCGGCGGCATTCGCGGTGCCCCCCGTCGCCAGCACGTCGTCCACAATCAGGACGCGATCCCCCGACCGCACGGCGTCGTGGTGCATCTCCAGCACATCGGTCCCGTACTCGAGTGCGTACTCGACTCGCTGGGTGGCGGCGGGCAGCTTCCCCGGCTTTCGGATCGGGACGAGCCCCGCCCCGAGCTCCAGCGCGATGGGGGCGCCGAACAGAAAACCGCGCGACTCGATCGACACGACACGGGACACGCCTACTCCACGGTACGGATCGGCCATCGCCTTGACCGCGCGCTCGAACAACGCCGCGTCGAGGAGCACGGGCGTGACGTCCTTGAACACGATCCCCGGCTTGGGAAAGTCTTTGACGTCGCGAATCGCGCGCCGCAGCTCGTCACCCACCGTCGATTTACCGGATGTCAAAGGACCTCGGGACATCAAGCTCTAGTGGAACTTGAAACGGTTGGACGTCGTCCACCCGGGCGTGTGACGGCCCGCGGCGCAATGCGCTCTCCAGCTTCGCCAGCTCGGCGTCCGATCCCTCAGAAACTACTTCAACCGAGCCATCCGGCAGGTTGCGCGCGAACCCGCCGAGCTTGAGCCGCTCGGCCTCACGCATGACAAACCACCTGAACCCCACCCCCTGAACGCGACCCCGGATAACCCAGCGCCGGCGGCTCAAACTGACGAGACCTTCCGGCGCCGGCGCAACACGTACACCAATACGGCGATGAGCGTGATCGGAATCAAGACCAGCATCGCCCACGTGACGTACCGATGGATTTCCTCGCTGCGCAGCACTCTCTCATGTTGGCCGAGGAAGTAGCCGATCCACGTCAGAATCGCGCACCACACGGCCGCGCCGACCGCGGTGTACCCGATGAACTTCGGCAGCGGCATCCCGTGAAGGCCGGCGGGAATGGAGATCAGGTGACGGATCACAGGAAACAGCCGCCCGATGAGCGTGCTGATTTCCCCGTGCTGCGCGAAGAAGCGCTCGGAGCGAAGCAGGTTCTTCTCGCTCAGCAGGACGTACTTGCCGTAGCGTTGAATCAGGGGCCTGCCGATCAGTCGGGCGCCGTAGTAGTTCGCGAGAGCCCCAATCACGCTGCCGGCAACGCCGCTCAGCAGGGCGAGGGCGAAGTTCATCTGCCCCTTTGCCGCCCAATACCCCGCCGGCGGCATCACCAGCTCGCTCGGCACGGGCAGAATGGACGACTCCATCGCCATCAGCGCGACGATCCCCGGATACCCGACGGCGAGAAGTGCCTGCAGCAGCCAGTCGATGAAGCGTTCAAGCATCGAAGCCGTGCTCGCCGACGAGCGGCACGAACCGCGCCTCGCCGATAGGGGTGGCACGGATACCGTCATCGGTCCGGCGCACGAGCGTCAGCGTCTGAGCGCCCCCCCCGCCCCCCCCCTTTGCCCCCAGCGGAATGATCATCTGGCCGCCCGGCGCGAGCTGCTCCACGAGTGGCGGTGGAATCTCCGGGCCACCCGCAGCGACCAGGATCGCGTGGTAGGGCGCATATGCGCTCCAGCCCAGCGTCCCGTCCCCGACCAGCAGCGACACGTTGGTCACGCCAGCCGCCCTCAGCGCGGCCTGCGCCGTCTCGGCAAGCGAGCGCACTCGCTCGATCGTGAAGACTTGCGCGGCGAGCGCGCCGAGCAGCGCGGTTTGATAGCCCGAGCCCGTCCCGATCTCGAGCACCCGTTCCGTTCCCCGCAGGGCGAGCGTCTCGAGGTAGCGCGCCTGCGTGAATGGTTGCGAGATCGTCTGTCCCTTGCCGATCGGCAGCGACGCGTCCTCGTAGGCGCGGTGCCGTACGCCCTCGGGAACGAAGAGATGGCGGGGCGTCGTGGCGAAGGCTCGCAACACCGCGAGATCGTGGATCCCTTGGGCGCGCAACTGCTCGACCAACCGGACGCGATAGCCCCCATAGGTGTCGCGGCTGCCGGTCACTTCCCCAGATCCCACTGTTTGACGCCTTCGATCAGCTTGTAGTTCGTCAAATCGACGTGGAGCGGGGTGACGGAGATGTAGCCATCGCGCACAGCCTGGAAATCGGAATCGGCCCCGCCGGACCACGTCACCCGCCCTCCCCCGATCCAGTAGACCTCGCGTCCCCAGGGGTCCTTCATCGTGGCGATCTCTTCGTGAAATACTCGGCTACCCAGATGGGTCACCCTCACGCCTTTGACTTGATCGCCCGGAATCGGCGGCAGGTTGACGTTGAGCAGCGTTTCGCCCGGAAAGTTCTCGACGCGCACGATGCGTTGAATCAGTCGTTCGAGGCCTGTGCGGTGACTCTCGAGATGCTCCAGGTCGAAGCTTCCGTAGGAGATCGCCACGCTGGGAACCCCAGCGGCCAGCCCTTCCATCGCCGCGGACACAGTGCCGGAGTACAGCACGTCCTCGCCCATGTTGGGCCCGTGATTGATGCCCGAAAACACCCAGTTGGGACCGTCGGGCATGAGAGCCCCCATCGCCAGCAGGACGCAATCGGTGGGGGTTCCATCTACCTGAAACGCACCGTCGGAACGGCGGTGCGCGCGCAACGGTCGGTGTAGCGTCAGCGAGTGGGACGTCCCGCTCTGTTCGCGGTCGGGAGCGACTACGGTGACCTGCCCCACGGTCCCGCAGACTTCCGCCAGCATGGCGATCCCGGGCGCCAATACGCCATCGTCATTTGAGACGAGAATGCGCAGCGCCTCCCCTTCGGATTTGGAGGGAATGGACGGGGGTGGGGGGAGGGGCACCGGCTTACGTCGCTCCTGCAACGATGCGGCCGGCGTGCCGGGCGAACGCGCGTGCCATGCGCCACGTATCGCTCCAGGGCCGAAAATGACTGCGCGCCACTCCGCCGTAGATCGTGGGCACGTCCACGGAGGTGACGCGAAAGCCGGCGCGGAGCGCATCGAGCAGGAAACTCGCCTCGTACTCGTAGCGATCGCCCGCCGGTCGCACGCGCTCAGCGACCTCGCGGGTGAACGCCCGAAAGCCCGTTTGCGCGTCGGGCACGCGTTGCCCTCCGATGCGAGTCGCCAGGCTGGCCGACAGCCAGTTGGTGAAGCGCCGGGAAAGCGGCATCGGGCCATTACGGTCGCGCGCGCCGAGGACGAGATCGGCGCGTCCATCAACGATGGGACGTATCAGGCGAGGAATCTCCTCGGGACGGTGCTGGCCATCCGCATCGAGCGTGACGACGATCGCAGCCTCCTGTCTGATCGCTTCAATGATACCATCGCGCAGCGCGGCACCTTTCCCGAGATTCTGCGCGTGGGCGAGCAGCGTGTCGGCTGCCACTGCGGACGTACCGTCGGTCGAGCCGTCGTTCACGACCACGACGCTGGCCTCCGGCAATGTGGCGCGCGTGCGTGTGACGACACCGCCAATCGTTGCGGCAGCCTGGAACGCCGGGATTACCACGACGACGTGCAACTAGCTCGCCCCCCCTTCCAGGATACCGAGGACCGACTTCAGCTGGGCGCGCAGCTCTCTGACGGTCTCGGTCGCGAGCGCGCGTCGCGCTTCAGGCTTGAGCTCTCCGGAGCGGCGGTACTGCTCGATCTTCTGCCGCGCTCCCTCGATCGTGTATTTCTCGGTGTACAGGAGGTGCTTCACCAACATGATGAGCTCGATCTCGCGCCGCTGATACACGCGGTTACCCGAGCGGTTCTTGGCGGGATTCAGGAAGCGGAACTGACTCTCCCAGTAGCGGAGCACGTGCGGTTTGAGATCGGTGAGCTGGCAGACCTCGCCGATCGAGAAGAACTCCTGAACCGGCTGGGGCGCCGTTCCTCCGCCGCTCACGGCCCAGTCCCCCACTGTTCGGCCTTCAGCTCGCGCTCCATGAGGTCGCTGATCGCCTGACGCGCCGGCTTGTTCTTGAACAGCACGTTGGCGACCTCGCGCGCGATGGGCAACTCGACGCGGTGCCGCTCGCCCAGCGCGACGGCGGTGCGCGTCGTGTTCACTCCCTCGACGACGGCCACTTTCCCCGCGAGCGCCTGCTCCAGCGACTGCCCCTGCCCCAGAGCGACACCCAGCGTGCGATTGCGCGAGAGCGCGCCGGTGGCCGTGAGGATCAGGTCACCCATGCCGGTGAGTCCGGCGAACGTCAAAGGCTGCGCGCCGAGCGCGACGCCCAGGCGCGTGATTTCGGCGAGCCCGCGGGTAATGAGCGCCGCGCGCGTGTTGAACCCGAGCCCTAAGCCTTCGAGAATCCCCGCGGCCACCGCAATCACGTTCTTGAGCGCGCCTCCGAGCTCGACACCGACCACATCGGTGTGCGAGTAGACTCGGAAATAGCTCGTGGAGAAGATGCGTTGCGCCCGCTGCGCGACTGCGTGATCCGCAGACGCGGCCACCACGGCGGTGGGCTGTCGTTGAAAGACTTCGAGCGCGAACGACGGTCCGGACAGGACGGCCACGGGGACACCACTGGGCAATACTTCCTCCAGGACGGTCGACGGGCGCTCCAGCCGCTCCGGATCGAGTCCTTTCGTCGCGCTGACGACCAAAGGCCGCGAGCGGCCCCGCCCCCCCCCTAGCGCACCGGCTGCCTGCTGCATGACCGGCCGGACGGCGTGTGATGGTGCGGCCGACACGACGACCTCCGCACCGGTGACACTCTTGGCCAGGTCGCCCTCCGCCCGCAGTGCCGGCGCGAGTGACGCATTGGGGAGGAACATTTCGTTGACGTGGCGCTGGTTCACGCTCTCGATGACTTCCGGCTCGCGCGCCCAGAGCGTGACCTGCTCGCCCTTGCGCGCGAGCAAGTCCGCCAGCGCGGTTCCCCAGGCGCCCCCGCCAACGACGGCGATTTTCAGTCGCCCACCGCCTTTCTCGTCCGAAACCGATTCTCCGTCCCCGCAAGGAGCCGAGCGATGTTGCGGCGATGCGCGAAGATGATCAGCGCGACGAGGACAACGCTCGCCCAGAAGACGTACGGCGAGTGCGGCTGCAGCAGCGCGACCGACAGGGGAACGCTGAGGACTGCGATGATCGAGCTGAGCGAGACGTAGCCGGTGAGCCAGAGGCAGATAGCCCACACCGGAATGGCGATGAGCACGGCGAGCGGCGCGAGAGCCAGGAACATCCCCGCCGCGGTCGCCACCCCCTTCCCCCCTTTGAAGCCGACGTACGGCGAAAACATGTGCCCGAGGACTGCCGCACCACCGAGGGCGACCGGACCCGCCCAGCTGGAAAAGAGCAGGACGGGGATCGCCCCCTTGGCGATGTCGAAGAGCGCGACGGGGATGGCGTATTTCCACCCGAGGATGCGGTAGACGTTGGTCGCGCCGAGGTTCTTGGAGCCGTGTTCGCGGAGGTCGATGCCACGCCCCAGCTTGCCAGCGATGTAGCTCGTCGGCGTCGCGCCGAGCAGGTAGGCGGCGAGAAGCGCCAGCACGGCGTTCAGCGGCGGCCCCGCTTCCGCCGGAACTTGATCGTGAGCGGCGCACCGGTGAATTCCCACGCCTCGCGGAAGCCGTTGTGCAGGTAGCGCGTGTAGGACTCCGGGATGGCCTCGGGGCGGTTTGCCACGACGGCAAACCGCGGCGGCGCCGTGCCGACCTGGGTGGCGTAAAAGAGCCGTACGGACTCGCCCACCGGCTGTGGCGGCTGCTGCCGTGCGAGCAACTCCTCGAGCACGCGATTCACCTCGGCCGTCGGGACGCGCTTAGTGCGCTCCTCGGCGACGGTGACGATCGCATCGAGCAGCTTGGTGACGCGTTGGCCGGTCTTCGCCGAGACGTAGAAAAACGGGATGAATTCGAGAAAGGGCGCGCGCGCCTTGATGTCCCGCTCGCCGTCTCGCGCCGTGTTGGTCTCTTTCTCCTCGATCAGGTCCCACTTGTTCACGGCAATGATGACGCCGGCCCCGCGCTCCCAGGCTTCGTTGGCAATCTTGAGGTCCTGGACGTGCATCCCGTCCTTTGCATCGACGACGAGCAGGCAGACCTCGGCCCGTTCCATGGCGCGTGACGTGCGCAGCGTCGAGTAGAACTCGAGGTCTTCATCCACCTTGCTCCGCTTCCGAAGCCCGGCGGTGTCGATGAACACGAGTTTGCGGCCCTGATAGTCGAACTGCGTGTCGATCGCGTCGCGGGTCGTGCCTGGCTCATCGTGCACGATCAACCGTTCCTGACCGAGCAGCCGGTTCACGAGGCTCGATTTGCCGACGTTGGGACGCCCGACGACGGCAACATGGATGGCTTCGTCGCCCTCCGACTCGGCCGACTCCGGCAGGATCGAGGCGACCTTATCCAGCAAGTCACCGCTGTTCTTTCCGATCGCCGCCGACACCGGGAACGGATCGCCCAGCCCGAGCTCGTAGAACGCGAGGTGGCGGGTTTCGTCGGGGAGGTCGTCTGCCTTATTCACGACGAGCAGCACCGGCCGCTTCGCCTTGCGCAGATACTGGGCAATCTCGACGTCGACGGGGTGGATGCCGTCCTCGATGTCCACGACGAACAGGAGCACGTCGCTATCCGCGATCGCCTGCTCCACCTGGGCCCGGATCGCCCGGTTCATGGGGTCGCTCGAGCCGGGCACGAGGCCGCCCGTGTCCACCAGCCAGAAGCGCCGGCCATTCCACTCGGCGGGGGCGAAATGGCGGTCGCGGGTGACGCCAGGCTGCGCATCCACGATCGCCAGCCGCCGGCCGATGATGCGATTGAACAGCGTCGACTTGCCGACGTTGGGGCGGCCGATGATTGCTACGGTGGGGACGCTCATACACCAGCGGCAGGGGCGGCAGAAGCGGCATGGTTGCCGCCCGTGCCGCCATTGCCGCCCTTGTTTCCGACCAACGCGTCCGCAAAGTCGTACGACAACCGCACCGGCATCGGCAGCTGGGCAGCCAATTCGTGCGCCTCCACGTCGTCCATGAACACCAGGTTGTCGTTCACGGACTCGGCCGGCAGCAGCGCGAGATCGAGATCGCGACGCTCGCGCAGCGCGGACAAGACGTCCTTTCCTGGCAGGAGACCGGCTGTCGTGACCGATGACCCAAACAGGGAGTTTTCGAGTGCTACGATTTCGAACTGCGCTCCCGTGATCTGCGACAAATCAGCCACGATCTGCGGCATTAGCGGTCCCATTGCTGTTCCAGTCACGACACCGATGCGTTTGCCCCGCCAATCTTCCCGCTCGAGCGCCGGCCGCTCCGCGGCGATGCGTGTCTGGAGATAGCGCACCGCGCCAACCCCGTTCTCGCGTTGCTCGAAGTCACCGTACCACGCCGGCGGCGGCAACGGCAGATCAGCCTGGAGATAGAGATCGTCGGCGCCGTAGCACCACGGCATGCCACGGTCCGCCACCGCGCGCGCGGCAAACTGGTCGACGATTTCCAGCGCCGCGCGACACTCATCGCGTGTGGGCTGGCGTACCAGGGCGTGCTTGCTGAACTCGGTCAGGGCGACCGGCACCACGGACACCGACAGGACCGACTCCCCCAGGCCGTACAGATCGCCGAGCGTCCGAGCCAGCTGGAGGCCGTCGTTGACGCCTGGCACAAGCACCACCTGGGTGTGAAACGTGATGCCCCGCTCCGCGAACCAGCGCAGCTGCGGGATGACATCGGGCGCCTCGGGATTGCGCAGCAACCAGCGCCGCACCACGGGATCCGTCGCGTGCACCGACACGTAGAGCGGTGAGAGTCGATACTCGACGATGCGCTCGAGATCCCACGGCTTCAGGTTCGTAAGCGTCGCGAAGTTGCCGTAGCGGAAGGACAGCCGGTAATCATCGTCGCGGATGTACAGCACCTGGCGCATGCCTTGCGGATTCCCGTCCACAAAGCAGAAGTCACAGTGGTTCGCGCACCGCCGGATGCGCGGCGGCTCGAGGGTGACGCCCATCGGCAACCCTTCCGGCCGCTCGATGTCGTACTCCACCTCCTGCCCCGATGGTAACCGCGCGCGCAGCGTGAAGTGATCGTCCGCAGTGAGGAACTCCCAGTCGAGAAAGTCCTCGAGGTCGCGGTCGTTGATCGCGATGAGCTCGGTTCCGGAGGTGAGTTCAAGAGCGGCCCCCAAGGTGTCGGGAGCCACCGCCTGCACGCGAATCACTGCTGGCCACCTAGAGGTTCAAGGAGTTTCTGAAGCTAACGACGCAACTTCAACTGGTAATATCGCTTAGGAGGGACGGTAACGCCAGGCAACGAGCCCCGTACCGGGCACCCGCAGTTGGATGGGCTGCGATCCTTGAGGTAGTAGTTGAGGTACTTCGACGGCTTGGGTGACCTGGACGTGCCCCGTCGCATCGAGGAATTCGAACGTCAGGCGCAGCACCTGAGTGGGCGCGGTGGTCCCGTTCGTGGCCACTCCTTCGAGGACGTAGCCCGCCGAATCGCCCCGGAAATCGCTGATGGTGATCTCCACCTGCAAACCGACTTCGGCCAGATCGCGGTACTTCTGGGCGGAGTCCCGCCGTCCGCGCAGATCCCAGCCCCCGGCGATGAGGCGCAAGGTCGTGCGGTTCAGCGGATCGATGCCCTGGAGACGCTGGGCCACGGGGAGCAGATGCGCCGAGTCGCGCAGCGCCTGGTAGCCATTAGCGAGGTCGGTCAGCGCGTCGCGGTCGTAGGGCCGCTGCGCCAAGGCACGCTCCAGCAGCCGCGTGCCCACCGTAAACGCGTTCGCGCGCATGGCCCCCTTCCCCGCCTCGATAACCACCTCCGCATCGGACTTACGGTCGGGCGGATAGATGGCGTCGAAAGCGGCGTTGGCCTCGGACAGGCGGCCGCTTTGGACGTAGAGCGTCGCAAGACCGGGAACGGCATCGGTGGCTTCCGGATAGGCTTCCAGGTACGCCCGATAGGCCTTGATCGCAGGATCGAAGATCGGCGCCGCGGCCGCGCTATCGCTCGCGACCTTGGCCGCACCGACCGCCAGGGCCGCGCGACGATCCGTCACTGCCTTCGCCCGTGCCGTGGAATCTCGGCTGAATGACTGCTGATCAGCAGGCGTCAGGCGCGCGCCACGCGACCGGCGTGACGCGGACGACGCTTGGATTCGCGCGAGTACGGTCGAATCGACGGTCAGGAGGCGTTGCAGCGAGTCGCGCGTAAAGCGGGTGCGCTGCCACTGCTGCACGGCGGGATCGCTCTGCAACCGTCGAATGTTCAGGCGCGCGGACGCCGCGAGGGCGTCCTTCTTCTGCGCGGCGAACGCAGTGTCCGACCCGGCGGCCGCAGCCGCCTGGCTCAGGTAGGTAGCCGCGGAGTCGAGCTTGTTCTCCCCCTCGTAGATCTGCCCGAGCGCGAGAAATGCGCGTGGGTGATCAGGCCGCAAGGCAGCGGCCTGCCGCAGCAACAGCTTCGCGGAGTCGAGCTTGTTCTCCTGCCAATCGGTCAAGCCGGCATTGATGACATCGACCCAGACGCTGTTCCGATGCCGGTCGATGTCCTCCTTGCATTGCGGCGCAAGCGCGACCGCCCGCTGAAACGCGCTGTCCGCGCCCGCGGCGTCTTTCACCTCGACGTAGTAGCGCCCGAGGTAGTACCAGGCCGCGGGATTCTTGTCCTGCTTGTCCTGCGTGATCGCGCGTGTCAGGACGTCATTGGCGTCCTTCAGCAGGCGATCGCGCGCATTGGCCTTGGTGGCGGCATTCTGCAGGTCGACAATCGCGCTGGTAACGCGGAAATGACCAGCCTTGAGCTCACAGGGAGGCTGCGGCGGGACCCACTCTTGCGGTCCCTGCACGGTGAGAACCAACAGGAGCAGTGCTGACGGCACGCGTTTAGTTCTACGGGCGTGCGGCCACGTTGTCAATTCCGTCAAGCACCTCGAAGCCCGCTTCATCACTTTCCCCTGAAGCCGCGACTGCACGAACGACATGCCGCCCCGGAATGAGCATCCAGCGGGCATCGGCAACGCGGCGGCCGTCGACGAACCAGCGCACCGCACCGGAACTCGAGCCAGCAGCGACACGGAACGCGATTGTCGCATAGCGACGATCGATACCGGCGGGGATCTGATACCGGTCGCCCGAACGCGGTGAAACTATCTGGAACAGCTGGGTGGAGGATGGTGCCGGATCGTGCAGGCTGGTCGTCACCTCAACACGTCCGTTCTGCGCTGCCCACTCCACGTACTCCGCCGGCCATGCTATCTCGCCAGCACGATGCCAATCGCATTCCACAGTGGGAGCTGTCCCCTGAAGAAACCACTCATCGATGCCCGGACACTCAGGGGTAGCGCGCAGACCCGAGAGCGCGCAGACCCGCACCCGCTCAGCACCCATCGACTCAGGGCTCTGGAGCGCGCCTGGTGGATAGTGGCGAGCCGTCACCAGCATTGCCCGGTGAAGGAGCGGGCCGGCGCCGGTTATCCCTCCCACGCCGCGCATCGGCTGCCCATCGAAGTTGCCGACCCATACCGCCACCGTGAACTCGCCCGTGACGCCGACCGCCCAATTGTCGGTGAAATGGTGACTCGTCCCGGTCTTCACCGCCGCTGGGAAGGGAAAGTCGAATGGAGTGTCGATTCCGAAACCGGGAGTTCGGGCGACGGGATCGGCCAGAATATCGAGCACGAGTGCGGCCGCCCCGGCTGACATGAAACGATGGCCTTCCGCCGGTCGTTGACCCGCGGCGACGGCGCGCCATTCGACCGGGCGCCACGATCCGCCCGCCGCGAGTCCACGATACCCGTTCGCCAGCTCGAGCAGAGTCACATCGCCGTTGCCGAGCGAAAGACCCAGACCGTAATACTCTGCACTGCGCGTCAGTGAAGCAAAACCCGCATTGTGCAGAATGCCGAGCACACTGCCGACGCCGAGGCGATCGGCCAGCTCGACCGCGGGCACGTTGTAGGAGCTGGCCAGCGCCTCGCGCGCGCGCACGGGGCCATGGAAGCGGCGATCGTAGTTCCGTGGTTGGTACGCCCCGGTCGTCGTCGCGTACGTGCGCGGCACGTCCGGCAAAACCGTGGCGGGCGTCATGCCACGATCGAACGCGAGACCATAAAGGAACGGCTTGAGGGCAGAGCCCGGTTGGCGGGGCGAGACCACCATGTCCACCTGCCCCGCCGTGTCGGCCCAGAAGTCGGGCGAGCCGACCCAGGCGAGCACTTCTCCGGTCCGGTTGCGCAACACAACGAGCGCCGCCTCACGCACACCGAGATCGGCCAGACTGCGCACCGTGTGCCGGACCTCTCCCTCCAGCGCGGTCTGCAACGGCAGATCGAGCGAGGTGTGCCAAGTGCCGTGGAGTGAATCTTCCAGCCATTGCAGCACGCGGCTCGTGAAGTGGGGGGCCAGGAAAGGAGCCTTGGCTGGGCGCGTCACGAGGGGCTCGCGCTCGGCGCGGCCCAACGCAGCCTCGTCCGCATAGCCAGAGCGCGCCACGCGGCGCAGCACCAGCGCCCGGCGGGCACGCGCCTGGTCAAGTGAGACGAAGGGATTGGCGGTGGACGGCGCGCTGGCCAGACCGGCGAGCAGCGCCGCCTGCCCGAGTGAGAGACTGGTCGCCGACGCGTTGAAATAAAGGGCCGCAGCGGCTTCGACACCAACGGTGCCCTGCCCCAGCGGCACGCGATTCAAGTACTGCTCGAGGATCTGCTGTTTCGAAAGATGCCGCTCCAGCCTCAGGGCCCACAGCGCTTGAGTGACCTTGCCGGCCCAAGTCCGCCCGGATGGCCGCAGCAACCGCGCGAGCTGCATGGTGATGGTCGATGCTCCAGAGCGAACACGCCCTGCCCGTAGGTTCTGCGCGAGTGCCCGGCCGACCGCGCGAAGGTCCACGCCATGGTGCTCGTAAAAGCGGTGGTCCTCACTCGCGATGAATGCCTCGAGCACGTCGGAGTCGATTTCGCCGAGTGCCAGCCAGCGTTGCAGGCTGCCATCCGCGGCGCGTGTACTGCGCAGCACGAGCGCATTGCGATCGAGGATTGTGAAACTCGTGAGATCAGGCGGCGCCTTCAGATTGTGCGGCAACGGCAACGCCACCCAGACGCCCAGCGCGAACGCCCCGACGCCGATTGCCGCGCCGACGACGACCGCCAGCAGCCGTTTCCTCGTCACGGTTTGCGCGGCGTCACGGTGAACGTGCCCCCATCGCTCCGTCCCTGCACACCGGGGTTGTACATCTCCTCGGCGTGCGCCGGCGGTCGCATGAACGTCCCCGGAGTGGTCGCCCGCGCAATGTACGTCGCGCTGTGACGGCCGGACCAGAGCACCGTCGCCACGTAGACGACGCGATCGTCGCGCAGCTCCTTGTGATCGAACGGCGACCACCACCCCGCATCCCAGCTGCCGTAATACCAGTCAAAGGGATAGTCAGTCTCGGTCGGCTGATTCTCCGCCGGAGTCGCCGCACCCGGGCCCGGCAATTCGCCCGTGGTGCGCAGACTCAGGTCGACGGCTTCCAGGCCGGCCGGGAGCGGATCCGTGAGCGCGACGAACTGACGCTCGGACGGGACCGTGATGCGGAGCCGCACGCGTACCAGCGCACCCTCCGGCACACTGACGACCGGCTTGCCTGTCTGGTAATCCTCGTACCACCGCTCGACCTGAATCCCCTGCTGATCCGGAGTCACAGGGCGTTGGCGCGGGACTTCATGCACCGTTGCATAGAAGAAGAGCGGTTGAGCACCTTCGGTCGCCGCTTCCGTTGCCCGGATGGTGAGCGTGACGCGCTGGCTATCGCCTTGGACGCGCGAGACCAACCCGCTCAGCGGTCGCGTCACTTCGCGTACCAGCGAGTCGCCGCCCGAGCGGAACACGACCTGATTCCCCGGCCCACGCACCTCAAACCCGCGTCGCGCTGCGCGCGACTGCCGTGCCGTGAAGTCCGCGAGCGCGGCGGCCGCTGCCCCGAAATCCTGGGTGTTCCAATAACCCCACCGATTCCCCCTGCTCTGTTCGACCAGCGTCTCGACGAGCGGGCCGATCAACGCGCTGGTGGAGTCCACCGCGAGCGTGGCGGACAACAGACGCGCGATTGGTCGCTGGCTTGATGGGAAGTAAAACCAGTACGTCTGTCGTGCCGAGTCCGGCAGCACGGCACGCCGCCCTTCGACCTTCACCGAGCCCCAAGTCGGCGCGATGAGCTGGCGCGCCGCAGCACGGGCACCACGCCGGGCCATCATCTGTGCGAGCCGCAGCCGATCTTCCCAGGACAGCTGAGCGGCCTGACGGAGCAGTTCGTTCTCCGTGGGCAGATCAGGCCGGCCGGCACGACTCAGGAAATCGGCAGCGGCAACCTTCTCCCCCAGCTGCACGCGGAGATCGGCGTACCACGTCGCGATGGGCGCCTGGATCGTGGTCCGCTCGTGCGCGCTGCGATATAGGAAGCTCGCGAGCCGCGCGATCACGGAATCGCGTACCGGCACACCCGCGGCGCGAGCAGCCAGCAATGCCTCTCCCGCGTAGGCGCTGAGCCACGGCGTCGTCCAGCTGTCGGCGGACCAGAGTCCGATACCGCCGTCCGGGCGCTGCCGGGCGCTCAACACGGCCACGCCTTCCATGATCTCCGCGCGCACCCGCTCGGGGGTGAGGCCGGGCAGTTGCACGGCCGCTCCGGCCCGGTGGATGGCGATCAGCGGCAGCAGCTCATCCGTGATCTGTTCGGAGCAGTCGAACGGATACACGGCGAGCCAACGATAGCTGCCGGCCAGCACCGCGAGCGGCGTGGTCCCGATGCCGAAATCGAGGCGGGACCGCTCGGGATCGATGGGTCCGGGGAGCGTCACGACGATGCTGGCGGTATCGGTCACGCTGCCGCTGACGGTGTACGCGCGCGGCGTAAACACGGGGCGGCCGGGCAGCCGGACCAGCACCGCGTCAGAATCGCTCTGCGACGCGACATCGAAGCGAAACGCCACCGAGTCCGTGGTCGTGTCACGGAACGCGAACCGGACCTCGCTGCCGCGTCCCGCAGCGAGCGTCACGGTGCGCGTGGGCGAACCGCTTTGCACCACTCCCCCCCCCGGCGAGCTGGCCCGAACGGTGACCGTGGGTGTCCCGCCGGCCCGCTGATTGACGACGACGCCGGCGGTGAAGTCATCTCCAGAGCGGAGAAAGCGCGGCAGCGCGGGACGTGCCAGGAGGGGCCGTGTCACGAGCAACGGCGACTCGCCGTGGCCATAGCGGTCACCCGCGGTGACGGCAACGGCCATCACGCGAAAGGTCGTCAGATTGTCGGGGAGCTTGGCGCTTGCTGTGGCGGAGCCGCTGGAGTCGGTCTCGATCGATCCCAGGAAGAACGCCGTCGGGGTGAACCGCGAGCGGAGGATGTCGCCGCCGGCCAGGCCTCCGCCGCCGCCCGGCTGCTGCTCGCCTTTGATCGACGCGCCCTCCTGCTCGAGCACCTGCGGTGCGATCGATACGAGGTTGCTGGCGAGGCGTAGACCGACGCCGCGGGGCTGATAGAGAAGATCCAGCGGATCGGGCGTCTTGTACCCGGTGAGCGAGAGCACACCTTCATCCACGGCCCAGAGCGTGACTTCAGCGCGCCGGCCTCGAGTGGTCGCGTCGCGAACCTGAATCCGCACGCGCGCCGAGTCGCCCGGTCGGTACTCGGACGCCCAAGGACTCACCGCGACGGTCAGGCGCTTCACTTCCGGCGTGACCCGCAGCTCGGCGTAGCCCACGCGCAGCGTGGGACGCCCCGGATCGGCGATACCGCCGGGCGGCGCGCTGCGGCCGCGCACCAGAACCATCGAGACGAACGCATTGGGCACGTACGCTTCGGTAATGCGAAACTTGAGCGGCGTCGCTCCACCCGTCACCCGCATGCGTCGCTGCTCGATGAGGCCTTCGCGCTCGACCGTGATCCAGGCCTCGGCGTCCGTGAAGGGCGACGCGACAAGGATCGTCGCCGTGTCTCCGACGCTGTAGCGCGTTTTGTCGGGGATCAGGTCCATCTTGAACTGACTCTCGTCGTCCCACGGAATCCAGTCCTTCCCCGTCGCCCAGCGATAGAAGCTGGTTGACGCGGCCCGACCCAGCTCGTCGCTCGCCCGGAACGCAACGATGTAGGTGCCGCCCGCAGCCGGCGTAAACCGGCAGCTCACGGGCTCCTCGCCGCTGACGAGGTTACAGCGGGCCACGGTGTCTGCGACCCATTCACCGATCTGTTCTTCGACCCCGTCGCGTTCACGTTGCACGCGGTGCCACTCGCGGCGCACGACTGTTCCCTGAACTCGAACGCCGCTGACGTGCCGACCGTCCGGTCGCGCCACGAGCACGCCGATCTCCTGCGGGCTGCCGGCGGTCCAGAAGTAGTTCGTTCCGAGCGGCCGCGCGGCGATGTAGAAGGACGCGGGGTGGACCAGCACATTGGCTGACGCGGACACGGTCTGCCGATTGACGTCGGTTATTGTAGCCTGGAGTCGCGCATTCGCCGGCCGACCCTCGCTGGCGCTCAGCGGCACTCGCAGCGTGAGGCGACCCGCGGCATCGAGGGTATCGATACCCGTCGCCACAGTGCGCACCCGGTTGCGCGATTCGTTTCCATCCCAGTCTTCCCACCACCAGCCCGACTCTCCGAGGTAGTACCGCTCCAGTCCGGGGATATTCAGGCCCCACGTGGTCCCGGGTGTGGCGTTCACGGTCCACGTGACGGCCGCGCGCGCCATCGGCGCGCCGAAGAGGTAGCGTGCTTCCACGTTCGCGTGCAGCGAATCACCGCTGAAGCGCGGGAGCGAATCAGCCGTGACGGTCACCAGAAACTCCGGGGGTCGGTACTCGGCCACGCGATACGTGGTGGTCCCGATCTCCTGCCAGGTGCCGCGTTTGACCTGCAGGGACACGTTGTACGTGCCCAGCGGCAGATCGCTGCCCAACGTCAGCTCCTGCGACGCCGTCCCGAATGCGGAAAGGCGCACGATCGAGTCGCGCATCACGCCGCCTTCGCGATCGCGAAACAGCCAGCGCAGTGAATCGGCGGGTGCGGGCACGCGCAGCGCACCGAGCGAGCCGGTGCGCACAATCGCCTTTACAAACACGCGTTCGCCAGGCCGATAGATGCCGCGCTCGGTGAAGAGCGCGCCGGCGACCGGCAGACGGTCTGTGCCCCACGCCGAGCCGACGTTGAAACGCCACGGCGAGAGATCGCCGCTCCAGGTGTTGATGGGGACGACGGCGCGATCGAGACCGAGTCGAGCAGAGACGTAACCCGCAAAGCCGCGTTGCTCGACGTCCACCGCGGTCGAATCGGCGCTGAAGCCTGACAGACGCACCAGTCCCTGCGGGTTCGTCGTGCCTCGGGCGCGGACGTTGCCGGTCGGATCGCGCAGCTCGACGTCCACCCCGGACCGCGGACGGCCGTCGTCCACCCCGGTGACCCAGATCAGCGCCTCTTCCTCGCCCACGCGTGCCGTGATGCCGACGTTCGTCGTCTGGAGCAGGGCGACCGGCGCACCGCGCCGCCACCGGGTCCCGGTATCGCCCGGATAGCTGATCCGCATCACGCTGAGCGCCGGCGAGCCTGGTCGGGCGGCGTTGTAGACGGGCGCCCGCACCACGCTCACGAGGGGCACATCCTGACGCGATTCGACGGCCACCACTCGCTGCGACGCGCCGGGCTCGAGCCGGCCCCACACGTCGCCCAAATTCCACGGTGGTGCACGAAGCACGAGCGCTTCGAGGCTGTCGGGCACGGGGGCGGTCGTCACGACGAGGGTATCCACGTTGACGTGGTGAACGGGGATCGTGCGATACCCTGCGCGCTCCACCAGCATCATGCCGTAGTCATAGCTCACCGACGGCGCGTAGCCGGTCGTCGCAAAGGCCTTGACCGGATTGCCGATCAGGGTCTGGCCGAACACGTCGCGCAGGATCGCGGTGTCCACGACGACGGCGTACCCGGTTCTCGGTTTGAGCGACGCCTCGAGGATCCAGATCGCAGACTCGTCGGAGGTGTCCTGGACGGTAAAGGGAATGCGAGGCAGGAAATGCACGCCGCGCAGCAGCGCCGCGCCGCGCACCGGCGTCGAGAACTCAACACGCGTGTAGCCCGCGGGACAGATGGGGCTGGACGCGCACAACGCCGAGATCAGCTGGAACGGTCCGTAGGTCGCGAGACCCCAACGCTGGTAGGGACTGGTGCTTTCCGGGTCGAGCTCCGTCGGAACAACGAGGGACCCCCGGCACCCGTTGGGGAGCGGCGCGACGGGCACCACGCGGACGACGCGTCGCAGCGCGTCGCTCGACCGATCACGCTGCCACCCACCCGCCTCGCGGTAGCGCCATGAATCCTTGTCACTGATGGGCCGCTGGGAGACCGCGCGCACACGAATGATCGGCCCCGCAGAGCAACCCCGGTCCAGCTCGATGTACACGCGCTTGCTGACGTCACCCAGCTCGACCGGTGTACTCCAGACGATCTCGAACTGCGCGTCTGGTTTGAGGTATTCC
The DNA here is from genome assembly GCA_963704805.1 of uncultured Gemmatimonadales bacterium. GTDB lineage: Bacteria > Gemmatimonadota > Gemmatimonadetes > Gemmatimonadales > GWC2-71-9 > 20CM-2-65-7. The sequence continues at coordinate 67,930 of CAVPHS010000003.1, read as the reverse complement.
GCCGTCTCGTTTGGGCTGGCAGGCGTCCCCCCGAGCGGAACGGCGCCGTGCACGCGGAAGGTAAACCGGTAGGGCGCGTCGAGGCGGCTGCCGTCCATGGCCGCGAAGTCATTCGAGACTGTCACGGCGTATTCCGTCGCCGGTTTCAGCGGCGCCGCCGGCGTGAACCGCAGCGTGATCGGGTCGCGCCACTCCACGCGGCCGACCACGGCGGGCGTGATCGTGAAGATGCGTGCCGCGTCGACGCTCGAGTCGAGTGAGCCGGCGACGGGACGATCGAACGTCACGGTGACGACGGTCGTCGCTGCAGCGTTTTGCTCTGGTGTGACCCGAAGGACACGAAGCGGTGTCGACGCGGACACGGCGAGACTGCCGAGGGCGAGCGTGGCGACCGCAGAAAACGCGCGCATAGAGGCTCCCTTTACGCAAAAAAGAAGGACCGGGTATCCTGGCTGCCCGGTCCTCTTTTCATTTTTCATTCCAGAGCGGGCGACGGGATTCGAACCCGTGACGTCCAGCTTGGGAAGCTGGCATTCTACCCCTGAATTACGCCCGCATGTTGGGCGGAATGTGGTCCGACATCCCGCCCACTGTCAATCGTTATTCCTTCTTGTATCGCCAGGCCGCGATCGTGGCGCCTTTGGGCTTGAGCTCGAATGCCTGGCTCTGGCCCGCCGCGATCGCCGCCACCTGCACCGTGTCGGTTTCCAGCACTTCATTCTTCGCGTTCACAAAATCGAACACGAGGTTGAACGGTGCGTTCGGCTTCGGCCGCACGTTCGTGATGATCCCCTTGATCTCGCGCCCCGTCTCGCTGGAATCGAACTGACTGATCGTCACGTCCACCAGCAACATCGAGTCAGCCAGGCGCAGGTAATGCAGTGTGGAATCGACTTTCCCGTTGAGCTGCTGGGCGAACGCCGCCATCCGGATCGACGTCCGGTTCATCGGGTCGATCACGATGAGACGCCGTGCCATCGCCAGTGCCGTTGCGGAATCCTGCATCCCCAGCGCCACGTTGGTGCGGTGAATCAGAGTCTCGCGATAGTAGGGATTCAGCTTGAGACTCGCGTCGAGGGCCTGGGCAGCAAGCTGGAACGCCTCTCGCGAGCTTTGAGTATGCGCGCGATACATGTCCTTTGTCACCGAGTCGCAGCGTGCCCTGATGCGGGCGGGCGTCAACGCCGGGCGAACCGTTCGCGCCTGCGTCCGGCAGCTGGTGCCGGCCGACCCCGTGTCGGGTTCGTCGGGCACGCTCTGCGAGATCTCCACGCCAGTCCGCAGCAACGGCACGTAGCCCATCGAATCGGCCTTCGCGATAATCTGCCGGTAGATCGTAAACGCGCTGTCCTTGTTGCCGCGCTGCATGAGCACACTGCCCAGCGCCGCCAGCACTTCGGGATCGCTGGGATAGAGACTCAGGTACTCCGTATACGTCGCCTGCGCGTCCGGCCAGCGCTGGAGGCTGTGCTGAATGCGGCCCAGGTTGTACAGCGCGTCCTTGCGGTCCTGCGCGAACTTCGGGTCCTTCGCCGCGACCTCCGCCGTGCGGCGGAAATAAGCGAGCGCGGAGTCCGCCTGGCCGGCGTTGTAGTACAACGTGGCGAGGTATTTGTAGCTGGTCGGCTCATTCGGCAGCAACGAAGCGGCGCGCCGGAACGACGCGATCGCCGAGTCGTTGTTGTTCGCCTGCCAGGCTGCCACACCGGCGTTGAACGTCGGCACCCAGAGATAGCGCCGCCAGACATCGATATCCGCCTTGCAGTCGGGCTTCAGCGCTTCCGCCTTGGTGAAGGCCGTATCCATGCCCGCCGCGTCGTTCACCATGATGTAGTAGCGGCCCAGGTAGTACCACGCGGCGGGGTTCTTTTCCTGTCCGCCTGTGGTCACCGCCTGTACCAGCACACGCTGCGCGTCCTGCAGCTCCTTCGTGCGCTGATCGTCAAATTTCGTCTTGCTCGCGTTCTGGAGGTGCAGCAGCCCTCCGTTGACGAGGAAGTGAGCGGGTTTCAGGTCGCACTTTGGAGCCGCCCATCCGGTGGTTTGCGCCTGCCCCGGCACGGGCCAGGCGAGCACACACACCAGCACTGCCGCAAGATTGCGGACTGTTCGCACGTTCACTCCTTGCCTTTCGCTAAAAGAGCCTCGGCGTCGCGCTCGACCGCGCGCGCCACGTCGATCGGCGGCCGCCCCAACGCCTTGGCGGCTGCCAGCACATCGTCGTACTCCGGCTTCACCCGCACATTCCCGCCATCCAGCACCTTCACGCGAACGGGAACACCATCCAACCGCACCGTCAGTTGATGGCGCGGCAATGTCGCCCGCTCGGCAAACCAGCGTCGCACGCCGGCGGTCGTGCTGTGGCGGAACAGCTCCGCCGTCACAGCATCGGCCAACGCCTCGGGGACCATCACCTCCACCCGAAAGCCCTGGCGGCCCTTTTTCATCTGCACCGGCCAGGTCTGAACATCCAGCGCTCCCGCCGTAACGAGCGCCTGCCGCAACGGATCCACGTACTCCGGGCTCATGTCGTCCACATCGGTGGCGAGGAGCACCACGCGTCCCGCTTCGCTCGCCGTTTCCGCCATCAGAATCCGCAATGCATTCGGATACTGCTTGGGATCGCGCTGTCCCGCGCCCCACCCACTTCCCACCAGCCGCCACCGATCGGGAGGAGCACCGGCCGACAGGACCCGCAGCAACGCAGCACCGGTCGGCGTGGTCGCCTCTCCCTCTACAGGTCCGCCCCCGCCCGCCGCGATCTCCACACCCTCCAGCAGAATCGCAGTCGCGGGCGCTGGCACAGGCAGCCTGCCGTGGGCCGCGTCGACCCAACCATTTCCCATCGCGACCGGAAGATGGTACACGGACTCGACGCCCAGTCGTTCGATTCCTTCGATGCTCCCGACGATGTCGAGAACGGCGTCCACCGCTCCGATCTCGTGGAGATGCACCTTCTCGGGCGCAACGCCATGCACTCGACCTTCTGCTTCACCGATCAGCTGAAACGCGCGGACAGCCCGCGCTTTGACCCAGTCGGAAACTGGTGCGCGCTCGACGAGCTGAACCAGCTCGCCGACGTGACGCCCATGTGGCTGCTCCGGAATCTCGAACTCGACGTGCGTGCAAGTAATGCCCGAGCGCCGTACGTCTCGAACAGCAACGCGCACATCCCTTACCCCGAGGCGGCGAGGTAGCTCCTCGAGCCAGGATGCCGGGAGGCCCAACGAGAGGAGGGCCCCCAGCGTCATATCGCCGCTGATACCGGCTGCCGGATCAAAGATGGCGATGCGCATGGGGGAAGTCTCGGAATATAAATGGCTTAGGCTTTGTAGAGCCACCCAGCGCCCGTATTGAACAGGACCACCCGCTCGTCACTGCGCACCAAACCCCTCTCCTTGAGCGCCAGGGCGCCCGCCAGCGCCGCGCCCCCCTCCGGAGAGGCATCGATACCCTCAGTCGTCTGTAGGTCTGCGGCAGCGGCCTGTAGCGCATCGTCGCTGACCGCCACGGCCCCGCCGTTGCTCTCCCGCAGCGCACGCAACATCAAGCGATCGCCGATCGGCGCCGGCACGCGCAGGCCGGCCGCGACCGTTCTCGGATCAAGCCACGCCGTTGCGCGCTCCGCGCCGCTTTCAAATGCCTGGACGACAGGCGCGCAGCCCGTCGCTTGCACGGTGTACATGCGGGGCAATGCTCCGCGCACCCAGCCGCCGTCGCGCAGCTCCCCGAACGCCTTCCACATCCCGATGAGCCCCGTACCACCGCCCGTCGGATAGACAATCACATCGGGGAGCGTCCAGCCGAACTGCTCCGCCAGCTCGAGGCCCAGCGTCTTCTTGCCTTCAATCCGATATGGCTCGCGTAGCGTCGACACATCGATCGCACCTGTTCCCGTTGAAAACAGCCGCGCGGCGATGCCGCAGTCACCGATGTGGCCGTCGATCAGCTGCAGGTCGGCACCGAAGGCGCGAATCTGCTTGAGAATCGGAGCGGGGGTGGTGGCGGGCGCGTACACCCGCGCTTGGACGCCGGCCCGTGCCGCGTACGCGGCGAGCGCGACGCCGGCATTGCCCGCGGTTGGAACCACGAATTGGCTCGCTCCCGCCCGTACCGCGCGGGTGACCGCGGCCGCCAGACCACGGGCTTTGAACGATCCGGTCGGATTGGTGCTCTCATCTTTGACGCGGAGGTGAGTAAAACCATGACGGGCGCCGATGCGCTGCGCGCTCAGCAGCGGCGTGCCTCCTTCCCCGAGTGTGACCGGGTGTTCATCATCCGCCAGCGGCAGCCATGCGCTGTAGCGCCACATCGTCCAGGGTTGCTGTCGCAGCAACGATTTGGCTTCCGGCGGGGGAAGGGTTTCGTAGCGGACCAAGTAAGGGGCACCGCACACGTCACAGACGCCGGGGAAACCCTCCGCGTCACGCGTGCGAACAGGAACGCACGCCGAGCACTCCAGCGTCCAGGTCGTCACGCGCGCTGATGCAACCGGTCGAGGATGCGGTCGGCCAATCGATTGGAGAATCCGGGCAACGCGGCGATTTCAGCGGGTGTGGCAGTGCGAACGCCGGCGAGCGACCCAAAGCGCTCGAGCAGCAGCCGCCGTCGCGCGGGCCCGATCCCCGGGATCCGGAGGAGCTCGGATGTAATGGTCCGTTGCGCCCGCCGCTTGCGGCTGTACGTGACGGCAACCCGATGGGCCTCGTCCCGGACCCGCTGCAGCAGTTTGAGCGACGGGCTGCTGCGTGACAGCCGCAGTGGATCGCCGGCGCTCGAGAGATACACCTCCTCGTCGCGCTTGGCCAAACTGACGATTGGCAAGCGCTCCTGGCCCAGGGCGCGCGCGGCGTCGACCGCGGCCGCAAGTTGTCCCTTTCCCCCGTCGACCACGATCAGATCGGGAATCTGCTTGCTCTCGACCACACGGCGGTTGAGGAATCGGCTCACGACCTCCTTCATCGCCGCGAAGTCGTCGATGCCCTGGACCCCTTTGATCCTGTAGCGGCGGTATTCCGCCTTGCGCGGCCGGCCGCCTTCGAACCACACCAACGAGCCCACGGTATCACGGCCCTGGTTCGTGGAGATATCGATACACACCATGGCGCGCGGCACGACCGGCAAGCCAAGATCGCGTCCGAGCGAGAATACCGGATCCGCTGCGCGCTCGTCGATGTCGAACGAGTCGATCTTGAAGCTGTCGAGGAGATGGCGGGCATTCTGGTCGGCGAGCTCCACGAGCTTGGCCGCGGTGCCGCGCTGGGGAACGGCGAACTCCACGCCGGGCGCGAGCTCGCGCAGGGCATCGAGATCGGCGGGCGCAAACGGCATCACCACGCGCTGCGCGCGCTGCTCGAGCGGCAGGTAGTAGCCGACCAGGAACGTGCGCAGCACCTCTCCTTCCGGGGCGTGCTCGACGTGCTCGAGAAAACGGTGCTCGCGCGCGATCAACCGGCCGTCGCGAATCCGCAGAATGACGCCGGCCGCATCGTCGCCATCACGTGCCAGTCCGATGGCGTCGGCGTCGCCGCCGCCAACCACCTCGACCGTCTGTGGCCGTTCCAGCTGGTCGAGCCATTTGAGTGCATCGCGGAGCTGTGCCGCCCGCTCGTAGTCCTGCGCCGCGCTGGCCTCGTGCATGCGCTCACGCAGCCGCGCCCGGACCTCCAGGGTCTTGCCGGCCAGAAACAGCAGAACGTCATCGATCATCCGTCGATAGTCGTCGGCGCTCTGATACCCGACACACGGCGCTTTGCACCGCTCGATATGGAAGTCGAGGCAGGGACGGTCGGGCGCCTCCTCCGGAAGATGCCATGAGCACGAACGTACCGTGAAGATCCGCCGGATGATCTTCAGCGTCTGGCGCAGCGTCGCGACGTCGGTATAGGGGCCGAAATAGCGGGCGCCGGGAATCGTGACCCGACGCACCACCAAGACACGGGGGAACGGCTCGGCGAGGGTCACCGCGACCTGCGGATAGCTCTTATCGTCGCGCAGCCGAATGTTGAATTTCGGCTGGTTCTCCTTGATCAGCGTATTCTCGAGCAGCAGCGCCTGGGCTTCGTTCGGGACGATGATCGTCTCGAGGTCGGCGATTTGGTCGCGCAGCGCCTCGCGCTCGACACTCCCCTGCTCTTCCGCGAAGTAGTTGGGTACCCGCGTGCGGAGGTTGGCGGCCTTCCCCACGTACAAGATCTCCCCCGCGGCGTTCTTCCAGATGTAGACGCCGGGGCGAGCGGGAAGTGCCGCTAATTGGCGGGCGAGCCGGTCAGAGATTGCCATGCGCGTGTCGCGTCGGGGTGGCGGAACGCCAAAGTGAGCGCCCCGTATGCCACCCCAAAGATACCCAGCACGGCAATGCCCTTCGGGATGGGTCGCCAGCCTCCGAGCAGATGATCCACTCCGACCGCCGCGGCTGCGGCCAGCAACCCGGCCAGTACGATCCACCCCAGATTGCGCCAGTCGCGTGGCTGCAAGACGGTGCCGACGCGTCGATCGAGATCGCGCAGATGCAGCACCGTGTTCAGCGTGCCGCCGATGGACGAGCCGAGTGCGATGCCCGCCGGTCCAAACCGCTTCATCAGTAACCACGAAAGCACCGCGGAGACGACGAGGGACGAGGCCGCGATTGTCACCGGCGTGCGCGTATCGCGCAGCGCATAGAAGCCGGAGGCGAACAGCTTGACCGTCGACTGGCCCAGGAGTCCGATGCCGTAGGCGGCGAGTACACCACCCACCAGCATGGTGTCGTCCGCGTCGAAGCGTCCGGTCTGGAACAGCGCTCCGATGATCGTCGGTCCGAGCGCGGCACAGGCAAACGCAGATGGGACGACAAAGAAGGCGATGCGGCGAAACCCCGTCGCAATGCGGACGCGCAACTGATCGTTCGCGGTGGCAGTCGTGGCGTCGCGGGAGAGCTCGGGCAGCGACACCGCCGCCACCGAGACGCCGAACAAGCTGATCGGCAACACCTGGACGAGCTGTGCATACGCCAGGCTGGCGAGACCGCCTTCGCCGGTGAACGAGCCCAGGAAGGTGTCCACGAGGCCGGAGAGCTGCGCCACGCCCGCGCCGATGACGAGCGGGGCCCACGCGACGATCACGTGGCGCACGCCTTCGGGCGCAAGGCTCACCCGCAGTGGAATTCCGCGCAGCAAACGCCAGCAGGCCGGCAGCTGCACGGCGATTTGCAGAACGCTCCCCGCCACCGTGCCCCAGGCGAGCGCCAGCGCCAATCGATAGAGCTGCTCGCTGGGCGGCAGTCCACGTCCGTTCAGCCAGGCAGCCGCGCCGACCATCGCGGCGATCCCGGCCACGTTCCACAACGCCGGCGCGGCGTACGGGAGGAAGAAGCGTCGATGTGTATTGAGGATCCCGAGACACCAGGCCGAGACCACCATGAGCCCGGTCATCGGGAAGAGGATGCGGACGAGCACCGTCGTGAGCTCGCGCCTAGGACCGTCGAATCCCTGCGCGACGATGGCCGTAATCGCGGGGGCGAACGCGATTCCGAGGACGGCCAGCACACCGCTCGCGAGCAGCAGGAGACCCAGGATCGCGCCGGCCAGGGCGCGAGCCGCCTCCTTATTCTGCTCGTTCAGTCGCGCGTAAACGGGGATGAAGGACGCCGACAGCGTGCCTTCACCAAGCAGGTTGCGCAGCGCGTTCGGAATACGGAGCGCCGCGCGAAACGCGTCGGCTACGGCGCCGTTACCGAAGTAGTGGGCAAATACGCGCTCGCGTACGTAGCCGAGCACACGGGTGACGAGAATGCCGGCCGCGACACGGGCGGCGTGACGTCCGCCGCCTCCGCCACGCGCCGGCGCAGGTTGGGTCAGGAGGTCGGTTTCTTTCGGCGGGGGTCTTCCAGCAGGCGCTGCATGAATTGCAGCTCTTCCCGCATGCCGGAGAGCGAGCGGTTCAGCTCCTCGACTTCGCTCTCGAGCAGCTCCACCTTGCGCTGCATATCGCGCAGCTCAGGCGGAGGTACAACCGCTCCGCCTTCCATGCGGCGAGCCACCGACCTCCCGAGCGGCGAGTCCACCAGGATAGCCGCGACGGGGATGAGCAGCGCCACGATAAGAATGATTACGAGGACCCACATGCCCGCATCTTATGAAGCGGCGGCCCAGCGCGCCACCTCTCGATCGATGTCGTCGAGCACCGAGGCCCCGAAACGCGAGAGAAACGAGGCGATCGTGAGCACGCGCTCCTGTGGCTTGCCCAGCGGCGCCAGTGCCGCCCGGGCCCGTGTGAGCTGGCTCACCAGCGTGCCCTGGGACCGTTTCAGGCTCGCGACGAGTTTCTTCTCGATTTCGTTCGTGCCGGCGAGCGCCGCGTTACGCGCAGACTGGACCGTGCGTTCCAGCGTGGGATCGAGCTGCTGCACCTCGCCGCTGATCCTCGCGAAGCGCGATTCGACATCGTCGCGCAGCTCTTTCAGAGCGGCAACGAGATCGGGAGGCAGATCCGCTTTGGCGATGCGGCTCTCCAGGGCGCCGGGCTGCCCATTGAAGTCGGCAGGCGTGAGGCCGTGCTTGGTCAACACCTTGTCGATGCGCGTTTCGATGATGAGGCCCGACCAGCGCGGCACATGCGCCTGAGGCGTGACGCGGAGACTCGAAAACAGCGGGCCGGACTCGGGCAAATACTCCATTTCTCCAGGACCGCCGACGTAGGCGAGCGTCGGAAACAGTGCCGCCTCGATGACCGGCCGCAGCAGCACGTTGGGCGACAGGCGTTCGGGCGTATCGGCCGCGATCTTCTCCAGCTCGGCGCGTGTGAAGCGCTCGCCGCTGCGGCGCGTGACGAAATCGGCGCCGTCTTTGCGCAACCGGTCCCGTCCCATCCGTCCCTCGACCAGGACCGGCGTCAGACCGTCCTCCAACGTTTCGTCCAGCGCGCGGAGCAGCCACGGCGCCGCCGCACGTTTCGCCACGCGGTCGTGCGCGCGAAAGACCGCGAGTCCCGCCCCCGCCCCCGCCCCCTTGCCCCTCGAGCCGAGCAGTCGATGCAGCGCCTCGGCCGCCGCATCCGCGAGGTTCGTCTCGGATCGGTGGCTCGCCTGGAGCCACCCGAGGACGTCCGCTTTGCCTTCGGAGTCGGGGAGCGCGGCATCGAGGGCAGCGAGGGCGGGACCGATGTCTGCTCCCAGCTGCTCGCGAAACAGCGGCCACTGTGGTGCGTCCTGCGGGCGCTCGCGCAGCGTGATCTTGACCGGTTCCCCCTCGCGGCCCTGCACCCAGGCGTGACCCGCCTCCGCAAAGTCGTGGTCGTCACCCGCCACCCAGAAGACGGGCACGACCGGCACGCCACGTTCCCGTTCCAGCCGCTCGGCGAGCGCCACTGCCGACATCGCCTTGTAGACCGTATAGAGCGGTCCGGTGAACAACGCCGGCTGCTGCCCCGTCGTGACCGCCAGAACCTCGCCACTGCCCAGCCGCTCCCGGGCTGGACCCGGCAGAATGGCGCCGAGGACATCGGGATGGATGCGGCGGGGGGGAGCTGGGCGGCAGGGATCTTGCCCCTGGGGACCGGAATGGGCGTGGAGACGACGCGTGCGATCATGACCGCGCAGCCACCAGAATCACACGCGGTGCATCGGGCTCGAGCGGCATGCCGTCATAATCCCCGAACTGCGCCACGATGCGCAGACCAGAATCCGTGAGAAGCGCGTCCAGCTCGTCGGGGCCGTAGAGCCGCACGCGCTCCTCAAAGCGTCGCCCTTCATCGCGCAGCTCGATCTCTTTGATCACAAAGCGCCCGTCGGCGCCGATACGGCGCGTGACCCGCACCTCGGTCCGGCGCTCACCGTGTCCCGATCGGCGCCCTGCCGCTTCGCTGCGCTGGACCGTGCGTCGCACCAGCTCCGCGTTGAAATAGTCGAGCACGAAATGTCCGCCGGGCGCGAGCGCGGCGGCCACTTGGTGGACCACGCGACGATGTTCGTCATCGCTCAAAAAGTAACCGAATGACGTGAAGAGATTCACTGCCAGCGCGAAGCTGCCGGCCCGAAACGGCAACGCCCGCATATCCCCGCGCACCAGCGTCGCGCGCGTCCGCTCGCGGGCGCGCCGCAGCATGGCCCGGGACAGATCAAATCCCACCACCAGCCCTCCCAGGCGCTCCAGCGCCGCGGCGTGGCGGCCCGGCCCGCACGCGAGGTCCAGAATCCGGTCCCGGGCGCTCCACGTGACGACGCTGCGGATCAACTCGACGGCGCGGCGTGCGTCTTCCTCGTCGCGGTGAGGATAGAGGGCATGATACTCCTCTCCGAACCACTGCTCGAACCATTCGGTCATTCGACGAAGACGTCAGTGGTAAAAGTGAAGACCTCCGTGGCCGGTTCCCGCCAGCTGCCGGCTTTGAGCCCCGCCTTGTGACAGACGGCATCGAGAAACGCTTCAACCCCCCATCCCTGCTCGCCTGCGACCTGAGGCAGCAGCACTGCCTTCGCGCGGCCGCGGCGCACGAGCACGCCGTCACGGCCGATCGCCAGGCGACAGCGATCTGCAGCCTCGACCTGCACCAGCTCACTCAACACCGAAATCTCGATGCGCAACTCGGAGAGCTCTTCTCGCGTGACCGGCGCAAACCGCGGATCTGACCGTGCCGCCGAGACCGCGACCCGGCGGATCACCTCACCCAGCGGTCCATCGGGCGCCAGCTGACCGACGCACCCGCGGAGATCTCCGGCGGGCTCGTGCAGGGAAACGAAAGCGCCCCCCCCCCGATGCAGCCGGGCAGCGGGTAACTCGGGGATGTTGGGAGCCGCGCGCCCCGCCAGTGCCGCGTCGATCGCGCCGCGGGCCAGCGCGAGCAATGCGGTCCCGTCGGCCGCGGTCAGGTCAACCGCGATGGTAGGGCTCTCCGCGACGAATCGTGTAGGCGCGGTACAGCTGCTCGTAGAGCACCACGCGGGCCAGCTCGTGCGGCAGCGTGAGACGCGAGAGACTCCACAACCGCTCCGCTTTCCGGAGCACTTCGTCCGGAAGGGTTTCGGAGCCCCCGATCGCGAAGGTGACGTCGCGCCCATCCATTTCCCAGCGGCCCGTCGATTCGGCCAGCTGGCCCGACGTCCATTCCTCGCCGCGGCGCGTCAATGCCACGAGGCGCGAGCCCTCGGGCACTGCGTCGAGAACACGCGCCTCGTCTTTCACTTCCCGTTCTTCCAGTCTGGTATAGTGCCGCAGCCGGTCGATGTAGTCGTCACACGCGGCGCGGAGCGCCGGGTGTTTCATGCGCCCCACGGCGACCAGGCGATAGCGCATCAGGCATACATGCCGCGCAACCGGTGCATCGCCGCCACGCGATCGACGGCGACGATGTAGGACGCGATGCGATTGGCGACCTTGTGCTTCGCCGCCATCGCCATGACCTCGTTGAACGACCTGACCAGAATGGCTTCGAGACGCCGGTTGACGGTCTCTTCATCCCAGAAGTAGCCGCCCCGGTCCTGCACCCACTCGAAGTAGCTCACCGTGACACCTCCGGCATTCGCCAGAATGTCAGGGATCACGAACACACCCTTATCCTCGAGAATCTTGTCGGCCGCCGCGCTGGTGGGACCGTTCGCCCCTTCGCAGATGATCTTCGCTTTGATCTGACGGGCGTTCTTACTGGTGATGACGTTCTCCGTGGCGGCGGGAACCAGGACGTCGCAATCGACGGTGAGGAGCTGCGCGGGGGGAATGGTGCCGGCCTTCGGGTAGCCGGCCAGCTGGCGGTGCTCCTTGGCCCAGTTGAGCATGTCCTGCACGTCCAGCCCTTTGGGATTGTGCAGCGCGGTGGATTTGTCGGAGACCGCCACGATGATCGCACCTTCCTTCGCCATTAGATCGGCGGCGACCGATCCCACGTTGCCGAATCCCTGCACCGCAATGCGTGCGCCTTTGAGGGTCATGCCGAGCTTCGAAAGCGCTTCGCGCGTGACGATCATGCAGCCACGCCCCGTGGCCTCGCGGCGGCCCAGCGACCCACCCATCTCCACCGGCTTCCCGGTGACCACGGCGGTGACCGTGTGGCGTTTGTGCATCGAGTATGTGTCCATGATCCACGCCATCACCCGCTCATTGGTGTTCACATCGGGCGCCGGCACGTCGGAATCGGGACCGAGAATCTCGATGATGCTCGACGTGTAACGCCGCGTCACCTTCTCCAGCTCAGCCATCGACATGGTCATGGGATCGCAAACAACGGCGCCCTTGGCTCCACCGAACGGGATGTTCACGAGCGCGCACTTCCAGGTCATCCACGCGGCCAGCGCCGTGACCTCTTCCAGGGTCACGTTGAGATCGAAACGGATGCCGCCTTTCGCCGGACCGCGGGACGTGTTGTACAGCACGCGGTAGCCGGTATAGACCTCGACCTCGCCACTGTCGCGGAGAATCGGAAGGGAGACGATGATCTGCTTTTCGGCGTTACGGAGCACCTTGTACAGGCCGCGATCCAGATTGAGGAGCTTCGCGGCGTGGTCGAAGCGCTCCATCATCGCCTCAAAGGGATTCTCTTCGGCGAGGAATGTCTGTTTGTCGGGTCGGATAATGGCTGGTTCGCTCATACCGCTCGCCTCAATACCCCTTCCAGGACGCGTTCGACCGCATCGCCATTCAACTCCCAGGACAGCGCCAGCTCCGCGACGAGCGGCTCTGGCGCATCGGACGGCCACCGATTTCGCAGCTTCACGGCATCCTTCTCGGTCACCACTACATAATCGGCGTCTTTTGCGGCCAGCGCGAGCCGGGCAATGTCCCCCGCGGGGTAGGGGTGATGATCTTGATATGCTATGAGTTGCACGGTGGCGCCGGTGGCACGCACCTGGGCGGCGAAGCTCGCCGGATCGGCGATGCCTGCCGCCACCACCACCCGCTTCCGCGCGAGGAGTGAGAGCGACACGCGGCCGCCCGAGCGCAGGCCTCGCAAGCCCTCCACCGCGAGATGGACGCTCGCAACGACCGCACTCGGCCAGCGGGCGGCGATGCGTGCGGCCAGACGGTGTGACTCCGCGATCGCCGCGCGACGCCGCGTGACGATGATGACATCGGCGCGGCCCAGCGCGTTCCAGTCCTCCCGCCATGGTCCCGCCGGTAGTGGCCAGGCGACCGCGCGCGGCGGCGCGCTCTCGGTGCTCACGAGCGCCACGTTCACATCGCGCAGCACGTCGAGACGTTGGTAGGCGTCGTCGAGCACGAGAACCTGCGCGCCCGCGGCGCGGGCGGTGGCGGCCCCCGCCACGCGATCGGGATTGGCGACGACGATCGCATCCGGCACGAGCCGCTGGTGCACCGCCTGCTCATCGCCCCGATAGCCGCGCAGCAAGATTCCCGGCCGCGCGCCGCGGCGCGCAAAGTAAGCCGCCGTCCACGCGGCGAACGGCGTCTTGCCCGCTCCCCCAACGGCGAGATTGCCGATCGCAACCGACGGGAGCGGCAGCGGCCGGCGGCGCAGCCAGCCCCGACGGTACGCCTTCGCCCGCGCGCTCATGACCGTCCGGTACGCAAAGGCGAAGGGCAACAGGACGCCGCGCGCGGCGCGTGCCGTCGCCGCCGTGCTCCACCAGAGCCACTGAGCGACTCCCTGAGCGCTCACGTGCCCCCCCCCCTCCCCATGACTTCGCGCAGGCTGCGAGAGACGTCGTCCATGCCGCGACGCAGCCCTGCTTTGCCCATGGCGATTTCGACCGGCGGTCCATAGACCACGTCGATGCGTGCAAAGGGCTTGGGAATGCACATCCGGTCCCAGGAGTCGAGATACCACGCCGAGCGGACCCGCGCGCCAACGGCCACGATTGGGACACCGGCGTGCTGAGCGGCCGCGATCGCACCGGGCTGGACACGCTCCGCGGGGCCACGCGGACCGTCCGGCGTGATCGCGACAACGCCACCCGACTGCAGGGTGCGCACGATTCCCAGCAGCCCGACCTCGCCGCCCCGCTGGGTCGAGCCTCGTACCGATCGGAAGCCCCATTGTTGCGCGAGATCGGCGAGGTATCCGCCGTCACGATGCCGGCTGATGAGCAGCATAACACCTTCGTTCTGGTGCAGCGCGAGCAGAGGCAGGAGGTGCGAATGCCAGGCGACGAAGATGAACGGCCGCTTGGCGTCCCACAGCGGCCGCCAGTTCGCGATGCCGCTCTCCCGGAACCGCCATGTCGCAGCCAGCGCCCGCATCAGCGGCGGTCCGGTCGCCGCGGCGACCGGCTCCGCCCACCGGAGCTTCACTCGAGCAATCCGGCGGCGAGCTCGGCGACGCGATCGGCGGCTCCCGGAGCGCCGAGTCGTTCCCGCACCAGCCGCAGACCCTCCCGCTGCCGGCGGGTCGCGGGGTTGTCGGCATCGAGCAGCGGCAGTACGCCGTCGGCCAGGCTGTCCGCCGTGGCTCGCTCCTGCAACAACTCTGGGGCCACCTCATAGCCGGCCACGAGATTCACCAGCCCGACCCACGGCACGCGCACGACGCGCATTGCGATGAACGATGAAATTGGATGCACGCGATAGGTGATGACCATCGGCACATCGGCGACCGCCGCTTCCAGCGTAGTCGTGCCGGACTTGCAGATGCCGGCGTCAGACGCGGCGAATACGAGTAGTGGATCGCCTTGATGAACCTTGATGGCGCCGGGATCGGGGTACGCCGCGTGGCGCGTGCCCGCGGCCACGATCTGCACGTCGGGGCGCGCGGCGGCGACCTTCGCCGCCGCCGCGCGAAACATGGCCCAGTGGCGCTTTACCTCTTGGGTCCTGCTGCCGGGAAACAACCCGAGCGTCGGCCGATGCGGATCGAGGCCCAGCGCCCGACGCGCGTCCACGCGCGCCGGAGGCGCCGGCCGGTCCTTGAGGGGATGGCCCACGAACGTCGCGGCGACGCCCCGCTCGCGAAAGAACGCTTCTTCGAACGGCAGTATGACGGCGAGCTGGCTCACGGCCTTGAGCCGGCGCACGCGGTTCTGCCCCCACGCCCACAGCTGGGGTGCGATGTAGTAGAGGACGGGAATGCCGGCGGCGGCGGCAGCGGCGGCGGCCCGGAGGTGGTACCCGGGATAATCGACGAGAATCACCAAGTCGTAGCGCTTGTCCTGAAACGACTTCTTGATCCGGTTCAGCAAGCGGTAATGTGCTGGAATCTTGGCGATCGCCTCGACAAATCCGACGACGGAATAGGACTCCATGCGGTCGAGCACGCGAACGCCGGCGCGCTCGAGCAGCGGCCCGCCCAGCGCCTCGAGCTCGAGACCGGGAAGACGGCGTTGGAGCGCCGTGGCGACCGCAGCGGCGTGCGCGTCGGCCGAGGGCTCACCCGCCGATATGTAGATCCGCTTCGGCGTGGTCACGGCCTCGCGGAAGCGACCGGTGACGCCTCGATCGCGTCCGCGACGCGGTAGGCCAGCGCCAGGGCCTGCAGTCCGGCCGCGCCGGTGACCACAACCTCGCCCTCGCCGCGCACCGCGCGGAGAAAGCTCTCCAGCTCGAGCTTCAACGGCTCGGCCTCCGGCGCCTCGAGCCGGATGTGCTCGACGATGTCCTCGACCCGCGTCGCGCCGAGCCCCTGCCAGCCGGATTTGAGCCGGTAGAAATGCCCATCCCCCTGGGCGAGATCGAGCGAGAAGTACCCCGTCGCCTGGAAGATGCGCATTTTGCGCGTCCGCTCTCGCGAGACCCGGCTCGCGGTGATGACGGCGACCGCGCCGTTCACGAATTCGACGCGCGCGTTCGCAATGTCGACATGGGGCGTGAGGATCGGCACGCCGGTCGCGCGGACCTCTCCGACCTCCGAGCGCACCAGCTCGAGGATGAGGTCGAGATCGTGAATCATCAGATCGAGAATCACGGCGACGTCGGTGCCGCGCGGCTGGAACGGCGCCAGCCGCTCGGTCTGCAGGAACCGCGGCTCCTCGAGATAGGGCGTGGCGGCACGCACCGCGCGGTTGAACCGCTCGACGTGACCCACCTGGAGGCAGAGCCTCCGCTCGCGGGCCGTATGCACGAGCTGCTCCGCGCCCGGTAGCGTGTCGGCCAGTGGTTTCTCGATCAGCGCATGTAACCCGCGCTCCAGTACCGGCAGCCCCACCTCGACGTGCGCGGGCGTCGGTACCACGACGGTCACCGCTTCCACCTGGTCGAGCAACGCCTCGAGCGAGGGATGCGCGACGGTCTCGAGCTCCTTGGCAACCTGTTTGGAACGGCCCGCGTTGTGGTCGTAGAAGCCGACGAGATCCGCGCCCTCGATCTTCTTGAGCAGCCGGATGTGGTGGAACCCGAGCGCGCCCGCTCCGACCACGCCCACCTTCACCGGCCGGACTCGCGACTTCACACCATCACCCCGCGGTGCGACGCTTCAATGAACTGGAGGAACGTTTCGACCTCCGCAACATCGGGCAGCTCGACCCGGGCCCGGGCGACGCCCTGGCTCACCGTCAGATCCGAGTTGAAGACGAGACGATAGGCGCGTTTCAGCGCCAGCTTCACGTCGGGCGAGAACCCTGCGCGCTGCAGGCCTACGGAATTGAGACCGTACAGATGTACGGGATTGCCGGCCGCCTTCGTGTAGGGCGGCACGTCCTGATTCACCCGGGAGAGGCCGCCCACGAAGGCGTAGGTGCCGATCCGCACGAATTGGTGGATCGGCACGAGCCCGCTGATGATGGCCCGGTCGTGCACCGTCACGTGCCCGGCCATCTGCACGGAGTTCGCGATGATGACGTCGTTCCCCACCACGCAGTCATGGGCGATATGTACGTACGTCATGAGAAAGCAGCGCTCGCCGACCGTGGTCTTCCCGGTCGCCGTGCTGCCGCGGTTGATGGTGCAGTATTCGCGAATGATCGTGCCGCTGCCGATCTCGACCCACGTCTCTTCACCCTTGTACTTGAGATCCTGGGGATCGTTACCGATGACCGTTCCGTAGCCGATCCTGACACCCTCACCGACGCGGGTGTTGCGCTCGATTACTGCATGTCCCGCGATCGTGCAGCGCTCGCCCACCGTCACCCGTGGACCGATCACGCAGTAGGGACCCACCGACACGTCCGCCCCGAGATCGGCGGTTGGATCGACCAGCGCGGTCCGGTGAATCACCGGTCCACGACCATGGCCATCATCTCCGCCTCCGCCACCACCTGCCCGTCGACGAACCCGGCGCCCTTCATGCGGCACGTCTTGCCGCGGAACTGCAGCATGTCGAGCTCGAAGCGAATCTGGTCTCCCGGTACCACGGGCCGGCGGAACTTCACGTTATCGAGCGACATGAAGTACACGACCTTGTTCGCGAAGTCCTGACCCTCGAAGTGGCTCATGAGCAGCATGCCGCCCACCTGCGCCATCGCTTCGATGATGAGCACGCCGGGCATGATGGGATGGCCGGGGAAATGCCCCTGAAAGAAGGGCTCGTTGATCGTCACGTTCTTGAGACCAACGATGCGATTCTTCCCCTCCACCTCGATGATCCGGTCCACCAGCAGAAACGGGTAGCGGTGCGGCAGGTAGTCCATGATCCTGCTGATGTCCATCGCCGGCATTCCGGTGCGCCTCCCTGCGCGTGCAAGCGCGCGAGCCATCGCGATGTTGCCGCCGTGGCTCGGTCGCGTCGCCACCACATGAGCCTGAATCCGGGCGCCGGTGAGCGCCAGGTCACCCACAATGTCCGCCGCCTTGTGCCGCACGAACTCGTCCGGCCAGCGCAGCTTGCCACCCGCCACGACGCCCTGTTCGTCGAGCACGATCGCGTTCGCCTCCGAGGCGCCCTTGATCAGCCCACGCGCCTGGAGCTCCGCCACCTCGTGCGTGAACCCGAAGGTGCGCGCGGGTGCGAGCTCGCGCGCGAACGCCTCGGGGGTCACCTCGTACGCCCCGGCCTGGCAACCGATCAACGGGTGACGCCACTCGATCGACACCGTGAGGCGCAGCGTCTTGGCTGGAGCGACAACATACGTGGCGTCGCGGTCCGTCACCGTGAAGGGCGCGTCCACAGTGAGCACCGAGGCTTCTCCACCCACGAGCGTCGGCTCAGCCCTGGTCAATGCCTCGAAATATGGCTGCACGCTGCCGTCGAGAATGGGCGGCTCGGGTCCGGTGAGCTCGATCGTGAGATCGTCTATCGCCTGCGCGGCCACGGCGGCGAGCACGTGCTCGACTGTATGAATAGTCGCTTCACCCTTGCCGATCGCGGTACGCCGCTCGACGGCGGCCACTTCAGAAAGGCGCGCCGGCACCTCCGGCCGGCCGGCGAGGTCGGTGCGCCGGAACACGATGCCCTGTCCGGCCGGCGCAGGCAGAAACGTCGCCTCTGTGGTGGCTCCCGTATGCAGTCCGGTGCCGCTCACGGCCGCCGGACGCCTGACCGAGCGTCTACTGGTCGGAGGAGGGGGAATGGGGGGCCCCGGATTTGGACTTCACGAGATCTTCGAGCTCGCCTACGATCTTGGCGAGGCGGTACAGCGCGGCCTGCCCGCGCAGATACTCGCGAAGCGGGCGGGCCAGCGTCCCGAAGAGCGTCGCACCAGCCGGAATGTCGGCGATCGTTCCGGACTGCGCGAGCAGCCGCGCGCCGCGTCCGATTGTGATATGGTCGACGACGCCTGCCTGCCCCGCGATGATCACGTCATCCTCCACCTGGCAGCTCCCGGAGATCCCCGCCTGCGCCATAATGAGACAACGCGCGCCGATCCGCACGTTGTGGGCGATGTGAACGAGATTGTCGATCTTGGTGCCTGACCCAATCACCGTGTCGTCCACACTGCCACGGTCGATGCACGTGTTCGCCCCGATCTCGATGTCGTCCCCGATGAGGCAGCGCCCCACGTGGGGGATCTTGCGATGGGCCTCGCCACCTTTGCCGGGGATGTAGCCGAACCCATCGCTGCCGATCACCGCGCCGGAGTGCACGATCACGCGTTTCCCGAGTGCGGTGCCGGCGTACAATGTGACGCCGGGAAAGAGCTGCGAGTCGTCGCCCACGGCCACGCCGTCTCCCAGGACGCACCCGGCGCCGATACGCACGTTGCGCCCCAGCTGCACGCCACGGCCCAGCACGGTATGGGGACCGATCTCCACGGGCTCCTGCCACGTCGCGCCCCGCCCGACCACCGCGCTCGGGTGCACGCCGGCCTCCCATACGGCCTGCGGATAGAGCACCGGCAACACGACGAGCAGCGCGGCATACGGCTCGGCCACGATGATGCGGGTCTCCGGTCCGCCCGCGGTGGCGGCCGCCGACTCCTCGAGCGCCGGTGCCACGAGCACGACCGACGCGCTGGTGCGCTGAAAGTAGGGGAGGTAGCGGGGCGCAGCAAGAAAAGAGAGATCGCCGGGACCCGCGCGCTCCAGCGGTGCGATCCCGGCGACCGTCGTCGTGCCCGGCCCCACCAGCCGTCCGCCGGTGAGTGCCGCGATTTCACTCGCGGAGAGCGGCCGCGTTCCCGCCGAATTCACGGAGGGAAGCTAGCCGCCGATTATTGCGCCTGCGAGAGGCGCTGCAGCACCCGGGCGGTGATGTTGAGCGCGGGATCGGCGGCGGCGATCAATCCGCCGGCGGCGTCCGCGTCCAGAATCAGCGCGTAGTTCTGCTCGGCGCGGATCCCCTGAATCACCGAGCTCACGCGGGCCTGAATCGGCTGCAGCAGCTCCTGCTCGCGCTGCCGCGCCTTGTCCTGCAGCTCGTTGGTGCGCGCCTCCATGCGCTGCTGCATCGCCTGCAGATCCTTCTGCTTCTGCTGGCGCGCCGCGGGCGACAGCGCGATCGACTGCTGATCGAACGTCTGCACCGCCGAATCGAGCTGCTGCTGCAGCTTCTGCACCTCGGTGCGGTAGCCGTCGACCTCCTTCAGGTAGGTCGACTCGGCAGCGGCGTAGCCGGGTGTGCGCTGCAGGATTTCCCGGGAGTTGATGTAGGCAATCTTGAGAGGCGCGACGGGACCGGCGGACGGGCCTTGGGCGCGCGCCAGGCGAGGGACCGCGGCATTCAACGCGAGCGCGGCGAGCGCCGTGACGGAGACGAACAGGAAACGCTGCATAACGCTGGAACTCCCGGGGAAGAACGTGGGTGCGGCGTACGTGTATGTGGTACGGCTTAGAAGAAGTTGCCGAGTTTGAAGTGCAGCTTCCAGCCCGGCGCCGGACGGCCGAAGACGTCGGTTTTATCGAATCCGTAGGCGTAGTCGATGCCCAGGGGGCCAAGCGGCGAAATGATCGCCGCCCCAAAGCCGGCGCCGCGGAACAGCCGGGTCGGGTTGAACTGCGCCGGGCGTGCCCAGACGTTGCCGGCGTCGTAGAAGGTAGAGAGATACAGCATCTGGGAGACGCGCAGCCCCAGCTCGCCCGTCATCGTGAAGAAGGCTTTCCCGAACGCCAGGGGACTCGCCCCGCTGGCGGCGGCGGTGGGATCGTACCCAAACGGCGTGATCGACGCCTCGTCGTAGCCGCGCAGCGGGATGAAGAACTGCGTGCCGCCGACCGTGAACAGCTGCTCGTAGAACGGCGAGTAGCCGAACACGAAGCCCGACCGGGATGAGAAGCCCAGCACGACCTTGACGTTGGAGGTGGCCGGGTTCCCCAGCGTGCCGATCGGGGCATAGAAGTGGTCTTCCAGATCGACGCGCTGGAAGTTGCCGCTGCCGCCCAGGGGCCCACCGCTCTGTGAGAGGCCGACCTGCACCATCGTGCCGGCGGTCGCGAACGGCATGTCGATCCGCGTATCGCGCATGATCGACATGCCGAGCGTGGACCGCACGCAGTAATTACAGTTGAACCTGGCCGAGAACGTGGGATTCGTCGGGGATCCCTGATAGCTCTGCTCGTCGAGCCCGTAGGACAGGAACAGCCGCGTGTAATTGCTGCCGAACAACGGGAAGCCGAACTGCACGTTGCCGCCGCGGCGCCGCAAGCGGCCGACGTCGGCGATCACGTACCGGACGCGCTGATTGTGCACGCCGAATGTCCCGGAGATGCGCGACTCGCGAATCGCCGGATCGGTGTAGGTGATGCTGAAATCGTTGATGTTCTTGCCGAACTGCCACTGCAGCTGGCCGCGCTTGCCGCGTCCGAACAAGTTGGGCTCGTCGAGCCCGATGAAGCCACCGACGCCGGTGCCCTGCCCCACCGAGGCGCCGAAGTTGATGTTGCCGGTCCGCTTCTCGGTGACGTGGAAGACCACGTCGATGTCTCCCTGCTCGTTGGCCGGCTTGGTCTCGGGAAACGGCAGCGGCTGATTGAAGAACCCGAGGTTCGACACGCGCTGGTAGGACGCGATCAACGCGTCCTGGCGGAACACGTCACCCGGGACCATCACGATCGCCTCGCGAATGACGCGCTCGTGGGTGACGTCGTTGCCGCGGATCTCGACGTGGCTGACGATCGCGGGCGCGCCTTCCGTGATGACCCAACGCAGGTCCACCACCGGCTTGCCGCTCGGGTCGATGCGGCGAATCACGTCGGGCCGGACCTGCACGTAGATGTAGCCGTTGTTGTAGTAGAGGGTTTGCAGCTTGCGCGTCGCATCCTGCCACTCCTGATCGTCGAAGTACGCGACGTCGGGGCGGCCGCCCAGCCCGAGCAGGCCGGTACGCTGCAGCGTGCCGAAGGGATAGAAGCCCTGCAATTCGTCCGTCGAGAATCGCCGGTTCCCGACGATCTCGAACGTGCCGACGCGATACGGCTCGCCTTCACTCACTTTGACGACGAGCGTCGCTTTCCCCGTCTTCTCGGTGACGACCAGCGTGTCCTCGAGGATCTGGAAATCGACGTAGCCCCGTTTGCCGTAGAACTCGGGGACCGTCTGCCGCAGATCTTCCGCGACCTTGTCGTCGTTGTACTCGCCCGAATGGAACCACCAGAATCCTTCGGGCTTGGATTTCATCTGGCCGACGAGCTCGAGATCGGTGAAATGGGTGTTGCCCTGGATATCCACCTGGGCAATCGCGACGCGGCTGCCTTCCTGGATATCGAAGACGACGCGCACGCCCGCCGAGTCGCGCTCGTACACAAAGACGGGTTTCGTGACGGCCAGGTAATAGCCTTGCGCGTGATACAGCGAATCGATGCGAGCGCGCGCGTGCTGCACCGCGGCGGGATCGAGCGGCCGCCCCTCGGACATCTGCACCTTGTCGCGCACGCTGCGCTCGGCGAGCCGCTCCACGCCGCGTACCGCCCATTTGACCAGGAGGGGCCGTTCGCGCAGCTGGATCACGAGGACGTTCCGGCCCTCGCTCTGCGTCTGGATGACCTGCACGTCGTCGAACTGGCCGCTCGAGTAGAGCGCCTGGATGGCGCGCTGCACGTCCCGGTAGTTCAGGGCACGTCCGGGTACGAGACCGCTGATCTGGATAACGCTCGCCGGCGTGTTGCGCTTGTTGCCGACGACCGCGATCGAGTCTGGAGTGGGGGGCGGTGCAACGCCGCCGACCTGCCCCTGGGCCATGCACAGGCCAGGGGCGAGGACGGCGAACAACAAAATAAATGGAAGGGTAAGCCGGCGACTCACGCCTTCGAGCCGGAGAGCGCCCGGAAAGCCAGGCGCTCCTTGTCGGGGGCGACGTCCACCTCGATCTCGTCGCCCTTCGCGAAGTCGCCGACCAGAATTTTCTCCGACAGCGGGTCTTCGACGTACTTCTGAATCGCGCGCTTCAGCGGCCGGGCACCGAAGTGCTCGTCGTAGCCGTGATCCACCAGGAAATCGGTGGCAGCGGGGGTGAGCCGCAGCGTAAGCTCCTCTTCGCCGAGCCGCTTCTGCACGTCGCGCGCCAGGATGGCGACGATGAGCGAGATGTGGTCCCGGTTCAAGGAGTGGAAAACGATCGTATCGTCCAGCCGGTTCAGGAATTCGGGATTGAAGACCTTGTTGATCTCTTCTTTCACCTTCTCGGACATCCGCTCGAACTCGCCGCGCGCATCCGGCTGCCCGAAGCCAAGCGTCTTGCTCTTGACGACGTCCCGCGCGCCGACGTTCGACGTCATGATCACCACGGTATTCTTGAAATCGATGACACGGCCGTAGTTGTCCGTGAGGTGGCCTTCATCCAGCACCTGCAGCAGGATGTTGAACACGTCGGGGTGCGCCTTCTCGATCTCGTCGAGCAGCACCACGGAGTACGGCTTGCGGCGCACGGCCTTGGTGAGCGTGCCCGAGTCCTCGTAGCCGACGTATCCCGGCGGCGCGCCGATCAGCCGGCTCACGGAGAACTTCTCCATGTACTCCGACATGTCGACGCGAATCAGCGAATTGGCATCGGCGAACAGGAACCGCGCCAGCGCGCGCGCCAGCTCGGTTTTGCCGACCCCCGTGGGACCGCTGAAGATGAACGAGCCGATCGGCCGCTTGGGATCCTTGAGGCCGGCGCGGCTGCGCCGGATCGCGCGCGAAATCACGTGGATCGCTTCGTCCTGGCCGACGACGCTCTCATGGAGCTCATCCTCCATGCGCAGCAGGCGGGCGGTCTCCGCCTCCTGCAGCCGCGTCACCGGGATCCCCGTCCAGCGCGACACGATGAAGGCGACGCCTTCTTCGTTGATCGTGGGCCGGCGCGTCTGCCGCTCACGCTCCCACTCTTCCTGCTTGCGGCGGATCTCGGACTGCAGCTCCCGCTCGGAATCGCGCAGCGACGCCGCCTTCTCGAAGTTCTGGTCGCGGACCGCGGCTTCCTTGTCGCCGTTGATGCCTTCGAGCTTCTCCTTCAGCTCGGCGACCTCGGGCGGCGGCACCTGGGCCGCGAGCCGCGCACGCGCACCGGCTTCATCGATGACGTCGATCGCTTTGTCGGGCAGGAAGCGGTCGGTGATGTAGCGTTCCGAAAGCTTCGCCGCCTCGATCAGCGTATCATCGGGAATGACGACGCGGTGATGGTCTTCATACCGCTTCCGCAGCCCCTTGAGGATCTCGATCGTCTCATCGATGGTCGGCGGATCGACGATCACGGTCTGGAAGCGCCGCTCCAGCGCGCCGTCCTTCTCGATGTACTTGCGGTACTCGTTCAGGGTCGACGCACCCACGCACTGCAGCTCGCCGCGCGCCAGCGCCGGCTTCAGCATGTTGGACGCGTCCACCGCGCCCTCGGCGGCGCCCGCGCCGACGAGCGTGTGCAGCTCGTCGATGAAGAGGATGATGTTCTTGTTCTGCGCGATCTCGTTGATGACCGCCTTGAGGCGCTCCTCGAACTGGCCGCGGTACTTCGTGCCGGCGATCACCGCCGCCATGTCGAGCGACAGCACGCGATGATCCTTGAGCGCGTCGGGGCACTGGCCGCTCGAGATCAGCTGCGCGAGACCTTCGACGATTGCCGTCTTGCCGACGCCGGGCTCGCCGATCAGCACGGGATTGTTCTTCTTGCGGCGCGACAGAATCTCCATCACGCGCTCGATTTCCTTCTGCCGCCCGATCGTGGGATCGAGCGAGCCTTCGGCCGCGAGCTGCGTCAGGTCACGGCAGAAGTGGTCGAGCGCCGGAGTCTTGGATTTCTTTTCGCTTTTGGGCGGCGTGGGCTGGGCGCCGGTTCCGCCGCCCGCCGGCGTCGCGGGCATTTCGCTGCCCAGCAGCCGCAACGTCTCGGCGCGCGCCTGCTCGAGGTTCACGCCGGCGTCGGTCAGAACCTGCGCGGCGATCCCTTTCTCTTCGCGCAGCAGGCCGAGCAGCAGGTGCTCGGTACCCACGTAGGAGTGGTTCAGCTCGCGCGCTTCGCTCATGGCCAGCTCGAGCACCTTCTTGGCGCGTGAGGTATAGGGAAGGTCGGGGCCCGCCGCAGCGGCCGCTTTCCCCTTCTTGACCGTCTCCTCGATTTTCTGCTGGATCTCCTCGAGGTCGACGTTGAGGTTCGTCAGCACTGCCGCCGCGACGCCCTCACCTTCGCGGATCAAGCCGAGCAGGATGTGCTCGGTGCCGACGTACTCGTGATGCAGGCGGGCCGCTTCTTCGCGAGCCATCTGCAGGACTTTCCGGACCCGATCCGTGAAATTGTAGCCGTTCATCGAGGCTCCACATTCGGTTCGTCTTCGAGCAGGCGCCGCACAAACGCCGCGCGCACCGTCGGCAGTTCGCGGTCGCCGGTGGACCGGCCATCCATCGCTGCCAGGTGCGCGAGTTGGGTGTAGATCAACAGCTTGTTCAGCGTATATACCCCTGGGCCGGGAAGCAGATTCAGCCCAACGCCCAACCGCACACCGCTCAACAGATTCATCGTCTCTTCGAACGACAACCGGCGCGCGTGCTTCAAGAGCCCGTATGCGCGCCACGTTTTATCTTCAACCTCCTCGGGTGCCGTTCTCAGCAGCACGTCCCGTGCCTGCTCTTCGTATTCGACGACCTGCCGGACGATTTTCCCGAGGTGATCGATCAGTTCGTCTTCCGTCTTCCCCAAGGTTGTTTGGTTGGACAACTGGAAGAAATTTCCGACGACTTCGCTGCCTTCCCCGTATAAGCCCCGAAAGGTTAATCCTACCTGCGAGAGGCCTTGGAGAACTTTGTTGATTTCCTTGGTCAAAACAAGGCCCGGCAAATGGATGAGGACGCTGGCCCTGAGACCGGTTCCGGCATTCGTGGGACAGGAAGTAAGATAGCCAAATTCAGGGTGAAAGGCGAAAGGAATCAGCTTACCTAATTCGGCATCTACTGATTCCACTGCGGCATAGGCGTCTTCCAAATTGAATCCGGACCACATGCCGTGCAGCCGCAGATGATCCTCTTCATTGACCATCACCCCGACCTGATCCTGAACGAACAGCGCCGCCCCCGGGCGCGGTGGCGATTCCTTCTCCAGTCCCGCCAGCTCCTTGCTGATGAGATGGCGCTCGTGCAGCAGCTGGCGGTCCGGGCGCCCCATTTCGTCGAGCTGGAAGAGGACCGCTGACGCGAGGTGGTCGGAGGCAGAAGCCGCCTCCCGCACGCGCTCCAACACCGCCGTGCGGTCGGCGTCCTTGGCTCGCTGGCTGAACGGGATCCCCTGTACGTTGCGCGCGAGGCGAATCCGGGTCGAGAGCACGACGGTCGATTTCGGCCCCGACGCATCGAGCCAGCGCATCCCGCCATCGGGCAGCAGTGCGAGGTCCATTACTCGAGCACCCGGATGCGATCTCGCAGCTCGGCCGCGAGCTCGAAGTTTTCGCCTTCCACGGCGCGCCGCAGCTGCGCCTTGAGCTCCAGCAGGCGGCTGCGCGGATCGGCTTCGGTCCCCGCCTCCCCCGGTGCCTCGTACCGCTCGCCGACATGCTGGCTCGAGCCATGGAGCCGGCGCAGCAGATCACGCAGATGCGCGTCGAATGTCACGTAGCACCGATCGCACCCGAGCCGACCCGAATCGCGGAAGTCGCGCAGCGTGCTGCCGCACGCCGGGCAGCGCACGCCATCGGTCGGCGTTGGCACGAGGGCGCCGCCCTTCCCCAGCGCCGTCAGGAATCCGCCGAGTGGCGTCTTGAGAACCGCGCCGCCGGTCTCGACGCCCTTGAGCTGGGCGCACTGCTCGCACAAGTGGAGCGTCACCTTGGAATCATGCTCCACCTGGGTGAGGTTGATGATGGCGTCGCGTTCCTTGCAGTTATCGCACAGCATCAGGGTATCGCATCGACCGAGCTCACCGTAGTGAGCCTGCCGTCCTCCAGTAGAAGCACACGGTCCGCCCGGCTCGCGAGCTGGCGATTGTGCGTTACGACGACGACCGCCGTCTCGTACTCCCGCGCCAGACGAAAGAAGATCTCATGCAACCGCTCGGCGTTCGCATGGTCGAGGTTGCCCGACGGCTCGTCGGCCAGGACGACATTGGGATCGTGGACGAGCGCGCGCGCGACGGCGCAGCGCTGCTGCTCACCTCCCGACAGCTCGGCGGGGCGGTGACTCATCCGGCCCGCCAGACCGACCTCCGAGAGGACCTCTTCAGCCCGCGACCGAGCCTTCCGCGGCGAGGTGCCACCGATCAGCAGCGGCATCATCGCGTTCTCGAGCGCTGAAAACTCACGCAGCAGATGATGAAACTGGAACACAAATCCCAGCTTCCGGTTCCGAAGGTCCGCCGCGCCGCGCGCATCGAGGTCGGCGTAGCGCGAGCCTTCGAGCCACGTATCGCCGCCGGTCGGCGTATCCAACGCACCCAGCAAGTGCAGCAGAGTGCTTTTCCCCGCCCCCGACGATCCGACGATCGCGACGAATTCCCCGCGGCGCACTTCCATGTCCACGCCGCGCAGCACCTCGAGCGGCTGGCCATCACCGCCCGCGAATACCTTCCGGATGCCGCGAGCCACGAGGAGCGCGTTCATTCGTAGCGGATGGCGCGGACCGGGTCGAGCCGGGCGGCCTGCAGGCTGGGATACAGCGGGGCCAGTGTGGCGATCACGAGACTCGCGGCCACGACCGCCAGCGCGTCGAGGGGGTTCGTCAGCACGGGCAGGTGATCGATGAAATAGATCGACGGATCGATCGGGATCAGGTGGCCGCGATTGACGCTCGCCCCCAGAATCAGTCCCAGCCCGGTGCCGAGCGCCGTCCCGACGATCCCAATGAACACGCCTTGAATGAGGAAGACGCGGCGAATGCGGCTGCGTTGCATCCCCATCGCCATGAGGATGCCGATCTCGCGCGTTTTGTCGCGCACCACCATCGTCAGCGTCCCCACGACATTGAATGCGGCGACCACGCAGATCAGGAATACGACGAATCCCATCGCGAGCTTCTCGAGCTTGAGCGCCGAAAAGAGCGAGCGGTTTTGCATCTGCCAATCGAGCGCGCGATAGGGATATCCGAGCTTGGTCTCGAGCTGCTGCGCAAAGACGTTCGCCTGTTCCGGGTGAGCGAGCCGCACCTCGAGACCGGTGACCGCATTGCCGAGCCCAGCGAACTCCTGGGCGGTTTCGCGCCGCATGACCACGTAGCTGTTGTCGTAGTCGTACATCCCGGTCTCGAACACGCCGGTCACCTCGTACCGCCGGTACTTGGGAACGAACGCGCCAAGGCTGCGATTGAATTGGGAGCCGGCGGGCGCGACCATCGTGATGACATCGCCGGGATAGGCGGAGAGCTTGGTCGCGAGCCGCGAGCCGATCGCAACGCCGCCTTCCACGCCCCCCCCCGGTTGGGTGGTGCGGAATGTCAAATCACCCTTCGTAAAGTAGCGCGGCAGACTCGTCACCGCGCGCGTGCCGGTATCGGATTCCACACCGATCACGGCCACCCCCTCGGCGTAATCGTGACCCGCAGAGATGAGTCCCTGCGTGAGCACGAACGGCGCGGCCGCGAGCACGCCCGGCGTGCCCTGCACTTTGGCGAGCGCGGCGGGCCAATCGTCGAGCCGCAGCCCCTCGCCGTAGGTAAGCACCCGGAGATGCGGATTCACGACGAGGATTTTCTCCCGCAAGTCGTTCTGCAATCCGTTCATCACCCCGAGCACGATGACCAGCGCCATGACACCCACGGTCACCCCGCCCACGGCGATGACGGTGATTAAGGAAAGGAGCCGCGATGACCGGCGGCTGCGCAGGTAGCGCATCGCGACGCGCAGATCGAGCCCCGACGGCCAATTGGTGACCACCACCGCGAGCGCCGCGATGGCCGCGACGAGCAACAGCCCTTTCAGCACCACGATGAGCGCGGGCATCACTCGGGACGAAGCATCGGAAAGAGAATGACGTCGCGGATGCTGGTCTGATCGGCGAGGATCATCGTGAGCCGATCCACTCCCAGACCGACGCCGCCGGCGGGCGGCATCCCGTATTCCAGCGCGCGCAGGAAATCCTCATCCAGCTGTTGCGCCTCGGCGTCCCCGGCCGCGCGGAACGCGGCCTGCTGCTCGAAGCGGCGCCGCTGCTCGTCGGGGTCGTTCAGCTCGCTGAAGGCGTTAGCCAGCTCGCGATGCTGTACGAACAGCTCCCAGCGTTCCACTCTGGCTGGATCGCCGCGCTTCGGCTTGGCCAGCGGCGAGAGCGCGACAGGATAGTCGAAGACGAATGTCGGCTGCACCAGCTTCGGTTCCACGCAGGTCTTGAAGACTTCGTCGATGAGCTTGGGGCCTCTGAGCACACCGACCTCGTTCGCGGGGACGTTGTGCCGTTGCAGCACGCCACGCAGCTCAGCGTCGTCGGTGCGCGTGAGATCGACGCCGGCGTGCTCGCGCACCAGCGTGTAGTAGTCCTTCCGCGCGAACGGCCGCGCGAACGACAGCGTCGCGCCGTGGCGCTCCAGCGCACTGGTCTTGAACAAGTCGACCACGAGGCTCGACAGCATCTCTTCGGTCAGGGCGGCCATATCGTTGTAGTCCGCGTACGCCTGATACCACTCCGCCATCGTAAACTCGGGATTGTGAAAGCGCGACAATCCTTCGTTGCGAAAGTCGTGCCCGATCTCGTACACCTTTTCGAGCCCGCCCACCAGGCAGCGCTTCAGATACAGCTCATCGGCGATGCGAAGATAGAACGTGGTGTCGAGCGCCTCGTAATGCGTCTTGAACGGCCACGCCGTCGCGCCGCCGTAAAGCGGCTGCAAGACCGGCGTCTCCACTTCCAGATACCCCCTGCCGTCCAGGAAAGCGCGAATACCCTGTACGATCCGCGTCCGCAGGCGGAACACTTCGCGCACGTCGGGATGCACCGCGAGATCGGCATAGCGCTGCCGGTAGCGTAACTCCGGGTCGCTCAACTCGCCGTGTTTTACGCCACTCGCGTCTTCCTTGCCGAGCGGCAGCGGGCGCAGCGCCTTGGACAGCAGCGTCAACCGCGCGACGCGCACCGTGGTCTCCCCGGTGCGGGTCTTCATCAAGCGGCCTTCGACGCCGATGTGATCGCCCAGGTCGAGTAGCTCCACCAGACCGTACACCTCCGGTCCCAGCTCATCGCCCTTGAAGTAGAGCTGGATCTTGCCGCTCGCGTCTTCGAGATGGGCAAACGTCGTCTTGCCGTGCGGCCGCAGCGCGACCAGGCGACCCGCGAGCGCGTACGGCGTCTCGTCGCGGTCATCGCGATAGGCCGCGAGGGCCTGCTGGGCGGTGGCACTGCGCTCGAAGCGGTAGGCGAACGGCGCGACGCCCCGCTCGACGAGCTCCTTCAGCTTCTCGCGTCGTGCCGCTTCGACGAAACCCGTCATTTATGCGGCCTTGCTCCCGAAGCGCTTGAGGAACGCCTCGATAAACTGGTCGAGATCGCCGTCCATCACTTTGTGCACATCGCTCACCTTCAGCTCGGTGCGATGGTCGTTCACCATCGTGTAGGGCTGGAACACGTACGACCGGATCTGATTGCCCCAGGCGATGTCCGTCTTCTGCTTGTCCACCTCCGCCTTCTTCGCGTCTCGCTCGGCGACCGCGCGCTCGTACAACCGCGCCTTGAGCATTTTCATCGCCGTCGCCTTGTTCTTGCCCTGGCTGCGCTCCTGCTGACAGGATACCACGATCCCCGACGGCAGGTGGGTGATGCGCACCGCGGACGACGTCTTGTTGACGTGCTGCCCGCCCTTCCCGGACGCGCGGAACACGTCGATGCGCAGGTCGTCGTCCTTGATCTCGATCTCGATTTCGTCGTCGACTTCGGGATAGACGAACACGGACGCGAACGACGTGTGGCGCCGCGACTGCGAATCGAACGGCGAGATCCGCACCAGCCGGTGCACGCCCTTCTCGGCCCTCAGCAGGCCAAAGGCGTATCGCCCGCGGATCTCGATCTCGGCGGATTTGATACCGGCTTCCTCCCCCGGCAGCAGGTCGAGCACATTGACGGCGAAGCCATGCCGCTCGGCCCAGCGCGTATACATGCGCACGAGCATCTCCGCCCAGTCTTGCGACTCCGTTCCGCCGGCGCCGGGATGGATCGTGAGCAGCGCGTCGCGCGCGTCGTCGGGGCCCTGGAGCATGTTCTGCATTTCCAGCGCCTCGAGCCGGCCGGCGATGTCTTCCGCCTCGGTTTCGAGCGAGCGCTGCATCGCGAGATCGACGTGGGATTCAGCCTCGAGTAGCTCGTTGAGCTCGCGCGCCTCGTCCACGCGCTTGCGCAATGCGTGGTAGGGCTCGAGCCAACCCTTCAGGGATTTGACTTCGGCGACGGTCTGGCGGGCGCGCTCGGAGTCGGCCCACAGAGCGCCGTCGGCCATTTTGTGCTCCAGCTCCGCGAGGCGCGCGGCTTTCCCTTCGACGTCAAAGAAAGCCTCTCAGCTCGGTAAGGCGGCGATCTAAATCGGCAAAACGGTCGGTTAGCATTAGAACAGTTTCTTCCCCCCCCCAAGAATTTCGTTCAGTGCCTCGGACCAGAACGGCGTGCTTTGCGCCAGTTCCTGCCCGACCTGTTCGACGTACTCCTGCCAGCTCTTGTCGATCTCGTCCTTGAAGAGCTGTGGGAGCGTCCCGTCCCGAATACCTTGCTGCCGCTTCTCCGGATGGTAAACGAGCATGTCCGAAATAAGCGCGCGCGCGAGGCGCCGCGCCTTCTGTTTCGGATCCTGAACCATAAACGGATTCACCGGACGGAGCGGCCCGGTATTCCGTTTCCCCGGGGGCGGGGGCGGGGGCGGGGGCGCAGCACCGGGGGCCGGGGGGACCGGCCGTGGCGCTGCAGCCGCGGGTGCTGTCGGTGCTGGCGGTGGTGGAGCCGGTGGAGGCGGCGGTGGCGGCGGCGGCGGCGCAGGCGGAGCGGCGCGCGGCGCCCCTCCCAGGGGCGCGGCGGGCGCGGCCGGCGCAGCAGGGGTGGCGGGCGCCGGTCGAGACCCAGGTGCCGTCGCAGCAGGTGGTGGAGCGGGAGGCGCGGCAGGCCGTGCGGCGAACGGATTGACGGCTGGCCCTCCCCCGCCCCCCGCGGGCCTGGCAGGTATAGTCGGTCGCGCGACGGGCGGTGCTGCGGGAGTCGCGGGCCGCGCCATCGGCGACACCGGCTGCGTCGTTGGCCGTGATGGTGCCGCCACCGACGCTGCGGCTGCCGGACGCGGCGGAGGCGCCGGGGGTGCGGGCGGTGCCGGGGGCACCGGGGGCGCTGGGTGTTGCGAAGGCGTCGCAGCTGCTCGCGGCGGGGCTGGCGGCGTTGCAGCCGGCTGAGGTGCAGCGGCCGCGCGCGGTGCCGGTGCCGCTGCCCCATTACCGCTCACCGTGAACACGTTGCTGCACACGCTGCAGCGCGCGCGAATTCCCATCGCGGGGACCTTGGTCGGGTCCACACGATAGACGGTTTCACACGATGGGCAGGTGACGTTCACGCGCTAAGCCTCGTTCTCTCCACTCGTCTCATTATTCGCTTCCCGATCGTGGCGGCGATCGACGACAAACACCGAGCCGGCCTGTGTCTTCGCGTAGCTCTTCATTTCTGTCGCCAGCTCACTCACCTGGGCCGGGTGCGTAAAGCGCCGGTGCTTGTTGGTGACGACGCCGATCGACAGCGTCATGAGCGGCACGCGGTGCAGCTGCCCGCGTCGATCCTTCCCGAAATAGTAACCCGCGCGGCGATCCTGTTCGTTGTACTGATAGGGCACGAGCGTGTCGAAGACGTTCAGGACTTCGGTGCAGACATCCCCAACGCTCTCGATCGGAATGACTACAATAAAATCATCGCCGCCGATGTGACCGACGAACCCCGCTTTGCCGACCATCCCTCGCACCACGTCGTGCAAAATGCGGGACAATAGATAGATCACCCGATCGCCGTCATAGTAGCTGTAGCGATCGTTGTACTCCTTGAAGTGATCGAGATCGGCGTAGCAGACGGCAAACAGCTCCCCCCGCTCCATGCGCTGGCGCACTGCGCGCTCGATCTCGGTCGTGCCGGGGAGTCGAGTCGAAGGATTCACCGCGACGTCCCGCTGCGCGCGTGTGATCAGCGCCTCGAGGCGGCCTGACTGCTCGCCCGGCTCGAACAGTGGCGTGATCACTTCATCCGCGCCGGCAGCGAACCAGCGACGGACCGCCTCGGTCGTATGCCGGCTGCTTATGACCGCGAACGGGACGATCGCGGTATAGGCGTCGCCTTTGAGCCGCGCACAGAGCTCTATCCCCTCATCTCCTGCACTATCCGCGTCGACCACAACGAGCGTCGGGAGGCCCCGGAGCACCTGCTCTTCCACACCGGCAGCCTGGGGGATGGTGTACACGGGAATCCCCTTCCCGTTGACCCATGCGGTCACGAAGTCAGGTACGGACCGTCCAGCCGGCGAAAAGAAGAGAATGGCTTGGCGCGACCGCACCTCACTCCTCTCGTAAGGGTAGAGAGCGCCTAAACTTAGGCCTCGTCTCCTCTCGTGTCAAATTAACTACGCGAAACGGGCGTCTCCGCCGTCACCGCTTCGCGCAACTTGAGCGGGGCGCTGCGGGCGCGCATGCGGAGGTTGAGCATCTCGACGAACACCGAGAACCCCATCGCGAAATAGATGTAGCCCTTCGCAATGTGTTGTCCCAGCCCGTCGGCGATGAGCGACACGCCGATGAGCAGCAGAAAACTCAACGCGAGCATTTTGATGGTGGGATGCCGGTGGACAAAACCGCCGATCGGCGCCGCGGCAAACATCATCACGCCGACTGCGAGGACGACCGCCGTGATCATCACGGGGAAATGCCGTGCCATACCCACGGCCGTGATGACGGAATCGAGCGAAAACACGATATCGAGCAGCATGATCTGGCCCACGACCCCTGCAAAGGAGGCGGGCGCTTTGGGGTTGTTGCGCCCCGCCTCACCCTCGAGTCCCTCGTGAATCTCACGCGTGCTCTTGGTGATGAGAAAAAGGCCTCCGGCGATCAAGATCAGATCCCGGCCGGCGAACGGGCGTCCTAGCACCGAGAACAAGGGCGTGGTGAGGCGAGCCATCCACGCGATCGCGGCGAGCAACGCAATTCGGGTGAACATGGCGCCCAGCAGGCCGACGCGACGCGCGCGACCCTGTCGTTCCGGCGGGAGTTTGCCGGCGAGGATCGAGATGAAGATGACGTTGTCGATCCCGAGGACGATCTCGAGGACCGTCAACGTGAGCAGGCCGACCCAGGCCTCGGGGCTAGTGATCCAGCTCATCAGAACGGCACCGTAAATTGTACGCCCGTACGCCCACGCAGCCCCACTGAACTATGCACCTCGACCTCGCGTCCCGTGGCTGTCGCCAGACGGGCCGATATCAACGCGTCGACCGCACTCAACACGTGATTGGCGAGGAGGAGGCCGATTTGATCCTGCGCTTTGCGAAAGGAGTTGTCACTGCGCCGAATCGACTCCCGGTACTCCTCGTGCTCGAGGGAATGGTCGCGCCAGCTCCATTGAAATCCGGGCGTGATCGCATGATTCCAGTAGAAGTTCAGGGCGTTGACATAGGCCTGAGACAACGGATCGGGTGGAACATTGGGATCGGGCCAGAACGTGCGTCGCGCGAGCAACCACACTGAACCATTGTATGTGAGCGGATCGGTCTCGGGCGCGAATGCCGGCCCGGGATCGCCGTCATAGAACCCGCTCTCCGGGAAACGCTCCATCTGCTCGTAGTACTCGAACACGGTATCGGTGCTCGCCGGCATGTAGGGCCGGCGCGCCACGTTGAAGGCGAGGGTCTGAAACCGCGTGGCCTCCCGCGTGGCATCGTGGTCGAGCTGGAGGAATCGCGACAGCAGATAGATCTCGGCCGCGAGATACACGGCGCCGCGATCCTGATGTGCCATCAGCTGCCCGCTGCCTGGGACCAGCAGCGACGCGAGTGGCCGGAGCAGCAGGCTGGCGCGGACCGACGTGTCTGCCGCAGGCAGCGTGTCCGGACGCTGGGCTTGCAGCGGAACCGCGGTCAGCAGCGCGGCGAGTGCGACGCGTGCCGCGCGGCCCTTCATTAGAATGTCACTCGAAACGAAAAGAAAGTCGGGCTGTCGACCTGCAGGTCCGATCCAGTGAGGAAGGCCCGCGCGAGATCGACGCCGAGCGAACCGGTCTCCACACCGAGGCCGATGCTGGGCCCGCTCAACCCATCCTGCACGAAGGCGTACCCGGCGCGCACGCGGATGAGCTTCTGATAGCCGATGTCCAGGCCCACCCGAGTTTCCGATTCCCCAACCTGTCCAAACGGGCTGTCGAGGTCGGCGGCGAGTTTCAGATCGAAGGCTTGCTCGAGCGTGGCACCTTGGGGCGGGCGGAAATGCACCTCGTAGAGCGCACCGACCGCTAGGCGAGTCGGAAGCGGGTCGGCCTGGGCCTGGTTCTGCACCTGCAGTCGGAAGCCGAGGTTGCGTAACGCCACGCCGATGCGCAGCGGGCTCCCCGCCCCGACGCCAAATTGGCCACCCAGATCGACCGCGTGCGTGGCGCCGGTACCGGCGGGGAAGTCGCGGCAATCACCGCTGCAGTCCACACGAAACTGCACCAGCTTGTAGCTCAGACCGAACACAAACGAGCCGGCGAGGCTCGTCGCGTACGACGCTAGAAACTCGAAATTGCGTGGCGCGATACGGGCGATCGTGTTGCCATTCGCATCGGTCCGCTCGAGGTCCCCATAATCGACGAGGTAGACCGCACCGCCAAACACTCCGATGCGGCGCGTTGGAAAATACGCGCCGAGCACGTGACTCTTTCCGGCGACGAGCGTGGCGCTGTGCAACGCGAATTCATCATTCGGGAGTGTTGCAAGTCCTGCCGGGTTCCAGAACGCCGCCTCGCCGCGCCCCGACGCCGCCATCGCCGTTTGGCCCATACCCACCGCCTGAGCGCCCACGGGAAAGACGAGAAAAAGCGCACCGGCGTTGAGAGGCTGCTCCTGGGCGGTTAGGCGGTTGAGCGGTTGGGCGGTTAGAAAGAGGAAGGCGATTGGGAGCACCCAACCGCCTAACCGCTGAACCGCCAAACCGTCAAAAGGGCTTCGCCTCATCGATCAGCATGATGGGGATGTCGTCCTCGACCGCGTAGATCAACCGGCAGTTGTGACAGACAAGCGATTCAGCGGGTGAGGTGCGGTGCTCGAGCGGGCCCTTGCACTTGGGGCAGACGAGGATTTCGAGCAGGTCCGGCGCCAGGCTCATGATTTCGCGTACCCCAATCGCTTGAGGGAAGGTTCGTCACGCCGCCATTTCGGAAGCACTTTGACGTGCAAATCGAGAAACACGCGCTGGCCCAGTAACGCTTCGATCTTGGCCCGCGCCGCGGCGCCGAGCGCCTTGATCGTGCGACCGCCCTGGCCGAGGACGATCCCTTTCTGGCTGTCGCGTTCGACGTACAGTATGGCCCGAATATATACCGGCTCGGCGCCCTCTCGAAACTCATCGATCTCACACGCCACACTGTAGGGCAGCTCTTCATGCAGTAGCTCGAACGCCGCCTCGCGAATGAACTCCGCGGCAAAGAAGCGCATTGGCTGCGTGGCGAGCTCGTCGGGGTCATAGTGGAAGGGCCCTTCGGGGAGCGTGCCCGTAATCGCCGCCAAAAAGGCGGCCATACCTTCGCCCGTCACCGCGGAAACAACGACGTCAGACGGTTGAACTGTTGGACGGTTGGACGGTGGCACCAGATCGGCTTTCGTATACACCGTGACGATTGGCGCTCGCGGCGCTCGCGGGAGCATGGCGACCTTCGCCAAGTCGGGAGCCGGGAATTCCGTTAGGGGGTGCAAATACGCAATGACTTCCGAGTCCTCGATCGCGCGGAGCGCCGCGGCCCGCATCGCCTCGTGCAGCCGGTACTCGGGCTCGAGCAGCCCCGGAGAATCGGTGAAGATGAATTGCGTGTCATCCTTCGTCAGCAATCCAACGACGGGGAGTCGCGTGGACTGCGGCTTCGGCGAGACGATCGCGAGGTGCTCCCCCACGAGCGCGTTGAGCAACGTCGATTTGCCGACATTCGGCCGGCCGGCGAGGACGACGGTGCCGCAGCGAGGAGACATGCTCGAAGTGTAGGCGTGCCGAGCGCCTTACGCGAGTCGCGGCGGGTTAACCTCTCGCGGCCTCAATGAACGCCTGGAAAATCCGCTGCATTCGCGAATCGACGTCCACCAGATCTTCCGGATGCCATTGGACGCCGATCAAGAAATGTCCGTTACTGGTCTCCACGCCTTCGATCAGGCCGTCGGGCGAAGTGGCAACCGGTACGAGTCCGGGCGCCAGTTTGGCGATCCCCTGGTGGTGCATGCTGTTCACGGCGAGCGAATCCACGCCGAGCAGTCGTTGGAGACGCGACCCCGGGGTGAGTCGCACCTCGTGCGCCAGCTCGTCGCGGCGCCGGCCGGCGGTGGGAAAGTGATCGTGCTTGATCGCATCGGGGTGCTGCGCTCCGACGTCCTGATAGAGCGAGCCGCCGATGGCGACATTCACGAGCTGTGCACCGCGACACACCGCGAGCACCGGCTTCTTGTCGGCCAGCGCCCACCGCACGAGCAGCAACTCGGCCCAGTCCCGCGCCGGATCGATCCGGCCGCAGAGTGAGGTGCGTGGTTCGCCATACGCCGCCGGATCGATATCCACGCCACCCGGCAGAAAGAGGCCGGCGAGCCGATCGTAGATGCTCCGCAGCGCCGCTTCCCTCCCCTCGAGCAGCGGAATGACCCACGGAATGGCGCCGGAGGCGGCGAGCACCTCGACGTAGCGCTGGCTCATGATCCAGCAACGCGGCAGCTGATCCGGAATGGCTTCCAGCGTCTGTGTCGTAATACCAATGACAGGCAATTAGAGTCCTTCCGCCGTTTCGGCGATTACATGGTCCACTACGGATTTGAAATCTCCCGTGCGCGTAAAGACGGCGAGCTGGCGGTCCGCGCTCGATCCCTCGTCGAGAATACGAAAGGCGTATTCGACTTCCTTGCGGCTGCCCAGCTCGTCCAGCACGTCATCAATGAACCATACCAGCAACTCGCGTACCAGCTCGCGCGCCGGTCGCTCGACGCCTTTGCCGAAATCGACGAGCCGCCCGTCGAGCCCGTAGCGGACGGCGCGCCATTTGTTCTCCTCGATGAAGTCCGAGGAGTACACGCGGAACGTCATATTGTCCCGCCGCAGCCTCCAGATCTTCGCCACAATGGCTTGGACGATGGCCGCAATGCAGACCGCTTCGTCGACCCGCGTGCACACGTCGCAGACCCGGAACTCGAGCGTCGGATAGCTCCAGTTGGGACGCACGTCCCACCAGATCTTGGACCCGTCCGGGATGCAGCGGGTGCTCACGAGCAGGTCCACCAACTCCGTGTACTCGCTCCACGACCGGAGCGGGCGGGGGACGCCGGTGCGCGGGAAGCCGCGCCAGACGATGCTGCGATAGGACTTGAGTCCCGTGTTGCGCCCTGCCCAGAACGGCGAGCTGGTGGACAAGCACATGAGGTGCGGCAGGAAATAGCGCGCCACATTGAGCGCATCGATCAGAAACGCGCGGTCCTCGATGCCGATATGGATGTGCGTGCCGAAGATCAGCAGGCGCTGCGCCAGCTCCCCCATGTCCTCCCGCACGCCGAGGTAGCGCTCCAGCGGCGTGATCTGTTGATCCACCCACGACGAGAATGGATGGGTGCCCGCGGCGGCGATCTTCAGGCCGCTCCGGGCAACCAGCTCCAGAACCTGGCTGCGCAGTCGCACCAGCTCCGCCCGCACCTCCGCCGGCGTGGTGCAAACTTTGGTGCCGACCTCCACAATCGACTGGTGTAGCTCTGGCTTTATCTGCGCCAGCACCAGGTTATCGCCGCTCAGGATCTCCGTGATGTACGACTTCAGCTCACGCGTCTTGGGATCGATGATCTGATACTCTTCCTCGATGCCGAGCGTGAGGGAGGGGGCCTTCATCGCGCCTCCACGAGAAACGTCGGTGTCTGCGACCCACCGCCGGCCGTGACGTTGACGAGGGCGGCCGTCGATAGGCGCGACATGCACCCGTCGACGTGTGTCCCATGGTACGCGTACGGAGCGGTGTCCAAGATGCGGTCGGCGAAGATCACGCGGCCGTCCACGACACTCGGAAACGGCTCGCTCGGAATCGGTACCCGCTCCTGTACCACGAATGGCTCGCTCAGCGCCGTGCGGACTGACGCTTCCCACGTCGCGTCATCGACTTCCCATCCCAGCACGATGCCCGCTCCACCATAGGCGTCATTCGGCTTGAGCACGAGGCGCTCGCGCTGTGCAATAATGAAGGGCACCAGGTCCACCGTCCGATCCTCATGACGTGTCTTCCGCTCCGCCACCACCCGCGTCCAGGGGATGTGTGCGTCGATCGCCTGGCGCTCGTCAGCCGAGAACAGTCCCACATTGCGCTCGTCACTCAACACCGCCAGGCTCGCTTTCTTGTGCAGCAGCTTGCAGCGAAACGGATTCACCATGCATACCGCCCCGGATTGGACGGCGCGGATCACCGGGTGGTCGCGGCCACCCCGTTCCACAAGCTCGCTGATGAGCACGCGTTTGTAGATCAAGTCGATCGGCTGCCCATCAGCCACCAGCCGACCACCCTTGAGCTCCGTCTCCCGTGGATCGACGATCCGCGCCTCGAGGCCGCGCGCGCGAAAGTAGTCTACCCACAACACGAACTCATTGTAGGTCGGCACCTCGCGCCAATCGAGGATGGCAATGCGCGGCGTCGCGGGACTGCCCCTGCCCGTGCTGCCCCTCCATTCGGCATACGCCGAGAGCAGCGCGTGCAGCACGTCGTGGCGCGCGTGCAGCGGGCGGACGTCGAAGCGGCGCAGAAACGGACCCATGACGGGGAGGGCGAGGAACGCCTCGGACAAGGCGTCGGCGTAGGCCGCGCCGGCGGGTGTCTCGGCGTTGTATTCCGTGAGGTGAAACACGCCCTCGTCGGGCAGATAAAAGGCATCGATCCGGGAGACGGGACTGGGATCGGAGAAACCCGGCTCCGACCTCATCAGGTCCTCCTCCCAATCGACGAGCCCGAACTGCCGCCGCAGCGCCGCGTTCTCGCGCGCGGCCTGATAGACGCGATCGAACGCCCGCAACAGGATTGCGCAGCGATCTCGCAGGAAGCGGTACTGCTCAGGCGTAAAAAACCGCGGCCGCAAGACGGTGCACAACGCCCGCTCGCCGAAAAACAATCCCCGGCGCCGCAGCTCGCCGTCGAGCGTCGCCTGGCATTGTCTCGCCAGCTCGTCGCTCAAGAGCTCGTGGTAGTGCTCGATCGCCTGCTCCAACACCGACGTCATCTGGAGGATGTCCGGCTCCGCGCGTGGCCTTTGAACAGGGCCTGCCAGTGAAACGTGCGTGTGCCCGCCGTTGTCCGCCGCGTTGCCAGCCGAATCACCAAGTCGGTCATATGCTGCACCACCCAGTCGAAATACTCGGGCGTGAGGGAGTTGACGTCGAAGTCCGGCGCGGGGTTCATGAAGTCGATCGCGTAGGGCACGCCATCTTTGACCGCCCACTCGATCGAGTTCATGTCGTATCCCAGCGCGCTCACGAGGGTGCGCGAATCGGTGACGATCCGCTCGGAGAGGGCCGGCGTGAGATAGTCGGGATCCACGATGTACTTGCGCACCTTCGGATCGTAATGGATCGGCAGAATGTCCTTCTGCCCGATACAGATGCAGCGAACGAACTGGTCCCACTCGATGAACTGCTGGACGATCATGGTCAGAAGACCCGATTCGTTGTAGTGGGCAAGCAATTCGTCGCGCGTGCGGCAGATGTAGACGCCCTTCCAGCCACCGCCGTGCGCGTCTTTGAGGATGCAGGGCAACCCGATGTCGCGCACGACCGCGTCCCAGTCGAGCGGGAACACCAGGTTGCGCAGGCTCTCCTGGTGGCTGATCGCCGGGATGTAGTCCCTGTTCGGCAAGAGGATGGTCTTTGGGCTCGCGACGCCCAACTTCGTGGCGAGGGCGGCGCCGAAGAACTTGTCGTCCGCGCTCCACATGAACGGGTTGTTGATCACGGTGACGCCCTGCAGCGCCGCGTACTTCAGGTACGACCGATAGAATGGCACTTCATGCGAGATGCGATCGACCAGAACCGCATAGTCGCGCGGCGTGTCCATCGCCGTCGGGCCGAGCTTGACGAAGTCCACGACGACGCCCTTATCGCGCCGGTCCACTGCCTCGATGAACTTGGGCGGAAACGACCACTCCCGCCCGACGATCAATCCCACTTTGGCAGTCATTGTGCGCGCTCCTCGCTGATGCTCAACCGGCGTACAAGTGCAAATCGGTACCAACGGCGTCCGCCATATCCAGGGTGGCCTGAAGATCCGGATGCCGTACGACGAGAAACCCGTCCGACACGAGCGTCAGTATCCAATTGCGGCGCGGCGCGCCGATCGGCAGCAGCTCGATCGCGGCGATGTGCGAACCGAAACGGGCCTGCAGGCGCTCGAGCCCCTCGATGTGACGAATGTTTCCTGTGCCACGGGCGCGTTTGAAGATGATCGCAGCATTGTACTTGCGATCGAGCTTGGTGCTGAAGCGTCCGTGCAGGACTGCCTCCGCCCACCCGGTGAAGAGATCGATATCGGAGGCGTAGTTCATGCAGTCCACGGTTCGCGCGCCGGGCGGCCGCGCCGCGATTTCGCCGAATATGACTTCCCCGTTCTCCTTGCGGTACCACTCCATGTGCGTGAACCCCGTCTGAAAACCGAGCGCCTTGAGCACCGCCCGGCCCATTTCCCGTCCCCCCGCGAGGTAGTCGGCTTCCACATCACGCAGCGCGACCGTCTGGGGACTGATCCACTCCTCTTGCCGGGCGGTCAGCGGGCGAGGCCGGTATAGACAGATGTTCCAGTAGACGATTTTTCCTTTGATGCGGATCGTGTCGAAGGTGTATTCGACGGCATCGATGAACTCTTCGACGTTGACGTCGCGCGCCTGGCCCAGACGGGCGAGCACCGCATCGAGCTCGAGCCGCGAATTGACACGAAAGGTATCGGCCGATCCGGCGCCGGCGATCGGCTTCACGACGACCGGAAAGCCGATCTCCTCGGCGGCGCGCTGGCACTCGGCCGCCGTCGTGGCGCGCCGGTGTTTCGGCGTGCGAATCCCCGCCTTGGCCACCGCCTGTTTCATTGCGTCTTTATCACGAAACACCGTGGCCTGCGCGACGTCTTGTCCCGCAATGCTCAGGCGCTCGCGCAGGCGCGCCGCCAGAATCACACCGGGCTCCCACAGGCATTCCACCTGGCCGATCGGTTGTGCCGCCTTCCAGCCAGCGACCTGCTTCACCACAGCCGCCTCATCCAGCAGCGACGAAACCTGCAGATACCCCGCGAGCGACTGGCGGACGATCGGCGGAAGGTCGCGCTCCGGTTGGTCGCCGATGCCGAACACACGGGCTCCGTGCATCGCCAGGCCGCGGGTGAAGTAATTGATCTCCGTCGGATATCCGGGTGAAATCATGAGCACGTTCATGACAACGTCCCCTTCCCTCTCCTCTCGCCTAGCCCAGTTCGACGCGAACGTGTGAAATCAACCGCTGCAGCGCCCGCTGCACTACCGCCGTCTCGGGATGCCGCAGAATGACGAACCCTTCGCCTTCGTAACTGCCCGTGGGCTCTTGCCCTGGCGCAGGCAGCCTGGCATCGACCACCAGCGAACCGATCTCGGCCTGCACCCGATCCAGACCGTGGATTGCCCTGACGCGTCCACTGCCCTGGCCCCGCAGGTACGCGGCGCCGACGGCGTACTGGCGCGGCGGCGCAGCGAATTCCCCATACACCATCAACCGCGCCCATGCTGCGACAAAATCGAAGTCGTGCGCGCGCGAGACGATCGTCATGATCTGAGCGCCTGGTGGGCGCGCCGCGACTTCGGAAATCGCAATCGAGCCGTCCGGACGGCGAAACCATTCCATGTGAGAGAGGCCTGTCTCCATCCCCAGGATTTTCAGGGCACGGAAGGCAGCGCTCCGGATGTCATCGTACTGCGGCTCCTCCACTTCCCGCGGCAGGATCAAGCACCACTGAATCCACGGATTCTGCAGCACCTCGAGCGGCGACGGATAGTAGTGCGTCAGCGAGTGCCACACCGCGCGGCCGCCGATCGACACCGTCTCGAACGAGTGCTCGTTGCCGGTCATGTACTCTTCGAGCAACACCGGACGGTCGGGGGCGGGCGCGGCCGTATCTACGGCCGCCTGCAGCGCGTGCATGTCGTCGACGCGAGTCGTGGCCTGCGCGCCTGCGCCGCTCGGTGGCTTCACGATGAGAGGGAACCCGATCTCGCGCGCAAACGCCCTCGCGTCATCGCGCGTGGGCGCC
The DNA here is from genome assembly GCA_963704805.1 of uncultured Gemmatimonadales bacterium. Taxonomy (GTDB): domain Bacteria; phylum Gemmatimonadota; class Gemmatimonadetes; order Gemmatimonadales; family GWC2-71-9; genus 20CM-2-65-7. Next base: position 24,872 of record CAVPHS010000003.1, on the reverse strand, counting down.
AGGCGGTGGCGAGCGCACGGGAGACCGGCATCGCGAAGCAGCGACTTCATGCGCGCCTTGTCCCGGAAGTTGAACGCCGCTTCCACGCGCATCCCGGCGATGCCGCGCCGTTCGCGCACCTCGGCGAGCGGCACCTGCAGCTGCTCGTAGGCGCCCATCAATCGATCGACGGTACCGAGTCGCACCTCCAGGTGCCCCACGGCATCCAGCAGCTGCCCGGTGTCGAGCACGTCGGCCACACGCCAGTGCGCGACTTGGCCGCGCAGCGGAGCGGGAAGATCCTCGAGCGGTGCCTGGCTGATCACGCCGGCGCGCACGCCGGGCAGTCCGACAATCGCCGCGATCATGCGCGACGCGTTCTCGGATAGAATCGGTGCGGCGAAGATCACGACCGGCATGGGGAGAGTACGGTAACCCCCCACTACGTTCTTTGGAACCCGTGGGGGACTCACTTACATTATGCGGCTGCGAATGCGACGGTACCCACGGTTCTATCTCCGCTGGAAGGCTCGCGCCCGAGCCCGCGCGCACCGAGGCTCGGTTCACGTAGTCTCGGGTCACGGGCGCAGCCTCCTCGTGTATACGCCGGCATCCTATGCTCGGGGTGACGCGCGCTATCCCGTGATTTACATGCACGACGGTCAGAACCTCTTCGACGCCGCGACGAGCTTTGCCGGAGACTGGGGCCTGAAGAGCGCGCTCGCGTGGGCCAGCCGCCGCGGAGCGGAGGCGATCGTCGTCGGGATTCCGAACGTGGGGGCGGCGCGCATCGACGAGTACACGCCGTTTGCGGACCCGAAAGTCGGCGGCGGCCAGGGAGAGCGCTATCTCGACTATCTGATCCACAGAGTGAAACCCCTGGTGGATCAGCAATTTCGGACGCTTCCGGACGCGACCCATACGGGCATTGCCGGTTCGTCACTCGGCGGGCTGATCAGCCTGTACGCCTATTTCCGGTATCCGAATGTGTTTGGCTTCACCGCGGCGCTCAGTCCCTCATTATGGTTCGCGAACGGGGCCATGCTCGACATGGTGCAGCACGCCCCGCGCTTACCCGGGCGCGTGTACCTCGATGTCGGGCTGAAGGAGGGACCAGCTCACGTGGCCCTGGCCCGTCGCCTGCGTGACATCCTGGTCGAGAAGGGTTACGACCCGCGCAGCGATTTGCGCTGGGTCGAAGACCGGGACGGACGGCACCATGAATCGGCGTGGGGTCGCCGGTTTCGCAAAGCGCTGCCCTTCCTGGTGCGCAGCGGCAAACCGGCATGAACCAGGAGCGCCACCGCTGGCGCAGCCCCTCACTCGGACGCGAGATGGAGTTGCAGGTGCTCGGCCACGCGGGCGCGCGCGTGTTCGTGTTCCCCACCACACTCGGCAGCTACACCGAATGGACCGACCGCTGGATGCACCGGTCGGGTGTGCTCGGCGAACATCTGGATCGGGGCTGGATTCAGCTCTATTGCCTGCATCACGTGCACGAAGAAAGCTGGTACGCGCCGGAGCACGTGCATCCCGGCCACCGCGCCTGGCGGCACCTGCAATACGACCGCTACCTGCGCGACGAGGTGGTCCCGTTCAGTCGTTCCAAGAATCCCACGCCGTTCCTGATTGCGGTCGGAGCAAGCTTCGGCGCCTACCATGCACTGTGTTTCGGTCTCCGCAACCCCGAGCTCGTGCAGCGGATCATCGGCCTTTCAGGGGCCTACGACATCAAGCGCCTGACGCGCGGCTACTCCGATGCCAACGTGTATGCGTGCAATCCGATCGATTTCATGCGTCATGAAAGCGATCCTGGACGGCTCGCGGCGTTTCAGCGGCAGGACATCATCCTCGCGGTTGGGGAGGATGATCCCGCATGTGAGAACAACCGCGAGATGTCGGGCATCCTGTGGGGCAAGGGCATCGGCAACGCCCTGCGGATTTGGAAGGGGTGGGCCCACGACTGGCCCTACTGGGAGAAGATGATTCGTTTGTACATCGGCGGGCACGACTGACGACAAATGATCAATGATCAGCGATCAATGATCAATGATCAATGATCGCGCAGCGCTGCTTTGACATGCGGGAGAATATCGGGAAACACATCATCGCGCACTCGCAGCTCCTCGGCGAATGCAGCCCCTGACTCGAGATCGCCCCCCCCACCTTTCGCCAGCGCCGCGAGCAAGCGCTCGAGGTCGTCGCAGTGCTGGTTGAAGCGCCGGGTCGCGTAGTCGGCGACTTCCCCCGTCGAGATGATGAACTGCCAATCTGAGCCTTGAGCGAGGAGCAGCTCGCGCGCCGCCTGGGCCAGAATGGGCCGCGCCGCTGCTACGGCCAGCGCCGCGGGGGCCGCTTCCCAGAACGCGTCTTCCAGCGGCCACAAGCGCCGCCACGTCCACACGGTCTCGTCGTTCAGCCACATGCTGTAGTCGCCGTTAGCGCCCCACGATCCCGCCGCGAGCTGCAGCGTGGTCGTGGGTGCCCGGTCACGCAGGTGCTTGCTTGCGGTGGTCGGGCGCACGTCCGACGTGTCGGCAAAACGGCGATAGACCTGGCCGAGAAAATCGGGACCCTCAAACCACCAGTGGCCGAACAGCTCCGTGTCGAAAGGCGAGACCACGACGTCGCCGGGCTCCCCATCCTCTCCAACCTTTTGCGACTCGACCGCAATGCGCTGGAGTAGGTGCACGAAGTGCATCGCATGGTCGGCCGCACGACCGCGCGCCGCGGCAGGATCATACGGCTGCTTGTCGCCAAGGTCGACGCCGTTGCCGGTCACGCGCCAGAGCTTGAGACCGCCCGGCCAGCGGATTTTGTGGAACTCGAGATAAGTCCCGTCCCCCGGATATCCGCTGTGGCGGCTCCAGACTTGCGCCGAGGCCACTGGATCACGCACGAGCGCGACGACCTTGGCGCGACCACCTCCCGCGGACCGGAGTCGATATGCCTGGTAGGGCGTGTGCTCGATGGTGCCGACGAACGGCGCGACCCGCTGGGGGCGCGCGTGGAGGTCGAACCGTTCCGCGCCCATCGGAATCTCGTCGTAGGGGCTCAGCGGCATTCCCGCCGCAGCGAGGTGCGCGTCGGTGAAGAAATAGCGGAACCCCGCCGCCGCGACGAATTCCTCCGTGCCGGGACGTTCGTCGGCCGCGGGCGCGTCGGGCAGCGGCGCCCACGGGCCGCGCGCGCGGTACGCACACTCTGGGAGCCAGCATCCTGCCGGCGCGCGTCCGAACAATCGCTTGTGTTCCGCACGCCCGAGGACGAGTTGGAGCCGGATGCTCTCATCGCGTCCCAGCAGCGGCAGGAACCCGTGCGTTGCCGCTCCACCGATGATCTCGATGTGGCCGGCCTCCTCGAGAGCGCGGAACGGAGCGACGAGGTCGCCGTTCACGGAGCGAAACAGCGCGCGCAATCGTTGCAGCCGCTCGCGCCAGTAGTCCGTCAACGGAATGAGTGGCTCATCGTACGTGCCGGCGAGCGTCGTGGCGGCCTCGTCGCAGGCGGTGAGCCGCTGCTCGAAGTACGCCTCGAGCTCGGCGGCAAAGGTGGGTGAGACCAGCTGATTGGCGAGCACCGGTGTAAAGCCGATCGTGACCGGTGCGGGGACGCCGGCCGTCGCGAGCTCGCGCAGCGTCTCGAGCAGCGGCAGATAGGTATCGATCGCCGCTTCGCACAGCCAATCGCTGCCATGGGGCCAGCGGCCGTGGTTGAGCACGTACGGCAGGTGACTGTGCAGCGCGAGAACGTAGTCCATCACTCGGTGCTCCGGCCGGTGCGTTCGGCGACCTCGAGCGCCTTCAGGTAGACGGCGAGGTATTTCAGCGCCGAGCGCTGCCAGCTGAAGTTCTTGGCCATCGCCTTGCGCATCCGCGCGTGCCAGCCGCGCTCGTCGTTGTAGTGGTGGACGGCGCGCTGCAGCGCTCCGGCGAGCGCCGGAACGGTAAACTGGTCGAACAGGAACCCGGTGATGCCGTCGTCGATGGTGTCGTTGAGACCGCCGGTGCGACGCGCCACTGGGAGCGTGCCGAAACGCTGCGCGCGCATCTGCGTGAGGCCGCACGGCTCGTACTGGCACGGCATGAGCAGCATGTCGGCGCCTGCGACGACCACGTGCTCGAGTGGGTCACTGAACGCGGTCTCGACGGCGATGCGTCCAGGGAAGCGCGCCGCGAGCCGCTTCAACGCCTCGACGTAGCGGCGTTCTCCCTGGCCCAAAAAGACGTACTGCCCATCGGTGGCGCCAAGCGCGCGTCCATCCACGAGCAGATCGAGACCTTTCTGCGCGACCAGTCGAGCCGCCATCCCGAACACCGGCGTGCGAGGGCTGGGGGTGAGTCCGAAGCGGGCCTGCAGTGCCGTCTTGTCCTGCCGCTTGCCCTCGAGATCGTGCGCGGTGAACCGGGCGGCGATGTGAGGGTCATGGGCCGGATCCCAAATGTCGGCGTCGATCCCGTTGGTGATGCCGAACAGTCGGTCGCGCAGCGCGCGGAACGTGTCGCCGAGACCGAAACCGCCTTCGGGCGATTGCAGCTCGCGCGCGTGCGTGGCGCTGACGGTAACCACGGCATCGGCCGCTACCAGGCCGCCCTTCAACCAGTTCACCTTGTCGTACCACTCGAGAAACTCCCAGTTGAACAGCTCCCACGGAATTCCGATCTCGGGCAGCGTCGAGGGAGGAAAGTGGCCCTGGTATCCCGCGTTGTGCACTGAGAGCACGGCGGGCACTCGACGATAGTAGGGGTGATTGGCAAACGCCGAGCGCAGGTAGACGATCGCGAGCGCCGCATGCCAGTCGTGCACGTGCAGAATCGCCGGGCCGCGCGTGATGCGCGGCAGGGCGGCGAGCGCTGCCAGCGAGAAAAATGCAAAGCGCCGGTAATTGTCGGGATAGTCCCGCCCTTCTCCGTACAACGTGGGACGATCAAAGAAACCCGGATGCTCTACGAAGAGCACGTTGGTGCCGCGGGGTGTGTCCTTGGCCCGCCAGAGCCGCGCCATTTCTCTGGTCGGTCCCAGTTGCACGGGGAACGGCGCCCCAACCGGCTCCATCGCGCTGACGACGGCGCGGACCTGCTGATACAGGGGCATGACGACGGCGGTCGGCAACCCCGCCGCCGACTGGTAGGTCGCGAGACTGGCGACGGCCTCGCCGAGTCCGCCGGAGCGGGCGTAGGGCCAGCATTCGGCGGCGACGTGGACAATGTGGATCGGCTCGCCGTCGTTCGTCTGCAGCACGGACTTGCGCGCGCGGCGGCTCACGCGCGAAGGCGGTTTGCGCGCGCGTCGTGGTGGGGTGGTAACCCCGTTGGTCACTCTAGAAGACCCGGCCATGGTCGATCGAAGATGCGGGCGGGAAAAGAGAATGTCCAACGCTCGTCGATCCTGAGCCGCTGGACATCTCGGTCTGAGGCCGCTCCGCATCAGTTACATCAACGGGATTTGCTTCGCCAGCTCCCAATTGACGATAGCGCGGATCTTGTTCTCGATCTGATAGTACCGGGCCACCTTGAGCGCAGGCAGCACCCCGCTGAATCGCTGGCGATAGGTTTGCAGCAAGGCCGCCCGATCCCGCTCCAATGCGAGATAGTCGTCGGTCATTCGAGTCGCCGCGGTGTCGGTCATGGTCTTGTAGTTGGCCGCGTAGTACTCGATCAACTTGACGGCCCGGTCATTGATCTTGCCGAGGTCCGCCTGAAACGCATCGTACACCGGCCAGAACGCGGTTGCCTCGGCGTCGGTCAGCTTCATGTTCTCGGCCACCAGGAGCTTCTTGTCGGACCGGAGTTTCTGGCGCACCAGCTCGGTGTTGTCGGCCGGCTGGTTCTGCGCCAATGCGACCGGCGTCACCACGAATGTCAGACCGCAAATCAAAACGAGCCAACGCATATGGGTCCTCATTGTGAGAAGTCAAAAGACAATTCCACTCATCGGCCTACTGTGCCGGGTGCGGGAGCGCCAGCGTGTCGGTCACGGGATCCCAGCCCCCGCCCAGCGCCCGATACAACTGCACCACCGCCACGCGTTGCTGCCGCTGCAAGCTCGACTCCCCCAGCTCCGCATCGGCGAGGACGCGCTGCGCGTCGAGCAGGGTCGTATAGTTGTCCACCCCACCCTGGTAGCGGTCGGCCGCGATCACGACTGCGCGGCGCGCGGCGGCCACCTGCCGCCCCGCCGCGCCGACCTCGATCTGCAGCTGCTGCAGCGCCACCAGTCCGTTCTCCACCTCGCGGAACGAGTTCAGCACGACCTGGTCATAGTTCGCCAAGGCGGCTTCCGTCCGGGCGCGTTCGACCTGGACCTGCTTCCCGCTGCGACCGGCGTTGAGGATGGGAAGCAGAATATTCGCGCCCAAATGCCAGAAGCCGGTCCCCGCCTGCAGCAACTGGTCGAACGCGTCGGTGCGCGTCCCCGCCGCGCCGGTGAGCGAGATCGTGGGGAACCGCGCCGCGATCGCCGCGCCGATCATGGCGTTGGCAGACCGGAGCTCTGCCTCCACCTGGCGGATATCGGGGCGCCGCTGCAACAGCGTGGACGGCAGGCCCGGAGGAATCTGTGTTCGGAAATTCTGGTTGATCAGCGCCGCGCCGCGCGGCACGGTGCCCGGCATGCGGCCCAACAGGACGTTGAGCTCCTGCTCCTTCTGGCTGGCCAGCAGGCGAATGTTCGCCACGCGTCCCTCAGCGCCCGCGAGCTCCGCCTCGCCCTGGCGCATGTCGAGCTCCGACGTGAGCCCGCCCTCGAATCGCGAGCGCGCGAGGTCCAGCGACTGCCGCCGTGTCTCGACTAGAGACTGGGCGATGAACGTCTGCTGGTCCAGATCGCGCAGCTCGAGGTACGCGCGCGCCACGTCGGCGACCACGGTGACGATGACGGCCCGGCGGGCGTACTCGGTTGCCAGCAGGCCCGCCTTGGCCGATTCGTTGAGCCGCCGCAGGCGACCAAAAAAGTCGAGCTCCCAGCTGACGCTCGCGCCCAGCTGGAAGAGGCCGTACTGGCCGGTGCGGGCGCCCAGGAGAGAGTCGCTTACCTGGACCGCGGCCGCCGTCGCGCCGACGTCGATCTGCGGCAAGAACTCGAGCCGCTGGATCCCGAGCCGCGCCCGCGCCTCGTTGACGTGCGCCAGGGCGACATGCAGATCGCGGTTCTCCCGCAAGGCGATCCGGACGAGCTCCTGCAACGTGGAGTCGCCCAGTACCTCCCACCAGGGCAGGTTGGCGTAGGACGAATCCTGGGTGGCGATCGTCGTATCGCGCCACTGCACAGGCGTGGTGGTTTCCGGAGTCTTGTAGTTCGGGCCGACCGCACAAGCCGTCGCGACGAGAGCAAGGAAGAACAACCCCAGCCGGCGCCGCATTGTGCGAGGCATCAGTGCGCGCTCGTCGCTTTGGCGGCGAGTGCCGGCTCTGCCGGCGCGGAGCCCTTCCCCGCCTTTTTCTCAGGTGCCTTCTTGCCAAAGCTCCAGCGTTGGGTCCAGGCGTAGAGTCCCGGAATGATGAACAGCCCGACGACCGTTGCGATGAGCATCCCGAAGACCACCGCCGTGCCCATCACGTTTTGTGATGCGGCGCCGGAGCCGCTCGCCCGCATCAGCGGCACGCACCCCAGGATGAACGCGAAGGCGGTCATGAGGATGGGGCGGAACCGCAGTTTCGCCGCTTCGAGCGCGGCGTCCTCGATGTTCGATCCCTGGTCCTGCTTCATTTTCGCGAACTCCACGATCAGGATCGCGTTCTTCGCGGCGAGCCCGATCAGCATGATCAGACCGACCTGGACGTAGACGTTGTTGTCGTAGCGGAATATCCAGGCGCCGAGGAACGCGCCGAGGGCGACGAGCGGCGTGTCGAGCAGCACGGCCCATGGGAGCCGCCAGCTCTCGTACTGCGCCGCCAGCAACAGGAAGACGAACACGATGGCGAGAATGAAGGTCGGCGCGGCGGGCGGCGCGACCTTCTCCTGGTACGACATCCCGGAATAGGCGAAGCCCATCTCGGGCGGCAACACGGTGTGCGCCACCGTCTCGAGCGCGTGCATCGCCTGCTTGGAGCTGTAGCCCGCCGCCGGCACGCCGCTGATCTCGACCGACCGGAACAGATTGAACCGCGTGGTGATCTCCGTTCCCGACGACGGCGTGACGTGGAGGAGCGTAGAGAGCGGCACCATGTCCGACGTGGTCTTACTGCGAACGTAGAGCTGGCCGATGTTCTCCGGCTTTGCGCGAAATGCCGGCTCTGCCTGGACGTACACGCGGTACAAGCGGCCGAATCGATTGAAATCGTTGACGTAGGCGCCGCCCATGAACGACGACAATGCCGGAACACGTCGTTGATCGGCACGCCCAGCTCACGCGCCTTTTCCCGATCGAGCTGAACCGAGATCTGGGGAGTCGTCGGGTTGAACGACGTGAACAGGTTCGCCAGCTCGGGCCGTTGGCGCGCCTCGGTGAGGAACGCCTGAGTCTGCCGGCCCAGATCCTCCACTGTCAGCGTGCCGCTGCGGTCCTGCAGCAGGAAATTGAAGCCGCCCGCGGCGCCGAAGCCGGAGATCGTCGGCGGCATGAACGGGAACGCCACCGCGCCGGGAAGCTGCGCCAGGGCCGCGCTCACGGTGCGCTGAATGCCCCGCACGTGCAGCGCTTTGCCCTTGCGCTCATCCCACGGCTTGAGCCGGCAGAAGAACGAACCGAACTCCGGGCTGAAGCTGTTGGTGAGCATGCCCAGCCCGCCGATGGCGTTGCACGCATCAACGCCTTCGGTCTGCGCCAAAATGTCCTCGATCTGCCGGAGCACGCCGTCGGTACGCTGCAACGACGAGCCGAGCGGCAGCTGGACGTTGATCATGAAGATGCCCTGATCCTCGTCCGGCACGAAGCCGCCGGGGAGCACGCGCGCCAGGGCTCCCGTCAACAGCGTCGCGATGCCGATCACCCCGAGCGCCAGGACCGCGCGCCGCACGAATATGCGCGAGACCAATTCACGTAGCCGGTCGTGGTGCGCTCGAACACCCTGTTGAACCAGCCGAAGAATTTCCCGAGCGGCCCCTTCGAGGGCCCATGACCAGGCTTCAGGATCATGGCCGCCAGCGCCGGCGAGAGCGACAGCGCGCTGAACGCCGAGAGCAGCACGGAGATCGCGATCGTGAGCGCGAACTGCTGATACAGGCGCCCCGTGAGTCCGCCCGAGCAAGGCGACCGGGACGAACACCGCGCGACAGAATGAGCGCGATGGCAACCACGGGCCCGGATACCTCTTTCATCGCCTGGACCGTGGCCTCCTGCGGAGTCTTGCCGTGCTCGATGTGGTGCATGACGGCTTCGACCACCACGATTGCGTCGTCCACCACGATGCCGATCGCGAGCACCAGGCCGAACATCGTGAGCGTGTTGAGCGAGAAGCCCAGCAACGGGAAGAAGATGAACGTGCCGACGAGCGAAACCGGCACCGTCAGCAACGGGATCAGCGTGGCCCGAACGTTCTGCAGGAAGATGAAGACCACCAGTGTGACGAGGATGAACGCCTCGATCAGCGTGTGCAGGATCGACTCGATCGAGGCCTCGACGGCGGGCGTGGTGTCGTACGTGATCTTATAGTCCATGTCCGCCGGGAAGAACGCCTTCAGCTCGTCGAGCGTGTGATAGATGCCCTCGGCGGACTTGATCTGATTGGCTCCCGGCAGCAGATACACGGCGAGCACGCCCGCGGGTTTGCCGTCCAGCCTCCCGAACGAGCGGTAGTTCTCGCTTCCCAGCTGCGTGCGACCGACGTCGCGGATGCGCACGATTCCCGCCGCCGGCGTCTGGCGCACGATGATGTTGTCGAACTCCTCCGGGGTCACGAGGCGGCCGGGCGCGCGCACCGTGTAGGTGAACTCCTGACCGGGCGGCGCCGGCTCGTCGCCCACCTTCCCGGCGGGCGCCTGCAGGTTCTGCTCCTTGATCGCGGAGATGACGTCCGCCGCCGTGATGCCCGAGCGTCGCCAGCCGGTCGGGCCGCAGCCAGATGCGCATGCCGTACTCCGCGCCGCCGTACAGATCGACCTGGGCGACGCCCGGGACGCGCAGGATCGCGTCGCGGACGTTGATCATCGCGTAGTTGTTGAGGAACTGCGCGTCGTAGGTGCCGTTGGGCGAATAGAGCGAGATGACGTTCAGGATGCTGGGGTTGATCTTCTTGACCGTCACGCCCTGCTGGGTCACTTCCTGCGGCAGCCGCGACTGGGCCTGCGAGACGCGGTTCTGGGTCAGCACGTTGGCCATGTCGCGGTCCATCTCGACCTGGAACGACACGTCGAGCAGCATGCGGCCGTCGCTCGTGTTGAGCGACTTCATGTAGATCATGTTGTCGACGCCGTTGACCTGCTGCTCGATCGGCGTCGCGACCGACTGCTCGACGACCTCGGCAGAGGCCCCAGGATAGGTGGTCTCGACGCGGATCGTGGGTGGCGCAAGGCTCGGGTACTGCTCGATGGGGAGCTTCTGTAACGTGGCCAGGCCGAGCAACACGATCACGATCGAGATGACGATGGCGACCGTGGGCCGTCGGATGAAGAAGTCAGCCATCGCTCAGTGCCGGGTTGAGGTGTCTGACGTTTGTGACACGCGCGCGGTATCGGCCGTCGCCGCTGCGGGCGTGGCCCGAACTTTGACGCCGGGCCGCACCTTCTGCATTCCCTCGACGACGATCACCGTGCCCGCGACGAGCCCGGAGTCCACTACCCAGTCGCTGCCGACACGTGCCCCCGCTTTGACGGGGCGTACTTCGATGGTGCTGTCGGGCTTGAGCACACCCACACTGAACGTTCCCTGCATTTCCCGCACGGCCCGTTGCGGCACCAGGATCGCGTTGACTCGCGTCGTGACAGGCGCCCGCACGCGCGCGAACTGGCCGGGCCGCAGGAGACCGGCGGGATTGGGGAATAACGCCTCGATGCCGAGCGTGCCGGTCGCGGGGTCGATGTTGCGATCCACAGTGACCACGCGCCCCTTGTGGTCGTACGTCGAGCCATCGGACAACACCAGCTCGAGGCGCGCTTCACCGCGCGGCTTCGCGCGACCCGAATCGCCGAGCGCGCGGGCGAGCAGCAGGTATTCCTGCTCCGAGATGCGGAACTTCACCTTGACGGTGTCCACCTGCGAGACGACGGTCAGCAACGTCGGTCCGGGACTGCCAACGAGGGACCCCACATCCGCCTGTGCGACGCCGGCCAGGCCGTTGATGGGGCTCGTGATTTTCGTGTAGCTGAGGTTCAGCTGCGCCGTGTTCAAGACCGCGCGCGCGGCGGCGACCTGGCTCTCGGCTGCCGACTGCGAGGCGACCGCGTGATCGAGATCCTGACGGCTCACGGCGTTGCGCTCGGCGAGCGGACGCAGCCGCGCGACGTCGGTGTTCGCCTTCGACAGATTCGCCTGCGCTTCGTTCATCGTGGCGCGCGCCTGCGCGACCGCGGACTGGTATTCCTGCGGGTCGATCTGGAACAGCAGATCGCCGCGCTTCACCGTCGATCCTTCCCGGTACGCCTTCGCCGTCAGAAATCCCTTCACGCGCGCACGGATCTCGATGTCGTTCGCGCCGAACGTCTGCGCCGCCCACTCCACGACGATGGGGACGTCGCGCACCTGCACGGGCGCGACGACTACATCGACAACGCTGGGAGCCGCTTTCGCGCCGTCGCCGCGGCATGCCGCGACGAAGAGCGTGACGGCGCAGCTCACGGCGACAGCCCGGTGCATCACGCCCATGGCAAATGCTCCCCGGTTGGGGTGAGAGGTCCTTAATAAAAGCAATTTCACGTGTTGCATAAGGGATGGGTAATAGAACAAAGGTCCAATACTAGCGCCAAGGGGGGAGGGGCAGACTACCCGTGCGCGCGCCGTCCCTTCCACACGACAGGGAGTCTACAATGCGTTTCCGAGCGATCTTCGTTGGCATCGTTCTCGTGGCGATCACCGCGCCGGCGCAGGCGCAGAGGCGGCAGACGCGCCCGACGGGGCTGCCCAAGAAGGTGACGTGGACGTTCAATCTCGACGCCGGTCTCGGCGCATTCGGATTCAATAACTCTCTGTACACGGACGTCAGACCGGATCCCTCCGGCGACCTGAGCGACAACTGGTTCGAGAGCTACGCGAAGCCCGCCCTCTCCGGCGTCTATCACGCCGGCAAGGGAGAGTTTTTCGGCAAGATCAGCGCAGTAGGGGAGCGCACGTACGCCGCTCCCCCGCCGCTCGTCGGCACGGAAGCATCCTCCTTCATGATCGAAGATCTCTACGTGGGTTGGCGCTCCGGCAAGGCATTGGGCGTCGGAGAGAACGCCCTCGAGCTGACATTCGGCCGCGCCCAGTACCGGATCGGCCACGGGCTCTTTCTGTGGGATGGCGGCGGCGAAGGCGGAAGTCGTGGTGGCTTTTGGAGCAACGCGCGCAAAGCGTGGGCGCTCGCGGGTATCGCGCGCTTTAAGGCAAAGAAGAACACCCTCGAGGGTTTCTACCTGGACCGCAATGAGGCCCCGGAATCGGAGAGCGGAACACGGGTGGTGGGTGGGAATTACGAGCGCGCCATCGGCGCGAAGACGACGCTCGGGGCGAGTTACCTCCACTTCATGTCCGACTCGACCCCCACTCGCGACGGCCTGAACGTCGTCAACGTGCGGGCCTACACCGCGCCGCTGCGCAAGCTCCCCGGGCTGTCCTTCGAAGCGGAATACGCCATGGAGGACAACGGCGACCTGCGGAAGGCCACGGCCTGGAATGTCCTGGGCGCCTACGAGCTGTCCAAAGTGTCCTGGACGCCCAAGCTTTCGTATCGCTACGCGTTCTTCCAGGGCGATGATCCCACCACCACCGCCAATGAGTCATTCGACATGCTCTTCCCCGGCTTCTACGACTGGGGCACCTGGTGGCAAGGCGAGATTGGCGGCGAATACTTCCTTTCCAACTCGAACCTCGTCTCTCACCAGGTTCGCGTGCATGTCAAGCCGAGCGAATCTTTGGGCGCCGGGGTCTTCGGTTATGTCTTCAAGCTGGACCAGCTTCCCGCCGGCATCACGTCCAAAGACGTCGCGACCGAGTTCGATGCGTACGCCGACTGGAGCGTCAACAGCAACTTCATCGTGAGCTTCGTCGCCGCGCTCGCCCACCCACAGGCAGCGGCCACCCAAGCGTACAACCGGAGCTCGGACTTCACCTACGGAATGATTTATGTCGCGTACGCCTACTAGGAGCCCATGGCGCAGGGTCGCCGATGATCGCTGGTAGCGCGCGACCGCTCACGCGCCGGGTGCTGATCGTCGACGACAAGCTGGACGGCGCGACGACGGCGGGCGGCCACGCCATACACACGCTGGCCGACGAGCTGCGCCAGCGCGGGATCGAGGTCGTGCAAGCTCTCTCAATCACGGACGGATTGGCGCACGTGGTCTCCGATGCCGCGCTGCATGGCATCTTCCTCAGCTGGACCCTCGGCAAGGAAAACGGCAAAGAGAGTGCGCGCACGCACAAAGAGGCGACGCAGTTGCTCCGCACGCTGCGCGCGCGCAACGCCAAGGTGCCGGTCTTTCTCATGGCGGATCGCAGCATCACGGGGACGGTCACCGTTGAGGTCGCGACGCTGGTCGATGAGTTCATTTGGATTCTCGAAGACACGGCGGCGTTCATTGGGGGCCGGGCTGTGGCCGCGATCGAGCGCTACATCCAGGGTCTGCTCCCGCCGTTTGCCGCCGCGCTCTCGCGCTACGACCGCGACCGGGAGTACTCGTGGGCCGCTCCCGGCCACCAGGGCGGGGTCGCCTTTCTCAAGTCGCCGATCGGGCGCGCGTTCTTCGACTACTACGGCGAAAACCTGTTCCGGTCGGACATGGGGATCGAGCGCGCGGCATTAGGTTCGCTGCTCGGCCACCTGGGACCCGATCGGCGCCAGCGAACGCTACGCCGCGCACGTGTTCGGCGCGCATCGGTCCTACTCGGTCCTGAACGGAACCTCAGGATCGAACCGGGCGATCATGAGCGCCTGCGTCGGCGACGGCGAGATCGCGCTGTGCGACCGCAATTGCCACAAGTCCATCGAGCAGGGGCTCGCGATCAGCGGCGGCATCCCCGTGTTCCTGCTCCCCACGCGCAACCACTTCGGCATCATCGGGCTGATCCCGCCGTCACGCCTCGAGCCCAAGGCGATCGCCGAGAGCATCGCGCAGAACCCGCTCACGAAGCAGGCCTCCGCGAAGCGGCCGGTGTACGCGGTGGTGACGAACTGCACCTACGACGGGATGTGCTACGATGCCACCGATGCGCAGGAGCGCCTGGCGAAAAGCGTGGACCGCATCCATTTCGACGAGGCGTGGTACGCCTACGCGCGGTTCAATCCGATGTACCGTGACCGCCACGCGATGCGCGGCAACCCCGCCGAGCATCCGAAGGATGGGCCGACGGTGTTCGCAACGCACTCCACCCACAAGCTGCTCGCCGCGCTCTCGCAGACCTCCTACATCCACATTCGCGACGGCCGCGGCGCGATTGACCATGGCCGCTTCAACGAGGCCTACGCCGGGCAGGCCAGCACCTCGCCGCTGTACGCGTTGATCGCATCGAACGAAGTTGCGGCTGCGATGATGGATGGCCCGGCCGGACAGACGCTCACGCAGGACGTGATCGAGGAAGCCGTGGCGTGCCGCCTGGCCGTGGCGCGCGTTCACATGGAGTTTGCGGCGAAGAACGACTGGTTCTTCGCCCCGTGGAACGCGCCCGAGATCAAAGACGCGAAGACGGGCAAGCGCCTCCCGTTCCACGAAGTGTCTCCCGAACGGCTCGCGACGGACCCCTCATGTTGGGTCTTGCATCCGGGCGAGAAGTGGCACGGCTTCGGCGATATCCCGGACAACTGGTGCATGCTCGACCCGATCAAGTTCGGGATCGTGTGTCCGGGCATGAAAGACGACGGCAAGTTCGCCGAAAAGGGCATCCCGGCGGACATCGTCACCGCCTACCTGGCCAGGCACGGGATCGTGCCGTCCCGCACCACCGACCACATGGTGCTCTTCCTCTTTTCTGTCGGCATCACGAAGGGGAAATGGGGCACGCTGCTCAACACGCTGCTCGATTTCAAGGCGGACTACGACCGCAATACGCCGCTCACCGAAGTCGTGCCCGCCGTCGCCGCCGCCGCGCCCGAGCGCTACGCCGGCATGGGACTGAAGGACCTGGGTGACGAGATGTGGGCCTATATGAAGGAAGGGCGGCAGGGATACTGGCAGGCGCAAGCCTATGCGACGCTGCCCACGCCCGAGATGACACCCCGCCGCGCGTTCCAGCAGTTGATGGCCGGCAAGGCCGAGAAAGTCGCCCTCGACAAGATGGCGAATCGCGTCGTCGGCGTCGGAGTCATCCCCTACCCTCCAGGAATCCCGATTGTCATGCCCGGTGAGAACATTGGGCCCGCAGACGGACCGTGGCTCACGTACCTGCGCGCCGTCCAGAAATGGGGAGAGCGATTCCCTGGCTTCGCGAAGGAAGTCGAAGGCACCGAAGAAAAAGACGGCACCTACCACGTGTACTGTCTGACCCGGTAGTTGGCCACAGACCTGAAGAAGGAGGGACAACGTGCCAGAGCCTAAGAAGAAGATGAGTCTGATGCAGCTCACGTTCATCGTCGCGGTGAACATGATGGGCTCGGGCATCATCATGCTGCCGACCAACATGGCTCAGGTCGGCGCGATCTCGTTGCTCTCCTGGGGCGTGACGGCGGTGGGCTCGATGGCCATCGCGTACGGCTTCGCCCAGGCGGGGATCTTCAATCAACGACCCGGCGGCATGTCGGCTTACGCCGAGGACGCGTACGGCAAAGATGGATACTTCTTGGTCTTCTTCTTGTACTTCCTGTCCCTCGCGATCGGGAATGTCGCGATCGCGATTTCCGCCGTGGGCTACCTGTCCACGTTCATTCCGTGGCTCTCGTCGGCGCCCATCGCCACCTGCATCGGCGTGATCGCGCTGCTCTGGCTCACCACGGTGGCCAACTTCGGCGGCCCCTCGGTCACCGGGCGCATCGGCTCCATCACGGTGTGGGGGGTCATTCTCCCTGTCGGCCTGCTCTCGATCATCGGCTGGTTCTGGTTCAGCGGCGCCACATTCTCGGCGGCGTGGAATCCGCAGGGACTGAGCCTCGGCCAGGGGGTCGGATCGAGCATTGCCCTCACGCTCTGGGCATTCCTCGGGATGGAGTCCGCAGCCCAGAACTCCGATGCCGTGGAGAATCCGAAACGGGACGTGCCGCTCGCCTGCCTGTTCGGCACTCTCGGCGCCGCCGTCATCTACATACTCTCGACGACGGTGATTCAAGGGATCGTGCCGAACGATGAGCTCGCCAAGTCCACCGGTCCGTTCGGGACCGCCTACGCCCATATGTTCAACCCGACCATCGGCCGCATCGTCATGGTGTTGGCGGTGCTGGCGTGTCTCGGCTCCCTGCTCGGCTGGCAGTTCACGATTGCGTCAACCGGCAAAGCTGCAGCCGAGGGACGCATGTTCCCCAAGCTGTTCGCGAAAGTGAACGCGATGGGAGCACCCCTCGCCGGCATGCTCGTGCTTGGCGTCGTCCAAACGCTGTTGGCGCTTTCCACGATTTCGCCCAGCCTGAGCTCGCAGTTCAGCAAACTCGTGAATCTGGCGGTCGTCACCAACGTGATCCCGTACATCATCGCGTTGTCCGCGCTGCCCGTGATGATGAAGTTGGCCAACGCGCCGACGAGCACGTATCGACGCAACACGGTAGTGGCGGTGATCGCCATGCTCTACAGCACGTACGCGCTCTTTGCCTCGGGATTCGAAGCGGTGATGGGAGGCATGCTGGTCGCCTCGCTCACCTACATCATCTGGGGATTCATCGCGTACCGCTTCGTCGAACGACCCGCGAGTCCGCGCACCGGTGTCAACCAACCGGCTCGCGCCTGAGGGCGACCGCAACCGTGGAAAGGAGAGCAGTCATGCATCAAAGCATCAGAAACGCGGCCTGCGCCGTCGTCTGCCTCGCCATCGCCGCGCCGACGGGGGGGGTCGCTCAAAAGAGTACGGCGCCAGCATCGCCCACGCTCGCGCGGATCAAGCAGAGTGGTCGGATCCGGTTCGGCTATCGGACCGAGGCGCGGCCCTTTTCGTACCGCGATTCGACCGGAAGTCCCGCGGGATTTGCGATCGCGCTCTGCGAGAAGGTGAGCGGAGAGATCAAGGCCACACTGGGGCTCGCGGCGTTGAAAGTTGAATGGGTCCCGGTCGGACTGGATGACCGGTTCGCGGCCGTCCAGCAGGGCACGGTGGACATGCTCTGTGGGGCGGACACGGAGACCCTGACGCGCCGGGAACTGGTTTCCTTCTCGATTCCCGTCTTTCCCGGCGGCATCGGCGCGCTGCTGCGCGCCGATGCACCCCCGCGCCTCTGGGAGATTCTGGCCCAGAAGCCCCGAGCCAATCCGAGCTGGCGGGCCTCGGCAGGTGCACTGTTGCAGGAACAGACGTTCTCAGTTATCACCGGCACGACCGCCGACACATGGCTGGCGGGGAAGCTGACCGAGTTCAAGCTCCCGGCGAAAGTCGTGCGCGTAGCCAACTATCAGGAAGGACTCGAGCGGTTGGACCAGCGAAAAACGAGCGTGTTCTTCGGGGATCGCGCCATCCTGTTCGACGCGGTCGCGCGCCATCCTGGGCACGACATCAGGGTGCTGGACCGGTGGTTCACCTACGAGGCCGTCGGGTTGACGCTCCCGCGTGGCGACGAGTCACTTCGTGTGATCGTCGACCGCACCCTCAGCCGCCTGTATCCCTCCGCAGAGTTTCGCACTCTGTACCTCCACTGGTTCATGGTGGAGCCTGATTCGCAAACGGTGACGTTCTATCGGTGGAACACGCGGCCGCAGTGACCGGGAGTGGGGAGCGAGTGATATGATCGAGCGAAGCACCAAGCGCATCCAATTGCGGGCGCTCATGATTGATGATGAGCTCCCGACCCCGACTGCCGCGGGGCATGCGGCCCGGACGCTGGTGCAAGAGCTGCAGGCTCGCGCCATCGACGTGGTCGAGGCACCGTCCGCCGAGGACGGGATGTCCGTCATCGTGTCGGACTCGGCCATCCACGCGATCCTCCTGGACTGGACGCTGGGCCCGAACGGCGATGACGATCACACGCAGGCCCGCCGGCTGCTCGAGTTCGTCCGCTCGCGCAACGACAAAATCCCGATTTTCTTGATGGCGGAAAGCGGCGAAGTCTCGTCGATCCCCGTCGACGTGATGGAACAAGTCGATGAGTACATCTGGACGCTGGAGGATACCGCGGCCTTCGTCGGCGGGCGCGTGGTCGCGGCGATCCGCCGTTACATCGACGTGATGATGCCGCCCCTCGCTGCGGCCGTCATGAAGTTCAGCCAGGAGTACGAATACTCCTGGCACACCCCGGGGCACACCGGCGGAACGGCATTCCTCAAGTCGCCGGTGGGCCGGATGTTCTTCGACTACTTCGGGGAGAACCTGCTCCGGTCAGATCTCTCGATCAGTGTGGGAGCGCTGGGGTCGCTGCTCGATCACAGCGGCCCGATGGGCGGCCACGAGAAGTACGCGGCCCGCGTGTTCGGGGCGCACCGGACGTACTCGGTAACGAACGGCACGTCGATGTCCAACCGGGTGATCTTCATGGCCGCCGTGGCGCGCGATCAGATCGCGCTGTGCGACCGCAACTGTCACAAGTCGATCGAGCATAGCCTGGTGATGACCGGGGCGATTCCCACCTACCTCGTCCCCGTCCGCAACCAGTACGGCATCATCGGCCCCATTCTGCCCGATCGCCTCACGCCGAAGGCGATCGCCGCGGCGATTAAGGCGAACCCACTCGTCACCAAAGAGATCGACACGCGGCCCGTACACTCGATTATCACCAACTCCACATACGACGGGCTGTGCTATAACGCGCGGCGCGTGCAGGAGCTGCTCGATCCGAGCGTCGACCGCATTCATTTTGACGAGGCGTGGTACGCGTACGCGCGGTTCAACCCGCTGTATCGCGATCGTCACGCCATGCACGGCGATCCGAAGGACCACACGGGACCCACGATCTTCGCCACGCATTCCACGCACAAGCTGCTCGCCGCACTGTCGCAAGCGTCGTTCCTGCACATTCGCGATGGGCGCAGCCCGATACCACACGCGCGCTTCAACGAGTCGTACATGCTGCACGCGTCGACGTCGCCGCTGTACCCGATCATCGTTTCCAACGACGTGACGGCGGCGATGATGGACGGGCCCGGGGGCATCGCGATCACCGCGGAATCCATTCAGGAAGCGGTGGCCTTCCGGCAAACGATGGGTCGCGTGCACCGGGAGTTCGCCGCAAAAAAGGACTGGTTCTTCGACACCTGGAATCCGGACAAGGTGAAGCAAGGAAAGAACGGGAAGGCGGTGGCGTTCGCGGATGCGTCGCCGGAATTCCTCGCGACCGAGCCCGACGCCTGGGTGCTGCATCCGGGGGACGCCTGGCACGGGTTCGGGAATATCGAGGACGGATACTGCATGCTGGACCCGATCAAGGTATCGATCGTGACGCCGGGGATGACCGACACCGGACTCGATACGAAGGGCATTCCAGCCACGCTGGTGACGGCCTACCTCCATCGCCGCGCCGTCGAAGTCGAGAAGACCACGGACTTCACGATCCTGCTGCTGTTCTCGATCGGGATCACGAAGGGCAAATGGGGCACGCTGCTGAATGCCCTGCTCGACTTCAAGCGCGACTACGACCGGAATTCCCCGCTGACGGAAGTGATGCCCGATCTCGCGAGCGCCTACCCGGCGGCCTATGGCAGCATCGGGCTGCGCGATCTCGCGGACCAGATGTTCTCCCAGCTCAAGGAGACCAAGCAAACGCACTGGCTGTCCGAAGCGTTTTCGACGCTTCCCAAGATGGAGATGTCACCGAACGCCGCGTACCAGTATCTGGTCAAGGATGAGATCGAGCACGTGCCGCTCGACAAGCTGGCGAACCGCGTGCTCGCGACGAGCGTCGTCCCCTACCCACCGGGGATTCCGATGCTGATGCCGGGCGAGGCGACCGGAGCGGCCGACGGACCCTACCTCGGCTACCTCAAGGCGCTTGCCGCCTGGGACGCCCGCTTCCCGGGATTCGGGCACGACACGCACGGCGTAGAGAACCGCGATGGGGTCTACTACGTCCAATGCTTGAAGAAAGGCACTCTATGATCTCACGAGCCCTGGCGCTCGCCCTGGTCGTGTTTCCGATTTCACTCACAGCACAGCAACCGCCCCCTCCCCCCCCGCCGCCCACTCCCGCGCCGGCGCGCAGCGTGCCACCCAGCCGTGCGGTCACCTTGCCGGCCGTGGATTTCCATTTCCGGGGTACGGTCGGCCGGACAATCGCTACCAGCGACCCGCCGCAGTTCCCGCAGGCGGCGCGTCCGCCCGCCGGGGCCCCGAACATCGTCATCATCCTCATCGACGACGTGGGATATGGTCAGTTCGGCACCTTCGGCGGGCAGACACCCACGCCCGCGCTCGACCGCCTTGCGGCCGAAGGATTGCGTTATACGCGGTTCCACACCACGGCGCTCTGCTCACCGACGCGCGCCGCGCTGCTGACCGGCCGGAATCACCATTCGGCTGGAACCGGTGTCATCACCGAGGCGGCCACCGGTTATGACGGGTACACGGGACTGCTCCCGCGCAGCACCGGAACCGTCGCTGAAGTGCTGCGGCAGTACGGCTACGCGACGGCGTGGTTCGGGAAAAACCACAACACGCCGGATTGGGAGACGAGTGTAAACGGGCCCTTCGACCATTGGCCGAGCGGGTACGGATTCGACTACTTCTACGGGTTCATGGGTGGAGACGTAGACCAGTATCAGCCGACGCTGTACGAGAATCACAACCTCGTACCGCGCTCGATGAACCCGCGCTACCACCTCACGACGGACCTCACGGACCATGCGATCCAGTGGCTGCGCCGGGTCCGTTCCATCGATCCCGCCAAGCCTTACTTCCTCTATATGGCGACCGGCGCGACGCACGCGCCGCACCAGGTGCCGGCCGAGTACATCGCCCGGTTCAAAGGAAAGTTCGATCAGGGGTGGGACCTCTACCGCGAGCAGACTCTCGAACGACAGAAGAAACTTGGCGTCGTTCCGGCGAACACCGACCTCACGCCTCGGCCTGCGTCCCTCCCGGCATGGTCGTCACTCTCGGCTGACCAGAAGCGGCTGTACGCGCGGATGATGGAAGTCTTCGCTGCCTTTACGGCGCAGACTGATTACGAGATGGGCCGGCTGCTCGACGCGGTCCGGGCGCAGCCGGATGCCGACAATACTCTCATCTTCTACATCGTTGGTGACAACGGAGCATCGGCGGAAGGCGGGCTCGTCGGCCTGCTGAACGAGAATTCGTTCTTCAACAACGTTCCGGAGTCCCTGGCAGCCAACGTCGCGCGCATCGACGAGCTCGGGGGGCCGAAGCACTTCAATCATTTCCCTGCCGGCTGGGCCTGGGCCATGAACACGCCCTTCCAGTGGACCAAACAGATCGCGTCGCACCTGGGCGGTGTCCGAAACCCCCTCGTGATAAGCTGGCCCAAGAGGATTCGGGACCATGGCGGAATCCGTTCGCAGTTCGCTCACGCGATCGACATCTGCCCGACGATTTATGAGGCCGTCGGGATCGAAGCGCCGACGGGGCTGAATGGGGTCGCGCAGAAACCGATCGAGGGTGTCTCCCTGGTGTACACGTTCGACTCGGCGCAGGCGGTCGGGCGCCACCGCACCCAGTATTTCGAGATGTTCGTCAACCGCGCGATCTATAGCGACGGGTGGTGGGCCGCGGCGCGCGCTGGCATCCCGTGGGACGCTTCGCCCGCTCCGATCGACGCGGACACGATACACTGGGAGCTGTACGATCTCGAGAAAGACTTCAGCCAGGCGCACGACCTGGCGGCGAGCAACCCGCGCAAGCTCCAGGAGTTGCAGGACCTGTGGTGGGCCGAGGCGGCACGGTATCAGGTGCTCCCGCTCGACAGCCGCAAGGTCGAGCGGCTGAGCGCCGAACTCCAGGGTCGTCCCAGCCCGACGGCGGGGCGCACGACTTTCACCTACTATCCGGGGGTCGCGGCGCTCCCAGCAGGCAGCGCGCCGAATCTGCTGAACAAGTCGTGGACCGTGACCGCGGACCTGCAGATCCCAACGGGCGCCGTCAATGGCGTCGTGTGGGCCATGGGCGCGCTCGACGGCGGCTTCACGCTTTACGTGCGAAACGGTCGCGCGGTGTTCGCCGGCAACTTCCTCGGCCGGACGACCACACGCATCACCTCCACCAAGGCACTGCCTCGCGGGCACGTGGTGCTGCGTGGTGAGTTCGCCTATGAGGGCGGAGGCATGGGGCGAGCAGCGACGCTGTCCCTCTTCGTCAATAATCAGAAGGTCGGCGAGGCGCGGATGGCGGCAACCCACGGCCTCACCCTTGGCCTCGGCGGGGCGCTGGATGTCGGCATCGACACCGGCTCACCGGCGGACGAGGCCTATCAGGCGCAGATGCCGTTTGCCTTTACGGCGACCATCGACAGCGTGACGATCCGGCTGCAACCGTCACCGACGGCAACCGCGCCGCGGTAGCGGTAATGGAAGCAGGTTCATCCCGCCGTCGCCGCGAGCTCTGGGTGCCTGTCGCCCTCGTGTCGCTTGCTGCGCTCGCGGTGACGGGTTGGAGGGCACTCCGCACGATGCCCGCCGCGGTCACACATGGCGCATCGCTGTTCGCACCAACTATCGAGAATCGCCAGGGCCCCACGGGGACCATCCCAGACGGCATGGTATGGATCCCGGGGGGCGAGTTCTCAATGGGCGCGCAGGATCCCCGCGAAATGAGCGACACGATCGGCATGCAGGCCACGCGGGACTCGCGCCCGATCCATCGCGTCTTCGTGGATGGCTTCTGGATGGACAAAACCGAGGTGACCAACGCGCAGTTCGCGGCGTTCGTACGTGCGACGGGATACGTCACCGTCGCCGAGCGGACGCCGCGTGCCGAGGACTTTCCTGGAGCGCCGCCCGAGAATCTCGTCGCCGGCTCCGTGGTCTTCTCGCCTCCCAATCACCCCGTCCCACTCGATGATCACTTTCGGTGGTGGTCGTACGTAAAAGGCGCGAATTGGCGTCATCCCGTCGGGCCGAAGAGCTCGCTCGCCGGACGGGAGCAATACCCGGTCGTGCACGTCGCATACGAAGATGCCCTGGCGTACGCCACCTGGGCCGGCAAACGACTCCCGACCGAAGCCGAGTGGGAATTCGCGACCCGCGGTGGTCTCACGGGAAAACTCTTTCCCTGGGGGGATGTCTTCCAACCAAACGGAAAGTGGATGGCGAACACGCATCAGGGCAATTTTCCCAACCACGACACCGGGGCGGACGCGTTTCTTGGCATCGGCCCCGTGGCGCAGTACCCGCCAAACGGGTACGGGCTCTATGACGTCGCCGGCAACGTCTGGGAATGGGTGAGCGACTGGTATCGGCCCGACTACTACACGCAGCTCGTTGCGAGCGGGGGTGTCGCGCGCAATCCAACGGGACCCAGTTCCGCGTTCGATCCCGACGAACCGGGCGAGCCCAAGCGCGCACAGCGCGGCGGATCGTTCCTCTGCACCGATCAGTACTGCTCGCGCTACATGGTGGGCACCCGCGGCAAGGGCGAGGTCAGCACCGGGACCAATCATCTTGGGTTCCGCCTGGTGAGAGACCCATGAGACCATGGCGATCTATCACGTAGCGATCACCGGGCGGGATCGCCGCCATCTCGCCGCGCTCGGCCCCAAGCTGCGCATCGTCGTCACGGGGTTTCGCGAGGACAAGCGCGGCGCCGTGGTCGACGGCTACGTGCGCGGCGACAAGATCGAGTGGCTGAAGCGGAAGGGATACGGGGTCACTCGGCTCGAGAAGATCGATGCCCACGATCGCTCTCGTCAAAAGGAAGGCCGCAAAGCCGTCGCGCGCCGGGTCAAGCAAGGACGCTACGGCGACGTCGTGTGGGGCGGCGGCTACCTCACCACCGATGAAATCGAGCAGGCCATGGTGCTGGGCGCGAAGAATCACGCCGGGTACTTCGAGCGGATCCCCCTGCCCCACCTCACCTGGGAAAAACGGCGCGTCCACGCCTTTCGCATCGGCGCCGGCAAGGGCAAGTCGAGACCGGCCGTCTGCTTCCTCGGCGGCGTGCACGGACGCGAGTGGGGTGGTTCCGATATTCTCATCTACTTCGCCGTGCGGCTGCTCCGGGCGTACCGGGACGGCCATGGCTTTCGGCTGGGTCGCCGATCGGTCAGTGCCGCGCAGGTGCAGAAGCTCGTGCAAACGATGGACATCGTCGTGCTGCCGCTGGTAAACCCTGACGGGCGGCACTTCAGCATGGAGCGCTCCGCGATGTGGCGAAAGAATCGTCGCCCGGCGCCGCGCGGCCACGGCACCCGATCGATTGGCGTCGACATCAACCGTAATTTTCCGTTCTTGTGGCGCTTCCAGCGCTACTTCGCCCCAGGCGCGGTCGACAGTTCACGCAATCCCGGCGATTACGAATCGTACATCGGCCCGCGCGAAGCCTCGGAGCCCGAGACGCGCAACGTGATCTGGCTGCTCGATCGCTTCCCGAACATTCGTTACATGGTCGATTTACACAGCTATGGAGAGTCCATTCTGCACAGCTGGGGCAGCGATGAAAACCAGTCGAAGGATCCGCGCATGAACTTCCGGAACCGCGCGTACGACGGCAAACGCGGCCGGATGAGCGACGACATGTATCGCGAATACTTCCCGCCGCACGACAGAAAGGCCGCGCTGGAGATCGCGCGCCGGATGTCGGCGGGAATCCGGTTGGT
>CAVPHS010000002.1:0-961818 GCA_963704805.1 uncultured Gemmatimonadales bacterium | reverse complement strand
TGCCGGGATCGTTCGAGGCCGCAGTTGCGGTAGGCGTACCCACGATTCTCTTGCTGGTGCTGGTTGGTCTGCCGTTCTTCGACCGCGGCAGCACGCGCAATCTGCTGCACCGCCCGCTCGCGTTAGTGGGGCTCGCCGTGCTCCTCGGAGGCGCGGGGTTGTTGATCGGCGCGGCGGGCCGTGCGCCCGCCGCTGCTGAGAGCGGTGCGACGCTCACATCGGTGCAGCGGGCCGGCCGCGCTTTGTATCAATCACAACAATGTGGTGGATGCCACCGGGTGGCGGGGCAGGGGGGCGAGGAGGGTCCGGATCTTACAACCGTGGGACTACGCCATTCGGCCGGGTGGCTCCACAGCTTCGTGGAACAACCCAGCCGATTCCATCCGCAGTCCCGCATGCCGTCGTACGGACCGCCGGCGCTCTCGCATCAGGAAATCGAGGAGCTCGCGCAGTACCTCGCGACGCTGCGCGGACGCGAGCCGACTCCGGCCGCTCCCCCGCAGTTCTACGACACCTTCCCGCCGCCTCGGCGACCTTAGGGAGCGGCAGGAGCGGCAGGCGACGCGAACGTCTTCACGAACTTCGCGACGGCGGCCATCTCCGCCGCCGTCAGCTTGTCCGCGAAGGGCTTCATGTCCTTGCCCTTGCCGTGCTGCAGCACGGCGATGATCGCCTGCTCCGTCAAGCGCGCCTGCTCGGCCGAATCAGCGAGCGTCTTGAGCGTCGGATAAACGGTCAACATCCGCGCGGGAGGCACACCCTTCGCACCGTGACACGACTTGCAGTCCTGCCGGTAGAGCGCCGCTCCATCCGGCTCGGCTGACGCCGCGGTCGCCTGCGCGGCCGCTGCTGCGGGCCATGCAAGCAGCGCGGCGGCTGCGATGACTGTCCAGACACGCATAGACACTCCCCTTTTCGGATGAATGTACCTCTAAGACTTGCGTACGCGGGCGAAGGCAACGCCAAGCCGGCATGAAGAGCGCTTCATGGAGGCCTTAAACAAGCTTTCCTGAGGCCCCTCTAACATGGCCCAATGCGGACTCTCGGCAACAGCCCGCTTCGCGTGGTGCTCGTCGGTGCTCCCAACGTCGGTAAGAGCGCGTTGTTCAATCGTCTCACCGGCCGATATGTCGCCGTCTCGAATTACCCCGGTACGACGGTCGAAGTGGCGCGAGGACGTAGCGCGTTTGCAGGAATGTCGGCCGAGGTCATCGATACGCCGGGGATTCATTCGTTGCTGCCAACGACCGAGGACGAGCGCGTCGCGACGCGCTTCTTGATCGATAGTGCCCCCGACGTCGTCGTGCATACCATCGACGCCAAGAATATCTCCCGCATGTTGCCGATGACCTTGCAGCTCCTGGAGCTGGGGCGCCCGCTTGTCATCGCCCTGAACATGATGGACGAGGCGGAGCGGCTCGGCATCCGGATCGCCTGGCAACAGCTCGCGCGTCGACTCGACGTCCCGGTGATCCCGGTGGTCGCCATCAGCGGACACGGCCTCACCGAGCTGCGGTCGGCAATCGGGCAAGCCGGCGGACGGCTGATTGCGGCGTTGCCGCCGGTGTACGCCAACGGCGTTGGACAGGCGTTGCAAACGTTGCGGGCGCGGCTCGCCGGTGAATATCGCGTCGATCGAACTGCGGTTGCGGCGCTCGTGCTGCAGGGTGACGCGCACGCGGAGAAGATGCTGGAGCGAGCCGAGCCTGACGGCGGGCGCGCGGCACTGGCGATGGCTCAGGACCTCGGCGCGCGCTTCGATGCGCCGGCGGCCTACCGCATCGCGGTCGAGCGCCAGCGAACGGCCGAGGCGTTGCTGCACGATGTGGTGTCGGCCCCGGTCCGTCTGCGGCGTTCCCTGCGCGAGCAGCTGGGGCACGCGCTGATTCGGCCGGCCACGGGCGTGCCTGCGCTGCTGCTCGTTCTGTTCGGGTTGTACGTGTTTGTGGGGAGATTGGGCGGCGGAACGCTCGTGGACTGGCTGGAGCGCACGGTGTTCGCGCGCTGGGTGACCCCGTTCCTGACGAGTCTCTTCGCGGGAGTCTCAAACGATGCCTTGCGATCGCTCTTTGTCGGCGATTACGGGCTCCTGACGCTCGGCGTGCGGTACGCGCTCGCAATCATCCTGCCTATCGTAGGCGCGTTCTTTCTGTTCTTCTCTGTGCTCGAGGACTCGGGCTACTTTCCGCGGCTGGCGCTACTCGTCGATCGCGTCTTCAAGCGGCTGGGCCTGTCGGGACGCGCGGTGATCCCCATTGTCCTGGGCTTCGCATGCGACACCATGGCCACGATGGTCACGCGCACGCTGGAATCCCGCCGCGAGCGTGTCCTGGCCACGCTGCTGTTGGCGTTGGCGATCCCGTGCTCCGCGCAGCTCGGCGTGATCCTGGCACTCACGGCCGGCCAGCCGTTCGTTTTTGGGGTCTGGTCGGCCGCCGTGCTCGGGACGTTCGTCCTGGTGGGCTGGATCGGCGCGCGCGTGCTGCCCGGTGCAGCGCCCACGTTTCACATGGAGCTCCCGCCGCTGCGCGTGCCGCGTCTCGCGAATGTGTTCGTGAAGACCGCAACGCGCATGCAGTGGTACTTCCTCGAGGTGCTCCCGCTCTTTCTCTTGGCCAGCGTGTTGCTCTGGATGGCCGACCAGACGGGTGCGCTCGCGGCTCTGCAGAACGGGATGCGTCCAGTGGTTACGGCGCTCGGGCTTCCCGCGCAAACCGCGGCCATCTTCATCTTCGGGTTTTTCAGGCGGGACTATGGCGCCGCGGGACTCTACGACCTCAGTCACCAGGGATTGCTGAATCCCGTGCAACTGGCTGTCGCGACCGTTACGCTCACCCTGTTCGTGCCGTGCATCGCCCAATTCTTGATGATGGTGCGCGAACGCGGCGTGAAGACCGCCACGGCGATGATGACGTTCATCACGCTGTTCGCTTTCGGGACGGGGTTCTTGCTCAACACAGTACTGCGGTGGATCTGGTGAACCGCGATCTGGTCGTGTGCAGCTTCTGCGCCGAGGAGTTCGCGGAGGACCTGGCTCAGCCAGTGTGCAAGGCGTGCCCCCTCGCGGGGCTGTGCTATCATGTGCGCTGCCCACGCTGCGGCTACGAGAATCCGACTCCTCCGGCATGGCTTCGGGCGTTGACGCGAAGAGGACGAGATGGCCGCCGTTGAGTGGCTCCGCCGCTGGATGGGATCCGGCCTACCGGTTCGCGGATGGGCCGATGACTGTCCGGTGGGGCTCCCGGTGCCCGAAGCGGAGGGATGCGCCGGCACGAGCTGCGACTCCATCGCGCTCACCGCTCTCATTCCTGGGCAGCGAGCGTGCGTGACATGCCTCACCCGGCCGGGCGGAGCCGCGGCAGCCAGGCTCGCTGCGCTCGGCGTGTTACCGGGGCGGGAGCTCGAGGTCGTGGAGGTGTTCCCCGCCGTCGTCTTGAGCATGGGATACGCGGAAATCGCGATTGACGAGACGCTGGCCGCAGCCGTCCGCGTGCGCAGGATCTAATCCCCTGTGAAGAGCCTTTGATGAAACCGGGGGTATCACGACGCGAGACAATCCTCTTTTGAACAGGGAGACCGTCATGAAAGCGCTGGGACTCATAACGATCAGTTTGTGCTGTATCGCCGCGCCTCTCGCCGCCCAAGACACGACGCGCCCGCAGCCACGGGGCCCAGGGCCGCACGCCGGGATGGGGATGCACGGGGATGCCATGATGGGCATGATGCGCGAAATGATGGGCCCGATGATGAGAATCATGGCGTATGAGCCCGGGCATCTGCTTGCATGGAAGGACTCCTTGCGCCTCACCAACGATCAAATCACCAAACTCACTGCCATCCGTGACGCGGCCAGGTCGGGGCACGACGCAGCCGCGGCCGCTGCGAAGACACACATGAATGCGGTGTCGCATGCATTTCAGGCGACCGCGCCCGACACGAATGCGCTGCGAGCGCATTTCACCGAGGCGCATGCGGCGATGGGCAATGCTCATTGGGCGATGCTCTCGGCGGCCGCGCAAGCGAAACCCGTTCTCACCGACGCGCAGCGCCAGCGGGTCGAGGCCTGGGCGAACGCGATGCAACAGCGCATGCCCGCGATGTGACGTCTCACAATTGATTCAAGGTCGCTTCACGACGCGACTGTTAGGTTGTACGCGGTCACCAGGCGGTGGCCAATGCGGGACGCAGCAAGTCGCCGGCCGCATGTTCACCGGATGGAGTCTCCAGCACGAGAAGTCTCCGGTATGAGAACGCGAAATCCGACGACCTCCAGCCCCCTCTCGATTGGAAAGAGCGGGGGCTGATTCTTTTCACGCGCGGTTCAGCATGGATTCACCAGCCTACTGATAGATTGCTGCGCGGCACCAGAGAGGTGCCGCCCCCAGAGGAGGTGAATTCTATGTTCGGAGTGATTCGCAAGGCCCCACGTGATCCATGGTTCGAGCTGCTCTATAACCTCGAGCGGCGCATGGGTCGGGGATTCAATGAGCCCTTCATGGGCTTGGATTGGCCGGGTGTCGAGGTAACCACCGCGGCGTGGACGCCGGTGGTGGACATCTTCGAGGAGGCCGAGTATCTCCGCATTACCGCGGAGGTGCCAGGTGTGAAGCCGGAGAACGTGAAGATTCTCGTCGAGGGCAATCTGCTCACGATCCAGGGCACCAAGGAGCAGGTGGCGGAGGCAAAGACGGAAAAAGTGCATCGCTATGAGCGGACGTATGGCTCGTTCGAGCGCACTTTCACGCTGCCCACGACCGTCGATCCGGAGCACATCAAGGCGCAGTATGAGGCAGGTGTGTTGACGCTGACGCTGCCCAAGATCGAGAAAGCCAAACCGCGTCAGATCGCCGTGGACGTCACGCCGGAGAAGAAGCTGAAAGGGTGAGCTCAATACCGGCGTGTAAACAGGTCAGCCCTCGCCGACGCTGAGCGGGGGCTGATGCGTTGCTAGTGCTTCGACCTCATGTATTCGACGCCAGGCGCGAGTGTCGCCCGCCATGCGGCCTCGACTGCCGGCGTGTACTCGCGGTCGAATTGCTTCACCGTGTCGATGAGCGCGTCGACGAAGGGACGGTAGAGCGCGGGCGCGATGTTCAGATCGCGCCGGCTGTGCCGCTCGGCGACGCGCGCGAGCAGCGTCGGCTCCTTGACCGGATGATTGGGGAAAATGAGCAGGAGACCGATGGCGTGGCGCAGCAGTTTGTTCTGTTGCTCGAAGTCCGTGTGGGCGAAGCGAGGCACCGCCTCCGGGCACGCGGCCAGGAAGTTTCGGTAGAACGCCGGCAGGAACTCGGTGGCCTCGCAGCAGCGATCGTAGCTTGCCTTGGCCAACGCGGTCGTCGCCTTGTCAACCATGGTCGACAAAGGTACATCCGCGGCCCGCGCTATGTGGTGCGCCTGTTGATCCCGAGCAGGGTATAGACCGGGCACGTCCGGAACAACGCCGTGCCGATGAAGATCAAGCCGATGAAGCCGATGGCGAGCGCCGCGAGCGGGCGGTCCTGAAGCGCTGCCGAGTTCAGCAGCAATACGACTCCCACAAAGCCGCGGATACCGGCGTCACGCCATCCCACATTCTTGGAATTCATGCCAACAATCTCGAAGGGAGGCAGTGAACAGCGTGGCAATTGGTTATGAGCGCCCCTTCATCCTTGGTGGCGGGGCCCGGCGCGCGGCTATAATGATCCATGGCTGAGACTCCCACGGCGACCGTCGCCTGCCCGTTCTGCGAGACGCTCAACCGCGTGGACCTCACGCGCCTCGTCCAGCATCCCAAGTGTGGCAAGTGTGGTAAACCAATCCTGCTCGATCGGCCGATCGCGGTGTCCGACGCCACGTTCGATCGCGTCACGACCGATACGACGGTGCCGGTCATCGTCGACTTCTACGCTGATTGGTGTGGGCCGTGCAAAATCATGGCGCCGCTGCTGGATGACGTCGCGCACCGGCGCACGGGAGAGCTGCTGGTGGTGAAGCTCGATACGGACCGCAATCCGGTTACGGGACAGCGCTTCGGGATTCGGGGCATCCCGACACTGATCGCGTTCCGCCAGGGGAAAGAGGTGGCGCGCCGCGTGGGCGCCGTGCCGCCGACCGAACTCGAGAGTTTTCTACAGTCGATCTAACGTCCCGCTAGCTGCCGCAGCACATACTCCAGAATCCCGCCGTGCTTGTAGTACTGCAGCTCCTGCGGCGTGTCGATTCGCACGAGGACTTTGAACCCGGTCACCTTGCCGTCGTCCGCCGTCGCTGTGACCGCCAGTTCCTTCGGCATGTCACTCAGCCCCAGAATGTCGTAGCGCTCCTTGCCCGTGAGACCGAGTGCCGCCGGATTCTGTCCCGGGGCAAACTGGAGCGGCAGAATTCCCATCCCGACCAGGTTGGAACGGTGAATCCGCTCGAAGCTCTCGGCGATCACCGCGCGCACACCCAGCAGTCGTGGCCCCTTCGCCGCCCAGTCGCGTGACGAACCGGAGCCATACTCCTTGCCAGCCAACACGATCAGCGGCGTGTTTTCGGCGGCGTACTTGAGCGACGCGTCGTAGATCGTCATCACCTCACCGTCGGGCAGATGGGCGGTGAACGGTCCCTCCGTGCCCGGCGCGAGCAAATTCTTGAGACGCACGTTGGCGAACGTGCCGCGAACCATGACCTCGTGATTGCCGCGCCGCGCTCCATAGGAGTTGAAGTCGAGCGGCGCGACGCCGTGGCTCACGAGATACTGTCCCGCCGGGCTGGTCTTGCGAATCGAGCCGGCCGGCGAGATGTGGTCGGTGGTGATGCTGTCTCCCAGCAGGCAAAGCACACGCGCGCCGCGGATGTCGCGCACGGGGCCGGGCTCGTCCGGCATGCCGTCGAAATAGGGCGCGCGACGGATGTAGGTCGACGCCGGCTCCCAGGCGAACCGGTCGCCCTCAGGGACCGGCAGCCCCCGCCAGCGCTCGTCGCCGTCAAACACCTCTGCGTAGCTCTTGCGAAACATGGAGGACTGGATCGACCGCGCGATCACGTCGGCCACTTCTTTCGAAGACGGCCAAATGTCGCGCAGGAACACCGGACCGTTCGTGCCGATACCGACCGGCTCGTTGTGGAAGTCGATGTCGATGCGGCCTGCGAGCGCGTACGCCACGACGAGCGGGGGCGAGGCGAGATAGTTCGCGCGCACTTCCTGCTGGATCCGGCCCTCGAAATTGCGGTTGCCCGACAACACCGAGCACACCACGAGATCGCACTCGCTGACGGCAGTGGAGACGGCCTCAGGCAAGGGTCCCGAGTTGCCGATGCAGGTGGTGCAGCCGTAGCCCACAAGGTGGAATCGGAGCGCTTCGAGCGGCTTCATGAGTCCCGCCTGCTCGAGGTACTCCGTGACGACCTTCGACCCCGGCGCGAGGCTCGTCTTGACCCACGGTTTGCTGCGCAGCCCGCGTTCGACGGCCTTTTTCGCCATCAGGCCCGCGGCGACCATCACCGAGGGATTCGACGTGTTCGTGCAGCTCGTGATCGCGGCGATGACGACGGCGCCATGCCGGAGCTCGTGGTCGCAGTCGTCGATGCGCACCGTCGCATGGGTCGGGCGCGGTGGTGCCACTACCGCGGTTTGGCCGCCCTCACCTTCCCAGCGGCCCACCGGAACGGGCTGTGCCGCCGGGGCGGGGGCGGGTTTCATGAGCGTCGGCAGCGCTTCCGCGAATTTCCGCGGCACCTCGCGCAGGCTGACGCGGTCCTGCGGCCGGCGCGGACCCGCCATGCTGGGCTCGACCGTCGCGAGGTTCAGCTCGAGTGTGTCGCTATAGACGGGCTCGGGCGCGTCCGGGGTATGGAAAAGGCCCTGTTCCTTCATATAGGCCTCGACCAGCTGCACCTGCTCGCGTGGTCTTCCCGTGAACTCGAGATACCGGAGCGTTTCCTGATCGACCGGGAAGATGCCGATCGTCGCCCCATACTCGGGGGCCATATTGCCGATCGTCGCGCGGTCGGCCAGCGGCAGCGTCGAGACGCCGGGGCCGTAGAACTCGACGAACTTCCCGACGACCCCTTTGGCACGCAGCAACTGCGTGATGGTGAGCACCAGGTCGGTCGCGGTGGCGCCCTCGCTCAGACGGCCACTCAGCCGGAAGCCGATGACCTGCGGAATGAGCATCGAGACCGGCTGGCCGAGCATCGCGGCTTCCGCTTCAATGCCTCCGACACCCCACCCGACGACGCCCAGGCCGTTGATCATCGTGGTGTGGGAATCGGTACCGACCAACGTATCCGGATATGCCTGACCATCGCTGGTGAACACCACCCGCGCCAGATACTCGAGATTCACCTGGTGCACGATGCCCGTGTCGGGCGGCACCACCTTGAATCCGGGGAACGCTTTCTGTGCCCAGCGCAGCAGGGCGTAGCGCTCCCGGTTTCTCTGGAATTCGAGATCTGCATTGACCTGAAACGCCCGCGGCGTCCCGAACTCATCGACGATCACCGAGTGATCGATGACGAGCTCGGCCGGGAGCAGCGGATTCACCCGTTTGGGATCGCCGCCCATGGCGACGATGGCGTCCCGCATCGCGGCGAGGTCCACCACCGCCGGCACGCCCGTGAAGTCCTGGAGCAGCACGCGCGCGGGCATGAAGGCGATTTCCTCGTCCGGCAGCTTGAGCGGCTCCCAGCGTGCCAGCTTCTCGACGTCGCCGGGCGGCACGATGCGGCCGTCTTCGCGGCGCAGCAGGTTCTCGAGCAGGATCTTGAGAGAATAGGGAAGGCGTGTGATCGGGAGTCCGCGGCGCTCAAGGGCGTCGAGGCGGAAGATCTCGTAGGTATTGCCACCAGCCTTGAGCGTTCCCCGGCTGCCGAAACTGTTGGCGCTCACTGCCCGAGGACCTTCACAGCAACCACGTAGTACTGCGTTTCTCCAAAGCAGGTCGTCGGGACCCCCACGTGCTGCTGGTACGTGAGCGCCACCCGCTTCCCCAGGGACGAATTGATGTGCTGCGCAACGTCGTCATCTCTAACGGTAAAATAGAATTTCTCGGGATTGGTGCCGGGCATCGACACCATCGCGAGCTCGCCCTCCCACGTCTTACAGAGCCAACCTTTGTTGGAGAATTTCTGCACGAAGCCGGCGCGCTCGCCCTCGGAGTAGTTCCACTGCAGCGCCGACCACGTGTAGAGTGCGAACAGCAGGATCGGGGTGAGCACGATTCCCGCGATGATGAATTTCCACTTACGCGTGAGCTGGAAGTTGAAGTTGAGTTTCACAAGGCTGAATCTACCTCGTACGTTTCGGTGCGATAAGGCGTAAAGCCGCGCGCGACGTAATTCGGCAGCGCATTGGGGTGGTCCAGCGTACAGGTGTGCAACCAGACGCGCTCGGGACCGAGCGCCCAGGCGTCGCGCACCGCGCTCGACAACAGATGCTTGCCGAAGCCACGGCCGAATTCCGCCGCGACGATGCCAAAATAGGCGATCTCCACTGAATCATCGTCCGCGACGCAGCGCAATTCGTACCACCCGGCGAGGGTGGCCGCGTTCTTTCCCGTTGCTCGGGTGGCGACGAACAGCTGGATGGCGGGATCGGCCAGATGCTGGTTGATCGTGTCATCACTCCAGTCCCAGCGGTCGCGCCAATGAAACGCCTCCCCGACGACCCGGTAGCAGTGCCGGTACAGCTCCGGCACGGGTCGCTCGACACGGGTAATCGCGATATCGGGGAAGTCGCTGAAGGCCGCTTTGAATTGGGTGCGGTCCTTCAGTTCCAGATAGGTGCGGGTTGCCTGCATGTCCGAAATCTAGGTGTTAAGTTTGCCCCATGACCTTCAATCGTATGGGCACCGTGCCCCTGCCGTTGGCGCTCCACCTCGCAACGCATACAGTTATCGGTTTGTTCTGCGCCTTCGCCGGCGGGCTCAATCTCATCGATCCGTCCAAGATCATTCCCAACGCGATCATCTTCCTCGGCCTCGCCGCATTCAGCTGGGGCTACGTATTTGGGATTCTCATGGCGCGCAAGGAAGTGGTGGCACTCGGTGTGGTCGCGAGCATCGGCTATATCGCGGCCGGCATTTGGCAGCTCGGACCGCACTGGCCACTCGCCGCGCTGCTGCTCGCCATCGGCGTGTATGGTCTCGCGACGTTGGCGTTGTACCGGCGCTCTATCGTCGAGGCGTGAGCCTTAGCCGATCGCCGCGTCGCGTATGGGCGCGGCGGGGAGTTCCACCACAAATTTTGCGCCTCCCAGAGTGCCGGAATCGTCCAGCCAGATCCTGCCACCCACTTCCGCCACCACGCGCTGACAAATCGAAAGACCGAGTCCCGAGCCCTCGTCGGGGCTCTTGGTCGTGAAGAACGGGTCGAAGATGCGTCCACGGACCTCCAGCGGAACGCCTGGGCCAGAGTCTTCGACGGTGAGACGCACCCAGTCCGTGCCGCGCGCTTCGGTCGCCAGCTCGATCACGGCATTCGGCCGCCCACGAACGGCATGCTCGGCGTTGGTCATGAGATTGATCACCACCTGCTGCAGCTCCTGGCCGAGGCCGAGGACGGCTTCGGCGCCCTGATCCATGCGTGTGCGCACTTCGATGTTATCGGCACGCAGCACGCGCTGGCGGATTTCCGCGACGTCGCGAACCAGCTCGTTAAGCTGGATACGCACCGGCGTGCTGTCGGCGCGCCGCGCGAGACGGAGCAGGCTGCGCACGATCCGCGCGGCGCGGTCCACCTCGCGCACGATCGTCGCGGCCGCGGCGCTTGCGTCGCTGTCCTGAGTCGAGCGCGCCAGCAGCTCCGCCTCCATGCGAATCGCGGCGAGCGGATTGTTCACCTCGTGCGCTACACCGCTCGCGATTTCGCCGACCGTGGCGAGCTTTTCGCGTGCGATGAGCTCGCGCTGTGCCCGCAGCTCGTCGGTGCGATCGTACAGCGCGACGAGGAGATCCTGGGAGCCGAGTCCCCGGAGATCGGTGACGGTACAGTCACAAATGCGGCGGTCGCCGCTTTCCTGCGTGACCAGCACGCGGCCGTGCCATGGCTGCCCTTGCTGGCGTCCCGTGAGCATCAGCCGCACAGTCAGCCCGCTCGGCGAGAGGCCGAGCTTCTCGAGGTGGTGTCCGACCGCTGCGGCTTTGTCCGGCACACCGAATATGCGGATCGCGGCCTCGTTCAGTTGCCGAACAGTTCCAGCGGCATCGACCAGCGCCATAGGTAAAGGACTGGCGTCGACCATCGCTCCGGCGCGATCCGCGGCTGCGCGGGTTGCTGCGACAGCCTCGGAGAGCTCGATGCCGCCCGCGATGTGGGCGGCGACGGCCGAGACATACTGAAGATCCTGCAGGGTGAACGGCTGCGGCGCCTGACCGGCCGGAGTTTGGGAACGCAGCAATCCAATCGCACCGACGGTGCCCTGCGATGTTCGGAGTGGCACGAGCATGGCGGTGCGGGCCTGGTCCATCAGCGCCGTCGTGATGGGACTTGCATCGGCTTCCGCGCGGAGGTCCGTTGTCATGATCGGTTCGCCGGTGCGAACCACGCGGCCGGCGGAGCTCGTCTGGAGCCCGAGGATTAGCCCTTCGACCGGCAAGGCGTCGCCCAGGGCGGGGGAGATGCGGACGTTTTCGCC
Source organism: uncultured Gemmatimonadales bacterium (assembly GCA_963704805.1). Classification (GTDB taxonomy): domain Bacteria; phylum Gemmatimonadota; class Gemmatimonadetes; order Gemmatimonadales; family GWC2-71-9; genus 20CM-2-65-7. The sequence goes on along the minus strand of CAVPHS010000002.1, from coordinate 950,219 downwards.
GTCCGGGTGCCTCAACGCCACGAATGCACCTTGCGCGTCCACGAGCTCCATCAGGCTCTGCAGGGTGTAGCGGAGCAGCAGCTGGGTTTCGGGTGCGGCCAGCAGCCAGCGTGACAGCTCAACGACGAAGGTGCCGAGCCGGCGCTCGTGCTCCAGGGCGGCGCGGCGACCCACCAGAACGGCAAGGCGCGACGCGAATTCGATCGCGATCTCCAAATCGGACGCCGGCAACGCCGCGGGCGCGCCCGCCAGGTTCGTGTCGACCTGCCGGCCTTCCGAGTCGTGCCATTGCGCGGTGAGATTGCGTCCGCTGCGGTCATCGTTTCCGGCGGTGACCGAGCCGCTCTCGTCGATGCCTTTATAGGTGATCGAGACCCGCGCGCCCCCCGCCCATGCACTGAGAATGCCCGACGCCGCCTGCCAGAAATCGGCAGACCGCTTCGCATCGCTGGCTTCGCGGAGCAGTGCCTGCAAGGCTTCCCGCATCGGGACACGAATATACGGGGTCGGGGAACCGAGTGTTGTTCCCGTGACATGAGCGCTCTTCTCAAGCTTACGGAGACGGGAGGACGAGTCCCCAGCGATCCGCCACCCGCGCCCGCACAGAATCCTTCCGATTCAGAACTGCTGGATGCCTATTCTCGAACCGTCAGCGGCGTCGTCGAGCGCGTAGCGCCCGCGGTGGTCAGCGTCGAAGTGCATCACCGGCGTCGAGGAGGCGGGGGGGGCCATGGATCGGGATTCGTCTTCACTCCTGACGGATTCATCCTGACGAACAGCCACGTTGCCCACGGGGCGACAAAAACCGACGTGACCTTTCCCGACGGCCGTCGCCTCCGCGCCATGCTCGTTGGCGACGATCCCGACACCGATCTCGCGGTCCTGCGGGTCGAAGACTCGGGGGGTGGGCAGGTCACGGCGCCGTTGGGCGACTCCGCCGGGCTGCGAGTCGGTCAGGTGGTCATCGCGATCGGGAATCCGCTCGGATTTCAGTCCACCGTCACGGCCGGCGTCGTTTCCGCGCTGGGCCGCTCGTTCCGCTCCGTGTCGGGGCGGTTGATCGACAACGTCATCCAGACCGACGCAGCCCTCAATCCGGGAAACTCGGGCGGCCCGCTGCTCGATTCGCGGGGTCACGTAGTCGGCGTCAATACGGCGGTGATTCTGCCGGCGCAAGGGATTTGCTTTGCCGTCGCGGTGAATACGGTGCAGCACGTGGTCGGCCAGCTCATCGCGCACGGTCACGTGCGCCGCGGGCGGATCGGCGTCGGCGGGCAGAATATTTCGCTGCCACGTCTCGCCGTGCGGGCTCACCGCTTGATTCAGCCGAGCGGCGTGTTGATCACGACCGTCGAGGCGGAAAGTCCGGCGGCACGCGCGGGGATGCGGGCCGGCGACATCATCGTCGCATTCGATGGGCAACCGGTCCACGGCATCGACGATCTCCACCGTCTGCTCACGGGCGATCGCATCGGGGCGGCCACGACCGTGGCGGTCGTGCGCAAAGCGGAACGCCTGGAGCTGCCGATTACCGCGGCGGAGACGTCGCAACCGTAGCTGTGACAACCCTGTGACGGCGCCGGTGTTGACCGTCGTGGGGGCCTGCTTGTACCATTCCTGCCATGATGACCTGCATCTGCCACTCGAATAAGCTCCACACGGGAAACCGTATCGGGGAGGCGGACGCTAGCTGAACGCGATGGACACTGTCGTACACGCACAGAGCGGCCCGCCCCAGACTGGAGCGGGCCTTTTTAGTGCGCGGCCGTCAACGAAGGGAGCTGGAATGAAGAGGCATTACCTGCTGGCAAGTGATTTCGATCAGACGTTGAGCTTCAACGACTCCGGCATCGTGCTGAGTGAAATGCTCGGCATTGCGACGTTTCGGGAGAGAGTGGCGACGCTGTCGCGGCTCAATCTGGTCCAACAGGGCGCCGAGCTCGCCTACCTGCTGGCTCATGATCCCGAGTACCGGCGCGTCACGCGGAACGATCTGTTGGAGGTCGGCCGCCGGGTTCGTCTCAAGCGGAACGTGAAGCTACTCGCGCGGATGCTCGCACAGGGTATCGACGGGCATCGCTTCGACTTCTACGTCGTCTCCGCCGCGCCCCAGGAAGTCGTGCTCTCGGCATTGGACGGCATCGTACCGGCCGATCATGTGGTCGGGACGCGATTCCAGTTTCAGCCCGACAATGGACAAATCGGCCCGCTGGTCGGGGTCGCGGCCGGCTTTGGAAAGGTTGCCGCCGTCGAGGATATCCGGACCCGCAACGCGGTTCCGCGCGATCAGGTCGTTTACGTTGGCGACGGGCAGTCGGACATTCCCGTCATGCTGCACGTCAACCGCGGAGAAGGGTTCACCATCGCGGCGTCCGAAGCGCGCGAGGTCGCCCAAATCGCGAAGCGCACCGTGATCAGTGACGACGCGCTGTCGGTCCTGGTGCCGATCCTCGAGGAGATCGCCGGTTTCGGTCCCGCGCAGATTCGCGCGCTGTTCGAGGAACACGGTCTCGTCATTCAGGAATGGGACCGGATGCGCACCGACTGGCTGACGATTCGTGACGGTGCAAGCGACGGCGTCCTCCGGCTGAACGCGGTCGCGGGGGGTCAGGTCTAGAGCCGGATCGCCCCCGGAAACCGCCCGGCCGCCGGCGTGTAGCCGGGGAAGACGGGCGCGAGGTCGGTTGCGCCGAGGTGGCGTGCCAGGATCTCGCTGAACAGGTCGCGGAAGTCCGTCGTAACTGCCACGTCGCGGCCTTCGAAGCGCTTGTCGATCTCGAGCCCGGGCCAACGACCGAGTACCTGACCGCCGTTCACCGGCCCGCCCATCACGAGCATGGCCGTCGCGTGGCCGTGGTCGGTGCCGCTGTTGCCGTTCTCGCGAATGGTGCGGCCGAATTCGGACATCGTCAGCACGACCACGTTGCGCATCCCCACGTCGAGGTCGCGCGAGAACGCCGACAGCGCGAGGCCCAGCTCGCGCAGCCGCGCCGACAGCTGTCCTTCGCTCGAGCCCTGATTCACGTGCGTATCCCAGCCGGTGCAGTCGGCGAAGGCGATCTCCAGGCCCACATTTGCTTTGATGAGCTGTGCGATCTGCAGCAGCGTCCGGCCCAGACGGCCGGGCGGGTATTCGACACCGCTGGCCGGCCGGTACTGTGTCGGGTCGGCGCGCTTCAGCATCTGGATCGCTTCGAAGCCTTCCCGTGATGACGACGCCAGCAGGCCGGTTCCGGCGCCGTCGTAGAGTTCCTCGAAGGCCTTGGTCAGCCGGTCGCGCGCGCCTTCCTGCGGTACGCGGAGGCCGAATGCCTGGAGATCGTCGATGGCCAACGAGGGCGCGCTGCCTGCCAGAATGCGCGGCAGCTGTGGACCGAAGGCCACGGCGCGAAACGGTGTGTCGGCGTGCTCGCGATCGTGGTCGCAATAGCGATTCAACCAGCCATCGCCGGTCGACTTCAGGCCGGGCGTACCCGATTCCATGTAGTCCTGCGCATCGAAATGGCTGCGGGTGGAGTCGGGAGAGCCGATCCCGTGCAGCACCGCCAGGCTCTTGTTGTCCCACAGCGCTTTCAGTGACGCCAGGCTCGGATGCAGGCCGAAATGGCCGTCCAGGTCCACAACGTCGGCGGCCGGGATCGCGATGCGGGGCCGCTCCTGGTAGTAGAGCCGATCGCCGTGCGGGACGATCATGTTCAGTCCATCGACGGCGCCGCGCTGGAAGAGGCAGACCAAAATCGGACGGTAAGGGACGGTAGAGGACGGTAAGGGACGGTAAGGGCTGAACAGCGCCCTGGGCAGAAAGAGCGGATCCAACCCAAAGCTGACCAGGCCCAACGCGGAGTTCTTCACAAAAACCCGACGCGATATGCTCATAGACCCTTTCCGTCCTTTACCGTCCCTTACCGTCCCTTACCGTCATTGCCTCTGAAAGTCCGGCCCGCCCAGCGCGAGCCCTATGGCCAGCGCCCGAGCCTGCATTGGATCGTTGATGTCATTTAACTGATCGAGAATGACGGTCTTCGTGTGCGCAGACATCGTACCACCCAGCACGCGTTTATTCACGAGGTCCACGAGCTGGTTGTCATCGCTGGTCGTCGGTATCACGCCATCGAGATTGGCCGTGACGCCGGGCAACCGTCCCGCCGCGAGCGCGACCGCCGCGTTCACGCGCGCGAGGAGCGCTCCGCTGTTCACCCAGTGCGCTTCGTTCTCGGCATATCCCGTGGGGGCAGGCTGCTGGTAGAGCGGCTCACCCAACCGCGCAACCACCTGCGCCAGCCCGGGTGAGTCGTCCGGATCGGCGCCGGTGGCGCGTACCGCGCTGACGACGAATTCGAAGGGGGTCTTCACCTTGGCCCGGAACGCTTGCGGCGACCAGAAATCGGGTGACGTGAAGATGGCGCGGAGCACTGCGCGGATGTCTCCCCTGGTTTTCTGCCAGGCAGCGACGGCGGCATCGACACAACCGTCGGGCGGCTCATCGGCGACGAAACGGGCACACAGCTTGGCACTGACGTGATGCATGGTGGCATGGTTGTCGGCCAGGAACTCGAGCAGCTTGATGCCTTCTTCCTTCCCTTCACCGCGGAACGTTACACCCAACACGTGCTTGTCTCCGTAATCATGCGCCCAGTCGTGAAACACAAAGCCGGCGCCCCGCTCGGGTCGCTCGATGCTCCAGCCTGTGAAGATGCGCGCGATCTCGATGACATCCTGCTGGGTATAGCCGCCGTCCACGCCCAGGGTGTGCAGCTCGAGCAGCTCGCGCGCGTAGTTCTCGTTGATGCCCGTGGACCGGGGTTTACCCTTCATTCCCCCTCTCCGCCATGCGGAGAGGGGGCCAGGGGGTGAGGACCCGGGTGCGACACTTTGCGCATTGTCGAGATAGAACAGCATCGCGGGACTCTGCGCGGTCGCAATCAGCAGGTCCTCGAACCGTCCCAGCGCGCGCGGCCGAATCGTTTCCTCGATATACGAGGGCATCAGAAAACGATCGGCGCCTTTGTTAACGAATACGTTGAAATGATTCGTCCAGAAATCGACCATCACCTCGCGCAGCTGGCGCTCGGAGAGCGCGGCCCGGAGAATTGCCAACTGCTGCATCTCTCCGCCGAGCTCGCGGAGCTCCCGCATGGGACCATTTGCTCCTCGTACTCGTGTCGAATCCCCGGCTAGCGTCCGTTCGCGCTGCATGCGCTGGCGTTCTCGCGTGGCGTCGCGGTAGCGCTGCGCGAGGTCGGCGCGATCGTAATCGAGGATCTTGAACCCCCGCTCGCGCTCGGCCAACATTCGGTCGGGAATGCGATCGGGATCGAATTGCTGCTCGATCCACCGCATCACGCCGGTGCGCGCCACACTGTCGACCTCGCCCGGGCGAGCGCCGTAGGCGAGGCGATTGAGCACGTGAAATGCCGAGTCGCGCGCAGTGAGTTGAGGCTGCTGCGCGATCAACGGACTCGCCGCGGCGAGCATGACGGCTATGCAGCAGGTATGGCGCATGGGGTCTATATGCTGACGCTTCCCTCGGTGCGAAGTTAAGGAATATGCCGCCGCGCTCCCGGCCACCCCGTCGAACCCGGCCTAAAGAGGGACCGCCCCCCACCTGGGGCGAGCGCCTCGCCGCGCTCAAGCACATTCCGCCTCTGGTGCGGCTCGTGTTTCAGACCCACCGCGGGTATACCCTCACGATTCTGCTGCTGCGGATCGTCCGGTCATTCATCCCCGTCGCCGTCCTGTGGATCGGCAAGCTCATCATCGACGCGGTGATCGCGGGTGTTGCGGCGGTGCACGCGGGTGGCACCCCCGATTGGAGCCATCTCGCCCTCCTCGTGGGCGTCGAGCTCGGCATCGCGGTCGTTGGTGAAGGACTGGCGCGGATCTCGTCCTTGCTCGAGAGCCTGCTGGGCGATCTCTTCGGCAACCGTCTCAGCGTGCGGCTGATGGAGCACGCCGCGACGCTCGATCTCGCCCAATTCGAGAATGCAGAGATCTACGATCACCTCGAGCGCGCGCGCCGCCAGACCATCGGCCGCATCGGGCTGTTCACCTTGCTGCTCGGCACCGCGCAGGACCTGATCACGCTCGTCTCACTCGCGAGCGTCCTGCTCGTGCAGCTGCCGTGGCTGCTGCTGCTCCTCACGATCGCGGTGTTGCCCGCGTTCCTCGGCGAGGCGCATTTCGCCTCGCTCGGCTACTCGCTGCTGTTTCAGTGGACGCCGGAGCGCCGGCTCCTCGACTACCTGCGCTACATGGGCGCGTCGGACGAATCGGCCAAAGAAGTGAAGCTGTTCGGACTCTCGCGCTTTCTCGTGGGCCGCTATTCGGAGCTGTCGGACCGCTTCTACGCGGAGAACAAGAAGCTCGCCGTGCGGCGCAACATCGTCTCGACGTTGCTCGTGACGGTCGGCACGCTCGGCTATTACGGCGCGTACGCGGTGATCATCTATCGCACCGTCATGGGAGATTTCACGATCGGCACGTTGACGTTCCTGGCCGGCTCGTTCCGCCAGAGCAGAAGCCTCATTCAGAGCGTGCTGCTCGCCCTCTCCTCGATTTACGAACAGAGCCTCTATCTCAGCGATTTGTTCACCTTCCTCGATGTACGGCCCAGCGTTGTCTCCAGACCTGGAGCCAGACCGGTGCCGCGACCACTGCGGACCGGTTTTCGATTCGAGAATGTCGGATTTCGCTATCCCGGCTCGCAACGGTGGGCGGTGCGGGGCCTCAGCTTTGCATTCAAGCCGCATGAGCGCATCGCGCTCGTCGGCGAGAACGGGGCCGGGAAGACGACGCTCGTGAAGCTGCTGGCTCGACTCTACGATCCTGACGAGGGCAAGATCCTCCTGGATGGCGTCGATCTCCGGGATTATGACCTCGACAGTCTGCGAAAAAACATCGGCATCATCTTTCAGGATTTCGTGCGCTACGACTTTGTTCTGCGGGAAAACATCGGCGTCAGTCAGATCGAGGCGTTGGGGGACGAGGCTCGGATCCGGGAAGCCGCCCAGCGCAGCCTGGCCGACTCAGTCGTTCAGCGGGTGCCGAAGGGTTACGACCAGATGCTGGGCAAGCGATTCGACAACGGTGTCGAGCTGTCGGGCGGTGAATGGCAGAAGGTGGCGTTGGCCCGCGCCTACATGCGCGAGGCGCAGGTGTTGATCCTCGATGAGCCGACGGCTGCCCTCGACGCGCGCGCCGAGTATCAGGTGTTCCTGAGGTTTGCCGAGCTGACGAAGGGCCGCATGGCCGTGCTGATCTCGCACCGGTTCTCGACCGTACGCATGGCCGATCGCATTCTCGTGTTGAAGGGCGGTGAGCTCGTGGATGATGGCACGCATGAAGAGCTCGTCGCGCGCGGCGGGCTGTATGCGGAGCTGTTCAGCCTGCAAGCCGCCGGGTACCGCTGACCAGCTTGGCTTCCACGCCGGCCTCGGCGGTGAGATCGCGGGGCCCGACCTGGACGCCACACTTCTCGAGGAACTCGCGGGGGGGTGTCCCACCCGCGAACACCCAGACGTAGTCGTTCGGTATTTCCCGGACCGCGCCGCCGACTTCGAGGCGGACGGCCCGCTCGCTGATCTCTACCGGCTGCGAGTTGAAGATCACCTGCACCTTGCCGCTCTTCATGGCGTCGGCGATGTGTTGTGCGTTGCGCTCCTTGATCCGGCTGAATGCGTCTTTCCGGTACGAGAGCGTCACCCGATTGCCACGTTGATGCGCCAAACCCAACGCGGCTTCGACCGCGCTGTCACCGCCTCCGACGACGAGGATCTTGGCGTCGGTGTACGCCTCCGCCTCGATTAGGCCGTACATCACTTTGGCGAGCTCCTCACCAGGGACGCCCAACTTGCGGGGCGTGCCGCGCCGGCCGAGCGCCAAGAGGACCGCCCAGGCGCGGTAGCGTGCCTTGGCAGTCTCGATCGTGAACGCGCCATCCGCTTCGCGGCGAATGCTCTCGACCTTCTCGGTCGTGTTGACTTTCAAGCCGGCCTGCTTGTGGAGCTTCTGCCAGAAGCGGAGGATCTCCTCCTTGGAGATCTGCAGCTTGTTGAATTTGCCGTGCAGAGGAAACTCAACGGGACTCGTCATCACGAGTTTCTGTCGCGGATACTTCGCGACGGTGCCGCCGAATTCGTCTTGCTCGAGTGTGATATAGCTGAGCTTGCGTTCGATGGCGCGGAGCGACGCGCTGATGCCGGCGGGACCGGCGCCTACGATGCAGACGTCATGCACGCCCGGGACCGAGCGGCCGCGCTTGATGCCCAGCAGCCGGCCCGCAATCGTGTCGACGCAGTCCCGTCCCTGGTTAACTGCGTTCTTGATGAGCGCCAGACCGCCGAGCTCTCCGGCGATGAACACGTTCGGGACGTTGGTTTCGTGCTCGCGGCTGAGCTGCGGCATGTCCGCGCCGACGCTCGGACTCGCCATCACGATCGTAATCGCACCAACGGGACATGCTTCGGCGCACAGGCCGTGACCGATGCATTTATGGCCGTTCACGATCGCCGCCTGCCCGGCGATCACCGCCATGACGTCACCCTCGGGGCACACATCGACGCATGCGCCGCACCCGATGCACTTGGTGGCGTCGATGTGGGGATGCTGCGCTTGTGGTCCATCGGAGCGCAGCTTGCCGCGCTCGGCGGCCGCACGCGCCGGTCGCTTCCTTGCGATGCATCCGGCGCACGTGCCGGATCATCGAGAGGACGAGGATCAGCCCGAACGCGACGTACGCCAGCGTCGATTCCATCAGTCCTCTTCTTCCTGAAGACCTGAACCGATTCAGGGCGGGTGACTCGATTCGTTACAGAGCGCGCAGCGGGTTTGTAGTGCCGGCTGCCGGTATCCTTGTTGCTGCTCGCAGCTTCCGTGCCCTCATTGATGGTGCCGAACGGATGCCCCGTTTGGCCGTGGTCCGCATCACGGCCCCGGGGCGTCAGAGGAAATAACAAGCACCATGCAATCCACGCCTGTCCCTGATCGCCGGGCGCCTACTCCGCAGCTGCAAGTGCGGCTGCCGGAACGCCCCTCGCTCGCGGCTTTGGCGCCCCCGGTGGAGCGCCGGCGCGGGCGCGTGGTCATGGTGGTATTGCTACTGGCGCTCCTGGCCATTTGCGTGGCGGGGGCGCCGTATTACCTCGCGCCGATCGCCGGACGGGTGCGAAATCCCTGGCATGTCTGGCTGAAGCCGTCGGGCTACATCGGGCAGAGCACCGGACTGCTCGCGCTCGCGCTCTTCCTCTTTCTCTGGCTCTACCCGCTGCGCAAGAAGTTTCGCTGGCTCGCGTTCACCGGCGCCATCTCACGCTGGCTCAACGCGCACGTGCTTGCCGCCCTCCTGCTCCCGTTGCTCGTCGCCGTCCATGCCGCATGGCGCTTCCGCGGGGTGATCGGTCTCGGCTTCTGGTCGATGATGGTCGTGTGGTTGAGTGGCATCGTCGGCCGCTACATCTACGCCCGCATCCCGCGCGGCCGGGCTGGGGTGGAGCTGACCCGTGAGGAAATCGGCCGGCGGCGCGCCGCCTTGCTCGACCAGATCGCGCAGCAGAGCGGACTCGACCGCACGGCCATCGAAGGGATCCTGGCGCCAGCCCCCGCGGTGGGGCGGCTCGGTGTGTGGGGCACGTTCAAGCGCATGATCGCCGACGACTTCGCGCGCCGCGCGGCGGAGCGGCGGCTGCGCCGTCTGTGGGCCGCTCGCGGGCAATTCCGCCGCGACGCTGACCGGGTCGCGATCCGCTCCGTGCTGCGGCTCGCGCGTCAGGAAGTTGCGCTGGCGCAGCAGGCGCGGATGCTCGACGCGACGCACTCCGTGTTCCGGTACTGGCACGTCTTCCACCGCCCGGTGGCGATCGCCGCCCTCGCCGCGGTGCTCGTGCACGTGATCGTCGTCGTTGCACTCGGCTCGACGTGGTTATGGTGAGACGCCTCACTTTGCCCGCGCTGGCCCTGTTCCTGGTCGGGCCCCCCCCCCTCCACGCCCAGGAGCGTACGACCTCGCCACACGGCAATCTGAAGATGGCGTGCGCGACCTGCCACATCGCGAGTGGCTGGACACCCGTCCAGGTCTCCCGAGGGTTCGATCACTCGAAGTTCGGCTTTGCGCTTACGGGCGCGCACGGTACCACGACCTGCCGCGCCTGCCATCGTGCCCTGAATTTCAAAGGCGTGGAGGCAACCTGCGTCTCCTGCCACGCCGACAGGCACCGCGGCGAGCTGGGAGCGAACTGCGCCAGCTGCCACACGACCCGCAGTTTTCTCGATCGCGAGGTGATGGTCAACGCCCACCGGCTGACGCGCTTCCCCTTGCAGGGCGGGCATCTGGGTCTGGATTGCGCTTCGTGCCACAAGGCGGGCGCTCAGGGTTCCATGCAGTTCGTGGGGACGCAGACTGAGTGCGTCTCGTGCCACCGAACGGATTTCAACTCCGCGCCGAACCACGTTGCCAGCAGTTTCCCGACTGGGTGCCCCCAGTGCCACAATCAGGTGGCGTGGAGTCGGGTCGCCGGCCTGGGAGGTGGAGCTGCCAACCATCCCACGTCTCCGATCGCCCTGACCGGCGTGCATGCCAACCAGCAGTGCGCCGACTGCCATCTGGCCGGTCAGCAATATGCCGCCGTGCGGAAAACCTGCGACGACTGTCACCACACCGATTACGCCGGTGCCAGGGATCCTGACCATGTGGGCGCGGGATTCCCGATCACCTGCACGGACTGTCATGCGCTCGTCGCTGGGTGGACGGGGGCGACGTTCGCCAGCCATCCGACCACGCCCATCAATCCAAAACAGGGCGCGCACGGAGCGGTGACCTGCACCCAGTGTCACACCACGTTGCCCTACTCGAGTGTGGCGAAGACCTGCGATGGGTGTCACCACACCGACTACGTCGCAACCACGAACCCGAACCACACAGGCGCCGGGTACTCGACCGACTGCGCGTCCTGCCACCAGGTGTTGGCTGGTTGGGCCGGGGCGAGCTTCAATCATCCGACGAGCCCGATCGCGCTCACGGGCGTTCACGGCAACAAGCAATGCGCCGACTGCCATCTCGCCGGCCAGGCGGCTTCGGCGGTGAAACAGACATGTGACGGCTGTCATCATACGGACTATGTCGGCGCGAATGACCCGAACCACGTGGCCGCGGGATTCTCGATCACGTGCACCGACTGTCATGCACTCGTCGCCGGGTGGACGGGAGCGACGTTCGCCGCGCACCCCACCACGCCGATCAACCCCAAGCAGGGAGCGCACGGAGCGCTCACCTGCGCGCAGTGTCACACGACGACGCCCTATTCGACGGTGCCGAAGACCTGCGATGGGTGCCACCACGCCGACTACGTCGCAACCACGAACCCGAACCACACGGCGGCCGGGTACTCGACCGACTGTGCGTCCTGCCACCAGATCACGGCGGCGTGGGCGGGCGCGAGCTTCTCGCATCCAACGAGCCCGCTCGCGTTGACCGGGTCGCACGCTCTCCCGCCGCGCGTCTGCGCGGATTGTCACACGACGACCAACTACTCCAGCGTGCCGCAGACCTGCGACGGCTGCCATCACGCCACCTACATCGCGGTCACCGACCCGAACCACACGGCGGTGGGGATGACTGCGTTCGCCGCGACCAATTGCACCAACTGCCACTCGCCCACCAAGTCCAGCTGGACCGGGCCGACGTGGACCCACATGACCATCGTCAATCCACAGCACGTGCGGTTGCCCCATCAAGGCGCGTCGTGCGCGGACTGCCATCAGACCGCGGCCAACTACACAATCAAGAGTTGCGCGAAGTCCGGCTGCCACCGTAATGCGACCGGTCCATAAGACCGTATGGCGGGAGACCTGCATCACACAGCTCTCCGTTGGAGCTTCCTCGTAGGCTTGCTGGCCCCGGCGGCAGCCGCGACCCAGCAGGCTGCACCAGCGCGCACGGTGAGTGTTATCTACTTAGCTCGTGACTGGCTGTTCATTAACGCGGGATGGGGAGAGGGGCTGCGCCAGGGCAGCGAGGTTGAGGTCGTGCGGCGGGGCCGGACGATCGCCGTGTTGCGCGTCGAGTCCGTGGGCAACGGGCGGGCGTCCTGTGCTATCGTGAGTCTCCGGGGCGTGTTGATGCTGGGTGATACCGTTCGCGTGACACCCGCCGCGCCGCCACCCCGGGCCGCGCCGGCCACTGCTGCGCGAGTGCCCGCTTCCGCTGCGCCACTCACACAGCCCGGTCCCGCTAGCTCCGCCCCGACCTCCGCCCAAGCGACTGCTCCGGCCTCCGCCGTAGCCGCAGCTCCAGCCTCCACCGTAGCCGCAGCTCCAGCCTCCACCGTCGCCGCCGCTCCGGCTCGCGCCCCCGCCCCCGCCCCCGCCCCGACGCCCGGCCCCACACCAGCGCAGCGGGGCGCCGCTCCTCGCGACACAACGCCCGGACGCACCACTGTGACCTTCATAAGCGGCGCGGCGATCTATGTCGGCGCGGGGCGCCGGGAGGGGTTGACCGAAGGAGCGCAGCTGTCGGTCGTGCGGCGAGATTCGGTCGTCGCTAAGCTACGGGTGAAGTTCCTCGCCTCGCACCAGGCCTCGTGTGAAGTGCTAGGGGGTGTGGCGGACATCGTGGTCGGCGACGTAGTCCGCTTCGTTCCGGTCCCCCCCCCACCGGCTCCGACGACGAGTGCCGAGACGATGGCGGACGCGACACCCCGGCGGCGGCCTCGGCGCCTGAGCGGGCCGGGGATCCATGGTCGACTGGGACTCCGCTCGCTGCGCGCAACTTCGGCGCTCAGCGGGGATTCGTCCGGCACCCCCACCGCGGGGACGGGCTTCAATCAGCCGTCGTTCGATCTCCGGATGAGCGGTCTCGGCGTTGGAGGCACGCCTATCGGGCTCTCCCTGGATCTGCGGACCCGGTATACCGTGACCTCCTCGACCGGGAGGCCGAATCAGGTGGATGGGAGAACCCGTGTCTATCAAGCGGCGGTTTTCTGGGGGCCACCAGGGGCTGGATTCCGGACCGTTGTCGGGCGCCAGTATCTCACGGCCGTGACGTCGGTAGCCCTGTTCGACGGCGGACTGATGGAGCTCAACGGTCCCCGAGTGTCGCTCGGTATGTTTGGAGGTTTGGAGCCCGATCCCGGCACTCTCGGGTTGGCCGATGCCATCCAGGACTACGGCGGCTATCTCCAGTTTCACAGTCCTCCGGCTGCTACCGCCCCGTGGGCCATCACGACCGGCGCGGTCGCTTCTCTGCAGGACCAACATGCCAACCGGGAATTCGGCTTCATCCAGGTGAGCGTCAACCACAGGTCGTATTCCCTCTTCGGGCTGCAGGAAATCGACTACTACCCGCCCTGGAAGGTGCAGCTGGGCGAAAAGCCGCTCACCTTCACCAGTCAGTATGCGACCGGTTGGTTTCGTCTGTCGCCGCGGCTCGCGTTCAACGCCACCTACGACAATCGGCGCAACGTGAGACTCTATCGAGACACGCAGAATCCCGAGACGGCTTTCGATGACGCCTACCGCAAGGGCTATGGCGCCGGCGCTCTGCTTTCGAGCTACAAGGTTCGCCTCGGCGGGGACTGGCGGCGCAGCACCGGTGGGACGGCCGGCCGCGCCGATTCCTACACCGGTACCCTCGGACTCGACCCCGTTACCCCCCTGCGGCTGGCCCTCTCGGCGCGGGCCACATGGTACCAGAACCAGAACGACTCGACGTTGAACACTCCGGTTGCCCTGCGGACCGCGGGGCAACTCTATTCCTGGTGGCTGGGTTGCGATCCGGTGGACCGGCTGCATGTCGACCTCACCGGAGGCACACGGCGCGAGGACAATCCGAACACCACCATCATGCAGACATCGACATGGTACGGCATTTCGCTGGATGTCAGTGTCGCCCGCGTGTGGTTCGTATCCTTCTCGGGCCTGCGGCAGACAGACCCGGCTAATCCCGGCACCAACATCACGACGCAGCTGTACGGCAGTGTCACATGGCGATTCTAGACCCGGCCGATCGTGAAGCGCGCGGGTGAGGCGCGTCATCGCGCTGTTGCTCGTCTGCCTCGGTACTCCCACGCTGGTCCGCGCCCAGATTTCGCCAGGACCGTTGTCACGCCCGCACGCACCGCTGGAGGGCACGCTGCAATGCGCCAAGTGTCACGCCGGGGGGCGCGGTGGCGGCAAGGAGCAGATGACCGGCCTCTGCATCAACTGTCACAAGGAGATCGCCTGGCTCGTCGAGCGAGGAGGTGGCCTGCACGGCTCGGCGCCTGTGAAAGCGCAACGCTGCGCGAGCTGCCATCCCGATCACGCCGGCGTGGACTTCGCGCTCATAAGCTGGGAGGGGCTGGGCGGCTCCGCCGAACGCTTCGAGCACACGCGCGCGGGATGGCCGCTCGACGGGAGTCATGGCCGGCAGAAATGCTCGGCCTGTCACAAGACGACGTTCCGAATCTCACCGGTGGTGCGGCTGTCGCAGCGGCCGAAAGCGGATCCCGGGTGGCTCGGCCTCGAGCGCCGCTGCACTTCGTGTCACGAAGACGCGCACCGCGGCGCGCTCGATCAGAACTGCCTCAAGTGCCACGACGTCGAGCACTGGAAGCCTGCGCCGCGGTTCGATCACGCGAAAACGAACTACCCGCTCACGGGCGCTCACGACACGGTAACGTGCGCGGCGTGCCACGAAGCGCCGCGACTCCAGCTTGCCAGCGACACCCGTGGAAATCCCATTCCACGCTTCAAGCCGCTCGAGCATCGCGAGTGCGTGGCCTGTCACAGCGACGTCCACCGCGGCAAGCTGGGGGCCGCGTGCAGCCGCTGCCACCAGACCACGTCCTTCAAGACCATCAATCGCGCATCCTTCGATCACGACCGCACGCGCTATCCGCTCCGCGGCCGGCACGTCGAGGTCGCCTGTGAGAAGTGCCACGACTTCTCGCGTGGTAGTGTCGCGCAGAGCCGGCCGTTCGCGACCTGTTCGGGCTGTCACACGCCCGATCCGCATGCCGGCACCGCGACGCTCGCGGGCCGCGTTGTGGATTGCGCGTCGTGCCATACCGTGGACGGCTGGCGGCCTTCGAGCTACACAGTCGCGCAACACCGCCGCACGCGTTACCCGCTCGAAGGGCGACACCAGCAGGCGCGGTGCTCCGGGTGTCATGTGAAGACTCCCGGATCGCCCGAGGTCGTGGCGATGCGTCCGGCTACCGCCGACTGCGCCACCTGCCACTTGGACGCGCACGGCAAGAAGTACGCGCGCTGCACCGACTGTCACGACGTCCGTGGTTTCAGCCCGTCAACGATCGACGTTGCCGCGCACGCGCACTATCGCTTCCCGCTCACCGGGGCCCACGGCGCCGTGCCCTGTGCCCAGTGCCACGCGGAGATGCGACACGCGCCGGTTCCTTCGACGCTCGTGGCGGTCGCCCGCTGGTCGGGGCCGCCGCTACGCTTCGGGGCGCCCGCGGGCGGATGCGCCGGTTGTCACCAGAGTGTACACGGCACGCAGTTCGCGGCGCGCCCCGACCGTGGAGCGTGCGAGAGCTGTCACGACATGGATGCATTCCGCCCCGCGCGCCGGTTCGATCACAACCGCGACGCGGCCTTCTCGCTGAAGGGCGCCCACGCCAAGGTGCCGTGCGATCGCTGCCACCGCAGCGTCCCCAGCCCGAGCGGCAAACCCGTCATTATCTACCGCCCTGTGCCAACGGCCTGCGAGGCCTGCCACAAGTGAAAGCAACTCTAGCGCTGCTAGGAACGATGAGTCTGCTCGCGGCCGCGTCCGCCGCCGCACAGGTCACCGCCACGACGACAAACCCACATGGGCCACTGCCGCAGCCGTGCGCGACGTGCCACGCTCCCGAGGGGTGGGTGCCGGCGCGGATCAGTTCCGCATTCGATCATGGGAAGACGGGTTTCCCGCTGACCGGCTCGCACGCACGGGTGAACTGCCGCTCCTGCCACGCGGCGCTCGATTTCAAGGGCGCGCCCACGACCTGCTCCTCGTGTCACAACGACGTCCATCGCGGCGAGTTGGGCGCCGCATGCTCACGCTGTCACACCACGCGCAGCTTTCTCGATCTGGCGCAGCTGGTCCGCGCGCATCAGGAGACGCGCTTTCCCCTGACGGGAGCGCACATTGCCGTGGACTGCGAGCGCTGTCACACGCCCACGGCGCAGGGCCGCATGACATTCGTGAATCGCTCGACGGAGTGCGTCGAGTGCCATCGCGCCGAGTATGTGGCCACGCGCGATCCGGACCATCAGGCGGGCGGCATTTCCACCAACTGCGTACAGTGCCATTCGACGACGGTGTGGTCGAGCGCGCGATTCAGTCACGCGGGGACCAGCTTCCCGTTGACCGGCGCGCATCAGGCCGTTCCTTGCGCCAGCTGCCATGGCGACGGGGTGTATGCGGGCAAGAGCCCACAGTGCGTCTCGTGTCACCAGGCGGCATACGACGCCACGACCAGTCCGAGCCACGCGGCCGCGTCGTTCCCGACCACATGTCAGGATTGCCACACGACTTCGGGATGGACCGGCGCCGCGTTCAACCACACCTGGTTCCGGCTGCCGCATCGTAACGCGGCGTGCAGTGACTGCCACACGGACCAGTCCTCATACGCGGTCTTTGTATGCACGGTCTGCCATACGCAGGCCCAGACGGCGGGACACCACACGGAGGTCAACGGCTACGTGTGGAACAGCACCAATTGCTACTCGTGCCATCACCGATGAGAGCTTGGCGCCGCGGGACGGGAGTAGTCGTGGCGTGCTTCACGATCCTCGCCGCGCCGGTGCGCGCCCAGGATTCCAGCTCGACCCGCACGGCCAGGATCACCTACCTCACGAGCGTGTCGGCCTATATCGACGCGGGACGAGAGGCCGGCCTGCGCGAAGGGGCGCTCGTTCAGGTTATCAGGAGCGGAGCGGTTTTCGGCACGCTGAAAGTCGCGTTCCTCGCGTCACGCCAAGCCTCGTGTGACATCGTGACTGCGACAGGTGCGCTTGTCGTCGGGGACTCCGTACGGTTCACCGCCGCCTCGCCCGCGCGCGATTCGACAGTCGCCACGCGTCCCCCCGTCCCCGTGCCCGTTTCCTCATCTTCCCGCGTGGGGAGCACTTCCTTCGGCGCGACGGCTCTACGCGGCCGCGTGGGAGCGCACTATCTCGTGGTGGCGCAGGATGGCGGCGGCGGGTTCACACAGCCGTCGCTCGACCTCCGGCTCGACGGCCGGCCATTTGGCGGTGGACCGTTAGGAGTGGCGGTGGACATCCGCGCCCGGCGCACCGCGAGCAACATCGCCGGCGCCACCGTCGTCGACGGGCGTGCCCGAGCGTATCAGCTTGCTCTGGTCTGGAATGCCTCGGGCTCCGCGTCGCGGGTGACGTTGGGGCGGCAGCTCGCGCCGCGTCTGCCCGCAATCGGCTTGTTCGACGGCGTGCTCGCCGAGGTGAACAAGCCCCAATGGAGCGCCGGGGTGTTTGGCGGCAGCCAGCCGGAACCGCTCAAGCTCGAATTCTCAACCGATATCGTCGAGGTGGGGACCTATGTGCAGCGCCGCGGCACGCCGGGGCAGGGCGCGCAGTGGTCGGCGACGCTCGGTGTGAGCGGATCCTATCAGCAGGGGCACGCGAATCGCGAGTTCGGCTTCCTCCAGTGGTTTTTCTCGAGCCGCAATCTGACCACGTTCATCTCACAGGAGATCGATTACTATCGTCCCTGGAAGCGACCGGCGGGGATGGCCGCGATTTCCCCGACGAGCACGTTCGCGACGGCACGCTATGGCGCGAGCGACCGGCTGGAGTTCCACGTCGGGTTCGACAACCGGCGCAATGTGTTTTTGTATCGGGACTTCGTGAACCCGGTCACGTCCTTCGACGACGCATTCCGGCAGGGCGTATGGGCGGGGGTCGGGCTGCGGTTTGGTCGAGGCGGCTTCGGTGGCTTCGACGTGCGACAGAGCAGCGGCGGCACGGCGGGGCGCGCGAACTCCTACACGCTTTCGGCCGGAACCGACCGAATCAGCCCGCTCGGCGTACGCGTGCGGGGGCGCAGCACCTATTTCCAAAGCCCGAACCTCGACGGGTGGCTGCACTCCCTCGGGCTCGCGTTCGACCCCGGCAACCTCTGGCACGTCGAGCTTTCCGGCGGCGCGCGCCTGGAGCACGATGCGCTCGCTATCCCGGCGGATCAGTCCATCCTGTGGGGAGGACTCGATCTCGACATGAATCTGGCGCGGTCCTGGTACTTGATGCTGTCCGCGAACGCGGAGCACGGCGGCCCGGAGGCCACGAGCCAGGTGTACGGCGGTCTCAGCGTCCGCTTCTAGTGCTCGAGCGCGGGGGCCGGCCTCAGGTTTCCTCCATCCGCGACGAACTTCCACTTCTTGTCGGCCTGTCGTTTCCAGATCGTGAGATACTTGCTGTAATGATGGAGTGAGGGAATCGTCGCCTCACCGACGGTGCAGCCGAGGTCGCCGGACTTCGCAATCTGGGCGGCGAGGGGGCGCCACTCCAGCACCGCGCCCGCCGGGAGGTTGTCGAACGCCGCGCCGATCGCCTCGCGCCCTTCGTTCAGCTTGACACCAGCCCCAAACGACACCGCATGCTCCGCCGCGTAGGCGAGGAAGGCTTGCTTGGCGCCGCGCGCCACGGACTGCGCGGCGAAGGCGGAATCGGCCTTCAACAGTTCGCGCGAATTCGCGCTGCCGCGCACGGGAGGAGTCGAGTCACGCTTGCCGACGAGGTGGACGGGTGCGGAATCTGGGACCGGCACGGTGCCGGCGAACGCGGCGAGCCGCCAGCCGTCCGTTTGCTTGCGCCAACACGCGAGGTACTTGCCGCGGGTCCCTTCGCCGTGGGTCCATCCAAACGTGTAGCCCAGCGAGCCGTCGGCGGACACATCGGCGAAGACCGGCTCGCGCTGGAGACCGCGCGCGATTCGGGCGTTGGCCAGAAAGGTCCGGATCTGGCTTGCACCGCGGACCAACGCCGCGCCGGGGTGCAGGTAAACGGCGTTGTCCGTGAACGCCGCTCCATCAAAGGCGAGCGCGCTGTCAGCTGCGAGCAGCGCCTGCCGATCGGCGGCGCGATCGGCCGCGGCGGCCGCGGCGGCCGCGGCCACGGCAGCGAGCAGGGTGAGTCCAACGAGCATCGTTCGCATGGGTGTCCTCCCCGGGGCAATCTGCGCGCGATCCGCTACCGGGCGTAGGGACGCTGTGTCATCGGCATGTGAATTCACACACTTCTGACGGCTCCCGCCAGTGCGCCTTTCGTAGCATGCTACAATGAGACTCATGATGAAACGAGCTCTGCTGGTATTCGGCGCCTGGACGGCGGTGGCGCTGCTGTTCGCGATTCAGATGCACTACCAGATCGTCCAGGGAAGCCCGCGGCCCTGGCGCTGGATCATCGCGTGGCAGCTCAGTGGCTGGTGGAGCTGGGCCCTGTTCACGGCTCCGGTCTGGGCGTTTGCCGCATGGGCCGTCCGGATCCGCCGCCCCGTCGCGATCATCGCCGCGCACCTTCCCATGGCGCTCTTGATCGGCGTGTCGTGCGCGGCGTTCGAAGGCGCCGTGAAGGGGGCTCTCGGTCTGTATCTCACGCCGCACACGGTGCTCACCGGCGCCGCAGACGCCGTGCAGATGTACTGGACCTTCAATTTGCTCGTCTATGCGATGGTGGCCGGGCTCTATCATGCCTGGCGGGCGTCGCGGCTCGAGACGCAGCTCGTGCAGGCGCGGCTCGATGCCCTGGTGAGACAGCTTCAGCCGCACTTCCTCTTTAATACACTGCACACGATTTCGGCCTTCGTCCTCGAAGATCCCAAGCAGGCCAATCGCATGATCACGCGGCTGTCGGAGCTGCTGCGCCAGTCGTTTAACCGCGAGCGCGGCCCCCTCGTCACCTTGGACGAGGAGCTCGAGCTGCTCGACCACTACGTCGCGATTCAGGAAGCGCGCTTTGGCGACCGGCTGCGGGTCACATTCCGCGTCGATCCGCGCGCAGCGTCCGCCGTCGTTCCCACGCTGCTGCTGCAACCGCTGGTCGAGAACGCGATCCGGCACGGCGCTGCCCCGCACGGCGGCGTCGTGGACGTGGAGATCGCCGCGACCCGCGCCGGCGACCGGCTGCATCTCGAGGTGCGCGACAACGGGCCCGGCCTCGCCGCGGGAAACGGGGGGGGGAGCCGTGCGAGCGGGGGACTCGGTCTCACGAACACGCGGGCGCGGTTGTTGGAGTTGTACGGGGCGAGTCATCGGTTCGATCTCGTCAATGCGCCGCCGCCCGGCACGGGCGCGGTCGCGACGATCGAGATTCCCTTCAGCGATCATGCGCGCGATCATCGTTGACGACGAAGCGCCGGCGCGGCGCCGGCTGCGCGGCGTGCTACAGCAGATCCCCGCGGTGGAGCGGATCGACGAGTGCGCCAGTGGGCACGATGCCGTCGAGCTGCTCAAGCGCGGCGCACCCGATCTCGTCTTTCTCGACATCCAGATGCCCGACCTCGACGGCTTCGCGGTCGCCGCCGCCGCTTCGCAGGAGCGGCCTCCCGCGATCGTCTTCGTCACCGCCTACGAGGAGCACGCGGTCCGCGCGTTTGAGATCCAGGCGTTCGACTATCTGCTGAAGCCGTTCGACGACGAGCGCGTGATCGGCACCGTCCAACGGGCGTCCGAGTTCCTCGAGTGGATCCGGCGCGAAGGCGACGGCGACGCCACCTTGCACGGCTTCGGCGATGTGACCGTGGATTTCGCAACCCACCAGGTACGGCGCGCGGGACGCACGGCCGAGCTGCGCCCCAAGGAGTACGCGCTGCTCGTCGCGCTGCTCAGGCGCGGGGGACGCGTGGCCAGCCGGCTCGAGCTGTTGCACGAAGTGTGGGGCTACGCGGAGGACGTGATGAGCCGCACGGTGGATACGCACGTCGCGATGTTGCGCCGCAAGTTGGAGCGCGATCCCGCGCATCCGCGCCACATCGTTACCGTGCGCACGTTCGGCTACCGCATCGAGCGCTAGCGAAAGAGGTAGTGATCCGCGATGCGTTCGGCGATCGCGTCGGGCTCCCCGCTCGAGCGATTCGTGAGGACGATCACGGTCAGGCGGCGCGCGGGGAAGTGCAGCACGGCGTTGTGAAAGCCGCTCGTCTCTCCCGTGTGCCGCCAGCGTTTTTCACCGCGATAGCTGTCGATGAACCACCCGAAGCCGTACTCCGTCGGTGCTCCGCGGGGCAACGCCGGCGGTGTGGTGGCGACTGTCATCAGCTCGGCGCCGACCAACGTCGTGTCCGCCAACGCACGATCCCAGCGGACCATGTCGTCGACATTCGTATAGATCCCGCCGTCACCCAACGTCGCGCTGGTCACACTCTGATCGGTCTGCTCAAAGCCGCCGCCACGCGGCGAATAGCCGTACGCCCGATGGGGCACTGTATCCGACCCCTCGACATGCGCCAGGCTCGCGGACATTCCCAGGGGAGCGAAGATCCTCGCGTGCAAGAATGCGGGGAACGACATCCCCGACAATCGCGCGACGATGATGCCCAGCAGAACGTACCCGGAATTGCTGTAGCGATACGCGGTACCGGGCGGGAAGTAGAGGGAGTCCGTGGATGCGACCAGCGTGAGCACGTCGTTGTCGTCGAGCTGCGCGGTGCGCGACTCGGGAATCAGGTCTTCGTAGTCCGCGAGTCCGGAGGTGTGATTGAGCAGGTGGCGGATCGTGACCGCACCCGTCGCCGCGGGCAATTCGGGAAGTATGCTGCGGACCGGCTGATCGAGCTGGAGCTTGCCGTCCCGCGCCAGCAGCATGATGCACATCGCGGTGAATTGCTTCGACATTGACGCCAGGCGGTAATCCGTCTCGGGAGAGGCGGGGACATGCCGCTCGAGGTCGGCCATGCCGTACGCGCGCCGTGCGACGATCTGGCCGTCGCGAATCACCACGACGCTCGCGCCCGGCTGCGAGGGCCCGCTGTACGCCGCGAACAGCGAGTCGATCGCGCGCACGTCGTCAGTTCTCGCCGCGCAGGCGAGCGGCAGGAGCGGAAGCGCGAAGGTCAGGATTTCGAGGTGGCGTACCAGGCGTTCCACGTCTCCTGAGCAGGTCCAATGGTGAGTTGTTGCTGATGACGCACCAGCGGCATGCGCAGCAGCAGGGGCTCGAGGCTGAGCTTTTCGAGCCAGCGCTCGTCGCTGAGGCGAGCCGCGGCCAACCCGAGCTCGCCGAAACGGCGGGACTCGCGATCGATGAGCGCCGCTATGCCGAACTTCTGCACGAACCGCCGGAGCTCACCAACCGCCGCGGAGCGCTCGTTCAAATCGACAAAGTGCACTCTGACACGCCGCTCGGCGAAGAAGCGCAACGCGGCCCGCGTGTCGGCGCTCTTTTTGACGCCGAAGATTTGCACTTCCACGGTGACTAGTGCGGCAGCGTCTTGACTTCGATCGCACCGACAAGGTGGCCGGGGCCGAACTGAGCTTCGGCACTGCCGGGTGAGTAGTACCGCACCACCGCAACCGACCGCCACTTGAGCTGGCGCAAGCTGTCGAATCCACCGTAGCGCGTGCCGTCGACATAGACGATGAGCTGAGCCTGGTTCGACCGCACGACCGCAGTCGGCCGGGCGCGCATTTCCCACGTGGGTCGCAGCTGCCGGATTGCGTCATACACCGTCGAGCCGGCTGTTTTCGCGAGCTCATCCGCCGTGATGAGGTCGGGATCGCTCTCGGGCGTCGGCGACATCCCTCGCGCGGCGTTGGAGCTCGAGCAGGCGCTCAGCAGCGTCGCGGCGACCAGCATGGCCAATCTCATCGCCAAGAAAGTACCCGATTTCCCGCTCGCGTCTATATTCCTCGCTCCGCCGCGAGGGAAAATGAGTCCGCGATCGAAGGTCGTCTGCGCCGCCGTGCTCTTCTCGAGCGGCGGCGCAGCCATCAAGTTCTGCGGCTTCGGCGCGTGGCAGCTCGCCGCGTTCCGGGCGCTGTTCGCCATGATCACGATTCTGATCCTGCTGCCGGAGGCGCGGCGGGGGTGGACGTGGCGAACCGTCGTCGTCGGCGTCGTGTATGCCGCGACGACGCTGCTCTTCGTGCAGGCCAACAAGCAGACGACTGCGGCCAGCGCGATTTTCCTGGAATCGACCAGCCCGCTGTTCATTCTGCTGTTCGCGCCCCTGCTGCTGGGCGAGCACGCCACACGCCGTGACCTTGTGCAGATGACCATCATGGGAGCGGGCCTGGGACTCTTTTTCCTGGGCCACGACCAACCGCAGGCGACCGCACCGAACCCCGTGCTCGGCAACATCCTGGCGTCGGTGTGCGCCGTGACGTGGGCGTTCACGGTCATCGGCTATCGCTGGCTCGCCGTGCGGGGCTCGTCCATCGCGGCGGCGGCGGTATCGGGAAATTTGATCGCGTGTCTCATCGCGCTGGTCATGGCGCAGCCGCTCTCGGCCGGCCGGCCGGTCGACTGGATCGTCGTCGTCCTGCTCGGTACGTGCCAGCTCGGCATTCCCTACCTGTTTCTCGCCCGCGCGGTACCCCGTGTGCGCGCGCTCGAGGTCGGGCTCTTCCTTCTTATAGAGCCCGTGCTCAACCCCATCTGGGCGTGGCTCGTGCACGGGGAAACGCCAGGACGCGCGACGCTCGCCGCCGGCGCTCTGATACTCGGCGCAACCGCCGTCCGCATGCTCTCCGACGCGCGTCCGGCGCCGCAAACGCCGGTCGTCGCGTAAAGCAAACGGGCCCGCCGGCTGGCGGGCCCGCTGTGTTCGCTGAGACCTACTGCACCGCTCTCAGCGCGTTGACTCGACCCCCTCCGTAGATGTCATCCTTGCCTTTTTTCCCGAGATCATCAGCCGCCTCCCGTAGCCGTCTTTCGACCTCGGCTGGCCCAACCCGACCAAACTTACCGATGACCAATGCCGCGACCCCAGCCACAGCCGGCGCTGCCATGCTGGTTCCGGCGGCCCAGCAGTACGACGAGATGCTGGCACCAGGGCCGCGGCACGGCGCCATCACCATGTCGAGGACCCAGCAAAACTGGAGACCGGTCCCGCTTGGATTCCGAGGATATCGGCAGATATCGTTTCCGGGAAGCGCGAAATCACCGCCCGGGCCGGCAAAGGTGACGGACTGGTGCCCGAAGTTAGTGTACGACGCAGGCCGGTCGAAATTCGTCGCGCCGAGACCGAAGCCAAGCGGACCCGTGGCCGACACGGCGATGACATGTGCCGACGTCGCGGGAATGGAGACGATGCTCCCCTTGATGTCGGCGGCGTCGTTACCCATGGACGCGACCACCGTCACACCACGCTGATACGCGTAGGTCGTAGCCTTGTCCATTGCCTTGATCAGTTGTACCGCGGCCCTACCCGTTTTCTTGAAGGTCGCGCCGAGACTCATGTTGATAATGTCGGCGCCGGCGCCGCCTTCGGCCATCGGCGTCGCGGCGTAGTAGATGCCCGCGATCACTTGCCCGAATGTGCCGCTACCGCAGTGGAGCACTTTGACGCCGATGATCGTGGTACTGGGTGCGATGCCGACTGTCCCGAGATTCGGAAACGGCGTGTTTTCGGTGGCGGGTGCCGCGATGATCCCTGCTACGTGCGTGCCATGCCAGAAGCCATCGGCGCTGTCACACACGATCGCGGGGAGCTTAGAGAGCCGGATCGTCGAGTCTTCATTGAACGCGCGGCCCGGCACGAACGAGCGCGAGTGCGCGACGTCGAGGCGAGGCGCAATGTCGATATGCGTGTCGCGAATGCCGCCGTCGAGCACGGCCACGCGGACGCCAGCGCCACGCTCGCCTAGATCCCAGGCCTCGGGAGCGTGGATCGCATCGGGTGCCCACTGGATGAGGCGGAAGGTCTCGCCCGATCCGAAAACGGCGTTTGGCGTGACGACACCAGCGTCCACGGCCTCACCGGCTTCCGCGAACCGTTCAGGCGGCACCCATTGCACGACGGTGTCCTCGTCCACGCTCACGACGCCGGCGATCTGCGCGGCGCGACTGGCGAACGACGGGTCATCCGAGCTGGCAAGGGCGACGCCGATTTGATCGAGGCTCGAAGTCAGGGTCCCCCCAGCCGCGGCGAGCTGCGCCGCGAGGTCGGCCGGGACTATGCCGCTAAAATCGATGACATAGGGTTTCTTGGCTGATTGCAGGGAGGGACTGGACATCTTTCCTGCGACAATCGTGTCGCCGTTTGGCGTAACAGGCGCATCGTACACGCAAGCAGCCGCGACGATCGCGCCGATAGCGATGGTAAATCGCATGACGGGTTTGGGCATCGTGAACTCCAGAGACGCAAGGATTGACCTGGAACGGGCGCTGGGACGGTGAAGCTGTCGCGCTGTTCACGAGCCCGCAAGCCTCCAACCGTTCGCAAAGTGTTGCCGGACGCCTCACTATATTCTCCCGTTCATGCCCGCATCCCGCTCCCGCATCGGCGTCATCTTCTTCACCGTCCTGATCGACCTGATCGGGTTCGGGATCGTGCTGCCGATTCTGCCGTTCTACGCGCAGCGCTTCGGCGCCGCGGGACTGGGCTACGGCGTGGTGATCGGCGTGTTCTCGTTGATGCAGTTCGTCGCGACGGCGCTGCTGGGCAAGCTGTCGGATCGGATCGGCCGCCGGCCCGTTTTGCTCGCGACGATGCTCATCAATGCGGTGGGATACACGCTCTTCGCGTTCGCCGGGTCGTACTGGGTGCTGTTCCTGTCGCGCGTCGTGTCGGGATTCGCGGGGGGCAACATCTCTGCGGCGCAAGCGTACATCGCCGACATCACCTCGCCGGCCGAGCGCTCGCGTGGCATGGGGATGGTCGGCGCGGCGTTTGGCATCGGATTCAGCCTGGGTCCCGCCATCGGCGGGTTCGCTGCCCATTATGGCGGCGCGACGGCTCCCGGCCTCGTCGCGGTCGGGCTCTCGCTCGCGAACTTCGTCTCCGCCTACTTCATTCTGCCCGAATCGTTGAAGCACGAGCACCGCGTGCAGCGGTCGCTCTTCGACCTGGGACATATTCTCGAAGCGTTCGCGCGGCCGACGCTGCGGCCGCTCATGGTTGTGTGGGCGCTGGTGCCGCTCGGGTTCGCGGGCTACACGGTCGCCCTGCCGCTGTTCGCCGCCGCCACGCTCGGCTGGCGGGAGCGCGAGTTGGCGATTCTGTTCACGATTATCGGCGTGACGGCCGCATCAGTGCAGGGCTATTTCTTCGGTAAGATCGTGCGGCGCACCGGCGAGCGGGCACTCGTCGTCGCCGGAACGTTCGGCATGGCAGTCGCGATCGCGGTCGTGCCGTTTCTTTCGAGCTCCGGCGCCTTGTACGCGTGGACGTTCGTGCTGGCGATGGCGAACAGCGTGTTTGCGCCCGCGGCTACTGGCCTCGTGTCCGTGTACGCGACCCCCAACGAGCAGGGTACCGTCCTCGGCGCGGCGCAGGCGATCGCCGCCCTCGGCCGCACCGCGGGGCCGCCGCTGATCGGAACGGTGTACGACGTTGTGAGCCCCGTCACGTCTTTTCTGCTCGCCGGATCCTTTCTCGTCGTGGCTGGCCTGGCGGCACTCGGACTCGCGCCGGCGCCCCATCACCAAACCTCAGGTCCGATTCCTGCCGCTCCGTTACCTGAACCCCCTGCCCGCGAGTCTTAACGGTATCTAACCTTCAGCGTCAAAGAGCCAGACTTTCTCCGGGAGCATTCGATGTACAAACGATTGACCGTGGCAACCGCCGCGTTCCTGTTCGCGGCGGCTTGCAGTCAAGATCCGACCGGCGCGTCGTCCAACGATCTGGTGCTCGCCCAGAACGCTCAGGTCATCGCGCAAGACGTCGCGAACACCACGCATACGACTTGCATTCACTGGATCGGGCGTGTCCTCGATACCCTGCGCACGACCGATGATCTCGAAGCGCGTGCATTCCTGGAGCAGGCGCGTGCCTATCGCGATTCGGCACGCGCGGCCTTCGCGGCGGGGGATCGGGAAGCGGCGCGCAACTTTCTGAAGCTCAGTTTCCGGGCGGTCCTATCTGCCGTGACCGAGATCTATCCGAACGCCCCCGAGCGCACCGGTCTCGCCGTCGATCAGGCGATCGACCGCATCGAGAACTTCCTCGGTGATCGCGACGCGCCGCGGATTCGCGCGATCCTGGCACACGTGAAGGACCTGCGCACGCAGGCGGACGCAGCGCTTGCATCAGGCGACAGCGTAACCGCACTCGCCCTCAATCTGCGGAGTATCCAGATACTGCACCGGCTGGTCGAGCACGTGAGAGATCGGCATGCCGATCATGACGAAGTGGCGGACGGAGAGATGGAGTCTGTAGGAGTCTAGCAAAAGCAGACGGCTAGACGCCGAGACGTCTAGCGGGTTCTGGGAGTGAGTGTGCAGGACGACTTTCCTGCAATCTCGTTCCTAGAACCCGCTAGACGTCTCGCCGTCTAGGCGTCTGCCTCGGCGTCTAGCCGTCTCCGTCCTGTCTCCCTCATATTTGTAGCCCCCCTTGCAGGAGCGTTGCGCCTTTATGCGCGTGTACAAGACACCCGAAATTCGCAATGTGGCCGTAGTGGGCCACGGCGCGAGCGGCAAGACCTCCCTGGTCGATGCGCTGGCGTTCGTGGCCGGCACGAGTAAACGACATGGCTCCGTGAAGGACGGCACCGCCCTCACCGATTACACCGCAGACGAAATCGAACGCAAATACTCCATCAACCTCGCGCTGGCCGTCGCCGAGTGGATGGACACGAAGATCAACCTGATCGACACCCCCGGATATCTCGATTTCACCGGCGACGCGCTCGCGGGCGTCTACGCGGCGGACTCCGCGGTCGTCGTGCTCTCCGCGACGGCCGGCGTCGAGGTCGGGACCGAGAAGGTGTGGGACTATTGCGAGCGCCGCTCGCTGCCCCGGCTATTCTTCGTTTCGCTGATGGACAAGGAGCACGCCAACTTCGAGCGTGTGTACAACCAGATCAAAGAGCAGCTGACGCCCAAGGTGATCCCGGTGGAGATTCCCGTCGGGGAAGGAATGGAATTCCACGGGATCATCAATCTATTCTCGAAGAAGGCGCATCTCTACAAGAAGGGCACGAAGGCCGGCGAGTACGAAGAGGTCGACGTCCCCGACGAGTACAAGGATCGATTCGACAAGTACTCGCAGGAGCTCATCGAGAGCATCGCCGCCACCGACGACACGCTGCTCGAGCGCTACCTCGGCGGTGAAGAGATCGGTCGGGACGAAGCGATCGCGGCGATGAAAGCCGGCATGGCGAAGAACGAGCTGTTCCCGCTGTTCTGCGGCGCCGCCGAGCTGACCTACGGCACGCGCGCGCTGCTCAACAAGCTCGTCGAGCTCTGCCCGTCGCCGAATGAGCGACCGCCCGTCGAGGCGCAGAAGTGGGGCAGCGCCGACCGCGTGACGCTCACGCCCGACGATTCCGGGCCGCTGGCGGCGCAGGTCTTCAAGACCGTTTCGGAGCCGCACGTCGGTGACGTGACGCTGTTCCGCATCTTCTCCGGTCATGTGAAGAATGGTCAGGACGTCTGGAACGCGCCGCGGGAGGCTTCGGAGAAGCTGAACCACCTGTGCGTCACCATCGGAAAAGAGCGCGTCGAGATTCCCGAGCTGCACGCGGGCGACATCGGGGTGGTGGCGAAGCTGCGTGACACGCACACGAACGACACGCTCTCCACCAAAGACAAAGGGCTGGTGCTCCCCAAGATCCCGTTCCCCGAGCCGGTGATCACGGTCGCGGTCGAAGTGAAGCAGCGCGGGGAAGAGGACAAGCTGTCGACCGGGCTGCACAAGCTCCACGAAGAGGATCCGACGTTCCACCACGAGTACAACGGCGAGCTGGGACAGACGCTGATTCGCGGGTTGGGAGAGCGGCATCTCGAGATCGTGGTCGGGCGATTGGCGCGGAAGTTCGGCGTACACGCGCAGACCGCGAAGCCCAGGGTCGCCTACCGCGAGACATTCCGCGGCAGATCCGAAGGGCAGGGCAAACACAAGAAGCAGACCGGCGGGCGCGGCCAGTACGGCGATTGCTGGATTCGGATCGCGCCGCTGCCGCGCGGCTCCGGTGTGCAGTTCGTGGATGAAATCGTCGGCGGCGTGATCCCGCGGCAGTACATCCCCGCCGTCGAGCGCGGCGTCGTCGAGGCGGCGCACAAGGGGCCCATCGCCGGCTATCCCGTCGTCGACTTCAAGGTGGAGCTGTACGACGGCTCCTACCACGACGTGGACTCGAACGAAATGTCGTTCAAGATGGCCGGCATCCTGGCATTCAGGAACGTGAGCCCGGGCGCGCGCCCCGTCTTGCTCGAGCCGATCATGGAGGTCGAGGTGTGGACGCCCGACGACTATCAGGGCGCCGTGATGGGCGACCTGTCATCGCGCCGCGGTCACATCCTGGGCACCGAGAAGGACGGGCGACTCACCAAGGTGAAGGCGCTCGTGCCCGAGGCCGAGCTCGATCGCTATGCGACGACCCTGCACTCCATCACGCATGGACGCGGTACGTACAAGATGAAGTTCCACGTCTACCAGGACACGCCACCCGACGTCGCCGCGAAGGTGACGGAAGCGCGGAAGAAGGAGCTCGAGGAGGCGAAAGCGTAAATGGTACACGCAGCCCTTCCAGACACGAGATACCGGAGGAGAACCGCAATGAGAGTGATGGCGCTGTGCGGCGCCCTGGCGTTGCTATGCGCATGTCAGGGGAAGCAGAAACCCGGGCAGGGCGCAGCCGAACAAAACGCGTCGGGGGGACAGCCAGTCAAAGCGGCGACGGTCAGCGGGTTTCAGACCCCCGAGTCCGTCAAATGGGACTCCACGCAAGACGTCTACTTCGTCTCGAACATCAACGGCGCCCCGAACGCGAAGGACGGCAACGGTTACATCAGCGTCGTGGGACCCGCCGGAATGGTGAGAGATAGCGCGTTCATCAAAGGCCTCAACGCGCCGAAGGGTATGGCGCTGGTGCACGACACGCTCTGGGTCGCCGACATCGACGTCGTGCGCGCCTTCGACGCGCGTACCGCCGCGCCCGTCGCGACCATCGCTGTTCCAGGCGCCGTTTTCCTCAACGACGTGGCCGCCGCACCCGACGGCTCGGTCTACATCACCGACACGGCGATTCGCTTCGGCGCCACGGGCCCAGAGCACGTCGGCAGCGATCAGGTTTTCCGGATCGCACCCGACCACAAAGTGAGCGTGGCGCTGAAGAACGACTCGCTCGGCCGCCCCAACGGAATCACCTGGGACGGCGCGAACCAGCGGTTCATCATCGTGCCCTTCGGGATTGGCACCCTCTGGGCGTGGAAGCCGGGCGAAACGACCATTACAGCCCTCGGTACCGGACCGGGACAGTTTGACGGCGTCGAGCTCGCGCACGGCGCCATCTGGGTATCGAGCTGGGCCGATTCCTCAGTCTATCGCTATGAAAACGGGCAAGGCACCAGTCTGATCAAGGGCGTGCCGAGTCCGGCCGATATCGGTTACGACGCGAAGCGGAATCGCGTGTTGGTTCCGATTTTCACAGGGAATCGGGTAGAGATTTGGCAGCTGCAATAGGGCGGTCGGACGGTCTGACGGTCTGACGGTCCTACGGTTGGGGTTGTTGCTGCGTAAGGCAGTGGAGGGTTCCCAGGCCCCACACCAGATCCACGGCGTGGATTCCCACCACGGGTCGGTCGGGAAACAGCTCGGCGAGGATGCCAAGCGCGATGCGATCCTTGGGATCGTTGAACGTCGGCACGAGCACGGCCGCATTCGCGATGTAGAAGTTGGCATAACTGGCGGGTAGTCTGACGCCATCGAAGAACAGCGGGGCGGGCATCGGCAGGTCGATCACCTCGATAGCCCGCCCATTCTCCAGATGCATTCCCTGCAGCCGCTCGCGATTCTCGGCGAGCGGTTTGTAGTTCACGTCTCGCGGATTCTCCTCCCGGCACACGACGACCGTCCCAGGATTCACGAACCGGCAGAGGTCATCCACGTGGCCGTGCGTGTCGTCGCCCGCGATTCCCCGGCCGAGCCATAACGTGTTCGTCACGCCCAGCGTGTCGCGGAAAACACTTTCGAGCTCGAGCCGAGACATCCCGGGGTTGCGCGTCTGGACTTCGGGATCGAGAAGGCATTCTTCCGTCGTCATTAGCGTGCCGCGGCCGTTCACGTCGATGCTGCCACCTTCGAGGACGATCCTGCCGTCGATCAAAGGCAGCTTGAGCTGCTTCGCGGCGCGCACCGGGACCAGATTGTCCTTCTTCCAGTCCCTGTACTTTGCCCAGGCATTGAAATGAAAGCGCGCGATGGCGAGTGATTTGCCGTGCCGCACGAAGATCGGGCCGAAGTCCCGCGTCCAGCCACGGTTCGTGGGAAAGCGCAGAAACTGCACCCGGTCGAGATCGACGCCGGCCTGCTTGAAGACTCTCGTGGCTTGCGCTTTGTGGCCGGCGGAATTGACCAGAACGCGTGTCAGCTCGCCGGGCGTGATGTGCCGAACGATCTCGCCGTACACCCAGGGAATGGGCTCGAACTTGCCTGGCCAGTCGGTGCGGTTATGCGGCCACCCGAGCCACGTGGCCGCGTGCGGCTCCCACTCGGCGGGCATTCTGTAATCGGTCATCGGTATTCAGTTCTTGGTTGGCTCTCTGATGACCGACGACCGATTACCGATGACCTAGTCAGTGAGGAACCGGTGCTGGATGCCGTCGTACGCGTCGGTGCGCCGGTCGCGTAGGAACGGCCAGTTGCGGCGGACCTCTTCAATCCGCGCCAGATCGACTTCGGCGGTCAACAGCGCTTCCTGCTCGCCAGCCTCGGCAACGACGACCCCGAACGGATCACACACGAACGAGTGACCCCAGAACTCAATGCCCGCGCCGTCACCGCCGAGCTGCTCGAGGCCCACGCGGTTTACGGCCGCGACCCAGCAGCCGTTGGCTATCGCGTGGCTGCGCTGGATGGTTTTCCACGCATCGAGCTGCTGTGCGCCGTACTTCTGCTTCTCGGCGGGATGCCAGCCGATTGCGGTCGGATACAAGAGGATGTTTGCACCCTGCAGAGCGGTCAGGCGGGCACCTTCCGGATACCATTGATCCCAGCACACCAGCGTGCCGATGGGACCGACTTTCGTGTCGAAGGCGCGGAAGCCGAGGTCGCCGGGCGCAAAGTAGAACTTCTCGTAGTACGCGGGGTCATCGGGAATGTGCATCTTGCGGTAGATCCCTTTGACCTTCCCGTCGGCATCGATCACCGCCGCGGTGTTGTGGTAGAGACCCGCGGCGCGGCGCTCGAACAGCGACGCAATCAGGACCACGCCCGCTTCGCGCGCGACTTTTCCCAGCGTCTCTGTCGTCGGACCAGGAACGGCCTCGGCCAGGTCGAAGAGCGCGTGGTCTTCCCGCTGGCCGATGTACAGCGTGCGAAACAGCTCGGGCAGACAGACGAGATTTGCCCCTTGTTGCGCCGCCTCTTTGATGCGCGCGACCGCTTTGGCGAGATTGGCGTCCGGGTTGGCGCTCATGCTCATCTGCACGAGACCAACTTTGAATTTCATCGGAAGCGGTGCTGACATGGAGCGTAGAGTACCATGATTGATCCCAGCCTGAAAGGCTGGGCTCGGTCAACACTGTCCTTAAGGACAGTGCCTGCCGAGCACACCCTTTAGGGTGTGGAACCAACGACTGGGGCAGAGGTTGTTTCGACAGTCGCCAACGCGGGCGGCGCGACCTTTCGGAACGAGACGCGGTAGGCTTCCCACTGGCCGAGGATCTTGCGGGCGCGAACGCTCCCCGTCTTGTGGAAGTGCTGCTGAACCAGCTTGCGCAACACGCGCTCATCCATGCTGTTGAGCCCGCTCACCGCGACCATGTCCAGATTGCAGCGCGATTCGAGCTCGCCGCGCTCGTCGAGGACGTACGCGATTCCGTTCGACATGCCTGCTGCAAAATTGCGACCGACCGGCCCCAGCACGACGACCACACCACCGGTCATGTATTCGCAGCAGTGATCACCCGCGCCCTCGACGACGGCGATCGCGCCGGAATTGCGCACGGCAAATCGATCACCCGTGCTTCCCGCGACGAATAGGCGGCCCGACGTGGCGCCGTAAAGAGCGGTATTTCCGATCAGCACGCCCCCCCCCCCGCCCGCATAGGCGGCGCCGCGGAACGGCCGGATGACGATCTCGCCGCCGCACAGGCCTTTGCCGACGTGGTCGTTCGCTTCGCCCTCGAGATGGAGATGCATGCGCGGCAGTGTGAAAGCGCCGAAACTCTGGCCCGCACTGCCGCGGAAGCGCAGCCGGAGCGGCTCGGCCGGGCCGGCCCCACCATGGCTGCGCGCGAGCCGGCCGGCGATGCGCGCACCCACCGTCAGATGGTGATTGCCGATGGTGATCACCCGCGGCGCCGGGCCTGTGTGCTCGAGGATCTCCGCGTCGAGCGATACGATCCCGGGGCGGACATTCCGAGCCACGGTGCGACGCCGAGGCTCGGTGTCGTTCGCGGGCGGCGTGAGCAACGACCTGAGGTCCAACATGCTCGCGCGGGGCGCTTCGGGACGCTCGATCTGCTTGAGCAGCTCGACGTGGCCGATGACATCATCTAGCCGCCGCGCGCCGAGTGACGCCAGGATACGTCGCACCTCTTCGGCGATAAACGTGAAGTAGGCGACGACCTGCCCCGGCGTTCCTTTGAACTTCGCGCGCAGGTCCGGGCGCTGGGTCGCGATGCCGGTCGGACAGGTATTGAGGTGGCACTGGCGCGCCATGGCGCAGCCAACCGCCACGACGGTAGCGGTACCGAACCCAAACGCCTCCGCACCGAAGAGTGCGGCGATGACGACGTCACGTCCCGTGCGCAGCCCGCCATCCACGCGAACCTCGATGCGCTCCCGCAGCCTGTTGCGCATCAAAATCTCCTGCGTCTCTGCGAGGCCGAGCTCCCAGGGCGAGCCCGCGTGCTTGATCGACGACAACGGTGATGCGCCCGTGCCACCATTGTGACCGGAGATGAGCACGTAGTCGGCGTAGGCCTTCGCGACACCTGCCGCCACCGTCCCGACGCCGGCTTCAGCGACGAGCTTGACGCCGACGCGCGCCTCCGGATTCACCTGCTTGAGATCGTGGATCAGCTGCGCGAGATCCTCGATCGAGTAGATGTCGTGATGGGGCGGCGGCGAGATGAGTGGAATCCCCACGACCGCATGGCGCAGCCGCGCGATCAGGTCGGTCACCTTGTGGCCCGGCAGTTGACCGCCTTCGCCCGGTTTCGAGCCCTGCGCGATCTTGATTTCGAGCTCGTCGGCCCGAACGAGGTACGCCGTGGTCACGCCGAAGCGTCCGGACGCGACCTGCTTGATCCGGTTGTCGGCGCGATCGCCGTCGGCGCGCGCCACGTAGGTCGCCGGGTCCTCGCCGCCCTCACCCGAGTTCGACCGCGCGTGCATCCGATTCATCGCGATGGCGAGCGTCGCGTGCGCTTCCGGCGACAACGCGCCGAGCGACATCGCGCTGGAGATGAAGCGGCGCCGAATCTCTTCGGCAGGCTCGACCTCGGTGAGTGGCACCGGCGTCTGCGCACGAAAATCGAGCAGATCACGCGGGCCCGCCGGCGCGCGGGCAGCCGCGCGGTCCGCGAAGGCGGTGTACTCCCCATCCTGCAACGAGCGCACGAGCGGCGGAGACCAGCCGTGATCCTCGCCGTCGCGGCGATAGCGAACGCGGCCGTGATCGGGGAGGACCCCCGAGCCGTCGTGACGCTTCAACACATCCTCGGCGATCTCGTTGAATCCGATCCCGCCGATCACCGACGCGGTGCCCGTGAAGCAGCGGTCGATCACTTCCGAGCCAAGGCCGATCGCTTCGAAAATCTGCGCGCCCGCGTACGATTGCAGCGTCGAGATGCCCATCTTGGAGAGAATCTTCAGCAGCCCCTTCTCGGCGGCGGTGCGGTATTTCTCGGCGGACGACTCCTCGTCGCGCAGGCATTGCAGCGCGAGCCAGGGATGCACCACCTCGGCGCCATACCCGAACAGCGTCGCGAGGTGATGTACGTCCCAGGCATCACCGGCTTCGGCGACCAGTCCGACGCGGATTCGCTGCCGTGCCTGCACCAGACTCTGATGCACCGCCCCGATGGCGAGCAGCATGGGAATCGGCGCGCGGGCCTTGTCCGCATCGCGATCACTGATCACGAGGATGGTGGCGCCCCGCCGCACGGCGGTCACCGCATCCGCGGCCAGCGTGCTGAGCGCGCGTGACAATTCCGCCGGTCCCGCGGCAGCTTCCCACACCGCGCTGAGCGTGACGAGCTCCGGTCCGCCCGCGCGGCGCAGCGCCGCCATATCCTCGGCGAGGAGCACTGGATGCTCGACGCGCAGCAGGGTCCGACCGCCCGGGCGCTGCGCGAGCAGCGAGCCGCGGCGGCCCAGATACATGACGAGCGACATCACCAGCTCCTCGCGGAGCGGGTCGATCGCGGGATTGGTGACCTGCGCGAAGCGCTGTCGCAGGTAGGCGTACGCGGTTTGCGGCAGGCGGGACAGCGGCGCGATCGGGGTGTCGTCGCCCATGCTCCAGATGGCGTCATGGCCGGCGGTGGCCATCGGATTGATGACGTAGCGCAGGTCTTCGTGACTGTAGCCGAACGCATGCTGCCGGGCAGTCAGCTCCTCGGCCGGCAGCGCGGGTCCGCGCGCCGACACGTCCGGCGGCAGCTGCTTCACCATCCGCGCCGTCCAGCGGCGGTAGGGACTGCGCTGCGCAACTTCCAGCTTCGCCTCGGCGCTGCGCAGGACGATGTTGCGCAGCGTGTCGACGACCAGCAGCTCGCCGGGACCAAGGCGACCCGACTCGACGACCTGCGCCGGGTCGAGGTCGACGATACCGACTTCGGACCCCGCGACGACGATGTTGTCGCGGGTCACTTTGTACCGGCAGGGCCGCAGGCCGTTGCGGTCGAGCGCCGAGCCGGCGATTACGCCATCGCTGAAGGCGAGGGCCGCCGGTCCATCCCACGGCTCCATCAGTCCCGCGTGGTACTCGTAGAAGCTCCGCAGCGCGGGAGGCATGTCGGGAATGCGCTCCCACGCCTCCGGCAGCAGCATCATGAGGGCGTGGACCGGATCGCGGCCCGAGCGCACCAGCAGCTCGAACACATTGTCCAGGCTCGTCGAGTCGCTGCCGTCCTCCCAGATCACCGGCTTGAGCAGCTCGACGTCCTTTTCCCACACCGGCGCGGCGAGCGCCGGTTCGCGCGCCCGCATCGCATTGCGATTGCCCCACAGCGTATTGATCTCGCCATTGTGCGCGAGCAGCCGGAAGGGCTGCGCGAGCGGCCAGCTGGGCAGCGTGTTGGTTGAATAGCGCTGGTGGAAAACGGTGATACCGGTTTCGAACAGCGGCGAGCGCAGATCGGCGTAGAAGCCCGCGAGCTCGGTTCCCACGAGCAGCGCCTTGTAGACGACGGTGCGGCAGGAGAGCGAGCAGACGAACAGCTGCAGGCTCGCCTGCGCCGCTTTCCGCTCGATGAGGCGACGCGCCAGGTACAGCCGCCGCTCCCACGCCTGTGAGTTGACCGGACCCTTCGGTGGACCCACGAACAGCTGTCGGATGGCCGGTTGGCTGGCGGCCGCGAGCGGACCCAGCACACTGGCGTCGACGGGTACGACGCGCCACCCCAGCACCGACATTCCCAGACTCACGACGACGCCCTCGACCATGTCGATCGCCAGGTCGAGCGCGGGCCCCGGAGCCGGCATGAAAAACATGCCCAACGCGACGCGCTCGGCAGGGCCGACGCCGAGCAAGCGATGCGGGATCTGGGTCAGGACACCGGCGCCGTCGCCGGAGCGATCGTTCGACGCGGCGCCGCGGTGGGCGAGGCGGGCGACCGCCGTGAGGGCCATCGCGAGGATGTCGGCGGAACGCACGCCATCCGCGCGGGCGACGAAGCCGACGCCGCAGGCGTCGCGCTCGCGCCAGGGGTCGAGCAAACGAAAAGCCCGCTCCGTTTCGGGAGCGGGCTTTTTGGGTTCTGGGCTTGGTTGCACTATCGGGCCCTGCCGCTCCCTAGAGAAGGTGTGTGCGGATTATTAATCGGCAGCGGGAGCGTCGTATGATTATGCATCGCCAGACATAAATATGCTGTTGAGTTCGAAATCGTCAAGGGCCGATTCAGCCGACAAGGATGGGCTCCAGGGGTTGGGTGTACCGGTAGGTCTTGCCCGCATAGTTCCGTAACACCACTTCCTTATCCGTCAGTTTCACCACGTACTCGGGCAACAACGGAATCTTGCCGCCGCCTCCGGGCGCGTCGATCACGAAGTGGGGCACCGCGAGCCCCGACGTCCAACCCCGCAACGCCCCGATGATCTCCAACCCCTTCTCGACCGTGGTGCGGAAGTGCTCGGCCCCGGCCACCTGATCGCACATATAGATGTAGTAGGGTCGTACCCGGGCGGCGAGCAGCCGTTGCATCAGCAGCTTCATGACCTCTGGATCGTCATTCACGCCTTTCAGCAGCACCGTCTGGCAGCCCAGGGGGATGCCGGCGTCGGCGAGCATGCCCAGGGCGGTGACGGCCGCGGGCGTCAGCTCGGCGGGGTGATTGAAATGCGTGTTGATGTACAGCGGGTGGTACTTCTTCAATATCCCGCATAGCTCCGGCGTGATGCGCTCCGGGAGGTGGCAGGGCACCCGGCTGCCGATACGAAGGACCTCGAGGTGCGGGATCGCATGCAACCGCTTGCAGATATCGTCGATCCGCCGGTCGGACAGGAGCAGGGGATCGCCGCCCGACATGATCACATCGCGGATTTCCTTGTGCTCCTCGAGGTAGCGAAAGGCCGACTCCAGCTGCGCCATCGGGATTTTCTCGGGGTCACCCACCTTGCGCCGCCGCGTGCAGAAGCGGCAATAGGCGGCACAGACGGGAGATACGAGAAACAGGGCCCGGTCGGGATAGCGGTGCGTGATGTTGGGAACGGGCGAGTTGGCGTCTTCGGCCAGCGAATCGACGATGCCGTCGTGAACCTCCAGCTCCTGGACGGTGGGGACGTACTGGCGCCAGATCGGATCGCCAGGGGACTGAATCAGGTCCACCATCGCGGGGGAAATGCGGAACTCGAAATCCTCGGCTGCCTGGCGGAGGCGGGCGAGGTCGCCGACGTGCTCCGGGCCGAAACGCTCGGCAAGGGCATCGAGGGACGCGATGCTCCGTTTACGGAGCAGCTCTTGCCAAGTCTCCATTGAGATCCTTGGTGTAGACCACCAGGTCGTCACCGGGCGCATAGTACGCCGGGATCGTCGCGGCCCTGATGTAGCCGCGCGCCTCGTAAAAGCCTCGCGTTGCGGTGTAATCGGCGCGTGAGCTGGTTTCGACAATGACGAGCCGTCTGCCGTCAGCCGTCAGCCGCTGCTCCACTTCCGACAGCAGCTGTGTTCCGATTCCACCACCCTGGCGGTCGCGATCGACCACGATCCAGTACAGATCGCTCGTGCTCACCGTGCTGGGCGTCGGGCC
This sequence comes from uncultured Gemmatimonadales bacterium, assembly GCA_963704805.1. Taxonomy (GTDB): domain Bacteria; phylum Gemmatimonadota; class Gemmatimonadetes; order Gemmatimonadales; family GWC2-71-9; genus 20CM-2-65-7. Next base: position 911,705 of record CAVPHS010000002.1, on the reverse strand, counting down.
CCAGCATGCGTACCCCACCAGACGATCGTCATCGAACGCGCCGACGAAGCGATAGTCGGCGTCGCCCCCGAGGCTCGCATCCAGCAGCTCGACCGCGGTCGCGACCTCTTCCTCGCGGAAGAGACCGGTCGCGCGCGTCAGCTGCTCAAGCCGTGCGCGGTGCGCGCGCCCGACGGGGCGCAGCGAGCAGCTCACGCGCGGCCCTGGTGCCCTGCGCTTCGCGCAGCGCCACCTCGGCGATGCGGCGAATCAACTCCGCGTAGTCCCATCCGGCCGCCTTGGCCATGCGCGACAGGCCGGCGTCGTCGGTCAGGTCGGGGTTGGGATTCACCTCGAGGATCCACGGCTTGCCCGCCTCGTCCACTCGGATATCGACCCGCCCGTAGCTCTTGCCCTGCATCGTGCGCCAGGCGGTCTCGGCGAGACGGCCGAGGCGCTCGGCAAAGCGCTGCGAGATTTGCGCGGGACAGACGGGCCGGCTGCCGAGATCTTCGGGCGACCCGACGTGCCACTTGGCGGCATAGGTCAAGATGGGCCACGCGCCTTCCGGCATCGTGGTGTAGTCGATTTCGGCGACGGGCAGAACGCGATCGCCGACGATTCCGACGTTGAATTCCCGTCCCGCGATGTACTGCTGCACCAGCACTTCGTCGAACTGCTCGGTCATCGCGGCAATCCGTGTCTTGAGGCTCTTCTTGTCGGTTACGACCGATTGCCGGTCCAGGCCCGCGCTCGCGTCCTCTGCGGCCGGCTTGACGATCGCCGGGAGCGGAAAGTCGTCGTCGATGCGGCCCTGCGCGAGCGTCCAGCGCGGCACGGGGAGTCCCGCACGCTCGAGCAGCGTGTTCGCGACGGCTTTGCGCCGGCACGCCGCAGTTGTCCAGGGCCCAGCGCCGGTGAACGGAATACCGGCGAGCTCGAGGGTGCCGACGACGTGATCCTCCCACTGCGCCACGCCGCGCACGCCTTCGCAGAGATTGAACACCAGATCAGCACGGCGGCAGGAGTTGAACCACCGCATGTCATGCCGGACGGGAACGCGCTGAACCTTAGACCCGAGCGAACCGAAGATGGCCGCGATGTCGTTGACGGCCTCCATCACCCCGGCGATGTCTTCGGCGGTCCAGTCATCGGCTCCGGGATCATAGAGGATGACGACCTTCACGCCGACATCGCCGTGGGGGCCTGAGCCTGGAGAGACGGTGCCGCGACTTCGCGGCCGGTGATCCGTCTCCAGGCAATCCGCAGCACTTCCTGGATCAGCTCGTCGTAGTTGTAGCCCGCGACCCGCGCCGCCTTGGGGAAACAGGAGTTCATCGCCGGATCGGGAATGATGCCCGGGAGAGGATTCAATTCGACCACGTTGGGGACGCCAAAACGATCGACGCGGACGTCGATCCGGCACCAGTCGCGGCACCCGAGCGCCTGGTAGGCATCGAGTGCGACCCGCTCCGTCTCGCGACACAACGAGTCGGACACGGCCTGGGGCGGGGGCGGGCACTGGAAGATCGCGAGAGGATGCTCGCGCGTGTCCCAGATCCATTTGGCCTCGTAGCCGTAGACCGGCGGCGCGCCCTCGGGCAGTGTGGCGAAATCGAAACCGACGATGGGAAGACAGCGCACATCGCCGTTGTTGCCGAGGATCGCGACGGTGAATTCGGGACCGGGGAGGTAGGTCTCGACGAGCACGGGCTGGTCGTAGCGCTCTAAAAGGAAGGGGACGCGCTCGGCGAGCTGGGCGGGCGTCGCACACAAGTTGTTGGCGAATATGCCCTTGCCGGACCCCTCGGCCACCGGCTTCACAAACAACGGAAACGGGAGCGGCAGCCGCTCGAGATCCGTGATGCGCTCGATCACTCGGAATGGCGCAGTCGGCACACCACGGTAAGCGAGAATCTCTTTGGTCCGTCCCTTGTGCAGCGTGAGCGCGAGTGTGAGCGGGTCGGACCCCGTGTACGGAATGTTGAGGTACTCGCACAACGCGGGGACGTGCGACTCCCGACACGGGCCGTGCATTCCCTCGGCCATGTTGAACACGATGTCCGGATGCGCGAGCGAGAGTGTTTGCGGGAAGAATTCGTCGGCTTCGAGGCGGACGACGTCGCCGAAGAGACCCAGCGCCTGTTCGACCGCGTCTATGGTAGACGGATCGTCCCATTCGGCATAGGCGTCGGACGATTGATCGCCGTCCGGCTTCTCATTGTATGCGAGCCCTATTCGCATGCTGCAAAACAGAATACGAAACGATGGTGAGATGCGCAAGAGAGAAATGCCGAAAAAAGACGTCGACGAAAAAATCGTCGAGTCGAACGACGGAGCAGAAAAATCGTCGACCTACACCTTGTGATACAGGACCCGCGCGGCTTCCTGTCTGTCGTCGGCGGTGTAGATCTCGAAGTCGGAGAACAACGCTCCCGCTTCCTGCTGCAAGACGCGCAGCACGGCGATCGCCATCCGCCGGATTTCCAGCTCGGCCCCTTCGCCACAGCGGAGCTCGAGCATCGTCCGCCAGGCGCGCGCGTTGCCGGAGACGACGATCTTCACCTCCGTGGCATTGGGCAGCACGCTGCGCGCTGCCTCGCGCGCCATTTTGCGGCGGTGCACTTTGTCGGTCACCCCTTCGTAGCGGCGCATCAATCCTGCGACCGCCTGGACGTAGGCGGCCTGGGCTTCGGTTACCTGCCGCTGCCATTCTGCTTCGAGCGTCGCGTCTCCTTGGGTCGCGGGCGGCATGACGAACGCCGCGTGCGATTCGTCCACGTAGCGCTGCGAAACTTGCGAATACCCGAACCCGGCGCGGTGCCGCACTAATTCGTGAGAGCACGAGCGCGAGATCCCTTCGATGAGCAGCACATAGACGGCGTGCTCCAGGACGGAGCCGTGTCCCTGCTTCTTGATGTTCTCCAGGTATTCCGCGGTCGTGCGGTTCACCGGATTGTGCTGACTCATGTAGCAGAGCCGGCCGGCATACTCCGCCAGTCGCTCGCCGTCGCTCCCGTCCCCGCGCCATTTCACGGGCAGATGCTCCGGCTCGAGGAACTGGGGCCGAGCGATCAGCGAGATGCGAGGGGAGCGGAAAACTTCCACGGAGCTTCGTTGCTCCAGGGCAGGGGTCAGGGGTTCGGTGTCTGGCGCGTCAGTTCGAGTTTCGGTGTGGCCCATGCGGCGCTTCGCTCCACTTCTCGGAGTCGCGTGGCGATATCGTCGGGGATGGCCGCCGCGCCGTCGCCGACCTTCAGCGCGGCGAGCGGAGACCAATCAGTCGCGGGAATGATAACACCGGGGTTGAAGATGGTCAGTGGGTCGTAGGCCCGCTTCAACGCACGGAACAGCTCCATCACCTCGCGTCCATAGAACCGCTCCAGCACCCCCGCGCGCAGTCGCCCGACTCCATGCTCGCCCGACGGCACGCCGCCCAGACGGAGGAGCAGCTCCGTGACGTCGTCGAACAGCCGGCGCAGCGCATCCCGCCAGCCCGGACGCGTAATATCGGGGAGCGCATTCACGTGGACGTGACCGTCGCCCGCATGGCCAAAGATGGCGACCGGAATGCCACGTCGCGTCGCGGCGTCGCGCAATCCGGCGACGTACGCGCCGAGCCGGTCCACCGGGACGCAGCCGTCCTCGATCACCTGCAAGGAGCGCTGGGAGGGAGGGAGCCGGGCAAGCGAGGGGGACGCAAGGCGGCGCACTTGCCACAGCTTGTCGCGCCCGCTGCGATCGATGGCCGTTTCGACGTGCGCGAGAACGTGCTTCAGGCCGCGGACGGCATCGCCGACCACACCCCGCGCGGCAGCCGCTGTTTCGCGCTCGAACTCGACGATGAGGAGGCAGGCGAGGGGGGAGGGCGGCGCATCGGGGATGAAACGGAGCAGTGTGTCATCCAGCAGCTCCAGCGCCGACGGCTTGAGCGACACGAGATAGGGGACCGCCTCGGCCATGGCCTCGAGGTCGGCGAAACCGAGCACGGCGCCCGCGCTATCGGGGGGGATAGGGTCGAGCCGCCACTGCACTTCGGTGATTATCGCGAGCGTGCCTTCGGAGCCGACGAGGAGATCGATTTCGTCACCCGTCTCGGCAAAATGATCGAGCGCGTAGCCGGACGAGCTCTTGCGGGTGCGAGGGAAGCGGGATGCGATCAGGTGTTTGGTGTCAGGTGTCAGGGTGAACCGCTCCCCGCTTTCCGCTCCCCGCCTAACCGTGCGCACTTCTCCATCACCACCGACAATCTTGAGCGCATCCACCCAAGCCCGCACACTCCCGTACCTCACAGTCCGTGGCCCGGCGGCGTTCGTAGCCACCATGCCACCGCACGTCGCAAACGGGCCCGATGATGGATCTGGAGGAAGACGAAGCCCGTAAGGCTTGGCAGCCTCGTTCACCTGTGCCCATGTCACCGAAGCGCCGGCGCGCGCGATACGGCGCTGCGGGTCCACGGTCAAATCGGAGAACCCTGTGCTCATGTCGACGATCACCCCCGGCCCGACGTTACCGCCCGGCATGCCGCTCCCCGCTCCTCGCGGGATCAGTGCGGAATGGGACGCAGCCGCTTGCTTGACGAGCGCAACGACATCCGCGGTAGTCTCGGGAATCGCGACCGCATCCGGGACGATGCGATACACTCCGGCGCCTTCGGCGTAGGCGGCGCGGATGCGGGGATCAGTCAGGAACACACGTCAAACTTGACACCCGTGAACCACAACGTGAAGCTTCGATCCTCCATGGCTCGCGCTCAGCTCATCCACATCGAAGTCGATCGACGACTCGGGCACGAATGGGACGAGTGGAACGGGCGTCCGCTTCCTCGCGGCGGCGACTTCTCCGCGCCGCCGGGGCTCTTCTTCCGATTCGCCGCGCTGACCGTGGTGGCCGCCACCGCTCTAGTCGCCCTTCTTCTCTATCTGATCGGCCCGCGCCTCGGAGCGCTGTGGGCGCCGCTGCCCCGCGTGCTGTGGATCACGCTGGCGGTCCTTGCAGGACTCACAACGCTGTATCTGAGCGTGCTCGTGGCGTCCTACTACGGCGGGCGCAACCTCCTGCCCGAGCGGCTGATGGAGCGGGGGGCCTATCTCCAGCTGATGAATTACACCTCGCTGCTCGCGCGCGCCTTTGGGAAGCGTGACTGGGTCGAGCATGCGGCCATCGATGTCTTCAACACTCTCGCGGAGCGGCGAGGCAGAAGGGTGGGGAAAGGTGAGCTCCTGGTGCTGATCCCCCGCTGCCTATCGAAGGAGGCGCTGGACGGAGTGCTGGAGATCGCGGGCCGCTATGACGTGCCGGTTTTCGTCGCGACCCGCGGCCAGCTCGCTCGCCGCGTGATTCGTGAGCGCCGCCCTCGCGCCGTGGTCGCCGTTGCCTGCGAGCGGGACATGATGACCGGGCTCCGCGACGTCGCCGGCAAGCTCCCCGTGCTCGGTCTGACCATGCAACTTCCCAACGGGCCGTGCCGCGACGCGACGATCGACCTCGAGCAGATGGAGAAGTGGGTTCAGGGACTAGTGGCGCAGGACCAGCCCCAACGCACACCAGCCGCCTAGCGCCAGCCACTCCGGCCAGCCGAAGCTTCCCGGAACGGCCGGTAGCAGCTTGATCGAGAGAATCGCTGCGCTGACCACCGCTCCCGCGGTGGCCATGGCCTTGCCGCTCCGGTCGCCGCTGCGTCGCGCGAGGGCGAGGAACGCGAGACACGCCGCGCCCCATCCGATCGCCGCCGCCGCGCCGCCCACCTCGGTGATCGGCACGAGCAGCGCGTCGCCGAGGAACGCCGCGGCGGCGGTCAGGATGGCGATGAGACCGATGGCGACGGAGGGTGTTCCGAATCGCGGATTGACGATTCCGAGGACCGGATTAACGAGCCCGCGCCGCCCCAGGGCGTACAGCAGTCGCGTCGCGGCCACGAAGTTGCCGTTGAAGATCTTGAACAGAGAAAGCAGCGCGCCCGCGAGAATGAGTCGAGCGATCCACGGCGAGCCGAACGCGCGTGCGAACGCGACTTCGGTACCGAGATGCTGGCTGACGATGTCCCTCCACGGGTATACCCACGCGACGACGGCCACGATGAGCACGTAGAACAAGCCGCCGGCCACGACCGCGCGCGCGATCGCGCGGCTGAGGACCGCCGGCGCGAGGTTGGGACGGGCTTCTTCCGACGCTTTCGTGATCGATTCGAAGCCCGTCATGAAGTAGGGAACGATCTGGGCAACGAGCAGGATGGAAACGAACCCGCCGGAGGGCGCGAACAGCGGCTGCAGATTGGCCGCGCTGCCCCGCGCGAACCCCAGCACGGCGAAGACGGCGAAGCAGGCGAGCAATCCCAGCGTGGCGCCGTCCTGAAAGCGGCCACTGGCTCGAATGCCTCTGTAATTCACGAGGCCGATGGAGGCCGTGAGTCCGAGCCCGGCGACGAGGCGGGGGAGTGTGATCGCCTTTCCCGCGACGTGGTACAGCACCAGGTCGTTCATCGCCGGAAATATTCGCGCGAGCAGATTGCCGATCGCCACCGCCTCCCACGGGCAAACGATGGCGTAGGCGAGTACCATCATCCAACCGGCACCAAAGCTGACCGCGCGCGGGAACACGCGCTCGGTATAGGCGATCTCCGAGCCGGCATCCGGGATGGCGCGCACCAACCGGCCGTAGGTCAGCGCGATGGGGAGCAGCAGCAGTGCGCCGCCGAGGAATCCGAGCATGGCGCCACCGGGGCCGCCGCGGCCGAGCCAGTCGTCCATGACGACCAGCCAGCCCACGCCGACCATGCTGCCAAAGCCGAATGTGAAGTACTCGAGAGCGCCGAGCGAGCGGCGCAGACCCGTGGAGTCAGCCACCTAGTAGTTCGTCACACCCAGCTTTTCCTGCAACGCCGCCAGCAGTCGCGCCGCACGCACCTGTCCGGGTGAGTCGGCCGGCGCCGCCACTTCCAGATCACGCTGTGTCCGCGATGGATCCTGTATCGGTCGGTATACCGCCTCGATCGTGACACGGGACTTGCCCGCCACGTCGGGGTCGGCCCACAGGCGCAAACGGTAGGTGCCCGCGAACTCCTTCGTCTCGAGCCACGCGTCGCGTGAGCTGACGAACCGCACGGCGATGGTGTCGGCCGTGAGAAGCGTCGCGGCCATCTGCGCCACAGTCGCGGGAGGCGCGTTGATGACGGCGTGGACCGCTTCTGGAAGCGGCGCGAACGACGGCCGCGTCGTGACCGGCGTGCAGGCGGCGACGCTCAACACAACGATCACACACGCACGATCAGTGCGTATGCGGCGGAGTGCCTGGTGGATCGGTATGTGGAGCGGCTTTCGCGGTGTCAGCGGAGGGCGCGTCATGCTCGTGCTCTTCACCGGGCTCGTGTTCATGCCCCTCTTCGCGATTCTCGATCTCGGCCTGGAGGGTTTGCGTCGGGATGCCTGCGGCATGCTCGAACGCCAGCTTGCCGCCGAGAATCCCCGTCCAGACGAGGCCAGCGATCCCGACAACGCTCAGCGCACGCGTGATCGCCAGCTCCTGCGCGGGCATCTGGAATCGTCGCGCCATCTTCCAGATGAGCACGATGGTGAACAAGCTCATGGTCAGCAGCGCCATGGTTTCGTGCTTTTCCATGATCTCGTGAATCGCCTCGCCATGCTGGATCGATCCCTCGGCGAGCTTGCCCGCGACGACTGCCAGCCACCCCCCAATCACCCCGGTCCACAGCGTCCAGATCGCGGCCCACATGAGTGACTCGCGCTTGAGGGCCGCCGCGGCGAGATCAAACAGCACCGCGACGACGAGCAGCGCGGCGGGCAGGTCGTTTAGTACGGCATGCCAGCGGGCAGCATCGTAACCGAGCATTTAGATCCCCAGGTTGTTTACGACGGGTGGATTCGCCGAATAATCGTAGAAGCCTTTGCCGCTCTTCTGCCCGTACATCCCGGCGAGCACCATGCGCTTGAGCAGCGGCGGTGGCGCGTAACGCGCCTCACGGTACTCCTTGAACATGATCTCGGCGATGTGATGCGTCGTGTCGAGCCCCACAAAATCGAGCAGCGTGAGCGGCCCCATCTTGTAACCACAGCCGAGCTGCATCGCCTTGTCGATGTCGGGAACGGTGCCCACCCCGCGCTCCACCGCGCGGATCGCATCGAGCAGATACGGGACGAGCAGCAGGTTCACGATGAAGCCCGAGTTGTCCTTGGCGGCGACGGGCTCCTTGCCAAGCGACGCCGCGAACGCGAACGCGTTCTTGAACGTCTGCTCCGAGGTCGTCACCGTCCGGACGACTTCCACCAGTGGCATGAGCGGCACCGGGTTGAAGAAATGCAGCCCGACAAACCGGTCGGGACGCTTCGTAGCAGCGGCCATCTCGGCGATCGTGAGGCTCGACGTGTTCGAGGCGAAAATCGTCCCCGCGCCGCACAGGCCGTCCAGCTCCTTGAAGAGCGCGTTCTTGAGCGCGAGGTCTTCCGTGATCGCCTCGATCACGATGTCGACCGGTTTGAGATCGGCGACGGTCGTCGTGAACGTCAGGCGCTCGAGTGCCGCGTCGCGATCGGCGGCCTGGAGCTTCCCTTTCTCAACGAATTTCGCGAGCGACTTCTCGATTCCCGCACGGCCGCGGTCGAGCAGCTCCTTCGACACGTCGCGCACGATGGTGTCATATCCCGCCGTGGCCGCGACCTGCGCGATGCCACTGCCCATCAGCCCACACCCCAACACCCCGACGCGCTTGATCTCAGGCATGACGGTCTTCAGCTCCTCGGTTTTGGCTTGGGGTTCTCGAAGACCTTGCGGACTTCTTCGGCGATGCGTGCAAAGGGCAGCGCGACCTGGCTCGGTGCCCCGAGCGTGTCACCCCGCTCCAGGCGGTCCAGCACCTGCTCGAGCCCGACCTGCATGCGCTCGTTGAAGCTGCGGTGCGTGCGCGCCACCGCCGCGCCACCAAGTGTCAGGCCGATTGCGGGAACCAGCGTCAGAATCTGCGCGAGCGCCAGCGGCGGGGCGATGAGCGCGGTCGCGCCCGTCAGTCCCCAGCCGAACAGCGCCATCACCGTCCCGCCGGTGATGCGATTCCGCCGCTGCTGGCTGACGTCCGCTTCGAGACGGACCAGGCAGAACCCGGGCTCGAGCTGCACAACCTGTGACATGATCTGCGCGGCGCTGGCCAGTGAATAGCGCCGTCGGCCCGACAATGCCCGTTGAATCGACGCGAACGCGCCGGCCTTGGCTTCCCACGACGTGCGGTCGGCGTAGTGTCGTTTGGGTTGGAGCAGCTCTTCCTCGATCATCCAGCGGCTGAGCGCGCGCTCGACCGACACACGATCGCCTGGAACGACGCGATGCGCCCCAATGGAGCGCGGCCCCGTGAGCCACGCCCACGTGCCGGTTGCCGATTCCGGCGCCGTGCGTGTTTGCTCCTCGAGCATCGCCTGCCGGAGGTAGCCCTCGGGGATTCCCACGTCCTTGCCGAGTGCCAGGACCTCCTGGCTCGTCAGCCCTTCGCCGATCTCCTGCGACCCCGCCTGCAGCTCGGCCGCGCGGCGGACGATCCGCTCCAGCGCCTTGCGGTCGATCAGGTCGCTCACGTCTTGGCTTTGTGCTTGCGGGGAGCGTCGGGAAGAGGCTCGCCGGAGGTCTGGGCAGGTAACGCGCGGCTCCCGGCGGCTTTAGCGGTACTCTCGAAGAATCCGCGGAATAGTTCGATGGGTATCGGGAAGATCGTCGTCGAATTGTTCTCCGACGCGATCTCGTTCACCGTCTGCAGATAGCGCAGCTGAATGGCGGCGGGCTCGGCACCGATGATATGCGCCGCCTGCGCCAGTTTCTCGGCGGCCTGCAGCTCGCCCTCGGCGTTGATGACTTTCGCGCGGCGCTCTCGCTCCGCCTCGGCCTGCCGCGCCATCGCGCGCTTCATCTCCGGCGGAAGATCGACGTCCTTCACTTCGACCGCCGACACCTCGATACCCCAATCCTCGGAGCGCTTGTCGATGATCTGTCGCAGGATGGCGTTGATCTTGTCGCGGTTGGCGAGCAGCTCGTCCATCTCCGTTTCGCCGAGCACCGAGCGGAGCGTCGTCTGCGCGAGCTGGCTCGTCGCGTAGAGGTAATTCTCGACCGCGACGACCGCCTTATCGGGCGTCTTGACCCGCATGTACAACACCGCGTTCACCTTGATCGAGATGTTGTCGCGCGTGATCACATCCTGGGGCGGGATATCGATCGCCATGACGCGCAGCGACACCTTCTGCATTTTGGCGAGCAGCGGCGGCAGAAAGATCAGTCCGGGTCCCTTGGTGGGACGCAGGTGCCCGAGCAGGAAGTAGACGCCGCGCTCGTACTGGCGCAGGACACGGAGCCCCGAGAACAGGTAGAGCGCGATGACGCCAATGGCCGTGACGAGAATGTCGCTCATAACGCCTCGACGATGACCGCCGCCCCCTGCCCGCCACCGATGCACGCCGACCCGAGTCCGAAGCGCTTCTTTTCACGACGCAGCGCGTGCAGGAGATGAATTGTGATGCGCGTCCCGCTCGCCGCGAGCGGGTGACCAATGGCGATCGCGCCGCCACAGGCGTTGGTGCGGGAACGATCGAGGCCGAGCTCTCGCTCGACGGCGAGGTATTGCGGCGCGAACGCCTCGTTCACTTCGACGAGATCCATTTGCTCGAGTTTCAGCTTCGCCTTGTCGAGCACTTTGCGCGCTGCGGGTGCCGGCCCGATGCCCATATGCTTCGGCTCGACGCCTACGACCGCCCAGGCAACCAGCCGGCCGAGCGGCTTCAGACCGCGCGCCTTCGCATAGTCCTCGCTCGCAATCACCGTCGCCGCGCCGCCATCGGAGATCCCCGATGCGTTCCCCGCGGTCACGAGGCCGTCCTTCTTGAAATACGGCTTCAGCGCGCTGAGGATCTCGAGCGTCGTGTCGGGTCGCATGTGCTCGTCGGCGCGGAACTCCACTTCCTTCCCTTTGACCCTGATCGTCACCGGTACGACCTCGTCCTGGAAGGCGCAGGCGTCCCACGCCTGCTTGGCGCGCTTCTGCGACCCCACGGCGACCTCATCCACTTCTTTGCGAGTGAGCTTGTACTTCTCGGCGAGGCTCTCGGCGGTCTCCGCCATGGAGAGACCACACTGCGGGTCTTTCAGCGCTTCCCACAGCAAGTCCTCCAGCGGTGCCGGTCCCAACCGCAGCCCCCAGCGCGCGCCGCGCACCACGTGAGGCGCCTGACTCATGGACTCTGCTCCACCGGCAAGCACGGCATCCGCTTCGCCCAGCAGAATCAGCTGAGCGCCTTGCGTGATCGCCTCAAAGCCCGACCCGCACAGGCGGTTGACGGTGACAGCCGGGGTTTCGATCGGAAGGCCGGCCTTCAGGCCGACGTGGCGCGCCATGTAAATCGCGTCCGCCGATGTCTGGAGCGCGTTGCCGAAGACGACGTGGCCAAAGTCGCTCGCGGGGACGCCGGAGCGCTGGATAGCATGACGGGAGGCTGCCGCTCCCAAGTCGATGGCCGACAAGTCCTTCAAAGAGCCGCCGAACGCGCCGAATCCCGTCCGTACACCGGACAGGAAGACCACGTCCTTGCTGGCGCCCTGGGTGTTCATGGGGATGACTCCGCTACGAGACTTGGGGGAATATAGCGGCTACAACCTCGCGGCGATGGCGGCGGCTACCTCGCGCGTCGTGGATTTGCCGCCGAGATCGGGGGTTCGCGCGCCGTCTGCAAGCGCTTGTGTGACGGCGCGTTCGAGATCGCGCGCGGCCGCCGGATGTCCCAGGTGCTCCACTAGGAGCGCGCCCGTCAGCACCGCCGCGACGGGATTCGCGACCCCCTTGCCGGCGAGCGCCGGCGCCGAGCCGTGCACCGGCTCGAACAGTCCACCACGCCGTCCGGGATGCAGGTTGGCGCTCGCGGCGACGCCGAGTCCGCCCACGAGCCCGGCGCCCAGATCCGAGAGAATGTCGCCGTACAGGTTGTTGGTCACGATGACCTGAAAGCGGGTCGGCTCGCGCACCAGCTCCAGTGCGAGCGCGTCCACGTACCGATGCTCGCCTTCGATGCCGGGGTACTCCACCGCGACCGCCTTGAACTTCTCTTGCCAGATCCTGTGTGTTGGGATGGCGTTCGACTTGTCGCTCATCGTCACGCGCGTCTTGCCGTGCGACTTCGCCCACTCGAACGCGGCGCGAATGATCCGCTCAACCCCTTTACCGGTATTCACTTCTTCGGCGATGTACTCGTCACCGCTGCTGTGGCCCCGGCCCAGGTACTGGCCCTCGGTGTTTTCGCGAAAAATCACGAAGTCAATCGGCGGTTGGAGGAGACGAAGAGGCGTCAGATCGGGGTGGAGCAACCGTACGGGTCGAAAATTGACATACAGGTCCAGGCGAAAACGTAGACCAAGCAGAATATCCCGGGCGTGCTCGTTTCCGGGCACGCGCGGATCTCCGAGCGCGCCCAGGAAGATTGCATCCGCATCATCCTGTAGGCGCCGGAACGCTGCATCTGGAAGAGTCTCTTTGGTCTTGAGAAAATGATCGGCAGAGTAAGGAAGTCTTTCCCAGGTAAGCGAGAAGCCGTCCCGCCCGGCGGCGCGGTCGACAATAGGAATCGCCGCCTCGATCACCTCGGGTCCGATTCCATCGCCGGCGATAACGGCGACGTGGTGCGCTTTCACAAACCGCCCAAACGCCTAACCGCCCAACCGCCTGTCATTCAAAGCCCGTCGCTCTCCCGCATGCCAGGCAGTATGCCCACCCCACGTCCAACTCGCCGCCACAGCCCTGGCACTTCAGGTCGCCCCCTCGTGGCTGGCCGCAGTGCGGGCAAAAGCGCGCCTCGCGATTCGTGGGCAGCACCCCGCCGCAGTACTCGCACTGATTGGAGGACGGCACGTCGTTGCCGCGCGGGACCCGGAACGGAACCGGCGGGACAAAGGGGAGGGGAACGGGATTTTCCCCCGTCGCGTCACTGAGCTCCTCCTCCTCCTCTTCGACATTCGTCGGCGCATACGCACGGTCGGCGTGCAGCACGCGCTCGGCGGCGCGACCGTTCACCATGACCTGCGCGTCGGGAAAGCTGCGGAAGTAGGCGGGATCGGGGTTGATGGTGGCGATCTCGCGCTGCATCGCCTCGCGCACGTTCTCGGGCTCGAGCTGGACGTAGCCCCGCTCGCCGGCAAGCAGGCGCAGGACGGCCATCTCGTAATCCTGATGCGTAGCCACATTCAGGTGCGAGCGATTCGAGCGATAGGGCACGAGGCGCTCATAGACGTCGGCGGCGGGGAAGGGCACCGCGACGCGGGTTTCGCGGGCGAGTGCTGCGACGAGCAATCCGAACAGGCGATCGAGCTCGTCCATCCGCTACGCGCCGTTTCTCCACGCGTTGGTCCAGCGATCGTACAGGACGGGCACGACGCCCCCTTGCTGCAGCACTTCGACGCCCGACGGATCGCGATACGCCTTGCGATAGAACACGTGCGTGACGCCCGAGTTGATGATCAGCTTGGCGCACATGACACAGGGCGAGGCACTGACAAAGACGACCTTATCGCGCACGTTGCCGGGCGCCTTCACGAGCGCATTCATCTCGGAGTGGATGCAGCCGCAGTTCCCCGGCACGGCGGAGTCGCACTTGTTGGGAAGCCCGCGGGCGTTGCCGTTGTAGCCGATCGCCAAGACGTTCTCGAGCCGCTGGTCGGTCACGACGGTGCCCACCTGGAGTCGAGCGCACGTCGAGCGCTTGGCCAGCTCCTCCGCCATCCGCATGTACACCTCGTACAGGGGGATGCGGTCGGCCGTCGCGGACGGATCGGCGGCGAGCAGATGATCGTTACTTGCGCTCATACAGCTCCTCGTCGGGATCAAAGGTCGCGTACTTGCCTCGAGCACGCTGTTGCGCGAGCCAGGTGTCGAACCCCGAGGGAATCAGGCCGTTGGAGCGCTGTTGTTGTTCCGCGGACCGGATGGCGAGGAAGTTGGCGTATTCGTTCTTGACGTGCTCGTTGTGGCCGCGCACCCAGCGCCAGTCCAGCGTATGATGCGCCGCGACCTGCGCGAGTGCCTGCCACAGCTCCAGGTTCTCGAGCGCGCCGGTCTTGCGCCGCCAGCCACGCGCCTGCCACCTGGCCAGCCACTCGGTCATGCCTTTGACGAGATACTCCGAATCGGACACGAAACGCACGTGCGCGTTGCGCCACTGCCGCCGGATCCACTCGAGCGTGGCAATCGCGCCGGACAGCGCCATGCGGTTGTTCGTCGTCTGCGGAGAGCAGTCGTAGAAATCCCAGCGTGCCACGCTGTCCCCGGCGGGGGCTTCGATCAGCGAGGCGTTTCCGCCGCGACTCGCTTTGCTCGAGTCGTTGCCAAGACAGCTCTCGTCGGCGTGGACCAGGACAAAGGGAGCTCCCCCCTCACTCATGGCTCGATCACCACGGGAATATCGGTGTGGAGTAAGATCTCCTCGGCGTTCGACGCCGTGACCTGAGCGCGCTCGCCGATGTGGGCGCCGGCAAAGAGCGCGTCACAGCCGGTGCGCTGCACCACCCGCGCCACCGCCTCACCGGGCCTGCCATGCTCGAGGTGCGTGACGAACGCTATTCCTTGCAGGGACAAGATCGCCTCCGCTTCTCCCACCACCATCGTGCCGATCGCCGGATCGATGGTCGCGTGAATGATGTGCACCGTGCTTCTCGTGACGCTCGCGAACCGCGCCACCAGCGTGAGCGCCCGTTGCGCTGTTTCCCGTCCATCGTAGGCGACGGCGCAGGCCTGCATCGGCGAGGGCTTGCTGGCGCACACGACCACCGTGCGCTCCGCGATGCGAATCAACGCCGACACCGTCTTGCCGAGCACATCGGCCGCTGAGGATCGTCCCCGCTTCCCGACGAGCACCATGTCGACATCACGCGCGAGCGTCGCCAGCTCTTCGCTCGGGTCGCCCTGTTGCTGGACCGTCTGCACCGCGAGCCCGGCGTCTCTGACGCGCTCTTCCGCCCGGCTCAGCAGCTCTCCAGCATCGGAGTGGCGGCGCGCCAGGCCATGCGCCTCCCGAACGTTCACCACGACGAGCCTGGATTTGAACCGCTTGCCGAGCATGACCGCCTGCTCCAGCGCTTCGTCGGCGTTGGGACTGCCGTCCAGGCCTATCAGCAGTCGGGTGAACATGCTAGGGTGCCGTGCTCAGGGTAGCACCGCGAAGCTCTCGAGATCACGCAGGCGAAAGGTGAGCAGCTCCCCGGTCATGGGCAGCCGTCCGGCAAGCACGTCATCGCGCCCGCTCGTTTCGAGACGCTCGGCCACCACGACATATTCGGTCCCGCGACGCCGCAGCGCCACCCGCCGGTGATCACGCGCTGCGAGTTCCAGCGCATCGAGCGCCTCCGGTGACAACGACCGATACTCCGGGATGGTCGACACTGGAGCTACGATACCGCGATACGGCCGGGAGGTCCGCCCACGATGCGGCCAATCCGTGCCGCGGCGGGGGTCCTTTCCTTCTTGAGTGCCGCGAGCAGCGCAGCGGCGCGATCCTCCGGCACGGCGATCAACAGCCCGCCGGACGTTTGCGCGTCGAACAATAATACGCGAATCGGCTCGGGCACCGCGGCGTCGAACGTGACCTGCTCACCCAGCGCCTCGCGATTGCGCTTGGTGCCGCCGGGAATCGCGCCCTGTTCCGCGAGCGCTGCCGCCTTCGCCAGGAGTGGCACCGCCGCCGCATCGAGCTCGGCCGACACACCGCTCGCCGAGAGCATGTTGTGCAGATGGCCGAGCAGGCCGAACCCCGTTACGTCGGTAGCGGCGTGAGCCCCATGCTCCAGCATCGCGCGCGCGGCGCCGGCGTTGAGTGTCGCCATCGAGCTCACCGCGTCGGCGAGGTCAGCGGCGCTCGCGAGATCGCGTTTCAGTGCGGTCGTGAGGACGCCGGTGCCGATCGGTTTCGTCAGAATGAGGACGTCGCCCACCTGCGCGCGGGCCAGCGTAACGATGCGGTCGGGGTGTACCTCGCCGATGGCCACCATCCCGTACTTCGGCTCGGGGTCATCGACCGAATGACCACCCAGCACGAACGCGCCCGCCTCGCGCGCGACGTCGGCTCCGCCGCGCAGCACGTCACCCAGCAGCTCGTAGGGCAGCGTGTCCCGCGGCCAGCCGACGAGATTCAGGGCCAGCAGTGGGCGGGCCCCCATCGCGTACACATCGGAGAAGGCGTTCGCCGCCGCGATGCGACCGAAGTCATAGGCGTCATCGACGATCGGTGTGAAAAAGTCGACGGTCGCGACGATCGCGCGGTCCGGCGTCAACTGATAGACCGCGGCGTCGTCCCGCGTCGCAGCATCGACCAGGATGCGTGGATCCGTGATAGTCGGCACGTGGCGCAAGACCTGCGCCAACTCGGCGGGGCCGAGCTTGCAGGCTCAGCCGGCGCCGTGCGACAGCGCAGTCAGGCGAACGGTTGTCATGTGTCCTGCGAAGATAGCTATGAAAGACGCCAGGCGAGCAGGGCTCCCGCTCCGAGATAGCGCGCGACTTCGCAAGCGATCTCCGCAAACCGAACACGCCTTGCCACGGCGAACGGAGCGGGCGGAAACCACTTCGACGACGAAACGAGGAGGCCGAACAACAGGAAAAGCAGCCACCACGCGCCGCTCCCCAGTGAATCGAACCAGAGTGATGCGATCAGTGTGAGAACCGTGGCTTCAACCAGGCGCTGCTTCATGTAGGGCGAAACGAGCCCTATGTATCCGACGGCGACCTGCGGGCTGGCGACCCTGACCGTGACGAAGATCGTGCCGATTGTCGCAACACCGAACCACCCGGCGACCACTATCCAGGCAACAACGAGCCGCGTCAGCGTCACCCTAACGAGTCCCGCGGTATCCCGGACCCCGGAGTCCCCGACCGGGCCGCGCGCTCGTGAGCTGGCCCTTCTTCAACACCATCTGCCCGTTCACGAACACGTATTCGATGCCGACCGAGGTCTGGTGGGGCTGCTCGAACGTGGCGCGATCGATCACGGTCGCCGGATTGAAGACTGTGATGTCAGCATACATGCCCGGCGTCAGGAGGCCGCGGTCGACCAGACCGACGCGCTGCGCCGCGAGCGACGTCATTTTGCGCACCGCGAACTCGAGGGTCATGAGTTTTTGGTCGCGCACATAGCGGCCCAGAATGCGGGTGAACGACCCGTAGGCGCGGGGGTGCGTGCCGTCCTTGCCGAACGGACCATCGGGCGCCACGCCGCTCGCATCGGTGTTGACGGCCACCCACCAGTGCTGCATCGCGGCGCGGACGTCGGCCTCGCTCATGAGGAAGTAGATCGCTCCGCTCCGCGCGTGATCGGCGATGATCAAGTCGAACATCGTCTCGATGGGATCCCGATGACGCTCGGCCGCGATCTCCGAGAGACGCTTCCCCTGCAGGTAGTGGAGGGAGTCTTCGAAGGGGAACACGATGACGCCCTGTGGCCCCTCGGTGGCGCGGTAGAAGCGGTCCGTGATCTGGGGCGGCGCGAGCAGCTCGGCACGGAGGCGTGCCCGGATGACCGGATCGCGGAGCCGCGCGATGAGCGAATCATTCCCGCCCGAGTGAGCCCAGGCCGGGACCGATGCGTCGAGCGAGGTCGCCCCGGCGAGGTAAGGATACTGGTCGGCCGTGACGTCGAGTCCCGCCGCGCGCGCTGAATCGATGCGCGCTAGAACATGCGGCATCCGGCCCCAGTTGTGCCGTCCTGACACTTTGAGATGCCAGATCTCGGCCGGGATGCCGGCCTCCCACGCGATGCGGAAAGTCTCGTCGAGGGATTGATCGATTTGCCCGCCCTCGTTGCGCATGTGGGTCGCGTAGACGCCACCGTGGCGCCGCGCCTCCTTCGCGAGCGCGATGACCTCTTCGGTCGGTGCGTAGAACGCGGGGGCATATTCGAGCGCCGTGGAGACGCCGAGCGCACCCTGCTGCATGGCGGTGTCGATGAGCGCGACCATGTGGGCCATCTCCTCGGGAGTCGCATGGCGATCCTGCTTGCCCACGACGGCGAGGCGCACCTGCGTCGCACCGACGAACGTCGCGATGTTGACCGCGCTGCCGCTGCGCGCGAGGTGGGCGAAGTAACCGTTCAGATCACGCCAGTCTTCCTGCACGCCGTACTTCTTCATCCAGGCGGAGTCGTCGACGACGAGCAGGTCCGTGAGTGGTGCGACTGAGCCACCTTCGCCCGTGACCTCCGTCGTAACGCCCTGGCTGACCTTGCTGAGCACGCGATTGTCGACCAGCACGGACGTTTCGGACTGGCCAAGCATGTCGATGAACCCGGGAGCGACCACCAGGCCTGCGACATCGATCGTGTCGCGCGCCTGCGCGCTACCGAGGTATCCTACTGCGGCGATGCGGTCTCCGTTGACGGCCAGATCACCCGCATAGCGCGGGTTGCCGCTGCCGTCCGCGATCCAGCCGCCGTGCAGAATGAGGTCGTACGGTCCGCTGGTCGGAGCGCGGTTTGCAACCTGACATGCTGTTAGGGCTAGGAGCAGTGCCCCCGCCCCCGCCCCCGCCGTTGCTGACCGCACGACCGCCCGACCGTCCGACCGCCGTCTTTTCATTTCCATGTGGCCCTCAATGAATCCGGCCGGATGACCTGGCCGCGAATGATCACCATCGCGATGCTGCGCGTAGCGGAAATATTGCGAACGGGATTGCCGTTGAGCACGACGAGGTCGGCGACTTTGCCGGGCGCCAGTAAGCCGAGCGAGTCGGCGTGCAACAGCTGCGCGCCGCGCCGCGTCGCCGCGGTAATCGCCTCGAGCGGCGTGAGCCCGGCGCTGACGAGGAACGCCATCTCCTCGTGCAACGAGTATCCGGGAATGAGCAGCTGGTTGGCCGCGTCCGACCCCGCGGCGATCGCTCCGCCCGCGCGTTTGAATTCGCGCACGAACTGATTCTGGCGCGCGCGCGAGCGGCGGAACGCCGCGAAGTCGCCCGCGTCCCACCCGCTCCGGCGCAACAGACTCGGCACGCTGCGGACGCTTGCGGCGTTGTCGGGTACATCCTCCATCCCGGGCCGGCTGAGCAAAATGGGGTTGTCGAGCCGCGAGAGCATTTCGTGCACGACCAGCGTGGGCACGATGGCGACTCTCGTCTGCGCGAGCGCGCGCGCCGTGCGCTCGACGGTGCTCGAGTCGAGCCCTGCCCACCCTTTCTCCTCCGTGGTCCAGCCGGCGAGGAACGTGTTGTGCGCGCTCGCGTACATGGGATTGCCGGTCGCCGCCTGCACGACGCCGGCCATATGCTCGATCGACACGACACCGGCGCGCGCCGCCGTGAGCGCGTCGATCTTCCCCAGGTGTGCCGCCACCGGCAGCCGCAGCTTCTCCGCTTCATCGAGCAGCGGACGCAGCAAGGCCGGCGTGATCTTGGTGTAGATCTTGAGGTAGTCGACGCCGGCGACCGCGTGTTGGTCGACGGCGCGCCGCGCCTGGTCGGGGGTCGACACGCCGGTCGCGTTGGGATACGTCGTGGGCATCCCGTCGATCATCGCGCCGGCCACGAACATGCGCGGGCCAAGAATCGACCCGAGGTTCATCGCGTTCCGGAGTGCGACGATGGAATCGGTCTGGCCGTGCAGATCGCGCACCGTCGTCACGCCCCAGGCGATGTAACGCCCCGCCGCCCAGCGCTCCACGTGCGCATGCGAGTCGATCAGCCCCGGGATGATCGTCTTCCCGACGAGATTGATCCGCTCGGCGCCCTTGGGGATCGGGATTTCGTTGACTCGCGCGACCGCTTCGACGTGGCCGTTGCGGATGATCACGACTGCATCCTGCTTCGGATCTCCGCCCGCTCCGTCGATCAACGTCGCGCCTTCGAGGGCGATGACGCGATCTTTCGGCGGGAGGAGCTTGCTACACCCGGCCAGCAGTACGAGGACGAGCAGGCCGGCCGTCCGGCCATCAGGCCGTCCGACCGTCATTTGGGATCCGCCGACGTATGGTCGTGCAGGATTCTCCAGCGATCACCTCGACGTTGCAGCACCAGCGTGAACGGTCCGCTCGCCACAACGGAGTCTCCGCGCGAGAGCTTGAAGCGTGCGGTGGCGTACGCGAGATCGGTCGTCAACACGCGTACATGTAGCTCATCGAACGACAGCGAATCGCGGGACTTTCCCGGCGCGAAGTAGTTCGCTTGATAGCGATCGTACAGCGCCTGCCAGCCGTACTGAATGTGGCCGCCCGACATGTAGCTGGTGAGCGAATCTTTCGCATAGTCGCTCATGAAGCCCGCGAGATCGCCGTGATTCCAATCGGCTGCCGAGCGCTGCAACATGGCACCGATTTCTGTTAGTGGGTCTCCGAGCTGCTCCCGGGGGACTGAGCACGCCGATCCTATCAGCGCCGTAACTACGCACCACGCACCACGCACTTTTTTTCTCCTTAACGTGGCCGCGGGAGCAACTCGACTGAGATGCTCCCGCGGATATCACAGTGGATTGATCCTAACGACGCCGTTTCCTCTTGGATCCCTTTTTCTTCTTTTTCGCGGCTTTCTTCTTTTTCTTTGCCTTGGGGCGCGCCTTCTTGGCGGCTTTCTTTTTCGGTTTCTTTCTGGCTTTGGGCTTGGAAGAGGGGCGCGACTCTTCCATCGGCGTCGACGATGGGGTGGGAGCTGGCGCGGGCGCCGACGGGAACATCGGCTCCATGAACCCCGGTCCGGGCCAACTGCTCTCCGTGACGTCCATCTGCTCAAGCATCGGATCCTCTCCTATGCTGATAAGGTGCGGGGGCGGCTGGGTGGCCTATAGCTTACCGCGGGATTTGGACCTCGCAAGTGACACGCCCGACTGCCCTTTAGGCCCTTTTGGCTCGGGTCCGCTGTGACAAGTTGGCTTGACAACGCCATTTAGCATTACACACATTCGCGAGCCATGACCAGCCGTCATGTTTTCGCCGCGCTCGCGTTGTGCGTTCCCCAGGTCGCCCTGGGGCAAAGCATTGCGGAAGTCCAGGTGGCGCCGCCTTCCATCACGATTAAGGTCGGGGAACGCAGCGGCTTGCTGGCGACGGCGTTCGACCGGATCGGCAATGTCATTCCCACCGTCCGGATCATCTGGTCGTCGAACAACGTCCGCATCGCCAAGGTCGACAATAATGGTACCGTCACCGGCGTGGCGAGCGGCGTGGCGATCATCGAAGCGCGCGCCGGCACACGCCATGGCCAGGCGGCCGTCCAGGTGGTCGGTGGGCCAGCCGCCACGCAGGCTTCCGCCCCCGCCGGCCCCCCCCCCCCCCGCGGCGGCCCCCGCCGCTGCCGCGGCGGCCGGATCCGACGCTCTCCTGGGGCAGCCGGCCGGGACCGGGCCGGCGGCCGCCCTGCGGCTCGAGCCGGGCGTCGTGTACCTGCTGCCGTCCGAAAACACACGGGTCTCGCCCCGCGCCCTGCGCGACGATGGATCCCCTGCCGCACCGGTTGCCGTGACGTGGACGTCATTGCGCTCGGATGTGGCGAGTGTCGATCAAAACGGGAACGTCGTCGCGCTGTCGCCGGGACAGGGGACGATTCAGGTGACTGCACCTGGTGGGCTCACGGCAACGGCTCCCGTGGTGGTGCAACAAGCGGATTTCGCCGTGCGCGAAGGCTCCTCCTTGCTGCTGTCGCCGAACGATACCGACACGCTGCATGTGATGGTGACGTCGCAGAACGGCCGAACGGTGAACCCGCTCGTCCTCCAGTGGTCGTCGAGCGATCAGAGCGTGGCGCGCGTCAGCCTCGCGGGCGTCGTCACGGCGGCGGGGCCGGGAAAGGCCGTGCTGACCGTCTCGGGTCTGCTGCAGAGCAAGAGCATCGAGGTGTCGGTGCACAAGGTCGTGGACAAGCTGTCCGTTCGGCCGCGTCTCTCGGTCGAAGTGCAGGTGCCACTGACCGGTGCAACCAAGTTCGAGGCCCAGGCGCTGACTGCGGATAATGCCGCCGTGCCGGAAGCTCCGCTCCATTGGAGCGTCGCCGATCCGGCCATCGCGAGCTTCGATGAGAAAACGGGAGTGCTCACCGGGCGATCGCTCGGGAAGACGCAGCTCACGGTACGCGGCCCGGCTTCCGGTCTTGCCGTGTCGTGGAACATCAACGTCATCGCGGCTGCGGTGCGGATCAGCGAGCCGCGTATCGGGATTGGCCCGAACCAGCGCCGTACGCTGCGGGGCACATGGTTCGACGACCAGGGCAACAGTCTCGGGCCCGCGTCCAATCTCACCTGGAACAGTGACAATCCCCAGGTTGCGGCAGTAGGCGAGGACGGCACCGTGTCCGGCACGGGCTTCGGACATGCGCGCGTGACCGCGACCGCACCGGGCGGCAAGACGTCCACCGCCGACGTCTTTGTGGTGGGCGAAATTGTCATCGGCAGCTCGCGCGCCGGCACGGGAAAGTTTCAGCTCTATTCCGCCGAGCGTGCGAACCTCTCGCAGCTTACGAAACTGACGGCGGCCACCGACACCGCGAGCGCGAGCGACCCGGCCTTCTCGCCCGATGGTTCGCGCATCGCTTTCGTCAGTCAACGGGACGGAAATCCCGAGATCTATGTGATGAACGCCGACGGGACTGGCGTTACGCGGGTCACGAGCGATCCTCAGAGCGACGGGCGTCCGGCGTTCGGCGCGGACGGACAGTCGCTCGTGTTTCATTCCTCGCGCACCGCGGGAAAACAGCAGATCTGGTCGGTGAATCTCGACGGCACGGGACTCACGCAGCTCACGAAAGATTCTGTCAATTTGTCCCCGACCGTGTCGTTCGACGGACAGACGATCGCGTACGTCTCGCTGCGCGAGAAGAACTACGACATCTGGCTGATGGCGCGGGACGGCAGCAATCAGCGTCGCTTCACGGTGTCGCCGCAGCAGCGCGAATGGGAGCCGCATTTCCTGCGCGACGGGACACTCGCGTACTTGCTCGAACGCAAAGAGGGCAATCGCACCGTGCAGCAGGTGGTCCGCGCGGATCTGGCGACGGGCAGCGTCACGGCGCTGACCGGCATCGATCTGGCGATCGCATCATTCGCCGTTTCGCCCGCGGGCGATCTCGTCGCCATCGTCGTCAACGCCGAGCCGCAGAATCGGCGTAATCCCGCCTACAAGGTGTATATCCAGCAGGTAGGCTCCGGCATGCCGGTCCCGATGCCCACGACCGGCACGGAGCAGATGATCACGCCGACGTTCCGTCCGTAGATTAGGCGGCATGCGCGCCTGCGTACTGACCGCCACAGGCGGGATAGACCAACTCCATCTCAGTGATGTCCCCGATGCGCCGGCGCCCAAGACGGGCGAAGTGCGCGTCGCGATTCGCGCCGCCGCGCTCAATCATCTCGATCTCTGGGTCGCCGAAGGGCTGCCCGGAGCCGCGGTTCGGTTTCCGCATATCGTGGGGGCCGATGGCGCCGGCGTCGTGGAATCGACCGGGCCCGGCGTGACCGCCGTCCGCACGGGCGACCGCGTGCTGATCAATCCGGGGATCTCCGATTACAGCTGCGAGTTCTGTCGGGCGGGTGAGCACTCGTTGTGCGTGAATTACCGGTTGCTCGGCGAGGATCTGCCCGGGACCGCGGCAGAGCTGGTGACGGTTCCCGCGCACAACGTCGCCCGCATCCCCGTGCTGGCACCAGAGCTGAGTTGGGCGGAGGCAGCCGCTTTCTCACTCGTGACGCTCACGGCGTGGCGCATGCTGATCACCCGTGCCCGTCTTCAGCCCGGAGAGACGGCGCTCATCTGGGGCATCGGCGGCGGAGTGTCGCTGGCGGCGTTGCGCATCGCCAAGCTGATCGGCGCGCGCTCCTTCGTGACCTCCTCCGACGACGCCAAACTCGCCGCCGCCAAACAGCTCGGCGCCGACATCACGTTGAATCACCGCACCCAAGGAGTCGCGCAGGAAATCCGCGCGTTGACCAACAAACGCGGTGTCGACGTTGTGGTGGAGAACGTCGGCGCGGCGACATGGGACGACTCGCTCCGCTGCCTGCGACGCGGCGGCCGACTGGTGACCTGCGGTGCGACGTCAGGGCCGCAGGTCGGACTCGATCTCAGGCGGCTCTTCTGGCATCACTGGAGCATCCTCGGTTCGACCATGGGCAACGCCGCTGAGTACACGGAAATCGTGCGGCGCCTCGGGATGGGCGAGCTGCGGCCGATCGTGGATCGCGTCTTTCCTCTCGCGGGCGCTCGCGATGCCTTTGAGCGGCTCCATAACGGCGAGCAGTTCGGCAAAGTGGTGATCGAGATGACTTCCTGAACCCCAGAACCTATTGCCCGCTAGACGTCTAGGCGTCTAGCTTTTGCATGTCCCTCGCCGTTGCCTTAGTCGACCTAAGTAATTAATTTCTATCATCTTACCTCACCTTCACAAAGATCTAAATGACCGGTCCTAACGTCCGCGAACGCATCCTCCCGCGGCTCATTGAAGAAGAGCTGAAGGAGTCGTTCCTCGACTATTCGATGAGCGTCATCGTGTCGCGCGCGCTGCCCGATGTGCGCGACGGCCTGAAGCCCGTCCACCGCCGCATCCTCTACGCCATGCACGAGCTTGGCCTCGTTCCGGGCCGGCCGTACAAGAAAGCCGCCACCGTCGTCGGCGACGTGCTCGGCAAGTACCATCCGCACGGCGACATCGCCGTCTACGACTCGCTCGTCCGGATGGTGCAGGATTTCTCGCTGCGCTACCCCCTGATCGACGGGCAGGGAAACTTCGGCTCGGTCGACGGCGACTCCGCCGCTGCCTATCGGTACACCGAGGCGCGGCTCACGCGCATTGCCATGACGATGCTGGAGGACATCGACAAGAACACCGTCGACTTCGTCCCCAACTTCGACGACCGGCTGCAGGAACCGACCGTTCTCCCCGGCCGGCTCCCGAACCTCATTGTGAACGGCTCGGCGGGTATCGCGGTCGGCATGACGACGAACATCCCGCCGCACAATCTGAGCGAAGTCGTACAGGCCATCGTCCATCTCGTCGATCATCCCAACGCCACGATCAAAGAGATCCGGAAGTTCGTCAAAGGTCCGGACTTCCCGACCGGCGCCATCATTTACGGCCGCGAGGGGATAAAGGAATGCTACGAGAAGGGCCGCGGCCGGATCGTCATTCGGGCGCGCGCGATCGCGGAAGAGAAGGAGTCGACCGGGAAGCAGCAGATCGTCGTGACGGAGTTCCCCTATCAAGTGAGCCCCGAGCGGGTGCACGAGCAGATTCGCGATCTCGTGCTCGCGAAGAAGCTCGAGGGGATCTCCGACGTCCGCAACGAATCGGACAAGGAAGGGATCCGGCTCGTCATCGAGCTGAAGCGCGACGTCATCCCGATGGTCGTGCTCAACCAGCTTTACAAGCACACGCAGATGCAGCAGACCTTCGGCGCCATCATGCTGGCGCTGGTGGACGGCGTGCCCAAGGAGATGGCGCTCCTCGAGATCCTGCAAAACTTCGTCGAGCACCGCCACACCGTCATCACGCGGCGGACCCAGTTCGAGCTGCAGCGCGCGCAGGACCGCGAGCACATCCTCGAAGGCTTGAAGATCGCCGTCGACAACATCGACGAAGTGATCCGGATCATCAAGAAATCGAAGGACACGCCGACCGCCGATGCCGCCCTGCGCAAGCGCTTCAAGCTGTCGGAGAAGCAGTCGGCGGAGATCCTCAACATGCGGCTCGCGCGGCTCACCGCGCTCGAGATCACCAAGCTCGAAGAGGAGCTGAAGGACATCCGCAAGTTCATCAAGGAGTGCAAGGAAATCCTCGCGTCCAAGCCGCGGCGCATGAAGATCCTGAAAGAGGAGCTGACCGAGCTGGCGCAGGGCTTCGGCGACGAGCGGCGCACCGAAATCGTGGCCGATCAGGGCGAGTTCTCGATCGAAGACTTGATCGCGGAAGAGGACATGGTGATCACCGTGTCCCACGCCGGCTACATCAAGCGGCTCCCCGTGTCGGCGTATCGCCGCCAGCGGCGCGGCGGCAAGGGCGTCATCGCGGCCCATCAGAAGGACGACGACTGGGTCGAGCACCTCTTCATCGCCTCGACGCACGACTACGTGATGTTCTTCACCGAGCAGGGGCAGTGCTACTGGCTGAAGGTGCACGAGATCGGGCAGGCCGCGCGTGCGGCGCGGGGCAAGCCGATTCTCTCCTGCGTCGCGATGAAGCCCGATGAACGGCTCGCGGCGCTCGTGCCGGTACGCGAGTTCTCGCAAGACCAGTTCCTGGTGTTCGCGACCAAGGATGGACTCGTCAAGAAGACGGTGTTGTCGGAGTTCGGCAACCCGCGCTCGGTCGGCATCCGCGCCATCAACATCGAGAAGGGCGATCAGCTCATCGACGTCCAGGTGACGGACGGGAAGAACGACATCGTCCTTGCGACGGCGCACGGGATGAGCATCAGATTCCATGAGAAGGACGTGCGCGACATGGGCCGCACGGCCACCGGCGTGAAGGGCATCGAGCTCGACAAGAAGGACACGGTCATCGACATGGTGGTGGTGCGGCGCAAGTCCACGCTGCTAGCCATGACCGAGAAGGGGATCGGCAAGCGCTCCGAGTTGGAGGAGTACCGGATCCAGCATCGTGGCGGCCGCGGCATCATCACGCTCAAGCGGAGCGACAAGACGGGCGACATCGTTGCGCTGAAGGAAGTGCTGCCGGACGATGAGCTGATGATGATCACCAAGAAGGGGATCATGATCCGCGTACCGGTCGAAGGCATCCGCATCTCGGGCCGCAACACCCAGGGCGTCAAAGTCATGAACCTGACGCCGGGTGACCTGGTCGTGGATGTGGCGCGTGTGGTCAAAGAAGATGAAGAAGAGGTCGAGGGCGATGACGACGAGACGCCCCCCGCCTCCCCGCACGCGCGGAAGTCCAAGGCCACCTCCAAGGCGCCCGCCAAAGCCAAGAAATAGCGTGGTCACGGCCCGGGACATCCAGGACGCCGCAGCCGCTCTGCGGGGGATCGCGCGCCGCACACCGCTCGTGTACGTGGACGAGCTGGGCGCGCACCTCAAGCTCGAGAACGAGCAACCGATCGGCGCGTTCAAGATCCGCGGAGCCTACAACGCCATCCGCAAGCTGCCGGACGTCGCGCGCCGGCGTGGCGTAATTACTTACTCCTCCGGCAACCACGGCCAAGCCGTGGCATATGCGGCGAAGCAATTCGGCGTACGGGCGGTCGTCACCATGCCCGAAACGACCCCCGCGATCAAAGTGGCAGGCGTGAAGAAGTGGGGCGGGGAAGTCGTTTTCGCGGGCCGGACGTCGGAAGACCGCCGTGTCAAAGCCGAGGAGATCGCCGCCCGCGACGGGCTCGCCATCGTGCCCCCGTTCGACCATCCCGACATCGTCGCCGGACAGGCGACGATCGCGCTCGAGATCGTCGAGCAGCTGCCCGAGGTGCAGACGGTCGTCGTTCCGGTGGGGGGAGGCGGTCTCATCTCCGGCATCATTGCGGGTCTCGCCGCCGCGAAGAGCTCCGCGGTGGTCTGGGGCGTGGAGCCGATCGGCGCGCCCAAGCTGCATCATTCGCTCGCCGAGGGAAAAGTGGTTCGCCTCGAACGGACCGGCAGCATCGCCGATGGCCTGATCACGCTCAACGTCGGCGAGGTGCCGTTTTCCGAAATCAGCCGGGAGCGTGAACGGATTCGCGGCGTGGTGCTGGTCGAGGATGACAGCATTCGCGACGCCGTGCAATTTCTGTGGCGCACCTGCCATCTTGCGGTCGAGCCGTCGGGTGCCGCGACGACGGCCGCGCTGCTCACCGGCCTGCTCCCGCGCTCCCGCACCACGGTGCTCGTGGTGAGCGGCGGCAACGTCGATCCCTCGTTCCTCGAGGCAAAAGCCTGATGCCCGGTCCCGCCACGCGAGTCCTGGTTGCCGACGACGACGCCTCGTTGGTCCAGACGCTGACCTGGATCCTGAAGGAGAATGGATACGAGGTCGCCGTCTGTCCCGGCGGCGATGGGCTCTTTGCCAAGCTCGAGGAGATCAAGCCGGCGCTGCTGCTGCTCGACATCATGATGCCCAAGGTGGATGGCCTACAGCTGCTCGAGCGGCTGAAGCAGGACGAGCGCTACAAGGACCTTCCGGTGCTCATGGTCTCGTCGATGCCGCCCGAAGAAGCGACCGTGCGCGCGCTGGGACTGGGAGCCGCGGACTTCATTTCGAAGCCGTTCCGCGTTCGCGAGCTGCTGGCGCGCGTGGATGCGCACATCCGCGTCGGGCGCGCACTGGCGCAGGCGCGCGAAGAGGCGCGCAGTCGCGCGGCCATGGTGGACATCCTCCACGAAGTCACGGACTCCCTCAAGCCGGACGAGATCTATCACATCCTCGTGCGCCGCGTGGCGCGCGCCCTCAATATCTCGAAGTGCTCCATGGTCCTCGCAAAGCCCGGCGACCAGCAGGGCGTGGTCGTCGCGGCCTACGAGAACCCGATGCTGCGCAATCTGCAGATCGAGCTGGGGCGCTATCCGGAGATTCGCAAAGCGGTCTCGACCGGCCGGCTGGTGCTCGTCGAGGATGTGGCGACCGATCCGTTGTACGAGGACGAGCGGCGCCGCTGGGAGCGCGAAGCCATCAAGGTCCCGACCCGCTCAGCCGTCGCGCTGCCGTTCTGGATGAAGGACCAGCAGACCGGCCTCTTCTTTCTGCGCACCACGGGCGACGATCCGCCGCTCACGAAGGCCGACGCGCAATTCGCCGAGACGGTCATTAAAACCGCGGTGGGGGCGATCGAAAAGGCCTACGACTTCGAGACCGCGGTGTCGGACAAACAGCGGCTCGAGAAGCTCGCGGCGACGGACGCGCTCACGGGTCTCACCAACCGGCGGGCGCTCGCCGACTCGCTCGCGCAGGAGCTGGATCGCGCGCGCCGTTACAACCTCGCGCTCACGATCCTGCTCGCGGACATCGATCGTTTCAAATCGATCAACGACACGCGCGGTCACATCGCGGGCGATTCCGTGCTGCGGCAGATCGGCGAGCTCCTGAAGCGCGAAGCGCGCTCGGTCGACATCGTGGCGCGCTACGGCGGTGAGGAGTTCGTCATCGTCATGCCCGAGACCGCGCCGCACGGCGCGGCGATCTTCGCCGAGCGGCTGCGGCGGCGCGTGATGGCGCGCGACTTCGCCGACCCCGGTGAGGATCCGCTGCACCTGACGGTCAGCATCGGGCTCGCGTCATTCCCCGACGACCGCGTGCACAGCGCCGACAGCTTCGTCTCCCTCGCCGATCAGGCCCTCTACCGCGCCAAGAATGAAGGGCGCAACTTGGTCCGGCAATGAGCGAGCGCCGTTGTCCCAAGTGTGGGTCCATCTACACCGACACAGGGGCACGCTTCTGCCCGAAAGACGGCAGCATGCTGGTGGAGATCCAATCCAAGCGACCGGCAGCGCCACCGTCTGCGAGCAGCGGCACCGGCGGGCGCACGCCGCTCCCACCCGGCAAGGTCGGTGGGTTGGACCGCGCGTCGACGCTCTCCAACCAGATCCTCGACGCCCGCTATGAGGTCCTGAAGAAGCTGGGCGAGGGCGGGATGTCCTACGTCTACCTCGCCAGAGAGGTGTCCTCGGGCGAGACCGTGGCGATCAAGGTGCTCTCGCCCCGGCTGGCGGCCGACAAGAGCTCCGTCGAGCGGCTGCGGCGTGAGGCGGGCCTCGCGATGCGGCTCGACCATCCCAACGTCTGCCGCATCCTGCGCCTGGGCGAGTCCGAGGACGGGCTGATTTACCTGGTCATGCCGTTCCTCAAGGGCGAGCTGCTCTCCGATCGCGAGGTGCGCGGCGGGCCGATGGATATCGCGACGGGCGTGCGGTTGTTGCAGCAGATGTGCGCAGGCCTGCATCACGCGCATGAGCTCCAAATCGTCCACCGCGACCTGAAGCCGGAAAACGTGATGCTGGTACCGGACGCAGGAGAGGCCGGGGTCGAACGTGCCGTGATCATGGACTTCGGTCTCGCCAAGGAGCGCCGCGCCGATCCTGCCATCGCCAAGCTCACCGCGACCGGCATCATCCTCGGCACGCCCGAGTTCATGAGTCCCGAGCAGATCCGCGGCAAGCCGCTCGATGCGCGCAGCGACATCTACGCGCTCGGCATCGTCGCGTTCGAGATGTTCACAGGCAAGCTGCCGTTCCAGGGCCGCAACGCGCAGGAGATGATGATTGCGCGGCTGCGCAGCCAGCCACAGCCGATCCGCCAGTTCCGGGCCGATGTGCCCGAGGCGGTGGAGAAGGCCCTCGCGAAGGCGCTGCAAACGAACCCTGATGATCGCTTTGCCTCAGCGATCGAATTCGGGGACGCCCTGGCCGGAACGGCTCCTCCCCCCTCATCCGGCTTCTTCGGCAAGCTCAAAGAAAGATTCTCGTGACGTGAAGCGGTTCCCCGCATTCGATCCACCGGAATACGTCGAGTGGAAACCGGACCCCGCGCTCGTGCGGGGCTTTCGGAAGACCATCGAATCAGATGCAGATCGCAGTCGCATCGTGAAAGCGTTGTCGCGCGACGCGCAGCTCGACCTCTACCGCGGCCTGTTGCGTGCCCGGCTGCACGACATCCAGCTCAAGCGCTGGGTGCGCACCGGCGTGATCTCCAAGGCGTGGCTTGGCACCGGTGAGGAAGCGACGACCGTCGGTCCGGTGCACGCGCTGCAACGCGGTACCGACATCGTCGCCCCGATGATTCGCAACGCCGCGGCATGCTGCGAGATGGGTATGCCGGTCGCCGACATGCTCCGCGCCTATCTCGCCACCGCGGATTCCCCGAGCGGGGGTCGCGATCTCCACGTCGGCTCGTTCACGCACGGCGTGCTCCAACCGATCTCTCACGTGGGCGACATGGTGCCGGTCATCACGGGCATCGCCCTGACATTCAAGATCAAGCAGGAGCCGCGCGTCGCGCTCACGTGGGTGGGAGACGGCTCGACGAAGACGGCGGCGGCGCACGAGGGGACGAACCTCGCGGCGGTGCAGCGGGTGCCCGCCATTTTCATCATCGAGAACAATCAGGTCGCCCTCGGCACCCGTCTCGCGCAGCATCATCTGCCCGCCGATTTCAAGGACTGGGCGTCCAGCTACGGCGTGTGGGGTGCGGTGTTCGACGGCAATAATGTGCTCGATGCCTACGCCGCGACACGAATCGCCGTCGAGCGGTGTCGTAACGGGACTGGACCGGCGTTGCTCGTTGCGGAGACGTTTCGCATGGGCGGGCACGCCACCCACGACGAGCGCGAGGCGCGGGAAACGTTTCCACCTGAGCTGTTTAGTGCGTGGGGCAAACGCGACCCCATCGGGCTCTACGAAGAGTACTTGAAGGAAGAAGGCGTCCCCGCCAAAGTTCTCGGGGAGATCGAGGAAGAGATTGCCACTCAGGTGGAGCAAGCGGCTGCCGCTGCGCTGTCGAGCCGCGAGAGAATGCCGGAAGGTGCAACCGCCATCGAGGGGGTGTATGCGAGTCGCAATTAGCCTGCTGCTGGTGTTCATCGCCTGCCGCGGTCCCCAGCCTGCCGCAGGTCAGGGAGCGGATGACCGGCTGCGCGTGCCGGATGGATTCAAGGTCTCGGTTTTCGCTCAGGGTCTTCAAGGCGTTCGTTATCTCGCGCTGGGACCGGACAAGGCGATCTACGCATCGCAGCCCGCGTCAGGCCTCATCGTCAAGCTGACGGACCGCAACAACGATGGGCTAGCCGACACCACGGTGACGGTCCAACGCGGCCTCCACGGGCCGTTCGGCATCGCGTTCCGCGGCGACACCATGTACGTCGCCGAAGAGCGCGACGTGATCCGGTTCGATCCGGGGCGCACCGACCCCACCACCGTCATTTCAGGGATTCCCTCGGGCGGTCACTCCACGCGGACGATTCTGTTCGGACCAGACGGTAAGCTGTACCTCGCCGTCGGGTCGTCGTGCAATCTGTGCGATGAGCGCGACTCGTTGCGCGCGGCCGTGTCACAATTCAATCGCGACGGCTCGGGCGGCCGCATTTTCGCCAGGGGCCTCCGCAACACCGTAGGGATGGCGTTCAATCCGACGACCGGCGAGCTGTGGGGCAACAACAACGATCGCGACAACCTGGGCGACGATGTTCCGCCCGAGCACGTCAACATCATCAAGGACGGGCGTTACTACGGCTGGCCACAATGCTACCTGCCCGGTAAGCAAAATCCCGAGTACGGCTCTGCTGACTGCTCGCAGGTCGAGCCGCCCGCGATCACGGTGCAGGCGCATTCGGCGCCCCTCGGCCTCGCCTTCTACACGGGGACGCAGTTTCCGCGCGACTATCACGGCGATGCGTTCATGACCCTGCACGGCTCGTGGAATCGCTCGGTGCCGACGGGAGCGAAAGTCGTGCGCGTGCAGGTCGACAGCAGCGGGCGTCGCGCGAGCGGCGTCGACGACTTCATCACGGGCTGGCAACGGCCCGATGGCTCGCGCTGGGGTCGGCCGGTGGGACTGCTGGTGTTACCGGATGGTTCGCTTCTCGTGAGTGACGACACGGGCGGAAAAATCTGGAGGGTGAGCTATGGACGATAAAAACAAGGGCGGCAGAGGGCGGCAAAGGGCGGCAATGGTTGTGGTGGTCGCGGCGCTTTGCCGCCTGTTGCCGCCCGTTGCCGCCTTCGGTTCACCCGATATCCACGCCGAGTACGTCAAATATCTCAGCGGCAAGGACACAGTCACGGCGTACCTTGCCTACCCGGAGCGGCCGGAGCCGGCGCCGGCGGTCATCGTGATCCACGAAATCTTCGGGATGTCTGACTTCATCAAGCAGACGACCGAGCAGCTGGCCAAGGATGGCTTCGTCGCGATCGCGCCCGACCTGTTGTCGCGGCGTGGGGGCACGCCCGCCACACAGGACTCGGCACGCAAGCTCATCGCGACGCTGAATCCCGACACCGTGACGATGGACCTCGATGCCACGCGCGCCTACGTCAACAAGCTCAAGGCTGTGCGCGCCGGGCAAGTTGGTGTGATCGGATTCTGCTGGGGTGGCGGGCAGAGCTTCCGCTATGCGACCAATGCCCCCGAGCTCAAGGCCTTCGTGGTGTGCTACGGGCCGAGTCCCAACGCGGCCGATATGCCGAAGATTCGCGCAAAGGGCCTCGGTGTGTATGCCGAGAATGATGCGCGCATCAACGCGGGGTTGCCGGATGCCGCGGCCGCGATGACAGCGGCTGGCAAGGATTACCCGTACACCATCTATCCCGGCGTCGGCCACGGTTTCTTGCGGGCGCGCGAGAAACCGGAAGTCGCCGACAGCGCCTGGAACGCAGCGATTCGCTTCTTCCGCGCTCAGCTCAAGAGCTAGCGTCGGGCGGCGGCGGCCGCGAGATACTCGCGCGCCCGGTCCAGGGTCGCGTCCCGGCCGGCGAGGACGTCGTCCACCCGGATCTGCGTCAGGATTTCCGGTGCGATCCCCGTTCCCATGAACTCGGAGCCATCGGGGAAGGCGTCCCGCGTCACCGTGACGCGGAGCCGCCAGTCGCCCGTGAGCTTCACGACCGCGGTCTGTCCCGTGCTGCCGGCTGAGGGCTCGCCGATGATCGACCCCCGCCCGCTGTTCCGAAACGCCACGAGCAGATCTTCCGCGGCACCCGCCGTGCGCGCCGACGACAGCACGGCGACCGGTCCGCTGTAGGCGATGCGCTCGCGAGACAGCGGCGGCCAGATCGTGTCGGCCGGCGCGGTCAGCCAGGCGCCGGTCGAATCAGGCGTATCGTTGCCGCGGTAAGCGGGGCGATACTGCGGCGTGCGCCAGCGCGAGGTGAGAACCGGGCGATCGATGAGCCGGGAGAGGATCGCGTAACCGTGCTCGCGGCCGCTTGCCGTCCACGTCGTTTCGCGCAAATCCAGAATCAGGCCACGATGGCGCGGGCCCTCGCGTGTCGCCTCCCCGACCGCGCGGTCGAACAGCGTGAGGACGTCCGGGTCAGCGAGCGAGTTGATCCGAATCCAGATGGCGCCGTCGGGAAGGGTGTCCGCTTCGAGTGGGAGCAGCTCGATCGGCCAGCGCGCCGTGAGCGCGACGCTCCGCGTTACGCTCGCGCCCCGCTGCTCCCCACCGGGCAATTTGAGCTGCAGATGCAGGGCCGTCCCGCGCTCTCCTTCGAGCATGTTTGTCACGGCCCGCTCCCAGCGGCTCGCTTCCGTCCGTCCGGCGATCTCGGGGAGCACCGAGTCGCGGATCCAGTCCGCCGCGGGGATGCCTTGCACGGCCACGATTTCGGCGAGCCGCACCGGGCGCGCCACGCGCATCTCGTCGTTCGTCGCATAGTCCATCATGAAGGGGCGCCGCTCGATGCTGCGCAGCACGATCGGGGGCCGCGCCATGCGCCCGGCGATCGCGGGTGGCGGCAGGATCTCGAGCTGGCCGTCGGTCAGTAGCGCGCCCCAGCGCCGCAGGTGGCGAAAGAATTGGAGGTCGGTCGGATGCCCATTAGCATACGTGAGCGTCGCACTGAAGGCGGAGTCCCAATTCGCGCGCACCGCGTCCCAGTAGGCATAGTTGTAGCGCGCCTCTGCCCACATGCCGGCGGCGACGAACTGGCGCTCGACCGGACTCAAACGTTGTGCAGCGAGTGGAGCACACAGAAGCGCCGGGAACCAGGCTAAAAGCCACGGCGTACGGGATGGCATGGCAATAATCTATCTGCTGCTGTTTGCATCGCCTCAATTGTTGCTGTTTCTCTACCTGCGCGAGCGCTTGCCACTGCGCGCCCGGCGCTGGCTCGCGATCCTTTTTACCGTCTTCAACATCCCCTGGGCGATTGTCGCGGTCCGGATGTTCTCCGGCAGCCTGTGGGGCATCAGCCGTGTGCCGTACATTGCGCCCTGGATCGCCTGGCAGCTGCTCGGCTGGATATTCTGCGGGCTGGTGGTCTTGTACCTGATTGGGAAGGGTGTCGTTTGGAGCGTGCGTGGTGCGTGGTACGTGGTGCGTGGGCGAATCAAGGCGAGCTCAAGCATGCCGTCCCACGCACCACGCACCACGGACCACGCACTTGTTTCTCGCCGCCAGTTCCTCGCCCGCGCCACCTACGCCTACGCCGCTGCGGGACTCGGCGTCTCCGCCTACGGCATCTGGAGCGCCGAGCGATTGCCGGTCGTCACGCGGCACACGCTGCTGTTCGATAATCTGCCCGCGGGGCTCGATGGGCTCCGCATCGCGCACCTCTCCGATGTACATGCCGGGATCCACATGTCGGGCGAAAAGATGGCGGCGATCGCGGCCGAGACGAACGCGCTACAAGCCGATCTCATCGTGCAGACGGGGGACATGATCGATATCTCCCAATCGTTCATTCCCGACTATGTGCGGGCGTTTCGTGATCTGCATGCGCCGCTTGGGGTGGTGACGGTGCTGGGCAACCACGACCGCTATACCGGTGCGCCGGCTGTGATCAAAGGCGTGCGCGACGCCGGACAGGTGTTCGTGCAGAACGGTGCGCACGTGATCGAGCATCGGGGCGCCGCGCTCGCGCTCGTCGGCATCGACGACCCGCGTAACTGGCGCGCCGACGACCCGCAAGAGGAGGATCTCGGCGCCGCGTTGCGGGTCACGCCGCCCGAACCGGAGGCTTTTCGGATTCTGCTGGCGCACCGCCCTGGAGCGTTCGATGGGGCCGCACCGCGCGGCATACCGCTCACGCTGGCCGGTCACATCCACGGCGGCCAGTTCTACCTGCCGGGATTCGGCTGGTCGCCGGGCCGTCTGATCACGAAGTACGTGATGGGACATTTCACCCAAGGCTCGAGCCAGCTCTACGTGAGCCGCGGCATTGGCGTGGTTGGTGTCCCCTTACGGGTGTTTGTCCCCCCCGAGATCGCGCTCTTTGAGTTGCGACGGCGGTCCACCGCCGGGTAGCTTTCCGCCCGCTTCATTCTGCTTCGCAACTTCGCCGTCGTCGCACCTTCGCAACTGGAGTAAGAAATGCGCATGCTGGTGCTGGGCGCAGGGCTGCAGGGTTCTGCCTGCGCGTACGATTTGCTTCAGCGACCGGAAGTCGAGCGCGTGATGTTAGCCGATCTTCATCCGGGCCGTGTGGCGCGGTTTCTCCAGAAAAAGAAGGACAAGCGGCTCGTGATCGCCCGCCTCGATGCGCGGCAAGCCGCGGACCTGCGGCGGCGCCTGCAGCGCCACGACGCGGTGATGAACGCGTTGCCCTACTACTTCAATTATTCCATCGCCAAAGCAGCCGTCTCGGCCGGGCTGCATTACGCCGACCTCGGCGGCAATACGGAGATCGTGCAGAAGCAGCGCACGCTGCACGCGCGCGCGCAAAAGAAGGGCGTGTCCGTGATTCCGGACTGCGGGCTCGCACCCGGCATGGTGAACATCATCGCCGCCGAGGGCATTCGCCGGGTCGGCGACGCGCAGTCGGTCAAGATTTTCGTGGGAGGCCTGCCCCAGAAGCCCGAGCCGCCGCTCAAGTATCAGATCGTCTATTCGCTCGAAGGGGCGCTCGATTACTACACGACGCCCTCGTGGGTCCTGCGCGGCGGTCGGCCTGAGCAAGTGGATGCGCTCTCAGAGCTCGAGCCTGTCGAATTTCCCAGTCCCGTGGGGACGCTGGAAGCCTTCCACACGGGAGGCGGCATTTCCACGATGCCGTGGGCGTACAAAGGCAGAATCCAGACGATGGAATACAAGACGCTCCGCTATCCCGGGCACGTCGCGATCATGCGTCCGATTCGCGAGCTCGGCCTGCTGTCGCTGGATCCGGTCAATGTGAAAGGCACGAAGGTGGTACCGCGCGATGCCTTCATCGCTGCAGTGTCGCCGCAGCTCTCCAAACCGAATGGCCGCGACCTCGTCGCGCTGCGCGTGGAGGTCACCGGCCGGAACGGCCGCCGCGTCGCCTGGCAGCTGCTGGACTATTACGACGAAGCGACCGGCATCAGCGCGATGATGCGCGCGACCGGGTTCTCACTGGCAATCACGGGCGTGATGCAGGTGGACGGACGAATCACGGAACGTGGTGTCCACACGCCCGATGAGGCGGTCCCGTTCCAGTCGTATGTCGACGAGCTGAAGCGTCGCGGCGTGGAGATTCGCGAGCTGCCTCAATAGCTCCACGTCGTCGCGAACATCACCTCCGCGCCGTCGGTCCCCGTTCCCGCGACGAACGTCACCACGCTACGGGCCGGGCGTCAGTACCACACCCTCTGCCACCCGATGGACAACGTCGTAAAATTGGCACCGACCCGGACGATGGCGCCCGTGCTGCCCGCGATCTTTATCGAGTTCCGCTGCCCGACGGGAAGGACCAGTGTGGCTCCCAGGCGTGAGTCGGAATGTCGATCGTTCATTTGAACCCCATCGACGGACGTCTCGCCACCGGTGTAGAACGTCGCGTCGAATGCCGCCCACATCTGGGGTTGGATGTTGTAACTCAAGTGCGCCTGGAAGGCCGTCATGGGCTTCTGGGTGCGGACCGAGGTGCCGGGGTAGTACGCACCGTTCTCGGTGAACAGCCAGACGCCGGCATACACATCCATGAGCCAACGGTGCCCGAACGGCTGCGACACCGCGAGCTCCGGCCGGAAGGCCCACCGCGAACTGCCCAAGTTGATCAGCTTGTCGGAGTAGTACTGGCCCGTTGGCGCCACCACGTTGAGACTCGCGCCCACGATGGTCCGGCGCGGGGCGCGCGCGATCTCCGCCCCCTTGGCGGCCGGGCCACCCCACAGCAGCACGGAGACGCGCAGCCGCATGTCCGAGAGGCCGGAGCGATCGAGGCTGCTGTCTACGCCCGTGACTGTTCCCGTTACATGCGCCCAGGAGTACGGCAGCGCTGCAAGCGCCTGGGCAGTCCGCCCGAACAGGGAGAACGATCGCGCGAGTCCGAGGGACGGCGTCTCGACGGACGCCTCCAGATTCTGAATGGCTGAGGAAGCGTCCGTCACGACCCCGCCGTGTGAGAACCCGAAACCGGCCACCAGGACGGTGATATTGACGGGAACCCACACGTAGCCCCGCGGATCGAGATCCTGCGCCGATCCGCGCGTCGGGCCGACCAGCAGGCACAGCGCGACAGCCGGGACGCTCAGAGACTGCGAGACACTTCGCATCTGACCGCGACGTATACTTCGGTCTGGAAGCTCCTGCAAGTGCCGCAGCGACGCGGCGTCGAGATTCGCGACGGCCGCCGCGTCGCCTGGCAGCTGCTCGACTATTACGACGAAGCGACCGGCATCAGCGCGATGATGCGCACGACAGGGTTCTCGCTGGCTATAACGGGTGTGATGCAGGTGGACGGACGGGTGGCCGAGAGTGGCATGCACACGCCGGATGAGGCTGTGCCATTTCAGCCGTACGTCGATGAATTGAAGCGTCGCGCGGTGCAGATTCGCGAGACTTCAGTCGCTAGGGGATGACGACTACTCCAAGTCGGACGTTCTGCAGGGAGTACTTGATCCGCCCCGACCGCGAACCCGACCCACTGCTCGTCGTCGGGGCGATATCCACTTTGACGGCGCTCACGCCGTATCCACCCTCGAACGTCACGTGGGACCAGGCGGTGTAGTGGATGGCAGCGCCACCTTCCCCCACCCGCGCGTCGAAGCGGTCAACCGAGACTTGCACATAGCGGGCCTGGGCTTCCCACGACCACGATCCCCCGAACGGAAGCGGCCGTATAACCCGACGGAGCCGAGCGGCCCAGTGACGTCCTGCGATTGACTGTACTGTACCTGACCACCACTGCCGAAGGCATCGAGCGCGGCATCCAGGAACAACGCGCCGGCCCCGATGGCCAGACCGACCTGGGTCCGCGGCTTCGCGAGGAACGCGAACCGATAAACAAAGAAGGCTTGGTCGCTGTTTAACGTCGTGCCGATATCGCCGCCGGCCTGGTAGGTCGAGTCCCCGAAAGTGATATCTCGATCGATCACTCGCCTCGCTGATCGGCGAGCGAACTGGTAACCCCCCTCGAACTCATGGCGTCGCCAGGGGCGCCAGCGCACGGCAAAGCGCGCCTCGACCTTGTCCGTCGCCAGGCCGAGATCGTCCTCGGCGTCGATGTCGGTGCCTATCCCATTGGCACCGTCCACTCGAATGTTGGCGTTGAGGATGATCGTGGTGATCGACGCGCTGACTTGCAGGCGGTCGTACAGGTTCGCCTGCGGACCCTGCGCTGCGAGCGAAGTGGTTACGAGCACGGCCACGAAGACCAGCCTGCTGCTTCGCAACAACGTCGGTTTCATGGACTCCTCCCACTAGTAACTCCACTGGGTCGCGAACAGGACCTCGGTGCCTTCGGTGCCTTTGCCCACCACGAACGTCAACACCGTGTTTCTCATCAACGCGAGGCCGAGCCCGCCACCCCAGGCCGAGTGGAGACCTTCGCGCGTGAGCCGGACTGATTCGCCCGGACCGAAGACTCGGCCCACGTCATAGAACGCGAGCAGCTTGAGCTCCAGCACCCGCGGCGACCACATCACGCCGTAGCGTGCCTCGATGCCTCCCATCAGCTTGCCCGGGCCGAGAAACCGGCCGTCGTGGTAGCCGCGCAGCGAGCGGTAGCCGCCCATAGCGTTGAACGGGCCTTCGCTCGATTCAATCGTGAACTGCGCTGAAATCGGCGGCGAGCCGCTCATGCTTTCACCTGCAATGCGTCCCGCGACCACCAGCCGGTTGAACGGATGCACGTACCCACGCAACGACGCCGTGGTGCGGGTATAGCCATGTCCACTCGCGACGAGCAGCTCCCCGAAGACGCCGCGGTGCGGATCCGGCTCGAGATCACGCCAATCGAACACGAGTCCCGCACGGGCTACCGCGTCATTGAAGGCCACTTCGTCCGGAGTGATCACGCCGCTCGCGAGGTCACCTTGAAAAACGCTCCCGCCGGGCAGCTCGCGAAAATCGGTGTGCTCCAGCGTCCCGCCGACGAGAACCCGCAGCGGTCCCGCGATCCGACGTTGAATCGTGGCGCGCACCGAGCGCGTCGTGCGGCTGACCTGGTAGAAATGCGATCGACCGATCGTGCTGTCGTGGTCGAACGCCGTGGTGTTGCCCTGGCCGTAGTAGCCGAGGCGGTTCGAGCGAATCGC
Source organism: uncultured Gemmatimonadales bacterium (assembly GCA_963704805.1). GTDB lineage: Bacteria > Gemmatimonadota > Gemmatimonadetes > Gemmatimonadales > GWC2-71-9 > 20CM-2-65-7. Next base: position 871,666 of record CAVPHS010000002.1, on the reverse strand, counting down.
GAACAACGCCAGTCCAAAACGCCACCCGTCCCAGTACGCCGGCATCTGCGCGTTGACGATGACGGTGTAACTGCCCACCGTGCTGGCTGCCGCGTCCACCCCGATGCGGCCGAAGTACGGCTCGGGCCGCTCGACGAACCCGAGCGGGCTCACCCAGCCGTAGTGACCTCCGAACCAGAAGCCGTCGATCGAGCCGTACGAGAGATAGGGATAGAGCTGATCGATCCACTGCTTGGGGGGCGGGCGGGGCGGGGGGGGCGTTGGCTCCGCCTGCGCCAGGAGCGCGCAAGGGAGTGCGATCAACAGCAGTCCTAATCTCAACATCCGGTCAGGCTTGCTCGAACAGGTGGGCGGTATCGCGGAGCTTGGCCTCGGTGCCGTCGTGCACCGCGTAGCGGCCGGGGTAGAGCGAAGCGGCGCCGAACTCGCCACGCTTGTTCACCGCGTAATACGTGAGGCCGAATTTCGGCCGGCCGCGAGCATCGACCAGTCTCGGCTCGCTCGCGCTGATCACCCGCCGCAGCGTGGCCACGCACGCGTCCGTCGGCGCGACGTTGCGACGCATGCTTTCGACCGTCAGGAAGCCCCCGCACACCTTGATGTTCGACTCACCGCGCCCGGTCGACCCGGCCGCGCCGACGTCGTTATCGCAGTACTGCCCCGCGCCGATGATCGGCGAATCCCCGACACGTCCCGGGATTTTCCAGGCCAGTCCACTGGTCGTCGTGACAGACGAGAGATCGCCGCCCGGCGTGACGGCGTTGCAATTGATCGTTCCCGTCGGCCGCACCACCATCGATTCGTTTTCCGGTACGTCGAGGTAATCGTCATCGGGACTGAGATTGGCGCGCCACTGCAGCCATTCCTGGCGGGAATGCTCGGTCAGCAAATCCTCTTCCTTGAAACCGTAAGACAGCGCGAACCGCTTGGCGCCCTCACCCACGAGAAAAATGTGATTCGTGTACTTGAGGACGAGTTTCGCGACTTCCGATGGTGTCTTGATATTCTCGAGGCAGCCGACGGCGCCGGCGCGTTTCGTGGGTCCGTGCATGCACGACGCATCGAGCTGCACCACGCCGTCTCGATTGGGCAGCCCGCCGTAGCCCACCGAATCATCGTTGGGATCGAGCTCCTGGATCTTCACGCCTTCGATGACCGCGTCGAGCGTGTCGGCCCCTTGCAGCAGCAGGTCGAACGCCTTCTGCACGCCCCGCAGCCCATTCGCGCTCGCGATGACGACGGGTTTGGCGGCCCAGCGTGACGGCGGCGGCAGCGGCCGCGGCGGCCGCATCGCGTGGGGGATGCCGATCACCACACTGCCGGCCCCCGCCATGCTGGCGGCGCTGGAGCGCAGGAACTCCCGGCGTGAGAGAGAGTCGGACATGGACGGGTTTTAGCCACTCGTCTATCGGCTGTCAACTTGCTACGTTGAGACCCCGTGGAGCTTTCGCTCGTTGTCCCCGCGTATAACGAACGGGAGAACCTCGCTCCGCTGCTGGACGAGATCGCGGCCGCTCTCGCGGGCCGAAACTATGAGGTGATCATCGTCGATGACGGCTCGACCGATGGCACGCTGGAGGCGCTCAAGTCGCTGCGCGCGCGGCATCCGCAGCTGCGCATCATCGCGTTCGAGCGCAATGCCGGACAGACTGCCGCTTTCGCGGCCGGGTTTCGCGCCGCGCGCGCTCCTATCGTGATCACGCTCGACGCCGATTTGCAAAACGATCCGGCCGACATCCCGCGCCTGGTCGAGGCCCTGCAGCAGAGCGGCGCGACCGCGGTCGCCGGCTACCGGGCCACCCGGCGGGACACGCCGTGGAAGCGGCTGCAGAGCCGCATCGCCAACGGCGTACGCAATCGCTTGAACGGCGAAGTGATCCGCGATACTGGTTGCTCGCTCAAGGCGTTTCGCACCGACGCGCTCCGTGATCTCCCCCTCTTTACCGGCATGCACCGGTTCCTGCCCACGCTCATCAAGATGGGGGGCGGCACGGTGACCGAGATCGCCGTCGGCCACCGCCCGCGTCGCCATGGGACAACCAAGTACGGTATGTGGAATCGGGTGCTGCGTTCACTGGCGGATGCGTTTGCGGTGCGCTGGATGCAGCGGCGCGCGCTGCATTATCGCGTGCGCGAGGAGTACTGATGACTGAGCCACGGGACGGAGCGACGAGCGGGTTGGGTCACGAACAGTGGCTGTTGCAGATCGATGCCGAGCTCGATGGGGAGTTATCGCTGGCCGAGCGCGCGGCGCTGGCCAAGCACCTGATCAACTGCGCACATTGCGCCGGCGCCCGCGCCAGCCAGCTCGAAGTGCGGGTCGCGCTGGCCCGGTCCGCGGGTAATCCCCACGCCTTCGTCGTCCCAAGGCCTGCCATGCGCGCCGGCACGCTCATGCTCTGGGTCGTCATCGCGCTGGGAATCGGGCTCCTCGGAGGGTGGATTGCGCAGCAGCGGTGGGGCGGGCCGGGGGCCGGCCGATCCCTCGAGGAAACGCGTGGCACCATCGTTGTTCACTAGCATCATCCTCACGCTGGCGACGCTGCAGGGTCCCGGGACCCGGCTCACCTACCGGATCCGGGTCATCGAGCCCGCTGCCGCGCCTCGCGTGCTCGCGAGCGGCGCCGTGAGTGGACCGGTCGATACCGAGATGCGTCTCACGCTGCGCAGCGACACCACAGAGATAGAAGCGCTGTTTCAGGTTACGCCCATCGGTGACACCGTCAACCTCGGCGCCGAGTTCTTCACGCGCCGCCGCGTAGGCCGCTCGCACCGGGGCTTGCCGTTGTGGGAGGAAGACACCTACCGGCGCGTCGTGCGTCTCGCGTGGAGCGATACGGCCCGCATCTACCCGTTCGGCGCGGCCCCCGCGGCCCCCCCCCGTAACGGCAACGATGTCCGCTCGACGTGGGTGGAGCTGATTATCGACCGCGAATTCGCGGGCGGCGAAGCCCGTCCCGCGGAGGAATTCGATCTGGTCGATACCACCCGCAACCTCCGGTTGGAAGCCGTCGTCCGACCCCGCCGCGCGCGCGTGGTGCTCAACCTGGTGCGGGGCGATACGGTCAGTGCGCCGCGCGGCGTCGATCTCATTCCTGACGAGCCGCCGCGCCTCGTGCAGCTCGTGCTCGGCGGCCGCGCGACGACGCTGGTCGTCGGGCTGGCGCGACCGCAACCTCCGCGTACCGAGCGCGAACGCGCGCTTGCCCTGGATGTCGATGTCGTCTGCCTGCGCGTGGCGCCCCCCCCGCCGGACGCCCCAGATCCCATCGGGCAGGTGTGCGGCCGCCTCAACAACGTCGCCCGGCAGCTGCCGCTGCCCACGGGCGACACACTCGCCGCCACATTCGCATGGCCCGGCCCACGGTAATGGCTCCGCCGCGCAAGCAGCGGCTCGATCCGGCGATTTTTCATCTTCCCGTCGAGAAGATGCGGGAAGGCTACTACTCCGACAAATACTTCGTGCGCGCGCGCGACCTGTTGCGCCGCGACAAGCATCGGCCGCGCGTCACGATGCAGGTCTTCGGCAAGTCGCACGCCTACCTCGGCGGCATCGATGAGGCGATCGCCATCCTGAAGCTGTGTGCCGAGGACTGGGACGAGCTGGTGGTGCACGCGCTGTACGACGGTGACGAGATCAAACCATGGGAGACGGTGCTGCTGATTGAAGGTCCGTACGACGCCTTCGCCGTGCTCGAGACGCTGTATCTCGGCGTGCTCGCGCGGCGCACGCGCGTAGGGACCAACACCCACATGGTCGTGGAAGCGGCGAAGCCGAAGGAAGTGATGTTCTTCCCCGCGCGCCACGACCACTGGCTGGTTCAGACCGGCGACGGCTACGCGGCCCACATCGCCGGCGCGATCGGCGTGTCGACCGACGCGCAGGCGTCGTGGTGGGGCTCGGAAGGCGTGGGCACGGTGCCGCACGCGCTGATCGCTGCGTACGGCGGCGACACCGTGGTTGCGTCCCGCAAGTTTGCCGACCTGTCGGATCCGGCCATCCGGCTGATTACCCTGGTCGATTTCGATAACGATTGCGTCGCGACGTCACTCGCGGTCGCCCGGGCGCTCGGTGACCGGTTGTATGGCGTGCGGCTCGATACCTCCGAGACGCTGGTCGATAAGTCGGTGATCCCGCAGATGGGGACGTTCAAGCCGAGCGGCGTGAACCCTCAGCTTGTCCGCAACGTGCGCCGCGCGCTCGATGTGGAAGGCTACACCCACGTGAAGATCGTGGTGTCGGGCGGCTTCACCGTCGAAAAGATTCGCCAATTCGAGGAACAGGGGGTGCCCGTGGACGCATACGGGGTGGGATCGAGTTTATTCCAGGGCCGGTTCGATTTCACCGCCGACGTCGTGATGCTGGGAGGGAACGCGTGTGGCAAGGTGGGTCGGGCGTACCGGCCAAATCCCAGGCTCGAACGCGTGACGTAGGGGCGCAGCATGCTGCGCCCCTACATCTTGCGCCGTCCTGACTCCCTGCATAATTTTCCGCCGAAATGAATAATCATGCATCCGTCCCGGTCGGCGTGCTCGGGGCTTCCGGGTACGTCGGCCAGGAGCTGTTGCGTCTCCTCGACGGTCACCCCGGCGCCACCGTGGCGTTCGCCACCGCGGAATCGGCGGCGGGCCAATGGCTCGAGGGCCACGAGCTGATCAAGGCCGAGGACGCCCCTTGGCAGCGGGCGGAGATCGTCTTGTCCGCCCTGCCGCACGGGGTCTCCGGGCGCTTCGTCCATGAAGCCCGCGCCGGCGGCAAGCGTGCCGTCGATCTCTCGGCCGACTTCCGGCTGTCGCCGGAGGCCGTCTACGGTTTGACGGAGTTCACCCGGCCTCGCCTGCCCGACGCGGATCTGGTGGCCAATCCCGGCTGCTATCCGACCGCCGCGCTCCTCGCGCTGATTCCGCTCGCCCAGCTCGGCCTGATCGATGTGTCGCGCGAGATCATTATCGATGCCGCCTCCGGCGTGACCGGCGCGGGCCGCAATCCCAAGCGTGAGCTCCTGTTCGGAGAGGTGACGGAGGATTACCGGGCCTACTCGATCGGCAATACGCACCGCCATCTTGCCGAGCTCAAGCAGTCCCTCGCGCGCGAGGGCGGGTTTACGGGTGACCTCGTCTTCACGCCGCACCTGCTCCCGGTGAAGCGCGGAATCCTCGAGACCATCCATGTCCCGCTGACGCGCGTGCTCGATCAGGCAACCGCGGAAGGGCTCTACAGTGCGGCCTACGATGGCGAGCCCTGCGTTCGGATCATGCATGGCACGCTGCCGTCGCTCAAAGACGTCGTCTACCGCAATCGTGTGGCGATCGGTGTGTCGGAAGTGATCGACGTGCGCCGGCCGATGCTCACCGTGATCGCCGCGATCGACAACCTGGTCAAAGGCGCCGCCGGGCAGGCGATTCAGAATATGAACGTGATGCTCGGGCTGCCCGAGACGGCGGGGCTCGCATGTTGACGGTGCGCGTCGTCAAGATCGGCGGCAACGAGCTCGATCGCCCGGCGTGGGTGGCTGCATGCGCGCGCGCCCTCAAGGGCGCGGGCCCTGTCGTGGTGGTGCATGGCGGCGGCCATGCGGTCAGCGCCTGGTCGCGCCGCCTGGGGTTGCCGATCGAAAAACGCGCGGGCTTGCGGGTGACGACGCCGGAAATCGCCGAGGTGGTCGAGATGGTCCTCGGTGGCCCGATCAATCGCCTGCTCGTGACCGCGCTCCGCGACGCTGGGCTGGACGCCATCGGTCTCTCCGGAGTCGACGGGGGGCTGCTCACGGCGCGCCCGCTCTCCGGCGGTGAGCTCGGTGACGTCGGCGAGATCGTGAGCGTCCGCGGATCGCTGCTGCAGAGTCTCCTGCTCGCGGGGTTGACGCCGGTGATCGCGCCGGTGGCTCCCTCCGTGACGGTTCCCATTCGGCCGCTGAACGTAAACGCCGATCAGGCAGCGGCGGCCATCGCCGGTGCACTCGGAAGCGGCGCGCAGGAATTGCTGTTCGTCTCCGACGTTCCAGGTGTGACCATCGACGGTGTTCCACAGCCGACGCTCGCCGCGGCGGAGATAGAATCCCTGATCGAAACCGGCGTCGCGGCGGACGGCATGGCCGCCAAGTTGCGCGCCGCCGGGCAGGCCCTGGGGGCGGGTGTTCGGGCCGTCCGGATCGGCGACCTCGACATGTTCGAGCACGCCACCGCCGGCACCCGCCTCCTTGCCGCGCCGCCTCCACCGGTCGTCCAACCCGCGTGACTACGCCGTCCGTCGCCAGCGACGCCGCCGCGTTGCTGGGCGTCTACGCGCGCGTTGGCCCGCTCTTCGTCGGAGGTGAGGGCAGCGAGCTCATCGCCGAGGACGGAACGCGCTATCTCGACTTCGTCGCCGGCATCGCCGTCAACGCGCTCGGCTACAACAATCCCGTCTTCCGCGATGCTGTTCTGCGCGCGCTCGACACCGGCCTCGTGCACGTGTCGAACCTCTACCGTACCGAGCCGGGCGAGCGGTTGGCCGCGGAGCTCGCGAGCCGCGCGTTCTCATCCGGCGGTCAGGCGTTCTTCTGTAATTCGGGCGCGGAAGCGAACGAGGGCGCATTCAAGTTCGCGCGTAAATGGTCTGGCAAGACAGACATCGTCGCATTCAGCGGGTCGTTCCACGGTCGCCTGTTCGCGTCACTCGCCGCGACCGATCGGCCTGACTATCGGCGTCCGTTCGAGCCGCTGCTAGCTGGGGTGCAGATCATCCCGCTCGGTGATGAGGAGGCGGCCGCACGCGCCATAACGGCCGAGCGCACCGCCGCCGTGATCATCGAACCGGTGCAGGGTGAAGGTGGTGTGCGTCTCGTGCCCGCCCCGTTCCTCGGGTTCCTCCGCGAGTTGTGTGACAGCCGCAAATGCGCGCTGATCTTCGACGAAGTGCAGTGCGGCCTGGGACGCACGGGGACGTTGTTTGCCGCTGAGCAGGCCGGCGTGATTCCGGACATGTACACGCTCGCCAAACCGCTGGGCGGCGGGCTGCCGATGGGCGCGATCCTGCTGAACGACCAGATCGCTGCGGCGCTCGCTCCTGGCGATCATGCCACCACGTTCGGCGGCGGACCGTTCGTCGCCAGCGTGGCGCTCGACGTGGTCCGTGCCATCGCCGCTCCACACTTTCTCGCCGAGATCCACGCCAAGGGCGAGTGGCTCGGCGGAGCGCTCACCACGCTTGCGTCGCGCAGTGCGCGCGTGCGTGAGGCGCGCGGCCGCGGACTGATGTGGGGGCTCGAGCTCAATGAAGTCGCGGCTCCCGTGGTTGCGGCGGCGCGCGAGCGTCATTTACTCGTGCTGACCGCTGGTCCAACCGTCATCCGCATCGTTCCACCGTTGACCGTGTCCCGCGAAGAGCTCGAGCGCGGCGTCGCCATTCTGGACGAGGTGCTCGCGTGACCAGTCTCTCGATCAAACCACGGCGGGCGCCGCTGCCGGAGACCACGCTGCGGCCGGCGGTACTTGCCGACGTCGCCGGCATGGAGCAGCTGATGGCGCCCTTCGTTGCGACCGGCGATCTGCTGCCACGGTCCAACTACGACCTGTGCCGCCACATCAAGGAGTATGTGGTCGCCGTGGCGCCCCCCCCCGATGGCGCCATCGTGGGCACCGGCAGTCTCAAGGTCTACAGCACGACGCTCGCGGAAATCGCCGGGCTCGCGGTACGTGACGACCAGCAAGGCCGCGGTGTCGGGAAGGCGCTGGTCGAGGCGTTACTTGTGGATGGGCGTGCGCTGGGTCTTCACGAAGTCTTCGGTCTGACGCGCAAGCCGCTGTTCTTTTTGCGGCTGGGGTTCAGGGTCGTCGAGAAAGAGCAATTCCCGCTCAAGGTGTGGGCCGATTGCGCGCGGTGTCCCCGCCAGCACGCCTGCGACGAAGTAGCCGTAGCGCTGACGCTTTAGCCCCCTCTAGATTTCTCGTCCCATGCCTACATCTCCAGTCATCTTCTGGGACGTCGATACCCAATACGACTTTATGAAGGCGGACGGCAAGCTGTACGTGCCGGACGCCGAGCAGCTGATCCCCCATCTCCACAAGCTCACTGATTACGCGCATGGTCACGGCATTCGTATCGTGGCAAGCGCCGACGATCACGTACGCGAGCATGCCGAGATCTCCGACACGCCCGACTGGAAAGAGACGTTTCCACCGCACTGCCTTCGGGGTACGCCGGGTCAGAAAAAGATCGTGGAGACCACACTGCGTGATCCCCTGCTGATCGAGCCCGAAGCCCAAGACCCGGCGACGCTCGCGGCCCGGGTTCGCAACCACCGTGGCGACATTCTCTTTCTCAAACACCGCTTCGACGTCTTCTCCAATCCCAATGTCTTGCCTGTCCTCGATGTCTTGAACCCGCACGACATCGTGTTGTACGGCGTCGCCCTCGACGTTTGCGACAAGTACGCCATCGAGGGACTGCTCCAGCATCGTCCGCAAGTTCGCCTGTTCGCGGTGGTGGATGCGATGAAGCCCATCGATCGCGATGTGGCCGAGCACCTGCTCAAGGAGTGGGGTGACGAGGGTGTACGGCTGGTGAAAACGAGCGAAGTCGTGGTGGGGGGGCTGGTCGAAGAGCTCGCGCGGGCCAGCGCATGACGTCCACCGCATCCCCTCCGACTCACGCGGTCCCCGTCCCGACGTTCGGCAAGTTCTTCCTGCCGGGTCCCACAGACGTGCACCCGGAAGTGCTCGAGGCCATGATCCGGCCGATGATCGGCCATCGCTCCGGAGCAATGGAAAAGCTGCTCCAGGGCGTAGCGCCGCAGCTCGGCCGGTTGGCCCGGACCTCGCGACCGGTGTTCATCGGGACCACGTCCGCGACCGGCTTCATGGAAATGGCCGTTCGCAACGGCGTACGCCGGCGGGCGCTGTCGCTCGTCAACGGCGCCTTCAGCGAGCGCTTCGCCGGCATCGTCGGCGCGTGCGGCAAAGAGTGCATTCGCCTCGATGTGCCGCTGGGCGCCGCGGTCGAGCCCGACATGCTGCGTGACGCACTGAAGCGGACGCCCGTTGATGCGGTCACCTGCGTTCACTCGGAGACTTCCACCGGAGTGCTCCAGGACGTCGCCGGCTTCGCCCAAGTCGTGCAGGAATTCGACGACGTGCTGCTGCTGGTCGATGCGGTCACCTCCATGTCGGGCTCGCCGGTGGAAACGGATGCCTGGAAGCTCGACTTCGTCTTCACCGGCTCGCAAAAAGCACTGGCTCTGCCGCCCGGGCTCGCGCTGGGTGTGGCGTCGGATCGACTGGTCCATCGCGCCAAGACGCTGGAAGAACGCGGAGCGTACTTCGACGTGATCGGCTTTCTGACCGCGACGACCAAGTTCCAGCCGACGAACACCCCGGCGATCTCGCTGCTCTATGCGCTCGAGGTGCAGCTCGGGCGCATCGATCGCGAAGGCGGGATCGAGGCGCGCTGGAAGCGGCATGACGCGATGCGCCGGCGTGTCGAGACCTGGGGCGCGGAGCGGGGCATCACGTTGGTGCCGCGCGAGGGCCGGCGCAGCTGGACCGTGTCCTGCCTGCGGCTCCCCGAGGGCAAGCACTCGAAGGACGTCGTCGGCGCGCTCAAGCAACAGGGATGGACGATTGGCGCGGGCTACGGCGCGCTGAAAGACTCGACGATTCGTATCGGCCACATGGGTGACCACACCGTCGCCGCGCTCGATGAGCTGCTGCCGCTGATCGAACAGGCATTGAGATGACCGCTTCCTGGCGCGTGGTCGTGGCCGACCGCGTGGCGAAGAGCGGCCTCGATCTTCTCTCCCAAACACCCGACATCGAAGTCATCGACGTCGCAGGCAAACCGGCGGAGCTCGATAAGGTGATCGCCGGCGCGCACGCCCTGATCGTCCGCAGTGAAACCCGTGTCACCGCCGCGCTGATGGCCCACGCGCCGCACCTGCGCGTCGTCGCCCGCGCCGGCACCGGCGTCGATACCATCGATGTCCCGGCGGCGACCCGCCGCGGCATCGCCGTGATGAATACGCCCGGAGCCAATACAGTCAGCGCGGGCGAGCATGCGATGGGACTGCTGCTGGCGCTGGTGCGCCGCATCTCCGACGCCGCGGCCGCGATGAAGCGCGGCGAGTGGGACCGCAAGCGGTTTGAGGGCACGGAGCTGCGTGGCAAAACGATGGGTGTCATCGGGCTAGGACGGATCGGCGCCCACGTCGCGCAGCTGGCGCGGGCATTCGGCATGCAGGTCGTGGGGCACGATCCGTATCTGCCGCCGGAGCGCGCCGTCGAGATGCATGTGCGACTGCTGCCGATCGAGCAGCTGCTTCGCACCGCGGACGTCGTCACGCTCCACGTCGCGCTAACCGATCAAACACATCACCTGATCGACGCCAGCCGGCTCAAGTTGATGAAGCCGAACGCGGTCCTGATCAACACCGCGCGCGGTGAGCTCGTGGATGAAGCCGCGCTTGCCGACGCAATCAAAGAGAAACGAATCGGTGGCGCGGCGATTGACGTCTTCGCCGTCGAGCCGCTCCCGGCCGATTCGCCGCTGCGCGGGCTCGACCGCCTGATCCTCACGCCGCATCTCGCCGCCTCGACCGCGGAGGCCCAGGAGCGCGTCGCGACCGAGATCTGCGTGGCGGTGCGTGAGGCGCTCGTAGCGGGCGATCTCTCGATGGCGCTCAATGTCCCCGGCATGGGCGGCGATATTCTCCGCAAGCTCGCGCCGCTCCTCGACCTGGCCCGCCGGCTGGGCCGGTTGGCGCTGGCGCTCGCGGACGGTCCGATCAAGGCGGTCGAAGTCGCCTACGGCGGCAAGGAAGAGGGCGCGCAGCGGCCCGTGCTCGTCTCGGCGCTCGAGGGGCTGCTCTCGGCGATGAACGCCGGACCCGTCAGTCTCGTGAACGCGCAGGTGCTGGCCGAAGAGAAGGGAATCCAGCTCGGGATGCGCCAGGGTGCGCCCGAAGCGGGGTTCGAAACGTCGATCGGCGTCAAAGTCGATACCGCGCACGGTCGCGTGCGCGTCGCGGGCGCGTTGATCGGTGACAGCCATGGTCGCGTGATTCGGATCGACGATTATCACGTGGACATCACACCGGCCGGCTGGATGCTCGTCGTGCGCAACCGCGACGTTCCCGGCGTCATCGGACGCGTGGGGACGGCACTGGGAACCGCGGGCATCAACATCGCGAGCTATCACCAGGCGCGGCGGTCAGCGCAGGCTAGCGGCCCTCCCGGCGATGCCCTCGCCGCGATCAACGTCGATCAGGCGCTGACCAACGGCGTGCTCGATAAGCTGCAGGCGCTCCCGGACGTGCTCGACGTCCGGCTCGCGAACTTCGGAGACTAGAGCCGGTCTACCTCGGCGCCCAAAATGGATCCGCCGCCGGTACGAACGTCACCGGCACTTCCTTCACGAAGGTGCCGAGCCAGCGCGCAAACTCCTCCATCCCATCCTGCTCCGACGGAATATGCCCCAGGATGATCAGCGCCTTCTTCTGCCCCGCCGTGACCGCGTCCGCCACGTACTCGACCGTCTCCCACTCGCGGGCCTCGCCGATCACGAGCACCTCCACGGCGTCCTGCTGCAGCAGCTTCCGGTGCGCGTCGAATCCGGCCGCGCCGGGCGATAACCCGATCTTCGTGACCCGCAGCCCCGAATCACCGACCACGCGCAGCGTCGGCGCCGGCAGGCGCCGGCGAATCGTGGCGGCGAGCTCCGCCAGCGTGGTCTCCGGTACCCGATAGAGAAACTCGCTCTCGGCGCTGCGGTACCGCTCCCAGCCGAGCACGCGCGCGAGGCTCGCCGCCATCGGCTCGGGACGGCGCCGATGCCAGTGATCGTGCATGCGCACCACCACCATGCGATGCTCCCGGATGAATGCGCGCTTTGCGGCGGTCACGGAATCATGCTCGGCCTCGAGCACGTCGAGCTTGTCGAAGTGATCGTAGAATGTCGGCTCGTGCGTGATCACGAGGTTCGCGCCGCGCGCCGCGGCCCGCCGCAGCACATCGAACGTCGCCATCATCGTGACCGCGATGCCGGTCACGGGGGTCGCCGGATCCCCATCCCTGAACGTGTCCACCGTCGGCTCGGTCCACGGGACGCCGATGTTCTGCTTGATCCTCTCGACGACGTCGCGCGCCGTGAGCGGCTGCTGGGCGTGAGAAACCGCCGGCGCGAGGACGCACGCTGCAACGACGAACCAGACTCTCCTTAGTCCTCGTTGCGTACAAAGTCCTCAACGGGGCGCTGCAACCACGTCACCATGGCCAACATCCCATCTACCTCCAACCGACCGCCCGTTCGCGTTCGCGTCATCGTTGACGCACTCACGCCAATCTCACGACCGAGCTCCTGCCAGGACAAGCCTCGCGCTTGGCGCTGCTCATCGAGCGCCCGGTACAGTGCCCTGGCATCGAATCGCTTCATATCACCCTCGCTGCCACGCCGCGACGATCTCGTTAATCCCTTCCGCCGGCTCAGGCTCCGGCGCCTGCCATTCCACTGGTGATCCGGCATCGAGCAGCAATTTGCCGACCGCGGCAAAATCCCTTCCATCGCGGCCCTGTCGCGATCCCTCCGCCGCCCAAACCAGCGGCTGGCCGTTGAACTCGCGGTCGCGGATGTGCACCGACGCGCCGTGCGCGAGCAGCACCCGCACCGCATCGGGCCATCCCTCCATCGCGGCCGAGTGCAATGCCGTCTTGCCGATGCCGGCATCGGGACGGTTGGGGTCGAAGCCCGCTGCCAGCATCGCCTCGAGCGCGCGCACGTCGTTTCGCTCGGCGGCCTGATGCAACGCGATGTAGTGATCGTCGGTGATTTCGTTACGCAGCCCCGGATTATGCGTAAGCAGCGCGTCCGCCGCCGCGCGATCGCCCCGACTGCAGGCCGCGACGAGCCGGTCGACATCCGACAGCTCCGGCGATGCGCCGTGCGCGACCAGCCAGTCGGCCACCGCGCGGTTGCCGTTCAGCTCCGCGACGGCATACGGTGTCCGCCCGTCGGCGCGGCGGCGCGTAATGTCGGCGCCATGGGCGACCATCGCCTCTACCACCGGCACATCCCACGCGCGCGCGGCCACGTGCAGCGGCGTCTCGCCGTTCTCGCTGAACACCGCATTGGGATCCGCGCCGTGCGCGAGCAGCCAGAGCACGCCGTCGGATGTGCGGCTCCACTGCAGGATGGCATAGAGTCCCGTCGATCCATCACTCGCCCAGCGCTGATCGACGTTCGCGCCGCGCGCGAGCAGCGCCTCCAACACCCGTATGTCGCCTGCGCTCGCGGCGAGCGGCAGGGTGACGCCGTCGTTCGGATCGGCGCCCGCGTCGAGCAGCACGTTGACCAGCGCCAGCGATTGCGCGTGGCGCGATGCGCCCCAGAGCACCGGCCGGCGCACGTTGTGATGCAGCCACGGGAATTTCGTATTCGGATCGACGCCGAGGGCGATGAGACGGCGCGCGATGTCGGCGAGACCGTCGCCAGAGCCCACCGCCGTGTAGCAGATGTAGTGGATCGGCAGCCAGCCGCGCGGCCCGCCTGTCGTGGTCGCGAGCGAGGGATCTTTCGTGAGTCGAGCGTCCACGGCGCCGGCGTCGCCGAGCACGAGCGCCGTGTAGAAATTCGCGGTGGCAATCTTGGGATGCAGCGCGAGGATGCGTTTGGCGCGATCGGGCCGGCCGTCGGTCGCCGCTTCCAGGAACTCTGTTACCGCCGCATCGAATTCGAGTGTGCGTGCTTCCACCTCTTCGCGCAGCTTGTTCCAGGACGCGAATCCGTATTCGCGCGCGAGTCGTGTTTGCGCCTCGTGCAGCGGCACGTGCGCCGACTCCTGAAGCTCTTTCGCCTGACGTTTGAGTTGGTCGAGACTGGGGCGTGGGGGGAGCTGCTTGGCGGTCATAAAGCCTCCATGCTGAGCGCCAGCGGTCCGCAAGCTGGCCAGCACGGAGACAGCCGTGCAGGGAACTCGATAAAAAGGGTGGACTCAGTCCTTCGCGCGGACCCGCGTGCGCCCCGAGCGCGAGGGAAGGATGCGAAGGGGCGCCGGAGGCGTCAAGGTGTATTTTGGGGTCGTGTCCGACCTCCCCCCCCCCCAACACTGCGCCGGCTGTCACAAGCCGCTCGCCCCGGACGACCGGTTTTGTTCGCGCTGCGGTCGGTCGGGGGCCGCGAACACCGATCCCGAAGCCACACTGATCAACCCGGTGGCCGCCCCGAACGCCGATTCCGAAGTCACACTGGTCAAGCCGGTGGAGACCCGCGGGCGAACCGAGCCGGCGTCACCCCGGACGTCCGGCACATTCCAAGACCGCTTGCAGCAGATCCTCCGCGGTGAATACGACCTCGTTGCCCTCACTGGACAGGGCGGGTTTGCCCGCGTGTACCGCGCGCAGGACAAGCGGCTGAATCGGATGGTCGCGATCAAGGTCCTGAAGCCGGACTTGCTGGAGATCCCGGACCTGGTGGAGCGGTTTCGGGCCGAAGGCATCGCACTGGCGAAGCTGCGTCACCCAGGCATCGTCCCGATCTTCGATATCCGCGAACACGACGGGTTGATCTACTACGTCATGCCGTTCGTGGAGGGGGCGACGCTCGAGTCGCGGCTGGAGCAGCGGATGCCGCCGTTCGAAACGCGGCGCATTCTGGCGGAGCTGGCAGACGCGCTCGGGGCCGCCCATCGCGCCCAGATGATCCACCTGGACATCAAACCGGCGAACGTTTTTCTGGAAGGCGAGCAGGGGAAAGTCTTGCTGATGGACTTCGGGATCGCCAAGGCGATGACCGACCAGGTGGCCGGCAAGGTGCAGATCGTGGGCACGCCCGAGTACATGTCTCCGGAGCAGGCCCAGGGGCTGGCCGGCATCGATCACCGCTCGGACGTGTACTCCCTCGGCGCGCTCGGCTACCGCATGCTGGTGGGGCGCCCGCCGTTCCGTGGCACCCGCGTTACCCAAACCCTCGCCAAGCAAGTGAATGAGACGCCGACACCGATTCGCGAGATCAATCCGACGGTTCCGAAGGATTTCGCCGACGCCATCATGCGCTGCCTGGCGAAAGATCCCGCGGAACGGTTCTCGACGGCGCTGGAGCTGCGCGCGGCGCTCGACGCGGTGTCCTTCTTCGACGGTGGACCCGATCCGGTGAAGGGGAAGCCATCGCCAGTTCTCGTCATCGCGCTCGCATTTGTGGTCGGGCTCCTGCTCGGCATCGTCCTCTCGTAGCCGTCCGCGTTTGAATGAGCGTTGATCCCGGCCGGCAGATTGCTTGCCGTGCCCGCCGAGCCCGCCTACGTTCCGGCTATGCCGGCCCCCGCCTCACCTGCTGCGCCTGCGCCGATTACCGCCGACGAGCTGCTGCGCATGCACATCCCCGGCAAGCAGGTCGAACTGGTCCGTGGGCGGCTAGTGGTGAAAGAACCGCCGGGATACCTACATGGCGCGATCGCGGCAAAGCTCGCATACGAGCTGATGCACTACGCCCGGACGCATGACCTCGGACAAGTCCTCGTCGGCGATGCCGGTTTCCACATCGCCGCAGACCCTGACACCGTGCGGGGGCCCGACATCGCGTTCATTGCGCGTGAGCGCGTCCCGGAGCCTCGACCCGTTGGCTATGGCAGGTTCGCGCCAACACTCGTCGTGGAAGTGCTGTCGCCGCACGATCGGCCCGGTGAAGTCCTCGCCAAGGTGGGTGACTGGCTCGAGGCCGGCACGCGCCTCGTGTGGGTGATCGATCCTGAACGCCGCCTCGCCCGGGTCTATCGGCAGGATGGCACCGAGTCTGTGCTGAATGAGACCGAGTCTTTGGCCGGCGAAGACGTGCTTCCGGGTTTCGCCTGTACGATTACAGCGATCCTGTAAGAAACAGATTCTCCTTCCCGTCTCCCTGCTTCTTTCTTCCTCCTCCTCTCACGGGAGCGAGCACGTTTGTCATCCTGAGCGACGCGCGCGAAGCGCGCGGAGCGAAGGACCTGCTTCTGTAGTAGCCTATACCTATGCCCACTCATCGCTTCGTCGTCTTCCTTATCTGCGCTGCGGTGCCGGTTATGGCGCAGGCGCCCGTTCTCGCCTGTCCCGTTCTCATTCGCGGTGCGATCGTCGTTGACGGATCGGGCGGTCCGAGCCGAATTGCCGACGTCCGAATCGCGGGTGGCACCATCCAGAAGATTGGGCAGCTGACGCCGAGTGCGGGCGATTCCGTCGTCGAGGCGCGCGGGCTCGTGCTCGCGCCGGGGTTCATCGACACGCACAGCCACCACAGCGGGGGGCTCGACCGCGAGCCTACCGCGCTCGCGGCGGTGAGTCAGGGCATTACGACGATCATCGTCGGTCAGGACGGTGGATCGTACTTCCCGCTCGCCGACTGGTTCGCACGCCGCGAGCAGCGCCCGGCGGCGGTGAACGTGGCGTCGTACGTGGGCCACGGCACGCTGCGCGACCGGATCTTAGGCGACGACTTCAAGCGCCAGGCGACGCCGGCCGAGGTGCAGCACATGGCCGCGCTGCTCGACGGCGAGATGGCGGCAGGCGCCCTCGGCCTCTCGAGCGGGCTCGAGTACGACCCGGGGATTTATTCCTCCACCGACGAGCTCGTCGCGCTCGCGCGGGTCGCGGCGCGGTACGGCGGCCGCTACATCAGCCACGTGCGGAGCGAGGACCGCCACTTCTGGGCGGCGATCGACGAGCTGATCGCGATTGGCCGGCGCGCGGGCCTGCCGGTCCAGCTCTCGCACGCCAAGCTCGCGATGCGCAGCGTGTGGGGCCGCGCCGACAGTTTGATCGGGATTCTCGACCGGGCGCGCGCCTCAGGCGTTCGTGTCACGCTCGACATCTATCCCTACACCTACTGGCAGTCCACGCTGACCGTGCTGTTTCCCGAGCGCAACTTTCAGGACACGGCGGCAGCGCGGTTCGCGCTGACCGAGGTCACGACGCCGGACAGCGCGATCCTCGGCGACTTCGAGCCGGACTCGACGCTGGCGGGCAAGAGCATCGCCGAGATTGCCGCGCTGCGTCACACCGACCCGGCCGTCACGCTCATGGACCTGATCGCCGAGGCAGGGAAGCCCAAGCCGGGCGGCGGCAGCTACGACGAGAGTGTTGTCGCGGTGAGCATGGTGCAATCGGATATCGATCGCCTGTGGCGCTGGCCGTTTGCGAACGTGTGCAGCGACGGCGCGCTGAACGGCGCGCACCCCAGGGGCTTCGGCGCCTTTCCGCGGTTCTTCCGCTTGGCGGTGCGGGAGCGCCGGCTGCTATCGCTGGAGGAGGCGGTGCGCCGGGCGACGTCGTTGGCCGCCGCGAACGTCGGCATTCCGAACCGTGGCCGGATCGCTCCGGGCTACTTTGCCGATCTCGTGTTGCTCGACACAGCGGCGCTCGCGGATCGGGCCACTCCGCAGAATCCGCACCTCACCGCGACGGGTGTGCGTGCGGTGTGGGTGAACGGCGTGCTGGTCTACAATGGGGCTGCGACCGGCCTGTTTCCGGGGCGGGTTATTCGTCGGCAGACCGAGCGCCGTTAGACAAGCAGGTCCCTTCGCTGCGCTCAGGGCAAGCTCTTCTCGAAGCGCGCGTTCCGCGCGCTTCGCTCAGGATGACGCGCGGGTGGTGCGGCGTCAAAGTCCACAAGGGGGCGCAGCATGGCTGCGCCCCCCGCCCCCGTCCCCAGCGGATGCACCTGGGTCACGACTACTTCGTCCTGAGCGCCATCGCTGCCTGCTCGATGATTGTGGCGACCGGAGCGGGATGCGACACATACAGCGCATGACTGCCCCGCGTCTCGGTAACCGTGGCACCAGCGCGCTTGGACATGAAGCGCTGCGCGTCGGGCGGAATCATCCGGTCGTCGGTTGCGACCAGGTACCAGCTCGGCTTCGTCTTCCACGACGCCTGTGTGACGGCGCCGTTGAGCGCGTCGAGACCCCAGGGCACGTGTGAGGCAGCCATGAACTCGGCCAATGACGGCTCGACGTCGGCCGCGAACGCCGCGGCGAATTTTGTCTTGTCGAGCGCGAGAAACCCGTCCTGCGGAGGCAGAATCGGCGGCACGGGAGCCCCGGGCGCAGATTCTGAATCAGCTTCCCAACCGATTCTCCGTTGTCGGGAGCGAATGCGGCGATATAAACCAATCCCACCACGCGAGGGTCGTTACCGGCTTCGGTAATGACCACGCCACCGTAAGAGTGCCCCACGAGGATGACGGGGCCGGTGCTCGCGGCGATTGCGCGGCGCGTGAACGCGACGTCGCGCGGCGTTGTCACCGCGCCTCGCTGCGTAATCGTCCACTGCTAGCGGAGCGAGTCCTCGTCGAGGTCCACCGTGCAGACGCGCCCCTAACGTCATAATTCGACATAGCCGGCTATGAGCGTGGACCTTAGGTTCAGTTCGATGCGAAAAGCCTTCGCGACCTTCGCTGCTGTGATCATCGCCGCGTGCGGCGACTCAGCCGGCCCTGACCGTGAACCTCCGCACGCCGTCGCCATCGTGTTCAAGGAAAGCCCCGCGCTTGCGATCGCCGGTGATCCGCTCAGCCCTGTCGTGGTCGAGCTGCGTGATGACAGCGGATACGTCGTCCGCACCGACACGTCCGCCGTGACCATCTCCCTTGGTGCCAATCCGGGAAACACGACGCTCAAGGGGACGACCACTGTAAAGGCCGTCGCCGGCGTCGCAACATTCACGACTCTGTCTCTCGAAAAAGCGGCGAGCGGATACACGCTGGTCGCGTCCGCTCCGAATCTCCCGCAGGTGACCAGTACGGCGTTCGCCGTGGGGCCAGCGGCGGTGGTTTTGAGTTTCCGCTCGCAACCGGGACTGGCTGAGGGTCAGGTCGTGTTCGCCACGCCGATCGAGGTCAACGCGCGGGAGGATCGTTTCGGGAACGTTGTCTCCGCTGCGGTCGTGACCCTGGCGCTGGCGGGCAATCCCCCTCCGCAGGTGCTCCACGGCACCACAACGGACACCGCCATCGGCGGAATCGCGACGTTCGCGGATCTGAATGTCTGGATGCCCGGATCCGGGCTCAGGCTCGAGGCGCGCAGCGGCAACGCCATCCCCGTGCAAAGCGACTCGTTCACGGTGCGCCTCACGTTCGTGCAGATCAGCGCGGGTTACTCGCACAATTGCGGTATCACCGTGGCCGCATTCGCCTACTGCTGGCAGGGGTCGACGCCAACGCCGGTGAGCGGGCAGCACTTCACGGCGGTGGACGCGGGTACCGATTACGCCTGTGGCATCGAGGTGGGCGGCACAGCCTACTGCTGGGGCTCCAATTTTCACGGCGAGCTTGGCGACAGCACGCTCACTAGTCACGTAGCGCCCATGCCGGTCATGGGTGCCCTCGTATTCCAACAGATCAGTGCCGGTCAGGGGATGACGTGCGGGGTCACGACGACAAACACCGCCTATTGCTGGGGCTCCAATGGTCTCGGGCAACTCGGCGACAGC
Source organism: uncultured Gemmatimonadales bacterium (assembly GCA_963704805.1). GTDB lineage: Bacteria > Gemmatimonadota > Gemmatimonadetes > Gemmatimonadales > GWC2-71-9 > 20CM-2-65-7. The sequence continues at coordinate 852,241 of CAVPHS010000002.1, read as the reverse complement.
TCGAATACAGAGCGAACGATTCCCACGCGTGTCGCCGGCGGGCACGCCTTCGCGCAGATCTCCGTGTGGGAAACCCATGCCTGCGCGGTCACGACGGGACATGAGGCGTATTGTTGGGGCAATAACACGATCGCTCAGCTGGGACACGGCGCCGGAGATCACGAATTTGCTCCCGCGCTCGTCTCCGGCGGGTTGAGTTTCGCACAAGTGAGCGTTGGGCGGGAGCACAGCTGTGGTGTCACCGTTGACAACGTCGCGTACTGCTGGGGCGACAACGGCGCAGGGGAGCTTGGAGATGGCACCACCGATTTCAGTACGGTCCCGATAGCCGTCAGCGGCGGTCTATCATTTTCACAGCTTGACGGAGGCTATCGTCACACGTGCGGGATCACGACGGGTAACGACGCGTACTGCTGGGGTTACAACAGCGCCGGTGAGATCGGCCATGGAACATCCGGTGGCGGTTCCGTAACGGAACCGCAGCTCGTCGTCGGTGGATTGCAGCTGACACAAGTCACTGCAGGGTACGCGCACACCTGCGCCATCGCCCTGGGCTATCCCCGTGGCTACTGCTGGGGGCTGAATAACGGGGTCATCGGGACGGGATTGCCGGTCCCGATCGCGCAGTGACTGACGCGGCGCAGCCTCGAACGTAGCGGTCATCACGGCAAACAGGAACCCTCCCCCGTTCCCGCTCGCGTCAGGATTCGTGAACACGAGGTAGAGATCGTGGACGCGATCCTTTAATCCTTGAGGATCCGGAACTAGGGTCGCGCGGCTCCCGCGGTCCGCGCGGTCGCCGCAGCGCGCCGTTCGAGGCGTCGCAGCTCCGCGAGCGCCAGCGGATACTCGAAGTACGTCTTGGTGCCATGGCTTCGGACCCACTGGAGGTGCGGTAGCGCCGCCGCGTCGCGGCCAGCCGCCGCGAGGTCCACGCCGATGTAGGTATGAGCCTCCGTCATCTTGTCGTCGTTCGTCGCCAGCGCGAGCAGCGTGGCCGCGTCGATGTCGTGGCGCAGGTAGCGCAACGCGGGGTAGGGCCAGGCCGTCGTGTCGGTCTGCGGCATCCAGGCATTCAGGAATGCCACGCCCTCGTCCGACTTGTTCTGCACCCGCAGCGCGAGGGCGCCCACCAGCACGGCGTAATGGGAGTGGGCGTGGCGGGCGCCGGCCACGTCCAGGAACCGCCGGACGTCGGCCAGGGCCGAGTCGCCGTGGTGCGCGCCGAGCTGCACCCAGGCCCGCCCCTCGATGTAGTACGGCCACCGCGGCTGACGGGCGATGGCAACGCCGTAGTCGGCCAGGGCGGCGGCGTGCTCGCCCTTGGCCGCGCGGGCAAAGCCGCGGTCGGTGTACGCGGTGGTGAAGCTCGAGTCGGCGGCGAGCGCCCGCCCGTAGTCGGCGATCGCCCCGTCGAGGTCGCCCTTCAGCATCCGCACGTCGCCGCGGCCGTCGAAGGCGCGCGCGTAGCCAGGGTCGATCTCCACGGCCCGCCCATAGTCGGCGAGCGCAAGGTCCAGCTCCCCCTTCACGCGCCGGGCGTAGCCCCGGTTGTTGTAGGCGACCGCGTAGCGCGGGTCCACCTCAAGGGCGCGCGTGTAGTCGGCGATGGCGCCGTCGGCGTCACCCTGATCCCGCCGGCGGTTGCCCCGGTTGTTGTAGGCGCCCACATGACGCGGGTCGAGCTCGATGGCCTTGCTGTAATCGGCGATGGCACCCGCGGCGTCGCTCTTCTGCTCGCGGGCCAGCGCGCGATCGAAGTAGTAGCCCGCCTCACGCGGCGCGAGCTCAATGGCGCGAGTGTAGTCGGCGATCGCCGCATCCACGTCGCCCCGCTCGAGCTGCGTGTCCCCCCGGTTGTCATAGACAAGCGCGTAGCGCGGGTCCAGCTCCAACGCCCTGGCGTAATCGGTCATCGCACCGTCGGAGTCGTGGCCCTTGCGTCTGGCGTTCCCCCGGTTGTTGTAGGGGGTGGGGTCCTGGGGATCGAGCTCGATGGCGCGCGTGTAGTCGGCGATGGCGCCGTCGATGTCGCGCCGCCGCTGCCGCACGTTCCCGCGGTTGGTGTAGGAGTCGGTATCGGAGGGGTTGAGCTCGATCGCGCGCGAATAAGCGGCGAGGGCGCCATCGTCGTCCTTTTTCTTGTCGAGAGCGATGCCGCGGTTGTAGTACGCCACCGCGCTCGATGGATTGAGCTCGATGGCGCGCGCGTAGTCGGCCAGGGCGCCATCGTAATCGCCGCTCCTGAGCCGGGTGTTGCCGCGGGTGATGTACTCGCTCGAGGTCGCGGGTTCCTGGGCGAGCGCGCGGGCGGGGGCGGAGCCGAGCGCGAGGGCGACAAAGACGAGTAGGGCGGCGGTGTAGCGCGTCGAGAACATCTGGTCTGCTCCGGCTGGACGGGGTGGCACACGTTTGGGGATGGCGGCCCCGGTGTCGGTGATCCACCCCACCGCGCCTCAGCGCGCGACATCCCCCTAGTCCTCGCGGCGCACTAGGCGCCAGCGCCTGATCAGAACGTACAACTGCGCGAGCAGGCCCCAGCCGAGACACGCCACGATGAGATACACGGTGAGCGTCAGTCTCGGAAAGAGCAGCCGGACGGGGAGTGCGGGCGCGAACAGGAACGGCACGAGCGCCGAGCCCACGCGTAGCACGCTCAACGGGAGTGGAAAGGTCCGGACGACGACCTCGCCGCTGAAATAGAGAACGGCGACGGTCATTGCGACAACGAAGACTCTGTTAATCGCGCTCATTCTGTCGGTCTGGCTAAACCTAACGTGCCACTCTATATCGGACCGCTGTGGGCGCCGCAATTGGGCGGTACAGCGCGAAGGCTCCTGCCGCTCAGCAAGCGAACTAGGTTCAATTCGGGAACGAGATCGCTGCGCTGCGTCACACCGATCCGGCCGTCACCCTCATGGACCTGATCGCCGAGGCGCCACACTAAAAGCAGGTCCTTCGCTCGCGCGTGCGCGCTCGCTCAGGATGACAAGCGCGCGCCTTTTTGAGAAAAAAAGAAGGAATAAGTCCGGGAGATGACCGCTGGATCCGCGATGAGGCGGTTTCAAGTAGCAATGAGCGTTCTTCGAGCGCCGGTGTCGCCGATTTGCTGCTCAATGCGCTTTCTGAGTCCCCGATGCCGGTCGTTCGATGTCCGTTTTGCGTCCTTCGATAGCCAGTGCGCGTCCTTCGATGATCAACGCGCGTCTTTCAATGACCGATTAGTGTGTTCTCCTAGGTCGCGCCCGAGGATTCTCATTGCGTGACCGAGCATTTGCACGCAGTACGCGAGCTGTTGTCGCCGGTGCCGCTCGACTCGTCAACGATGCGCCGACATTTCGACACGAATTGAGAGGACGTCATTCGGCGCTCCACGCCTTGGCCTTCGGCGTGCGACGCGTTGGAGTCGCGGATGTCGTCCTCAGACGTGGACACCGGCAGTTCCGTCACTAGTACGAATCGTCGTGGCCCGATTTATCCAATTAGCGCGCGGTGTCGGCAGATGTCTGAACAACGTTCACGGCGCCGACGCCGTGGCCCAAGTCCTCACCCCCTGACCCCTCTCCCCCTCGCTGCGCTCGGGGCAGGCTATTCTGGAGAGGGGGAACGAAGGGGTGGTAAGAGGAGGGCGTATGAACGCCCAATTACGCAGGCGGCTGGAGATGGCCGCGCGGGTCCGGGACTTTCTGCGGGCCCACCAGATGGACGGAGTAGGGCAGGACCTCGGGCTGACGAAGCTCGAGCAGCTGCTGGAGCGAGCGGAGAATCTCGCGACGCAGCAGCGGATGGGGGTGGCGGTGGAGCGGTCGGCCGTGAAGCAGCGGCAAGAGCTCCGGCGCACACTGCAGCCCAGGATACTCGGCTATTTGAGTGCCGTGGGCGCAGTGGCGGCCACCCAGAATGCGGAGGTGGCGGAGCAGTTCCGCATGCCACCGCCGAACTCTACGCACCAGGGGTTGCTCACGATGAGTCGAGCGATCCTGGAGCGTGCGACGGCGCAGAAGGAGCTCCTGGTGAAGCTCGGGATGTCGGAGCAGGTGTTGGACGAGCTCACCACGGCGCTCGGGCAGTATGAGGACACGATCCAGGCGACCAGCGCAGGCCGGCGCGAGCATGTAGGGGCGCGTGCCGATCTGAAGGCGGTTGCGGCGGATATCAGCAAGCAGCTCCGCTTGCTGGACAAGGTGGTCCGCTATCGGTTCGGAGATAATCCCGAGCTGATGGGGGCTTGGGAGAGTGCCCGCAATGTGGCTGGGCCGTTCAACACCACGAACGAGCCGCAGTCCGGGGCGGGCGGTAGTGAGACGCCGAAGGCAGCGTGATGGCGGCGCCGGATTCGACGGAGGCAGCAAGGGCGCGGTAGACCGATCACTCTACCGCGCCTGCTTTTTTGGGGGGGCCTCGGATTCCCGCCGACTCGCTGGAATAAACCGTTTAGGCTGACCAGCCTAACGCAGGACTCTGAGGTCAAACGCCGTGTTTAGGCAGCAAAAAAGCGTTGGCAGGTTATTTTAGACAGGTATGTCTAATTCACGTTAGGCTGCGGCACTTTGTTCGAATGAAGTCTTGAACCGCCCACCTTCCGGCGTCATTGCATTAGCACTGTTCTTCGCGTTTGGGACGGCGATGAGTTTCGTGGCCGCACTCGCACTCCTCCTCCCCGACTCCGGTCTGCAGACTATGTGGCGGTTCAACCCTCAGGCGCAGATCGGTCTGGCTGCGCTCGGTTCCTGGGCCATCGTACTTATGCTCGCCGTGAGTGGTGCTTGTGGTGTGGCCGCAGTGGGACTGTGGCGGGGTGCCGCCTGGGGCAGGGCGGCTGCGCTCACGGTGCTGGCTGTGAACCTGATCGCCGACATAGGGAACGCGTTCTATCGCGGGGATCTGCGCACGCTCATTGGCGTGCCGATCGCAGCGGTGCTCATTGGCTACCTTCTGCTTAATGAGCGGGTTCGTGCATACTTCGCACCGCGGGCCGCAGTCTGATATCAACTTTGAAGTGCAACACTGAGCGTCATCCCGCATAGCATTCCTCCGGAGTGTGGTAGCCGAGTCGCTTCCGCGGTCGGCGGTTCAGTTTCGCAGCGATCCGATTGCAATCGTGTTGGGTGAGGTGGGCCATGCTCTGGCGCTTGGGCAGATACTGCCGCACCAGGCCATTGGTGTTTTCGTTGGTCCCACGTTCCCAGGCGTGATGCGGCGTGGCGAAGTAGAAGCGGGTCGCGGTCGCGCGCTCGAGCCGAGCGTAGTCGTGAAATTCGGTGCCGTTATCGACGGTGATGGTCCGCACGGGATGGGGCTGCGCGGCGATGAGTTGCTGGGCGCGCGGATTCACCGCCGCGCTGGTGTGGTGATCTAACTGGCCGAGCAGCAAGTAGCCGGTCTTCCGTTCCACCAAACTCAGCACACACGGCCCGGCCTGGCTCGCGCCGAGCATCGTGTCGCCCTCCCAATGGCCGAGCGCGTGGCGCGTCGCGACGCTCGCGGGCCGCTCGGTGATCATGCGCTTGCCGGCCAGGCGGCCGCGGCTGTCGTAGCGGCCGTAGCGCTTGCGCCGCTGCTTGCGCGCGCCGCGCAGATGCTGGTACAACGTGCCGCCGGCCCGTTTGTCGGCCCAGATGTACCGATAGATCGTCTCGTGGCTGATGCAGAGCTTGCCCTCGAGCCGCAGCCGGCCCGCGACCTGTTCCGGGCTCCAGTCTTCACGCACCAGCGCTTGGATCCGTGTCCACTCGACGGTTGAGAATCGGCGGTTGCGCCGCGAGCGCGCGCGCCGGCCGCGGGCGTACCAGTCCGCCAGCTGCGGGCGATAGGTCCCATCGCTGTGCGCCCGATTGCGCCGGAGCTCGCGGCCGATCGTGCTGCGGTGGCGGCGCAGCACCCGCGCGATCGCGGCCGGGCTGAGGCCGCGCTGGCGCAACAGCCCCAGCGTGTATCTTTCCGCAACGGTGACCTGGTGATACAGCATCGTAGGATTCCTTCTCTTGGCGGAGTTGAAATCCCTATGGTATCGCCAGGTCACCGTTTTCGTCGGAGGTCGTGTTGCACTTACTATATGAATGCACGCAGCCTAACAAGCGGCTGGAGCTGACGCCGCCCCTCGTAGTAGAATTGCATCTGTGAACTACACAGCACGGCGGCGCAGCTCAGCCGCATTCCGTTAGGCAGCAACGCACGGTTCGTTAATGGGCCTTCTAGCATTACTCGGGAGCCTGTTCATTCCTCACCCCTGGCTGGCGCTGGTTCCGGGTGTCGTCTTCGCTCTGCTGTACCGATGGTCAGGTCGCAGGATGCTCGCCGTCGTTGCGGTGGCGTGGCTTCTCTATGCCGCTTACGAGTACACTCTCTATCGACGGTGGCTCTGCAGCGGCGAGTGTAACATCCGCGTGGATCTCCTGCTCGTGTATCCGCTTCTTGTTCTCGTGTCGCTGGTAGGAATTGCGATAGCGCTGACTGTGTTTGTGCGCCGAGCTCGTAGGGCAGGCGGGGGCGGCGTTGCTGCCTAACATGCGCCTGAAGCTGGCGGCGCCCGTCCTCGGGGGTAGAATTGCATTTGTGCATCGTACAGTGTGGCGCCGCAGCTTAGGCGCAGTCCGTTAGGCGGCTGCAGACCCCATGGAATCTCTGAGCCTAAGCTTCAGCTACCAACCGGGCGAATACACGCGGGCCTTGCGCCGTGTGCAGATCAGCAGGCTCCGCGCTGTGCGGGACGTCGTCATTGCAGCATCGGTCCTGGTCCTGGCGGCGTTCCTGTGGATCTCTAATGGGTACAGCTGGGTGGTGGGCCTCATGCTTGTCTCAATCCTGGTCTTCTGCCTTCTGCTCGGGGTTGGAGTCCTTGTTTTACCCGCTCTCGTCTCCCGAAGTCAGCCGAAGCTTCGTGAGCCGTATACCCTGCGGTTCTCAGAAGAGGGAATCCACTTTCGGACCACGGGTATCGATTCGAACCTGTCCTGGTCTCTCTACAGTTCGTGGCGCCAAGACTCGGACTTTGTCTATCTCTTTCACGGGCCTCGCGACGTCACAATCCTCCCTCGCCGCGCTTTTTCCAACGCCAATGATGAGGCCCTTTTCTTGAGGCTTATCACTCGACGTTTTGGCTCGCGCCCGGCTGAACGGTCCAAGTGATAGGTGACAGTTTGTGCTCAGGTGATGGGTAACACTTTTCGGTAGTTCCTTCCTTTATGGTTGTCTCCGCTGCGGCGCATCGGCCGGCCTAACTGATCGACGATTCGGCCGACCGCTTCGTGAAACCGACCGAGCCACACCGGTCCGAAGTACACATTCCACAGCCCATCATCGATTTCCTCGAAGCCAATCTCGAGCTCGGCGAACAGGTGACTCACGTTCACCCAGCGCGTGTTCCAGCGGACCCCACCGTTGCGACTGACGAGCCGCCGCTCATAGTGACCGGGGTAGATCAGCGGGGCGAGTCGTGACCGGTAGGGCCGTGATGACGGCGCGTAGCAGTTCGCCGGCGTCTCATCGCCGAGCGCTTCGTGGGGTCGCTCGGTGTTATAGCGCTCCCGGAAGTGATCGAAGCAGCGCTGCTGCGCGGCCAGATGCCCCTGCGGCGGCCGGGCGGTCGCGGCTTTCAGCGTTTTGTGCATCCGCTCGTGCCGGCCATTCTGCTCCGGGTGCGCGGGCTCGATCAGCTCGGGCCGAATGCCGAGCCGCACCCACCACACCGAGAGCGTCGAGAGTCGACCCAGCGCGTTGGACGCAAACGGTTGCCCATTGTCCGTGCGGATGCGCTCGGGCAGCCCATAGCGCCGAAACACGTGCTCGAAGACCGGCCAACTGCCTTCGGTGGTCGGCCCGAGCAGACCGCGGCAGCCGAGCAGGAAGCGCGTCGCGCCGTCCTGGACGGTGAGCGGGTAACAGTACACGCCATTGCCGGTGCGGAATTGGCCTTTGAAGTCGGCGGTCCACACCGCGTTGGGCTGCTCCATCGGCGTGCCCGGCGCGCCGGGATGCATCCGGCGGGGGCTGCGCCGCCGCGGCCGCACGCGCCCATGGCGCTCGAGGATCCGGTGGATCGTCGTCTTCGTCGGCACTTGGTCGGCGGGCACGCGGGCCGAGAGCAAGCGGCGCACCTTCCGCGCGCCCCATTGGTAGTGGCGCTGCAAATCGAGAATCAGGCGCACCACACTCGGCGGGGTCGCTTGGGGTGAGATGTGCGGTCGATGCGATCCATCCGCCAACGCCGCCGGTCCGCCACGCTCGTAGGCGCGCAGCCACTTGTAGCCAGTCTTGCGACTCACCTCGTAGCGCCGGCACAACTCCGCGATCGACCAGCCCGGCCGATGCACATCCTGAACAAACCGCAGTCGCTCGTCCATCGCTGACGTCTCCCTCCAGGGCATTGGCGCCTCCTCGTCGAGGCACCTACGTTAGAGAGAGTGTTACCAATCAGCTGAGTACAAACTGTTACCTATCACCTGCGAATGTACCGGCAGCCGCCTAACAAGCGCTTGAAGCTGGCGGCGCGCGTAGGATATTGAATGACTACTCTTTCTTCAGCGCGCCGCAGCTTAAGCGCACTCCGTTAGGTGGCGCGACACAGGTCGATGCGATCCCAGGTCCTCATTCTCGCTCTCTTAGTTACCGGTGCATGTTCACATCCAGCGCGCCCGCGACCTCCTGTCCGTGTCGCGAATTGTGCGTTCGGGCCCATCTCTGACTCAGCGGTGGCGGGTCTCCCCATCGGCGCGACCGTCGCCTCGGTCAAGGAGCACTGCAACGTACTGGAAGACTCGACCTCTCCAGGCCTAGAAGGGCTGCCGGAGCGCACGCTCCTTGTCCAGATTGGACTCGACACCCTGGTGGCGGTGATTGACAGCGATCGAGTGTGGAGCATCGAGATCGAGTCGCCCCGGTTTCATACACGGGACTCCCTGCACGTAGGAAGCCGGTTGTCGGCGCTTCTTCGTGACTCCAGCGCGCACGCGCTAATCGGAGAGGGTAGTTATTATGTGGTCATGCGATCGCATTGTGGCCTGAGTTTCGCGCTCCCACATATCGAGCTCCCGGAAACCGGGGACCTCAATGCGACTGCTCTGCGCACACTCCCCGACACACTTCGGATTGACCAGATACTGGTTGGTGGTTGTGATATCGCGGACCGCGCCACCTAACAAGCGCTTGAAGCTGGCGGCGCGCGGGGATTATGGAATGAATCTTTTTTCAGCGCGCCGCAGCTTAAGCGCGATCCGTTAGGCGCCCATGCATTCCTTTGTGATCACGTTTCCGCAGCCTCGAATCTGGGTGCGCAACGCGGTCATCGGTGCGGCACTGGTTTCCTACCAGGCGCTTATCGAGCTGATCAGTGCACCGGCAAATCGCTCGAACGAGACCATCTTTCTCGCTCTGATCATCGCTGGCGCTGTGGGCGGTCTGGGGTTCACGGCGCTAACACCGCTCCGGACAACGAGCAGAGCGGGGCGGTATGTGGCGTGGGTGCTGGCGGTCTACATTGTTTTAGCGGCTGTGCTTCTTCCTTTCATCGTGGCACACGACGATGTCGTCACCAACATGTTTCGCCTACCCATTGGATGGTTTTTCTGGCTCCTTGCTGGAGCGGTCACGGGGATTTTCTGTGCCAGAGCTGCCGCTCGTTGGACGAAGGGAGATTATCGGTGATGCGGGCGCCTAACGCGCGCCTGAAGCTGACGGCGCCGTCTTGCTGTGGAGGCCATCGGTTTGTGAACGTTCAAGCATCGCGCCGCAGCTTAGGCGCATTTCGTTAGGCGTCACACGAGCACCAGCACATGCGTCCTGTCGTGTTAATCGCAATCGCTGCAACAGGGCTCTACTGCTTCGTCATGTTCCGACTCGCCAAGCACCGTAAGCGTTGGGGCGTCTTCATGACCCGCGGTGATCTAGTCGATTCGGAGAACTACGACGCGGGCGGTAGGCGCTGGATCGCTTGGGCGTTGGTGACGGCCATCGCCGCGGTTGTGTCGTGGGTAGCCGTCTTCTCGAGCACGTGACGCCTAACAAGCGCCTGAAGCTGGCGGCGCCCGGCGTCTATTGTAGAATTCCATTTGTGATTATTCTCATTCGGCGCCGCAGCTTAGGCGCATTCCGTTAGGCCGCACCAGTGATGACACTTTGCGCGCCTCTTTCCATCCGTACCAGCCTGATCGGCGTGGCCGCCGTCCTTAGCCCGGCGGCCGCGTACAGCCAGTGTCTACGGTCTCCGAGTTCCGACACCACTCCGATGACATCAGTCTTCGTGGCCGAGCTCCTTCGCAGGCGCCCGTACACTGAGTCCATCGCGCGTATCGATTCAACGCCGGGAAGGTGGCCGATGGTCGAGCTTACACTAAGGGTCCTCTACGGGTGGAACGAGCGCCCGTTGATAATCGCGGACGACCGGTATTCCGACACACTATCGATCAGGATTCGCCCTGAAGAGGATCCTGGACTCCCAATCGGTGCTCACGTCGTAGCGTTCATGATGCGTGTGTACCTGGAGGAGACTATTCTGAGGCCGCCTCAGCCTCCCACCCCGCCGCGACCGGTAGGATCCGGAATGTTGGTGCCGGCGGCAGGCGGGCTATGCTCGCTCGTGAGCGCAGATGCTGAACTCCGAAGATTGGGAAGTCCCGACTGGCGGCGAAACAGCCCGTAGGCCAGCCGCTACCAGCACCTTTGGTGCGGTCTGATATCAACTTTGAAGTGCAACACTGAGTCTCATTCCGCATAGCATTCCTCCGGAGTGCGGAAGCCGAGTCGCTTCCGTGGTCGACGGTTCAGTTTCGCCGCGATCCGATTGCAATCATGTTGGCTGAGGTGGGCCATGCTCTGGCGCTTGGGCAGATACTGCCGCACCAGACCGTTGGTGTTCTCGTTGGTGCCGCGTTCCCACGCGTGATGCGGCGTCGCGAAGTAGAAGCGCGCGGCGGTCGCCTGCTCGAGCCGGGCGTACTCGTGAAACTCGGTGCCGTTGTCCACGGTGATGGTCCGCACCGGATGCGGTTGGTCAACGATGAGCTGCTCCGCGCGCGCGTTCACCGCCGCGCTGAGGCGCTGGCGTAACTGGCCGAGCAGCAAGTAGCCGGTCTTCCGCTCCACGAGACTCAAGACACACGCGCCCGCCTGGCTGTCGCCGAGCATCGTGTCGCCCTCCCAGTGCCCCAGCTGGGTCCGCGACTCGACTTCCGGCGGTCGCTCGGCGATCGAGCGCTTGCCGGCGAGGCGGCCGCGGCTGTCATAGCGGCCGTAGCGTTTGCGGCGCTGTTTGCGCGCGCCGCGCAGATGCTGGTACAGCGTGCCGCCAGCCCGCTTGTCCGCCCAGATGTAGCGGTAGATCGTCTCATGGCTGATCGCGAGCTCGCGGTCGGCGCGCAGCCGGCCGGCGATCTGCTCCGGGCTCCAGTCCTCCCGCAGGAGCGCTTGGATCCGGTCCCAGTCGCGCGCCGAGAACCGCCGGTTGCGGCGCGAGCGCGCGCAGCGGCCGCGCGCGTACCAGTTGGCAAGCTGCGGGCGGTAGCAGCCGTCGCGCGGCGTCCCGTTCCGCCGCACCTCCCGTCCAATCGTGCTCCGGTGGCGCCCTAGTACCCGCGCGATCGCGGCGGGCGTGAGGCCGTCCTGGCGCAGCAGGCCCAGCGTGTATCTTTCCGCAAAGGTGATCTGGCGGTACGTCATGGCAGGCTTCCTTCTCTTGGTCGAGACAGAAGACTACCGTCTGCCAGGTCACCTTTCTCTTTGGGAGACAGTGTTGCACTTACAATATGAATGCACGCCGCCTAACACGCGCTTGAAGCTGGCGGCGCGCGTAGGATATTGAATGACTACTCTTTCTTCAGCGCGCCGCAGCTTAAGCGCAATCCGTTAGACATCACGACAAGCTTCTCGTTACATTGGGGTCCGGGAGGAAAGATCATGCAGCTGCAACTGACCGCGGTGTTCGAGAAAGTTCGGGAAGGATACATCGCTTTCGTCGAGGAGCTTCCGGGCGCGAATAGCCAGGGAGGGAGTCTCGAGGAAGCCCGCGCGAACTTGGCCGATGCTGTTCGCCTGGTACTGGAGGCCAATCGCACGCTGGCTGAAGAATCGCTGGGGGGCAGGGACGTCATTCGCGAGCCGCTCCGCCTCCCTGCTTGAAGCGGCGAGACCTCGTTCGGCACCTTGAGGCTCATGGGTGCGAGCTGCTCCGCGAGGGCGCCAATCACTCCGTTTACGTCAACCGATCAGTCCGCAAAGTCTCAACGGTGCCGAGGCACCGGGAGATCAACGATTTATTGGCGCGGAAGATCTGTCGGGATCTTGAGGTTCCTGCGCCTGAACGGTCCAAGTGATAGGTGACACTTTGTACTCAGGTGATGGGTAACACTTTTCGGTAGTTCCTTCCTTTATGGTTGTCTCCGCTGCGGCGCATCGGTCGGCCTAACTGATCGACGATCCGGCCGACCGCTTCGTGAAACCGACCGAGCCACACCGGTCCGAAGTACACATTCCACAGCCCATCATCGATTTCCTCGAAGCCAATCTCGAGCTCGGCGAACAGGTGACTCACGTTCACCCAGCGCGTGTTCCAGCGCACGCCGCCATTGCGACTGACCAGCCGCCGCTCGAAGTGTCCGGGGTAGAGCAGCGGCTGGAGCGTCGCGCGGTAGGGACGCGGTGAGGGCGCATAGCAGCTCGCCGGCGTCGCGTCGTCGAGCGCTTCATGCGGTCGCTCGGTGTTGTAGCGCTCGCGGAACCGATCGAAACAGCGCTGTTGGGCGGCCAGGTGCCCCTGCGGCGGGCGCGCCGTCGCCGCTTTCAGCGTCTTGTGCATCCGCTCGTGCCGGCCATTCTGCTCCGGATGCGCCGGCTCGATGAGCTCGGGCCGGATGCCGAGCCGCACCCACCACACGGAGAGCGTCGAGAGTCGACCCAGCGCGTTGGACGCAAACGGTTGCCCATTGTCCGTGCGGATGCGCTCGGGCAGCCCATAGCGCCGAAACACGTGCTCGAAGACCGGCCAACTGCCTTCGGTGGTCGGGCCACGCAGACCGCGACAGCCGAGCAGGAACCGCGTCGCCCCATCTTGGACCGTGAGCGGATAGCAATACACGCCATTGCTGGTGCGGAATTGCCCTTTGAAATCGGCGGTCCAGACCGCGTTGGGCTGCTCCATCGGCGTGCCCGGCGCGCCGGGATGCATCCGGCGCGAGCTGTGACGTCGCGGCCGCACGCGGCCATGGCGCTCGAGGATCCGATGGATCGTCGTCTTGGTCGGCACCTCATCGGCGGGCACGCGGGCCGAGAGCAAGCGGCGCACCTTCCGCGCGCCCCACTGGTAATGGCGCTGCAACTCGAGAATCAGGCGCACCACGCGCGCCGGCGTCGCCTGGGGTGAGGTGTGCGGGCGATGCGATCCATCGGCCAACGCCGCCGGTCCGCCGCGCTCATACGCGCGCAGCCATTTGTAGCCAGTCTTGCGACTCACCTCGTAGCGCCGGCATAGCTCCGCGATCGACCACCCCGGTCGATGTACATCCTGCACAAACCGCAGTCGCTCATCCATCGCTGATGTCTCCCTCCAGGGCATTGGCGCCTCCTCGTCGAGGCACCTACGTTAGAGAGAGTGTTACCAATCAGCTGAGTACAACCTGTTACCTATCACCTGCGAATGTACCGGCACGCGGCCTAACACGCGCCTGAAGCTGACGGCGCCCGTCCTCGAGTGTAGAATTGCGTTTGTGATCCTTAGAGCAAGGCGCCGCAGCTTAGGCGCAGTACGTTAGGCGGCATCTGACGCCACGTGGCATTTGTCCTGGAATGACCGCTATCGGCCACAACCGGGCATCCAGGGGCGGATCGGAAACTCATTTCACGCACCGGCTTGATTGAAGTCAAGGCCTCGCTTCCGGCCGCAACGAGAATACCTCCATGAGAACGGAGGGAAAGACACATGGACGCAAAGACTGATGACAAGGGCGCGGGCCAGTGCCCGTTCAACCATATTGCCGGCGTCGGCAGGACGAACCGCGACTGGTGGCCGAACCAGCTGCGGCTTGAGCTGCTGCACCAGCATTCCTCGAAATCCGACCCGATGGGCAAAGGCTTCGACTACGCGAAGGAATTCAAGAGCCTCGACTACAAGGCGCTGAAGAAGGACCTGGTCAAGCTGATGACCGACTCGCAGGACTGGTGGCCGGCGGACTTCGGCAATTACGGGCCGCAATTCATCCGCATGGCCTGGCACGCCGCCGGAACCTACCGCATCCACGACGGCCGAGGCGGCGGCGGCCGCGGTCAGCAGCGCTTCGCCCCGCTCAACAGCTGGCCCGACAACGTGAACATCGACAAGTCACGCCGCCTGCTGTGGCCGATCAAGCAGAAGTACGGCCAGAAGATCTCCTGGGCCGACCTGTTCATCCTTGCCGGCAACGTCGCGCTGGAGTCGATGGGCTTCAGGACCTTCGGCTTCGGCGGCGGCCGTGCGGACGTGTGGGAGCCGGACGAGGACGCGAACTGGGGCGGCGAGATCGCCTGGCTGGGCGTCGACAAGCGCTTCAGCGGTGACCGCGAGCTGGTTCCGCCGCTTGGCGCCACCCACATGGGCCTGATCTACGTCAATCCGGAGGGCCCGAACGCCAGCGGCGACTATATGGCCGCCGCCAAGGACATCCGTGCCACCTTCGGCCGCATGGCGATGAACGACGAAGAGACCGTCGCCCTCATCGCCGGCGGCCACACTTTCGGCAAGGCGCATGGCGCGGCCCCGGAATCGCACAAGGGTCCCGAACCGGAAGCCGCGCCGCTGCAAGCGCAGGGCCTGGGTTGGATAAGCAACTACGGCAAGGGGCACAGCGGCGACACGATTTCGAGCGGCATAGAAGTGACGTGGACCAAGACTCCGGCACTGTGGAGCAACAACTTCTTCGAGAACCTGTTCAAGTACGAATGGGACCTGACCAAGTCGCCGGCCGGCGCCAAGCAATGGGTGGCCAAGAACGCGCCGGAGATCATTCCCGACGCGCATGACCCCTCGAAGAAGCACAAGCCGACCATGCTGACCACCGACCTGACGCTGCGATTCGATCCGGAATTCGGGAAGATCTCGCGCAGGTTCCTCGACGACCCGCAGGCCTTCGCCGATGCCTTCGCGCGCGCCTGGTTCAAGCTGACGCACCGCGACATGGGCCCGCGCGCCCGCTACCTGGGACCGGAAGTGCCGAAGGAAGAGCTGATCTGGCAGGACCCGATCCCTGCGGTCAATCACAAGCTGGTCGGCGAGAAGGAGATCGCGGACTTCAAGAAGAAGATCCTCGCCTCGAATCTGTCGATCGCGCAGCTGGTGTCGACCGCCTGGGCGGCGGCCTCCACGTTCCGCGGCTCCGACAAGCGCGGCGGCGCCAACGGGGCGCGCATCCGGCTCGCGCCGCAGAAGGACTGGGCCGTCAACCAGCCGGCGCAGCTCGCGAAGGTGCTGAAGACGCTCGAGGGCATCCAGGCGGACTTCAACAAGAAGGCGAAGGGTGGCAAGAAGGTGTCGCTCGCCGACCTGATCGTGCTCGCGGGCTGCGCGGGCGTCGAGCAGGCCGCGAAGAAGGCCGGCGTCGCCGTGAAGGTGCCGTTCGCGCCGGGCCGCGTGGACGCCTCGCAGGCGCAGACCGACGTGGAATCCTTCGCCGTGCTCGAACCGATCGCGGACGGCTTCCGCAACTACCTGAAGGGAAAGTTCGAGGTATCGGCCGAGGGGCTGCTGGTGGACAAGGCGCAGCTCCTGACGCTCACGGCGCCCGAGATGACGGTGCTGGTAGGCGGCCTGCGCGTGCTCGGCGCCAACGCCGGTGGCTCGAAGCACGGTGTCTTCACCTCGAAGCCGGAGGCGCTGACCAATGACTACTTCGTGAACCTGCTCGACATGGGCACGGAGTGGAAGGCGGTCTCGAAAGGCGCCGACGTGTTTGAAGGACGCGATCGCAAGACGGGTAAGGTCAAGTGGACCGGCACGCGTGTCGATCTCGTCTTCGGTTCAAACTCCGAACTGCGCGCGCTGGCTGAAGTCTACGGAAGCTCGGACGCGCAGAAGAAGTTCGTGAATGACTTTGTCGCGGCCTGGAACAAGGTGATGAAATTGGACCGCTTCGACCTCGCTTGATGTCTGCGGAAAGGTAGAATTCCATTTGTGATGATTCCTGTTAGGCGCCGCAGCTTAAGCGCGATCCGTTAGGCGGCCCGACTTGCCCGATCAATTGCCTCAATACGATCACGACGCCGAGGCGGCAGCGCGCAGCTGGCTGGCACTCGCGGATGCCGCAGATGCTGCGGGGACGTGGACGGCCTCAGCGCCGCGCTCGCCGCTCGGGGCGGTGGTGTCGCGGACGCTCCGTGACGCTCGCCCAGCGACGGAATTGCCGGGAGCGCCCGACGGCGAGTATGTAGTCTTCCAGTTTGACACGCGTTTCGAACACAAGCGAACGGCAGTAGAGACGGTTACGCCCATGAAGGACAGCGATGGCGCCTGGCGAGTCTCCGGCTATTTCATCCGTTAGTCACAGGCGGGCCGCCTAACAAGCGCTTGAAGCTGGCGGCGCGCGTAGATTAAGGAATGGATCTTTCTTCAGCGCGCCGCAGCTTAAGCGCGGTCCGTTAGGCGGCCATCGGCAATCGGTCCTTGACGCCCGCTTGACGCAGGATCCCTAGCATTGCCCCATGACTCGCAACAATCCGCGCCGCAGCTTAGGCGCATCCCGTTAGGCGGCTCACACGGCTGCACGAGGTCCCATATGAGCACTCGTTGGCTGCTCCTAGGTCGGGTAAGTCTCTCTGTCGTGGCTGCGGCGTGTTCTGATCCAGTCGGGACTGACAACTCCAACGCGCCTCCGTGCACGGGCTCGGTGTCGATCACCGTCTCCTCCGGCACGACACCAACCTTCGCCTGGACCCCTGTGTGCAAGGTGTTCCTTCTTCTCGTCGAGGCGACTGGCGGGGCCGATCAGTGGAGCGTGATTACTGACAGTACCAATGGCCTCGCTCCACCGATTACCTATGGCAATGTGCCGGCCGGCGCTCGGCTCAACAGCGAAACGCCCTCTCTGGCGAGCGGGACGCCGTATACGGTGTACCTCTTTCGCTGGACTGGGCCGGGTAGGCAGGACGGCGTTCGGGCTGGCACCAAGCCGTTCACGCCGTGAGGTCACGGAGTGAGCCGCCTAACATTGGTGTCATAGCGTGCGAGAGACCTCGCTCGCGCAGTTCTGGTGCCTGCCGACCGCCATTCTCGCCGGCGCCGCCGCCGCGACGGGAATCGCCCTGATCAACTCGATCGGCAATCTCTCCGGGTTTCTGGGCCCCTGGCTGATCGGCTGGCTCGTCGATCGCACGGGGGTCGACAGACGTGGGCGTCTACGCGCTCGCGGGCGTGATGGCCATCGGCAGCCTGCTGGTCCTCACGATCCCCGCCCGAGTCGTCAACCGGTGAACGGACGTATGAGAAACCGTTCGCCGGCCTGTGACTTGACGAGCGCTTGACGGAGTCGGTGCACCGTTGATCGCAGACAGCTCGAGCGCGATCGCGGTCCCGAAGCTGCCAGCATTTGCGATTTCGGCGCGATCCAATCGAGAGGAGGGCAACCATGAGGTCAGCCAGGTTCCAACGCCTCGTTGTGTTCTGCGGGAGCTTCGCCGTCGCGAGTGGGTGCTCCTCTGGAACCGAACCCACCCCACACTGCGGTCACGGTGATAGGGTTTCAGTGAGTGTCAGCCCGGGCCCCACACCACAGTTTACCTGGTCCCCAGCCTGCCCGGTGTATTCTGTGAGGGTGTATGGTGGTGGAGAAACCATGTGGGTACTCGAGGGCAACGGGAACTCGATCGAGTCGGGAATCCGATATGATCCTGCGGCCACGCCTCTGGTTATTGGCACGACGTACGCCATTGAGGTTGGAATCCGGTACTCCGACTTCGACTTCTATTACTACGAGACGATTGGCTCCAAGTCATTCATTCCGTAATGGCCAGGCGCCGATATTGTCGCCGCGAGGGAAGCACGGTGCCGCCCAGGTAACGCCCATCCCGATTACACCGCGAACGCGTTGCAGCCATTTCCGCATGATCGCCTCCCAGAGCTTCTGTGGGGAACACTCTGAACACGAGCATCAACGTGCCGCCCGCTGCTGTCAACATGCGAGGCGTCATCATCAAGATGTCGAATCCTAGCGAGGCGCACGGCTGGTGGCCAAACACGCCACGAGCATTTGAGGTCACGTCTTCGTTCGAGCTTCTCTACCATGTTCGGAGGCTCAGGCGCAATTGGAAGCGTCGAGTTGTTGACGTCCTATACAGGCGAGCAGAAAAGCCCACTGGTCGCAAAGCTGCCGTCTGATATCAACTTTGAAGTGCAACACTGAGCGTCATCCCGCATAGCATTCCTCCGGAGTGTGGTAGCCGAGTCGCTTCCGCGGTCGGCGGTTCAGTTTCGCAGCGATCCGATTGCAATCGTGTTGGGTGAGGTGGGCCATGCTCTGGCGCTTGGGCAGATACTGCCGCACCAGGCCATTGGTGTTTTCGTTGGTCCCACGTTCCCAGGCGTGATGCGGCGTGGCGAAGTAGAAGCGGGTCGCGGTCGCGCGCTCGAGCCGAGCGTAGTCGTGAAATTCGGTGCCGTTATCGACGGTGATGGTCCGCACGGGATGGGGCTGCGCGGCGATGAGTTGCTGGGCGCGCGGATTCACCGCCGCGCTGGTGTGGCTGATCTAACTGGCCGAGCAGCAAGTAGCCGGTCTTCCGTTCCACCAAACTCAGCACACACGGCCCGGCCTGGCTCGCGCCGAGCATCGTGTCGCCCTCCCAATGGCCGAGCGCGTGGCGCGTCGCGACGCTCGCGGGCCGCTCGGTGATCATGCGCTTGCCGGCCAGGCGGCCGCGGCTGTCGTAGCGGCCGTAGCGCTTGCGCCGCTGCTTGCGCGCGCCGCGCAGATGCTGGTACAACGTGCCGCCGGCCCGTTTGTCGGCCCAGATGTACCGATAGATCGTCTCGTGGCTGATGCAGAGCTTGCCCTCGAGCCGCAGCCGGCCCGCGACCTGTTCCGGGCTCCAGTCTTCACGCACCAGCGCTTGGATCCGTGTCCACTCGACGGTTGAGAATCGGCGGTTGCGCCGCGAGCGCGCGCGCCGGCCGCGGGCGTACCAGTCCGCCAGCTGCGGGCGATAGGTCCCATCGCTGTGCGCCCGATTGCGCCGGAGCTCGCGGCCGATCGTGCTGCGGTGGCGGCGCAGCACCCGCGCGATCGCGGCCGGGCTGAGGCCGCGCTGGCGCAACAGCCCCAGCGTGTATCTTTCCGCAACGGTGACCTGGTGATACAGCATCGTAGGATTCCTTCTCTTGGCGGAGTTGAAATCCCTATGGTATCGCCAGGTCACCGTTTTCGTCGGAGGTCGTGTTGCACTTACTATATGAATGCACGCGGCCTAACACGCGCCTGAAGCTGACGGCGCCGTCTTGCTGTGGAGGCCATCGGTTTGTGAACGTGAAAGTAACGCGCCGCAGCTTAGGCGCAGTTCGTTAGGCGTCACGCGCTTGGGGCTCGCGCGTTACGGGTCGCAGCGGATTTGACCGACTACGTGACGTAACAGTCAGCGATTGCGCTTCACCAGCGACTCAAGGGCCTCGAGCGCTTCGCCGGCCGCCGACAGACGCTCCACTTCCGACGTGAGCTCCCGGCAACGTGCCTCGGCACGCGCGCGACCGGACTGCGCCTCCTGCAGGCGCGTGTCCAGGTCGGCCAGCTCCGCCTCAGCTTCCTGCAGCAGGGCCGCCTGGTCCTCGAGCCCGCGCAGTCCCGCAATTTCCTCGAGCACCTGATCGCGCTCGGCGGCGAGCGCTTCCGCCTCGGCCACCGCTTCCTCAGCGATCCGCCGCCGCTCCTCGGCCTGAGCCTCGAGTGCGGCCCGGACCCGGCGCTCCTTCTTCAGCTCGGCCTCGGCCCGCCCGAGCTCGGAGCGAGCTTCCTCCAGCTCCCCGGCGAGCCGGGTCCGTTCCTCGATGGCGGACTCGAGGCGGGCGCGCATGCTGTCGATCAGCTCCCGCACCGCGGCCGCGGTTTGCTGCGGCTCGGCCCCAGCAGCGGAACTGTGGGCGGTCATCGCCAGACGCTCCCGCAGCGACGCGGTCCGCTCCTGACCGTTCTTCCCGCGCGCCACGCGCGGGCTTGGCTTCGGAGCCGCAGGCGGTGGAGTGACGTCGGGCGCCGGCAGGGCGGCCGCCAGCTCAATAGTCGGCGGGTTTCCGTTTTCGGGGACGGCCCCCCCCGTGAGCTCGGTGAGCACGCGGGAGATCGTCCGCGGTTTACGGGCTGGAACGTTGGCGTCGAATCCGGTGGTCACGCGCTTCTCTCCATCGCGCGCTCGAAGCGCGCGCTCATCATCTCGGTGATAAGGGCGTCGATGTCCCTGGCTCCCTTGGACGATGGGGCGTAGGCATTGATGGGCAGCCCATCGCTCGATGCCCGCGCAAACTGCGTGCACTGCCGCACGATCGTGTCCGACAGAAACTCAGCGTAGTGCGACTCCAGCGCGCGTTTAGCCTCGGCCGCGATCCGGGTCGTGGGGTTGTACTGATTGATGACGATCTTAATCCGCTGCAGCCGGTGGTTCAGGTCGTCCTCGAGCTGGCCCAGCGTCTCGAACAGCAATTTGAGACCGTGAAACGACAGGAAATCGGGGAGCACCGGCACGAGCAGGTCGTCGCAAGCCATCAGCGCGTTGAGGTTCAGCAGCCCAAAGGAGGGCGGGGCGTCCATGACAATGAACTCGTAGCGGTCCAACACCCCGGCGAGGGCCCGCTGCAGCTTGTACTCGCGCCCGGCCATCGGCATGAGGGAGATGTCGATGGTCGTCATCCGCAGGTTGGCGGGGAGCACATCGAACTCCGCGAGCGGTGTCGGCAGGATCACGTCTGTGATCGGGACTCCGCTGACCAGCGTATCGAAGACCGTGCGCTGGAGGCTCTCGGCCGCGAGGCCCAGGTGCTGGGTCGCGTGCCCCTGTGAATCGAGGTCGATCAGCAGGACCTTGTGGCCCAGCTCCGCGAGCCGGTAGGCATAGGCCACGGAGAGACTGGTCTTGCCGGTACCACCCTTGAAGTTGAGGAAGAGCTGGCGGCGCGACGGTTCCCGGCCGGGGTGGCGGTCCAGCACCCTGCGGTACGCCGACAGGTGTCGCGGCTGGTACGAAGCGGGTCCGCCGCCGAGTGCTTTGAGCTCGGGCAGTTTGTCCGCGGCGGCCAGTTGCTGGTCCGTGAAGCCCAGGAGCTTGGCGAAGTGGCTTCGCTTGTAACGGATCTCCACTATGAAGCTCGCTGCACGAGGCCGGCTTCCGTGCGCTGATGGTCCTGGGGGGTGGGGGGGGTGGCGCGAAGGATCCGATGCACGATGCGTCGCACCTGGGGATCGGGATCGCCGGTGAGCGGTTCGAGGAGCGGCCGCAGGGCGAGCCCACGCGCCGCGGCGGCAGCCAGCACCGCACGGCGCCGCACGTGGGGGTTCGCATCGGCGATACCCGACCGGATGTGGGGCGCGAGCCGTGCCGGATCCCGTTCCAGCAATTGGCCGAGCGCCTGGTACGCCGCCGCGCGCACGGGCGGATCTTCAGCGTCGGCCCAAGGGCGAACGGCATGGAACGCGTCGTCCCCCCCCCCGCCTCGACGGCCCAGACGGAGAAGCAGATCCACCTGGTCCTGGGAGCTTTTCGCCGCCGCCAGGGCCGCGACCAGATCGTCCGCAGGGGCACGCTCCGGCGCCGCTTCCGGCGCTGTCGCCTGCTGCTCCAACTGCTCGCGAAGAGCGGCCTCGCGGCGTTGTCCGAGGGCGTTGTCCCGTTCCAGGTCGAGGACCGCGCGGCGCAGGCTGCCGATGAACTCGGCAAGGTCGACGGCTTCCGTGTCCCCCTCGCGAACTGCGCGTTGCCACTCGAGCACCCGGGTGAGCACGGTCTCGCGGGAGGCCACCAGCTCGTCCACGCGCGCCCGCAGCTGCGAGGCTATCTGTTCGCTGCCGGCGATGCGCTCCCGGGCCGCAGCCACTTCCCGTCGCAGGCGCACCAGCTCCTGCGCGTCGTCGCGAGGCTCCGCCTCGAAGAGATGTCCCTGGAGCTTGGCGCGCAGCGCCTCGGAGTGTTCCAGTCGCCGGTGCAGCGCGGCGACTTCCTCACGCGCGCGGGCGACCTCGTCTTGAAGCAGGCTCAGACGCCGGGTTTCACCGGCCTCACGGGCCGCGGCCTCGGCGAGCCGAAGGCGGGCCTGATCCGCTTCGGCACGCGCCTCATCGAGCGCGCCGCGCAGCTGCTCGAGCCGGCACTCTAGCAGGAAGGTCCGATCCGAGCCGATTACGCCTTCTCGCAAGGCAAGAGGACCATACGTCACTATAGCAAAATGCGTGAGTTCGCGAAACCCTGGAGGCCGGGCTCCTCAGCCCTGAACCACCTTTGCCGTCGTCATCAGTTGCCCCACATGCCGCGCCGTGTGCTCAGCCGCGTGCACCAGCAAGCCGATCGTGTTCGACGGGAGCTTCGCGCGCCCGACCAGGCGCACCGTCAGCAGCTCCGATTCTTTCGTGGCGCGCAGTTGCCCGTGCGCGCGCCGGATCGCGTCGCTGAACTCAGCCGCTAACGCCCGAGGCTCGAAGGTCCGCTCGTGTATCGTCTTCTCGGCCGCCAGTGCGGCCATCTGCTCGGCGCTCAGCGACTCACCCCGTGCATAGGTGAACAGTCGATCGAGGCTCCCCATCGCGTGCTTCACGTGATATGCCGCCGACGCGGCAGACCCTGGTCGACGGTTGAGCTGCTCCGCGGTCAGGCTTGCGAGCGCTTTCCGCGTGTCTTCGTCGGCGTCCACGAGCGCATGAGCGACGGGCTGCAGCAGGGCGGGGATTCCCGGAATCGGTCCGCGTAACCACGGCGGTACCGGCTGCGATGGTGACGAGGCTGAATTGGGCATGATTAGCTATCCTCATTCTTTCTTCTTTATAAATAAAGAGAGCGCTCCGCCATGAGGGACCTGCTTTTTGGGAAGCGCGCGACGCGAAGAGCTTGCCCTGAGCGCAGCGAAGGGACCTGCTTTTCTATAAGTTCGTCAGGGGAGTGCGACGCTCGACCGGTCGTTCCTCGAGGGCGCGACGATCATGAGCAGGACCCCGGCGAGGGCGGTCACCGCCGCGGAGGCCAGCAGCACCCCCTGCTGAGCCGGCACCTGGAACGACGTCACCAGCATGATGGCGGCATGGGCAAAGCTCGACCACGCGGCGAACAGGATGAGACTGCGATGCGCGGACGGGTTCCGTGCCGCCAGGAACACGAAAACCCCCAGCGTCGCCAGCACGGCGTTCAACATCGGCGCGGCGGTACAACGCGGCGGGTGCAAGATGCTCTGTACGACAGGAACCATCGCGGAGACGAAGAACACCAGGCCCAACACCGCCAATACGATCGTGCGTGCGCGTTCTCGACTAAATGCTGCCATCGGCCCGCTCCTAGGACGAGGACGGTATCTCAACCAATTCTTCTCTTAAAAAAAGCGAACGCGTTGTCATCCCGAGCGAAGCGCGCCGCAGGCGCGCGTAGCGAGGGACCTCCTGAGCGCAGCGGAGGATCTGCTTTTAGGCGTACAAATCACCCGCCAAATACTTGAGCCCGCTGTCCACCGCCACCGTCACTACGGTGTGTCCCGCGCCGATCTCTCGCGCCAGCTGCAGCGCGGCGACGACGTTGAGCCCGGTCGACGTGCCGGCAAACAGGCCTTCCTGCCGCGCCAGCGTCCACGCCATGCGCCGCGCCTCCGCCTCGTCGATCGCGCGCGTCTCGCTCACGAGCGCGCGGTCGAACTGCGGCGGCACGAACCCGGGCGCGACGCCTTCGACGCCATGCCGGCCCGCGACGCCGCCTGAGAGCACCGCCGAGGTCGCCGGCTCGAGCGCCACGATCAGCGTCTTCGGATCGGCGCGCTTCAGCACGCGCCCCGTTCCCATCAGCATTCCCGACGTGCCGACCGCGGCGCAGAAGGTGTGAATTGGACCCATCTGCCGTAGCAGCTCCTCGCCGAGCGACTCGTAGCCGGCCACCATATCCGGATTGCGCATCTGATCGGTAGCGTAGCTCGGGCCCTCGGCGGCAATTTCGCGCGCGCGGGCCATCATCCGCGGCACGAGGTCGGGTGTGAGCTTGCCGCCTTCGCTCTTCAGCACCTCCAGCTCCGCCCCGAACACTTCCATGCTGCGACGCTTTTCCGCCGCCACCGCATCGTTGCACACGATGCGGCAGCGGTACCCCTTCACCGCGCACACGAACGCGAGTGAAATGCCCGTGCTCCCGCCGGTGTACTCGACGACCGTCATCCCCGGCTTCAGGTCGCCGCGGCGCTCGGCGCGCTCGATCATCGAGAGCGCCATGCGATCCTTGTAGGAGCCGGTGGGATTGTAGTACTCGAGCTTCACCCACACGTCCGCCGCGCCTTTAGGCACGATCCGCGACAGGCGGACCAGTGGCGTATTCCCGATCGCGCTCAGCATCTCGCTAATCTACGTCGCGTCCTTCAGGACGCGTGCAGTTGCCGAGCTGGCGCTTCAGCGCACGGTCCACCAACCCTGTTGCTTGTTCTTTTTTTATGAAGGCGAGCCGCGCTTGTCATCCGAAGGACCTCCTGAGCGCCCTAGGCGCGAAGGATCTGCTTTTCCTTTCCCAACAGCAGGTCCTTCGCGCCTTCGGCTCTCAGGATGACATGATTGGTCGCGCTTTTTTGGAAAGAGAAGTTCTAGATCAGACCAGTTGGGTTGATCTCACGACTCGCAGGGCGAGTGGATTTCTTCGTCGCGGAGTGCAAGAAGCGCATGGCGACCGTCGGTGTGTCTGGATAGTCGCGAATCTATACGGGTACGCCTATGCTCTGCCGCCGCACGATGTAGCTATCGAGCAAGATGAACGCCGCGAACAGCTCCGCGATAATAATGAACGTCAGAAACAGCGCGATGCCCGTCCGGCCCAGGCCCCAGGCCGCGGCGACGAGCAGCACCACCTTCCAAACCCGAAAGGCGACGGGTGCCAGGAGGCCCCACCGAGCCCACTCCTGTCCCCGATACAACGCCGTACACAGCACCAGCACTACCGCGAGCGGCAGCAGCCGGCCCAGCGTGCCAATCGGTCCAATAATGAAGAGAAACGTGAAAAAGAGCGTCGCCTCCGCGACCAGCAGGAGGGCAATTGCGGCAGTTACGTCGGTCCGCGTCGTAGCGACCGGGCTCGTTGACGTCATCTGTACCCCCTACAGGGCGCGGATTTGAACGGGAGCCGGGGAAGGGGTCTACAGTAACGACTGGCTCGGGCCCAGGAGAGTGACGAGGCTCACCAGGTCCGTGAGTCAGTCCGCCGCCTGCTGCTGAGGCGGCTGCTCGTCCGCCAGCAGCCGGAACGACTTCACCGCTCCCGTAAGCCTGTCCGCTGCGTCGGCGAGCTGATTGGCCGAGGACGCGATCTCCTCGGTCGACGCGCTCTGCTGCTCGCCGGACGCCGCCAGCTCCTCCGCCGAGGCGAGCAGGGTGTCGGTCTGACCCGCCACCGTTCCCAGCCGGCTGGCGATCTCTTCGACCAATGACTTGAGCTCGGTCGCGGATTGCGCGATCTCGCGGCTCCAGCTGTCATTGGCGCCCGCTTCGCCCGCCACGGTCGTGAGTCCCTGCGCCGCGGTTTGGGACGCTTCGCGCACGGCCACGCCGGCTGCGGCGAGACGCACGAGCCGGTCGCGGATCGCCTGCACGCGCTCGAGCACGCCGCGTACCGTGTCCGCCGTCTCTCCCGCCGCGGTCGCTGCGACCGAGGCGAGCTTGCGCACTTCATCCGCAACGACGGCGAAGCCCCGACCCTGGGGACCCGCGCGTGCCGCTTCGATCGCGGCGTTCAGGGCCAGCATGTTCGTCTGGGTCGCGACCGCCTTTGTTTGCGCCACGAACGTCTGAATTCTCTCGGACGCCTTGGCGAGGGCCTCCGCTTCTTCAGCCCCTTTGGCGACGTCATCGGCGAGTTTGACGAGCTGGGCGGTGCTCTGGTCCAGCCCCTCCTTATGCCGCCGCGCCAACGCCGACAGATCCGCGTTCCGCCGTGCCGACTCTTCGGCGCCCTGCGCGAGCTGCGCGGCGATCTGGAGTATCCGCGCCGCGTCGTCGGCCGCGGCGCGCACCAGCTGGGCCTGCTCGCCCGCGCGCTTGGAGACGTCCTGCGATGTCGCGGCCGTCTCCTGGGCGGACGCGCTCATCTCTTCCGTAGATGCGGAGATCTGTGTCGCCATCGCCGCGGCCTCATCGGCGGCGGTGCGGATCGCGCCGACGAGGCGCCGCAGCGCCACGACCATCGAGTGCACCGCCGTCAGCAGCTCCGCGACCTCGCTGGCCTCCGCGCCGTGGGACGCCACTGTTACCGACAGGTCGCCGGCCGCGATGCGGCTGGCGATGGTGCCGGCGGCCCGCACCGGCTCAGTCACGAGCTGGCCCAGCCGATGCGACAGCCAGAACATCGCGCCCAGCGCCAACGCCGCGACGAGGAGCGCACCCAACCAGATCGCCAGCTGCATGCTGCGCGCGACCGCGAACGCGGTCGCCGCCGGCTCACGATAGAGCACCCACCATTTCCCCTGATTGGCCGGGACCGAGACCACGAGCTCTCCCACGCCGGCCGCCGTCGTGATGTGGCTGGTCACCGGTGTGCTGTCAAAGGCAATCCGGTCCTGATCGGGGAGCACCTGCAAGAGCATCGTGGGATCTGGTGAAATGAGCACCGTCTTGTCGTTTGCGACGACCTCGAGGTAGGCGCGGCCGGCCAGGTCTTCGCCGCCGAGCATCCTGCTGAGCCGCTCGAGGCTGAATAGCGCCTGAAGCACCCCGATCGGCTGATTTTGCCCCGGCGCTCGGATGGCGACCTCGAACTCTTGCGCGGTTTGCGTGCCGGTCGTGTCGGACTGGGGATCACCTTCATAGCTGCCGTCCGCCATCGTGCGCTGCCACCACACCTCGTCGCGCTGCACGAAGTCCGGCGCCTCACCGGACACGAAGGCGTTGAAGCCGTGGCGCTCGGTCACGAGCAGTTCGGAGAAGTCCGAGCTGACCGTGTACGCCCTCAGGTAGTCGCGCAACGCGGGATCCTTCCCGAGCCCCTGCGACTGGGCGAAGCTGCCCTCCAGGGTGGCGATTGATAGCCGGTCGAGACCACGCGCGGCGGCCTCCTGGCCGGCGTCGCGCACCCGCGCGATGAGCTCCGGCATGGTCGCGAGCGACGCCACCTCGCGATGGCGTTCCTTCAAGTATTGGGTGACGAGGGCGGCCACCCGCAGCGCCAGGTCGTTGCCGCGCACGTCGGCCTGCTTTTCGAGCGTGCGGCCCACGCGATTGCTGGTCACCCACGCAATGAGTACCACGAGGAGGACGACGACGGCCGCCCCGGAAATCAGAAACCGCTGCTGCAGTTGTTGGGACTTGATGGCCATGTTTGATTATCGGCACCCATGCGCGACGCCCCAAAGTACGACCCTACTTCGCTGGAAGCAAAGTGGCAGGCCCGGTGGGTTGAGCAGCACACCAACGAGCCTGACTTGGAGCACGCGGCGCGGCCGTTCTACAACTTGATGATGTTTCCCTATCCGTCCGCCGAAGGGCTGCACGTCGGCAACATGTTCGCGTTCACCGGCGCGGACATTTACGGGCGGTTCAAGCGGCTCCAGGGATT
Source organism: uncultured Gemmatimonadales bacterium (assembly GCA_963704805.1). Taxonomy (GTDB): domain Bacteria; phylum Gemmatimonadota; class Gemmatimonadetes; order Gemmatimonadales; family GWC2-71-9; genus 20CM-2-65-7. The sequence continues at coordinate 824,539 of CAVPHS010000002.1, read as the reverse complement.
CGACGTCTTTGAGCCGATCGGGTTTGACGCCTTCGGTATTCACTCCGAGAACTACGCCCTGCAGGTCGGCACAAATCCCGCGACGCTGATTCCGAAGAACATCGCCACGTTTCGGCGCCAGCTGCGGCAGTTCGGCGGAATGTACGATTGGCGCCACGAGCTTTCGACGACTGATCCGGCCTACTACAAGTGGACCCAGTGGATCTTCGTACAGCTCTTCAAGGCCGGCCTCGCGTACAAGAAACGCGCGGCGGTCAACTGGTGCCCCAAAGACAAGACGGTTCTCGCCAACGAGCAGGTGATCGACGGTCGCTGCGAGCGCTGCGGCACGGCGGTCGAGCAGCGCTTTCTCGATCAATGGTTCTTTCGGATCACCGATTTCGCCGAGCGGTTGCTCGCGAATCTCGATCACATCGATTGGTCGTCCTCGACCAAGCTGCTCCAGCGCAACTGGATCGGGCGGAGCGAAGGCGCGGAGCTCGTTTTCGAGACCCCGAGCGGCGGCAAGATCAAGGTCTTTACGACGCGGCCCGACACCGTATTCGGCGCCACCTACCTGGTGCTCGCGCCGGAACATCCGCTCGTCGATCAATTGACCGCGGTCGAGCAACGCTCGGCGGTCAAGACATATCAGCGCGAAGTACAGTCGAAGGACATCGTCTCCCGCCGCGTGGGCGAGAAGACCAAGACCGGCGTCTTCGTCGGCTCCTACGCGCGCAATCCGGCGACCGGCGAGGCGATCCCCATCTGGATCGCGGACTACGTGCTCATGGAGTACGGCACCGGCGCGATCATGGCGGTGCCGGCGCATGACAAGCGCGACTTCGAGTTCGCGACGCAGTTCAAGCTTCCGATCAGACAGGTTGTCGCGACTCCGGGGGAGCCGCTGCCGAGCGTCTCCGAGGAGGGGACGCTGATGAACTCGGGTGCGTTCGACGGCGTCCCCTGCCGCGAGGCGGGACGAAAGATCGTCGCGTGGCTCGCCGAGCGAGGCCTCGCCACGCCACGCGTCCAGTACCGCCTGCACGACTGGTGTATCTCGCGCCAGCGCTACTGGGGACCGCCGATCCCCATGATTTATTGCGAGAAGTGCGGCCCCGTCCCCGTGCCGGAGAAGGATCTTCCGGTCGAGCTCCCCCTCATCGAAGACTTCCGGCCCGATGATACCGGTGTCAGCCCGCTGGCCCGGCATGAGGAGTGGTATTTCGTGAAGTGTCCGCAGTGCGGGGGGCAGGCGAGACGCGAAACGGATGTGTCTGATACGTTCCTCGACTCCGCTTGGTACCACCTCCGCTATCCGTCGACCGAATTCCACGACCGGCCGTTCGATCCGGCGCGCACCAAGAAATGGCTTCCGGTCTCGAGCTACATCGGCGGAAACGAGCACGCCGTACTGCACCTCTTGTATGCGCGCTTCATCTGTATGGTGTTGTCCGATCTCGGCCACCTCGGATTCGACACGCCGTACCCCAAGTTCCGGGCGCACGGCCTGATCGTCAAAGACGGCTCCAAGATGTCGAAGTCGCGCGGCAACGTCGTCGTGCCGGATAAGTACATCAAGGAATGGGGAGCCGACACGTTCCGGATGTACCTCATGTTCCTCGGTCCCTTCCAGGAAGGCGGAGACTTCCGGGACGAGGGAATCATCGGGATCCGGCGGTTCCTGGAGAAGGTTTGGAGCTTGGTGCATGAGGCGGCGGAGGGCGGCGCAGGGGCGCGCCCGGCCCCTGCGGGCGTCGAACAGAAACTGCACCGCACGATTCGGAAGGTGACCGCCGATACGGAAGCCTTGCAGTACAACACGGCGATCGCGACGATGATGGAGTACGTGAACGAGATGCGGGAGCAGGGAGCGGGGAGCAGAGAGTTGATCACGCCCCTGGTTGTCATGCTCGCGCCCTACGCGCCCCACATCGCTGAAGAATTGTGGACAGTCCTCGGTGAGAAGCAGTCCGTCTTCCAGGCTCGCTGGCCGTCATTCGACGAGCGGGTGGCGAGCGCGGGGGATGTGGAGATCGCCGTTCAGGTCAACGGCAAGCTGCGCTCGCGTCTCATCGTGCCGCGCGGCATGGCGCAAGAGCAAGTGCTGAGAGTCGTAATGTCGGACCCGGCGGTGAAGAAGTTCGTCGACGGGCAGAAGGTGAAGAAGGTGATCTATGTACAGGACCGGCTGGTCAATCTTGTCGTATAACGGCGGTTATAGGAATTTCGCCACCAGATCTCCCACGAAGTAGGCCACCGCCGCGACACCCAGCCCCACGACAAACATGTCGAAGCCGCTGCGGATTATGCCACGGCCTGTGAAGACGCTGCGCGCGGCACCGACCGCGAAGTGCGAGAGCATCGCGATGGTGAACGCCGTCCAGATCGCGATTCGCCCCTCGAAGACGAGGAACGGTGCCACCGGAATGAACGCGCCGATCGCGGTGGCGAGGCCGGTGATCCAGCCTTCACGAAACGGCGTGGCGTGCGCTTCGCCGATCTTCAACTCCTCGCGCACCGATTCCCCCAACGCGCGCTCCGGATCGCGCATGACTTCTTCGGCCATACGGCGGGCGGTGCGCTGATCCACTCCCTTGGCTTCGTAAAGCAGCGCGAGCTCGTCCTGCTCGATCTCCGGCATCAGCCGGATCTCTTCCTTCTCCATCGCGATTTCGTGCTCGTAGACCTCCTGCTCGCTCTTTGCGGCGAGATACCCCGATGCGCCCATCGAGAGGGCGTCGGCGATCATGCCCGCGACGCCGGAGATCAGAATCACATGCGGCTGCACGGCGGCACCAATGACGCCCGCCACCAGACCGAAATTCGCCGTGAGACCGTCATTGAAACCGTAGACGAGATTGCGGAGATAGCCGCCCGAGCCGGTCTGGTGCCACGGCTCGGCGCTTTTCCCGGCGAGGCCGGCGAGCGTTCCCGCATGCGCCGCTGATTCTTTGGCGAGCTGCAGAGAGACTGCCTGGGCATCAGGCAGCGTCGACGCCTTGTGAAGATCGAGGTATCCCTTCACCTCGTCCCCTTCTTCGCGCAGCAGCAACGGCAACAGAAACCGCGTCCCGAACCGGCGGCCAAACCACGCGCGCACTTTCGCGGTCAGCGAGGGATGGGCGTGGTCCACCCTATGACCGTGCTCCGCGAGCAGCTTGCCCCACATCTGCACGTGCCGCTCCTCCACCCCGGCCAGCTTGATGTAGACGTCTTTCTTGTGGGGATCATCCTCCTGACCGGCTAACGCGAGATAGAGGTAGGCGGCGTCTGCCTCGTCCTGCCAGTGATGCAGCCATACTTTCATGTCGGGTTTTGGCATGCGCTAAGATATCCTCGATGCCTTCAAGTTCCTATTGGGTAACTACTTAGGTGCGTGGTGCGTAGTACGTGGTGCGTGGCATCGCAGTCCCACGCACCACGCACCACGCACCACGCACCGTCGCACGCGACGCTATAAGTCCTTATCGCATCTTATAGATCGGACATGACCGTGTCTCTTGCCGTCCCGGACTTACTTGTCGCCCGCGCGCAAGCCGGAGATGAAGCAGCGCTTGAAGCCCTGTACCGGGCCTTCGAGACGCCTGTCTACAATCTCGCGCGCCGGATGCTCAAGCGGCCGGAGGACGCCGAGGACGTGCTGCAAGAGACGTTTCTCGAGGTTGTGCGCAACATCAAGCAGTATCGCGGCGAGGGGCACTTGTGGGGTTGGGTGCGCCGCATCGCATCGACCAAGGCGCTGATGCGCATTCGTCGCGATCAGATTCGCGCGACGGAGCCGCTCGATGAGGAACCCGGCAAGCCGGGGATGCACATCGGCGCAAACCTCGATCTCGAGCGCGCGTTTGAGGAGCTCACGGAGACGTCACGCGCGGTGGTGTGGCTGCACGATGTCGAGGGGTACACGCACGAGGAGATCGCCGAGCAGATGGGCAAGTCGGTCAGCTTTTCCAAGTCGCAGCTCGCCCGGGCCCACGCGCGATTGCGGCGCATGTTGGGCGCGGAAGCCGGAGATGTAGGAGGGACTCACGCATGATGCATTGTACGATGGAAGATCTCGGAGCGCTGCGGGCAGGTGAAGCGTCGGTGTGGGCGCGCCGGCACATCACCACCTGCGTCATTTGTCAAAAGGAGCTGGAAGCGCTCTATCAACGCGTCGCGCAGCTCAAAGCGCTGCCGGCGCTGCGACCGCCGCGCGATCGTTGGCCGGCTGTGCAGGCGGTCATCCGGGTCGAGCGGTCGCGTAAACGCCGGACCTGGAGCGCGTGGACGGGCAGCCTCGCGGCTGCAGCCGTTATCGCGGGGGTTCTGTTGATGCAGCCGGTCGGCCAACACGGCCAGCTTCACGCCGAGCTCGGTCAGGCCAAGCAGCAATCCGCGACACTCGAAGACTCCTTGAAGCAATACGACATCGACGGCTGCGTGTTGAGCGGACATGCGGCGGCCGTCGTCGCCGATCTGGAAGACCGCATCTCCGCAATCGATGGTACCCTGGCGCAGCAGACTGTCGACGTACAGGACGGTGAGGCCGGGGATGCCGCACTCGTAAAACTTTGGCAGGAGCGGGTCGGGCTGATGCGGGAGCTGGTGAATGCTCGCGCGACGCGCGCTCGCTACGTCGGGCTCTGAGAGCCCGAGAGGGAGACACAGAATGTTTCGCACGTTGACCGTGGCAGCATTGGCCGTCTGTACGCTCTGGCCGGCCGCGTCTCGCGCACAGGAAGGTGCGCCGCGCGCCCGTACCCGCCCCCGTGTTCGGGTGGAGACGCGGAACGGGCCATTCGGCGTGTACACATTTTCCGATAACCGTGGCCGGATCGGCGTGATCGTCGATACGCGCGCAGACGCGAATGGTGACAAGGTCGGTGCCCGGATCGAGGGCATCACCCCGGGTGGGCCGGCCGAGAAGGCAGGTCTCAAGGCTGGTGATGTCATTACCAAGTTCAATGGCACGGCGCTGGCAGGCGCGAAGCCGGAGGAAGACGAGGACTCGGGTCCCGGCATGAAGTTGATCGACCTCGCGCGCACGCTCGATCCCGGCGATACGGTGCAGGTCGAGTACCGTCGCGGCAGCGAGTCTCGCAAGGCAACGATCGTTGCGGCAGATCTGGGCGACGGCCCCATGTGGGTCGGCGGTGGTCCCGGAGAGATGCGGATGGACATGTGGAGGATGCCGGGCGGTCCCGGTAACAACTTCGAATTTGGGTTCCGCAGCCCGTGGGGCGGCATCGAGCTCGTGAAACTGAACCCCGACCTCGGCGACTATTTCGGTGTGCGGGAAGGCGTGCTGGTCGTGCGGGCGCCCGAGGATTCGACGCTGGCGCTCAAGGGCGGCGATGTCATTACGGCGATCGGCACGCGCAAGCCGTCCTCGCCCGAGCAGGCGATGCGGATTCTCGGCTCGTACGATCCTGGTGACACGGTGACGCTCAACGTGCTCCGAAAGAAAAAGGCGATCACGGTGACGTGGATCGTGCCCGAGCGCGAGGATCGCTTTTTCAGGATGGCGCCGCGGATGCATGAGGATCCGAGCCGGTACCGGTTGAGGCCGAAGACTGAGATTCCGCAGATCAAGATTCGGGACGTCATTAAGACGACGCGGGCGATCTGAGGTAAAAGGGCGGCAAAGGCGGCAAAGGGCGGCAGGGTGTTTTCACCTTGCCGCCCTTGGCGTCCCTGCCGCCCTTGTTATCGGTTCGGCCCAATCAGTATCGCATTCGTCAGCAGCTTCGCCGGTCCCCGCCAAAATGCCCTGAACAGCGGATCGCTCAAGAACAGCACGACACGGCCGTTTCCTTGATTCTCGACTGCGGCCCAGGTCGAGCCTTTCAAGAGCCGGGCGGTGTTGTCGGGCCACGTGAATCCCGATAGCACGAGCGAGTCCGCTGGATCGGTGAACGCCGCCGCATTGGCGCCGCTCTTGGACGGCTTCCAGAACGTATCCCCATCGATGAAGACGGGCAGGCGGCTGCGATCGTACCCGAGCGTCAGCCAGTGCGTGGTGTCGAGGGTCGCGCGGAAGATCGAGCCCGGGATCCATTCCAGTCGGTCGCGCGGGGGAGCCGTCGGCGAAAGGAGTGACGGATCGGTCCCCTGCGCCGTGCTGTCGGGCTTGGCGCCGCTATCGGGTGCGACCGCCGCGATCGTGGAGAGGCCAAGATCCTTGCTGGCGGCGAGCGTCCCGGCGCCGCCGTAGCCGATCAAGACGCCGCCCGAGCGCACCCACGCCTTGAGACGCTCCACTCCCTCGTCGCCGAGCTCACGGCGCATCCGGCTGCTACTCCCGTCCGGGATGATCAGGACGTTGAAGCTTTGCAGGTCGTCCATCCGGCCGATGGCGCGGAGGGCGACGGGCGTGAAGGGCGCATTCAGCTCTCGCGCCAGGAAGTACCACAGCGCGCCGTAGCTCGTCTCGTAAATCCCGTCACCGACCGCGACCAGAATTGTGGGCCCGTGGAGTGCGACGACGTCACCGGAGCCGATTCCTACGTCGCCAGTGTCCGGGAACGCTGTTTGCACGGGCGACACCGTCACGCCGAGTGCGGGACCGAGGGCAGCGATGCGATCGTGCAGCGCGGCGGGGTTGCGCTGCGGGCGCGCCACGAACGTGCCGCGCGGGTAAATACGGCCGCCCGCCTGAACCGCTCGCGTCGCGATGGCCAGCTTGAACCCTTCAGCCTGGAGCGCGATCGCGAGGCGTGCGGCAGCAGGATTGTCGTTGGTGAACAGATACGCGCTCGCGGCCCGGGCGGGGGCCGGTGGCGCCGGCAATACCGTATCCGTGACGGCGTCTCCGCCGGCGCCGGCGTCCTCCGTCCAGTAGGCATCGAGGTTGAACGACAGCGGCAGGGACCAGGCCGTGATGTCGTAGAAGCCGTATTCCTCCTTATCGGCGTCTTCGCCGCGCCGCCGGTTGCGATGGAATTTGGCCAGCTCGCGATCGAGGAACGTGCGCTGCAGCTCTGCGTCCGGCTCGAGCAACGTCTTGGCGATGCGCCGCTGCGGCTGATTGAGGTCGATTACGTAGCTTCCGGCCGGGAACGTGCGTGCCGCCGCGGCACCGCGCGGGCTCAGGTAACTATGGGCGGCGCGTGAGGTGAGCGGCTGCCGCAGTCGCGTGACCTCGATCCCGTTGCGCAGTAGTAATCCGACCACATGCGTCGCCGACTGCGGATCGTTGCCTGGCACGATGACCACGCGCTTGAGCCGATCGGTCGTCGCTTCCGCCATGGCCGAGCGGCGGAACTCGTAGTAGTCCTGCAACCGGCTCTGGCGGTTTTTGGCGGTGGTCTCGAGCGTCGCGAGGGAAGCGACGAAGTGGTGCGCGATGCCGTCGCGCAGGGTCGAGACCGATCCATCGTCGCGGCGCTTCCGGAGCTCCGGCCCACCGTCCGTCTCGTAGGTCATCCCGGTCGCGCCCTGGAAGGTGGTCCATTCGTCCCAGTAGCCGACGTAGAAGAAGTCGAAGATGCCACGGACGAAGTACTGCCACCCATACCTGTCGAACGCCGCCGCGTTGCCCCGGCCATAGGTGTCGAACCATTTCGTCGTCTGAGCCGGCAGGTTCATGTTCACCGCCTGGGCAACCGGCGGGAAAAAGAAGGTGGGCGTCGTGGAGTGATGGTCCACGAACACTTGCGGATGCCAGCGCAGTATCCCGTCCATCATGACGCGCACCTCGCGCTGGCTCTGTGCCACGAGATCGCGGTTCATGTCGAAGCGGAAGTGGTTGTAGCGGCCCATGACGCTCCACGGCTCGGTCTGCTCGAACGCCCACGGATTATCGGCGCCGACCGCCACAGAGTTGTACCAGGCGGCGAACCGCTCGTGACCGTCGGGATTGGCGGAGGGATTGAGCACGATCACGAGCGACTTGAGGAGCTCGAGCGTTTGCGGCTCGTCCGAGGCCGCCAGCTGGTAGGCGACCTGCATCGCCGCCTCGAATCCGGCCGGTTCGTTGCCGTGGACGGAATACTGGAACAGAGCGATCGCGGGGGTTTGCGCGGTGATGGTCGCGGCCCGTGCCGGGGTCGTCTTGCGGGGATCCGCGAGCTCCGCGATCGCGGTCCTGATCTGATCGAGTTTGGCGAGGTTGGCGGGATCCGAGATGATCAGCGCCCGAATGGGCCGGTATTCCGTCGTCCGTCCCCAGGTTTCGATCCGCACGCGATCGCTCGCGGTGGCGACAAGGGTGTCGAGATAATGTTGCATTACTGCGTACATCGTGTGCTGGTCGCCCGCGGCGTAGCCGGTGATCGCCTCGGGGCGGGGAACCGCCGAGCGATAGGGGCCCCGCGCGTAGAAGTCGAAGGGTTCCTGGGCGGCGAGAGAGGACGCGAGAGACACGACGGCCAGCAGGGTAAGGCCTGGGCGCATGGAGATGCCGGATCGGAGTTGAGAGTGAGTCGTGAGGGCGCAGCCTGCCGCGCCCCTGCCTACACTACTGGCGGCGTCGCGCCGCCGGCAGTGCCTGATCGAAAGAAGCGAACTCGAAGGGCTTCGATACGCAAGGCCGGCCCGTCCCGTCGAGGAAGCGGCGCATTTGCTCGTTCACCAGGTCCCCGGTCGTGAAAATGACACGCTCGGCGTGCCCGGGGTCGTTGCTTCGCAGTCGCTCGAACAGCTGCTCACCGGAGAGGTCGGGCATGCGCATGTCGACGATGACGGCATCGTACTTCGCGTCGCGCAGCCGGTTGAGCGCATCCAATCCGCTGGCCGTCGTCTCGACCCGATGGCCACGGCCGGCCAGGTAACGCTGCAGCGATACCCGCACGGATGCCTCGTCGTCCACGACCAGCACGCGGAGGCTGTCGGCGTCGTTCGTGTGCTGCACGTGTGTCACCGCAGGCGTTTCCCCTGACGGCCGGGACTTGGTGATCGGGAGCTCGACGATGAATCGAGCGCCGGTCGAGGCGACGTTCTCTGCCCAGATCCGCCCCTCGTGCTCGCGGACGATGCCGAGAGAAATCGAGAGGCCGAGTCCGGTGCCCGACCCCGTCGGCTTGGTCGTGAAGAACGGATTGAAGATCCGCTCGATGAGGTTGGGCGGTATGCCGCCGCCCGTATCCTCGACCTCGATGCGAATCGCTTCACCACTGCGCCGCGTGCGCACGGTCAAACGGTGGTGATGGCCGTCGCGCTGCTCCATCGCCTGCTCGGCGTTGGTGATGAGGTTGAGGAACACCTGCTGCAGCTGGTGGGCATCCGCCATCGTGTCTTCGAGCGTCTCGTCGTACTCGCGCCGCACGTCGATCCCGCGCACGCGCAGCTCGTAGCCACGTAATTCCAGCGTGTCGTCCAGCACCTGGTTGATCGCGGTCTGGACCTTCTCGGCCTTGTGCTGGCGGGCGAAGGTGAGGAGGTTCTGCACGATCCGGCTGGCGCGGCGCGCTTCGCTGTAGATCGTCTCCGCCGCCGTCCGCTGATCGGGAGGGAAACGCTTCTCCGCGAGCAGCAGCTGGGCGAATGCGGAAATTCCCGCCAGCGGGTTGTTGAGCTCGTGGGCGACGCCCGAGACGAGCTGTCCGATCGCCGACATCTTTTCCGACTGAATCAGCTGTTCCTGCAGCATCTTCTGGTCGGTCACGTCACGGATCAGGCAGAGCACTTCCTCGTCCTTCTGCGGCGTCGAGTAGGTGATCGAGATCGTGCGGACCTCGCCGTCCTTGCGATAGAACTGCGACTCGAACAGGCCTGTTTCGCCTGAGAGCGCCTGCTGGAAGTGGCCGAGTGCCTTGGGGAGGTCGTCGTCGGGCAGCATGGGGGCAAACCACTGGCCCACCAGCTCCTCGCGCCGGTACCCCGAGATGTTTTCCGCGGCGTGGTTCACGGTGGTGAAGCGGCCATTCGCGTCGAGCGTCACGATCGCGTCGGACGCGGATTCGACGAGGTGGCGGTAGCGGGCCTCGGAGCGCGCCAGGGTGTCCTGGGCGCGCTTGGGATCGGTGATGTCGCGCAAGGTGGCGACCGTGCCGATCAGTTCGCCGTTGACCAGGAAGGGACCGCTCGACACCGCGACATCGCGCTCGTCGCCCGTGCGATGATTGACGACGCGCGTTTCGTAGCGCTGTGGCTCGCCGGCGAGGACTTTGTCTTCGCGGGAGGCGACGTGCAACCGCTCGTTCGGAGATACTTGATCGGCGATGGCTTGACCGACGAGATCGCTGGTGCTCCAGCCGAGCAGGTCTGCGCCGGCGTCATTTGCTGCCAGCACCCGCCGGTCCATCCCCGTCACGACGACTGCGTCCGGCAAAGCGGCCACGATGTCGGCGGCCGCCTGGAGCAGGTCCAAACGCGGCCGCTTGGGCGGAGCGGGCGAAACGCGGCGAGCCTTAGTCACGCGTGATAAGACGCCTCCATCGAGATCTTCATCAACTTGAGACTTTCGAGCGCCGACTGGGTGACCTTGTCCGGCGTATCCGTGCCGCGTTTGACGCAATCCTTGATGATCTCCAGAGCATGGATGGGATGCTCATCGTCGTACTTCGCATGCTCCTCGAGCCACCAGCGGCCACGCGGGCCGATTTTCTCGTTCTTGGCGAGGCCGCGCAGGGCTTTCTCCGAGATCTTCTGGGCGACGCCTTCGACCGCGTAATTCGTCGCCGAGACGGCCTCGCCGAACTCCGCGTTGCGGCACATGTCGGTCAAGTATGTGTGGAAGCGCTTGACCTCCGGCAGCATCGGCTCCGGCTCCTGGAACCGCTTCTTATGAACGTTGAAGCCGTCGCCCATCGCGCGCCACATCGCGTCGTGGCGCCGCTCAACCCGGATATTGTCGTGAAAGAATTCCTTCCCCATCTCCGGTGAACGGTCGAGCAGCATCTGCAGCCACTGCGGAAAGTCGCGGATGATCGGGTAAAACGACACCAGAAAATTCTGGATCTGTCCGTCTACGAGCTGATTCTCGGACGCATCGATGATGACCGGTGTGTCGAGAATGGCCTGGCGGTTCGGCTCGAGCGTCGAGTCCAGCTCCGCCACCCACGCCGGGTGCGGGGTCACTTGGACAGCCATCGCTGCTCCTCTCCCTAGGACGCTGGGGGCGGATTTTTGGATCAAGCGGTTCTAGCGTGGCTGCAATGTAGGGATACGAGTCGAACATGCAAGCTTAAGCGTTATCGTGACTTGGCACACAGCGTTCAAACGACAACTTGACAAGATATATCGTGTAAGAATATCGTGACGTAACATCTAACCTGAGGCAGAGATGGGCGGGAAGTTCGGCTGGGACGGGTTCGGCTTTGCATTTGGTCCGCGCGCGTGGGGTTTCCGCGCCGGACGAGGCGGACATCGCAGGCGCCAGTGGTTTGGCGCCGGTGACATGAAATACGTGATCCTGAAGTTGCTGCGCGATAAGCCACGGCATGGCTACGAAGTCATGAAGGACCTGGAAGAGCGGATGCATGGCTGCTATTCGCCTTCACCCGGCACCGTGTACCCCACGCTGCAGTGGCTCGAGGATGAAGGGCTGGTCGTCGGACGCGACGTGGAAGGCAAGAAGGTCTACGAAATCACCGACACAGGACGGGCGTTCTTGGACGAGCACAAAGACATTGTCGAAGACATCTTCGATCGCGTGACCGAGACCGTCGAGCGCACGGTCGGCGGTTCGATGGTGGAAGTGAATCGCGCGCTGGGTCAGCTGGTCAAGGCGGTCTACCGCACGGGCTGGAAAGCCGAAACCGATGCCGCACGCAAGCGCGTCGCTGAAATGCTGACCAAGGCTACGGCGGAGATTGAGGCACTAGCAAAAGGTCCTGAAAGTCAAAGCTGAAGTCGGTCGCCGGTGACACGGCGGACATCTTCACTTGATCGATTGATCCGTCGGGCTTGAGTGCAAAGGTGACGTAGGCGTCGGCCCGCAGCTCGCGGTCGCGCCACCGCGCGATGAAGGTGTCGTACTGGAAGTGCTCGAGGTCGCCGGTAAGCGACGGCGAATGCGAGAACCGCATCACCAGCTTGCCGGCCTCGAGTCCGATCGTCACATCACCATACCAGGCATCCCGGTAGGTCCCCGCATACTTCTCGAGCGGCAATGACGGTCGCGAAGCGCTGTCCCGCTTCGCGGCCCCGGTGCGCTCCTCCGCTGCCGTTGCGGAGTCTCCCCGTGCTTTGAGGCGCGCGTATACCGGAATCCAATCCGTCGCGGGCGCGCCGAGATAGTGATCGAGCAGGCGATACGTGATGGTCTGGAACGCCTCGCTCGATTCCTGATTCGTGAATACCGCGATTCCCACCCGCTGCTGGGGGACGAGCGTGATGCGCGAGACGTAACCAGGCAGGCCGCCGGTGTGAGACACGATTTTGCGGCCCCGATAGTCCCGCATCTCAAAGCCAAGACCATAGCCGGCGAACGACGCCTGCAGCGCTGACAGCTCGGGCGGCAACCGGCCGACGCGGTAGGGGGTCACGATGGACCACAGCTCGAAGGTGGTGCGCGGCGAAAAGAGACGCGTTCCGTCCACGAGCTTGCCGGAGTCGAGCTGCACGATGAGCCACTTGGCGATATCGGTGGCGTTGGCGTTGATCCCGCCCGCGGGGTTGACGTTGTCGCTAGCAAACGGGGCGACCGGTTGGACGCGTCCGTTCACGGGGGCATGCGGCGTCGCGATGTTGGTGCCGCCGGTCCCGGCTGCAGCGGCCGAATGCATCACGCTGCTTTCGCGCATGCCGACACGCGCCAGGATCCTCGTACTGACGAATTCTTCCCACGGTTGGCCCGACACGGCCTCGATGACTTCGCCCGCAACGGAGTACAGGACGTTGTCGTACGCGTAGGCGCTGCGAAAACTGGTGGCGGGCTTGATGTAGCGCAGGCGCCGCACGATTTCCTTGCGGTCATACGTGGAGGGGGGCCACCACAACAAGTCTCCTGCGCCGAGTCCCAGGCCGCTGCGATGCACGAGGAGGTCGCGGACCGTCAGCTCCCGGGTGACGAACGGGTCGTACATCTGGAACCACGGCAGGTAATTGATGACCGGGGCATCCCAGCGCAGCTTGCCTTCTTCCACCAGCATGCCGATGGCCGTTGCCGTGAACGCTTTGGTGTTGGACGCGATCCCGAACAGCGTGTGCTCATCCACCGGCGCCGGATCGCCGAGTTTGCGGACGCCGTATCCTTTGGCGAGCACCACGCGGCCGTCCTGGACGACGGCGACGGCGATCCCGGGCACCTCGAATTGGCGCATCACGCGGGCGACATAGGCGTCGAAATCGCGCGGCAGTGTCGTCGGAGTTGCCGGGCGCTGGGCCGAGAGAGGAGCGGCGGCGAGACACAGCGCGGCCAGGCCGGGCAGGAGTGTTCGATATGGTGTCATCAGGCGACTAAGCTGCGCGAGGCTGGGCTGTTCGGGAAGTGTCGCGATGCTGCTACTTCGTGGCGCGGTCTCGGAGTTCCTGCAGGGCTCGCACGACATACACGCGCGTCATCTGTTTGCGCCACGATAGATCAAAATCGGTGTTGTCCATCGGCTTCGACGGGCGATAGGCCGCATCGGCCGCGGCGGCGATGGCTTCGTCCGACAGCGGCGCACCGTTGAGCGCCGCACCTGCATCCGAGATTTCCTGAGGATAGCTCGCGACGCCGCCCAGAACGATGCGTGCGTCGGCCACGTTCCTTCCCTCCGAACGAATCCATGCGGCCACGCCCAGCACCGGAAAATCAAAGGATCCCCGCCGCCGCAGTTTGTGGTAGACAGCGTCCCACCCGTTGGGTTTGGGCAAACGCACGTCGACCAGAATCTCATCGGGTCGCTTGGTCAGATAGTTGATGCCGTCATTGTGATAGAATCGGCCGGCCGGCACGACACGCTCGCCCTCTGGTCCCACGAGGCGGTACTCCGCGCCGATCGCCACCATTACCGGCGCGATGTCGGACGAGCTGACCGCCCAGCACCGCGGCGATGACGGCGCAACCCAACAGATGTGCCCGTCCTTCTTCATGCAGAAGTCGATCGATTTCCGCCACTCGTAGCTCTGGTTGTAATAGTTGCAGCGCGTGTCCAGGCAGAGGTTGCCGCCGAGTGTCCCCATGTTCCGGAGGAGTGGAGTGGAGACGAGGCGGGCGGCGTCACCGATGACGGCCGGACGGCCGGACGGCCGGACGGCCAAGTCAGTCAGTGTAACTCCTGCGCCGATACTCGTGTCGTCGGCACGGCGCAGCTCCGTGATTCCCATGAGCGAGATGACAGTCTTCGGCTCCTGATGCCGACGCTTCATGTTCGGGTAGAGATCTGTGCCGCCGGCGACGAACATCCCGTCGGCCCCCGCGTCGCTCTTCATCCGCAGGGCTTCGGCGAGTGTCTTTGGCTGGAGATACGTGAAAAACGGGAGCCGGAGCATGAAGTGACCTTATGCTGCGGCTCCCGTTCCGTCCAGAGTCAGCCTTAGTGCGTACCATCCTTGCGAGCCACGCCAATCCCACGCACCGCTTCGGCGAGCCTCACGAATTCCGCGCGATAGCCGTCGGGATCGCTCCCGCGCGCTTCGCGGGCTGACGCGATGACACGGCCGAGGTCGGCATTGCCCCGGAAATCGGAGTTCCGCAGCAACAAGCCAAACTCCGCGACCGCAGCCTGGAACCGGAAGTCGACGGACGGCGTCAGCGCCGTAGCGGCAACAACCGGCTGCGACAGCAGCAGACTCTTGTCCCCGTCGGGCCGCTTGTACCGCACCTTGACGAAGAGCAGCTCGGGACTCGCGACGTCTGTCGTGTTGTTGCGCTGCTGGTAGCGCAACGAGTCCGGCATCCGGATTTCGACGTCCGTGTTCACCCCCACAGGCACGACCTCGTACAGCGCCGTGACCGAGTGACCGGAACCGACCTCACCCGCATCCTTCTTGTCGTCATTGAAGTCTTCATTGCGCAGCAGGCGGTTCTCGTAACCGATCAGCCGATAGGCGCGCACGCGGGCCGGATTCCACTCGACCTGGATCTTCACGTCCTTGGCGACGGTGTAGAGGGTTCCGCCAAGCTCGTGGACGAGCACTTTTTGCGCCTCGGTGATTGTGTCGAGGTAGGAGTAGTTGCCGTTTCCCTTGTCCGCGAGCTTTTCCATCTTGGCGGCCTGCAGGTTCCCCTCGCCGACTCCGAGGACCGTGAGAAAGACTCCCGTGCGACGCTTCTCTTCGATGAGCTGCACCATGTCCGCATCGCTCGACGTGCCCACATTGAAGTCGCCGTCGGTCGCCAGGATGACGCGATTGTTGCCGCCGCGGATAAAGTTCGCGACCGCCTCATCGTAGGCGCGGCGAATTCCCGCGCCGCCCGCTGTGCTGCCACCGGCTTCCAATCGATCGATCGCATCAAGGATCTTGTCCTTCTGATTCCCAGGAGTGGACGGGAGCACCAAGCCCGCCGATCCGGCATACACGACGATCGCGACGCGGTCCTGAGGACGCAGCTGATTCACGAGCAGCCGCAGCGCGGACTTCACGAGCGGCAGCTTGTTCTCAGGCATCATGGAACCCGATACATCCAGCAGAAACACGAAGTTCGACGCCGGCAGGTTGTCGACCTTGACCCGCCGCGCTTGCAGACCGATGCGAACGAGCTGGTGCTGCGGCTTCCAGGGCGCCGGCCCCACCTCGGTGTGGATGGCGATGGGCGCGTCGTCCTGCGGGTCCGCATAATCGTACGGGAAGTAGTTCACCAGCTCCTCGATGCGCACCGCGTCACGAGGTGGCAGCTGGCCGTCCTGCATGATGAAGCGTCGCATGTTGCTGTAGGACGCGCGGTCTACGTCGATGGAGAAGGTGGACAGCGGGTCTGCCGCGACCGCGATGAAGGCGTTCTCGACGATCTCGTCATACTGCTCGCGGTTACCCGGCTGGCGCTGAAAGCGCCAGGCTTCGACGCTGTCGAATCGGGCCTCGCCGGCCCCTAGGCGATCGGCTTCCACGCGTGCCATGGCAGCAGGCGCGCCTTGCTGACGCATCATGTATCCCTGGGCGCCCGAAACGACGATTTCACTCAGGGCGACCGTACTGGATTGCAGCTTGAAGTCTTGCGTGACGAGGGCATTCGCCGTGACACGTACTCCCGAGACCGTGATGGGCGCGTAGCCGATGAGCCGCGCTGTCAATTGGTGGGTGCCGACCGGGACCTGCCGGATGACGTAATAACCACTGTCGTTCGTCATGGATCCCACTGTCGTCCCGACAACCACGACATTCACGTTCGCGATCGGAGTACCCGTTGTCGCGTCACGCACGTGGCCCGAAATGCGCCCCGTCTCGAGAATAGCCAGCGGTGTTGGTGCAACGAGCAAGCCAATGAGGACGCTGATGAAACCAACGGGATGGAGCGGCATGGTCCCTCCGGAAGGGGTGTCCAGGAGAGACGCTCAGACCTTCGCCAGCGACACAGCCTTTCCGTCCCCGCCCTCCCAGGGCGTGGGGACGCGAATGGGTTCCGGCCACGGGATCTCGGGGAAGCTCTCCGGACCAAAGCGTCCGGGCTCCCCTTTCTCCTTCTTCCGCAGCGCTTTGAGCACTTTCTCCGGCGTAATCGGCACCTCATCGATCCGTACACCGACGGCGTCGTACACGGCGTTCGCCACCGCGGGCATCACAGGCAGCAACGGTCCCTGGCCGACTTCCTTGGCGCCAAACGGGCCGTTGGGGTCGGGATCCTCGACGAGGTACGTGATCACGTCGCACATCTCGAGTGTGGTCGGACTCTTGTATTCGAGCAGTGACGGAATCTTGTGGACCACTTTGAGATCGCCCCTGTAGGCCATCTCCTCCATGAGCGCTTCGCCCAGTCCCATGTAGATCGAACCCTCAACCTGACCGATGACGGCGGCCGAGTTGATCGCGCGGCCCACGTCGTGCGCGATCCAGATCGTCGGAACCCGCACGATTCCGGTCTCAGGATCGACCTCCACTTCGGCCACGCAGGCGCTGTAGGAGTAGGCTGGCGACGGACCGACCCCGGCGCCGCGGTATTTCCCCGCGCTCATCGGCGGCGTGTAGGACCCCACCGTTCCGACGGTACCCTCGGCCGCTTCGGCCCACTGCACCGCCTCCGCGAAGGCCATGCCGCGCTTGGGGTCATTGGCGTCGAACACCCGGCCTTCGGCGAACGTGATGCGTCCGATCGGTACTTCGAGCTTCTTCGCGGCGTGCACAGCGAGCACCTGTCGAGCGCGCTCGGCGGCTTGGAGCGCGGCGTTGCCGCTCATCAGCGTCACCCGACTCGAGTAGCTGCCAAGATCGACAGGGGTCAAATCGGTATCGGCAGTGACGACGGCGATATCGAAGGGATCGATGCCAAGCACCTCGGCGACGATGTAGGCGAGAATGGAATCGGATCCCTGTCCGATCTCGGTCGAGCCACAGAAGACCGTGACGCCACCGCCGCGGTCGCATTTCAGCTGCACGCCCGAATGGGGCATGTTGTTCCAGTAGATCGGCAAGCCGGCGCCCGAGATGTAGCTCGAGCAGGCGAGTCCCACGCCGCGGCCCTGCGGCAGCTTCCGGAACTTCTTTTTCCAACCGGAGCCTGCGACGACTTTCGCGATGCATTGGCCCAGGCCCATCGAGCCAACCCTCAGATAATTGGCGGTCAGGGAGTTGGGGGGCACGAGCGTCTTGAGCCGCAGCTCGGCGGGATCGATCCCCAGCTGCTCGGCGATCTTGTCGATGTGCACTTCCAGTGCAAAGCGCGGCTGCGGTGTGCCGTGTCCACGCTTGGGGCCGCAGGGCGCCTTGTTGGTGAACGCGCGCGCGCCCTGAAAATGATACCGCGGGATGTGATAGGTGACGGTCTGCAGCGCGCCCGTGTAGTAGGTGCTCGCGACGCCGTAGGAGCCGTACGCCCCGCCGTCGAGCAGCGAGCGGAAATGCATCCCCGTGATCGCCCCATCCTTCTTTACGCCGGTCCGCACCCACATCAGCGTCGGATGCCGCCCGCGATGGCAGTAGAAAACCTCCTCGCGGGTCAGCGTGATCTTGACGGGCCGTCCGGTGATCATCGCGAGCTTGGCGACCGCGATCTCGTGGTTGAACGGATCGCTCTTCCCGCCGAAGCCGCCGCCGTTGGGCGTGGCGATCACACGAATGCGGGCGGCCGGCAGCTCCAGGACCTTGGCCAGCGCGCGGTGGACGTAGTGCGGTGTCTGCGTCGAGGTCCAGAGCGTCAGCTTGCCGTCGGGTGACCACTGCGCGACGGCGGCATGCTGTTCCATCGGCAGGTGGGTGCTGCCTTCAAAGAAGAAGAGATCTTCCCGGACGATGTCGCCCTCGGCAATTCCCGCCTCGGCGTCGCCGAACTCGAGGTCGATGAGCTTATGGAAGTTGCCGCCGTCGCCGTAGTCGTGAATGCGCGGCTCCGGGTGTAGGGCGGCCTCCTCGGCCGACGCGAACGACTTCAGCGGCTCGTACTCAACGCGGATGAGATCGGTGGCGTGTGCCGCGCTTTCCTCGCTGGTCGCCGCGACTGCCGCAACGGGATCGCCGATGAAGCGCACCTTGTCCACGCACAACGTGTGCTCATCCTGCGAGACCGGGAGAATGCCGAACGGAATCGGCAGATCCCGTCCCATGAGGACGGCCTGAACGCCATCGAGCGCCGCGGCGGCCGACGTATCGACGGACACGATGCGCGCGTGCGGCTGCGTGCTGCGGAGCAGCTTGCAGTACAGCATCCGGGGAAAGGCGAGGTCATCGGCGAACTTCGTTGCCCCGGTCACCTTGGCGACGGCGTCGACTTTGCGGAGCGCCTTGCCGATGATGCGACGGACCGAGCTATCTCGCTTACCGGCCATAGAGTGATTCCCGCGGTGCATCCGCCCGCTCGCCTCGCATCCGAGCGGCCGCCAGCTCCACCGCTTCATAGATCTTGATGTAGCCGGTGCAGCGGCAGAGGTTGCCCGCGAGCGCGTCCTTGATTTCGTCGCGCGTCGGTTTGGGGTTCGCGGCGAGCAGTGCTTCAGCGGCTAACAGGAACGCCGGCGTGCAGTAGCCGCACTGCGCCGCGCCGAGGTCTGCGAAGGTCTCTTGCAGCGGATGAAGCTTGCCTCCCGTGGCCATTGCCTCGACGGTGCGCACGCTGCGTCCGGCGCATGCGAGACCCAACACGAGACAGGAGAGCACCGGCATTCCATCGAGCAACACCGTACAGGTGCCGCACTCGCCCAGCTCACAACCGTGTTTCGTTCCCGTCAATCCGAGATCTTCGCGCAGCACTTCGAGCAACGTCTTGTGTGGCGCGAAGGCGACCTCGGTGGTCTCGCCGTTCACGTCCAGGGCGATCTTGACCTTTGATTCGTTGCTCATGGTCACGAGGTAATCTAGCTTTTGGGTTCCTCGAACGCGGTGACGGCGATGAATTTGTCGGTTTGGCGGTTGAGCGGTTGGGCGGTTCAAATTCTCGGTGTTTCGATTCTGCTTACCGCCAAACCGCCAAACCGCTTAACCGCCCAGACCGCCCAGGACTACCGGGCCCAAGCGGTTCGCATCCTCAAGACGGTCCCTCTCATCGACGGCCACAACGACCTTGCCGACGCCATTCGTGACCGCGGTGGGCTCGATTCCGTCGACTTGGCGAAGAGCCAGCCGAGGCTGATGACGGACATCGCGCGGCTGCGAGCGGGCGGGGTGGGCGGCCAGTTCTGGGCGGCGTACGTCCCGGTGACGACGATGGACTCGAACGCCGCCACGCATTCGGCGGCGTATGCGCTCGAGCAGATCGATCTGATCCACCGGTTGTGCGGGAAGAATTCAGCGGCCATGGCGATGGCCACGACGGCCGCACAGGTCGAGCGCAACTTCGCGGCGGGGAAGATCTCATGTTTGATCGGCATCGAAGGCGGCCACGCGATCGAGAACTCGCTCGGCGCCCTGCGCATGTTCGCGCGCCTCGGCGTGCGCTATATGACACTCACGCACTGGCGCACGCTCGACTGGGCCGTGGCATCCACCGATACTTCGCATCGGGGACTCTCGGACTTCGGCAGGCAGGTCGTGCTCGAGATGAACCGGGTCGGCATGCTGGTCGACCTGTCGCACGTCAACGATCAGACGATGTCGGACGCCATCCATCTGTCGAAGGCGCCCATCATCTTCTCCCACTCCTCGGCGCGAGGGCTGTCGAAGCACGCGCGCAACGTTCCCGATTCGATTCTGAAGCTCGTGCCCGCCAACGGCGGTGTGGTGATGGTGAACTTTAATCCCGGATTCCTGTCAGAAGCGGTCCGCGCCTACGAGGACAGCATGAACGCCTGGTCGAATGCGCTGCGTTCCGCCGGCGCCGACTCCGCCACGCGCGCCGACTCCGCGCGAGCCTGGGAGGCGCGTGCGCCGCACGCGACACTCGCGCAGGCCGCCGACCACATCGAGTACATCCGCCGCATCGTCGGCGCCGACCACGTGGGTCTCGGCTCCGACTTCGACGGCATCACCGAGGTACCGGCCGGTCTCGAGGACGTGTCCAAGTTCCCCGACCTGATCGCCGAGCTGTTGCGACGTGGCTGGACGGAAACCGATGTGAAGAAGATTGTGGGACTGAATACGCTGCGGGTGCTGCGGGAGGCTGAGCGCGTCGCGCGAGAATCGAACGTGTCTCGGCGCTAATTGACCTGCACGATCGGGAGTTGACGGGCGGTCATCGACCTACCCAGCGCCGGATTTTCTCGACGGCGAACCGGAGGCTGATCGGCTTCACCATGTAGTCCAACGCCCCCGCTTCGAGACCGCGCAGCTGCTCGGTCTCACTGCCGTGGACGGTCGTGAGGACGACGCGGTACTTTCCGGGACACTCCCGCTGCAGTACCTCGAAGATCGAGTAGCCGTCGAGCGCCGGCAGATCGACGTCGAGCAGCAGCAGGGGAGTCTGCCCGCGCGTCTCCAGCTGTCGCAGCGCGTCCAGTGCCTCGCGGCCGTTGCGATAGTGCACGAAGCGGTAGCCGCGCGCCTCCAGACCGAACGTCAACAGCTCCGACGATGTGGGATCGTCCTCGACCACGATTACCTCGGGGATGTCGGTGACGACCGCGGCGGGTGACGGCTCGGGGGCGGCAGAGGGCGCCGGAGGGGCGGCGAGGGGCGGCAACGGCTCGGCAGCAAGTGGGGCCGCTGCGGCTTGTTTGGTGAAGAGCGCCGCTGCCAGTCGACGCACAAATGCACGGGATTCCCTCCCACGGTTTCCCGCGCTTCCGTTCTCAGGCTGCTCGAGCCACCGCTTGGCGGCCATCTCGAGCTCGGCCGCCACGATGCTTGCCTGGGGGAAACCGAAGGAACCAGCCGAGCCGTGCAATCGATGGGCATCACGGCGCAGTTCTTCTATTGCGGCCGTATCCTCGCCATCGGCGACAAGCCGTTCCGCTAATTCGGCAATCGCCCCGAGTTGGTCGCGGGCTCCCTGCAGGTATTCGTCCCGTACCCCGGGAGGGAGCCCGAAATCGTCGAGTCCTCCCTGGCTCACGGGCACCAAGATATAACTAGCTTCTGTTTGGACCTAATGACTGAGCACGGAGTAGGGCTGTGTGCCACCTGCAGGTGGGTCCGTATCGTGACCAACCGGCGAGCGTCGGTGTTCTACCGGTGCAGCCGCGCGGACACCGACGCCCGCTTTGTCCGCTACCCGCCGCTACCGGTGTTGCACTGCTCCGGTTACGAGCGGCGTCCCGACGACTCCAACGCTTCGCTTGAAGCCCAACGCGATGACGACGAGGGCTGACACGTCGAGCACCTCAGCGACGATGTGCGCGAAGAGGGAGTGCGTGAGCCCGTCCACCGGGGGGGCCTCTAGGACGCGCAGGCCCTCCCCACCCGGTGACTAGGCGAATTCTGTGCCGAGCTTCAGGGGTGCTCGTGCTGGGTCCCGCTGAGCACGTTTGTGACTCTCCTCACTTGCAGAACGCCCACCCCTCCCTCACTTTGAACCGGCGCTCTATCTCCTTAGCGGGAAGGGACTTCGTGCAGCGATTCTTGCTCAAGCATTTCGAGCGCATTCTTGTCGTGCTGCTCGTCGCTTCCCTACTGGTGATCAACCGGCTGATCGAGCAGAAATTCGCTTTTCTCAGCTTCTACTACTTACCAGTCATCCTCGCCGGTTTTTACGGCGGGCGGCGCTTCGCGGTCGGGTCGGCCGGTTTCATCGCCGCGCTCACTCTCTTCTTCCAGGCCATCGAGGGGTTCGGCATGGAAGCCGGGCTGACGCAGGATGCCCTGCTGACGCTCGTGCCGTGGGCCGGCTTCCTCATTCTCACCGGTTATGTCGTTGGCGGGCTCGCCGAACAGCGCGCCTCCCGGCTGGCCGATCTCAAGAACGCCTACCTCGCCACACTCGAGGTGCTGACTTTTCACATCGAGTCCGCCGAACGGCATCAGGAAGGCCACTCGACGCGCGTGGCGGAATTGGCTGCCGCGATGGGCACGGAGCTCAAGCTGCCCGAAACCGAAGTCGAAAATCTGCGGATCGCGGCCCTGCTCCACGAGGTAGGAACCGCGGATCAACGGCTGCTGCGCCTCCTCTCGCGTTCCGTGACGGATGAAACGCTCGCGGTGGCGCGCGCGCTGCGCGGGGCCGCCGAAATCATCGCGGAGTACTCGCATTACTACGAGATCGTGGGCGACGATTGGGACATCGAGTCGCTGCCGATGGCGACGTCCGTGAAGGTGCTTGCTGTGGCCGACGCGTTCGAAACCCTGCAAATGGCGACGCCGGTCCGGGCGGCATTCACGCGCTGGAGCGCGCTCGAGGAAGTCGAGAAGGGGGCGGGGAAGACCTTTGCGCGTGAGGCGGTGCGGGCGCTGCGGGTTGTGGCGGGGCGCCCCGAAGTGGCTGCGCCCGCGAAGGCGTTGAAAGTCGGCTAGGGCGCGCCCGGCGGCAGTAGGGGGGGTGCGTTGCGGCCGCTCGCCACGCCACCAGCGACGCCAATTCCGAACGCGGCGGCGGTCCAAACCGACACAATCGGCAGCAGAGCGACCGGCAGCACCACGACCGCCGCGGCCGCGCCGGCAATCAGCGGAGCGGAGGGCCTCTTCACGGCGTCGACGAAACGCAGACGGCGCCGCACAAAGTCACGAGCGACAACGAAGCCGCCGACGAGCGCGGCGGCCGTCACAATCAGTCCCAGCATGGTGATCTCCTGTAGGTAGCGCGCTCTACGGAACTTGCGGGGGGTGCGTTTCAGGCGCAATCTCGCCTTACATGTCGCCACCCGTGGGGCCACGGCTTCGCGATATCGATGCCGCGGATCGCGCGCACCTGCTCAAGGTCGCGGTTTTCTTCGGGCCGGCGTGCTTCGTCATCGTGTCGATGCTGTGGTACTTCATGGCCGAAAAGGGCTGGATTCCCGGCTGGCTCGCGGCCGTGCTCACCCTGTTCAATATCCCGCTGACGATCGTGGCCATCTTCGCGATTCACCGCACCGTCGGCGCGGCCTCGACCGGTCTCGTGAAGACCATCTTTGCCGTCGGCCACATCGCGCCCCCGCGCACCTATCCGCGCCAGGACGTCCTGCTCTCGCAGGGAAAGTATGCTGAAGCCGCCGACTGGTTTCGGGACCATCTGCGGATCGAGCCGGATGACCACGAAGCACGGCTGCGGCTCGCGCAGCTGCTCGAGACGCACCTGAAGGAATACGACGAGGCCGAACGTCTCTATCTGGAGATTCGCGCCGCAGAGCCTCCTGCCGACAAGAATCAGCAGATGCGGGCCGCGAATGGCCTCATCGATTTGTACCGGAAGGCGGGAAGGACCGACCGCTTGAAGGTGGAGCTGGCGCGATTCGCCGACCGCTACCGCGGGACGCCGCTTGCCGACGGGGCCACGCGGGAGCTCAAGGAGTTGAAGGCCCAGGATGCTACCAGCGGATCGCCGCGCTTCCCCACGTAAACCCAGACCCGAACGCCGTCAGCACGAGCAGATCGCCATGCTTGAGTCGCCCCGCGGCGAGCGCTTCATCCAGCGCGATCGGAATCGACGCCGCGGTCGTGTTGCCGTACTTCTGAATGTTGCTGTAGACCTGATCGTCCCGCAGTCCGACCGCCTTCTGTACCATTTCGATGATGCGCAAGTTGGCTTGGTGGGGAACGAGCAGCTTGATGTCGGCGGCGGTGAGGCGGTTGGCTCGAAGCGCAATGGCGACAGACTCCGGCATCTTTACGGACGCGAACTTGAAGACGTCGCGACCTTCCATCACCGCGCGATGCAGTCCCTGCTCGAGCATTTCCACGCTGACGTATGGATCGTGCGCCAAGCCTGGACCGTCGACCCACAGCTTCTCGGCGTACCGCCCGTCGGCGAAGATGTGCGTCGAGAGCACGCCGCGGCCGTCGTCGTCGATCGGCCCCAGCACCGCCGCGCCCGCGCCATCGCCGAACAAGACCGCCGTGTCACGGCCGCGTGTCGTCTTATCGAGCCCGCGTGAGTGGACTTCGGCACCGACCAGCAGGATTCGTTTGTACTGCCCGGTGCGGATCCAGGCATCCGCAATCGACAACCCGTAGATGAATCCGCTGCACTGATTGCGCACGTCGACGGCGGGAATGTCGGTGAGCTCGAGCTCGCGTTGCAGGAAGACACCGTTGCCCGGCTCGAAATGATCCGGGGTGCAGGTGCAGTAGATGATGCAGTCGAGATCCTGCGGTTTGAGACCGGCCTTCGCGAGCGCTTTGAGCGACGCTTCGCGGGCGAGCCCGGCGCCCGTGTCGCCGGGTTCGACCCAATAGCGCGTCTTGATCCCGCTGCGCTGGACGATCCATTCGTCGGACGTGTCCATGATCTTCGCGAGATCGTCGTTGGTGACGAGACGCGCGGGAACGTGAAAGCCCGTGGACAAGAATGCGGTACGGGGCATCGAAGCTCGGATCAGGTTGCGAGTGACCTACGAGGTATCCAAGATTAGCTCATGGATCTCACCGTCACCAGACAACAATTCGAGGCCATTCGCAGTGCCGAACACCTTCCCGACGTGCTCAAGAAGGTGCTCGAGAAGGCGAGTACCGGCGCCAATGGACACGTGCTCCATCTCACGTACGAAGAAGCCACGGCGCTGAACGAGCTCGCGTCGTGGAGCGTACACACCGATGCCACCGGGAACGTCACAGCCGAATCGAAGGTGTATGACGATCTGGTGCGCGCCATCATGACCCATCCGGAGTTCTGATGCGATCGAGTCTGCTGTTGATTCTGGGGTTCACCCTTCCCACGTCCCTCGTCCCCCATCCCCTGTCGGCCCAGAAGCGCGCCATCACGTTCGACGACTACATCGCGCTGAAGTCCGTGAGCGATCCGCAGCTGTCGTCCGACGGCAAGTGGGTCGCCTACACGGTCTCGACGCCATCGCTCCAGGACAACCGCAACGTGGCGCGCGTGTGGGTGGCCGAGGTCGCGACGGGCAAAGCGCGGCAGCTGACGGGGGGGCCGGGGTCGGATCGGCAACCGCGCTGGTCGCCAGACGGGAAGACCCTCGCCTTCATCTCGACGCGCGACAGCGGCGCACAGGTCTGGGTGCTTCCGATTGCCGGCGGCGACGCTCGTCGGGTCTCGCACCTCGCGGAAGGCGCGTCGGATCCCCTCTGGCTCCCCGACGGCTCTGGTCTGCTCGTGGTCAGCGACATCAAGTGGCCGCTCAATCAGGAAATCGATCAGCGTAACGGCGTTTATCCGACGGAGGCGCGCATCTGGACGGGTGTCATGTGGCGGCACTGGGACGATTTCCGCGCGGGGAAGCGCCAGCACCTGTTTCGTGTCGACGTCGCGAGTGGCCAGGCGACCGACCTGACGCCCATCGATCACGACGTGCCCACGATCGTGACGGGTGGTGACGGTGACGTAGCGGTCTCACCGGACGGACGCGAAACCATCGTCGCGATGCACGGCGACACGTCGGTCGCCGACAACACCAATGTGGACCTGTTCGTCGTCGAGAGCGGCGGAACGTTGCGGCCGATCACGACGAGCGCCGGGGCGGAAAACACGCCGCGCTACTCACCCGACGGAAAGTGGCTGTCGTATCTCTCTATGGAGCGAGCGGGGTTCGAGGCTGACCGGTTGAGACTGATGCTGGTCGCGCGGACGGGCGGGCAGGCGGTGGAAGCCACGGCGGGATGGGATCTCTCAATGGGATCGTACACTTGGTGTCCGAACTCGAAGTGCATCTACGCGGTGGTCGAGGAGCGCGGACGCGACAACATCTATCGCATCGACATTCCCGGATACAAACGGACGCGCGTGGTCTCAGGCGGCACGAATACAGGCGTCCAAGTAGGTCCCGACAACCGTACACTCGCCTATCTGCATCAGAGCAACACCCAACCCCCCGAGGTCTGGGTTTTTGGCAAGACCGCCAGAGCTCTCACACACCACACCGACTCCGCGGTCGCGACGCTCGACCTCCCAGCGCTCGAGGAATTCGGATTCGTGGGCGCCCTCGGCGACTCGGTGTTCGGGTGGACGCAGAAGCCGCCTGGTTTCAGCCCCGGGCAAAAATATCCGTTGATCTATCTCATTCATGGCGGTCCGCAGGGCGCGTGGGTCGACAATTGGGGCCCGCGCTGGAACTATCAGATGTTCGCGGCGCGCGGCTTTGTCGTCGCCGCGGTGAACTTCCATGGCTCGACCGGCTACGGCCAGAAATTCACCGACGCGATTTCGCAGCACTGGGGCGACTATCCGTACGAGGACCTCATGAAGGGCCTCGATGTCGTCGCCCGGATGCCATACGTGGACTCGACCCGCATGGGCGCCGCCGGCGCGTCATACGGCGGATACATGATCTACTGGATCGCCGGGCACACGAACCGCTTCAAAGTGCTCGTGGACCACGATGGCGTCTTCAACACCGTGAGCATGGCGGGGAGCACGGAGGAGCTGTGGTTCACCGATTGGGAGTTCGGCGGTCCGGTGTACGCGAAGCGCGATCTGTACGAGAAATGGTCGCCGCTCAATCATGTGAGCAACTGGAAGACGCCGATGCTGATCGTCCACAGCCAGCTCGACTATCGCGTGGATCTTTCCGAGGGTTATCAGGCATTCACGGCTGCGAAGCGCATGGGCGTCGAAGCAAAATTCCTGTACTTCCCCGACGAAGGACACTGGGTGCTGCGGCCGCGGAATCGCCGCATCTGGTGGGGCACGGTCCTCGACTGGTTGGAGGGGTACCTGAATGAAAGACCGCGCCCGTAATTGGGGAGTGTCTAGGGTTTCGGCGCTTCCTGTTTGGACCAGACGTTGTTCCCGCGCCGCACGTCGGGAAAGTTCTTGTCGGGATCGATCTCGACTTTGAGAAGATCCTTCGGGAACGCGGGCGCATAGAGGAACCGGCTCCCCTCGTACCACGCCTCGATCGGCAGGCGCACGCTCTCCGTCGTGCCGTCGGCGAATGTGAGTCGCAGATCGACCGGCATCGGTAACCCACCGGGACTGGAAAGAAAGATTCCCGTGGTGGTGGTGCCGGATGAGTCGCGTTGGACCCGCACGGAATCGACAGCCTGATCCACCACGTCGGTGCGGAAGAACCAGCCACGCCAAAAGTAGGAGAGGTCCTCACCGAGGCCGTCCTCCATCGACCGGAAGAAGTCTGCGGGCGTCGGATGCTTGAACGCCCAGCGCCGGATGTATTCCCGGAACGCGGTGTCGAACCGTGTGGTGTCTCCGAGGATCGAATGACGCAGCACAAACAGGCCGACGGCCGGCTTGCTGTACGCGGCAGCGCCGAGGAGGAAACCCGGCACGCGGTCGGCAGGCGTGAGAGCGGGAGCCTGATCACGCCCGCTCGCTGCGAAACCCGCCCAGTTGTCGATGCCGCTGCCGCCGGGGCCAGTGGTGTCGCGATAAAACGCTCGGGCGGAGTAGGTGTTGATGAAGGTGTTGAACCCTTCGTCCATCCATGCGTAGAGCCGCTCGTTGTTGCCCACGATCATCGGAAACCATTGGTGCCCGAGCTCGTGCGTGGTCACACCGAAGAGCCCCCGTGTACTGCGGCGGCTGGCGCAGAACACGATCATGGGATACTCCATCCCACCGACCGGGCCGTTGACGTTGATGGCGGTGGGGTACGGATATGGGAACCACTTCTCCGAATAGTGCTTGATCGAGTGGCGTACCATTTTCGTGGACTCGCGCCACACGGAATCGGCCGCCGGGGGATAGAACGACTGCATGAGGATGCCGTTCCAGCCGCTTGCGTCCCAGATGAAGTTCGGCGCGGCCGCCCAGGCGACGTCGCGCACGTTTTGCGCCGAGAAGCGCCACGTGAGGGTGGCACCGGCTCCTGCCGGCCGCGTCGACGTCTGGCCCACCTCGTTCTTCGAGATGATGGCAACCGTCGTGTCGGAGCGGAGCGCCTGCGCCAGCCGCGCGCGCTGCTCCGCAGTGAGCACGTCGAGCGGATTGGTGAGCTTCCCTGTCGCCGCGACGATGAAACCCCGCGGCACGGTGATGGCGAAAGTGATGTCGCCGTATTCGAGATAGAACTCTCCCTGCCCGAGGTATTGCTCGCTATTCCAGCCGCGCACGTCATCGTAGACGGCCAGACGCGGGTACCATTGCGCGATCTCGTAGAGCCAGCCTGGCGGGAACTGCTCGCGGCCCATGCGATCGGCGCCGTGCTCCGGCACCTGGAACGAGTAGCCGATCTCGAACGACGTGACTCCACCGGGCGGCAGCGGACGATCCAGCTCGACGCGCATGACGGTGCCGTTTTCAGATCTGCGCAGGGCGGTCCGGCTCGCCGGTTTGCCGGCGGACTGTCGAACCGCCGCGACGCTATCGAGCACAAAGCCGCCCTTGAATCCACGCGCGGCGAACCGGGCATCGGGTGGGTTCAACAACGCGCCGCGGCTGTCGTCGCGAAACAGGTTTTGATCGAGCTGTAGCCAGACATAGCGCAACGTGTCGGGTGAATGATTCGTGTAGCGGATCGTTTCACGACCCGCGATCGTGTGCGTCGCCGTATCGAGCGTGACGGCGATCGTGTAATCGACGCGCTGCTGCCAGTAGCTGGGACCCGGCCGTCCCGAGCCCTCCCGGATCATGGTCGGCGTCGGCAGCTCGAGACGACGAAACGGTGATGTGTCCGCCCGCGCGGCGGGCAAGGGGGGCAGTGCCGGCTGCTGGAACGCCGTGAGCATGAGGAGCAGAAGCATCGTGTCAGAAATGTACTCAGCTTCCGAGCCGTCCGTGCCGTGCACCGAAGCCACGACTAGATTCTCGCGAACGATGCTGCGCCGGCGCGTCCCGAATCGCTTCATCATTGTCGTGGCTGCCGTGCTCGCCGGGTGCGAGCACGGCGTGCCCTTCCATCCCGACGATTACGCTCCCTCGCAACCGTTCAACGCGCCGCCGCTGATCCGTCTCACACTGAATCCCGGTGAAGACATGATGCCGGCGTGGTTGCCGGACGGACACTTCGTGTTCACCGCGCAGCGCAACGATCGCGCCGATCACGACCGCTGCTTCGCCATCATGCCGGGGACCGGTGGCGCGATCTCGCGCTATGTCTGCAGCACGTCCACGTCCAACGATTCGCTCGACGTATTCATGGAAGCGAGTGTGACATCGTTGGGCGGGGGGGGGGGCCAACTCGCCTACGTGCGTCAGGACTCCTATCGACTACCCATCCCGCCATTGTCGCCCGGTGCGCACGTCGTCGTCGTCGCGCCGCTTGCCGATCCCGCCGCCGGCCGTGTCGTGCAGAGCCTTCCATACTTCGCTCCGTCCGGCCGCACGCATTGGGGTGTCTCACACCTGCGCTGGCTCGATGCGTCCCGGCTGGTCTACGTGGGCGAGGACGTCAGCTATCCGCGCCCCTGCCCGACGTGCCCCCCCGACACCGTTCGCGTCGGCCTCGAGGTAGCCACCCTCGATCTGGCGGCCGATCCTCCGCTGGTAACGATCGTCCCGGGTA
Source organism: uncultured Gemmatimonadales bacterium (assembly GCA_963704805.1). Classification (GTDB taxonomy): domain Bacteria; phylum Gemmatimonadota; class Gemmatimonadetes; order Gemmatimonadales; family GWC2-71-9; genus 20CM-2-65-7. The sequence goes on along the minus strand of CAVPHS010000002.1, from coordinate 794,699 downwards.
CAGATAGCGCATCGTCTGTGACGGTCGGCGCGAGCAGCGACACGATCTACTTCACACGCGAAAATGACGCGGCCGTGTACCGGCACGTTTTCTCGAGTTCGGTAACCGATACGGTTCATGCCTTTGGCGCCGGCCGTCTCGTGCGCGACGTCGCGTGGGCGGCGGGGCGGCTGTTCGTGGTCGTGGATGGCCTGCCGGAGATCGGCGGCGACGTGCACATCATTGGACCAACGCCGGGTGCTGATTCGGTGATCCAGGCGCCCCCGGGGGGGGGCGGTGGGTTCGTGTGGTACGAGCGGCCCGCTCCGTCGTCCGACGGCCGGCGCTTCGTCGCGCAGGGCTACGCGTTCGCAAGTGACAGTACGCTCGCTTCCAGCCGAGAAATATGGCTCTACGAGCTGCCGTAACCCTCGGCGTGGGAGCGCTGTGCCTCATGGCCACGGCGCTCGCCGGCCAGACGAACGGATCGATCATCGGACATGTGCGCCAGCCCGCGGGCGCCGGGGGGGGCGGGGGGGGGCCTCTCAGCGGCGCGCAGGTTGGACTGGATGGTCGCTGGGTGTCACAGAGCGACTCGACCGGCTACTACCGCATCCGTGAGGTGCGCAGCGGCTGGCATGTGGTGATGGTTCGATCGATCGGCTTCGAGACTGTGCGGCGTGACAGCGTGCTGGTCCGTGCCGGCCAGACCACCGTGGTGAACTTCACCGTGGACGTCTACACGATCGAGCAGCCGATCGTCGTCGAGGCGTATGCGGACTCGATTCTCGATCCGAGCGTGGTCGCGTCGGTGCAGCGCATCGGCGGTGACGAGCTGCGGCGCTTCCCGGTGACAACGGTCGGAGAAGCGGTCGCCCTCTCCGCCGGCGCGGTGGGCGAGAGCTATCGCGGCGGGCGGCTCGGCCAACAGGCCTTCGTGCTCGACGGGCTCGGTGTCAAGAATCAGCTGGATGCGTCAACAGGCCCGCTCGGCGTTCGCATTCCACCCGATCTGCTCGTGGAGGCGTCGCTCGCCACCAACGGCTTCTCCGCCCGCTACGGTCAGGCAATCTCGGGTCTCGTCAACGTCGTCACCAAGGATGGCGGTGATCGCTGGAGTGGCCGGATGGCCTACGAGACGGATCGTGTGCTGCCCGGTTCCGCGGATCTCGGGTTGGACCGTTTCGTCGTTTCGGCGGATGGTCCACTGGGACATGGCATCGGCCTCGTCGCGGTATTCGACGCCGAGGGCCGGCTCGATGCGGATCCGGTCAACGCCCCGCCGCCGCCCGACCCCCGGGACCCTCGTAACCAGAATCTCGTCATGCTGCCGCACAACAGCGGGGAGCGATACGACGCCGCGGTCAAGCTGCGTGTGCCACTGGGGAGCTTCCACACTCTGCGGCTGTTTGCGTTGCGATCCGCCGAGCAGCGGCTGCTGTACGATCCGGTTTACAAGTACGACACGCCGCACGCGCCCGCGCAGCGGGTCAGCGGCGACCTGCTCAGCGCCGATCTGCAACGCGTCAGCAACAATTTCACCGCGGCGCTGCGCGCCGGTTATTTCTCGCGCAGCTTCACGCGCGGCGCGCTCGCCGAGCAGCCGAGTTACAGCTTCGGGGCATTCACGGGCCATACGTTTCGCTTCATCGGCGAAGACCTGGTGCGCAATCAGGACACGGCAGGGGCGCGCGTGCCCATTGCCGGGTTCACGGCCCCCGACTTGAGCGACCAATCTCCGTGGGGAGTGCCCGCGTTTTTCCGCGGCGCCGGGTCGGCGGGTGACGTGGCGTGGAATTGGTTCCGCGAGCTGCGCGGTCAGGCGGACTTCAGCGTGGGCGGCCCGCGCGCCGACCTCTACTTCGGCGGAGAGATCGCAAGCCAGCGCGTGCAGATGTTCCAGCGCGTACTGGGTTATCTGCCCGTCGGCGACACCGTCCCGCCCGCGACCGCGACGAACTTCACTCCGCTGTCCGCCGCCGCCTATGCGGAGAGTCAGCTGCACGGCGACGACTTCGTGTTCACGTTCGGGGTTCGGTATGACCAGTTCGATCCCGGCAGTGGGGTTCCTGGCGGTACTGTGTACGGCTCCCAGCGCAGCATCAATCCCCGGCTCGGATTCTCGACGGTCTTGAAAGGCGCGACCTTCGTCGCGAGCTGGGGGCGCTTCTCACAGGCGCCCGACTTTCAATACCTCGTTGACGCGGCATTCGATGATACCCTGCGGACGGGACGCTTCCGTCGCGGCAATCCGAATCTCGGCTTCGAGGACGCGACGCAGTATGAGTTCTCGTTACGGATGCGTTCGTCGCCCACGACCACCCTGCGCATCAACGTCTTCAACAAACTGCTCGATGGGCTCGTTGCCTCGGTGCCGCTCGGCGTCGATCCCGACTCGACGATCTTCGGCAACTCGGACTACGGCACTGTGAAAGGCGCGGAAGTCATCGCGGACCGGCCGCTGCGGGGCGGCTGGGGTGTGCGCGTTTCCTACACGCTGCAGGTGGCGAACGCGACCGCGACTAACGCGTTCCAGCTTACCCGACGCATCCGCGTCGAACCGGGTGGCGACACGATCAACCCCGCGCGCGTGACCTTCCCGCTCGACTACGACCGGCGCCACAACATCACGGTCATCGGGCAGGCACAACTCTCGCCAAGCGGCGGTCCTCGAGTCGCCGGCGTGCGTCCATTTGCCGGGCTCGAAGCCGCGACGATCGTGCGGGTCAGCTCCGGACTGCCGTACACCATGACGAACATGACCGGCGACAGCCTGATTGGATTGCCCAACAGTCACCGGTTGCCGACGCTCGCCACGGTGGACCTGCTGGTGCGTCAACCAATTCACCTGTGGGGCCGGCGCTGGCAGGGAAGCGTCTACGTCGATGTGCGGAATCTGCTCAACCGGCAGAACATCGAAGCGGTGCGGCGCGAGACGGGACAGCCGAACATGACCGATGCGGAGATTCAGCAAATGGCGGAGACGGCGTACGCTGCTCACCCCGAGACGATCCCGTACGAGTCGCCGCGCTATCGCTCCTACGCGGATCTGGATGCCAACGGGCTCATCGAAGGACGCACGGAGCTGTTCCCGCTGTATCTCTCGGCCGCGCGTGACTACGCGCAGCCGCTGTTCTCATACGGGCCGCCCCGCCTCTTCCGCATCGGGATCGAGCTGCTGTTTTAGGCCCTCCAGCACGTAGCCGGCCGCGACACCAGCGACGACCATCAGCAAACCGAGCCAGCCCAGCAGAGTCAGACGCTGGCTGAATAGCAGCAGCGCCAGCAACGCTCCGACGACAGGCTCGATCGTCGCAGCGACCGACGCGGGCGCGGCTTCGATCCGCTTCATGGCGCCGAAGAAAAGAAGATTGGCGGCGATTACGGAGCCGGCAGCGAGTCCCAGTAAGCCGCGCCAGGCCGGTGCTGACGGGGGTAGCGCCGGCGCTTTGCCCCAGATCGCGAGGGCAATCCAGATCAGCACGACGCCGCCGACTGCTTCGAGGAACAAGACCTTGACGACGCCGTAGCGCGGGGCCGCGTACCGCCCCATCAGCGAGGTCAGCGCGTAGCTCAAAGCCGACAAGAGGCCGCCGGCGACGCCGGCGGTCACGCCCATGCGAGCCGCCTCCGCTCCCGCGTTGCTGCCTCCCGTGACGGTGAGGGCGACGCCGACCATCACGAGCAAGGCGAGTGCGATGCGGGTGGGCGTCAACGCTTCCTTCAGGATCACGCGGGCGAGGATCGCGACCATGACGGGAGCCGTGTACAGCAGCGCCGCGGCACCGGCGACGCCGACGCCCGCGATGGCGAACTGATACGCGATCTCGAACAGCGCCACCAGCGCGCCGCCGCCCAGTCCGACGAGCAGCCAGCCGCGGCGGTCGGCGCGGAAGAGGTCGCGACGAAACAGGATTCCCCAGATGGCGAGCGCGACTGTGCCGATCAGAACGCGCCAGAACCCGATGCTCGTGGCGGGCATGAGGCTGTAGAGGCCGGTCGAGAGCGGGCCGGTGGTTCCCCACGTCGCGCCGGCGCCGAGCGCGAAGAGGTAGCCGACGACGCGGTTATGGCGTGGCATGCCTACGCATTTGCTCTCTGGATAGGTGTCAGGTGCTTGGTGTCAGGTGCTTGGTTTCAGGGGCTACGATGTCAGGATCGCAGTCGAATGGTCCGATGCCGAGAAAAATGATGCTTCACGAGTGCTCTTTGCAAACACTATGTAAGATGTCGCCGGAGCGAAAGAAGGTCACCTCATATCGCGACCTGATAGTCTGGCAACACGCGATCGACCTCGCCGACGTTGTTGATGATCTCACGAAGTCCTTCCCCCGGGATGAGCGCTTTGGGCTTACCAGCCAGATCCAACGAGCGGCGGCTTCAATTCCAAGTAACATCGCGGAAGGTCATGGGCGCGCGCACTTACGAGAATATCTCCACCATCTGTCGATTGCACGAGGGTCGCTGATGGAGCTCGAAACGCAACTTGTCCTCGCCGCGCGACGACAGTACGTGACCTTAGAAGATCAGCAACGCGCATTCGACCTGACCGGAGATGTTGGACGACTCCTGGCGGGTCTGATCCGCGCGCTGAGGGGCAAGCTGCCACCTGACACCTAGCACCGAACACCTGTCGGGTGTCGGGAGTCAGTGGTCAGTCGCCATGAGTTCCCCACGCAACACCGTTACGGCCTGGCCGCCGATCCGAACGCGGTCGCCCGCGAGCCGCAGGCGCAGCTCGCCCCCGCGCGACGACGCCTGGTAAGCCGTGAGGTCCTTCTTGCCGAGCTTCGCGCTCCAGTACGGCGCGAGCGCGCAGTGTGCCGAGCCGGTCACGGGATCTTCGGGCACGCCTGATTGCGGCGCAAAGAAGCGCGACACGAAATCGTACTTGCTCGTTCCGTCGCCGCGCGCGGTCACGATCACGCCGCGGGCCTGGACTTCACCCAGCGCCGAAAGATTCGGCGCCAGCGTGCGTACCGTTGACTCGGTATCGACTTCGACGAAGTAGTCGAACGGACTCTTGCCGACAAACAATGGTTTCGCGCCGAGTGCCTCGACGAGTCCGGCGGGTGGCGGTGCCGGCTTGGCCGGCGTTGCGGGGAAGTCCAGCTCGATCCACGCGCCGTTCTGGTCGGCGGTGAGCAGGCCGCTCTTGGTGTGAAAGCGCGCCTGCGCCGTCTTGGGAAGGTGGTCGTCTTCCCACAGCACGTGCGCGCTCGCGAGCGTCGCGTGACCGCAGAGATCGACTTCGACTGCGGGCGTAAACCAACGCAGGTCGTACCCGTCACGCTGCTTCACCAAAAACGCCGTCTCGGCGAGGTTCATCTCGCGCGCGACGTTGAGCATCCAGCCTGCATCAGCGGCTTTGGGGAGAATGCAAACGCCGGCGGGGTTGCCGGCGAACGGGCGATTGGTAAACGCGTCGACCTGTGTGATCCGGAGGCTCATGCCTCCAAATCTACGTCATCGCTTGCTGATACTCGATGCAGAACGAACGTCGCGCTCAGGCAGTCAAGAAACGACCCCACGAAGCCGCCGATAAGGGCGCCGATCGTCGTAGCGACGAGCCACGCCAGGAGCACGTTGCCCAACGAGAGCTGGAACAACCAGGAAGCGAGTGAGGTGATAACCATGCTCAGCGTGACACGCAGTAGTCCATATCCAGAAACTCCATCTATCAAGAGCCCGACGATGGCGGGTAGAACCAAAACCACCACGAAGCATGCGACGACCATAGCGGCGCCGGCGAGTCCTGCGCCTACAACCTTGCCGACACCGACTGCGATCGTGCGAGGCGTCCAGCTCATGACCTGTTCAGCATGGCGTTTCCCGATCGAGTACGCGCGCCGTACCACAGGGTGATTGCTGCGATGATGCAGCCTAAAAGAGCGCCGCCAATGGGTTGGAGCATGATGTCTTCAGCGCCCGTCGTGTACCATCCGATAACGCCGCCAATCGCCGTGCCGGCAGAGCAGACCACGAACATTCGCCCGAGTGGGACGCGACGTAGCAACACCCACGATAGCAACGGCGCGGTGATGGCTCCGAGCGGGGCGCCAAAGAACGCGCCGATTTCAAAGGGTTCCACCGCCATCTTGTCGCCCGCCACCAGTGCCACCACCGCGAAGGCGGTTCCACCGGCAAGCGCTCCGAAAACCAACCCGGCGCCCATCAAGCCTGCTGTTACCGTCACAATTCGACCGAGGCGTCTCATGAGATCAGTCCTTCCTCGACCGTAAAGGCGGGCAAGAGTTCATGGCGCGCAGTTCATGCGTTTGTTCGCTCACCAGGCGCCGCGCGCGACTGCGACTCCAGTTCCACGTGCGCCAGTCCGTGTCGCTTCCCCCCCAGCGTTTCAGGAAGACTCTTGCGACGGCACATTGATCGGCCGGCGGCAATTGCGGCAAAGCCTGGATGAGCACCGGTACCGCGTCGGCACTCAACGACGCCGCGTATGTCGCATCGAAGGGGCGCTCGGCGACGGGGCGATTGAGATTGGTCTGCGCAATGAAAGCGTCGGGATTGAGCACGTGCAGGCCGGCGAGCACCGCGAATGCTTGCATCAACGCGCCAAAGGAAAAGCGCTGCCGCTGACTCCGGAGTACGGTCCAAGAAAACCACGCGAACACGCCGATGAGCAGGATCATGAATGCCGTGGCGTACAGGCGGTCAGACGTCAATCCGTACGCGGAGACGTAGAGTAGCATGCGCTTCAGCGCCGAGATCATAACCACGGCCAGCAGCGCGAGGAGTAGTCCGGCGAGCTGCCGAAAGACACGGACCTGTGGCGGTGTGCTCGCGCTGACCAGGTGGTCGGCACCGAGGACGATGGGCAGTACCAAAGCGCTGGCGACGACCAGCTGGAAGAAGCCCTCCCGCGCGTAGCTCGCATAGGTCAGCCCGCTCGTCTCCTGCACGAGCGCCACTCCGCCGAAGAAGTAACGCAGCTGCACCACCACGAACATCAGAAATAGGAAATCGATGAGCGCGAGCGCGGTCGCGACCGGGACGATGGTCGTAAGCGGCTTGGACGTCAGCGCAAAGCTCGTGACGGGCCGGCCGAGGAATCCCCAGCGAAACAGGCCGGCGACGAGCGCTGCCCAGAAACAGAAGAAGAACGTGTGGGTGATGACCGCGTCCATATCGAACGCGAACAGGTTCGCGAGCACGTTGTCGAAAATGGGATCGGCTGACGCGAACAGCGCCGCGAAGGTGATCAGGAGCGGTGCGGCGATGAGCACGCCCAGCGCGACGCCACGGACATGACGCAGCCCCCCCCGCCCATCCTGGGGCAGCTCGCGCCATTGGATGTCGCTGAAGATCAGCTGGAGGCTGCCGATGATGCTGCCGAGCGTGGCTGTTGCAACGCCGCGCACGTAATCGAGCGGGTACCAACGCGATATGACTTCGCCCTGCAGGCTCGCGGCCGCGAGGGCGAGCGTCACGATCAGCGCGATGACGTCGAACGCGGCCAGGGTCTCGGCATCGCGGCGCAGGAATGCCAGTCCGAGCAGTACCGCCGTGATTGCGAGCCAGGGGGTGTCAGCGCCGGGTTTGATGTGATGGCGGCGGGCCAGCCAGGCACCCGCTCCGGCGAGTGCAGTCGTGCCGATCGCGACATTCAGACCCCATGGCATCGCGCGCAACAGCGCATCACCGACGATGCCGCCGGCGACTCCGGCCGCCGCAATCTCGAGTCCGAGCCTGGTGCGAGACTCGCGCACGGGCAGCGGGGGGAAGAGCGGGCGCTCTGTCATACGGCCTCCCGTGTCGGCAGCCCGCCGAAGCGGCGGTCGCGGGAGTGGAATTCGTGAACCGCGGTGGCGAGCTGCGCCGCTCCAAAGTCCGGCCACATCCGATCGGTGAACCACAGCTCGGCATAGGCGCATTCCCAGAGCAGGAAATCCGACAGGCGCTGCTCGCCGCCGGTACGAATGAGGAGATCGACGTCGGGGAGCAGATCACCGCGCTGAATCGCGGTGCGCGCGGAGTAGTCCACCGCGATCCGCAGCTCGAGCCGTGTGCCGGCGGCTGTGGCCTGCTCGGCGGCCGCGATGGCGTCGACGAGCGAGCGGGGCAGCCGGTCCCGCCGTCCGATGACGATGAGTTTCACGCCCCTGGCGGCGAGCTCGGCGGCCTCCGCGCGGAGGTAGCGCGCAAACAGGCGCATCAGCGTGGAGACTTCGGTCGCCGGCCGGCTCCAGTTGTCGGATGAGAAGGCGTACAGCGTCAGCGCGGTGATGCCGCAGCCGGGCGCGATCTCGACGACCCGGCGGACCGCCTCCGCGCCGGCGCGGTGTCCGGCGGCCCGCGGCGAGCCGCGGCGCGTGGCCCAGCGGCCGTTGCCGTCCATGACGATGGCGACGTGAAAGGAAGTACTTTGTTTCATAAAGCGATCCCGCAAAAAAAAGAGTCCACGTCAGCGCGCTCGCGTCGCGCGAATCAACGCTTCCATGTGATCGAGATAGCGCTCGAGCGCCCGCCGGCCGAGGGCGGTGAGTCGGTATTCGGTTTTGGGGACGCGCCCCTCGAACGACTTGGTGCAGACGACATAAGCGGCGTCCTCCAGTTTGCGGGCGTGCACGCTCAGGTTGCCATCGGTCGTCTTCAGCAGCGTTTTCAGCTCGTTGAAGGTGAGGGTCTCACGCACCGCCAGCGCGCTCACGATCGCCAGCCGCACGCGCTCGTGAATCAGCCGATCCAGCTCGGCCGGGGCGGGTTGCGTCTTCACTTTCACCGCTCGCTCCGTTTCGGCGCGGGTGATCCGCGCCGCATTGCTCTTAGCCACCGTACCTCCGCGCGATGATCAATCCGAAAATGATGTGCAGGCCGCCGAATCCCGCCGCCATGAACCAAGCCCACCAGCGGAACGGCGTGAATAGCGCAGCCGCGCCCAGCAGCATGAAGCACATACCCATGATGGGCACGATCCGAACCGAGAACGCGCCCGCCGTCGCGACCGCCGTACCGTACAACAAGAGCCACATCCCGGGCATCAACTGGAACAATCCCGCGCCATAGAGCGCGATCGTGAGCAACGCCCCCACGACGATCGGCGGGAGAAAGCTCAGACCGAACCGCCGGCCGGGCCCGGAGAGCAGGGGGTCGTTGGCGATCCGCGCCTTCTGAATCATCGCCGCCCCACCGACCACGACGCCCAGCACCGCTTCGCCCAGCCACACGGCGAGCCAATCGGCTTCGCGTCCGGTCCGAAGCGCCAGCCACGTCGCGGCCAGTGCCGTCGCGCCGACGACGACCATTCCCCAACCGGGCACCGCTGTAAACGAGCCGGCGCGCTCCATCGTGGAGCGAATGAATTGCAGGTTGTCCAGCGCGCGGTCGTGGAGTGGCTGCGGCGACGTCATCGAGCAACGCTAGTGTGGAGATCGTCTAGTGTCAAGTACTTTATAACGTAAAGTAGATCACCGGTTTTTGAGCCTACGCACCAGCTTCAGCCCTGACCAGACGTCGTCCACGGCGGCGACTTTCACGTCGACGAGCCCGGTTGGTAACGCCACCGCGCGGACGACATCCTCGGTGATATCGGTCATGACGCCCGAGGCCTTCTTGGGCCAGGAGATCCACAGCGAGCCATCGGGCTCGAGCGCGCGCAACAGAGCTGGCAGCTGTGCTTCCAACACATCGCGACTCGTGACGAAGAATTGGATGAAGGGGAGCGATCCTCGGGGTGCCGAGGCAACGATGACGCCGGGAGGCAGCTTGCCCAACGTAACGCGATAGCCCCGGGGTGGATTGACGATCGCAATCCGCGTCCGGGGCTTGATCCCGAGCTTGTCGACCAGCGTTCGGCTAGAGTACCCTGCCACAGCTCACTGCACGCAGTTGCCCCGCGGATCGGGCTTCGGCTTATCCACCACCACGCGATGGTCGAGATTGGCCACGGTCGCCGCCACGTCGTACACGAATTGCGACACGTGCGCCAGCTTGTCGTAGTCGATGTACTGCGGCTCGTCCGTCACCTGGTGATAGTCGCGGTGATTGCCCGTCGTGAAAAACGCGATCGGGATGCCGTAGCGCGCATACATGTAGTGATCGCTGCGGCAGTAGTACTGCTCCGGATGCCCGGTCGCGTCGTACTGATAATCGAAGGTGAACGGCTGCTTGCGTTGCTTGTTCACGCTCTCGACGATGTCACCCAGCTCCGTCGAGAGCCGGCGCGTGCCGATGAGCTGGAGGTAGCCCGGCCCGCCGCCGTTTTCGTCATCGGCACGGCCGCGACCCACCATGTCCATGTTGAGCTGTGCCACGATGGAGTCACGCGGGACCGTCGGGTTGTCCGTGAAGTACTGCGAGCCGAACAGTCCCAGCTCTTCGCCGGTGTGCCAGACGAACAGCAGCGAGCGCTTGGGCTTTACCTTGGCGCCGACGAATGCCTCGGCGATCTCGAGCACCGCGGTCGTTCCTGAGCCGTCGTCGTCAGCACCGTTGAAGATCGAATCGCGCCGCGCGGAGTTCAGCCGATGCAAGCTGTCCACGTTCACCTTGATCTGCGCCTCCTGCTCGGGCGAGACCTGGTGATTGGGCGCTGCCAGCTCGAGCTTGCGCTCCGCATCCTTGAATGCGCGGCTCGAATCATGGTCGACCGGCGTCCGGTCGAACCCGATATGGTCGTTGTGCGCACCGATCGCGACGTACTCGCCGCGCAGCTTGGGATCACTGCCCGGCAGGATGGCGACGACGTTGCGTGCGGGAGCCGGTGTTTCGGAGAACGTCACGGATCCGTGGATCGTCTTTCCCAACGCGCCGGGTTTGAGGCTGTCGATCGGTGCGCCCAACAGCGCGCGCGCCCCGGCGTTGCTCACATACACGTACACGGGCAGGGACGTCGTGTCGGTCGACGCAGCGCGGCGCAACGTGGTCGCCGGCTGACGGAAGAACGCAATCGCCTGCGGGGGGAAGGTCTCCAGCGCCACGACGGCGATGCCCGCGGCCGTGCGATAGCGATTGAGAATGGCCCCGCGGTTGACCTGCTGGTTGGGAGGAACGTTCGGACCGGTCTTGGCACCCAGCACAATGAATTTTCCGGTCGCCTGCTCGGCGGAGAGCATGGTACTGTCGGTCCACACCCCGCCGTACACGACCTGCGCACCGTCGAACGCCCGTGTCGAGCGGCCGGGGTCGCGCGGGACGAAGTCGTCCCACGCCCGGAAGCTCGTGGCGTCCACCGAGAGCGTCGCGCTCGAATCGAGGCCGCGCTTGACGAGCGGCACGTTCTGGAAATAGGTGCCAGAATCACCCGCCGGCTGCAGCTTCAGGCGTCGCGCCTCGGACGCGATGTAATCGGTGGCCTTCATGTTGTACTCAGTGCCCGTCATACGACCCATCATCGAATCGTCGGCATAGAGATAAAGGCGCGTCATCAGGTCGGCAGGCGTGATCGCCGTCTGCGTGTGCAGCGGAGCATGCTTGAGCGGGAGCGCAGCCTGCGCGTGCGCCTGCTGGGTAGACACCACGACCAATGCAAAGAGCGCTGCCAAACGAGCACCTGACTGCATGGGACCGTCTCCGGAAAGGGAGGAAAGGCGACAGCGTGACCAGCAAATCAGACGTGCAACCTCGCTGTTTGGTTGCGCAATGTTACGTCGGAATCTGGTCAGGAACAGCCGACCTGCGGGGACGCTGCCCCAGCGAGCGCGCCAGGATTCCGATCCCGGCGGACTGTCCCTGGCGGCGCGGCATGGCGCGATAGAGGAGAATAACCACGACCCAGGTTAGCCAGCTGATGCGCTCACTCCACGTCAGCGAGCGGAGCATGAGCCATGGCTGGCTCAGCGCCGCGCTCCACGGCTGCCAATCACCTTGCACAAGCGCGACCGGCCGGGCGAAGACGCGGTTGTTCGAGAATCCCTGCGCGCCGGGCCGCGACACATTCCACACGCACGTCACCTGGCCCCAGCCGTGATTGTCGCTCGCTCCGACGACCAGCAGGTTGTGACTCGCGGCGAGCGTCATCACCTCGCGGCGCGCCGATGAGGGAAACTGGAGTGCTTTCGGGGCGCAGTTCACGATCTCGAACCCGTCAACGCCGGCCACCACGAGCGTCCCCAGGTCATTCCAATGATTCCGCCAGTACTCGGGCAGCGACGCGATGCTCAACGCACCCTGGCGCTCGATCGCCGCGAAGATCCGCGTCATACGCGCGGTGCTCCCGCCGAAGCTGTCGCGCGCCAGCGGCGCGACCGGACCGATCGCCACCAGGTGCAGCCTGTACACGCTCCACTCGACGCCCGGGAGCAGATTGATGCCCATCTCTGGCGGAGTCGGCAGCGATCCATCATAGACGATGTTGTGGTCCGTGACGTACGTCGCCTCGAAGCCCTGCCGCCGGTGCCAGGCGGCCATTCGCGCCAACGTCCAGCCGGGACGGCCGTCGTGCGACGCCTCGGTGTGGGTGTGGTAATCGATCACGGTCCCCGCCGCATCCGTCGTCGTCAGACGTGGAACGGGACGGGGCAGCAGGACCGCCGCCGTCCCCAGGAGCACAATGACGAGCGGGCCGGCGAGGGCGCGACCGGTACGCCGCCGCACGGTCAGGGGAGCGGGCGAGCGGCGCAGCGCTCCCCAAGCCGCGAGTGCCAGCACCCAGACGATGAGCGCCCATTGCGCACGCGCCATGCTGAAAAAGGTGAGTGCGTCGAGCGTGTTGGAGAGCGGCGCGAATATCACGTACAGCGTCGGCCGGTCGAGATCGACGTTCCCCGCCGCCGAGCCGGTGATGGCGTCGACCAGAGAGGGAAGCGGGTGAATCGCAGTCACGAGCAGCAGGACCACCAGCGCGATGGCAACCGGGTGGCGGCGCAACAGGTTCACTCGCAGATTCCGCGCATGTCGGGTCGGATGGAAACTACTGGTTGGTGGGCCCGCACGCGATGATGAGCGCGCCCTACGCGCGGCTGGGCGAGCTGCGCACGCTGGTGCTGGGCCCGCTGCAGAATCGCCGCGATCTCGAGTGGGAACGTGGGCCGGCAGGCAAGTGGACGCCGGCGCAAATCGTCGAGCATCTGGCGCTCGGCCTGACGTTGAGCGCCGCAACGTTTCAGACGCGCGGCAACCACGCCCCAATGTCCCGGCGGCCGCGCACTCCCGCCGAGCACGTCGCTAGGTTCTTCATTTTTGGCCTGCACTGGTTTCCCCCGGGAAGGAAGGCCCCGGAGCGCACCACGCCGGCCCCGGAGATCAGCCGTGCGGCGGCACAGGCGCATTTTGTCGAGGGGATCGAGGCGTGGGATCAGGTCGACCGGGCCTTACTGCCGGCACGGCGCGCCGATTTGTTCGTCAAGCACCCGCGGATGGGCGATCTCACTATCGAGGAGTGGATGCACTTCCACCTCCTCCATGCCCGCCACCACGCGCGTCAAATCCGGCAGCGCGTCGGCGCATGAGCCGCAAGCGTGAGAAAGAGAAGGTCACGATCCGGGTGCCGAACCCCGACGCGCCCGTGAGAGAGCGACTGAAAACCCCGTCCCACAAGGTGCACCGTTCCAAGAAGGCATATCGCAGGCGCGAGAAACACCAGCGCCGCGTGGAAGAACCTTCATGATTTCCATTTGACAATGCCCGCGCATTATTGTAGATGTGGCGTTGAGCTGTCACCGACGTTGTCGAGCAGGGTCTCTCCTACCGAAGGGGAGGTTCAATGGTCAAGCGGTTTCTGCGGGCCGCTGCACCCCTGACGATGCTGCTTTGTGCAGCGATGGCCCCCGCCCCCAACTCCGGCACCATGGTTGTCAGTACGTATCGCGAGGCCTACGCCAGAGTCCTGGCGATTCCCGCATTCGCCCGGAAATACGGGCTGCGGTGCTCCGCCTGCCATACCGTATGGCCCGAGCTGAATGCCTTCGGCCAACGGTTCAAGGACAACGGCTACCAGCTCGGCAATGATCGCGACTCGCCGATTTGGCAAGACAATTCCTACTGGCCGATCGCGATTCGCACCACGCCGCAGGTGCATTTTGAGAACACGGACCACCAGCCCATCGACCCGCCCCCGAGCGAGGCGACGATCACGCAAGGCGGGTTCGACATATCGGGAATGGATTTCCTGATGCTCGGGACGTTGTACAAAGACATCACCTTCGGCGTCGTACCTACACTGGACCCCGATGGGAGCGCGGGTATCGAAGCGGCGTTCGTGCGGCTCGACAACCTCGGCCACTCGCCGTGGGCCAACCTGAAGGTCGGCAAATTTGAGCTGGACAACATGCTCTCCGAAAAACGATTCACCTGGTTGTCGAATAACGGCGGCTTCCTTTACGCCTATCACTACCAGCCGGCCGGCAGCGTCGACAACTACGTCTTCGGCTTGGGAGACAACCAGATCGGCGCCGAGCTCTCCGGCCACTCGATCAACAGCTACACGCGCTACAGCGTGTCGGTCTTGAGCACCGACGATGGTGAAGCGGGAACGCCCGGCGGAAAGAGCCTGGACGCCATGCTCACGCTGAGTCACGCATTTGCCATGGGTGGTGGCCTGGGCCCGCAACGGATCGGGGTGTTCGGCTACCTCGGACACCGTCCGACGGCCTTCGAGACCGCCGGCGGCGAGCCGATTCCCGGAACTGGCTCGGCCAACAAGCAGTTCGTCCGGGTCGGCGCGACGGCGCAGATATGGGTTGGAAACCTCGAGCTCCTGCCCCAGTTCTCGCACGCAGAGGACGATGCCGCGCTCGGGGGAAGTACCGAGAAACCTGCCTGGAACACGACGATGCTCGAGGCGCACTACATCGCGAATCCCCGCCTCCTGGTTCAGGGACGCTACGAGATGCTGCGGAATTCCCAACAGGCCGATCCCGCGACACCGAAGACGTTCGGCGACGCCGACGCGTTCGCGGTGGGGGTTCGTGCCTATCCGTTCATGTTCAGCCGCGATGGGATGGCATTCCACCTCGAGTACGCGATGACGAAGACGACCGGAATGGCCCCGTTGAGTGGCAACGGTTCCGGACTCGACGCCTATGACCCTGCGACCAAGATCTGGAGCCGGAGCCTGATGTTGGGCTTCGACTTCGCGTTCTGAGAGGAGCCCACAATGAAACCGCAAACGCGATGGATGTGGCTCGTGTCGGCGTGTGGCGCTGTGCTCCTGCTCCTTGGTGCGCCGCCGACCCCCGCCTTCGGTCAGGAGGCTCACGTCGGGAAGCTGTCCGGGCACGCCGCGAAGGGGAAACCGCTGTACACGCGTTACTGCGCGGGTTGCCACGGCGATGATGGCGACGCCCAGGGCGAGAACGCGCAATGGATGGATCCCAAACCGCGGGATTTCACCATGGCGACGTTCAAGTGCCGCTCGACCGCATCAGGCTCGCTGCCGACCGACCAGGATCTCTATAACTCGGTGGAGCGGGGATTCGTTACGACGAACATGCCGCCGTGGGTGGCGCTCACACCGCAGAGCCGCATCGATCTGGTTGCCTACGTGAAGACTTTCTCTCCGCGCTGGCGGACGGGGAAGCCGGGAGCTCCCATAACGATTCCGGCGGAACCCGCGCTGACGATTCAGAGTATTCTGCACGGGCGGGAGCTGTTTCAGCGGCTGGAGTGTTGGAAGTGCCACGGTCCCGCGGGGCACGGCGATGGGCCGTCCGCGCACGAGCTGACCGACAGCAAAGAGGATCCGATTCGGCCCTACAACTTCTCGACGGGCTCGCGGTTCATGTGCGGCACCACCAACCAGGATCTGTACCGCATCTTCATGACGGGTCTCGACGGCTCGCCGATGCCGTCGTTTGCCGATCAGCTCCAGCCCGCGGAGGCGTGGGACCTCGTCCACTTCCTCCGCACGCTGCAGCCGCTGAAGACCCAGGAAGCGGCGATTTGGCGAGAGTGGGTTTCAACGCATGGGCGTGAGCTCAAGCCCATCGGTCCAGAAGGAGGAGGTCAATGATTGCGCGTTTCACGGCGCTTGTCGCGCTCGTAGCGGTCAGCGGCGGCCTCGCCAGGCCGCCGCACCGCGCGCCCATGGCGGGCACGATCAGCGGCAAGGTGACGTACACGGGCACGCTGCCCAAGGTACGCACGATCGATATGGCCAAGGAGCCGTCCTGCGTCGCGCAGCACCCGACGCCGCTCACCACCGAGGACGCAGTTACAGGCCCGGCCAATGGTGTGCGCTATGTCGTCGTGTATATCTCGGTCGGCGATCAAGGTGCGGCCGCCGCGACCGACACCGTGCGCTACGATCAGAAGGGTTGCCAGTACATCCCCCACGTCGCGGTAATGCAGGCACATCAACCGCTCGCGGTCTTCAACGACGACCCGACGTCCCACAACATTCACCCGCTCGCGCGGGTGAATCCCGAGTGGAACAAGTCGCAGCCCAAGGGGGCGCCGCCGATCCGGACGGCGTGGGATTCGCCCGAATTCATTGCGGTCAAGTGCAACGTGCATCCGTGGATGCACGGCTATTTCGTCGTCCTGGCGACGCCGCACTCCGCCGTCACCGACTCAACCGGCAGCTTCAGCCTGACGGGGCTGCCGGCCGGCAAATACACGGTCACGGCGTGGCACGAGCGCTTCGGCACTCAGAGCCAGGAAGTGACGATCGGGGGTAGCGAGACCAAAACGGCCAATTTCGTTTTGACCGCCCGCCCCTACTAGCCGATGGGAAGACTCTTCTCCGTCGTCGTCACGCTCATCGCGTTGGCGTCGACGGCGTTCATCGTCCTGCACACGTGGTGGCTCCCGCCGGACATCTCCACCCACGGGGTCCGCATCGATCGTCAGTTCAACGACACGATGGTCTCGGTCGGTATCCTGTTCGTGGCCGCGCAGCTTGCGTTGGCGGTCTTCGTTTGGCGCTCCGCCTCGCGTGGCGCGGCCCCGATCAAGACGTTTCCGGGTGGTCCCACACCGATGGTGGTGTTGGCGACGGTACTCGTGGGCATCGAGATCCTGGTCCTGACGTTCGTGGGATCGAAGGTATGGGCGCAGGTCTATCAGTCGCCGCCGGCGCCCGGCGCGGTTCGGGTCGAGGTCCTGGCGGAGCAGTTCGCCTTCTATTTCCGCTATGCCGGCGCCGACGGGAAATTCGGTGCGATGCACCCCGAGCTGATGAATGACGCGACGGAGAACTTCTTCGGCCTGGATCCGGCCAACGACACCACGGCGCGCGACGACATCGTCGTGAGCAGCCTCGTGATTCCTGCGAATCAGCCGGTGGTGCTGCAGATGCATGCGAAAGACGTCAGCCATTCCTTCTACGTCCCCGAACTGCGCATTCAGCAGGACTTCGTGCCCGGGATGGTCATTCCCCTGCAGTTCACGGCGACCACGCCGGGGAAATACGAGCTCGTGTGCACGCAGCTCTGCGGATTGGGCCATTACAACATGCGCGCATTTGTCGAAGTGAAATCGCCGGCAGAGTTCGATGCGTGGCTGAAGCAGCAGGAGCCCGCGCTATGACGCACGGCGCCGCGACGGCCCCCCCCCATGCGCCGCCGCAGAGCTTTCTGCGGCGTCACGTCTTCAGCACCGACCACAAGGTCATCGGCCGGCAGTATCTCGATCTGGCGCTCGTCGCCGTTTTCACGGGGATGGTGTTGTCCTGGCTCATGCGCTTCCACCTGGGGTGGCCGGATAGTCCCGTCCCCGGTCTCGGGAAGATCGCGCCCACGGGCGCCGCCGGAGGCGTGATGACGCCCGAGTACTACCTCGCCCTGATGACGATGCACGGCACCATCATGGTGTTCTTTGTGCTGACCACCGCGCCGTTCGCGGGCTTCGGCAACTTCCTCCTTCCCCTTCATGTCGGCGCCGAGGACATGGCGTTCCCCCGCATCAACATGATGTCGTTCTGGGTCACGTTGCTGGCGTTTCTCGTTCTTCTTTCGGCGTTCTTCGTCGGCGACGGCGCGCCGTTGTCGGGATGGACGGCGTATGCGCCGCTCAGCGCGGTCGGCAAGGACGCCGGGCCGGGGCAGGGCGCCGGACAGACGCTGTGGGGGATTTCGATTGCGATCTTCTGCGTGGCGCAGCTGCTGGGCGCCCTCAACTTCATCGCGACGACGCTCGACCTGCGCACCAAGGGGATGTCGCTCGCGCGGCTTCCCTTCGCCACGTGGGCCTGGTTCATCACCGCGGTCATCGCGCTCATCGCGTTCGCGGTGCTGCTGCCGGCGTGCATCCTGCTCATTCTCGACCGCGTCGCCGGAACGAGCTTCTTCATCCCCGGCGGGCTCGTCATCAGTGACCGCCTGCAGCCGCACGCGGGCGGGTCGCCGCTCCTCTGGCAACATCTCTTCTGGTTCTTCGGGCACCCCGAGGTGTACATCGCGATCCTGCCCGGATTCGGCATCGTCTCGCAGATCCTCCCGGTGTTCGCGCGCAAGCCGCTGCTCGGCCCGCGTGTGTTCGTGGCCTGTTTGATCGCGATCGCGTTCCTCAGCTACACCGTGTGGGGCCACCACATGTTCCTGAGCGGCATGAACCCGCTCTCGGCGACGCTGTTCTCGGTGCCGACGCTGATCATCACCATTCCCGCGGCGATCATCACGCTGCTGTGGATCGGGACGATCTACGGCGCGCGGCTGCGGCTCACGGCGGCATCGCTGTTTGCCCTGGGCTTCGTCTCCGTATTTGTGAGCGGAGGGCTCAGCGGCTTCCTGCTCGCGCAGCCCTCCACGGACATCTACCTCCACGGCACCTACTTCGTCGTGGCGCATTTCCATTTCGTGATGGGCGTGGCGGCGATGTTCGGCATCTTCGCCGGCACCTATTTCTGGTTCCCCAAGATGTTCGGCCGGATGATGAACGAGACGCTCGGCAAGTGGCACTTCTGGCTGACGTTCATCGGCGTTTATTGCGTGTTCATGCCGATGCACTACCTGGGAATCGCCGGCAATGTGCGCCGCTACTCGGCATTCACGGACGACTATCTCCAACCGCTGATCCCACTCCACCGCTTCATTACCGTCGCCGCTCTGTTCACGGGCGCGGTGCAGCTGATCTTCCTATTCAATCTGATTCGGAGCCGCCTCCGTGGACCCGCCGCGCCGGCGAATCCGTGGGAGGCGACGACTCTCGAGTGGTCGACGTCCTCGCCGCCGCCGCACGATAACTTCGGCGGCCACCCGCCCGTCGTCACGCATGGCCCCAACGAATTCGGCGCCGCCGGAGCGCGTGACTATGTGATGCAGGCGGCGCCGCAATGAGCACCGCCATCCTGCCGCCGACACTGGCCGTGCCTCCCAGATCCGTCGCGACAGCGAGCGGCCCGCCGGAGCGGCGCGTCGCCGAGACCGGCGTGTGGATCGCCATCGGGGCGATTTCGATGTCCTTCGCCGCGCTGACGAGCGCGCTGGTCGTGCGCCAAAGCAGCGGGCCTGATTGGCAGCACCTGCATTTGCCGGCGCTGCTCTATCTCAATACGCTCGTGCTGCTGGGCAGCAGCGTGACGCTCGAGTCGTTCCGGCGCCGCGGCGGATCCTTCGGCCTCCACGCCACGCTGCTCCTCGGACTGCTGTTTGTCGCCGGCCAGGTGCTGGCATGGCGCCAGCTCGCGGCCCAGAACGTGGGCCTCGCGACCGGGCCGAGCAGCGCATTCTTTTACGTGTTCACTGTGCTGCATGCACTGCACGTGCTGGGGGGCCTCGGCGGGCTTGGCCTCGTCGAGCACCGGCTCGCTGCCGGCGAGTTGTCAGCGACGACCTCCAGGGCCGCGGCGCTGTACTGGCACTTCATGGCCGTGCTCTGGCTGTATCTCCTCGCGCTATTGATGCTCCGTGGCTGAATCGACGCTAGTGACGCGCGAGCCGTCGCCCTTCGGCGTGACGTCGCGCAAGCTCGGCATCTGGATGTTCATCGTCGCGGATGCGGTGACATTCGCCGCCGTGCTGTTTGCTTACGGCTACATGCGCATCGCCAATCCGGACTGGACGCGTCCGTTCACGTTCTGGCCGACGATCGCCAATGGCATCGTGATGACGATCGTGCTGCTGACCAGCAGCCTGACGATGACCGCGGCCGTGCTGGCTGCGCAGACCGGACGGAAGACCGCCGCGCTGCGGTGGCTCGGCGCGACCATGCTGCTCGGTGTGGTGTTCGCGGCGCTGCACCTGCGGGAGTGGATCGCCATGATCGGCGAGGGATGGCGACCGTTCCAGAACCCGCTGGGAGGCACGCCCCTCGTCGGTGCGACGTTCTTCAGCACCACCGGGCTCCATCTGCTGCACGTCATTGGCGGCGTGGTCGTGATCGGCGTCATCGCGCTTGGGTTTAGGCGCGGCCGGTTCGAGCCCGGGCATGTGGAGGCGACGGGTCTGTACTGGCATTTCGTCGATCTCGTCTGGATGTTCGTGTTCCCGCTGATCTACCTCATGAACGTGCGCTGAGGCGCGGATGAGACGCTACGTCATCGTCTGGCTGGGCCTGCTCGCCATCGTCGGTCTCGAGGTGATTCTGACGCTCGCACACCTGCGGCCCGGCGTCTTGCTGGCGGGGCTGGTTGCGCTCGCGCTCATCGAGGCGGCGCTCGCTCTGCTGTATTTCATGCACCTCCGATACGAGCGGCGCAGCTTCGCGTTGAGTCTGATTCTGGCCGTGGTGATTACGGTCGTGCTGATGGACCACATCTGGCTCGACGCGTTTCACCTGCTGCATCAGCGGCTGACCCCACACTAGGCTATTCTCCGTGCACGCGACGATGAGCGCCATGGTCATCCTCATGGTGCCGGCCTTTCTCATCTGCGCCGCGGTGGCCGTCGTCGCGTATCGCAGACGGAAACCGCCTTCCCCTCCGGGGTGAGCTGCAGGCCGAGTGAAAATCGCATGCCGGCACTGCCAGCGGATGCTGCGGATTTCCTAAAAGCGGTACCCGGCCGCCAGGTTGAAGTGATTTGCCGAGAAGTCGCCCCCAGAGTAGGACGTCGTGAAGCGGCGGAACTCAAGACCAAAGATCAGCGGACCGCGCGGTCGCCATTCAAGATGGCCCTCGCACACGAAGTTCTTGAGCCGGCCACCGGCGGCGACGTCGGCGTCGTCCGGGTCGTCGATGCCGCAGCCCCCGCCGAACATCCACTGCGTATTGGGGCGCAGATTGAGCTGGCCCCAGCCACCCTTCGTCTGCACGGGGACGCCTCCCGCCCCGGTATTCTGACCGATCCCGCCCCCGCCGAGTCCCGCCAATGCTTTCCCGGTAAACGCTTCCCCGACCAGCTCGAGCACGCCGAATTTGAAGCGGCCGTCAGCAGTCACCGCCTGCGAAACGAGCAGGGTATCGCCGCTCAGTGTGTCGTTTCCGAGAAACCAGCTGATGTGGCCGCCGATGGCCACCTCACTGGGATCGTCGGTCGGTCCCCAGGCAAGGCGCAGCCGGCTCTCGAGTGAGGGCCGGCCGGAGCGTTCCGCGGAGTCGGGCTGCGTTGCGAATGTCGTTTGGGGTGAGCCGGTTCCCGGCGCGAGGACCGCACCTTGCACGGCAAGACGCAGTGTCGTGCCGAATTCACCGCTCAACCGAACCTGTGGAATCCAGAGCCAGAGATTGCCCGCCCCGGCGAAATCGGGGAAGCCGACTGACGCGAGCGAGCGCGGACTGCGCTCGGCCACGAGCGGGCTTTCCTGGCCGATGAGGAGCTCCATCGACGAGCCGCCGTTCGTCCACGTGAGCGTGCCAAACGCGCGGCGCAGCCGCAGCAGGGGGAACGTGCGGCCACCGGAGCTCGGTTGCTGGCCGCCGAAGAAATCGACATCGATCTCGCCGGAGAAGGCGCCTCGCAACACGTTGGCGTCGTTGACGACCACGCCGAGGCGCGTCTGCCGGATGATGCCGCCGGCGGCGCCGAGCCCGACCGGATCGATGTTCGCGAACTGCGGAACGTCGCTGTTGTTGACGCTGGCAGAATTGTAGAAGCCGTTGGCGAGCACGAACCCGGTGAATTCGACGGAGCGCTGTGCGGCTGCCGGCTGCTGCGTCGTCTGCGTCGCAAACAAGAGGAAGAACACGCCCTGCATCACGGCGCCGCTCCTGGCGAGTTTGATAGCAATACAGTAAGCTCCACGCCCTCAGATGCAACGGTTCATTGGTGTCGTCGCCCTGGCCCTGGTCGTGGGAACGCTGAACGGAGAGGCTCAGAATCCCGCGCCACGAACAGTTCAGATCAATGGGCGGATCAGCATTCTGGAGAAGGACAACAAGCCCTCGCCCGATCTCGGGGATGCGGTGCTGTATCTGGAAGGCTCTGTCGTGACCGCCGCCGTCGCGCGGCCCGTCACCGTCGAAATCGCGATTACGGACAAGACGTATGCGCCGCACGTGGTCGTGGTCCCGGTGGGCTCGACCGTGCGTTTTCCCAACCACGATCCGTTCAACCACAACGTCTTTTCGGTGAGCGAGCCCAATGCCTTTGACCTCGGGCTGTATGGGCGCGGCGAGGCGAAGAGCCACACGTTCGCCTCTCCCGGCCTGGTGCGCGTCTACTGCAACGTGCATCCGCGGATGGTGGCCTACGTGCAGGTGATGGCGAACCGCTACTTCGCGCAGCCTGGCGTGGAGGGCAGCTTCTCGATCGACAGCGTGGCCCCGGGACGATATCAGCTGCACGCGTGGCATGAGCGGATTCCGGCGGAGGTCGTCAAGGAGATCGCACCAGGCAGCGGGGCGGATGAGGCGCTGCAGATTGCATTGAACGCGCGCGGCTACCGCTGGGAGCCGCATCGCAACAAGTTCGGGAAGAACTACCCCACCAATGCCGGACGCGAGCGTTACTAAACCGGCGTTCGGGCTCACCGCGAAGATTTTCCTGGCCTCGGCGCTGCTCGTCGTGGCGGTGCTCGGCCTCACGTTCGGCGTGACGTCGGTCCAGGCAAACCGGACCGCCGATGCGTCGATTCACCGGGCGCTCCTCGCGACGCGCCGCGCGGTCGATGACTACCTCGCCGCACGCACGCGGACGCTCGACCGCGCCAGCACCGTCGCCACAGACGTGCCGCAGTACCGCCAACGGTTGCTGAATCAGCGCGACCGCGCCGAGGCGCTCGATCAAGCGGACGATGTGCGCGACTTGATCGGCGCGTCGTGGGTACTCGTCACCAACAGCGACGGCATTCTCATCGCCCGCACCGATTACCGCGAGCAATACGATCGCGATCTATCCATTGCACCGCTGGTCGCCAACGCGCTCAGCGGTGACCAAACGAGCGGCGCCTGGCTGGACGATCTGCGGGGCACGATGTTCATGGCCGTCGGCACGCCACTGCGCGACCGGCCCAACGCGGCGCCGCTGGGGGTGCTGATCGCCACCTATCAGATCAATGATTCCCTCGCGGCTGCCATCAAGCAGAACACGAGCTCCGACGTCGTATTCTTCGCGCTGGACACGCTCGATCGGCCGGTGGTTGTCGGCAGCACGCTCCCGGCCCAGGACATCGGCCCGGTGCTGCGCGATGCCGTGCAAACCGATACGCTGGCGGCCGATTCGGCCGGCGCCGGCCTCGCCCTCGCCGCGACACTGGGCGGGGAGCATCTCATCGGTCTCGCGGGACCGATCCGCTCGCAGAGTGGCGACTTACGCGGCGGCTTTGTCGCCCTCCGCTCGCGCGAGGCCGAGCTCGCCGCCTTCAGTGCGCTGCGCCGCACCATGCTGTTCGCGGTTGCGCTCGGCGTCGTGCTGGCGCTCATCTTCGCCTTTCTTCAGGCCCACCAGATCACCGGGCCGGTGCGCCGGCTGGCGCTCGCCACCCGCCAGGTGCAGGACGGCGATTACGGCGTAAACATCGACGTCAGGTCGCGCGATGAAATCGGCGCGTTGTCGCAGGCGTTCAAGAGCCTGGTGGAAGACCTGAAAGAGAAGGCGGCGCTGGTCGATTACATGATGGCCGCCTCGGGCGGCGCGGCGACACAGGCGATCGCGTCAGCGCCGACGGTCGTGCGCGCAGTAGGGGGGGCGGGGGGGGCGAGCGATCAGCTCCATCCGGGTGCGCTCTTCGCAGGTCGTTATGAGATGAAGGAAATTCTGGGCGCGGGCGGCATGGGCGTCGTCTACCGGGCGTACGATCGCGAGCTGCAGGAACCGGTGGCCATCAAGACGCTGCGGCCCGAGGCCATGGCCGGCGGCACCGCGGCGCTGGAGCGGTTCAAGCAGGAAATCCGTCTGGCGCGCCGGATCGCGCATCGCAACGTGGTGCGCACGTACGACCTCGGCGAAGTGAACGGGATGTACTACCTCACGATGGAATACGTCGAGGGCACCTCGCTCAAGCAGCTCATCGATTCACGAGGCAAGCTGCCCGTTGCGGTGGTGCTGACGATCGGGAAACAGCTGTGCCGCGCGCTGGAAGTCGCGCACGCCGAAGGCGTCATTCACCGCGACATCAAGCCCCAAAACATCGTGGTCGATCCGACCGGATTCCTGAAAGTGATGGATTTCGGGATCGCGCGGCTCGCCAATCCGCCGCAAGGCAAGGGACTGACGGAAGCGGGGGTATCGATCGGCACTCCGGACTACATGTCTCCCGAACAGCTCTCCGGCGCCGAGCTCGACGTGCGCAGCGACCTCTACGCCGCGGGCGTCGTGTTGTTCGAATGTCTCACGGGACGCGTGCCCTATCTGGCCGACACGCCGTGGGCCCTCGTCGCGAAGCACATCGAGGAAGATCCACCGAGTCCCCGCGAGCTCAATGCCGATGTCCCGGAGGCCCTGGCAGCGCTGATTCTCACGGCGATGGCAAAGGATCCCGCGCAGCGCTTTGCGTCGGCTGCGGAAATGCACGACGCCCTGGCGCGGATCGGCTAAACGCCACCGAACCAGGGATAGCCCTGCTCCTCCCAATACCCAAGCGGGCGCTCGGCCGTGAACGTCATCGAGACCAGATACTTCGTCATCTTGTAGCCGAGCTTCGTGGGCGAGTAAAGGCGCAGGGGTGCGCCGTGCGCGACCGAAAGCGCCTGGTCGTTCATGCCGTCCGCGAGAATCGTCTGGGGATGCATCGCACTCGCCATGTCCCAGCCGTTCGAGTAGCCCGAGTCGAACGAGTCGAACCGGATGAACTGCGCCGCGGGCAGCGGCCGGCAGCGCTCGACGATCGCCGAGACACGGACGCCATGCCAGGTGGCGATCGCGCTCCATCCCTCGACGCAATGATGTTTGACCGTGTAGGTCGTGCGCGGCATGGCGCGCAAATCGTCGAGCGACAGTGACAAGGGATTGCGCACGAGTCCCGCCACCTGGAGGCGCCACGCCGCCGGGTTCTGCAACATCGGCACCTCGCGGGAGATGAAGTAACTCGGCAGCTGCCGGGACCGCTCGCGCACGTCGTACTGGCGCGCCAGCCGGTGGTTGGAGAACAGAATCTTCTCACCGACCCAGTCGTTCAGCCGACTCACATCGAGTAGCAGCGGACGGACCGCGTTGCCGCCATCCCATCCGCACGCGGCCACGACCGAGGCTAGTCCCCCCGCCACTCCGAGCTGCAAGAATCCCCGGCGATCGATGCCTCTCTGGTCAGTCATGACTCGGAAACCTCCCGCGATACCATCCCGAGACCATTGCGCGCAGCGACGCAGGATCGACGGCAAACACGAGTACGACGTGGACGATCAGGAACGCGACAAAGATCCACACGGACCAGAAGTGCCAGTACCGCGCGGCCTGGAAGCCGCCGAAGAGCGCCGTGAGCCACGACAGCTGTGTCGGTTTGTAGATCGCAAATCCCGTCAGCACCGACAGCACACCGAGCACGATAATGAACGTGTACGCGAGCTTTTGGAGGGGATTATGCTTGCCTTGCGGCGGATGCTCTTTGCGAAGGCGCAGATAATACTTCTGCATTTCGAGCGCGCCGCGAACGTCGCGTGGCCGGAACAGCAGCGAGCGCCACTCGCCGCTGGCGACCAGGTAGCCGAGATACAACGCGCCCGCGATGATGAGCGGCCACACCAGAGCGAAGTGCCAATTCAAACCGCCGGCCAGCCAGCCGCCCAGCCGGCTCCAGCGCGGAAACGCGTACTCCTCGAACGGATTGACGTAGTACGGCCCGCCGCGTTCACCGAATCGCGCGTACGCGGCGTAAATCTGCAAACCACTCGCGATCATCCCCATCAGCAAGACGAACGTGGCCCAATGGGTCAGCCGCACAATCCAATGATGTCGCTTCACAACAGGTCGGGGCGGCGGCGGGGACGGGGGCGGGGGCGGGGGCGGGGGCGGCTTGGCAGCTGGGGCTGGCGGAGTGGCGTTCGAGGGCACTCGCATGGGCTAAGTATATTGTCTGCCATGCGCTCAGCAACGCTCGTCAGCTTCATCGCTTTGCTCGCTGCATGCCACGGACGCAGCGCGGCCGTGGCGACGCGCGACGTGGACAGCCTGACACTGACCGAGACATCGCCGGGCGATTCGGCGGACAGTTCGTTGCTCACGCCGCGAGTCGTCACCGGCCCGACGGTCATCGTGTTCTGGCTGCCGGCGGCCGACTCGTTCTCGGCCGACGATCAAGCGCAGGCGCTCGACGATCTGAATAACACCACGGAGAGCGTCGCGCCGACCCTGGAGCGGAACAAGATCAGGCTGCTCCCGACCAACGCGGAAACCATCTACGTCGCGCTTCCCAATCGGCAACGCCGCGTGATCGTCTTGTCCGGCATCGACTATCCGTTCGGGTATGTGTTGGTCGAACCCGGCCTCGCGGAGCGGATACTTGCAGGCGTGTACGACGAGGACGAGCTACTCGATGAGGTGGAAGCGTACTTCGATCTGCCGCCGTCGGGAGACTCGACCACCGACCATCCGCGGATATCCACCTGATGCTGGTGGCTGTCCTCACGACGCTGGCCACCCTGCAGAGCATCACCTGGGAGCCGGCGCGACCCCGCCAGGGCTCGCTTATCGTGGTGTCCGCGCCCGCTGCTCTCACCGGGCGGCTCGCCGGGGAGCCGCTGCACTTCGTGAATGGCCGCTCGTTCGCCGCGATCCCGCTGAGCGCAACCGACAGCCTCAGGCTGGAGGTGGTCACGCTCAGAGTGATCATCGAGGGCCAGGTGTTGAGGGTGCCGATCGAGGAGCGCGAGGTGCCGGGCAAAGCCGAGCGATTGCGGACCCCCGAGCGCTTCACGCCGCCGCCCGACAGCGCGCTGCTCGAGCGCATCAATCGCGAGCGCGGTTTGATGCTGGAGGCGGCGCGACGAGCGCACAAAGTGCCGCGACTCTGGAAAGCGGCGTTCACGCGCCCGCGCACGACACGGGTCACGAGCCCATTCGGTGCGGGTCGCGAGGTCAACGGCGTCTGGCGCAGCACGCATGCGGGAATGGACATCGCAGGGCGGAAGGGTGACCCCGTCCGCGCCTCCAATCGGGGTGTGGTCGCGCTGGTGGGCAACTTCTTCTACGGCGGCATTTCCGTCTACGTGCACCACGGCCTGGGGCTCATGACCGTCTATCATCACCTCAGTCGCGCGCTCGTGGCCGTCGGTGACACCGTCGAGCGCGGCCAGGTCATCGGCCGTGTCGGCGCGACCGGCCGGGTGACGGGGCCGCATCTGCATTGGGGCGCCCAGTACGGGTCCATTTCATTCGATCCCGCCGATCTGCTGACCCTCCCCCCACCCCTCCCTTGAGCAAGCCCCTGCTGCTCCGCGGCGGGCGGGTGGTGACGATGGACGCATCTCGCCGTGTGCTGGAAGCGGATGTGCTGGTTGAGGACGGACGCATCCGCAGTGTGGGATGGCCGGACGGCCGGACGGGGGGACGGCCAAAACCGACGACAATCGATTGCTCCGGGCTCGTCATTCTTCCCGGATTGATTCAAGCGCACATCCATCTCTGCCAGACGCTGTTCCGCGGGCTCGCCGACGATCTTTCGCTCGAGGACTGGCTGACGCACCGGATCTGGCCGCTCGAGGCGGCGCATACCGCGGACTCGATCCACGCCTCCGCGATGCTGGGCGCCGCCGAGCTGCTGCTCGGCGGCACCACGGCGATTCTCGATATGGAGACGGTGCGGTACACCGACGCGGCATTCGAGGCGCTGGAGGCCATCGGCATTCGCGCCACCGCGGGCAAATGCCTCATGGATGCGTCCTCGAATCCTGCGGAGCTCCGTGAGTCGACCGACAAGGCGCTGTCGGAGAGCGCCGACCTGTGCGCTCGCTGGCATGGGGCCGCCGGCGGGCGACTGCGCTACTGCTTCGCGCCGCGGTTCGCGCCCAGCTGCACCGGCCCCTTACTCCGTGCCGTGAGCGATCTGGCGGAGAAGTCCGGCGCCATGATTCACACGCATGCGGCCGAAACTGTGGTCGAGCTCGACATGGTGAAACGTGAGACGGGAAGCGATGAGCTCGCCTATCTCGATTCGGTGGGCATTTCAGGACCGCGTGCCGCATTGGCGCACTGCGTCTGGGTCGACAAGGATGGCATCGCCCGCCTGGCGCGACAGGCCACGAACGTCGTGCACTGTCCCAGCTCCAATCTCAAGCTCGGCAGCGGCATCGCGCCGATTCCGGAAATGCTCGCCGCCGGGTGTCACGTCGGCATCGGCGCGGACGGCGCGCCCTGCAACAATCGGCTCGACGCTTTCGCGGAGATGCGCCTCGCCGCGTTGATCCAGAAGCCGCGGCTCGGTCCTGAAGCGCTACCGGCCGCCCAGGTGCTCGAGCTGGCGACGCTCGGCGGCGCGCGCGTGCTGGGTCTCGAGGCGGAAATCGGCTCGATCGAGGTGGGCAAGCGCGCAGATCTGACCCTGCTCGACCTCGCGGGACCGCACGCGCAGCCGGAAGCGGCCGATCTCGTCTCGCGCATTGTGTACAGCGCCCGGGCTGCCGATGTGCGCCACGTGATTGTGGATGGGCGCATCGTGGTGCGGGATGGCGTGCTCAAGACGGCAGATGTCGCGGAAATTCGTCGCGCGGCCAACACACAAGCGCGAAAGCTGCAGCGGGCCGCCAGGCTTTAGCCGCCCCCGCTGCTCCCGACCCCTGAGCCGTTGACGCGAAAGCGTAGGATCGTCCGCGCCAGTACCGCTGCTGCGTCGGACAGCTGCTGCGACGTATTGGTCAGCTCCCCCAGTGCCGCGATCTGCTGCGCCGTCGCCGCAGAGGTTTGGCGGGCACCGGTGGCCGCGCCATCGGCGATCGTGGCCACTTCCTCCATCCGTCGCAGCACCTCCCGCATGCTCTTCGTCTGATTCTCGGTCTCTCCGGCGAAAACCGTCGCGAACTGCACGGTCGTGTTCAGGTCGGAGAAAATCGCATCGAGCGCGCCCTGCACGGTGGTGGCGACGCTGCCGACTCCTTGCGCCGCTTCGCGGCCCTGCTTCATCGACTCCACGACCCGTGTAATCTGTCCCTGTGTCGCGTGCACCTTGCTGCGCACTTCCTCGGCAGCGCGGGCGCTCTGTACCGCGAGCTTGCGGACCTCGCCCGCTACCACGCGGAAGCCGAGTCCGTGCTGGCCGGCTCGCGCCGCTTCGATGGCGGCGTTGAGGGCGAGGAGGTCGGTCTGGCTCGCGATGCGCGTGATGCCATCGACGAGCTTGCCGATCTCGCGCGACTCCCGGTCGAGCTCGCCGGTGAGCTCGGACGCGTGGTCCATATGAAGCAGCATGTTCATGAGATGCGTGCTGGCCTTCGAGACCTCTTCACCGCGTTTGTGCGCCTGGAGGGCGATCTCGGTGATGCGACGCTCCGCCTCCTGCGCGCGCGTATGCAGCGTGGTCGCCAGGCCCGACGCGGTCTCGGAATCCTGTCGCCCGTCGTAGATGAGCTGGCGCTGCCGCTCGGTGCCCTCGGACAGCTGGCTCGTGGTCTGCGAAATCGACTGTGACGATGCCAGTAGTTGGCGCGCGGCTGCCGCCAGCTCGCCCGCCATGGCGGCAAGTGCGCGACCCTGCCCGCCGATCTGCCGGATGATATCCGCGATCGCGGCCGTCGTCCGATTCACGCTGACGCCGAGGTACCCGAGCTCATCGGCAACGGTGGCGTCGGCGTCGACATGGCGCGTGAGATCGCCGCGCTCGATTTCTCCCAGCACGCCTCGCGCCGCGCGCAACCGCTCGACGATCTGCACGAGCATCGGCACGAGCGCCGCACAGACGAAGACGAGCACCAGCCCTTCCTGGAGGTAGACGGACCACGGCCAACCGTGACCCGTGACGTGGGCCAATGCCGTCACGATTGCGAAGGCGGCGAGGTTGGCGATCAGCGCACGCCACGCATCACGCCGCTCGAGATAGAGCGAGGCCTGCACCGGGGCAATCACGTACGCGCCGTACAGCAGGTGCCCGCTCGTCCCCATGGCAAAGACGACGGCCGAAATCAGCAGGCAGCCGACGACGAGATTGAGCTGCGCATACCACGGCTGGAAGGGCGCGCCCTGTACCAGTCGGCGCACGCCGGCATTGGCGCCGGCGAAGATCGCGGCGAAGACGAGAACGAACCAGGGAGAGATCGCGATGATGCCAGCCTCGCTCACCACGATCAGCAGCAGGATCCCCAGCCCCACGAACCCCCAGCGGGCTCGGGTGTTGGCGAGCACGTACTGCCGTTGCTTGGTGAGTCGCTCTTCGCGGAGCTGCTGCTCGAGAGTGATCACATCCGGAAAAGATAGCTGGCCTTCAGGAAGAACCCATCACCGGTGCGGGTCATGCGACCAAAGTTGAACGGCTCCGGCTCGGTGAGCGATGCCCCGTAACCCAGGTACAGCAGGGTCCCTGGAATCGGCCGATAGGAAAACAGCACGTCGTTGCGAAACTCGGTCTCGGTCCGGGCGGCCTGGGGGGTGCCGTTCACGACCAGTGGATAGCCGTACCGGGGATCGCGGAGCGCGTCGACCTGCTGCGCGGTGTATTGGCCCACGTAGCGAAAGAAGATATCGCGGCGCAGTTGGTACTCGATCTTGAGCCGTGGAATGTTCGCGGTCGAGAACCAGCTGCCGTCGGCGGCCCGGTGCAAGCTCTGGTGGACCCACTGGCCGTCTACGCGTAGCGAGGGCGTCGGTTTCCACGTCACGCCGACGAAGCTGTTCAAGCCCCGCGATTCCGCAGCCTCGGCGAAGATCACGCCCATACCCGCACCCAGGTCTGCGCTCACGGTCAGCGCACGGCTCGGCGTGTTGAAGCCGATATTGCCGCCCCAAAGGTTGTAGAGGCCGTGAGGAATGACGAATGGGACGAGCGTCCCGGCTGAATCCACCTGGTACTTGGCGTAATCCTGCTGATCGAAACGCTGGTGGGCGACCTGGTAATTCGCATTAAGTCCCCACCCGCCGCGCAACGTGAAGAGCCATTGCTCGTTGATGTTGCCTTCGAAGGTGCTTCCCAGGTGGAAGAAATCGTGGTAGCGCCAGAGCGGGGATATGAGGATGAACGTGGTGGTGTTTTCCAGCAGCGCCCCAGGTTTCCCGTACCACGTGAAGCGATTGGCCAACCGGCCCTGAACGATGTTGACGCGATTGACGAAGCCGCTGAGCGCGCTGAAGTCCGGGCTGATGCCGACGAGCTCTGCATGATTGCCGTAAGAGTAACCGGTGCGGTCGTACAGCGTCACATCCCAGAGAACTCCGTTCCGAACACTGCCGCCCGCGCTGTCCTTCGTCCATGAGCCCGCGATTTGCGCGTCGGAAAACCAGATCTTCTTCCAAATGACGCGGGCGTCGATTCCGAAAACCCGGTTCCAGGCGGTCTCCACGAACCGATCGGTATAGGCCAGTCCCACGGTCGAGCTGGCGCCAAGATCGCGCCGCAGCCGGAGCAGGTTCACGATCGGATGTTGAGCGGTCGTCCCACCGTTATCGTCGACCGCGCCAATGTATGCGACGCCGGTGCCGCCGACTTTGCCGATGAGCTTGGCCCCACCCGTCGGGTTCTGGATCTGGCGCGTATAGATCAGGGTGTTGGGCGTGTCGAATTGCTCGAGTCCCTCGAGGAAGAACGGCCGCTTCTCCGGATAGAACAAGGCGAAACGCTGGTTCACGGTCACCTGCCCGACGTCGGCTTCCACCTGGGAGAAATCGGGGTTGACCGTGCCGGCGGCGCTGAGGTTTTGCGTGACGCCCCACCGCACGTTGACGCCGATCTCGGGATCGACGTTCTCGTAGTGGTACTCGCTCGCTGAGACAGGTGCCCCATCGACCCGGGCCGTAAACTCCGGCGTCACGTCCATCACGAGCCCGCGCTGCAGCCCGGTCAACGATTTGAGCGACCCCGACTGGATCAAAAAGCTGGCATTCGCGCGCACGACCGGCGTCCAGGTGTCTTCGTACCCGGTGTGCTGCGTGGTCCGGATGATTTGAATGCCCCAATCCTGGGTGGCACCGCTCTGGTAGCGCAGGCTCTTGAAGGGAATGCGGATTTCGACTTCAAAGCCCCACGCAGTGACGTGACCCCGTGACTGATAGACGTAGTCGGGATTCAGATCCACCACGCCGTCGAAGCGGAAGCCGGCGTTTTGACCGCCCGCGGCGCCGGCCAGACCCTCGCTGCGGACGCCATCCTGTTGCGCCCCGAGCGGGTTGACGGCGAACAGCAGCGCGCGCCGTCGATCGTTGAATGTGTCGAGCAGGATCTCGACCTTGTCGTCCGCGTCGATATTGTCGCGGTCCGCCATCGTGGCGCGCACGACGTTGCCGTGCGCCTCGTAGGCCCGGATGCCGAAGTAGATCGCGTCCGGCGTGTAGAACGCCAGGACTTCCGTCGAATCCGCCGCGGGCCTCGAGTCGACGGGCCGATACTGCGTGAATCCTGTGAGCCGCGCGGCATCCCGCCAGCCCGCGTCGTCGAGCACGCCGTCGACGCTGACGGCGGCCGCGTCGATGCGAGGCAGGTGCACGTCGATCTGCCGCAGACGGCCATCGTAGACGTGCTGCGGTTCACCCGGGGACTGCATTAACAGGAGAAGCACGGCGAGCATGAAACGCTAAGATAAACGCGGAACCCGGAAGTCGGAACGCGGAACAACTCTTGGAGAGCGGCAACGCTCAACTACGAATCGTCAGCTGTCCCTGGCGTTCCGCGTTCCGGATTCCACGTTCCGACTTCTATTCGTAGCGCAGGGCCACAATCGGGTCGAGTGACGCCGCCCGTCGCGCCGGCCAGATGCCGAAGAACAGTCCGACCAGCGCGCTGAAGAAGAACGCGGTGATGATCGCCAGCACATTGATCGAGGTATTCCAATGGGCGAGCCTGGACAGCGCAACCGCGCCCAGCGAGCCTATCAGAATGCCGAGGACTCCACCCGCCAGGCAGAGCACCAGCGCTTCGACCAGGAACTGAAACAGAATGTTGAAGCGCGTGGCGCCGAGGGCCTTGCGGACGCCGATCTCACGCGTTCGCTCCGTGACCGACACGAGCATGATGTTCATGATGCCGATGCCGCCCACCAGCAAGCTCACGGCCGCAATGCCGGCGAGCAGGTACGTGAACGTCTGCGCCGTGTCCTGGAACGTCGCGAGAATGTCCGACTGATTGCGGATCTGGAAATCGTTGTCGCCGCCGGGCCGGATCTTATGCTCGCGCCGCAACACACGCTCGATCTCGATCATGGCGAGCGTCATCTGCGGCACACTCGCCGCCTCCACGGTGATGGACCGCAAGCGATCCGTGCCCATGATGCGGTAGCGCGCCGTCTGCAGGGGAATCAGAATCTGCTCGTCGGGATTGCCGAATCCGCCCGCCGACCCCTTGGAGCCGAGGACGCCGACGATCTCGAAGGGAATGCCGCGAATCTGGATGTCCTGGCCGATCATCGCGGCCGGGTTGCGGTTGAACATGTCGGGAATTGCCGAGCCGAGCACCGCATAGCGGCGGCGCCCCTCGTCTTCCCCGGCCGTGAACATCCGGCCGGCCGTGACGGTGAAGTTCTTGACCGTCGCGTAGTTGGGGGTCGTGCCCACGACACTCGTGTTGCCATTCTGCCCGCCGAACTTGATCTGCATGTTGCGCGTCAGCTCCGGCACGACCGCTTTCACGTAGCGGGCGTCTCGCGTCAGCGCCTCCGCGTCGTCGACGGTGACGCTCACACGCTGATCGAACGAGATGGCGATGCCGCCGCGAAACGACTGGCCCGGATAGATCGAGAGCAGGGTGGGGCCGAGCGCCTGGAGGCGCGCCTGCACCGCCTTCTGCGCGCCGCTGCCCAGCGCGACCATGGTGATGACGGCACCGACGCCGATGATGATGCCCAGCATCGTCAGGAACGACCGCAATTTGTTCGCGCGGATCGCCTGCAGCGCGACGTGGAAGATCTCGTCGAGTAGCATATCGCTAGGGCCTGGCCGGCGCCGTCTGGGGCCGCTGTTGCGTCGGCTGCTGCTGCTGCACGCCCGGCAGCCCGCCGCCCGTCATGTTGCGCATCCGCTGCTGCATATCGCGCTGCGAATTGAGCAGGGAGGCGCTGGGCAGCACGAGGACCGTGTCCTGCTCGGTCAGGCCACTCAGCACCTCGATGTAATCGAGGTCCGTCAGACCGGTGCGAATCTGCACGGGCGTCGGTTTGCCCTTCTTGAGGGTGAACACGATGTAGCTCGACGACTCAGTCGCGCGGCGCATGCCTCCGCCTGCGCCACCGCCCGTCCGCTGAAACTGGCTGAAGACCTGCCGCGCGATCGCCTGCTCGGCGGGCGTCAGCTCCTGGCCGGACATGCGCTTCTGGCGAATGGCCATCATCTGCTGCTCGGTCACACCGGCGGGAAGCTGAATCGTCCGCCCATCGGCGAGCGTGAACGTGTTGCCGGCCGGTGCCGCCGCCGAGTCCCGCCGTCCCGCGGAATCGCCGCGTGCCGCAGTTCCGCCGCCAAGCGACGCGCTGTCGCGGGTGGCAGACGCCGTTTGCTGGCGAGCGAGCTGCTGCTGCACGGCGTTGGGATCGAGTCCCAACACTTGCGCGGCGGAGGCGACGTCGCGCTCCGTGCGCAACGCGGCATTGGGAATGGCCAGGACGTTATCACGCCGGCCCACGTGGATCTCGACTTCGGTGTTCATCCCCGGCTTGAGCAGGTGGCCGGGATTGGGGATACGCACCAGGACGTTGAACATCGTCACGTTCTG
Organism: uncultured Gemmatimonadales bacterium; assembly: GCA_963704805.1. Classification (GTDB taxonomy): domain Bacteria; phylum Gemmatimonadota; class Gemmatimonadetes; order Gemmatimonadales; family GWC2-71-9; genus 20CM-2-65-7. The sequence goes on along the minus strand of CAVPHS010000002.1, from coordinate 759,734 downwards.
CTGCACCGTGGCCTGCGGCTCGACCTTGAGCACGGTGCCTTCGAACGGGCGGTTGGGATACGCGTCCACGGTGATCGTCGTCAGCAGGCCCGGCTGCACCTTGCCGATGTCGGTCTCGTCCACCAGCGCGCGAATCTGTACGGTATCGAGGTTCGCCATCCTGAACAGCACGGTGCCGCCGCCGACGTCCGTCGTGGGTGAGGAGATCACCGTACCGAGCTCGACGCTCTTGGTGATGATCGTACCGGCGAGCGGCGCGCGCAGCTTGGTGTCGTTCATCCGATCGCGCGCGTTCTCGAGGTCCGACCGCGCGCGAATCACCTGGGCGTTCGCGTTGGCGTAGTCCAGCTTGGCCTGGTCGTACTCGGTCTGCGTGATCGCCTGCGCCTTGAACAGCGTGTCCGAGCGGGCGAGCTGAGCGTTGGCGTTGGCCAGCTGCGCCTGCGCGACCTGCAGGTTCGCCTCGGCCTGCGCCAGGTTGTTGCGCGGGATGCGCGGATCGATCGACGCGAGCAGCTGATCCTGCTTCACGTCGTCGCCGGTCTGCACGTTCATCCCGATGATCTCACCCGACGCCTTGGACTTCACGTCGACGGTCAGCACCGGCTCGATCGCGCCGGAAGCGGATGCGGAGACCACCAGGTTGCGGCGCTCCACCGGGACCGCTTCGTACGCCTGCGGCGCCTGTTTCTTGCCGCAGGCGATCAGGCCCCCCACGAGCAGCGCGCTCACCCACAGTTGTTTGTTCACGGCTGTCCTTCCGTCCTCTCATCGCGCGCGATTCTGCCGTCGAGCAGATGAATCTGGCGGCGCGCGTGCGCCGCAATGTCGTGTTCGTGCGTCACCAGCACGATGGTCTGGCCCGTGTCATGGAGCTCGTTGAAGAGCGCCATGATTTCGCTCCCCGTCGCCGAGTCGAGGTTTCCGGTCGGCTCGTCGGCGAGCAGGATGCTGGGTGCGTTGACCAGCGCCCGCGCGATTGCGACGCGCTGGCGTTGACCGCCCGACAGCTCATTGGGCCGGTGATCCATGCGGTCGCCCAGGCCGACTTGCTGCAATGAGCGGGCGGCGCGCGCGCGCCGGTCCTTGGCGCCGATGCCGGCGTAAATCAGCGGCAGCTCCACATTGTGCAGCGCGTCGGCGCGCGGCAGCAGGTTGAAGGTCTGGAAGACGAACCCGATCTCCTTGTTGCGGATGCGTGCCAGCTGGTCGTCGCTCAGGTCGCTCACTTTCTGGCTGTTCAGCCAGTACTCGCCGTTGGTGGGCGTGTCGAGACAGCCGATCAGGTTCATCAACGTCGACTTGCCCGACCCCGACGGCCCCATCACCGCGACGAACTCATTTTTCTTGATCTGGATGTCCACGCCGCGCAGCGCGTGCACGACCTCGGCGCCCATGTGGTACTCGCGCGTCAGATGATGCGTGAGAATCACGATGTCGGGCGTCGGCGTGTCGCCCGTGTGGAAGCTCATGGCCTGGGCGGCGGTCACAGCATCCGTCCCACGGTGGCTTCGAGCGTCGAGCGCGCGATCAGGTAGTTGAAGCGGGTCTGAATGGCGTTCACTTCCGCCTGCGTGAGCGCCGCCTGCGAGGTGAGCAGATCGAGGATGGTCGCGGCGCCGACGCGATACCGCTCGTTTTGCACGCGTAAGTCCTCTTGCGCGGCGCCGCGGTTCTCGTCCGCGATGGAGATCTGCTCGAACGCCGTAGCCAGGAGGGCGAGCTGCTGCGTCAGCTGCGCGTTGGCCTGGCGCCGCGCCTCGGAGGCGCGGGCTTCGGCGACGTCGCGGTTGACCGACGCGGTGACCTGGTTTGCCTCACGCGTGAAGCCGTTCAGCAATGGCAACGAGATGCCAAAGTTCAACCGAATTGTCTCGGGATATCTGCTGAACCAGGGCAGGGTGGGATCCCCGCTTCCCTGGCGGATATCACTGTAGCTCACTGAGAGTATCGGCCAGTACTGCGCCCGCGCGGCCCACACCTGCGCGCGCGCGGCACTCGCCTGCGCCTCCGCCTGCTCGACGGCGGGGAACGCTGCCACCGTCGTGCGGCGCAGCTCCGCCGTGTCGGGCAGCGTCGGAAGGATCGAATCGGTCACGGCCCGCACCAACCCATCCACACCAATTTGCCGCCCGAGCTCGGCCTGTGCCGTCGCCAGATTCGCCTGGGCCTGGAGCAACGCAATGCGCGCGTTGCCGTATTCCACGGTCGAACGAAGCGAATCCGACCGCGTGGCCGAGCCCGCGTGCAACTTCTCGACGGAGATCTGCAACTGTTGCCGAGCGCGCGCCACCTGCGCGTCGGCGACGCGGACCAGTGCCTCTGTGGCAATCGCGTTGTAGAATACTTGTTTGGTCTCGAGCGTCGTCTGAAAGCGTTGATTCACCACGCCGGCCGCCGCTGCCGTGCCGCCCGCCGACGCCGCCTTGATGTTGGCGAATCGCCGGAACCCGTCGAACAAGTCGAGACTCGCATTGAACGTGCCGGAATAGGACGTGGGTGGCACGGGTCGTCCCGTCGCCTGATCGACTCCAGCGTTATTCCGGTGGCTCGACGACGCGCCCACCGTGACCGATGGAACGAAGGCGCCGTACGCCGACCGCTTGGAGGCGCCGGCGTTGCGCTGATCTCCGCGTGCCTGAATCATGGCAGGCTGCACCTGCAGCGAGCGCTCGATGGCTTCGTTGAGCGTCACTTCGAGCTGCGGCGGCGCGACGGGCTGCTGCGCCACGACGGGCGTGGCCGCTGTGATTGCGAGAAATCCCCCCAGTAGCCACCGCATCAGTGCCGCTCCTCCCCTCGCTCTCCCTCGGCCCGCTCCCTACGGTGATGCTCAGCCTGGTCGATCAGTTGCTGGTGCTTCACGCGCTGCTCGGGCGTCAGAACGGCGTCGATTTCGGCGCGCATCTTGGTCTTGATCGAGTCGAAGCGCGGGCGCACCCGCGCCCAGAGGGAATCGGTTTCGGGCCGGTGGCGCGCGAAAATTGCCCGAACCGAGTCACGCTGCGCGTCGGAGAGATCCAACTCCTGGCTCAGGTACTTGACCATGGCGTCGGGTCCGCGCCGGGGTCCCCCGCCGCCTTCACGCTCGGCGGCCTCGTGGCCACCCCATCCGGCTAGGCCACCAGCGAGAAATACGGCGGCGAGCAATCCGACGGCAGCAAGCTTCGGTCTATTCAGCATGTCTTCTCGTTCCTTCTCTTTCTTATCGTGGTTCGACGAGTGATGTAAACACGACGCTCGCGTCCGGCGGATCGGGCGCGGTCACCAGTGCCGCCAACCCGGGCCCCTCGGCCGGAGCCATGGCTGTCTCAATAGACTCGGTGTCCCGGCCATTCAACACGGCCAGTCCAAACACGAACCCCGCGATCAGCGCGATGATCGCCGCGGCCAGACCGGGGCGGAACCACGACGCGAGCACTTCCCACGTCGGGACGCTCGCCCGCTCCAGCGCGCGCCCGTAGTTCGCCATCACACGCGCGACGAAGGCGGAATGGTCTCGGGGTTGGAGCGCCGCGCGCAGCGCGTTGCCCAACTCGGGATCGGGGCGATGGTCGAACAACTCGGGATCCTTCATGTGCTACTCCCTCCAATCTTCCAGCAGCGCGCGCAGACGGCGGCGCCCGTGAAATACTTCGGATCGAGCCGTGCCTTCCGGAATTCCCAGGATACCGGCGATCTCCGCGTGCGAATAGCCTTCCACGTCGAACAGCACCACCGCGGCGCGCCGCCGCTCAGGCAGCTCGGCGAGGGCGGCGCGCAGCCGGTCTCCCAATTCGCTGCGCATCGCCACCGCGTCGGGTCGCGGCCCACCGCCCACCAGCGATGGGTCGAGCGGCTCCGCACGCCGCACGTTGCGCCGCCGCCGCCGGTCCGTCGCGGCATTCGCGACGATCCGCATCAGCCATGGGCCGAAGGGCCGTCGCGAGTCGTACTGCGCGAGCTTCACGAGGGCTGAGAGGAACCCGTCCTGGGCCGCGTCGTCCGCATCATCGGGATCGCCCAGAACCGCTCGTGCGACCCGCCGCGCCTGTGCCGCATAGCGCTCTACGAGAACTCCAAAAGCGGCCCGATCTCCTGCCAGCGTCTGAGCGACCAGGGCGGGGTCGTCTGCTCTGTCTCCCATACGCGCAGGCTCGGGCGGAGGTTGAGCCTCAGCGGACATCGGTCTCACGGCGGCGGCGCCGCCGCGCGTCGGCGTAGCCGGCGAGCCCGAGAGAGGTCGCGAGCGCACCGACCGCCAGCACAGCGCTGGTGGTGAGGGGAAAGACGATGAGCAGCACTCCCAGAACGAAGAAGAACACTGCCGCCGCGCCGGCGAGCATCCGACGTGCTCCTCCAGCGGCCTGCATCAGTGCGACCGCCGCCGCCGCCTGCCGTTCGCGGAGCGACCGTTTGTGCGACGACCCGGCGGCTGGCGATGGGACGGGCGCGAGTGATGGTTTCACCTCCGCGGCATCCACGAGCCGCGGTGGCAGCGGCAGCCGGCGGCGCGCCATGAGCACGATCTCGCTGCACTGCGTCATGTCGTGAAGAAACTGTGTTGCCAGCGCCCCTGTGAGGCCATCCTGCTCGGTCACCAGATCTATCTCGTAATTGCCGAGCAGGCTCGAGACGTTGAGGTTGCTCGATCCCACCCGGGCCCATTCGTGGTCGGCGACGAACGTCTTGGCGTGCAGCATGGGGCCGCGGTATTCGAAGATCCGCGCGCCGGCGTGAAGCAGCTCGCGATAGCCGCCACGCGTGAAGACGCGGATGAAAGGAATGTCGGAGGTGCCCGGCAGCAGCAGGCGCACGTCCACGCCACTGCGGGCCGCGTCCACGAGGCTCGCATACAAAGCCGGGGGCGCGACCAGATACGCGTCGGTGATCCAGAGCCGCTCGGTGACCGCCGCTGCGAGCAGCTGCATCGCGCGATAGATGCGCGACTGCCCCGGGAGTCCTTCCACGACCCGGACGGCGGATGGCCCGCACTCGTCGGGCGGCGGGCTGGTTTCGTCCTCGGGCAGCGGCGGGCCGGCGCGCGCCCACATCCGTCCGAACGCTCCTTCCAGCGCCGCGACCGCCGGCCCGCAAACAACGACCATCGTATCGCGCCAGCAGGGCTTCCCGACTCCCGGATCGCCCGCCCATTCGTCGCCGACGCAGAGACCGCCCGTCATGGCCTGTTCGCCGTCCACGACGAGGAGCTTGCGGTGGTCGCGGATGAACGCCTCGATGGGCCCGCTGGTCCAGATGGGACGGAACGGGCGCACATCGACGCCGTAGCTCTTCAGCTCGCGCCAGAAGGCGCGGCTCGTGCTGCGACAGCCGAACGCGTCGTACAACACCCGGACGCTCACGCCGGCGCGGGCGCGCTCGGCCCACGCGGTGGCGAAGCGGCTGCCGGTATCGTCATCATGGATGATGTAGTTCTCGAAATGGATCCAGCGCTGAGCGCCGCGGATCATTTCGAGCATCGCCTGGAGCGCCTCGCTCGAGTCGGCGAGATGGCGCAGGAGGTTGCCGGGTATCGGTCGCGCGCCAGTGGCGCGATCGAGCGCTCGCGAAAAAGTATGTTCGGTGACGGGTGGGTGAGTCACCCTCCCAGGCCCAACGAGGGCTCCACCGGACGGAGCGCCTGAATGCAAAACGCGATGTGCTCATCCAACGGAACACCGAGCTCCTCGGCGCCTTGGCGCACCTCATCGCGGTTCACGCCGCGGGCGAACGCCTTGTCCTTGAGCTTCTTCTTGACCGACGAGACCTCGAGATCCGCAAAGCTTTTCGAGGGCCGCACGAGCGCGCAGGCGACGAGAAAGCCGCACAGCTCGTCGACGGCGAAGAGCGCCTTCGCCATCGGCGTGTCCCGCGGCACGCCCGAGTAGGTCGCGTGGCCCAGCACGGCGCGTAGCAGCGGCTCGGGGACGCCTCTGGAGCGCAGCACGCCGACGCCCCAGGCGGGATGTCCTTCGGTGGCCGAGTGTTCCTGGTTGGGAAACTTCTCGTAATCGAAGTCGTGCAACAGACCCACCAACCCCCACGCGTCCGGATCCTCGCCGTATCGGGTCGCGTACGCGCGCATCGCCGCCTCGACCGCGAGCATGTGCTGGCGCAGCGAGGGAGACTGCGTGTGCTCGTGCATCAGCGCGAGCGCTTCGTCACGGTTCAATGTTCACCTTCCATTTTTCCGCCCAGAGCGCGAGCATGAGCTGCGGCCAGAGGCGGCGCGCGTGATTGCGGCGCCCGCTGCGATGTTCGGCCAGCAGCGGCGTGTCGAGCAGACGATCCGCCAGGGGAGCGAGGCCGGTATTGAGCCAGCGCGCGACAGGCACCGAGAGACCGCGTTTCTGGCGATCGATGACGCGATCCGGGACGAGTCCGCGCGCCGCTTCCTTTAATATCGCCTTGGTCGTAAGGCCCTGCACCTTGAAGCGAGACGCAGCCGGAAGGACCAGCTCCATCACCGCACGGTCCAGGAATGGCGCGCGGGCCTCCACCGAGGCGAGCATCGTGGCCCGATCCACCTTCACGAGCAGATCGTCCGGCAGGTACGTGAGAAAATCGAACCACATCGCACGGTTCAGCAAATCGTCCTGCGGAAAGCCGTCGAGCTTGCCGGCCAGCTCGGCGATCACGCCATCTTCGATCGCAACTGCGCCCAGCCACGTCAGATGGCGCTCCAGCCACGGCAGCTCTGCGGCGGAGAGGAACTGCTTCAGCATGAACTCGAGTGTCATCTTGCCGGTGGAGCTTGGCCAGCGATCGACCGCCCACCGCACGACGCTGCGGAACGCGCCCGGGACGCGCTGCCACCGCTCGGCGAATTTGAACCCCAGGTAGGTGGGATACCCGCCGAACAGCTCATCGGCTCCCTCGCCCGAGAGAATCACTTTCACCTGCGCGCGCGCGGCTTCGGCGAGCAGCCACGTGGGGAGGACGGCGGGATCGCCCAGGGGTTCCGCGAGCGAGCGTGTCACCACGTCCAGCGCGCGCGCGAGCGACTCGTCGTCCGCCGTGACGACGTGATGCACCGTCGCGATGTCGTGCGTGACGGCTTCGGCATACTCGCTCTCATCGTATCCGGGCTCGGTGAAGCGCACCGCATACGTGTGAATCCGCTCTCCCGGCATGGCGCGCGCCGCCGCGGCGACCAGCAGCGAGGAATCGAGGCCGCCGCTCGTGAAGACGCCGAGCGGCACGTCCGACATCAGCTCGCGCTGCACCGCACGCAACAGTGTCTGCCGCAGCTCGCCGGTGTGCTCGAGCGAGAGGCCCCCCCGGCCCGCCCCCGCGGGGCGCGTGGCGGCTGCGGCCGGGCTCCAGTACTGGCGAATCTCGACGCGGCCGCCTTGCGCGATCAGCACCGAGGCCGGCGGCAGTTTGTGAATGCCTTCAAACATCGTGTACGGCGCCGGGACGTAGCCGAGCGCGTGGTACAGCGACAGCGCTTTCCGATTTACCGCGCGGGGTTGATCGGGGAATTCGAGGAGCGCCTGGATCTCCGAGGCGAAGCGCAGCTCGCCCCGCACGTCGGCCCAAAAGAGCGGCTTCTCACCAGCGCGATCGCGCGCGAGCAGGAGCCGGCTCCTGGCATCGTCCCAGACCGCGAGCCCGAACATGCCCTCGAGCCGCGCGACGGCATCGACTCCGTACCGCTCGTAAAACGGCACGATCGTCTCGATGTCGCCGCGGGAGCGAAACGGGTAATTCCAGCCCCCCCCCGGTTGCGACGCTTCCCGGCGCAGGTCAGCGGCGTTGTAGATCTCGCCGTTGCACACCATCCAGATCTTGCCGTCGGGACTCTGGAACGGCTGATCGCCGGTCGTGAGGTCCATGATAGCGAGCCGGCGGGCGCCGATGCGCGCGCGCTCATGCCCAACGATGCACTCGCCGTCCGGTCCTCGATGGCGCAGCACCGCGGCCATGCGTGAGATGCTGTCGGGATGGCGCAGCGGCGCGCCGTGGCTCGCTATGGCGCCGAAGATGCCGCACATGGTCCGTAGGCCGCGTACTGCCCTTCGAGGGCGAGCAGCGGGAGCTGAGGCTCGAGCGCCGCGCGGATGCGCGCGTCGTTTGCTCGCGCGACGAATACCGTCGGACGTTTGCAGCGCGCCAGCCGGTCGCGCCAGGCGTCGGGTGGCTCGAGCGGCGAGCCGGGACGATGCAGGAATTGCTCGTAGTGGTCGGCGATGTAGTTGCTCGTGAGCTCGCGCCCATGCGCCGTCGCGACGGGGACAACACGGCGCAGGTAAAACGGTAATGACGGGGGGAATGCGCCGACGCCGACGACCTCAGTCGAGCCGCCGCCGGTGTTCTGGATGACCTGGGCGAGCGTTGCCGATGAGCGATCCTCACCCACCGCGGCGAGTAAACGCGACGCCATGAGCGGTACCGTAATCCCGACGAGCGCGTAGCCGATGACGCCGACCGCCGGACGCTGATGCGCACTCCGACCTGCATACCACACCAACGCGGCGGAAATCAGCAGTGCGATACCCAGCGCCAGCGCCACCGGGGGAATCGCACCGCGCTCTGCCGGCGTGAGGCTGATCGGCGCGGGAAGCCAGATGGTGAGCGACGCGAGCGCGAGACCGAGGATTGCCGCGAGCGCGGCATAGGTGCGTCGCGCCGTGCCAATGCCACCACCCAGCTCGCTTGCCTGCCGGCTGATCAGGCGCGCGGCGGCAATCGCGAACGCCGGCATCAGCGGCAATACGTACTGCGGTAGCTTGGACTTATTGAGTGTGAAGAAGAGCAGGGGGCCCAGCACCCAACACGCCAGCAGAATCGTGTCTTGCGCGTATGGATTCACTTTCCGGCCGAGCCACGCCCAGCGCCAGTTTTTCAGGCGTCCCAGTGCCGGCACGATCCACGGGAACGCGGCCACGGGGACGATCGGCAGATAGTACCACAGTGGCGCGGTGCGGTGAAACCGCGTCGTCGTCACACGCTCGAACGTCTCCCGCACGAACACGTAATGCGGGAAATCGGGAATTCGCGCCGACACGGCAAGAAACCAGGGCAGCGCGACGACCGCGAACACCGCGAGCCCGGCCAGCGGAAACAGCCGGCGCACGGCGCGCGGGGGGGGGAAGCCTGTCAGCAGCGCGTAGGGGACGAGCGTCGCCAGCGGGATCAGCATGGCGACCGGACCTTTGGTGATTGCGCCGAGCCCCATCGCGGCCCAGGCGAGAACCGGCCGGCCTTCCCAGAATGCGATGATGGCGATCGTCGTGAAGCAGGCCAGAGCGCTGTCGAAAATCGTCGTGCGAGCATACGCGAGCACGAGCGGCGTCGTCGCGAGTGCGAGGCCCGCGAGCCAGCCCGTATCCGTTCCCCAGCGGCGCCGTCCAAATCGCACGACGACTGCGATGGTAGCGACTGTGAACAGAAAGGCGGGCAAGCGCGCCGCCGTTTCCGTCGGGCCGAGGATCTCCATCACACCGGCCGCCGCGGCGAAATAGACGACGGGTTTGTCGAGATATGGCAGGCCGTCGAGATGCGGCAGGAGATAGTCGTTCGTCTCCGCCATCTCGCGGGCCACTTCGGCATTGCGCCCCTCGTCCGGCTCGAACAACGGGTAGCCGCCAAGGTTGAAGCCCAGCGCCAGCACGGCGGCGATGAGCAGTAACGGGAGGCGCACGTAGGCGCCGAGCGGCGGTGAGTTAGGTGCCAGGAGCTTGGGGCGCGGGCGGAGACGGCGGTGGGGGTTGAGTCGGTGCAGGCATGGACGGCATTTGCGAGACCGTGATCGGCACCGTCGCCTTGCGTTCGCCGTCTACGGTGATCTCGAAGCGATATTGCCCCGCGTGCGGGAACGGCACGTCGAATACCAATACAGCCGCGGCTTCGATCTCGGTCACGCCGGCGGGAGGCTCGGCAAAGTTGACGGTCCCGGAACCTCCCAGGAGCTCCGCGTCCTCGTCGTCCAGCAACTTGATCTGGACCTGATGCTCCCCGACTTCCGTGCGTCTGCCTTTCAGACGGAGCACCAGATGGAGCCGCGGGTGCATCGCCGGGAACTGCGGCACCCAGATGTGTTGGAAGATGCCGAGCACCGACATTTTGCCCGATTGATCGACCAGCGCATAGTCGGCGACGACCGCGAAATCGAGATGCATTACTTCTTCGACACCGGAACCGCGTAGCGCTTCTTGTCCCAGGCGAACGTGATCTTCGTCGGCGCGGCAGGGGGGGGGGCTCGAAGGCGATGATGAACTGCTCGACCGGCGTCGCGAGTGTTTCGACTTCCGCGTCGACGCGCGCGAGATCCTGATCCTCGTGGTATTCCGTGCCCCACTGACCCGACTGCTTGTTGATGATGAGCTTGAACCCGGTCGGCGACGGCAGCGTCCAGAGCGTGTACTTACCGGCCGGCACCGTCGCGCCCCCGATCACGAGGTCTACGGGCGTGCTGAGCTGCGTGGCGGCGTTGGCGCCGGTCCGCCACACCTTGTCCCACGGCTCGAGTGCGCCGAAGATGTCCCGGCCGCGTCGCGAGGGGCGGCTATAGTCGATCCATACCGCCGCGCCACCGACGCTCCCGCGCGCCGTGTCGCGGGGCGACAGCTGGCCTAGCGGTCGGTTGGCGAACATGGGGCCCGCCTGCGCCATGGGCACCGACGCCACGCGCTGGACATCCACCTGCACGGTGCTGCCTTTTCCGGTGAGCGAGAGGAGCCGGCCCTGCGGATCGAGCCGGAACGTGAACGGTCCGAGTCCTGCGAGCTGGCCGTCATAGAACATGAGCCTCAGCGAATCGCCGCCGAGCTTTTTCACATAGCCGGCGCTGGTTCGGTCCGCGGACGCGAGCGCCGTGAACGGCACGCTGTCCTTGCCGGCCGCGCGCGCGTAGCGCGCGATCTGCTCGAACAGCCCGTATACGTGCAGCGTGTAGGGGAACGTCCCGCGCGGTACGGCAAGCTTCATCGTCGTGGTGCTGTCGCCGCGGGGCGAGACCATGACCACTGAATCGCCGGAGAATTCCGCCGTCAGCTTCGTTTCCATGGGTCCCGGCCCGCCGCCGATGTTGTGCGTGATCAGCTCGTAGCGGCGAATGGTGCCGTCGGGATTGAGATCGGCCGTATAGATCCGATGCACGGAGCGCGGCGCGCGAATCACGTACTCGCCATGCAGCTTGTTCCCGGTCCGCGTGTACTGCTCAAGTGACAAGGTATCGGTCCCGAGACGCACCACGAAAGCTCCCCCGCCCGAGTCCTGTACTGTCATGGCGAACACCAATAACAGAGCGACCACAAATCCCTCCTAAGAGACCCGAATGGACTTGATTTCGTCGTTGCCCTTGATGGCGTTCACGACGTCCATCCCCTTGGTGACCTGACCGAACACGGTATGCAGACCGTCCAGGTGGCGCTGCGGTGAGTGGCAAATAAAGAACTGACTGCCACCGGTGTCTTTTCCGGCGTGCGCCATCGACAGCGTGCCGGCGATGTGCTTGTGCGTGTTCTTCGCGGTTTCACATTTGATCGTGTACCCCGGTCCACCCGAACCGACCGGACCTTTCCCCGTCTTCGAGTATGGGTCACCGCCCTGAATCATGAAGTTCGGGATCACCCGATGAAACTTGGTGCCATCGTAGAACTTGGAATTGGCGAGCTTCTCGAAGTTGGCGACAGTGCCGGGCACCTCATCGCCGAACAACTCCAGCTCGATCGTGCCTTTGCCGGTTTCGATGACGGCTTTCTTGTTCGGCATTTACGTTCCCGCGTTGAGAGTTCTAGGAATGTAGTAGCTCTTTGAGCTTCTCAGGCGTGGCCACCGGGAGCGAGCAGGTAGTGCCGACGCAGACCGTCGCTGCCGGCGCGTCGGCCGTCCGTCGGACCACGACCTTGCGGGGCCGGTACTCCTGGAGCGCCAGCAAGTGCATCGCGCACGCGGGACCGTCCCCGCGTGGACCCTTCACCTCGACGCGCGTGACCGGATTCACGGCCCAATCGATGGCCCGCAGCAACGTCGCTCCGTGCAGCGACAGCTCGCGCGCGCTGCCGGCGAAGGCCGCGAGCTGGCGATCCAGTCGGGCGCGCCACCCGGGATCATCCGTCAACGCCCAGAGCCGCGCCAGCACCAGCGCGGCCACGCCGTTGGGTGATGGCGTCGGCGCGTCCTGCACCGGCTTGGCGCGCGTTGCGAGATAAGCAATGTCCGCAGTGCCCTCAGCTCCTGCGTTCGTGGCGGCGATATCGAAGTAGCCACCCGCGGGATCGGCATGCGCTGTCTCGCAGTACGCCATCACCTCGATCGTGCGCTCCAGCCAGCGCTGGTCACCGGTCGCCTCGTACGCATCGAGAAATGCCGCCGCCGCCTGCACGTTGTCATCGATCATGCCGCGCGGCTGGGGACGTCCCATAACGTGCGACATCCCGTCTCCCACATCCCACGCCTCTTTCCAAATTCGTTCGAGCGCTTTCAGCGCGAGCTCATTCAATTCCGGCCGATCGAGCACGGCGCCGGCTTGCACGAACGCCCCTGCCATCATTGCATTCCAGTTCACGTATGGCGTGCGGTCTACGAACGGTGCCTTCCGACGGTCGCGTGCCGCCTTGAGCTTCTTGATCGCGCGGCGCAGGATCGGCCACTCGTCGTCGCCCGCGGGATCCTGCTTCCACCACAACACGTTTTTCTTCGGGTTGTGGTGCATTTCGCCGGTCTCCTGGATGTCGAACACTCGTGCCGCGACGGTGCTCTCCTCCGCCGTCAACTCCGCCGTGAATTCCTCCAGCGTCCACGTCCAGTAGTCGCCGTCGTCGCCAAACGTCACATCCGCGTCCTGGGACGTCGCGAACGAGCCGTGGATCCGATCCGTCATGACCGCGAGCATCCAGTCGACGATTCCGGTCGCGACTTCCTTGTAGAGCGGCGTGCCGAGCTGCTGATAGGCGGAGAGATAGGCGCGCAGCAGCTCCGAGTTGTCGTACGACATCTTCTCGAAGTGCGGTACGATCCAGCGCTCGTCGACCGAATACCGATGGAATCCGCCGCCCAGATGATCACGGACGCCGCCCCGCGCCATGCCGTTCAGTGTCTTTTCCACGATGTCTCGCGGCCACTCCAGGCCCCCCCCGGCGCGGCTGTCGTACAGCCGCGCGAGCATGAACTCGATCGCTGCGGGATGGGGGAACTTGGGCGCGGTGCCGAACCCGCCGTAACGCACGTCGAACAGCCGGGCCATCTGATCAGCGGCCCCACTCACGAGATCGGCGCCCACGGCGCCGGCCTTTGCTTCGTTCAGCGTTTGCACGACGTGCTCGCGGATGGCGCGCGCGTTGGCGGTCACTCGCTCGCTCTCCTCGCGAAAGGCGCGCGCGATCTCCATGAGCACGCGCCGAAACCCGGGACGGCCGTAGGGATTGTTGTCGGGCGGAAAGTAGGTACCGCCGAAGAACACCTCGCCGTCGGGTGTGAGGAACGCGGTCAGGGGCCAGCCTCCCTGGCCGCTGAGCGCCTGGACCGCCCGCTGATAGCGCGAGTCCACATCGGGCCGCTCGTCGCGGTCTACCTTGATGCAGACGAAATCGCGATTCAGCAGCTCGGCAATCGCGGGATCTTCATACGACTCGCCGTCCATCACGTGGCACCAATGACACCATACCGCCCCGATGTCGAGGAGGATCGGCTTCTGCTCGGCGCGCGCACGCGCAAATGCCTCCTCACTCCACGGCCGCCAATGCACCGGCTGGTGGGCGGCAGACTTGAGATACGCCGATGCTGCGGATGCCAGGAGGTTGGCGGCGGTCATTTAGTGTTCGAGGTAGCGCACGGCGGTGCGGCTCAACAACTCGGCGCCAATCACCAGCGAGTCTTCGTCGATGTCGAAGGTCGGGCTGTGATGCGGGGACACGTTCCCGCTCTTCGGCGCGGAGCCGACGAAGGCAAAACAGCCGGGCACGCGCTCGAGGAAGTACGCCATGTCCTCGCCGCCCATGGTGCGGATCCCGTGGCGCACATTAGCGGCACCGACCACCTCGGCCGCGACATCACGCATCAAGCCGGTGAGTCGCTCGTCGTTGACCAGCGGCCCGCTCAGGCGGTGACAGTGGACCTCGACCTGCGCGCCGAACGCTGCCGCGACGCCGCGCGCCGTTTCTTCGATCAGGCGAGGCGCATCATTGAAGAACGCGCCGCCGAAAGCGCGCACGGTGCCGCGTAGGTCGGCGCGGGCGGGAATCACGTTGAATGCACGCCCGGCGTGTACTTCGGTCACCGAAACGACGGCGGCCTCGAGCGGGTCACGCCGCCGCGAGACCAGGCTTTGTAACGCAGTGATGAGATGCGCCGCGACGAGGACCGCATCCACGGTCTGGTGCGGTGCCGCGGCGTGTCCACCCCGGCCATGGATCGTGATTTCGAATTGATCGACCGACGCCATGATCGGCCCGGGCGTGATACCGATCGTTCCGACCGGCAAATCGTTCCAGAGATGGATGCCGAAGGCCGCATCGACCGTCGGAGTCTGCAGTACGCCGTCCGAGATCATCGCCTGAGCGCCATTCGATGCCTCTTCCGCCGGTTGGAACGCGAACTTCACGCTCCCGCCCAAGGCAACGGGCGCGAGTCGCCGCGCCACCTCGAGCCCGATCGCGACGTGCCCGTCGTGGCCGCACGCGTGCATCTTGCCCGCATGGCGTGAGCGATACGGAACGTCGTTGGCTTCTTCGACAGGCAGCGCGTCCATATCGGCACGCAGCAACACGCAGCGACCGTCTGGTCGTTCATTCTTCTTGATGGCCACCACGCCTGTCTTGCCGATTCCGGGCGTCACCTGGTAGTCGAGGGCCCGCAGCCGGTCTGCAACGAGGGTGGATGTGCGCGTTTCCTCGAATCCGAGCTCGGGATGTTCATGAATGTCGCGCCTCGTTGCGATGAGACCGACGCGGTCGACCGGCGGCAGGTTCATACAGTTGAGCTCGGACAGAGGCGATTCAGCACGCAATCCGCGCAGCGGGGGCGCCGCGCGATACACACTCCCCGGCCGTGCAGAATCAGAGTGTGCGAGAACCACGTCCAATCCTCGCGCGGCACGAGCGTCATCAGCTCCTGCTCGATCTTCACCGGGTCGTCCAGCGTGGACAGCTTGAGGAGGCGGGTCAGTCGCTGGACATGGGTGTCGACCACGATGCCTTCATTCTTCTTGAACCACGTGCCGAGGATGACGTTGGCGGTTTTGCGGCCGACGCCGGGCAGCGCGGTCAGCTCGTCCATGGTCTGTGGGACCTCGCCACCATGGCGCTCCACCAGCGCCTGCGCCATCCCGATGATCGATTTCGTTTTGTTGCGAAAGAAGCCGGTCGACTGGATTTCCTTTTCGAGCACACGCGGATCTACCGCCGCGTAGTCGGCGGCGGTGCGGTATTTCGTGAACAGGTGTGGCGTGACCATGTTGACGCGGGCATCGGTGCACTGCGCCGAGAGGATGGTGGCGACGACCATCTCGAGGGCGCTGCTGTGATGAAGCGCGCAGGTCGCGTCGGGATACTCGCGCTTGAGCCGCGCGATGATCTGGCGCGCGCGCCGCTTGAGCTCTGCCGCCCGCGCCGTCGTGGCTTTTGTCTTCATGGGCGTGAGCCGGAATCTAGCAGCGCCAGGAGGCGGCACGTGAGAAGGAGCACCTCGGCGGCATTGGCGGTTGAATACAGACCTGCCGCCGTCCCGCCGGCGAGCTGTGGGCCGAACGGCGCGCTGCCATCCTCCCGCACCGCGGCGATTTCGATTTCGCTCGCCGTGGGATCATCAGGATCTGCCCGCCCCTCCATTCCGACGGCACTGAATCCCGGCCGATCGGGCCGCATTCCGAAGATCGCCAGAACCGCGATCGCACCGGGGTCGGAGCCCTCACGAACGAACATGCCATCGAGTGGCTCCGGCGGATTCCCCTCATTGGGAGCACCCCAGACGCGCAGATCCGGCAGCTGCAGGTATTGCGAGAGATGCGGGACGCGCGTCGTGATGTGTTGATCCTCGACGGTCCGACGCAGTGCCTGCTCGCTGATCTGAAGGACGGGCTGCCCGGCTGCCCAAAACAAATAGGCGTGATGCAGCAGTAGCGCATGCGCCTCGAGCGCGTCCGCGCCTGCGTCTTCGGGCACGATCTCCTGCAACAGCCGGCCGACCGGCTCGAGCAGCACGAAACGATCCGCGTCGCTCGGCGCTGCACCATCCTGCTGCAGCGCTTCGGCGATGGCGGGAAATCGCTCTCGAGCGATCTCCCCGAACGCCAGCTCGAATGGCGTGGGCCTCATTGCCCTTGCAGGAATTCGTCCAGCGCGCGGACGAAGTCTTCGGTCGCTTCGACGTGCGGGCAATGACCGACCGGCAGCTCGATCAACGTGGCCTGGAGCAGCGTCGCGAGCTCGCGAGATCCGGCGATGGGGATCGGGTCGAACGTACCGTGCAAGATTCGGGAAGGGGGAAGGGGGAAGCGGGACGCGTGTTCGCGTAATTGCGGGCGAAGATCGTACTCGCCAAGGCTGGCCCACACGGCCTGCTGCGTGCGCGCGTTAACCCGGAACGGCGTCAGGTTCTTCGCGTCATGGAAGTCGCGGAAATACCCGGCGACCGACAGCTCGAACGCTCTCCGCTGGTACGCGGCGGGGTCCCGCTCGCGCTGCCCGCTCGCGCGCAGCGCCTCACGCTCGCGCTGAATCTCGGGTTCTGCCATGCGGCGGGCGAACTCCTCCTCGAACTGCCGTCGATACTCGATCGTGGGCGATGCGGGGGAAACGAGCGCCAGGCGCTCCACGCGCTCGGGATGCTCCAGCAGGTACAGCACGGCGAGCAGACCGCCCCAGGAGTAGCCACAGACCGTGATTCGGTCGAGACCGAGGTGGGCACGGATCGCGTCGAGATCGGCAACATGCTCGCGCCAGCCGACGGGGGTATCGCGGGAGACGGGTGATTGCCCGCCGCCGCGCTGGTCGTAGTAGAACAGCTCGCGAGCTTGCGCCAGCCGATCGTACTGCGGGAGCAGGTAATCGTGATGCGCGCCCGGGCCGCCGTGCAGCACGACGACGAGTGGCCCCCCCGCCGCCCCCCCTCGCCCTCCGACACGGCGGGTGAAAAGCCGGACGCCGTTGATTTCAAAGTAGGATTGCGAGGGCGTCAGCAACTTCCTTCACGTCGGCGTGCTCCCGTTCACCGAAACCGTGCGGCACGTCCGAGTCGATGTCGATCTGACCGAGGATGTGATCGCCACGCCGGATCAGCACGACCAGCTCTGACTTGGTGAACAGATTGCAGGCGAGATAATTGCCGATCGCGCTCACGTCGGCGACGTTTTGGTCGCGCTTCTCGGCGACCGCGGTACCGCACACGCCCGTTCCCACGGCGATCCGGGTATGCTCGGTGTCGCGGCCAGCGTGCGCCTCGAGCACTAGCTCGTCGCCGTGCAGCATGTATGCGTAGACCGACGTGTACGGCGGTCCCCACCCGCGTATCCGCTCGCAGGACATCTGGAGCAACACCTGCCGCCTCTCATCATGCAAATGCGCGGCACGGAGCGCGCGGACGACTTTGGTGGCGTCCGACGCGGACCGGGTGGTCACGTCCCGCGCTTCCCCAGCACCGTTGTCGCCCGGCGCTCCACGCCGTCGCGCAGGCTCACGATCACGACGGTATCGCCCGGCTGGTGGCTGCGGAGCGCGTCCGTCATGTCGTACAGATTCGCGATGTGCTTGTCGCCGATCGCGGTGATCACATCGCCGCCCTGAAGACCGGCCTGCTCGGCGGGGCTACCCGCCCGTACCCCGGTGATGCGGACACCGTCCGACACGCCCCCACCGCTCATGTCCGGAATCGTGCCAAGGTAGGCGCCATACCCCGATCCGCCGGTGCTCGCCTGTGGACGCGGCGCGTCCACGAACGTCAACGGCGTGGGGCGATTGGCGAGCGTCAGCGCGAGATCGGCCACGAACTGCGCGACTTGAGCTAACCCCTCGACGTTGAGCTTTTCCCAGTCATCGGTGGAGCGGTGATAGTCCTCGTGGAGATCCGTGAAGAAGTGCAGGACCGGATGGCGCGTCGCGAAGAACACGGCATGATCGCTCGGTCCCCATCCGTCACCCGAGGCGCGGAGGTCGAAGCGCGGTGGCGTGTTGAGCGAGTCCAGCAGAGCCGGAAACTCGCGCGCCGTCGCGGCGCCGAGTGCCATGAGACGCGCATTTCTGAGCCGGCCCACCATGTCCATGTTGAGCATGGCGTACAGCGAGTCGATCGGCTCTGGAGTGGGATGCTGGACGAAGTAGCTCGAGCCGAGGGTGCCGAGCTCTTCCCCACTGAACGCAACGAGCACAATCGTGCGTGCCGGTTTCCGCGATGCGAGGATGCGGCCGATCTCGAGCAGCGCCGCGGTGCCGGACGCATTGTCGTCGGCGCCGTTGTGGATCCGGCCCGTCGAATCGGGGTCGAGTGCCCCGAACCCCCCTTTGCCCAGGTGATCGTAGTGGGCGCCCACGACGACGACTTCGCCGCGCCATTTCGCGGAGGTCCCCGGGATCACCGCGATGACGTTGCGGGTGGGGCTGCCCGCAAGATTCGTGTGCAGCACCGCCGGCGCGTCCGAAGGGATCGTGAAGTCCTGGAAGGACGTCTGCAGTCCCGCCCGCCCGAATCCTTCCTTTATGTAGGCACCCGAACGGTCGAGGCCTGCCGTTCCGATGCCGCGCCCCTCCTGGCGATCATCCGCCAGAAATCGCACGTCGGCGAGTACGCGTCGGGCCGCGGGGGACAACGTGTCCTGCTGAACTGTGACGACGGTCGCTGCGAGGAGGATGGCGATCATGGGCGTACTCTAGCTGCGACGGCGGGCCACCGGAAGCGTATTAAATTGGGCACCCCATGGCCGTGTCGCAGGAGTTTGCAGCCTTGTTCGCCCGTACTCTGGACCTGTTTCGCGATCCCGCCGCGAAGGAGGACCAGAAGGCCCGGTTTCGGATGCTCGTGACGCTGCTGAAGACTCAAGGGGTTGTCGTGGCGGCGCAGGATGGACGGTTGATCATCAACGGCCAAACGCTCGATCGATCCGGTTCTTACGATGCGCTGGTCCAACGTCTCGAATTCCATGCGGTCAAGGAGATTGCAATTCCTCCCGACCCGCCGCTGCCCGAAATCTTCGAGCTGTTGCGGGGACTCGCCGAACAGCCTAGCGATTATGATCTCGCGAGTCGGTTGCAAGCGAGCGGAGCCAAACAGATCACGGTCGTGATGCAGCCGGTCGTGACGAAGGGTTCCGCTTCCGAAACCCCGCCTCCGATGCCCCAGAGTGCTGCCGCCGCGGACAGCGGTGATATCCCCGCGATCGTGCGCGACGCGACGGCCCAGGGCAGCGCGTTCGATCTGCTCGCACAGCTGCAGGACAAGCCCGCAGGTCCGCACGTGGGCGAGCTCCTTGGCGTTCTGGCCCGGCAGCTCGACACCGCCTTGAAAGCCAAGCGCATCCCTCAGGCGCTTCAAATCATGGTTGGAGTGGTTCGGGCCGAGCAGCAAGTGACCGACGCGACGCGGCGGCGCCAGTACTCGATCGCGCTGAAGCGCATGTACAGCAAGCGGCTGCTGGAGGCCATCGCGGAAACCGCCGATCATCCCGCCGACCGCGAGGCTGCCCTCGTGGTGCTGCAACGCGCGGGCGAGGACGGTGTGGAAGTGCTGCTGGAGCTGCTCGTGACCGCGCCAACCATTGACGAACGGCGCGGCATTTTCATGGCGCTCACCGGCATGAAAGAGGGGACCGACCAGCTGGTGCACATGTTAGGGCATCAGCAGTGGTTCGTGGTTCGCAATGTGGCGGAGCTGGCGGGGGAGCTGGTCCTGGAGGAAGCGGTCCCCGCCCTGGCGCAGCAGCTGAATCATGACGATGACCGAGTGCGCAAAGCGTGCGCGCTCGCGCTCGCGAAGATCGGATCGCCGGCCGCGGCCGAGCCGGTGCGCCGGGCGCTGCGTGACAGATCGCCCGAGGTGCGGATGCAAGCAGCCCTTGGGGTTGGCGGCCGCAAGTCGAGCGCGTTGGCGATGCCGCTCGTCGTTGCGATGGAAGAAGAAGAGGACGAGACAGTGGAGCGTGAGCTGATGCTGGCGTTGGGACGGATCGGCAGTCCCGCAGCGGTCCAGGCTCTCATCAAATTCGCCCAGCCGGGGGGACGCTTGTTCGGGCGTCAGCCGGCGGCGCGTCGCATTACCGCCGTCGAGGCGCTGCGCATCGCGGCGACCCCGGCGGCCATCGGCACGCTCGAGGGGCTCACCGACGATGGCGACAGGAGCGTCCGCAACGCCGCGCAGTCGGCGCTGGCCGATTTGAAGCGGAAATAGAACAGCGACGCCTCAGCGCGGGATAAAGTCGATGCCTGGATCGAGTCGCCGCGCAAAAGCGGCGAGGAGGTCGGCCGCGCGATCGAGGTCCTGGACTGCGACCGTCTCGTTCGGGCTATGCATGTAGCGGTTGGGCACGCTGACGAGCCCTGTCGGGATGCCGTGCATGGCGTTGTAGATCGCGTCCGCGTCCGTTCCCGTATCGTGCGGCGCTGCTTGCACCGTGTACGCGATCTTCGCCTGCTCGGCACATTCGACCAGGAGGTCGAAAACCACCGGGCTGACGGACGAGCCCCGGCTGAGCACTACACCGCCGCCGAGCTTGTGGTCGCCGGAGTGCTTCTTGTCGGCGCCCGGATAATCGGTGGCGTGCGTGACATCGACCACCAGGGCGACGTCCGGCTCGATGCCGATGGCGCTGGTGCGCGCGCCGCTGCCGGTCCACGCGATCTCTTCCCGGGTCGAGGCCACGGCGAAGACGGCGGCGTGCTTCGGCCGTTGCGCGGCGAGGCGGCGCAATGCCTCTGCGGCGACGTACGCGCCGATGCGGTTATCGAGGCTGCGCGACACGATGCGCCCGTTCGGGTACTCCTCCACGCGACTGTCGATCACGCCGGCGTCGCCGACGCGCACGCGCGCCAGCGCCTCGTCGCGATTCGCCGCGCCGATGTCGATCCAGAGATCGCTCACCTTTGTCACGCGGTCGAGCTCTTCCTTCTTGAGCTGGTGAATTGCCTTCTTGCCGACGACGCCGCGCACCGGACCGTCCCGGGCGAGGAGTAACATCCGCTGGCCGACGAGAACCTGCGAATCCCAGCCGCCGATGCCTGCGAAGTAGAGGAAGCCGTCTTCGTCGATGTGCGTGATCTGGATGCCGATCTCGTCGATGTGTCCGGCGAACATCAGCCGCGGCTTTCCCTTGGGGTTCACCACGGCCACAGAATTCCCGTGGACGTCAGCCCGCACGTCGTCCGCGAACTTGGAGACTTCGTCGCGCCAGACCCGGGCGGGTGCCTGCTCGAACCCCGAGGGCCCCGGCGTGTCGAGCAGTTTCTTCAGGAATCCGAGCGTCGGTATCGCCATGCTGTCGGTTTCTTGTGGTTAATGGTGTTTACTGCCGTCGCAGCCCGGTTCGATAGAGCAGCGTCCCCAGAATTGCGAACATGATCAACCCAACGACCGCGGATGTCGCAAACCCGCCGAGCGCGTGATACAACGGGAGTTTGTCCGCCAGCCAGTCCGCCGCCATCCCGCGCGCACTGCCCCAGCCGGCGATCGCGGCGACCGCGATGCCGCAGATCGCGCCGCCGGCGATCAAGCCGCTCGCGAAGAGCACACCGGGACCCGATTCGATTTCCGCCAAGGACCGATTACCTGAGCGCACACGGCGTTCAACGAGCCAGCGCACGATCCCGCCCGCGAACATCCCCGCGGAGGTCGTGATCGGGAGGTAGACGCCTACGGCAACGGGCAGCGATTGCACCCCCATCAGCTCGATCGCGATCGTCAGGAAGACCCCGATCAGGACGAGCGCCCACGGCAATCTGTGTGTCAGGATGCCATCGGTGATCAAGGCCATCAGCGTCGCCTTGGGCGAGTCGAGTCGCTTGAGCTCGTGACCGCGGTACTCATGAATGCGGCCCCCGATGCCTGGATCGACAACGTAGCGAATTTCATGCGACGCGGGATCGACCAGGTACTTCCCAGCGGGCACGCCCTGCGTTTCGACAAAAACGCGGATGACCTGATAACGGTTGGCGTCGATGGAATCCGTCCCCCCGATACCGAACTGCGACATCGTTTCTTCATGCACGACGACGTTGCCGTCCGCGCTCTTGCCGCTGGCCGGAGCCACAAAGCCGGGACGGCTTTCGGGGACCTGGTACTGGTAAGCGCTATTGAGGAAAGTGAGCGTCCACCCCACGGCGAGCGCTGACCCGATTGCGCCGATCAGGATTGCGATCTGCTGTCGTTTTGGCGTGGCACCTACCAGGAAGCCCGTTTTGAGGTCTTGCGACGTGTTGCCACCGTTCGCGACCGCGACGGCAATCACGCAGGCGATGGAGATCGCGCGGACGCGGTCGTCGATCTGAGTCCAGCCGAGCAGCAGAAAGATCACCGAAATCGCGATGAGCGACGCAATTGTCATCCCGGAGATCGGGTTGGCCGAGCTGCCGATCTGGCCGCAGATGCGGGACGACACGGTGGTGAAGAAAAAGCCGAAGAGAATGATCAGCGCGCCGCCCAGCAGGTTGACCCCGATCTGCGGCAGAAACGCCAGGATGATCGCGAGGCCGATAGACCCGAACACCGTAAGCGTGATGGGCAAGTCGTCATCGGTGCGTAGTTTCGCGGCGACCGCCTGTCCCAGGCGGCTCGCGCGCATGTCGGCAAAGCCGGCCCGGAAGGCGCCGACGATCGTGGGGAGCGAGCGGACCAGGGCGATGATACCAGCGCTCGCCACTGCGCCGGCGCCGATGTAGAAGACGAACGCGGCGCGAATCTCGCCCGCACTCATGTCGCGGATCAGTTTGGTGGTGCCGAACATCGGCTCCGTCATGGCGCTGCCGAACAGCTTGATGGCCGGCATGAGCACGACGTACGCGATGCAGCCACCGGCGAAGAGGTAGCCCGCAATCCGCGGCCCGATGATGTAGCCGACGCCCAGCAGCTCCGGACTAACTTCCACCCGGACCTCCGCGTTCTGGTAACCGCGGAGCACCCTCCCCGGAAGCTCCTGCCACAGCCTGAGAGCTGTCATCAAGAACTTGTAGACGAAGGCGATGCCGAACGCCTGGAAGACCGTCTTGGCGTGCATGCCGCCGCGCTCGCCGGCGATCAGCACCTCGGCGCACGCCGTCCCCTCCGGGTACGGCAGATTGCCGTGTTCCTTGACGATCAGGGCGCGTCGCAGCGGGATCATCATCAGCACGCCCATCAGGCCGCCTGCGATCGCCAGGATCGTGACGCGGGAGATATCGAGATCGTAGCCCATCAACAAAATCGCGGGGATCGTGAACACGACCCCCGCCGATACCGAGTCCGCCGCCGAGCCGGTCGTCTGGACGATGTTGTTCTCGAGAATCGTCGAGCGGCCGAACCAGCGGAAAATCGTGATCGAGAGGACCGCAATCGGGATCGAGGCGCTGACTGTGAGCCCGATCTTCAGGGCCAGGTAAACGTTCGACGCGCCGAAGATGAGACCGAGGACGACGCCCAGGGCGATGGCGCGCGGCGTCAGTTCGGCGGGCGATTGCGAGGCCGGGATGTAGGGCTGGTGAGGGACCGCTGTGGTTGCCGGGGGGGCCGCCGGAATGCTCGTCATAGGGGGCCCAATTTGCGCAGAATGGCGCCAGTGTCCAGCAACGCTAATAGTAGGGGATGACCGATGCAGGGGTCCCGGACAGGCTGTTTCTCGACTTCCAGTCCGCCATAGCCGGCCGGTATTCGCTGGAGCGGGAGCTGGGGCGTGGCGGCATGGGCGTCGTTTACTTGGCGCGGGAGGTACGGCTCGACCGTCCCGTCGCGATCAAGCTATTACCGCCGTCCAAGGCGTCCGATCCGAAGCTGCGCGAGCGGTTTCTGCGCGAGGCGCGCACCGCGGCCAAGCTGTCTCATCCGAACATCATTCCGATTCACGCCGTCGAAGAGATCGGTGAATTCGTGTTTTTTGCGATGGCGTACATCGACGGCGAGACCTTGACGGATCGCGTCCGGCGGCGCGGCCCGCTGCCTCCCTCCGAAGCGGCGCGCGTGTTGCGCGACGTCGCCTGGGCCCTGGCCCACGCGCACGGTCAGGGCGTCATCCACCGCGACGTAAAGCCCGACAACATCCTGCTCGAGAATACCGGGCGCGTGCTCGTCGCAGATTTCGGAATCGCGAGCCTCGTGGCCGGCGCCGGAGCGCTGGTGAGCGGCGAGGTCGTCGGCACGCCGGAGTTCATGAGTCCCGAACAGGCGTTGGGCGAAGTAGTGGACGCGCGCAGCGATCTGTACGCGCTCGGTATCGTGGGCTTCTTTGCGTTCTCAGGAACGCTGCCGTTCGAGGCGGAGAAAGCGACGGAGGTGCTGGCCAAACAGATCACCGAGCCGGCGCCGCCGCTCGCCGCGGCTGCGCCGGGAGTGTCACGACGGGTCGCCCAGGTGCTTGATTCCTGTCTGGCCAAGGATCCCGCGGAGCGTCCCGAAGGACCGGCCATGCTCGCCGATCAGTTGAGCCGCGCGCTGGAGCAGCGTCGCGAGCTGCCGGTCGCGTTACGAGTGTTCGTAAAACGCGACGCGCGGCTCGACGATGGGTTGGCGCTGCTCTACCCGTTCGTCTTGCTCGCTGCAGCCGTCCTCACCGGTTCGGCCACCTCTGTGGACGTTGGGTACGCCGTACTCGCTGGCGGCATGACGCTCGTCCCGATCGGCGTTCTCATCCAGCGCGCGCGCCGACTGCTGAAGTCGGGTTTTGACCACGGTGATCTCGAGGTCGCGTTCAAGGCCGAGCTCGAGCGGGGCCGCGAGGAACGCGTCGTCGGACAAAGCTTGGGCCCCTCGACGCTCGAACGGTTTCTGAAACTGGTCGGCCTGGGCGGTTTCATCGCCGCGGGGTTGAGCATCACGGTGTTCCCGCTGCTGTACGGTTTCCCCTTTTTTCCGCTCCTGGCGTGGGGCGGCAACGTCGGCGTACTCGCAACCACCGGTTCGTTGATCCTGTTGCAGCGCCGGCGCGACGTCGACACCGAATTCTGGGGGAAGCTGTGGGTCGGCCGCTTGGGCCGGTGGCTGTTCAAGATCGCGCGGGCGCTCACGCCCGCGCGCGCGCTTGCCGCGTCTCTGACCCATCGTCCGACGGAGCTGGCGCTTGGCATGGCCGCCGAGCAGCTATACGAGGGGCTCCCCAAGGAGACGCGGCGCCAGCTGCGCGACTTGCCCGACGTCGTGCATCGGCTCGAGCAGGACGCGCAACGCATGCGCGCCAGGCTCGAGGAGCTGCAGGAAGCGCTCGCGGATGCCAGCCAGCGCGGAGATCCCGATCCCACGATTGCTGAGCGACACCATCGGATCGTGAAGGACTTGAGCGCCGAGCGCGACCTCGTGCAGCAGCGTCTCAAGGACGCGGTGGCGGCGCTCGAGACGATTCGGTTGAACCTGTTGCGGCTGCACGCGGGGACGGGAAGCGTTCAGAGTCTGACGACCGACCTCGGGCTGGCGCGCGAGATCGCGGGCGACATCAGTGCGCAGGTGGCCGGCTACCGGGAGGTAGAAGGGGAACTACAGCGGTGAGCCCCGGCGCGGCGCCGGATCGCCTGTTCCTCGATTTTCAAGCGGCGCTGGCCGGCCGGTATTCGCTGGAGCGCGAGCTCGGTCGCGGCGGGATGGGGGTCGTCTACCTCGCCCGGGAAGTACGGCTGGATCGTCCGGTCGCGATCAAGCTGTTACCGCCCTCGAAGGCGTCTGATCCGAAGTTGCGCGAGCGGTTTCTGCGCGAGGCGCGCACCGCGGCCAAGCTGTCCCATCCGAACATCATTCCGATTCACGCGGTCGAAGAGGTCGGCGAGTTCGTGTTCTTCGCGATGGCGTACATCGAGGGCGAGACGTTGACCGAACGGGTGCGGCGCCGCGGTCCGCTGCCCCCTTCTGAAGCCGCGCGCGTGCTGCGCGATATCGCTTGGGCGCTCGACTACGCGCATGGCCAGGGCGTCATTCACCGCGACGTGAAGACCGACAACATTCTGCTCGAGTCAACGGGGCGTGTGCTGGTTGCGGACTTCGGGATCGCCGGAGTTGTGGCCGGAGCCGGCGCCCTGGCGGGTGGTGAGGTGGTCGGCACGCCGGAGTTCATGAGTCCCGAGCAGGCGCTGGGCGAAGCCATCGATCCGCGCTCCGATCTCTATTCGCTGGGCATCGTGGGCCACTTCGTCCTCTCCGGGACCCTTCCGTTCGGGGCGGAGAAAGCGACGGACGTGCTGGCGAAACAGGTGAGCGAACCGGCGCCGCCGCTCGCGCGGGTGACGCCCGGCGTGCCCCGGCGTCTGGCGCGCGCGATCGACGCGTGTCTGGCGAAGGACCCGGGAGACCGGCCCCACGGAGGGCGCGACCTCGCCGAGCAGCTGGGGTTGGAGCAGAAGCGCGACGTGCCCGCCCCCCTCCGCGTGTTCGTGCGACGGAGTCGCTCGCTCGGCCTCGGGGTCGGGTTTCTGTATGCATACGGGACGTTCGTTCTGACGATGGGCGCGGTGTTCGCAGGCGGCCCGAGCGTCGGGGCGCTGATCGGTGCGGGGGCGCTGTTTGGGGGGCCGCTCCTGATCATCGGGTGGCTCGCGCGCAGCATCACGCGACTGGGCTACGGTCAACACGACGTCGACTATGCGTTCGAGCTCGAGCTCGAGCGCAGTCGGGAGGAGCGGGCCTTCGAATACGGCACACAGCCATCTCGGTTCGAGCGCGGCGCGCGGTGGCTCGCCCTGGTCGGGGTGACAGCAGGTTTCGCGGGCATGTGGGCCGGCGGTCCTATCTCTACGCTCGGCGGTGCCATCTTCTCGATCGGTGGTCTGGCGGCGATCATCGTGGTCGCCCGGGCCCAGCGTCGCCGCGATTTCGGCGGCTCGCTCTGGCGGAAGTTCTGGAAGGGGCGGATCGGTGGCTGGATTCTCCGTCAGGCTGCCCGCTTCGGTGGGGGCACCGCTCTCAATCCCAGCGCCACCCACCGACCGACCGAACTCGCGCTCGGCATGGCTGCCGAGCAGCTCTACGACACGCTGCCGAAGCAGACACGGCGGCAGCTACGCGATCTCCCGGATGTATTGCATCGGCTCGAGCAGGATGCGCAGCGCATGCGCGGACGGCTCGAGGAGCTTCAGGAGGCGCTGGCGGACGTCGGTCATGCGCCGAATCCTGATCCGTCGATCGGGGCGCGGCACGATCGCATAGTCGCGGACCTGAACGCCGAGCGCGATCTGGTGCAGCAGCGCCTCAAGGACGCCGTCGCGGCCCTCGAGACGATTCGCCTGAACCTGTTGCGGCTGCATGCGGGGACGGGGTCGGTGCAGAGTCTGACGACCGATCTGGGACTCGCGCGCGACATCGCACGCGACATCGACGCGCAGGTGGAAGCGTACCGCGAAATCGAGCGCGGGCTCTAGTCGCGCACGCGCTGCAACCGCTCGACTGCCTGCTGCAGCATGTCTTCCGTCTTACAAAACGCGAATCGCACCTGCGTGCGGCCCAACTCGGGCTTCGAGTAGAAGCTCGACCCCGGCACGGGCGCCACACCATGCTCCGCGGTCAGCCACTTGGAAAACTCGTCGTCCGGCAGGTCCGACAGCGATGAGAAATCCGCCATCACGTAATAGGCGCCTTGCGGCGGCGTGCACTTGAACCCCGCCTTGAGCAGGCCGGCGCACAAGATGTCGCGGCGGCGACGATAATCCCGCGCCAGCCCTTCGTAATAGTCGTCGCCCAACGTCTCCATGCCGACGGCGATGGCCTCCTGAAGCGGCGCGGGCGCACCGACCGTGAGAAAGTCGTGGACTTTGCGGATCGCATCGGTGACATCGGGCGGCGAAACGATCGTGCCGATGCGCCACCCGGTGACGCTGAACGTCTTGGACGCGCCACTGATCGTGATCGTGCGATCGGCCATCCCGGGCAGGGTGGCGATCGGGATGTGCTCCCCCTCGTAGAAGATGTGCTCGTAGATCTCGTCCGTGACGGCGAAGGCATCGTGGCGCCGGCACAGCTCGGCGATCGCCTCGAGCTCGGCGCGGGAAAAGACGTGGCCGGTCGGATTGTTGGGGGTGCAGAGGATGATGGCTTTCGTCTTTGGTCCGAAGGCGGCGGCCAAACGGTCGAGGTCGAGCGGCTGGCCGACTCCCATGGGCACGAAGACCGGCCGCGCGTCGCACAGGATCGCGTCGGGACCGTAGTTCTCGTAGAACGGCTCGAGGACCACGACTTCCTCGCCGGGATCGACGATGCCGAGCAGGGCCGAGGCCATCGCTTCGGTCGCGCCACAGGTCACCGTGACTTGCGTCGTGGGGTTTACGGCCAGGTTGTACCAGTCCTGGTACTTCGCGGCCAACGCATTTCGGAGGCGGGCGGCACCCCACGTGACGGCGTACTGATTCACGTCGTCGCGGATGGCGCGGGCCGCGGCCTCTTTCAGGACGTCGGGGCAGGGGAAATTCGGGAATCCCTGCGCGAGGTTGATGGCCCCGTGCTCGGTGGCGATACGGGTCATGCCGCGAATGACGGATTCGGTGAAGCCGTGGGTGCGGCGAGCGGTCCGCATGACGGCAAAAGATACATCGCGTACGGGAGTCACTTCTCGATCACTGGCTGCGGACCTGCTGGCCCACGTCCCGTTCCCAGCCGGTGAGGAGGTCCTTCAGCCTGAGGACGACATCGGGATGCTGGACCGCCAGGTCGTTGCGCTCGCCGAGATCGCTGGCCAGATCGAACAGCAGGTACTGCTCGCCGTCCACCAGCAACTTCCAATGTCCCGATCGCACCGCGCGCATATGGCGCATCGGTCGATTGACGCGCCAGAAGAGATTGCGATCGCGTAATGGGGTGTCGCCGCTCAGGATCGGGAGCAAGTCGATCCCGTCGGGCCGGTAGCCGTCGCGGGGAGTGGTTCCGGTCGCGGCGAGGATCGACGCAGTGAGATCCATTGTGATGGCCACTTGGGCTGACGTCTTTCCCGCAGGAAGCTTGCCGGGCCAGCGGAAAATCAGCGGCACCCGGATGCCGCCTTCCCACAAGGTCGCCTTGCGATGGAACAGCGGCGCGTTGCGCGATAGCCACTCGCCGCCGTTGTCGTTGGTGAAAATCACCAGGGTGTTTCGCGCCAGGCCGAGGCGGTCGAGCGCCGCCAGGATTTCCCCCACGCCCCGATCGGCGCGCTCCAGCATACGCACGTAGTCCTGCCGCGTGGCGGGTATGGAGTCGTCCGGCATCTGGCGGAGCTGCCGTCGCGTGCCTCGCGCGACCTCGGTGGGGGGCCGATCGGGTGGCTCGAACGGCCAGTGGACGGCGTTATAGGCAACCTCCAGGAAGAACGGGGCCGCGGCGTGGCGGGTGACGAAGCCGACCGCGCGGCGCGTGATTTCGTCGGTCAGGTAGCCGTGGGGCTCGACCAGGTTTGTGTCTTCGTAGAGCCCTGACCCGCCGTCGCCTTCGCCGGTGTAGTAGTCGTGGGCGCCGCCGAGAAAGCCGTAGAACTCGTCGAAGCCGTGGGCGTTGGGTCCGAACTCGCGCTTGAAGCCCAAATGCCACTTCCCGATGAGCCCGGTCGCATACCCGTTGGTTTTGAGCAACGCCGGCAGCGACGTCCCGGTCGCCGGCAGTCCGAGGTCCTGATCCGCCGGTGAGCCGGTGAGCACCCACTCGAGCCCGACGCGCTGCTGATAGCGACCGGAGATGAACGCCGCGCGCGTCGGCGTGCAAACGGCGCCGTTGGCATAGGCATCCGTCAAGCGCACGCCTTCGCGCGCCAGGCGATCGATGTTCGGCGTACGGGCATCCCGCCCACCGTAGCTGCCCACGTCTCCGTATCCCAGGTCGTCCATCAAGATGAGGACGACGTCCGGCTTCCCGACGGGCTGCGGCCGAGACTGCGCGACGCCGAGGCTCAGCAGAGCAATGAAGAGCCTGGTCACTTCAGCAGCAACTTGGCGATCGTGTTGAGCTGCATGTTGCTCGTGCCTTCGTAAATCGTCCCGATCTTCGCGTCGCGGTAGAACTTCTCGACCGGGTACTCCTTCGTATAGCCGTACCCGCCGAATAGCTCTACCGCGAGCGACGTGACACGCTCAGCGACCTGCGAGCTGAGCAACTTCGCCATCGCCGCCTGCTTCGTGTACGACTCGCCCGCGTCCTCGAGCCGAGCGGCGTTGTAGACCATCAGCCGCGCCGCCTCGAGCTCGGTCGCCGCCTGCGCCAGCTGGAACTGAACCCCCTGAAAGTCCGCGATTGGTTTGTTGAACTGCTGCCGTTCCTTCACGTACTTGAGCGATGCATCGAGTGCCCCGCGCGCGACCCCGATCATCTGCGCCCCAATCCCAATGCGACCGGTATTGAGCGTTTCGATCGCGACCTTGTAGCCGTTGCCGACTTCGCCGATCAAGTTGGCGGCGGGTACCTCGCAATGATCGAGAATCAGCTCGGCCGTCGATGACGCGCGGATGCCGAGCTTGTCCTCCTTCTTGCCGACGCTGAAGCCCTTGAAGCCGCGCTCGACCGCGAACGCCGTGATGCCCTTATATCCCTTACCTGCATCCACAGTAGCAAACACAACGAAGAGGTCAGCCTCGGCGCCGTTCGTAATCCACAGCTTGCGGCCGTCGAGGATCCATTTGTCGCCCTGCTTTGTGGCCTTGGTGGCGAGTCCGAAGGCGTCCGATCCCGACCCCGCTTCGGAGAGCGCGTAGGCGCCGACGACTTCGCTGGCGAGACGCGGCAGGTAGCGTTTCTTGATATCGTCCGACGCCCACTTGAGCAGCAGCGCGTTGACGAGGGTGTTCTGGACGTCGACGAAGATCGCCGCCGAGGCGTCCACGGCAGACAACTCTTCCACGGCGAGCACAGTCATGAACAGGCTGCCGCCGGCGCCGCCGTGCGCCTCGGGAATCTCGATCCCCATGAGACCGAGCTCGAAGAGTTTGGGAATCAGCGTGGGATCGAGCTGTGCAGCCTGTTCCATCGCCTGCACGCGCGGACGGACCTCACTCTCGGCGAAGTCGCGCACCGCGCCCTGAAACATCCGTTCTTCTTCGGTGAGGACCGTGAGTGGAGCGGTCATCCCTTCTTGTCAGACGGGCCCAGCGCCAGCATCTCCCGAATTCCACCAAGCGAGCTGAGCACTCCGGTGGCCTCGTAAGGCATGTAGACAACCTTGTTGTTCTGGCCAGAGACCATCTCTTTGAGCGTTTCGATATAACGGATTGCGATCAGATACTGCGCGGGGTCGCCGCCAGTGCCTTTGATCGCCGCCGTGATGCGCTCGATGGCCTGCGCCTCGGCTTCCGCGACCTTGAGCCGCGCCGTGGCTTCGGCCTCGGCGTGCAGAATCCTTGCCGCCTTGTCGCCCTCCGCCGTGTTGATCTCCGATTGCCGGATGCCCTCGGCCGAGAGAATGCGCGACTGCCGTTCGGCGTCGGCGGTGATGATCGTCGCCCGACGCTCGCGCTCGGCGCGCATCTGCTTTTCCATGGCGTCGCGGATGTCGCGTGGGGGGTTGATGTCCTTGAGCTCCACGCGACTGACCTTGGCACCCCACTTGTGCGTCGCCTCGTCGAGGATCGCCCGCAGCTTGGCGTTGATCATGTCGCGGGAAGACAGCACGTGATCGAGCTCCATCTCACCGATCACGTTGCGCAGCGTCGTCTGCGTGAGCTTTTCGATCGCGTCCGGCAAGTTGGCGATCTCGTAGGTGGCCCGGACCGGGTCGGTGACCTGCGAATAGATCAGCGCGTCGATTTCGACGACGACGTTGTCCTTCGTGATCACGTTCTGGCGTGGAAAGACGTACACCGTCTCGCGCAGGTCGATGCGCTCGGTGCGGAAGCGGCGCGAATAGCTGTCGCCCGCCGGCGTGATGATCGTTTGGTGCCAATCCACGGAGCGGGGACGGTCGATTACGGGGAGCACAAAGTTGATCCCCGACCCAAGCGTCTTGTGATACTTGCCGAGCCGCTCGATGATCATCGTCTGTGCCTGCTGGACCACGCGGATGCTCTTCGAGATGAGGACGATGACGCCGAAGGCCACCGCGGCCACGAGGATTGTGCCGGGACCCATCGCTTAAAGCTCCTTCTCGACCATGAGGGTCGTGCCGTCCACCTGAATGATCGTGACCTGCGTGCCGGGCTCGATCACCGTCGCGTCAGAAGACGCACCACGCCAGTCTTCACCTTCCACCTTGACGCGCCCGGGCAGCCCCGGCCCGATCCGTTCCGTCACGATGCCGGTCTTGCCGAGCAGGGCGTCCACGCCGGTCCGGAGCTCGGATCCGGGACCCAGCTGGAAGTAGTGCATCAGCCGGGGGCGGAGCCCCGCCATGCTGACGATGCTGGCCCCGGCGAACGCGATGCCTTGGATCACGAAGCCCACGCCGGGGATCAACCCGACGACGCCGGCCACTGCGGCCCCCACCGCCAGACACGCGAGCCAGAAGCCGGCTGTGAACATTTCTCCCACAAACAGCCCAATGGCCAGCAGAAACCAAAGCAGCCAGTCTTCCATAGGGTTAAAAGCTGCAACCCTTGCACTCGTTTCGCTATCCAATAAGGGCCAACTCCTTGTGGAGCCGCTATGATCGCTCGCGCGCTGTTGCTCGCCTCCGGCGTAGCACTATTGACCACCGCTGCTGCTGCTCAAACGTCTCGTCATGTGCTCAAAGGCGATTCCGTCGCCATCTACAACCTCGTCGGTGAGCTGCGCGTGGAAGGCGGCTCCGGCAGCGACGTCGTGGTCGAGCTGCAACGCGGCGGCGCCGACGCGGCGAAGCTCGAGGTTGAATCGGGACCGCTGCGCGGCCGCGAGACGCTGCGCATCATCTATCCTGATGACGTGATCGTGATGCCCGATTGGGGCCGCGGCTGGAACACGACGCTGCACGTGCGCGATGACGGGACGTTCGGCGACGACAATTGGCGGGAAGGGCGGCATCACGACCGCTCCTCGTCTCGCGACGGACATGAGGTTCGCATCACCGGCCGGTCCCATGACGGACTCGAGGCGTACGCTGATCTGCACGTCACCGTTCCCAAAGGCAAATCCGTCGGGCTCTACCTCGGTGTCGGGAAGACGATCGTGACGAACGTCGACGGCGCGATTCGCGTGTACGTGGCCTCTGCCGATGTCGCCGCCGATCACACGCGCGGCACGCTGCGGATCGAGACGGGTTCGGGCAACGTGGACCTGCGCACCGCGTCCGGCGACGTGAGGCTGGAGACCGGCTCGGGTGACATTACTGTGTCCGGGGTTGATGGGTCGCAGCTGCGGCTCGAGACAGGGTCGGGCAGCGTCACGCTCCGCGATGGGAGGGCGCCCATCGTGCACGTCGAGACGGGATCGGGCGATATCGATGCGACGACGACATCCGGCGATGATCTCTCGTTCGAGACGGGCAGTGGAAACGTGGACGTGGCGGTCGTCACCAGCTTCCGCTCGATCCACGTCGAGACCGGCTCGGGCGACGTCACGCTCAAGGTGCCGCCGACCGCCGGCGCCGAAGTGGATCTCGATACGGGCAGCGGCGACATCGATCTGGGTGGTTTCACCCTGCAGGTGCGGCGCATCGAGCACGATCACGTGACGGGCACGCTGGGCGATGGGAAGGGACGACTTTCCGTCGAAACCGGCTCAGGCAACGTGTACCTGCAGAAGCTCTAGCCTTCTCCCTCCTCGAGCTGCTGTAGCGCGCGGCGCTCCTTTTTCGTCGGCCGGCCCTTGCCGCGGTAGGCAGGGGCCGGCGCGATCTTGTGGGCCTCGGCGAGGCGCTCACGCGCGGCGCGTCCCTCGGGGGCTTCGTCGTACAGCAGCTGCGCATCGCGAGCCGACCCGCGCCGCTCGGTTACTGCGCGGACCGTCACGAACCAGTCGTAGGGCCCGACGCGCACGCGCACGCTGTCACCGCTTTGGACTTGCTTGGCTGGTTTCGCGCGGCTGCCGTTGACGGAGACCTTGCCACCGGCGACCGCAGCTGCAGCGAGTGCGCGCGTCTTGTAGAAGCGCGCCGCCCACAGCCAGCGATCGAGCCGTACGGAGTCGGTCATCGGTTATCGGTCATCAGTCGTCGGATGAGACCCGTAAGCATCCGCTTCACCTGGGTCACGGATCTTTCCAGAGGAGAGTAGCTGGCCTCATTCAGGATCCCGAGATCCGCGGCCATGAGCAGATGGTATTCGAGCTCACTTGCTGATCCCAGCGCAATGTAAGCGAAGCGGGCAAAGTCACGCCGGGTCTGGCGGCAGCAGCCCTCGGCAATGTTAGCACAAATGGAGGCTGCCGATCGACGAATTTGGGAAGTCAGTCCGTAGCGCTCATCGTTTGGAAACGTCTTCGTGACCTTATAGAGGTTAAGGGCGAGCTC
Source organism: uncultured Gemmatimonadales bacterium (assembly GCA_963704805.1). Classification (GTDB taxonomy): domain Bacteria; phylum Gemmatimonadota; class Gemmatimonadetes; order Gemmatimonadales; family GWC2-71-9; genus 20CM-2-65-7. Next base: position 725,353 of record CAVPHS010000002.1, on the reverse strand, counting down.
GTGAGCTTTCTGCCAAACGACAAGCTTCCGAAACGGCTGCACAAAACGACCTCGAGGGCGCGAACGAGCCGAAAGAATGGTGACCCGTTGTCTGATAGCCCAAACCCTGCCGCGCGCCCGGACATCAAATAATCGCAGAACCGATGACTGATGACCGAAGACCGACGACGTACTTCTGCTAGCGACCGCGCGATAGATAGTCGACCGCCAGGTGCGCCATAGCCCGGACACCTACCGGGAACGCCGCCTCATCCACAAAGAACCTCGGTGAATGATTCGGCGCCACTTTCGCCGGATCTGTCCCCGGCGGCGTGATGCCGAGGAAGAAGAACACGCCCGGAATTCGCTGCTGATAGCGTGAGAAGTCCTCCGCGGCGGTTATTGGCGGCGCGAGCACGACATGGCTGGTGCCTGCCACCGCGCGCAGCGTAGGCAGGATGCTCTCGGTCAACGCCGGATCGTTGTAGGTCACCGCCGTAGCGGTGTCGATGGTGACCTGCGCGGTCGCCCCGGCGCTTTGTGCGATGGACTCCGCCGTCCGGCGCACGCGATTGTGAATGTCATTGCGCATGGCGGTGTCGAACGTGCGGATCGTCCCGATCATGACCACGCTGTCTGGAATGATGTTGAAGCGGATGCCGCCGTTGATCGCGCCGACGGTGACGATCGCCGGCCCCGCCGTCACGTCGATCTGGCGGCTCGTGATGGTTTGCAGGCCGAGCACGATTTGCGAGGCGACGACAATCGGATCGATCCCTGCCCAGGGCTGGGCGCCATGCGTCTGCCGGCCGCGAACGACGATCCAAAACCGGTCCGAGCTGGCGAGCGTCCCTCCCGGCCGATAGTGGAGCTCCCCGGCGGGAAAGGGGAACACGTGCATGCCGAAGATTACAGCGGGCTTCGGATTCTCGAGGACGCCTTCCTCGATCATGACCTCCGCGCCCCCTCGCTCACCGGTCGGCGCTCCTTCCTCGGCCGGCTGGAAGATGAATTTGACGGTCCCCGGCAGCTCGTTCCGCATTCCGGCCAACACCTCGGCGACGCCCATGAGCATTGCGGTGTGCGCATCGTGGCCGCAGGCGTGCATCACGCCGACCTCCTGGCCGTTGTACGTCGTGCGCACCTTGGAGGCGAAGGGCACGTCGACTTCTTCGGTCACGGGGAGCGCATCCATGTCGGCTCGCAACGCGACGACCGGTCCCGGCTTGCCGCCACGGAGGACCCCGACGACGCCGGTATGGGCAACGCCAGTGCGGACCTCGATACCGAGCGACCGCAGATGCTGCGCGACGAGATCGGCCGTGCGCGTTTCGCGATTGGACAGTTCGGGATGCTCGTGGATGTCGCGCCGCCAGGCGACGACCTTGCCGTCGACCTGCGCGGCGCGGCGGTCGACCTCCGCGTCGAGACGGCTGGACTGGGCGTGGAGCGTGGGCCCGATTCCCAGGGCGATCAAGGGCAGGAGTATAGAGCGCATGGGCCTAAGCTAGGCGAATCTCCGCAACCCTTCCACCGTAGAGAGTGTCGAACCCGGTACAACCCATTGCCCCCAGAGGCCCGTCATGAACCGCTATCTCACCGCTGTCGCCCTCGTTGTCCTCGTTGCTCCCGTCGCTTCACTGCGCGCGCAGGAGAGCGATGATGAATGGCTGGAAAACTGTCGAGATGGGTGGGGCGATTGGGGGTCACGCGTGCGACACTGTGAGACCCGCGAGACGGGGATGAAACCGTCGAAGCGTCCACTCAGTGTCGAGCCGGGCCAGAATGGCGGGATAGAAATTATCGGATGGAACCGCGACAGCATCGGCGTGACAGCACGGATTCAGGTGAACGCGCGCACCACGGACGATGCCGAGGCGATCGCCCGGGACATCAAAATCGAGGCGTCCAACGGCGTCGTCCGTGCGACAGGTGGACGCGGACCTTATGGGCGACACCAGAACTGGTCGGTCTATTTCGTCGTGATGGTGCCGCGGCGCACCGACCTGACACTCTCGACCCAGAATGGACCGCTCTCGGTGAGCGATGTGGCTGGGACCATGAATCTCGAGACGCAGAACGGGCCATTGTCCCTCTCGGGTGTGGGTGGCGACGTGCATGCCAGCGCGCAGAATGGTCCCTTGACGGTCGAGCTGCTCGGGACGCGGTGGGAAGGGACCGGGCTCGACGCCCAGAGTCAGAACGGCCCGGCGGAGCTCGAGATCCCGGACAACTACAATGCCAAGATCGAATTCGGCACCGTGAACGGTCCCATGGACGTCGGCTTCCCGATGACGGTGACGATCAGCGGACGCGTGAAGGATCGCATTTCGACCACACTCGGCAGCGGCGGTCCGCCCATCCGTGTCGTCACCACGAACGGCCCGATGACGGTTCGTCGCAGCGGGATCTAGACGCCGATATCCTCGTTCCACAGCTCGGGGTGCGCCGCGATGAAGTTCGTCATCAGCCGGATGCATGTCGGATCCTGACGCACCTCGAGAATGACGCCGCGGCGAGTGAGCAGCTCTTCCTCGCCGCGAAACGTTTTGTTTTCGCCGATGATGACCCGGGGGATACCGTAGAGTAGAATCGCGCCGCTGCACATCGCGCAGGGTGACAGGGTCGTATACAATGTCGCCTCGCGATACACGCGCGCCGCCAGCCGCCCGGCATTCTCGAGTGCATCCATCTCGCCATGCAGAACCGCGCTGCCCTGCTGCACGCGCCGATTGTGGCCCCGCCCGATGATTTTGCCTTGCGACACGAGCACGGAACCGATGGGGATGCCGCTTTCCCGCAGGCCCTGCTCGGCTTCCGCGATCGCCGCGTCGAGAAACGGATCCGCGGACGCCGTCACGCGGCGCTCGCCTGCATCGCGTCAAATTCAAATACGTTGGGTCCGCGCGGCGCTTCCTGCGCGACGCGCACCATCGCCCGCGCGACGGTTGCGGCGCGAATCGGCCGGAAGCGGCGGAACGGACCCGGCAAGAACAGCGGCACCACCGGCGCCGCGAGCATCGCGACCCGCTCGCCGAACCGGAATTCGGCGCGCTCGCCAAGCAGCAGCGAGGGGCGAAAGATTTGCACGCCGCGGTAGGGAAGCTGGCGGACCGCAGCTTCCGCTTCGCCTTTCACTCGGCTGTAGAAGACTCTCGAAGCAGGATCGGCACCGATCGCGCTGACGAGCAGGAACTGCGTGGCGCCGCTGCGCAACCCCGCGCGCGCGAGCCCAACCACGACGTCGTGATCCACCCGCCGAAACGCCTCGCGCGACCCAGCCTGCTTGATCGTGGTACCGAGGCAGCAGAAGACATCGTCGGCGCGCGGCAGATCAATCGCGTCGAGCGCGCCCAGATCGAGAATGCGCTGCTCGAGCTTGTCGTGCTGGAGTGGAGCGGTACGCCGGCCGACGGTGACGACGTGCGTCCACGTTGAATCGCTGAGCAAGCGCTCCAGCACGTGGCTGCCGACGAGACCTGTCGCGCCGGCGAGGAGGGCTGTGCGCGTCACGCGTTGATGAGCTTGCGCACTTCAGCGTGCGCCACCGCGACGGTAGGCTCTTCCTGAATCAACTGATGGTAGCGCTGCTGAAACTCGGCGCCTTCGGCATCGGGGCGCAATCGATCGCGCACCTGTGCCAGCAGGATCTCTGCCGCCCCGCCCGCGTCGGGAACCGGCGGGTCGGCGTCCAGCCAGTCGTCGATCTGGACGATGAGTGCCGCGATCGGGCGAAGCCAATAGAACCACGGGTCGCTCAGCACGAGCTGCAGAAACGCGCCACTCCCGCCGACCCGGCCGTGCTGGCGCTCGTAGCGGATCCGCTCGGTCTCGAGTAGAGCCCGATGCACGTGAAGCAGCGCCTGGCGCGCCTGCTCGAGCCGGTGTCGTGGTGTCGGTGACGTCATGGTGCCATCATTGTACTCAGACCATGAGCATCCTGCTCCTCGCCATCGCGCAGATTGCGGACGCCATGCGGCATCAGCCGCTCGTCGCTGTCCCGTTGCTATTTGCGGCTGGCCTCGTGACGAGTACCAATCCCTGCATCTGGCCGATGATCCCGATTACGGTCGGCACGATCACGGGCATGGCACCCGAGTCCCGGCGCCGCACGATTGGTTTGACGCTCGTCTACGTCGCCGGGCTGGCCATGTTCTACGCGATCCTGGGGCTGATCGCCGGTTTAACGGGCTCGCTGTTCGGCACGATCAGCGCGAATCGGTGGTCGCGTCTCGTCATCGCGAATCTGCTGCTGTTGTTCGCGTTGGTGATGCTGGACGTGATCCCCGTGCGTCTACCCGCCCGGCTGGCGACGTGGGCGGGCAGTCTTGGCGGCGGGTCTTACCCGGCGGTCTTCCTGCTTGGCGCCACGTCGGGGATCGTCGCGGCTCCGTGTGGCGCGCCCGCGTTCGCGATCGTCCTCACGTGGGTGGCGTCCACGCAGAACGCGGCTCTGGGATTCGTCTATCTGTTCGTGTTCTCGCTGGGGATGAGCGCGGTGCTCCTGGTCGTCGGCATCTTCTCCGGTACCGTCGCTAAATTGCCCAGACCGGGCCCATGGATGGTGTGGATCAAAAAGGCCGCAGGGGTGGTTTTGCTCATCATGGCGGAGTACTACTTCGTGAAAGCGGGGCAGGTCTGGTGAAAAGGTGCGTGGTGCGTGGTGCGTGGTGCGTAGGACTTCTCCTCGCTGCCGCGCCGCTTGCTGCTCAGGAAGTGATCGGCATTCCGGTTGGCGACACGCCACCGGCCGTTACTCTCGAAAACCTCGACGGCGACACCGTGTCGCTGGCGCGCTGGGTCGGCAAGAAGCCGGTGATCGTCGAATTCTGGGCGACGTGGTGCCCGATTTGCGCCGAGTTGTTCCCGCGCATGGAAGCGGCGCAGAAGAAATACGGCGATCGGGCCGAGTTTCTCGTCGTCGCCGTCGCGGTGAATCAGAGCAAGAGCAGCGTGCGCCGCCACCTCGAGCAGCATCCGATGCCGTTTACGTTCCTGTGGGACGGAAATGGCGCTGCGGTGCGGGCGTTTCAGGCGCCGTCGACATCGTACGTCGCCGTGCTCGATGCGAAGGGAAAGGTTGTCTACACTGGAGTTGGAGCGGACCAGGACATCGAGGCGGCACTTGGAAGGGCGGCAAAGAGTAATCGCTAGTACTCTGCCGCCCGTGCCGCCGTTGCCGCCTTGTTAGTGTGCAGTCGTATCCGCCGGCACCAACTTGTTAATCGCCGCGCTGAGCTCGGTGTAAGCGGTTGGATCGATCTCCCGGAATGGGGTCGCCCGGTAGGCGATTTTCCCATCCGGTCCTACCACGAACAGATTGCGGTTGTCGACCTTGTATTGGGCGTGGAACGCGCCGTACGCTTTCCCCACCGCTGAACCGGTATCGCTGGCAAACAGGAACGGATATTCCGCGTCACGCGCCCATGAAGCGAGGGCGGTGTCGACATCGGCGCTGATGGCGATGAGGGCTACGTTGCGGCCGTCTTTGAAGAGCTGTGCGTACTGATCACGGTACGCATTCATTTGAATCGTTCAGCCACGCGTTCGGGCTTTGAAGAAGAAGGCGAGCACCACCGTCTTGCCCTTGTAATCGCTGAGCCGCACCGGGGCCCTGAGCGTCCCGTAGCGGGTCGCCCCCGGGATCGCGAAGTCTGGGGCGACCGCACCGACTTCGAGTGCAGGAGGAGGTGGCGGCGCGGGAGCCGCGGTCGGCTGCTGCAGGAGCGCCGCTAGAACCAGTGTCGTGAGCACGACGTCGTCCTTGGTGTAAGTCGGTTCCTAATCTACCTGTGAAGCAGCTTCCACGCCTGTTCCCACCGATTCAGCTTGTACCCCACAACGACCCACAGCATCGCGAGTGGCTCGAGGAAACGCGACCCGTCGATGCCGCCGATGTCGATTACCGGCCACCCGAATTGCTTGCAGATCTGCGCCACAGTTTGCTTCGCGGCCTCATCATTACCGGCGATGAACATGTCGGGCGGGCCACCCGGCAATTGGGGATCCACCATTAGGGTGTGGCCGACGGTATTGAATGCCTTCACCACTAGCGATTTCGGCAGCCAGCGCTGCACCTGCTCGCCGCCCGAGTCGTTCCAGCCCAGGGCGAGTGACGGGGGCGCACCTCCCGGTTCAAACTTCAGCGGGTTCGTCACATCGATGACGATCTTGCCTTCCAGATTTCTCGGATTGGTGAGCTTGATGGCCTCTTCGGTGCCGGACCACGGCGTGCACAACACCGCGAGCTCGCCGAACCTCGCGGCGTCGGCGTACGGCGCCTTGGGGTCGCGGTGGCCCAGTTTGACCTGGTGGCCGTACTTCTCGAACCCCTTGGCTAACGACTTCCCGACTTGGCCTGTGCCGAGGATCGCGACTCTCATGTGGTCTTCTCTCCCACGCCGTAGCGTGTGCGGAGAATCTCCAGGTGATGGCGCTCGTGTCCGGGAATCATGTAGGCGAGTGCACGCACGCTGACAGGCTTGCCGCTCGCGGTGCCGCGCCGCCGCCATGCGTCCGGATCGAATGTCCGCAGCAATGCGAGCGTCGCCGCCCGCACGGTACGGAGCTCTCCCACCAGATCGGCGACCGATCGCGCGTCGAATTGCGCGACCGGGACGTACGCATTCTCGTCGAATCCGGGGAGGGGCGTCGTGTCGCCGCGGGCGATCCGCAGGGCGCGGTACGCCATGATGCGCTCGACGTCGGCGAGATGGCCGACGACTTCCTTGACGCTCCACTTGCCCTGCGCGTACCGATGCATCGCATCGGTTTCGGAGAGGCTGTGGAGCAGTGCCGCCGTTTCTTCGATCTGCGCGGCGAGCACGACGACCGGATCGAGCTCGGGAACGCGCTGGATATAACCGGCGTAATGCGACGGGATTTCATCAGGCTCGGGCCGCCCGACGGTTCGGGTGGTCATGCCGGCTTCCCTCCGAGCTCGGTGAGGGCCATCGCCTTCACGGTTTTGCCTTCACCCGTCAGAAGACGCCGATGGTAGTCGACCTGGCCCAGGTGGTAGGCGAGGTGCGTGGCGAAATGCGCGAGGAACGCGCCCGTCGTCGAGTTGATGCCGCCGACTTTCTCGGGATAGGGTTTGGTGAGATCGGCCTCGTCGATCTTGCTCATGCCAAGCGCGACGGCGGCAAGGGCATTGTCGATCTCGCGCAGCAGGTCCGCGCGAGGGACGTCGCGATTGCCGAATTCCGCATCGCGATTGCGCACGTACCCGTTCTTGCCGAGCACGTTGCCGACGAAGTACTGCAGGTTGCCCGCGAGATGGAGCGCGAGATTGCCACCCGGGTTCGCGATGCCGGGACGAATCTCCCACAGGTCCGTCTCGCTCGGGTACGATTCGATCTCGCGACGCAGCGCCTTGAGCTCACGCGTGATGACGTTGGTAATCCAGTCTTTCATTCGATCCTCCCGACCCTTCCGATCCGCATCGCCACCGGCCAACGTGCCAGCCGCGACTGTTGTGGAGCGCCCCAGGCCGGCGCGAGCTCGCGCACGAGAGCGTCAACCGGGTCGAGGCGATGGTGCTTGATGAATGCGCGTGTCGCTGACCAGGTGCGGATGTAGCCCGCGACATCTTCCAGAGTCACGCGTTGCTCGATCACGAAGTCTGGTGCTGTGAATTCGTCGAATGGAAACTCGACCGTTCGATAACGTTCTTCGGTGATGCGCCGTTCCGGCGGCCAATACGGCCCCACGCTCCCACTGTAGAAGCGCCGGACGATGGCGTCGATTCGTGGCTCGATCTCAAGGAGGACATAGGTCCAGATGGCGATCACCCCACCGGGACGCAACACGCGCCGCGCCTCGGCCCAGAACCGCGGCCGATCGAACCAGTGCAGCGCCTGCGCAGCCGTAACCAAATCGACCGAGCGATTCTCGAGTCCGGACGCCTCTGCCGGCGCCACCCGATACTCGATGCGGGGATGCGGGGTGGCGTGCTCGATCTGGCTCGCGCTCGCATCGGTTGCGATGACGTGATCGAAGTGGTGGGCAAGGCCGGAGGCCGCCTGGCCGTTCCCGGTCCCGCTGTCCCACGCCACGTCGCGCGCGGGCGCGGCGCCGGCGAGAAAGTCGAACAGCGTGTCGGGATAGCGGGGCCGGAACGTGGCGTACGCCGCGGAGACACCCGAGAAGTGGTCGGCGAATGTCACGGGCGAGGCGGCGGTGGCGGCGCCGGCGCCAGGGGCGGCGTGGCGCGCTGCGGCTGCTGGCAATCCGGCCACGCGCCCGGCTGGCCGTTCGGTCGCGGCGGGAACACGTCGCGTTTGACGCGCGACATGCGTGTCGTGTCCTCGGACGCGAGATACACCAGCATGGCCGCCAGCGCCGCGTTGTTCTTCACGTCATCGAAACTGATCTTGTCGTACGTGTCGCGGTTCGTGTGCCAGGTGTAGCGGCCGTAGTCCCAGTCGCCCGAGCCGAGTCCGAAGCCCGGGGCGCCGCACGACACGAATGACGCGTGATCGGTCCCGCCGCCACTCGGCGCGCCTGGGAAGCTGAACTTGATGTTGCGCGTGATATCGGCGGGCACACGCGACAGGTAGCGTCCGAGATTCGCCGCAACGTCCGGGAATCCGGATGCGCTCATCGTCTCGACGCGCCCCGTGCCGTTGTCCTGATTGAAGAGCGCCTGCAGGCCGTTCGCGATTTCGGGATGATCGGCGACGTAGCCGCGTGAGCCGTTCAGGCCCTGCTCTTCGCCGCTCCAGTGACCCACCAGGATGGTACGGCGCGGCTTGGGATACACGAGCTGCAGAATGCGCATCGCTTCCATCATCGTGATCGTGCCGGTGCCGTTGTCGGTCGCGCCCGAGCCGCCGTCCCAGGAATCGAAATGGGCCGAGAGCATCACGTACTCGTTGGGGAGCGCGCTGCCCTTCATTTCGCCGATGACGTTGAACACAGGTACTTCACCCAGCGCCTGTGACTCGGCGGTGACCTCGATGACGGGCGCCTGCTTGTTCTCCGCGAGCCGATAGAGCAGGCCGTAGTCCTCGCACGCGACGTCCAGGACGGGCGCGCGATCGGTAAAGGCGGCGAAGATCTTTTGCACGCCCCACCCCTGCGACCAGAAGCTGCCGATGATTCCCGCGGCACCCGCCGCCTCGAGGCGTCGGGAGAGGGGGGTCGCGGCTGCAACCACCCCGCCGGTTCCCCCATAGCCGGTGCGCTGCTGGCGCTGTTGCCAGGCTTGCTGTGCCGCGGTACGCCGTGCCTTCATCGTGTCGGCTGCCGGTTGTGTGGCCCACTTCTCCCAACTGTCGTCGGGCCGGCAAGTCGGCTGCGGGTAGGAGATGAGCACGAACTTGCCCTTTGCCTGCGGCAGCCATGCGACGAACGCTGAGCTGTCGGCGACGTCGGGGAGAATAACGACCGGCGCGCGCACGGGCCGCCCCTTGGGCGTGGGCGGGCTCCAGGCGAGCATTGTCCCCTCGAGCGTGCGCGCGCGCGGCGTGACGAGATCGATGTGGGTCTTGCCGCGACGCCAGCTGCGCCACGTGCCGTACTGCTCCTTGCGCGCGGTGATCCCCCACGCATTGTAGGTCGCAATCAGCCAGTTCTGCGCGGCAGTCATCCCCGGCGACGCCGTGAGGCGCGGGCCGAGCGAGTCGAAGAGCGCCTGCGCGAGCCGCGGCAGCTGTGAGCTGTCGGTTTCGATCGCCCAGATGCGGCGCAGGACGGGATTGTCGACGGCGAAGCCGGTCGGCTGTTGTCCGAACTGCGCGCTGGCGGTCGCGGCGATGGTCGAAAAGACGAAAGCTGCTGGCAGGATGCGTCGCACGGTGCGACTCCTTGGTGAAGTCGTGGGGAAACAGAATGTTGTCCTGGTGAGCGGAGGAGTGGAAGTCCGGAATGGGAGTGGTAACCAAGCCAGCCCGGGTTATTCGACCCTGGGCAGTTTCATCCGGTAGCGCACCTCGGGCACATTGGTGTGAGGAGATCGGCGCGTGCCACCGTCCGGCATGAAGCCGGACTTCTCGTAGAAGCGCCGTGCGTGTCGGTTTTCCTCCAGCACCCAGAGTGTCAGCTCGGTGAACCCCCGGCGTCGAAACTCCGCAATCACGCGATCGAGCAGGGTCCGGCCGTGGCCGCGGCCGCGGAGCTGCGGCAGAACGTGCAACGACGTGACGTGTCCCACGCGGGTTGCATCGTCGCCGTCGTCTCGGGACGGAACCATCTGGCAGAAGGCCAGCGGGACGCCGCGCTCCTCGAGCAGGAACACCGGCCACTCGGGATCGGCGATCCGCTCCTTCCAGAATCTTGTCCGGTAGGCCAGATCGGTGCGCGCGATAACGTCCTCCGGCATGATGCCGCGGTACGCAATCTTCCATGACTCGACGTGGATGCGCGCGACGGTCACCGCGTCGGCGGGGGTCGCACGGCGGATGCCGTGCCGCTCCCGGCGCGCCGCGGCGACGTGGCGACGGACAACCGCGAGGCAGCCGAGCGCGCCACCGATGAAGAGGGCACGGCCGGAGATCGCGTAGCAAATCGCATACAGCACGGCAAACGACAGGAGATCGAGGTTGGAGATGCGTCGCGTGAGCCAGCGTGAGTACTTGAGGTGGCCTGTGACCGCATCGGGGACGCCGAGCGCGCGAAAGAACACGATGTTCCGGGCGTGTCGAATCTGGATGACGATCTCTGTGAGCGTGTATGCGCCGAATCCCACCAGGAAGAACACCGGGAATCCGGCGTTCCGGACGGACAACCACCACAGCAGCAGGAGCCCCGCCACCGACAGGAATAGCCGGAAGAAAAACTCGGGGCTGATGCGTCGCAGCGCATCGATGTCTTTCTGAAACAGCGGCTCCAATTCGTAGCTGCCGCCGAGCTCGATGTAGGCGCTGGCGGTTCTGCGGTACTCCGTCGCGCCCCATAAGGTGAGGTAATAGTCGGAAAGGTAGAGGAGCACCCACACGGCGACTGCGACGAACGGATGCTCCACCAGAAATGTCTCGATCATCCGATCTTCGCTTCCCACTCTTCCAGCGAGCGCGGCCAATCGGTCTTGAGCAGGCGCGACAGCGAGCGATCCGCCAGCACCCGGCCGCCGGTCTGACACGTGGCGCAGTAGTTCGCCTCGTTGTCGGCGTAGCGAATGCGCTGGATCGGAGACCCACACACGGGGCAGGGCGCTTTGTAGCGGCCGTGCACGGCCATGCCCTCCTTGAACGCGCTGACCTTCTCGGGAAATCTCGTCCCCGTTTCGGCGCGGAGCCTCTCGATCCACTGTTCCGTGACCGTTCGCGTGGCGTCGTAGAGCCGCGCCACCTCATCGTCGCTCAGCTTTGTGGTGAGCTGAAAGAGAGAGAGCTTCGCGGCATGCAGAATTTCGTCGGACAGCCAGTTGCCGATGCCGTCGAACAGGTGCGGATCAGTAAGCGCGCGCTTAAGGGTATGCGACTGAGACTGCAGTCGGGCCTGAAATGTCGCGAGATCGGCGGCCAGCACGTCGAGGCCGCCCGGATCGTGCGCTTCGAGTCCGGCCTCGCCGGCAACGACGTGCAGGGACGCGCGTTTCTTGGGACTCGCTTCCGTGAGCAGCAGCGTGCCGGTCGGGAAGTCGAATGACGCGAGTCCGACTTTCGCGGGCGACTTCGTGCCCTCCGCTCGCCACTTGAACCGGCCCGCGATCATCAGATGGAAGACGAGAAAAATCTCGCCCTCCATCTCCCACACGATGCGCTTGCCGATGCGCCGCAAGCCGACGACGGTGCGTCCTTCCGCTGCGGAGAGCGGCGGATCGACGGTGCGTAGCAGCGAGGGACTGACGACTTTGGCGCGCTCGAGCCGCTGGCCCACGATGCGGGGCGCCAGCGCCTCGAGGTAGATCGTGATGTCGGGGAGCTCTGGCACTCTAGGACGAGCCGTTTACTCCCGTGTGCTGCCTGACTGACCGGCGCCAGAGCAGCACAACGAGTGCGGCTACCACGACAAAGCTCCACAGACCGATCGACCCTGCGACCGGCAAACCGGAGTCGATGCGCTCCCCGAGGTCGACGACCGCAAATCCGGCGGTGACGTACGTGAGTAGCACGAGAATGTGGGCCACGGTTTTTTGCCGGCCGCCCGCAGCGATGTAGGGCCGCAGCGCGGAATACGCGAGGCCGCCAACGGCGCCGAACGCTGCCCCAGCGGGGATCGCGATCAGCATCAATGGAGAGGCACCTCGTGGAAGTACGAAGAGCACCCGAATGCCCGTCAGGAGAGCCACAATCGCCGCGCCGCTGAATATGGGATGCGACCAGTCCGGGAACCGTGACAAGAAGCGCTGCCAGGCGCCGAAAGCGGCCACGAGCGAGGATTGGGGGGGCTCGGGCATCGGAGGGAACCGGGCGCGCAAGAATTGCTCGCGTTCCTGACAGAGCGCGCAATGCTCTGCGTGTGAATCGAGGCGCTTGAAGTGCGGCTCGAGATCCGCTTCGCGTTTGGGGAGGGGTTCGGCCTCCCACGCCTTCACCCACTCGCACTCGCGCAGCCCAGTCGCTTGCAGCGCCGCCTGGCGTGCCGCGATTGCCGCGTGCCACTCGATCCAATGCGCGTCACGCCTGGGGATCCTCATCGTGCCGTCCGTCCAGGCACGGACCACCTTGGGAGACACTTGAAGCTCCGCGGCAAGCTGCTCGTCGCTCCAGCCGAGCTGGCCTCGCGCGATGGCGAATTCTTCGGAGGTCATGGTGCCTGCAATTTACGGCTCGCTTGCTGGTGTCGAAATCAGGAAACCGCCTACCTGTTTCGCAACTTCACGCAGCGCGGCGGCCCAAAGTCGCACGCCTGGTCAGCGAACAGCTGTAGCGCCACGTCGACGCGTCCAAACGGTGCGCTCACCTGCTACCAGTGGCCTCGCATCCGCGTCGTATCGCCAAGATACGCGTACTGGAGCTTGGACATGTACATGTTCGCCGCAAACCTCACGTCGGTCGGCAACACGCTGCGCATCCGTTTGACGAATTCGTCCCCCTTACGGAACCCGCCCAGATACAGCTCGGTGCGCGCCAGGAAATCCGCCTGATCCGCCGCCGTGGCGTTCGCCGCCAGATAATCGAACACGTAGTGGTCCAGAAAACGGTTGAGGTCGAACCGGTCGATCTCGGTACCTTGCAGGGTTCGCACGGCGTCCCGCATCAGCGGCAGGACCTGATCCGGTGAGGCGGTGCTCGCGTACGCGCCGCCAATCGGAATCGCCCGATCGATGAACGGCGCATAGGCCGCGTAGGAGAGGCTATGCTGCGTCCGCACGACGTAGTGGATCTGAGAGGACAGCAATGCGGTTGCCACCCGGAACGACCAGTAGCTCCGCTCTGTGGGGGGCGGCCCGCTGAAGTAGCACAGGATGTAGTTGGTCGGAATCCTGCGGTGCTCCACGAGCCACCGCGAGGTGATTGCCGGCGCCGGCGGGGGGAGTCTCCACTGGTAAGTCCCACGCGGCAGTTGCCCCAGCGTGGCGGTCACCAGCGATTCGGCACGCGCGCGCTCGACGTTGCCGACGATCACCAGGAGCATGCGAGAGGTGACGAGCTGATCGCGGGCGTATGCGCGCACCTGCTCCGCGGTGATGCCGCCCAGCGAGGCTTCCGTTCCCTCGGGATCCAGCGAGTAAGGGTGATCGGGAAACATCGAGAGGCTCGCGATGATCTGGATGCGCGCGTCGGGGTCGGTGTAGCGGGTGTGCGCGCGAATCACGAGCCGGTTGCGCGCTGCGCTGATCGCTTGTGCCGAGAGCGTGGGTCGCATGATCCGCTCGGCGAGCACGCTCCACGCCGCGTCGAAGTCCTGTGCCAGTCCGGTGAATCCGAGCACGGACCAGTCGGCGCCCACGTCTATCTGCACGACGCCCCCCGTGCGCGCGACCGCTCGCCGCGCCTCGTCGCCCGGATAGCGCTGTGTGCCGTACGCGGACGCTTCGAGCAACACTGCTTCGATGCCCTGTGTCGCTTCCGTCAACTGTCGTGTGCCGCCCAGTAGATAGAGGCGGGCCGCCACGATATCCGTGGCGCGATTGACCCGCTGAATGACACGCAGACCGGCCACGTCGTACGACATCGTAAGGGTGTCTGGTCCGGAGCCGTCGCCCCCGAGCAGAAGCAGCACGCCGAGCGCTACGCCGACAGTCATGGCTTTGCTCCCGCCGGGGTCTGCGGCGGCGGCGCGCCTTTCCGCATCCACTCGCCAAGCTCGTGCGCGAGGTAGGGGTCCGCGAGCACGCCGATCACCTGTGGCGCGCCCGCGACGTACGTGAGCGCGAAGCGCCGCAGCGAATCGGCGGTCTGGTTCGCCATATGGTCATGGTAGCCGAGATAGTAGTCCATCCCCGCGGCGCTCCACCAGAACGCGAGACTGGGCGCCAGCGATGCAGTGCGCTCCCGACCCAGAGCTGCGCCGACCTGTCGGTGCTTGCGCGCAATCGCGAGGTCGTCGTACGTGATGCCCTGGAGCAGATCGAGATTCTGGAGCTCGGTGAGGATCGCGAGAATAGCCCGCCGCGCGTGCTCCGGTTTTGTGATGCCGCGGAACTGGATCGGGCCGGTGTGATCGAGCGTGAGGTAGCCCCCCGTGATCGACTCGAACGGGCCCGAATCCACGAGGCGCTGCTGAAACGCCGAGGTGGGATCGTTGAAGATGTCGAAGAGTACGTCGGCGGCGTACGTGGCACCCGGATCCGCGCTGACACTGGGTCCGTGCAGGGCCACGGTGATCGTCACATCGAGAACGTCCTTCCCGACCATCACCGCGCTCGTCTTGGCCAGCGGAGGAATTGGCGGGACAGCGCGGTCGGCGAACGGGTTCGCCGCCGGCTTCCAGTCGCCGAACTTGCGTGACGCGACGTCGAAAATGCGGTCGGGGTCGACGTCACCGGTGACGATCAAGGCGGCATTGTTCGGCACGTAGTAGCGCGCGTACGTCGCTTTGAGCCGGTCGAGCGAAATGCCCTGGAGCGAGCTGGAGTCGCCCCCGACGTCCTTGCGATGCCATGCGTCGCCCCAGAGCGCCCGATTGATGCGTCGCTGCAGCTCTCCCTCAGGGTCGGATTGGTTGCGCTGCAGTTCATCCAGCACCACCAGGCGCTCGGCCTTCAGAGCACCGTTCGAGAACTCGGCCTTCTGCATCAGGTCCGCGAGCAGGCCGATGGCCGGCTCGATCTTGTCGGAGGGCACCATCACGTAGTAGTTCACGACCTCTTCGGAAGTCGTGCCGTTGTAGGTGCCCTTGAGCCTCGTGGCTTCGATCCCGAAGGCCGACGGGTTATGGCGGAACGTGTGGAAGAGCAGGTGTTCGTACAGGTGGGCGAGGCCGGCTTCGTCGGTGTCCTGCGTGAACGCGCCGTTGTGCACCGCCACGAGCGCGGTCGCGAGCGGCACGGCCGTGTTCGCGAGGACGATCACCTGCATGCCATTATCGAGCGTACGGCGGCGCAACCCGTGCTCGGGCTGAGGCTCCTGGGCGGGGACACGCGCCGGCCAGGCGAAACCGACGACGAGCACGATTACGGCGACCCTCAGGCAGCGACGCATACCGACCCCTTAAGCGAATACTTGGAGCGCCACCTCAACCCGGCCAAACGGCGCGCTCACCTGCACACCCTGCACCATTTGTTTGACGCGGCTGAACATGTCGCGCGCGATCGCGACGCCCTCGGCGAGGGCGGCTTCTTTGCCGCCCTCTTGTGCCTTCCGCATCCGCGCCAGCACCTCGTCCGGCACCGAAACGCCCGGCACCTCATTCGCGAGAAACTCGGCGTTGCGCAGACTGATCAACGGCCAGATGCCGGCCACGATCGGGATCTTGAACTGCTCGACGCGTTTCAGGAACGCCTGCAGCTGGCGCTCGTCGAATACCGGTTGCGTGACCGCGAACTCCGCCCCCGCGTCCACTTTCCACGCGAAGCGTGACAGCTCGCGATCCAGATCGACCGCGCCGGGATTCACACCGACGCCGATGGCCCACTTGGTCGCACCGCCGAGCGGGTTGTTGCCCGGGTCGAGTCCCTGATTGAGCCGATATACCAGGTTCGTCAGGCCGATGGAGTCGATGTCGAAGACAGCCGTCGCTTCCGGATACGGGCCCATCTTGGGTGGGTCGCCGGTGATGATGAGGATGTTGCGAAGTCCCGCGGCGTGCGCGCCGATGATGTCCGACAGCATCCCCAGCAGGTTGCGATCGCGGCAACAGTAATGAATCACGGTCTCGATGCCGACCTCGCGCTCGATGAGAATTGCCGAGGGCAGCACGCCCATGCGGCTCTGCGCGCGCGGGCCATCGGGCACATTGACGGCATCGACGCCGGCGGCCTTCAACGCGCGGCACTGCGCCAGCATCGGGTTCGGATCGACGCCTTTGGGCGGTACGATCTCGACGCTGGTGACGAGCTCGCCGCGCGCGAGCTTCGCGCCCCACCGCGACTTCTCGGCTAGCGGCGTGGACGTCACCCCGGCGGGCGCCTGCACCTGCGCTCGCGAAACCACGACACTTTGCTGCCGCGGGACGACGCTCGCGACGTAGTCGCGAATCTTCTTGATGTGCTCGGGCGTCGAACCGCAGCAGCCACCGACGAACCGCGCACCCGCCTCGATCATGCGACGCGCATAGCTGGCCATATACTCGGGCGAGGCGAGGTAGATCTTGCGGTCACCCACATCCTTCGGGAGTCCGGCGTTCGGCTGTCCCGAAATGGGCTTGTTCGTTGCCTTGACCATCTTCTCGACCGCGTCGAGCACGCCCGCGGGGCCCACCGAGCAATTCACGCCGATCACATCCGCGCCCCAGGCCGTGAGCTGCTTGGTGAAGGTCTCCGGGTCGGTGCCGTAGTAGGTGAGGCCGTCCGTGCCGATGGTCATCTGGCAGATGACCGGCAGATCGGACGCCGCCCGGACGGCGCGCAGGGCGGCATGGATTTCGTCCATGTCGCTGAACGTCTCGAGGATGAAGCCATCCACGCCGCCCGCGAGCAGTCCCTTTACCTGGCGGGCGAACAGCGCCTCCGCGTCCGCTTTTGAGGTGGGTCCAAACGGCTCGATGCGAATACCGAGCGGTCCGATGGCGCCCACCACGCTGGCCCGCCCGCCGGCGGCGGCGCGCGCGAGCTCGGCCGCGGCCCGGTTGATTTTCTCCGTGTCGTCCGCGAGCCCATAGCTGTTCAGCTTGAGCGGATTCGCGCCGAAGGTATTGGTTTCGAGGATCTCGGCGCCCGCGCGCACGTACTCCGCATGCACTTCCTGGACGAGCCGCGGCTGCTTCAGGTTGAGCTCATCGTAACAGACGTTCAGGAAGAAGCCCTTCGAGTACAGCATCGTCCCCATGGCCCCGTCAAAGACGTGGACCCGGCCATCGGTGAGCAGATCGCGGAATGTCGGCAGGAAGAACCTTGGCCTTTTAGCGGTTTTTTTAACGTGGCCGCAATACGCCGCAAATCGCCACGAAATCGCCTGTCCCCGTCAACGTAGCGGCGTTGGAAAATAATAGCCAGGGTCGCGCGTACTCTTAGGTATCCATGGCGACAATCGCGGTCGACAAACTCCTGGCAGAGCATGAGCTGGCGCTGCGCAACTACCTGGGGGCGCGGTGTCGGAACCGCGACCTCACGGCCGAGCTGCTGCAGGAGGTGGCCGCGCGGCTCGTGACGGCGGCGCCACGCTTGTCGTTGAACGGCAACGCCCGGGCATATCTGTTTCGCATCGCCGCGAACGTCTGGCATGATCATCTGCGGCGGGAGCTGGTGCGGCGGCGCGCAACCAGCGAACTGCAGGCGGAGGAGGCAGCGCCGGCACCCCCCCCCGCCGCCGATGCGCGTGTGCTCGCCCGGGAGCTGCGCGATGCCGTGCGCCGCGCGGTGAGCGCGTTGCCGGCGGCGCAGCGCCAGGTCGTGGAGCTGCGGCAGGAACGCGGTCTCACGTTCCAGGCGATCGCGGACCGACTGGGGCGGCCGCTGGGCACCGTGCTCACGCAGATGCGCGCCGCCCTCGCCCGAATCAACAGCGCACTGGAGAACTACCGGTGAATCATCCCACGGAAGACGATCTGCTGCTGCTCGCGTATGGCGACCTCCCGGAGCCGCGGGTCGCGGACCTCGAGTCACATGTCGCGGCTTGCAGCCTGTGCGCGGAACAGCTTGCTGGGCTCGAGCGTGCTCGCGTGGCACTGGATCTCGCGGTGACCGCGCGGCCGCGGCGCTCGGCGATCCTGTGGGCGGCCATGGCGGGGGGGGGCGCGCTCGCTGTTGCCGCGGTGCTCGTGGTCATGCTCGTGCCGAAGGCCAGCACATCCGATGAATTCCGCGGATGGTCGCCAACCACATCGTGGTCGGCAACCGCGGGATATGTCGCGGGCGGCAAAGCGATGGTGGAAATCGATGCGCAGCTCACGCGGCTGGAACAGGAGCGGTTCTATGGTCGTCCATAAAGTCGGTTTCGCCGTTCTTTTGCTGACGCTTGCGGCGCGCGCCGCCGCGCAGGACCAGAACCCGATGCCCAATCCGCAGGCGATGCAGATGCAGGTGCAGCGCATCGCGCAGGAGCGGCCGCGGGAAGCGGAAGCGGCGGCGCGCGCGTGGCTGCAGAACGTCGCGCCCGATCTGATTCCATCGCTCGATTCTCTCAAAAGCGCGTCGCTCGATCAGTACTGGATGGAGGTCGGTCAGCTCACGGTGCAGTTCGACGTCTTCCAGAACATCTGGCGTCGCGACACGGTGCGCGCCCAGTTGGTGGGGAAGATGTTCGGGCTCGAGGCTCGCGCCCGCGCGCAGCAGCGCGCGTATCGCACAGCGCCCGAGGCCAGCCGCCCGGCGATTCGGAGCAAGATCGAGACCTACATCTCGCAGCACTTCGATCTCGAGGACCAGCTGCGTGCGCTCGAGATCGCCGACATCGAGCGGCGGCTCGCCAACGTGCGCGCCGAGAGCGTGCGCCGCCGGGAGAAGCGGGCGGAGTTCATCAAGTTTGCCGTGGACGACATCGTGCGGGACGCGGTGCGCCCGCAGTAGCGGGCGAATGACCAATGATAAATGTCCAATGATCAATGGTCATTGGACATTTGTCATTGATCATTGGACATTCCGATATGCCAAATATCGGCGTCTACCACCCCATCATCGTTCATTTCGCGATCGCGCTGCTCGTTGTGGGCGTGATCTTCCGCTGGATCTCCCTCACAGGCCGGGTCGCCTTTACCGGGCCAGCCGCCGCCGCCCTGCTGTTGGCCGGAACATTCGCCGCAGCGGCTGCCGTGCATTCGGGGACGGATGCGCACGGTCCAGTCGAGCGGATTCCCGGCGTGCGCCAGGCGGTCGGCGATCATGAGGAGGCGGGGGAATGGGCCCGCAATGTCTTCCTGATCGTCGCGGTGCTCGAGCTCGCAGCGCTCGTGGCCAGGCGGCGGCGCGTGGACGTGGCACGGGGCGCGCTGTGGGGCTCGGCAGTGGTCGGCATTTTCGGCTTTGCGGCGCTGGTCAAGGCGGCAGACCGGGGCGGTGACCTGGTCTACAGCTACGCCGGCGGCGTCGGGACGCGGTCGGGCGATACCGCTGACGTGACGCGACTGTATCTCGCAGGGCTCTACCAGGTCGCTCAGCGGGCGCGGAGTCAGCACGATAGCGCGCGCGCCGCGGAGCTGTTCAGCCAACTCGAACGCCAGTTCCCCAACGATACGACGGTCCGGCTGCTCGCGATCGAATCGCTGGTGCGTGACAAACGGGACGGCCGCGCGGCTTTGACGGCGCTGTCGCGTCTCGATGCTCCCCCCGAGAGTCGTTTTCTGCACCTGCGCGTCGGCTTGCTACGAGCTGACGCGTACGTCGCCCTCGGGAAGCCAGACTCGGCGCGGGCGGTGCTGCAACAGCTCGCGCGCGATTACCCTGACATCCAGAAGCGCATGGAGGACCGGATCGCGCAGATCAAATGAGCGTGGGGATTATTCGAAAATCCCGATTCGTTGGACCACCCACCACGCCGCCACGCCACCGGCAACAAATCCCAGGACGGCGCCAAAGGGGCCGATCAGTTTGTTGCCGATGGTCCCTACGATCGTACCGACGATGAAGCTGACGAGCGTTTTGAGGAGTCTCATGTAGCCTCCAGGATCCGCAGTACCGCGGCCGTCTCGAGCCCTGAGATCGTTACCGTCTTCCGCCGGCCCGAGGCGCCGGCAGTGATCGCGATCGAGGAGCGGGGGACCCGCAACCGCTCCGCGAGAAAGCGAATCAGCTCCTCGTTGGCCGCTCCGTCCGCCGGGGGAGCCGCGACTCTGATTTTGATCGCAGCGCCGTAACGACCGGCCACGGCGGTCGTGGCCGCTCGCGGCACGATATGGAGCATGAGGCGCGCCGTCAGACCCCCAAGACCCTTTGGATCATCATACGAATGACCCACAGCGCGAACCACGCGACGAGCGGGCTGATGTCCATGGCGCCGAGCGGCGGCACAACCCGGCGAAGCGGCTCGACGATCCAGTCGGTGAGGATGTAGGCGGGGCGGATCCACTTCGAATAGCGGAACGCGCCGAACCATGAGGCGATCACGCGCACGATCAGCGCATAGATGAGGATGCGGTACGCGATCTCGACGATCAGCGAGAACGTCGCGCGAGGGCCGCCGACGGCGGCGGCGTGCACCTGATAAAACGTCGCTACGAACCAGCCGGCGAGCGACAACAGAACGATGCCGGCGACCGCGGTGATGACGATCAGCCATCCGCCCGCATGCGCGGGGTTGCCGCCCATGCGCACCAACCGGCGCTCGACTGGCTGCATGATCGGATCGGTCAGCGAGCGGAGGGTCCGGCCGAGAAAGCCGAACGGCGAGACGCGGCGGGTGCGGATAAGCCAGGAGCCGAGGGCCACCACGGCCGCCAGCACAACGATTCCGAACACCGTGTAGCCGAAAGCGGGAGGCATGGATGAGCTCAGCGACTGCGGCTGTAGGTGCCGATCAGCTGCGCCTCGGTCAGCACCGCGCCCTTCATGCTGCGCTCGACCTCGGCCTTGCTGGCGCCAGATTTCAACTCCAGCGGGGCACGCAAGGCGTACAATTTGAAGAAGTAGCGATGCGGCTTTCCCGGAGGAGGGCAGGGACCACCATAGCCTGTCCGGCGGAAGTCGTTTCGTCCCTCCAGCCCGCCGCCTGAGTCCCCCTCGCGCAGCTGCATCGTTGTCCCAGGCACGTTGTACAGCACCCAGTGAACCCAGGTGCCGCCGGGAGCGTCGGGGTCATCGCAGATAAGCGCGAGCGCAGCGGTCTTCGGGGGGACGTCCTGCCAGGCCAGTGGTGGCGACACGTCGGTGCCATCACACGTGTGCTTTGCCGGAATCGTCGCGCCGTTTTGGAAGGCGGAGCTCGTGAGATTCATGCGCCCGCGCCGTAGGCCGCGCTAACGATCCGTTCCTGCTCGGCTTTGTGCGCCGCGGGATATCCTTCCGCCGGACTCGAGCGCTCGGGGCGGGAGACGTCAAGCAGCCTCACAGAGGGCGGCAGCACCTCTCGGATCTTGGGCAGCACGAACTTCCGCGCGCCCATGTTACGCGGCTCCTCCTGCGCCCACACGACTTCCTTGAGATTGGGATAGCGGCGCGCGTAATCGCCGATTTCGGAGCCCGGGAACGGATAGAGCAGCTCCACGCGGCCGATCGCGACATGGGGAGTCTCCGCGCGGCGCGGCGACTGGACGATGTCGTAGTAGATCTTGCCGCTGCACAGCAGCAGCCGCGTCACCTTCTCCGGCCAGGTCCGCACCTTGTCCCACAGGACGGAGCGGAACTGCCCGAGAACGAGATCGTCGAGCTGTGACGTCGCCGCGGGGAGCCGGAGCAGGCTCTTGGGCGTCATCACGACGAGCGGGCGAACTTCGGTGTGGCGCGCCTGGCGGCGCAGCAGGTGGAAATACTGTGACGGCGTCGTGCAGTTCGCGACGCGAATGTTGCCCTCGGCGCCCAGCGCGAGGAAGCGCTCCAACCGCGCGCTCGAATGCTCGGGGCCCTGGCCCTCGTAGCCGTGCGGCAGGAGCAGCGTGAGCCGCGACGTCTCCCCCCACTTCGCCAGTCCGGCGATCAAAAACTGATCGATGATCACTTCGGCGCCGTTTGCGAAATCGCCGAACTGCGCCTCCCACAGCACCAGCGCCTCTTCGGCCTCGACCGCGTAGCCGTACTCGAAGCCGAGGCAGGCGTACTCGGAGAGGGGGCTGTTGTGCAGCTCGAACGTCGCCTGCGCCCCCGGGAGGTGCTGCATCGGCGTGTGCCGCTTTCCGGTGGTAATGTCGTGCAGGACGAGATGGCGCTGGCTGAACGTGCCGCGCTCCGTGTCCTGTCCCGTGAGCCGGATCGGCGTCCCCTCGGTCAGCAGCGACGCGAACGCCAGCGCTTCGGCGTGCGCCCATTCGATGCCTTCCGAGGATGTGAGCGCGTCGCGTCTACGCTCCAGCTGCTTCAGCAGCTTGGGATGAACGACGAACCCTTCCGGTACCGCCAGCAGCTCTGCGTTGAGCTGCTTCAGCAGATCCGGTTCCACTGCGGTCGCAGGTTCCGAAGCGCTTTGCTTGCTGATGCGTTGCGGCTCTTCGGCACGCTGGCCCGACTTCACCGCCTGCTGTATCTGCGCCAGGCGCTCGTACGCCGCCGCGGCGTCCGCTTCCGCCTGCGCCGCATCGACGACGCTTTCGCGGGCCAGCTGCTCGGCGTACTTCTGCCGGACACTCGGTGTCTGCTTGATCCGCTCGTACATCATGGGCTGGGTGTAGGCCGGCTCGTCGGCTTCGTTGTGGCCGTAGCGGCGGTAACCCACCAGGTCGATCACGACGTCACCGTGGAATTTCTCGCGATACATCATCGCGAGCCGCACGGCCGCCAGGCATGCTTCGGGATCGTCGGCGTTCACGTGGACGATCGGCGCATCGAACCCCTTCGCGAGATCGCTCGAGTAATCGGTAGAGCGTCCCTCGCGCGGGTCGGTCGTGAAGCCGATCTGGTTGTTGAGAATGAGGTGGATCGTGCCGCCGGTCGTGTAACCCCGCAGGCGCGCCAGGTTGAACGTCTCCGCGACCACCCCCTGACCCGCGAATGCCGCATCGCCGTGAAGCAGGACCGGGAGGGCCACGTTCACGTCGTATTGCGCGACCGCGCTGCGGCGGCTGGTCTGTTTCGCGCGCGCGCGCCCCTCGACGACCGGATTGACCGACTCGAGGTGGCTGGGGTTCGGCGACAGCGTGACGGCGACATCAGTCCCCGTTGAGGTCCGGTACGTGCCTTCGGCGCCGTGATGGTATTTGACGTCGCCTGTTCCGGCGTTCCAACCCTCGGACTCCGCCGTTTCCTCGCGCCGCCCACCCTCGAACTCCGCCAGGATGGTCTCATACGGCACGTTGACGACATGGGCGAGCACGTTGAGCCGTCCCCGATGGGCC
Organism: uncultured Gemmatimonadales bacterium; assembly: GCA_963704805.1. Classification (GTDB taxonomy): domain Bacteria; phylum Gemmatimonadota; class Gemmatimonadetes; order Gemmatimonadales; family GWC2-71-9; genus 20CM-2-65-7. Next base: position 701,968 of record CAVPHS010000002.1, on the reverse strand, counting down.
ATGCCGATGACCGCCTGGCGCGTGCCGTGCGCGGCGGCGAGCTCGACGGTGAAATCGAGCATCGGCACGGTCATGTCGAGCCCCTCGATGGAAAAGCGTTTCTGACCGAGGTACGCCTTGTGGAGGAAGCGCTCGAGCGTATCGACGGCAGTGAGTCGAGCGAGCAGCTGCCGCTTGCCATCGGTCGAGAGCGGCCGCCGGTGCTGGCCCGACTCAATCACCTGGCGCAGCCAGATTCGCTCCTCATGGCTGCCGATATGCTCGACCTCGTAGGCGATCGTGCCGCAGTACGTCGCGCGCAAATGCGGTAGTGCTTCGGCCAGGGTGCTGCCGGGCACGTAGATGCGCAGCACTTCGGCCGGGATGCGCGCCATGATTTCCGGCGTGAGCCCGAGGCGCCCGACGTCGAGCGAGGGGTCGCCCGGCGGCTCGCTGCCGAGTGGATCGAGATGCGCGGCGAGGTGGCCGAAATTGCGATGGGCGCGGACCAGCGCGTAGGCGGCGGCGACATGACGCAGATCGTCTACAGCGAGAGCAGGGAGCACGGAGCTCGGAGCAGGCGCTGGTGCAGCTGAGGTAGCTGGTAGGGGCGCAACATGTTGCGCCCCTACTGGCGCGCTCAGGCTCTCAGAGATTGTCTCATAAAACCGCTCCTCACCCTGCAGGAGGGAATCCAGGTGGCGGAGGAACATTCCAGATTCCGCCCCCTGGATGATCCGATGATCGTACGTGCTCGTGATCGTCACGATCTTGACGCCGGCGATGTCGCGGATCGTACCCGTGGCGATGATCGAGCCCTGGCCTTTCATGAGTCTCGGGACCGAGGCCACTGTGCCGAGTGTGCCGGGGTTCGTGAGCTGGATGGTGCCGCCGGCGAAGTCATCGGGGAGGAGCCGGTTGGTGCGCGCCTTTTCGACGAGCGTCTCGTACGCGGTGTGGAATGCGGCGAAATCCATTCCCTCGGCGTGTTTGATCACCGGGACAACGAGGGCGCGGCTCCCGTCCTTCTTCTCCACGTCCACGGCGAGGCCGAGTCCGATGGCGCCGGGATCGACGCGATGCGGCTTGCCGTCGATCTCCTGGAAGGCGTGCGTCATCACGGGGAAGCGCTTGGCGGCCAGCACGATGGCGTAGCCGATCAGGTGCGTGAAGGAGACTTTCTTGCCGCTCGAGGCAAGCTGCGCGTTCAGCGCTTTGCGCCGGGCATCGAGCGTCGTGGCATTGATGTCGCGAAAGGACGTGGCGGTCGGGACCGTGAGGGACTCGGTCATGTTGGCCACGAGGCGCGCGGCGGGGCCTGTTATCGGAATCTGGTGCGCGGTGAGCGGTGCGCGGGGTGCCGGCGTAGCGGGGGCTGGTGTTGCCGCGGCCTCAGGGGCCGGGCTTTCCCGCGCACCCTCCGTCGGGATTACGGGGAGCTCAGCAAGTCGCCCATTGTCGAATAGCTGCCGCCACTCCTCGCTCACCGATGAGGCGTCGCGGAGGTACTGCTCGTACATGACTTGTACGAATGCTGCGTTGTGGGTACCGAAAACGAATTCGCTCACGGCCTAAAATCTATAGGGTATCTTATTTCGCAGTATGTCACTGCTCACAGTGCCGCTGCTGCTCCTGGCTGTCCAGGCGCCCGATTCCGGGAGCCTCTTGGCACGGGTCGAGGCGCGGATTGCGCAGGCGCCGGCACGCGCGGTCGGACTGTACTATCGCGAGCTGACGGCCGGATCAGGCGACTCCCTCACCGTCGGGTCGGCGCTGCGGTTCCATGCGGCCAGCACGATGAAGATTCCGGTGATGATTCAGCTGTTTCGCGATCGTGATGCCAGGCTGCTGTCGCTCGACGATTCGATCACGGTGACGAACACCTTTCGGTCAATTGTCGATAGCTCGCCCTACCAGCTCGATCTCGCCGACGACTCTGACTCGACATTGTACAAACGGATCGGACGGCGCGCGTCGATCCGCGAGCTCGTCGAGCTGATGGAAACGGTATCGAGCAATCTCGCGACGAACCTGCTGATCACGCGCGTGGACGCGAAGCGCGCCAATGCCACCGCCCATGCCCTGGGCGCCGACTCGATTCTGGTGCTGCGTGGTGTGGAAGATGGCAAAGCCTACCGCGCCGGTCTGAACAACACGACCACCGCCCGCGACCTCGGCGTCCTGCTCGCGGCCATCGCCAACGGCACGGCGGCCTCGCCGGCATCATGCCAGGAGATGCTCGCGATCCTGTCGCGGCAACAATTCAATGAGGGCATTCCGGCCGGCCTTCCCGCGGGAACGCGGGTCTATCACAAGACGGGGTGGATCGAGCAGGTGGTCTACCATGACGCCGCGCTGGTGGAGCCGGGGAGCCGCGGCCGCTATGTGCTGGTGGTTTTGACGTCCGGCATACCGAAGAGTGACGATGCGTATGCGCTGGTGCGCGATTTGTCCCGGCTGGTGTTCGAATCTCGATCAGGGAGGATAGGGAGAACGCCATGAAGCTGATCACCACCGTTGTGCGGCCCGAGCGGCTGCCCGAAGTCAAGACGGCCCTGTTCCGCGCCGGCATCACCGGCATCACGCTGAGTCGCGTGAGCGGTCACGGAGGAGAGCACGAGATCGTGAGCCAGTACCGCGGCACGACGCTCGTCATGGAGTTCCATGAGAAAGTGAAAATCGAAATGGTCTGCTCCGAGCCGTTTGTGCAGCCGTGCATCGACGCGATTCTGGCGTCGGCGCGCACCGGTGAGGTAGGTGACGGCAAGATCTTCGTGCAGTCGATCGAGCGGGTGATTCGCATTCGGACGGGTGAGCAAAACAACGACGCACTGACGGCGGTGAACGCCGATGAGGTACAGCAGGCGGCCTTGCGGGCCGCCGACGCGGAATGACGCAGGTGCCGGCGATCTCGGCCGGCGATACCGCGTGGGTGCTCGCCTCGAGCGCCCTAGTTCTGCTGATGACCGTCGGGCTCGCCTGCTTTTACGGCGGCCTGGTTCGCTCCAAGAATTCGCTCAACACGATGATGATGAGCATCGTGGCGATGGGTGCCATCAGCGTGCAATGGGTGGTGCTCGGCTACTCATTGTCGTTCGCCCCGGGGACGAGCTGGTTGGGCGGGCTCGACTGGGTGATGTTCCGGCACGTCGGGGGTGATCCCAACCCGGCGTACGCTGCCACGATCCCCCAGCATGCGCACGCCATCTATCAGGCGATGTTCGCGATCATCACACCCGCGCTGATTTCCGGCGCGATCGTGGAGCGCATGCGGTTCCGTGCTTACCTCGCGTTCCTCGTCCTCTGGTCCACGTTTGTTTACGCGCCGCTGGCGCACTGGGTGTGGGGCGCGGGCGGGTGGCTGCAGAAGATGGGCGCGCTCGACTTCGCGGGTGGCACCGTCGTCCATATCAGCGCCGGCGTGTCGGCACTGGTCGCCGCCCGATTCCTCGGACCGCGGCGCGACTTTCAGCGCGTGCCGCTGTCACCGCATAACGTGCCGCTGGTCCTGATCGGGGCAGGGCTCCTGTGGTTCGGGTGGTTTGGATTCAACGCGGGGTCTGCGCTGGCAGCCAATGGACTCGCCGCGCTCGCGTTCGTGAACACGAATACTGCGGCAGCCGCGGCGGTGGTCGCCTGGGCGCTGCTCGACTCGCTCCGCACCGGGAAGATGACCGCGGTCGGTGCGGCGACAGGGGCGGTCGTCGGTCTCGTGGGCATCACGCCCGCAGCCGGATTTGTCACTCCTCCGGCGTCGATCGCGATCGGGGTGCTGTGCGCGTTGGTGAGCTATTTCGCGATTCAGAAGCGCTCGCGCAGCCGCCTGGACGATTCGCTCGACGTGTTCTCCTGCCACGGGCTTGCCGGCGTTGCCGGGGCACTGCTCACCGGCGTCTTTGCGACGAAGCTCGCGAATCCCGCGGGCAATAACGGCTTATTCGCGGGCAATCCGGGGCAAATGCTGGTGCAGCTCTACGCTGTTCTCGCGGCCATCATCATTGCCGCGGTGGGAACGGTAGTGATACTCGCCATCGTGCGCGCGGTGTTCGGCGCGCGGGCACAGATCGCGGATGAAATGATCGGGCTGGACTTGAGCGAGCATGGCGAAGAGGCGTACTTCGGTGGCGAGGCGGGGCTGGGCAGCAGTGCACTCGCGCAGAGCGTGATTGTCTCAACGCATGCAGAAGACGAGGCAGAGCGAAGGGAGCCGGCACGAAAACACTAGGAAACGCCATCGTGCAGATCGTGCGACGTTCCACGATCCTCTTCGTCCTCGGTGTCGTCTGTGGCGGTTGTGGCGGGCGTCCACAGCGCAGCGAGCCCCGGGCGATGACAGCGGAGCTGTGGCGACAGGATCTCGCGCAGCTGGAGCAGGAGCTCATCACGCGGCATCCATCCCCCTTTTGGAAGACGCCGCAGCACAGGCTCCACGCCGCCTTTCAGGACCTGGCGGCGCGAGTGCCGTCATTGGACGACTATCAGATCTTCGCGGGCATCGAGCGTCTGACCGCGTTGCTGGGAGACGGGCACACCAGCGCATATCCGGATGATCAGCCGCTGGTCGTCTTCCGGTATCTCCCGGTCAGTCTGTGGTCGTTTGCCGACGGGATCTACACCATCGCGTTGCCCGCGCCCTACAAGCAACACCTGGGCAAGAAGCTCGTGGCCATCGGGGGACGAGACATTCGCGAGGTGTTTCGAGGGATCTCCAGGCTGATAGGCGCCGACAACCCAATGGAGTACGAGTATACCGTTCCAGACCTGCTGATCAGGCCCGAGCTATTGAAAGCGCTGGGGTACGTCACGACGACGGATAGCGTGACTTTGGTGCTCGAGGACTCGCGCGGGCGGCGCCAGCGCGTGCGGTTGCCCGCGGTGAGTGCGGCCGTCTACGATGACAGCCTCAAGTGGGTGGCGGCCCGTTCGGACCTCGGTGAGGTGCCGTCAATTGGACTGCGCCGGCTCTTTGGAGGGAAGCTCAACCAGCCCCACCTGGGGGAGGCGTACTGGTACACGGTACTCGATACGGCGCGAGCCGTCTACTTCGAGTACAGCCGGAGTGTGTATCTCGAGGATGCGGCGCCCTTGTACCGCATGTTGGACGAGCTGCTTCGGGTTCTAGATGCGCACCCCACCTACAGGCTGGTGATCGATCTCCGCAACAATGCCGGGGGCGAGCCTCGGACCGCGGACTCACTGCTTGGGGGCATCATCACGCGTCCCCGCTTGCTCGTGCCGGGGCGTGTCATCGAGCTCGTATCGCGCCGGACGTTCTCGGCCGCGCTCACCACTGCCGTCGATCTGCGACGCCTGGCCCACGCCGTCGTCATCGGGGAGCATCCCCGCGGTCGTCCGAACAGCCCGAGTGAGGGCCGCGACATCGTCCTCGACAATTCGCGGATTCTGGCCACTGTGTCGACGCAATGGTTGGAGCGAGACTCCTCGCTCGGAACAAGCGAATACTTGCCGCTCGATAGGGAGATTCGGCTGCGCTTTGCCGATTATGTGCGTGGAGAAGACGTCGTGTTGCGGGCAGCACTGAGACGCTAGGAGACGCGCCACTACTGCTGTCCCAGGATCTTGGTCGGAGTCGCGTGCACAGAAACCTGGTCGGCATCACCGGTGCCGAGGACTCCAACGTGGCTCTGGTCTGTTCCCCAGCAGTACACGACGGCGTGTCTGGTTATGCCACACGAGTAGTTCGTAGCGGCCGAAATTGACGCGAACTCGAGATTCCCGGCGACCACCAGCGGTTCAGAGCTGTCGACCAGCGTGCCGTCGCCAAGCTGGCCGCCGCCGCCCGCCCCCCAACAGGATGCTGCGCCCGCGGCGGTCCACGCGCACGAATGGTATGTCCCCGCGGTAATGCGATCGAAAACGAGTCCTCCGTGAACGGAAACCGGCGTGTCGCTCCATGAGGTGTCTCTGGACACGCCGAGCTGTCTCGTGTCGTTCGAACCCCAGCACCACGCCTTGCCGTCGTTCGCGAGCGCGCAGGTATGCGCTTCGCTCGCGGACACCCTGATCATCTTCAATCCGCCGGAAATCGGTTGCGGGGACGCGTAGCACAGCGAGGTCGCGCAGGTAGACCCAAGGCGCGAGGACTCTCCCCAACAATAGCCGATACTGTCCGTTGCAATCCCGCAGGTGTGAACCTGTCCCGCGGAGACCGTGCTGAATTGCAGAGCGCCCACGACCGGCACTGGTGTCGGGTTCACGGTGAGCGTATCTCCCGTGCCGATTTCTCCGAAGTGACCGTAGCCCCAGCAGGATGCGGTACCTGTGCCGTTGAGGGCGCAGGAGTGAAAGTCGCCAACGCTCAGATCCAGGTAGCCATTTCCGGACACCAACTGCGGTACCAGGTGCAAGACAGTATCGCGGGCACCGATTCCTCCCTGACCGATATCGTTCATGCCCCAGCAGTACACGATTCCGGTGATCGTGAGGCCGCATGTGTGACGAAAGCCGGCGCCTACCACCCCGAAAGGCTCATTCGACAGTACCTTGACCGGCGCATCGACCGTCATGGTGTCACCTATCCCGAGTTCTCCTTGCCCACCGAAACCCCAGCAATACACGGCGCCGCTCGGCGAAGCCACGCCACACGCGTGATAGTCGCCCACCGAGACAGATGAGTAGAGAACGACATCGAACCGTACTCGGAGCGTGTCCGCATGCACGCCGCTTGTGGCGATGATACGGGTCGCGCCTGTTGTCTTAGCCGTAATCTTCCCGGTGCTGTCGACCGTGGCGACCGCCGTGTCGAGGGAAGTCCAGTGAACCGGTTCGCCGGTGAGCGGCGCGTTCGCGCTGTCGCGCACGACGACTCGAAGCGGCAGGACGGCGCCTGGTACGGAGGCGAGACTGTCGAGGGGGAATTTCACTGATGCCACGCGAGAGGCCGGGGCCGTGCCGTCGTCCGAGCTGCACGCTGCAGCTGCGACACTCGCGTACAGCGAGAAAACCAGAACTCGACTTCTTGTCATGTTGGCCGCGCTGTTGGTGTGCGCAATTGATATCTAGCCACGGGCAATGAGTTTCATTGTCAAACTAGGATTGCTAGAACGGAATGGCGACGACATCCGCCCCAGGAGTCATAATCAGCTGACTCGCCGGGTCTTCCTTCTCATGAAATCCATGAGAATGAACTGGCCGAGGGTCATCGTGTTCGTGAAGTAGGCCTTGCCGCGGCAGATCGCGGACACCTTCTTCACGAACTCGACCAGGCTGCGGTCGCGCGCCAGCATGAACGTGTTGATGAGGATGCCGCTGCGGCGGCACAACGCGACTTCACGGTAGGTCGCCTGCAGGATGTGCGGATCCAGCCCCATCGAGTTCACGTAAATCCGCCCGTCCGGCTGCGTCAGCGCGGACGGCTTGCCGTCCGTGATCATGATGATCTGGCGCATGTCCTTGCGCTGACCCATCAAAATCCGTCGCGCCAGCTTCAAACCTTCCGTCGTGTTGGTGTGATACGGCCCGACCTGCGCGTGCGCGAGCTGGCCGATCGGGATTTCTTCTGCGGTGTCGTGGAACAGTACCACGCGGAGCGTATCGCCGGGGAACTGGGTGCGAATCAGATGGGTGAGCGCGAGCGCGACCTTCTTGGCGGGCGTGAAGCGATCCTCTCCATACAAAATCATCGAATGCGAGCAATCGAGCATCAGGACCGTCGCCGATGACGACCGATACTCGGCCTGATGGACCATCAGGTCGTCGTACTCGAGATTGATCGGCACGCCGAGGCCTTCGCGCTTGAGCGCGTGCGACAGCGTGGCGTTGACGTCGAGATTGAGCGTGTCGCCGTACTCATAGCGCTTGCTCGCCGCCTCGGCTTCGACGCCCGTCGCGAGGTGCTCGGTCTCGTGCGCGCCGAAGCTCGATTTCCCGATACTGCCGAGCAGATGCTTCAGCGTGCGATAGCCGAGGAAGTCGATGCCCTTGTCGGTGAGGTTGAACTGCACCTGCTGGGCGGCCTCTTTCGCCATCCCGCCGGGGCCAAGGACCGGTTGCTGCGCGCCCGGCATCTTCGGCGCTTGCTGGAGGTTCAGGTAGCCCTCGTCGATCAGCTTCTGCACGATCTGATCGAGCAGATCGGCGAGCTGCTTCTGCAGTTCGGCGTCCTTGCGCGCGTCCCCCGTCGAGTCGCCGCGCAGCACGTTCAGCATCTCCGGCGTAAGCTGGCCGGAATCCATCAGCGCCTGGAGGATCGCCTGGCGCAGCGCGTCGAGCGAGCGGTCAGGGTCTTCTTCGCCGAATTCTCCCCAGAAGGGATGCGAGTAGGGCCCACCCGCGAATCCCGACTGCAGCAGGAAGTCGGCGAGCTGGTCGAGCAACGCTTGAAGATTGAGCGTCTCGAGCAGACCGGGGAGGTAGCGGCTGTAAGTCGTGTATTTCATGTGGCTACCCACAATGTCGTGCGCTCGCGACCTTTCACGCAATGACCGAAGCGGTCCGACGCTATGGATTGGGGGCTCTCTCCCACCGCAACTTCCGCCTCTTCTTCATCGGTCAGGGCATCTCCCTCGTCGGCACGTGGATGCAAAACATCGGCGAGGGATGGCTCATCCTCACGCTGACTAACTCGCCGTTCTATGTCGGACTCACCTCGGCCCTCAGCTCACTCGGTGTGCTGTTGTTCAGTCTCTACGCCGGCGTCATCGCCGACCGCACCGACAAACGCCGCTTCATCATCCTCATGCAAGTCGCGTTCATGCTCGAGGCGTTCACGGTCTCGATTCTGGTCTGGACCGGCGTGGTGCAGGTCTGGCAGGTCCTGCTGCTCGCCACCCTCCTGGGCATCGCGAGCGCCTTCGACATTCCGATGCGCCAGTCGTTCGTGGTCGAGATGGTCGGCAAGGACGACCTCATGAACGCGATCGCGCTCAACTCGTCGCTGTTCAACGGCGCGCGCGTCATCGGGCCGGCAATCGCGGGATTGCTCATCGGCGCTGTGGGCATCGCCTGGTGCTACTTCCTGAACGGCCTGAGCTACATCGCCGTGATCGCCGGGCTGCTCATGATGCGCCTTCCGCCAAGCACCAAGCCGGCGCAGACCACCTCGGCATGGTCGGGCTTTCGCGAGGTGCTCACGTTCCTGCGCAACGACCGGCGGCTGCGCGTGCTGATGGTGCTCACCGCGATCCTCAGCGTGTTCGGATTCCCGTACATCTCGATGATGCCGGTCTTTGCGCGCGATGTGCTGCACCGCGGCGCCGAGGGCTACGGCGTGCTGTTGTCGTCGATCGGCATCGGCGCCGTGATCGGCGCGCTGGCCATCGCGCTCTATTCGGCCCGGATTCGCGCTCGTGGGCGGCTGATGCTGATCGGCGGCACGGTCTTCGGGATCCTGCTCATGCTATTCTCTGCGTCGCGCTCGCTGGCGCTCTCGATGGTGCTTTTGGCGTTGGCCGGCTGCGCGATGATCGTCAATAACTCGCTCACGAATACTCTGCTGCAGACGAGCGCACCCGATCACCTGCGGGGCCGCATCATGGGGTTCTACTCGTTTGTCTTTGTGGGAATGGCGCCCTTCGGCGCGTTTCTCTTTGGCCTCGCCGCCGAGCACGTAGGAGTGCCGACGACGATTGCGGTGGGTGGGGCCGTTGTTGCGGTGGCGGTTGTGGTCGCTGGGCTAGCAGTGCCTGAATTAACCAACACGTAACCGTCTACCAGCTCCGTCGCTTCACCTCTGCAACGATCACTCCAGCCGCACCTTCAAAGCCGAGCCGCTCAGCGTTCAACACCAGATCGTACAGCGTGAGGTCTTGCCGGTCTCGGCCGTAATGCATCTTGACGTACTCGTCGCGCTGATGGTCGGTCTCCTGTATCACCTTCTCGACTTCGGCCGGACTCACGTCGAGCCGCTCGACGGCGACTCTTTTGCGAAACGGCAGCGACGCGACGACGTAGACGTGCAGGGCATTGGGCCGCGTGGCGAGAAGGGCCTGCGCGCCGCGGCCCACGAGAATAACCCGTCCTTCCGACGCCGCTTCTTCGATCACACGCTCTGTGGTTTTGACGACCGTTTCCTCTTCCGCCGTGTCGACAGGAAGCGGATGCTCGCCGGTCGCGATGAACATTTCCGGGGCGCCGACCGCCAGGGTGCGGGCCAACCGCTCCAGCAGCCCTGGCGTCCGTTCTTCCCGGCGTGCGACCTCGTCCTTGGGCAATCCAGCGAGCCGCGCCACCTGCTCGACGAACTCGTTGTCGATCAGCGTCCAACCTGGGAGACGCTCCGCGACGAGCCGCGCGATCTCCGAGCCGCCCGACGCGTACTGGCGCGTGATCGTAACCAGCGGTCTTACGGCCGCCGTAGGTTTTGCCGCAGCTCGCCGATGTTGAGCACCGGAATCCCGCCCTCGGTCGGCACAAGAATGATCATGTTATTCGACGTCTTCAGCTCGCGCAGGACGTCGAAGTACTGGCGCGTGAGTGCCTCCGGCGTGAGCGTCGGATTGAGCAGCCGCTGCTGCTCCGCCTGGAGGCGCGCGACCTCGACGCGGTGGCGCTCCGTCTCGACCTGCTGCTCCTGCGCGATCTTGTTGTTGATCGCCTGAATGACCTGCGCTGGCGGCTGCAGATCCCGCAGGAAGAACGCCGTGACGGTGGCGATCCGGAAGGGCGGCCCACCAGCCCGCGGCTGCGTCACGAGGGCGGAATCCACCAGCGCTTCCATCGTCGTGGCGATCCGCGTCCGTTTGGAAATGTCGTTGATCGAGAACTGCACCATCCCGTCGCGCACGCCCTTGCGGATAGCGTTGCGCACTGCGCTGTGGATCTGATCTTCGCCGCCGATTTCCGTGTAGATATGCGGAGCCTGCTGCGGGTCGATCTGCCACCGAACACCGACGTCCACGGTCATGCCCATCTGCTCGCTCGACAGCGCCGCGATCTCTTCGACTTGATCGCCCGTAAAGGGGTACTGCTCTTCGCGCGTGGTGTAGCGCTCGACCGATGACCAGGGCGTGACGATCCTGATCCCAGGCAACAGGGGCTTGGGATCGACCGCGCCGAACGCGTGCCGCACCCCGACCTCACCCGCGTTGATCACGACCGTCGTCGAACCGAGCACCGTGACCACGCCGACCAGGAGCGCGACATAACTGAGAATGCGCAGGGTGCCGCCGATCGAGCGCCCGCCCGTGCTCTCGGCGCGCACCGTGGCGGCGCCAAGGCGCAGGAAGAAGGCGACCGCGAGGAGTACAAACCCAAAGACGAGTTCGCCCATGGCGACTCCTGGATGTGAGGGAGTAACCTGCCTACGTGAAGAGGTTCGGCCCGGTTCCCGGTCCTGTCGGTCCCTTTCCGAACGGCTTCTGCTCCGCGCGCGCGCGCACGTAGCCCAGCTCCTCGCTGCGCGCGATGCGCTTTTCGGCCACCAGCCCTTCGAGGACTAGCTCGCACGCCGACACCAGCGCCGCGGGATCTTTCTTGCCTGCCAGGCCCACCTGATCGATCAGCGCCAGCAGCCCCGGCACGACCGTGAAGCCCTTGAGCAGCGCCTCGGAGCGCTCGTCCGGTGTGATCTTCAGCGCGCCGCCCTCGTCGAACCAGTGGACGATGTCGTCCACGTTGGCCCCGCCCACGCGGCCCTCGAACGTGCGGCCCGCGGCGCGGCGAATCAGGTCCTTGGCGATGGTCTCCGCCCCCTGCAGCTCGCCTTCGTACTCGAGCTCGAGCTTCCCGGTGATCGCGGGGAGCGCTGCGTAGACGTCGGAAATGCGCGGCACGACCTGCTTCTCCTTCGTGACGATGGTGCGCCGCTCGGCGTTGGACAGCACGTTGTCGAGCACGCTGATCGGCAGCCGCTGCGACACACCGCTGCGGCGATCGACGCGCTTGTCTTCCCGCGCCTCGAACGCGATGCGCTCGATCAGCTCCGCCATGAAGTCCGGAATGCGGATTGCGCGATTTCCGCCGTTTCTCTCGACCCACGCTTCCTGTTGTGTGATCACGATTCCCAGCTCCACCGTGAGCGGGTAGTGCGTCGTGATCTCCGAGCCGATTCGGTCCTTGAGCGGCGTGATGATCTTGCCGCGCGCGGTGTAGTCCTCGGGATTCGCCGTAAACACGAGCGCGACGTCGAGATTGAGGCGCACAGGATAGCCCTTAATCTGAACATCGCCTTCCTGCATGATGTTGAAGAGCCCCACCTGAATCTTGCCCGCGAGGTCCGGCAGCTCGTTGATCGCGAAGATGCCGCGATTGGCGCGCGGCAGCAGGCCGAAATGCATGGTCAGCTCATCGGACAACAGATGCCCGCCGCGGGCCGCCTTGATGGGATCGACGTCGCCGATGATGTCCGCGATGGTGACGTCCGGCGTGGCGAGCTTTTCGACGAAGCGCAGCTCGCGCGGCAGCCAGGCGATTGGTGTCTTGTCCCCGCGCTCGGCGATCAGCTCGCGGCCGTACTTCGAAATCGGCTCGAACGGATCGTCGTTGACTTCGCTGCCGGCCAGAATGGGAATCTCCTCGTCGAGCAGCGTGACGAGCTGGCGGAGGATGCGGCTCTTTGCCTGCCCGCGCAGACCGAGCAGAATGAAGTTGTGACGCGAGAGGATCGCGTTCACGAGCTGCGGAATGACGGTCTCTTCGTAGCCCACGATGCCGGGGAACAGCGGCGAGCCGTTCTCGAGCAAGCAGATCAGGTTTTCCCGCATCTCGTCCTTGACGGTGCGGCGGCGGCGAGCGGGGCTGGCCCACTCGGTTTGCTTCAGGTCTCCAAGAGTCGTTGGCTGAGTCATGGCTCGACGTTAAACCTTTCAGCCCGTGCTCTGCAACCCTTGCGCAATCCCGCGCACGCTTGCGAGCAGCGCGCGGAATGTGTCGTTCTCGGGCCGGCCCTCGGCACGCCAGCGCTCGAGCAGGTCGATTTGTAACAGGCTCATCGGATCGACATATGGATTGCGCAGCCGGATCGAGCGTTGCAACACCGGATCGGAGTCGAGCAGCGCCGCCTCCCGCTTCAATGCCACGACGCTCGCGACCGTGCGATCGAACTCGGCGCGAATCGTCGGGAAATAGTGTTCGCCCAGATCGCCGGCCAGGCAGGCGTAGCGGGCGGCAATCGACAGATCGGCCGTACCGAGCACCATTTCCACGTCGTCGAGGAGCGCCCGCAGAAACGGCCACTCGCGTGCCATCTCACCCAGCTGCAGCGCCCCGCTGCGGTTGGCCGCCCGCTCCAGTGCCGTCCCGAGCCCGTACCAGCCGGGCAGCAGGTGGCGACTCTGAGTCCACGCGAATACCCAGGGAATCGCGCGCAGCCGCTCGATCTCGCCGCTGTCATGCTCTCCGCCGGGGCGCGCCGCGGGGCGGCTGCCCATCTCCATGCGCTGGATGACGTCGATTGGCGTTGCGTGTTGGAAGTACTCCACAAAGCGCGGGTCGTCGTACACGAGCGCACGGTAGGCTGCCCGGCTGTCGCGCGCGATGTCGGCCATGATGGCGGCCCACTTCTCTTCACGGGGATCGGATGGGCGCGGAAGCGCGCTCGCGAGCATGACGGCGCTCACCGTCTGCTCGAGCGTCCGCATGGCGATGCCGCGCAATCCGTACTTGGCGTTGATGGCTTCGCCCTGTTCCGTTACCCGCAGACGACCGCGGACCGAGCCGGGAGGTGCGCTCAGAATAGCGCTGGTGATCCTGCCGCCACCCCGGCTCACCGTTCCACCGCGGCCATGGAAGAACGTCAAGTCGACGCCGCCTGCTTCCGCCGTCGCGATGATGCCTGCCTGCGCCCGGTGCAATGCCCAGCGGGCCGCGCCAATCCCCGCATCCTTGTTGCTGTCGGAGTAGCCGATCATGACGACCTGGCGCATGTCACGTGCGGCGAGGTGCGCGCGATAATGGGCATCCGCGAACAAGGCCCGCATCACATCAGGGGCCCGCTCGAGATCGGCCACTGTTTCGAACAGTGGCGCGACGTCCAGCGGCACGTCAGCGGCGCCCGCCCGCGCAAGCCCGCCCCATTGAGCGAGCACGAGGACGGCGAGGACGTCATCCACTCCTTGCGCCATGCTGATGATGTACGGCCCGACCGCGCCGGGTCCAAAACGCTCGCGGCATTCGGCGATTGCCTTGAACACGTCCAGCGTCCGCCCAGCATCACGGTCAGCCGCTGCAGGGGTGGGGGGCGCCTCGCCCCGTTCGAGCACCTGGCGCAGCCGCGCCACCCGCTCGGCGGGAGGGCGCGAGCTCCAATCGGGGTCTTGCAGCAGGGTTGCGAGGGCCGCCCGGTGTACCTGCGCGTGTTGCCGGACGTCAATCGTGACCAGGTGAAAACCGAACGTTTCGACGCGCCGCAACAGGCGTTCGACGGCAAACAGTCCCGCATGCTCACCGCGATGCTCGCGAAGACTCGCCATGACCAGGCGCAAATCGCTCTCGAGTTCGGCGGCCGACGTGTACCCGCCGGGATCGTTGCGCCGCGATGCCTCGAGACGCGCCGCCACGAGGCGGAACCACACGCGGTACGGCATGTCGTGATACCGCGTGGGGATCGCTGCCAGCGCCTGCGGGAAACGCGTGGTATAGGCGGCGATGCGCTCGTGCACCGTGTCACTTACGCCGGCACGCGATTCCGATTGCGACAGGCGGCGCGCCAGCTCCAGCACCTCGGCACGGTACCGATCGAGCAGCAGCTCGCCCTGGCGCACGAGGGCAGTGCGGAGCGTCTCGCCGCTGACGTTGGGATTGCCGTCCATGTCGCCGCCGACCCAGGAGCCGAAGCGCACGACCGGCCGGGCGGGCCGCGGCATGTCGAGCTGAAAGACCCGCCGCACGGACTGCTCCAGCTCCTCGGAGAACGGCGGCACGATTCGATAGACGACATCCGTCAGGTAGAAGAGCACGTTCTCGAGCTCGTCCATCACCGTGGGACGCGCCGACGGCTGCGGATCGGTTTGCCAGGTTATGGTGACCTCCTCGCGAATCCGCGCCAGTGCGGCGGCTTCTTCGTCGGGCGTGCGCGACGGATCGAGTCGTTCCACGAGCAAGCGGCCGATGACCTGTTCTTTTTCGAGCAGCGTGCGACGGGTGGCTTCGGTGGGATGCGCGGTGAACACCGGCTCGATCTGGAGTCGCTCGAGCAGCGCCGCAATCTGTGACGTCGTAACGCCGGCGGCGGCCAGCCGCCGCGCTGTGGCCGCGAGACTGCCTTCCTGGGGATCGCTGTCGCTGCGCAGGTAGTCGCGACGGCGCCGGATGCGATGAATGCGCTCGGCGAGGTTGACGACTTCGAAATAGGTCGCGAATGCGCGGATCAGTGTTTCGGCGTCGCGCGCCGGCAGCCCGCGCAGCATCGCCTGCAGGTCGTCCTCGGCCGAGCCGATCGCGGCGCGGCGCGCGCGTTCGACGAGCTGGAAGAACGGCTCACCACACTGCTCGCGCAGGACGTCACCGACCAGCGCGCCGAGGGTGCGAACGTCGTCCCGCAGCTGCGCGTCCTTGGGAGCGAACTCGATCTCTCCGCGCGTGCCGCTCAGGAGCCCTCAGCCGGCGTAAACAGCCGTAGCGTGCCGAGACCCCACGCCGCCACATCGATACTCGCTCGTCCGTCAGCGCCGACCGCGAGCGCGTCGCCGTTTTGTTCGACGAGGTTCGTTCGCCGCGCCAGCTTGAACGCGTAGGCGGCGGGCCAGACGCCAATCGGCCGTGCCTGACCCGCGACATCGAGGAGTTTCACGATCACGCCGTCACCATCATCAGCCGGCTTTGCTCCGACGATCATGGCGTTCTTGTCGGCGTAGAACAGCGCGCGATCCTTGGAAATCAGCGGGCCGGGAATCTCGTTGGTGTACGAGGGGCTGAGGTAAAGCGGATCGCACGCGGCCCAGCCGCGCCGCACCGGCTCTGCTGCGTTGCCGGGAGCGAGCAACGACAATCTGAACCGGAACGTCGCGGGACCTTCTTGCGACGCCGCGAAGTTGGTGTGCCAGTAGTTGTTCATCGCATAAGCGAACAGCGTGCCGTCCGGCGCAATGGTGCGCCGCCACGCCCCGCGGAAGAGATCATTCAACGTGAGCAGCGGCGTGTCGGGGGCGCTCCACAACAGCCCGTCCGATCCCTCGTGCAGCCACACCCAGTGGGTGTGGCAGTACCAATCGCGGCAGCTGCCGGGCTGTTGGTCACGCTCGACCGTCATGCGACCGAGCGGGACTTCGACCTCGACGGTCGGCTTCAAGAATGCGAATGGAAAGGCGACGTACAGTGCTTCTTTTGCCAGCGTCGCTGTTTTGACGATGCGGTTCTCGATGTCCACCCACGGCAGCTCGTCGTAGAGCGTGACCGTGGACACGATGGAAGGGAAGCCGTCGAGCGAACGCTCGCTCACGAGCCTCACGCCGATGCCCGGAAGCTTCTCGCGACGGGTGCGAAGGTGTTTCGCCTGCGCGATCTCGAGCTGCGGAGGGTTCTTGAGGTCGTCGCGATCGCTGCTGGTCCAGAGCGCGCTGCGCTCGCCACCACGGACGTAAACGAGCTGATTCAATCCGGACCATTCGGATGGTTTGACACGCTCTTTTCCGTCGGGGCCGGCGAGAGCCCGGATGGCGCCGGTGGCGGGATCGAGGCGTACCGTGAAGCCGCCGGCGCTCGCCTCGAGCGCTTCGCCGTCGGATGCAGGTGGCCGCGGTTCCCGGTCCGCCTCGGTCATGGCGATGTAGCCGAGGGGGGGCACATCGCGGAACAGCACCAGCGCCTCCCCGTCGTCGAGATCGACGGAGGGAAGCTCTCGGCCATCGAACGCGAGTGTCTTGCCGGCGCCAGCGGGGACGCGCACTACGTCGGTGCGCTCCCACGCGCCGGCATTGAACACGAGGCGGCCTCGACCCGCGCGCGTCGCGCGGCCGAGTTGGAGCAGTCCTTCCGTCAGCTGGTCGCGCGCCGCGGCTGCGCCGGCGTCAATGAAGCGGCGCTTGTACTCCCATTGCGCGATCGTCTGCCGTGACGAGGGGTTGGAGACACTGACGTCGGCGCCCCACGTGTGCTCGCCGAAGAGCAGGAGGTCGCGCCAAACAGCGGCGCGCTCCGCAGGGTCCTCGTCGGCCGCCTCCAGGCGGTCATCCCATAACGAGACGATCTCGGCGGCGCGCGCCTGCAGCTGCGCCGCGCGGAAGGCCGCGAGCTCCGCCGCAGTCGAAGCGGCTCCGTCCTCCCAATAGATGCCGGTGTCGCCACGACGCACCGGAATGCGCGGGCCAAAACGGCGCTCGATCTCGCGAAAAAAATCCTCCCCGCGAGCGGCGATGATGCGTGGAAAGAGGTAGCGGCGGCCGTACTCCTGCAGATTGGCCACCATTGCTTCCTTCATAGGAGCGTTGGCCTGCCCGTCTGCCCCGTACAGCAACGCGATGTCGTACGGCCAGTTCTGCGCGAGCAGCGCAGGTTGATTGAGGAGCCAGTCGGAGAGACGGTGCGCCATCACCTCCGGGCCGGCATCGAAGCCGAAGCGCGCGCCGTCGCCGGACTGGTAGGCGCGCCAATGCAGGACGCGACTTCCGTCCGGAGCCTCCCAGTAGTAGAGCTGCGGATAGACCGTGCCATCAGCACCCCCAGTGGGGGGGGGCGGGAGCAGGGGGACGGCCCGCTGGGGATTGGCGCCGCTCGCGAGATACTTCACGCCGCTTGCGGCAAGCAGCATCGGTAAGGTCCATGTCTGGCCCGGCACATCCGTGATCTGCGCCGTCGAGAATGTCAGGCCGCGCTCGCGCGCCAGTTTGCCCGCGGGCCACACGAGTCGCGCAAACGTCTCGTGGTCGAGCAGGCCGGTCAGCATGTTCGCAAACAGGACGTGCCAGCCGAGTCGTCCATCGCGGATTGCCTGCAGCAGCGCGTCGCCCGCCTCGGTCGACCGGTTCTCCAGGAACGAGAGCACCTGCAACGCGCACTCCGCGGTAAAACGGAAATCGCGATTTGTCGCGAGTCGCGCGAGTGCGGCGTCGAGATTCTTGCGATGAATCTCGAGCGTCTTCTCCTGTAGATCGGTGTAGCCGACGTCCGTGGGTATCGACGACAGCCAATACAGTGTCCATCGCTTCGCCGGGGTGAGTCGCACGCGCCGGCGCGCGACGCGATCCTTTCCGACTTCGACATCCACCTGAAAGTCCGACGGTTCGGAGAGCGGCACCCAGACCTCGCCGCTGAGCGTCGTTCCTTCGGGGGAGGGGAGGAGCCCCGCCGTACCAACCAGTGCGCCGCGTCGATCGATGACGCGCGCGCGCCCCGCCGGCGCGCCGAGTCCCGCGACCGTCACCCGCACCAGGTTCTTGCGGCCGTCGGGTTGCTGAAACAGCGCGGTGGGTCGCACTTCGATTGCCGGTTGTTGATTTGCCGCGCGATGCGCGTGGCGCAGCACGGGAAGTGTGGCGAGCCAGCCAAGGAAGGTGCGTCGGTCGGAAGAGAGCATGATTGCTATAAGTTACCGCTGCTTGACTGCGCAGGTCCCCTACGTACGTTACGCCGTCTTCGCGACGCGACCCCGTACCCCAACAGGAGCTAGCATGAAGCGCATTGCCCTGGCCGTGGCGATCGTAGTCATGGCCGCAGGTGCGTGTAAGAAGGCGGAGAATAGCAAGGCGGCCGCCGACAGCACCGCGATGGCCGACACGATGAAGATGATGTCCGACTCCATGCATCGGATGAGTGACTCGATGAAGGCGATGGATACAACGACGCATCGGCCCTGAACGACGCACGCAATGAAGCGACAAGGGCCCGGGGAATCCCCGGGCTTTTTGTTTTCAGCGGATTGCGAGCCACTGCACCGCACGCGCGATGGCCGTGCGCGCATCGAATGACGGCGTCCATCCCAATTCGCTGCGGATCCGCTCCACCGAGTACGGGTTTTCCCCCAGAATAAACGACATCGCCGCATTCCCCAGCGCCGTGTAGCGGCCCGGCATCAAGAGGCGCATCAATACGCTCCAGACGGCCACGCCGATCCGGATGAGCGGGACCGGCACCCGAATGCGGCGCGGCCTCGAGCCTAACGCCTCGGCGAAGGTCGCGAAGAACTCCCGTTGCGTGAGAGGCGGTGGCGCGTCGCGCGTCACGTTGTAGGCACGGAATCCTGGTTTTGCGGGCGCGTCGAGCGCAGCAAGAATCGCCGACGCGACATTGCTGGCGTAGACGCACGAGAGATGATTCGTCCCCGGCCCGATCTGCGGCAGGAATCCGCGTTTGAGATTGGCGATCAAACGCCGGGTGAACAGCAGGTCTCGCTCGCCGTAGATGACGTTTGGTCGGATCGCGATGATCGAGAGCCCGCCGCGCGCCGCTTCCTGCTGCACCAGCTGCTCAGCCGCCCGCTTACTGCGGGCGTAGAAATCGGAGGCGGGAAGCGGCTGAAATGGATAGTCCTCCGTGACGCCCCGCTCGCCGGCAGCGTACACCGCGGTGCGGCCATACACGGCCACCGTCGAGATATGAATGAGGCGCGCTCCAGT
Source organism: uncultured Gemmatimonadales bacterium (assembly GCA_963704805.1). Classification (GTDB taxonomy): domain Bacteria; phylum Gemmatimonadota; class Gemmatimonadetes; order Gemmatimonadales; family GWC2-71-9; genus 20CM-2-65-7. Next base: position 682,541 of record CAVPHS010000002.1, on the reverse strand, counting down.
CCGCCGCGCCGCCTCGATCGCGAGCCGCGTGCCACCGACATTGACGCGGGTGAATTCCTCGAAGGAATCGTGCGAGGCGACGAGGGCAGCAGCGTGAATGATTGCCCGCACGCCTTGCGACGCGCGTTGCCAGGTGATGGCATCGGTGACGTCGCCGACGACCGGCTCGGCGCCAAACGCCTCGACGACGGCGCGCGAGTGCTCGCGTACCAGCGCACGCGGGGGGGGGCGCTCGCCCCGCGCCCGCAGGGCATCGAGCACATGTGTGCCGACGAGTCCGGCGGCGCCGGTGACGAGAACCGTCACGCGGGGGCGACGCGGGGAGCGTCGAAGGGCAGCCCGACGACGCGGGCTTCGCGCCCGGCGGCGCGCACGGTGGCGCCGAGTGGCACCTCGCGGCGCACGATGGCGAGGCCGATCCAGCGGCCGAGCACCGATCCGCCGCCGTCGGGCAACCAGGCAATGCTGGTCACGCGCCCCACGTCGTGCTCCTCGTGCGTCACCGCACTCCAACCGGGCGCCGGCGCCGCCGGATGGTCCGCCTCGAACTGCAAGCCGCGTAGCTGCCGATTGGCATGTCCTCGAAAATGCAGCCGACTCACCGTTTCCTGGCCCGTGTAGCAGCCCTTGGTGTACGAGACGCCCCCGATCTCATCGAACCGCACTTCCTGGGGAATCGTCTTTTCATCCACTTCCGACGCCAGGCGCGGCCACCCGGCGAGAATGCGGGCGAGCTCGAGCGCCGCGGGGCTGGCGCGATGGGCTCCCGCCACCATGAGCCGCTGCTCCACCGCATCCCGCTGATCAGCCGACATGGTGAGTTGAAAGACGAATGACGCCTGATCGGCGGTGCGAGCGATTTCAGCGGGAGCGGTACCGTCCCCGATCGTTGCCTCGAGCACGCGGTTCGCAGTCTGTGGGACCGGAATGCCGGACGCGCCTAAAACAGCGACGGCATGGGCGCCCGTCACACGCAGCACGGCTGTCTCGACGGTGCGGTCCGACGAGCGGGCGAGCCGGGGCGGCACCGAGCGCTGCAGGATCGCCAACGCCCGTTCGCGCCCTTCGGAGGGAACAGTGAAGCGAACGCGCGCTCCAAGACGCGCCGCCCAGCCGTCCACGACGATCATGCCTTTGGGCGTGAGCAAAGCACCGTAGACGAACGCCCCGTCACCCGGTTTCTCGATGTCGTTCGTGAGCAGCCCCTGCAACGAGGCGACGGCCCCGGTTCCGGCGAGGTCGATCACCGCAACATCGGCGGGAGCGACGATGGCGCCGGCGCGCAGCTGATCGACGACTTCCGCCGGGATCTCCTCGGGCTCGAGTCGGGTGACGGTAGGTGGCGGAGCCGTAGGGAAAAGTTCGCTCATAAATCGGCCAGCTCTTCCGCCGTGTGCCCCGACAGCGAGTCCCAGACGAGCGCCGCCCCCCGCCCCCCCCCCCCCGTTGACGGAGGGTGTTCGCGGGATAACTCGTCGCGAGCAGCACGCACGGCATGCCGGCCGCGCGCGCTGCGGTGAGTCCGGGCACTGAGTCTTCAATGACCACGCACGCGCGCGCCGCGATGGGGCGGAGGCGATTGAACGCGGCATGGGCCGCGAGGTAGCCGGCCGGATCCGGTTTGCACCGGGGCACGTCGCCCGCGGCAATGATTACTTCGAAGCGATCGCCGAACGTGGTGCGGCCGAGCACGAGATCGATCTCGTGCCGCGACGCTCCCGACACGATGCCGAGGCGGTAGCGCTTGCCGGCGTCGCGGACGAACTCATCGGCGCCCGGCACCATCGTGAGGGAACGAGCGATCAGCTGCTGATAGACGCGAGACTTGCCGTCCACCAGCCGGTCGAGCAGCTCCGTCGTTAGCGTGCGATTCGCCCGCTGAAACGCCTGGACGAATCCGGTGCGGTCATCGAGCCCCAGATAGTCGGCGTAGTACTGCTCACGCGACAGCGCGATTCCCTCGTCCTTGAGAATCGTACGCAGCGCTTCGCAATGCTGCGATTCGTCGTCCACCAGCACGCCGTTGAAATCGAACAGCACGGCCTCGGTCATTCGTAGCGCCCCGCCGCCCGGTACGCCTGGTCGAGCAGCTCGACCGGATGGCGCACCGGCACGGCGATACCGGCGGCGCTGAGTCCGGCGCCGATCTGCATCTGGCACCCCGGATTTCCCGTCGCGACGACCTGCGGCGCCGCTTCCCGCAGCCGCTCGATCTTGGCTGCCAGCACGGCGCGTGACATCTCGGGCTCGAGCAGCGTGAACAACCCCGCGCTGCCGCAGCACTCGGCGGCGCCGGGGACCGGGACGAGCTCGAGCAGTGGAATCGCGGCGAACAACGTGAGCGGAGGGACGGCGACACCCTGCGCGTGCAGCAGATGGCACGGCGGATCGTACGCGACGTGCAGGTCGAGCGGCGCGCCGGCCAGGGGTCCGCGCATCGCGTCGCCGGCGAGCAGCTCGGTCACGTCTCGCACTCGAGCGCTGAAGCGCTCGCCCGCCTCGTCGCCCAAGAGGTGTCCGTAGTCCTTCATCAGCGCGCCGCACCCGGCACTGTTCACGACGATCGGCTCAGCGCCGTCGCCGAACGCCGCGATGTTCACGCGAGCCAACGCCCGCGCGGCATCGAGCAATCCCGCGTGCGCGTGCAGCGCGCCACAGCAGCCCTGCCCACGGACCTCGCGCACAGCGTAGCCGTTGACCCCTAAGGTGCGCACTGTGGCATCGTGCACGTGAGAGAAGAGGCCTTGTTGGACGCAGCCCCGGAAGAGCAGGGCGGCGTGGTGAGGCGGCGGCGAAGGGGCGGCGATGGGGCGGCGAAAAGTCTTTGCCGCCGTCTTTCTCGCCGCAGATTCATTCGCCGCCGGTCTTGTCGCCGCCAGCATCCCAAGAGCGAACCGAATCCTACCGAATCCAGCGATCCCCCGGGGGAGCACAGCCCTCAGCACACGCGCGAACCAGTACACCACGCGACTCACGCCTGGCGTCGTCAGCGCCCACAATGCCAGGCGAGCGAGGCGCGGGACACCGAGAGCGGCTGCAAGCTGCCGGCGAGCGGCCTCGAGGCCGTGACCGTACTGCACGCCCGAGGGACAGACGGGCTCGCAGGCGCGGCAACCGAGGCAACGGTCGAGATGGTAGGACAGCGCGGGATCGGTGGCGCTGAGGTCGCCGCGCTCGAGCGCGCGCATCAGCTCGATGCGGCCACGGGGCGAATCGGACTCGTCGCCCGTGGCGAGAAACGTCGGGCAGGCCTGCAGGCAGAAACCACAGTGGACGCATGCATCCAGCCCTTCGAACCCCCCTCTTCCTTCTTCCCCCTCCCTCATTCGCCTTCTGTGGCCACGACGAGCGCTCCTCCGGGATCGAACGTGCGGCGCAGCCCCGCCACGAGGGGGCCGACGCCCTCGCGGTACGCCCCGAAGTGACCTACCGCGCTCCGCCACGGCCACGGCGCGCGCTCGAGCGTGAGCGGCACTTCCAGCCCGGCGAGGGTTCGCCGCAGCCGCTGCAGCCGTTCGATGCTCGCTTCGCCCGTCCAGCGAATCGCGCCCGCAGCGGGAGACGCGGAGATCCACTCGTCCCCGAGCTGATGCTGCAGCAGATCGAGCAGCTCGTCACTCGCTTCCGGCACGCCGCCGATACGGAACGTCACGGGCCGCACGGCGAACCCTTCCGCGAGGCGCATCCAAAAGGCGTGCGCCTCTTCCGCGCGCAGCGCCGTGAATCGTCCCCCCCCTCCCCCCCCTCCCCCCCCGCTCGCGGCGCGGAGTCCTGCCTCATCCGCCGCGACGAGGGCCGGCGATCCCGCCAGGCGCACGGCGAGCACCCAGCGCTCTCGCCGTGCGAGCGCCGGGGACACGAGCTCGAGCGCGGCGGCGGTGAGGCCGGCGCCGGCGATGTCTTCACCGACCTGAGTCAGATCCTCACGGGCGCCTTCGAGCAGGTAGGTCACGTCCGCGCGCGGCAGCGTACGCAGCCGCAAATGCACGAGCACGATGACGCCGAACGCGCCGAACCCTCCCGTCTGCAGGCGCGTGAGGTCGTAGCCCGCGACGTTTTTCATGACGCGGCCGCCGCTCTGCACCATGCGGCCGTCACCCGTCACGAAGGTGACGCCGAGCAAATGATCCTTGATCGGACCGAAGCCGTGACGCAGCGGTCCGGCCGTGGCGGTCGCGACCACTGAGCCAAGCGTCCGGCCCGCGAGACCGGGAGGGTCGATGCCGAGCCATGCCCCGCGGTCAGCCAGCTGCTGCCGCAGCTGATCGAGTCCGATCCCTCCTTCGGCCGTCGCTGTGAGGTCCGCAGGCTCGATCGCCGGGATGCGGTCGAGGCGGCGCGTCGTGAGCGCAAGGTCAGCGGGAGCGTCGCTCTGAAGCCAGGTGCCCGCGCCCTCGATACGGACGCGCCAGCCCTCTTGGTGGGCGGTGCCGAGCAGCAGAGCGACGGCGTCGGGTGATCCGGGGGCGAAGCGGGGAACGCGATCGGTGCTGGGCTCGAGCACTGCACCCTCGCCCAACAATGCGGTGACCTTTTCGAGGATCGTCATGAGGCGCTCACGAACGCGTCACGCCGCACGTGGGACCATTCCCGACACGCATGTACCGGCACCACCTTACCCGGATTCACTCGCTCCTCGGGGTCGAAGACTCGCCGCACCGCCTGCATCGCTCCCAATGATTCGGCATCGAAGATCAACGGCATGTAGCGCAGTTTGTCGATGCCCACGCCGTGTTCACCCGTAATCGTACCTCCGGCAGCGATGCACGTCGACATGATCTCCGCACTCGCGGCTTCGACGCGCTGTTTGAGGCCGGGATTGGTCGCATCATACGAGATGTTGGGGTGGAGATTGCCGTCGCCGGCATGAAAGACGTTGCTGACCACCAGGTCATAGCGCTGTGCGATGCCGCTGATCGTTTCGAGCACCTGGGGAAGAGCCGAGCGCGGCACGACGGCGTCCTGCACGACGAGATCGCGCGACAGCCGCCCCATGGCGCCGAACGCCTTCTTGCGTCCCTGCCACAGTCGCTCCCGCTCCGCTTCACTCGCCGCGCAGCGCACGGAGCGAGCGCCAGAGTTGCGGAGCAGGTCGGCGACCGCGTCGCTTTCGGGGATCACCGCGGCTTCGTTGCGGCCGTCGATCTCGACCAGGAGAACCGCGGCGGCGTCGCGCGGGTAACCGGCGGCGTACACCGAGTCTTCGACGGCACGGATGCACGATTGATCCATCATCTCGAGTGCGGCCGGGACGATGCCGGCGGCGATAATCGCCGACACTGCTTCGCCGGCGGTACGCAGGCTGTTGAAGTCGGCGAGCATCGTGCGCACGGCGCGCGGCAGCGGCGTGAGGCGGACAGTAATCTTCGTGGCGATTCCGAAATTGCCTTCCGACCCGACGAACACGCCCACGAGATCCGGTCCCCACGCCTCACCGCCTGGGCTGCCCACCTCGATCAGCGAGCCATCGCTGAGCAGGAGCTCGAGCGCGAGCACATGATTCGCGGTTACGCCGTATTTGAGGCAGTGCGGTCCACCCGCGTTCTCGGCGACGTTGCCGCCGATCGTGCAGGCGGTCTGGCTCGAGGGATCGGGCGCGTAATGCAACCCCAGCGGCCGGGTCGCGGCCGTGAGTCTCGCGTTGACGACGCCAGGCTCCACGATCGCCAGCCGGTTGGCGCCATCGATACGCAGGATCCGATTCAATCGCGTGAGCACGACGAGCACGGTGCCTTCGTCGGCGAGCGCGCCGCCCGACAATCCCGTCCCCGCGCCCCGCGGCACGAACGGTACGTCGAGTGCGGCGAGGAGACGAACGACGGCGATCAGCTCCTCCCGAGTGCCGGGAAGCACGACGAGATCGGGGACGCGACGATGAGTGGGCAGCCCGTCCATCGAGTAGGTCACGCGCTCGGCGCGAGCTGCGCGGACGTGCTTCTCGCCAACGATAGCGGCGAGATCGCGGGCCAGGCTGGAAGACGCGGACATACTATATACTAGGGCCACAGACGTCACCGCGGGAAACAGCGCAAAAGGGATCGGGACAATCATGTTGTCCCGACCCCTCTCGGCTGTAGCCCGCCGCTGCGTCTGTCGCCTAGTCTTTGCCTGTCCTAGGCTGCTCTCCAGAATCCCTTCAGTGCCTTCCCATCGGGGGACTCGCGCAGCTTCTCGAATGCTCTTTCCCGAATCTGGCGGATTCGCTCGCGAGTGACGCCCATCAGTGCGCCGATCTTCTCGAGCGTCATCGCCTCGCTGCCCTCTTCGAGCCCGTAGTAGAGATAAAGAATCTTACGCTCGCGCGGCGTGAGATACTTCTGGAAAATGCGGTCGATGAATTCGCGCATCAGCTTGCCGTCGGTGCGCTCCTCGATCTCGCCGCCTTCCTGTCCCGCGAACCGCTCGCCCAGCGTGGCCGCATCCTTGTCGGTGCGATCGACCGGCGCGTCGAGCGACAGCTCCGCCGCCGTCATGCGACGCGCGGTGCGAACATTTTCGACGGAGTCTTCGAGTGCTTGAGCGATTTCGTTGTCGGTGGGTTCGCGGCCGAGCTCTTGTGAGAGGTACGTCTCCGTCCGGCTCATGCGGATCAGCTGCGAGTTTTGATTCAGCGGAATGCGCACGCTGCGCGTCTGCTCGGCGAGCGCCTTCAGCACCGCCTGGCGCACCCACCACACCGCGTACGAAATGAACTTTACGCCCTGATCGGGATCGAATTTCTTCACGGCCTTGAGCAGACCCTCGTTGCCGATCGCGACGAGCTCGGAGAGATCGAGACCGTGACCCTGATATTTTTTTACGTAGGAGATGACAAATCGTAGGTTGGCTGTTACCAAACGCTCGGCGGCTTTTTCATCGCCCCGTTGCACACGACGTGCGAGGCGACGTTCTTCCGCTGGATCTTTGATGAGGGGTAGTTTCTGTATGTCTTGCAGGTACTGATCGAACGCGCCGGAAGGAGTCGTACGGAAAAACGCCTTCGCCTTGCCGCTGGTCGACCTAGCCATGCAGAGGACTCCCCGAACCCAGGTTTTGAGTGGAAAGGGGCGGGACCTCCCGCCAAAAAGGCCCGCTAAACACGCGCCAATATAGGACTTCCCGCCATTTGGTGCAAATCACCGCAGTTTTCCACATCACAAATTGTTGGGCCAAACGTAATTCCACCGTTTGTCCACTATCCACACATGCTGTGGAAACTAGTGTGGGGAGTGAGAGGATCCAAGGTGGACGGACTCAATCCGAAGGATGACCTCGGCTGTGTGGAGACGTGGAAAGGAATGTGGGCTATCTGTTGACCAGAACTTGACGTAGGGATGCTTCGTCAACAGGAACCGTCCACCCCGCCGCGTCATCGCCGTGCATGACTCCGATCCTGCTTGGCAGCGCGAGGCGAATTTCGCCCGCACGAACCTTCTTGTCCGCCCGCATCGCGTCGATGAGGTCATCGACGCGACTCTCGTCTGGTCGATCGAGTGGCAGATTGAGACGCTCGAGCGCGGTCGTCAGGCGTTCCGTCGTGCCGGGCGCTGCGATTCCCAACGATTCCGCCAGGCGAGTCTCGTAGACCATCCCGATCGCGACCGCTTCGCCGTGAAGCACTTCGTACTTCGACGTCGCCTCGATCGCGTGGCCGATTGTGTGCCCGAAGTTGAGGATCGCGCGCTTGCCCGCTTCGCGCTCGTCCTGCGCGACGACTTCCGCCTTGATCTCCACTGAGCGTTGGACGACGCGCTGCAACGCGCGCGCATCCTTCGCGAAGATCGCGGCGTACGCATGCTCGAGAAACGCGAAGTACTCCGCGTCGGCGATCACGCCGTGCTTCACCGCCTCGGCGAGACCCGCCGAGAGCTGCACGCTGGAGAGCGAGCCCAGCAGGTCGAGATCGGCGACGACGGCCCGCGGCTGGTGAAATGCGCCGAGCAGATTCTTGCCGGCGGGAACATCCACGCCGGTCTTTCCACCGATCGAGGAATCGATCATCGCGAGCAGCGATGTGGGAACCTGCACAAGCGGCACGCCCCGCAGATAAGTCGCGGCGACGAACCCGGCGAGGTCGTTCACGACGCCCCCGCCCAGCGCGATCACGGCACAGTCGCGACCGAACCGCGCCGCGAGCATCCGGTCGGACAGTGATGCCCATGTGTCGCGGGTCTTGTTCCACTCACCGGCCGGAAAGGTGAGCAGCTCTACCTGAAACCCGGCACCAGACACCTGTTGGGCGAGCGATTCTCCAAAGAGCTTGCCGACGTGGGAATCCGAGATGATCGCGTATGCCGGCGCAGGACAGTAGCGCGCGAGGAGCCGATCCATCTCGCGAATCAGGCCCGCGCCAATGAGGATGTCGTAGGAAGCATCCCGCTGCTCCAGGAGCGGGACGCGGACTGTCACCACGCGATGTCGTCGTGCCCGGTCTGCATGTTCACCGCGCGCGCGAGTACGAACAGCAAATCGGAAAGCCGATTCAGGTAATTGATGATCAGCGGATTGATCTGGTGGCTGCGCGCCAGTGTCACGACCGCGCGCTCGGCTCGACGACAGACGGTCCGAGCGACGTGCAGCGCCGCGCCCTTCGGCGAGCCGCCTGGCAGAATGAAATTCTTCAACGGTTTGAGCTTCGGGTCGTACGAGTCGATGAAGCGCTCCAACTCGCCGACGGTCGCCGGGTCGAGCTGGGTGCGGAGCTTCGCGGGATCGGGCGTCGCCAGCTCCGCACCGATCGAAAACAGATCGCGCTGGATGGTCTGGAGCACGTTGGACTCGAACGTCGGCAAATGAATCGCGATGACGAAGCCGATCCAGGCATTCAGCTCGTCGACTTCTCCGTAAGCTCGCACGCGCGGGTCGTCCTTCGGAACCCGGCCGCCGCCGAACATCCCCGTCTCACCCGCGTCGCCGGTTTTCGTGTAGATCTTCACGGTCCTCCAAATACGTGCATACCACGTACGCTATCGTTACGGGCAACGAAGCGCGAGCGGCTGCGTAGCCACCACACGTCCCGTCTCGGGATCGATCGCGCTGGCGCGCGAATCGCGCGGCGCCACGTCGGCGATCTCGTCGACGAGGAGCAATGCTCCACCACTTACGCCCGCCAGCATGCCGCGGAGAGAATAGCGGCTGGGACCCTTCCCGGAGGCCGCCATACCGTTGCTGAGTCGTGAACGCAGCGGCCGCAACACCCAACGAAGATCGTGGATGTCGCGATCCGTGACGGCGAGGCCAGTGACCAGCAGCGAGTCACCGTCAGACTCGACAAAGCGAGCACGAAAACCGACGGCGTACCGTCCGTTACTCAAGGCGATCACTTCACCGGCGTCTTCCGCCTTATCCGGATCCAGTGTGAACGAGCCGAGCAGTGTAGCGCGTGTCTCGGCGCGCTCGGCGACTTGCCGGACGAGCTCGAGGGCCTTCGCCCGGGGAAGCGGCGTGCCTCGCGCCGGCGCACCGCTCGCGAGCGGTGGCGTGTCGAGCAACGCAACGACGGTGACGTGAGAGGGCGGGGTGCGTCCCACCGGCCCGCCCGGCGGAAAGGCGAGCACCAGCTCCGTGACGAGATTGTCGGTTCCACAGGCCTGCGGCGCGTGAAACCGGGCCAGCGTGAGCCGCGCGGGCGCCCCACCGCGGGCGGAGAGCACCGTCGCGCCGCGTACGCTCCGCGGTTCGACGGCGACGAGCTGATGGCCCCCCCCGCCCCCCCCGCCCCCCCGCGCGAGGCTGTCCTGCAACCGGCCACCACCGGTGAGCATGCGGTAGAAATCCCGCGCAAAGCGATCATCCACGACGAAGACGTGGGCTTCGCCGCCGAGGCTCCACCCCAACGCCGCCGGTTGCCTGGCGCTGGCGCACGCCAGTAGCCCGAGGCCGATTAGCACGCTAGCGTTCGCGCGATGCAAGACGCGAAAGATATCACCATCATCGGGGCGGGCCCGACCGGGCTGTTCGCCGCCTTCTATGCCGGCATGCGCGGCGCCTCCCACCGCTTGATCGACAACCTCGATCAGGTCGGTGGCCAGCTGACGGCACTCTATCCCGAGAAGTACATCTTCGACGTCGCCGGCTTCCCGAAGATTCTCGCCAAGGATCTCGTGAAGGCGCTGGCGGAGCAGGGGCTGCAGTGGAAGCCGCCGGTCCATCTCGCCGAGAAGGTGGTCGGGCTGCGGCGCAGTGAGGAGAACGGCAAGCCACTCTTCACGATCGTGACCGACAAGGACGAGTATCCCAGTCGCACGGTCCTGATCGCCGGCGGCATCGGCGCCTTCACCCCGCGGAAGCTGCCGCTCAAGGACGTCGACCAGTGGAACGACAAAGGCCTGTACGATCGGGTGCTGAATCCGAAGACGTTTGCCGGCAAGCGGATTCTCATCGTGGGCGGAGGCGACTCAGCGTTCGATTGGGCGGTGAATCTGCAGGGGGTCGCGAAATCGATTCTCATGATTCACCGGCGCGACGGCTTCCGCGCGCATCAGGCGACCGTGGACCAGGTCCAGGCGCTCGCGGCCGCCGGGAAGATGGCGCTTCGCACCTTTTGGGAGCTCAAGGAAATCGGCGGGTCGAGCCGGATCGAGCGGGTCACGATCTTCAGCAACAAGACGAAGGAAGAAGAGACGCTCGCGATGGACTGCGTGATTCCGCAGCTCGGCTTTATCTCCTCACTCGGCGCGATTGCCGAGTGGGGACTCGACATCGAAAAGGGTGATATCAAGGTTGGGCAGACCATGGAGACCAACATTCCCGGCATCTACGCCGCCGGCGATATCACCACCTATCCGGGCAAGCTGAAGCTCATCGCCACGGGGTTTTCCGAGGCCTGCATCGCGGTCAACCAGATCGCCCATTTCTTGAATCCGGCGGCGAAGGTGATGCCGGGGCACTCGTCGAACATGGCGCTGTTCGGACAGAAGGACGACTAGCGCGCGAGCTGTACCACGACCGAATCGATCTGCGCGAGCATCTGCCGCGTGCGAACGTCGTGCGCGTTCACCTGGATCGAAAACGTGATGACCCGCCCATTCGCCTTCTCGATGTAACCGGACAGCGTATTCACCCGGCTGATCGATCCCGTCTTGGCGAGCACGCGGCCTTCGAGCGGTGTGCCCTGGAAGCGCCGCAGCAGCGAGCCGGGCTTCTGCGCGCGGGGCAGGGCGGCGAGGAAGGGCGCGCCTTTGGGGTGACGGTACATGTAGGTCAACAGCTGTACGAACGCGTGCGGCGTCACGAGATTGCCGGCCGCGAGCCCCGAGCCGTCCTGGAGCGAGAACGCCGTCGAATCGATCTTCACTGAGTCCATCAAAAACCGCTTCTCGACGTCGAGCCCCTTTGTCCAGCTGCCGGTATCGCCAACCTCTCTCCCCAGAGTCTTGAGCAGCATCTCGGCGAACCAGTTCTGGCTGGTGTTCAGGATTGGAAAGACGATGTCCGGGAGGGGGCGCCCGCTGTAGTCAACGAGCGGGCTGCCACAGCAGCGCACCGCGCGATATGCCATCGAGTCGGTGGTGCTGGCGGCGCCGCCTTCGACGGGCACGCCTTTCTTCCGCAACGACGTGGCCAGGGCACGGGCCGCGTACAGATTCGGATCAGGAACTGCGAAGCTCTCGATCCACGGTGTCCGGCCCTGCGCCACCGTCCCCTCGGCCCAGATATCCATGGTGCCGGGCTTGCGAAAGAAATTATCGCCGATCGTCGTCTCCGAATCCGCCGGCACGGTGCGGGCGCGGTTCTCGAACGTGAAGAAACTCAGATCGGGGTTCCACGAGATGACGGGCGGCGCATCGACGAACGGCCCGGGCGTGATCTGGAAGTCGACGCTGTTGTCGTGGAATCCCAGCCCCGACACGGGTGCCGCGTACCACCAGTTGAGATCGAACGAGCCCCAGCTCCAGTGCGTAATCGTCGGCTCGAAGTACGATCCGTCCCCGACGATGCGACCGGTGACGCGCTTGATTCCGCGCGCGCGCAGGGAATCGGCGAGGGCGTCCACCGCCGTCCAGGTGGAGTCGCACCCACCCGGTGCCAGTGTGTCGACCGTGTAGCAGCGTTCCGACCACGTCGGATCGCCACGTCCGTAGAGAATCAGGTCGCCCTGCAGCACGCCGTTCGTGAGGGGGCCGTTGGCATAGATGCTCGTGCGCGCGCGGTAGTCCGGGGGAAGCAGAACCGTGGCGGTCGAGGCGACAATGAGCTTGGTGTTGCTGGCCGGAACCGAGAACCGATCCCCGTTTCTGTTGACGAGCACGCGGCCGCGATCGTCCTGCGCGTAGATGTTCCAGGTGGCGCGGTTAAACGGCGGCGCCTCGAGGAGCCGGTTCAGCCGCTGCTGGAGCGATTGCGCACCGAGTGACGAGGCCGCGCCGCTAATCGTAAGCGACGCGAGGATCAGCTTTCGCATAGAGCACGTCAGCGAGAAGGTTGACCAGCACGAAGGTCACGGACAAAAACAGAATGCTCCCCTGCACGGCCGGTAGATCGCGCTTCTGAATGGCAAGGAGCACGTAACGCCCGACGCCGGGCCACGAAAATATCGTCTCGGTCAGAATGCTGCCGGTCAGGTAATTGCCCACGTCGAGTCCCAGGACCGTGATGATCGGGAGCAGCGCGTTGCGCAGCGCGTGGCGGCCGATGACCCGCCGCTCCGGCAGACCCTTGGCGCGCGCGGTGCGAACGAAATCGGCGGGCAGGATCTCGAGCATCGCGCCGCGAGTCATGCGGGCGAGAAAGGCGATCGAGCGGGTTCCGAGCGTGAGCGCCGGCAGCACGAGAAACGCAATGCCTCCATACCCCGACGGCGGGAGCCACTGCAGGGCCACGGCGAACAGCAGGATCAAGAGGAGTCCCACCCAGTAGACCGGGAACGAGACGCCGAGGTATGCGACCAGCATGCTGAAGCGATCGACGATCCCGCCGGGCCGGAGCGAGGCGAGTACGCCGAGGGTGATGCCACAGGTCGCGGCGAGGAGCATGGCGGCGCCCGCGAGCTGCAGCGTCTTGGGGAATCGCTCGGTGAGATCGCCGAGCACCGGCCGCTGGGTGATGTAGGAGTGGCCGAGGTCGCCGCGCAGGACGCCCCAGACATAGTGCCCGAACTGAACCGGGAGGGGATCATCCAGGTGCAGCTCGGCGCGGAGGCGCGCGATCGTGGCGGAATCGGCCCTCTCACCCACCATCTCGGCGACAGGATCGCCGGGCACGACATTCAGAAGAAGGAAAGCGACAACTAGGACACCGAACAGCGTAGGAATCGTCGCCAGCAGACGGCTAGCGACCAGCTTTAACATGGACTTGGGTCCAGCGCTGGCCGTTGAAAACCGCCGGGATATCCCAGCCCTCGATCGAGGGATGCTCCGCCCAGAGGTCCACGGCGAACCAGAGGTAGAGCCACGGCGCGGCTTCAAAGACGCGATTGTCGATCCGCCGGTACAGTGCCTCTCGCGCCGCCTGGTCGACCGTGCGGCGTGCCGCGATGATCAAAGAGTCGGTGACCCGATCGCTATAGAAGGCATAGTTGCCGCCCGGCCCGAGGCTCGTGCTGTGGAAGAGCGGGTAGAGAAAATTGTCGGCGTCGGGATAGTCGGCCCACCAGTCGGTGATCGCCATGTCGGTATCACCTTTGCGAACCGCCTCGCGCATGCTGGAGGCGTCGCGCGAGACGATCTCAATCTGAATCCCAACGGCGGCGAGCTGGGCCTGAATGGCCTGGGCGACGCGACCCATCTCCACATTCGTGCCGGAGCGCCACAGCTGCAGGGAAAAACCGTTCGGATATCCGGCCGCTCGCAGCAGCCGCCGCGCCTCAGTCGTGTCATACCGGTATGGCTGCCGGGCGGGGTCACTCCCGCCTAACGTCGGGGGAATCGACCCCGCCGCGGCCACGCCACGGCCGGTCCACACGGTGCGCAGGATCTCCGGGACATTGACCGCGTGATTGATCGCCTGGCGCACGCGCGGATCGCGCAATGGTCCGCGCCGATTGTTCAACGGCACGTACACGGCGCGGAGCGCCGGTTTGCGCTTCAACCAGTCGGGATGCTCCCGCTCCCACTTGGCCGTTTCGCCGAACGGTATCTCCGCGACCGAGAGCCGGCCCGAAAGAAACTCGGCCGCGCGCGTCAGCGCCTCGGGGACGATCCGCACCGTGAGCGTATCGGCGAGCGGCACGTCACCCCAGTAGCCCGGGTTCTTCGCGAAGCGCAGGTAGTCGTCGTGTTCCCAGGCCACGAAGCGCCACGGGCCAGTGCCGATCGGGTGCTGAGCGAAATCGGCCGGAATCGGTGCTGGCACGATCGCCGCCACCGGCATCGCGAGAAACTTGGGAAATACGGCCAGCGGCTCGGTCAGGGTAAAGGCGAGCGCCGTGTCTCCCACCACCGCGATGCCGCTCACATCGCGGGCGCGGCCGTCGGCGTAGTCTTGGGCGCCGGCGATCGGCAGCAGCGGCCAGACGCGGCCACCGCGAGTCCCCGGACTCAGCACTCGCAAGAATGACTGCTTGACGTCCGCAGCCACGAGGGGGCGGCCGTCATGGAAGGTTACGCCGGAACGCAGATGAAAGACGTAGCGCTGGCCGGTGCGGTCTGCGGTCCAGCGGTCCGAGAGACCGGGCAACAGCTGGCCGTCGGCATTGAACTGCGTGAGGCCGTCGAAGAGTAGGGTAACCATCTCGCCGGTGGGCACATCGGTCGACAGCGCGGGGTCGAGCGAGCGGGGATCGTAGGTCTCGTAGTAGACGAGACTCCGGACACCGCCGTCGGAGTGACCCCGGCAGGCGGCGAGAATGCAGAGGAACAGGACGTTCTTCGCGGTGTCGAAAAGGTTGACAGTGCGGAGCAAGTGTCGCAACATAGCCGATTGCCAAACCTCGTCAATTGCGCGTCGCATGTCTTCTGCTACTCGCCCTCCTCACGGCGACAGCCGGAGTGTCCGCTCAGGAGCCGGGTGAGCGGGTAGTCCGGGGCCTGTCGTTCGTCGGTAACAAGGCGCTCGACGACGTCTCGCTCGAAAGCGCCATCGCCACGACAAAATCCAGCTGGTGGGCCCGCGCCGCCGTCCTTCGATCCCTGGGATTGGGGGAGAAGCGCTATTTGAATGAGCTGGAGTTCAGGCGCGATGTCGTGCGCCTGATTCTCCTGTACCGCCAGAGCGGGTACATGAACGCCGTCGTGGACACGGTCGTGCAGCGCACGGCGCGCGATGCGTACATCGAGTTCCGGATCCACGAAGGCGAGCCGGTGCGCGTTGTCCGTCTCGACGTCAGGGGCCTCGAGGGGATCTTCAACGTCGACAAGCTGAAGCGCGATCTTCCTCTGCAGGTCGGAGATCCCTTTAACCGCTTTCTCATGCAGGCCTCTGCGGATACCATTGTCGCAAAACTGCGCGACAACGGTTTTCCGTACGCCGAGGTGCTGCGGAACTTCGACGCGGACGCCGGTCAGCGGCGAGCCGAGATCGAGCTGGACGCCCAGCCGGGTCCTCACATGCGCGTCGGCGAGGTCGTGATTCGCGGCTTACACGACGTGGATACCGGGACCGTACGGCGCATCATGTCGGTGCAGCCCGGCGCCGGTTTCAACCAGAACATGCTGTATCAGACGCAGCGGGACCTCTATGGCATCGGGGTGTTCAACGCCGTGAACGTCGTCCTGATCGACTCCATCCCGCCGCGGGAGACGGCGCTGCGCGACTCGTCCGTGCGGGTGCTCATTCAGCTGCAGGAAGGCCCGCGCCACCAGACCCGGATCGGGTTCGGCTATGCCACGGTGGAGTGCTTCCGGCTTCAGACGGGCTGGACGGCGCGCAACTTCTACGGCGGCGCGCGTTCGCTTGATCTGTCCGCTCGCTTCACCAAGCTGGGGGGCGGATTTCCCGCACACACGAGTGTCAGCCAGACGACCGGCGTCCAGTACATCTGCAACCCGTTCGCGGGCAACTGGACCGTCGACACGATGAACTATCAGCTCAACGCCAATCTGCGGAAGCCGGCATTCCTGTCCCGGACCAATGTCGCAACCTTGGGCCTGACGGCGGAGCGGAGCTCTCAGTACGGCGTCTATACCCGCGAAGCCGTCGGCGGCGACGTGGCAATCACCTTCAACACACGAAGCGCCTGGCCGGTCACGCTCGGCTACTACTACGCGGTCGGGCGCACGTCGGCCTCCGACGCGGTGTACTGCAGCGTCTTCCGGATCTGCGATGATTCGAGTCGCCATTTCCTCCGCGACCGTCGGCACTTCGGTGCCATCTCTGTCAGTCTCACACGCGACCGCGTGAACAATATCCTCGACCCTACCCGGGGCAGCCTCACGACGCTGACGCTGCTGAACGCGTCGCACATCTTCGGCTCGCAGGTACCCTACGAGTTCAACCGTGGGCAACTCGAGATCGCGAAGTACTATTCCATCGGACGGCGCTCGGTGTTTGCATGGCGAGTTCACGCGGGCGTGATTCTGCCGCGCAACATTGATCTTTCGGGCCAACAGGTCGGGTACGTCCCGCCCGATCAGCGCTTTTACGGCGGCGGCCCCAACTCGGTGCGGGGCTATGGACTCAACGAAATGGGACCCCGTGTCTACGTCGTCAGCGATACCAGCAACAAGATGCTGGTGGACTCGACCGCTGCGCCGCCGGACAAGGTGTGGCACGGTGTCTTTACGGCGCCGACGGGCGGCAACACACTGATCGTCCTGAACGCTGAGCTGCGTCTGCCGTCGCCCGTCTATCCGGAGCGCATGCGGCTGGGCGTCTTCGTCGACGCCGGACAAGTGTGGGAGCGGGGATCGGAGGTATTCCCGATCAGCGGCCTGCGGATCACGCCGGGCGCCGGGATGCGCTTTTCCACGCCCCTTGGGCCCGTGCGCGTGGACGCGGCTTACAACGGTTACCCGATCGAGCGGGGGCCGCTCCTCTACGCACCGCCAGACAGCGCCGGTGTCGCCCCGCCGATCGAGCAGATCCGCTCGTCCTATCCTCCGTCGCACGCCGAGAAGTCGTTCTGGCAGAAGGTCGTCGTGCAGTTCGCCATAGGACACGCCTTCTGATGATGCGCCGTTCGCTGAGCGTGGCGCTTTGGTCGCTGGTCGGCCTGCTGGCCTGTTTTCTCGGCGGGCTCAACGCGCTCGTAAGCACGCGGGCGGGCCGCACGCTGCTCGCCCGCGTCGCCAGCGCCGCGGTGCAGCGCGCAGTCGCCGGGACGATCACCGTCGGTGAAGTCCACGGCACGCTGCTGACGGGGATCATTCTCAACGACGTGCGGCTCATCGACCCCGATTCGACGCTGGTCGCCGTGCTGCCGCGCGCCGAGCTCGGCTACAACCTCATCGACTTTGCGGCCGGGCGCATCGTCTTCATGGAAGTGCACCTCGAGCGGCCGGTGATCAACATCGTCCAGCACGCGAACGGGACGACCAATTTCGCCGAGCTGCTCAAGCTCAATGTCAAGGACACGGTCAAGGTCAAGCCGCTCGGTCCGGCCGGCCCGCGCTCCCTCATCCTGCTGCGCAACGTCCAGATCGACGACGGTTCGCTCACGCTCCGGCTGCAAAAACACGGCGACGTGACGAGCGCCAACGAAGAGATCGAGTACTCCGGTGAGGACGGGCGCTATCGTCTGCGGCGCTTCGAGCATCTCAACGTCCGCTTCGCGGCGCTGCGCATTCAGTCGCCACGCGAAAAGGGCATCCGCGTCGATGTGCTGCGGCTCGCGACGGAGAGCAGCGACCCTCACGTCTCGATCGCCGATCTCGTCGGGCGCGTCACGATCGACGGCAGGACGCTCGATGTGGATCTGTCGCGCGTTCGGTTCCCCGGCTCGCAGTTCAGCGCCCGCGGCACGGTGACGTGGCCGCGCGATACGATGCTCTGGAACCTCGCCATGCGCGCTGATTCGGCGACGCTGAGCGATATCCGGTTCCTCGACCCGCGCTTCCCGGTCGGCGCGGTGCTGCACGGCGGGGTCACCGTCGTATCGCACGGCGGTCGCGTGCTCGAGATCCGCCTGCAACCGCTCGACCTGACGTACGGCACCGGGCGTCTCACTGGACACGTCACGGCATTCAGCGCCGCGGATTCAGGACTCGTCGCCTTGCGCGATGGCGATCTGCACGCGCGCGATCTGTCGCTCGAGCTGGCGCGCCCTTTCCTCGACACGTTGCCGTTCTGGGGCCGTCTCACCGGACAGACCATCGTCGACGGGCCCATGGGTGCGTTGAAGATCGAGACCGCGTGGTCGTTCCGTGACTCGCTTTTGCCGGGGTGGCCGGAGTCGCAGATTCAAGGGAAAGGCGAAGTGAATGTCGCCGGCGAGGATCTTGGCTTCCAGCCGTTCACCGTGGAAGCGGGACGAATCGATCTTGCGACCGTGCGACGCATGGTGCCGGCAGTCGACCTCCAGGGGGAGCTCGATGCCGCCGGCACGCTCACCGGCAGGCTGAAGGACGCCATGTTCAGCGGAACGCTGCGCCATCACGATGGCGACCGGCCCGTCAGCGTCATTCGTGGCGTTGTGGGTCTCGACTCCCGTGGCGAGATCCTCGGCGTTTTTGCCGACGTCGTCGCCGATTCACTGGCGCTCGATGGTCTCACCGGCCGGATACAGGGGTTTCCGCTGCGCGGCTCGCTGGCGGGAACGGTTCAGCTCGACGGCAATCTCGCCGCGCTCGAGACGCACGCCGATCTCACGATGTTGGGCGGCGGTGGGGCGGTGCACGGGGACGGCGTCCTGGTCCTCGGCGTGCCGCGCAGCCAGCCGGTATATGGAGTCCGGAAGTTCACGCTGCAGACGCAGGACGTGAACCTGCAACGCTGGCTGCGTGCGGGTCCGCCTTCGCGTCTCTCCTTCACCGCTGCCGGGAGCGTCGAGGGCGATAGCGTCTCACCACCTGTTGGGACGCTGTCGGCCACGCTCGCGCCCTCCTTGTTCGCGGGCTCGATTATCGACAGCGGCGCCATGGCGATGCATTTCGCTGACGGGCGGATGTATGTCGATTCACTGCGGTTGCAACAGCCCGGCCTGCTCACGCGTGGTAGCGGCGCTTTAGGCTGGCGGCGGCCTGAGCGCGGTTCGCTGGAGCTCAGCTTTGACGCCGACAGCTTGAGCGTGCTCGATTCACTCGTGACGTGGCTCGCGGGCACGACGCTGACCGCCCCAACGCCGGAGGAAAAACTCACCGGTTCGGCGAACGTGCTACTCCGGCTCCAAGGCGCGCTCGATTCCATGTCCCTCGGTGCCGACGCACAATTCGCCGATCTGCGGTGGCGTGGCTGGCGGCTGCCCAAGGGGACGGGCAGCGTGGCGTTTGAGCCGGGCCCCGTGCCCAGCTTCGATGTTCAGGCGAACCTCGATTCGATCGGATACGGACGGCTCGGATTCGGCGCGGCAGCCGCCCATGCCCGGGGTACGCGTGATTCCCTCACCTGGTTCGCCCGCTCACGGGTTGGCGATCTGGGCGCATTCCTGGCGGGTGGCCGGTACGCGCGGCCAGGCGGCGCCGGCGGCACGCAGCACGTCGTCGTGGACTCTCTCGCGGTGCTGGTGCCCAGCGGGGTGTGGTTCCTCGAGCGGCCGACGGCGCTTGCGTTCGGTGACTCCGTACTGCACCTGGACTTAACGGCGATCAATAGAGCCAATGGCGCGGGTCGTCTGACGATCGGCGGCGACCTGCCGCCGCGTGGGCCCGTCAATGCGCGGGTCGCGCTCGACAGCTTCCCGATCGCTGCCATTTACGCGCTCATGCAAAAGGACACCGTAGGCGTCGGCGGAGCGGTGACCGCCGCATTTACGGCGCGGGGCACGCGCGCGAACCCGCTCTATGGCGGTTCGTTCGCCTTCTCGAACGCGGCCTTCGGTTCGTTCGCTGCGCCGTTTATGGACGGGATCGTGGACTATCGCGATCGGCGGTTGAATGCCGAGCTCCATCTGTGGCGCGCGGGTCAGCAGGTCCTGAACGTCACGGCTCATTTGCCCCTCGACCTCGCCCTAGTGCCGGTTGCGCAACGGCAGCTGCCCGACACACTGTCTGTGCAGGCGCGCGCCGATAGCGCCGATCTCGGTGTTCTCGCGGCCGTGACGACGACCGTGCGGCAAGTCGAAGGCATGTTCAGCGCGGACGTCGGAATCGGCGGTACGTGGGAGTCTCCCCTGCTCCGGGGCAATCTCGAGATCGGGAACGCCGCGGCGACCATCCCCGCGCTGAACGTGCGCTACACCAATCTCAACGGCAGCCTGTCGCTCCGTGGCGACACGATCCGCGTGGACAGCATCGCCGCAGTGAGCGAACGCGGTCGTGCTCATGTGGCCGGCTACCTGCGCCTGGAGCGGCTCACCAAGCCCGTACTGGCATTGAACATCCAGACCGCCGAGTTCAAGGCGCTGGATCTCCGCGGCTATCTCACGCTCACCGCGAGCGGCCGGGTGACGCTCACGGGACCGGTGTTCGGGGCAACGCTCAGTGGCCGCGGAACGGTCACCTCGGGCGTGCTGCACTTCGCCGATCTCGTGAACAAGCGTGTCGTGAACCTCGAGGAGCCGTGGGTGCAGGACCTCATCGACACATCCTTGATCCGGACCAAGCGCCTCGGACCGGAATTCCAGAGCCTGTTCTTCGATAGCCTGCAGGTGAAGAATCTGCAGCTCACGATGGGTGAGGACGTGTGGCTGCGCTCCAACGAAGCGAATATTCAGCTGACCGGCTCCGTCACGGTCAACAAGGTGAACAGCAACTATCTCCTCAGCGGAACGCTCCAGGCGCCGCGGGGCACCTACCGCCTGATCATCGGCCCCGTAACGCGTGAGTTCGTGGTATCACAGGGAACGGTGCGGTACTTCGGCACCCCCGATCTCGATGCCGAGCTCGACATTCGAGCGACCCATATCGTCCATCCATTGCCTGGCCAGGGGTCGTTGGCCTCGCAAATCCCCGTGCGCGCGCACATCACGGGCTCGCTGCGACTGCCCAGGCTCACGCTCGAATCCGATTATGCGTACACACAGACCGAGCTGCTGTCGTATCTGATCAGCGGCAAGCCCTCCTTTGCGCTGGGTACGGACCAAGGCGCTTTCGTGAGCGGTACCGCCGCGTCCCTGCTCGCGGGCGAGCTCGAGCGCACCGTGGTATCCGACCTGGGCGTTCCGCTCGACTATCTCGAGATTCGACCCGGCGACGTGACAAATTCTTTTTCCGGTGCCCAGATCGCGGCGGGTTGGGCGATCGGCGCCAAGACCTTCGTGGTAGTGAACGCCGGCTATTGCGCGAAGACTTCAGCCCCGAGCCGGACGCGCTGGACCAACACGCTCGGCGCAACGGTGCAGTACCGGTTCAGCCCGGAATGGCGGACGGAAGCCGGCTTCGAGCCGCTCCGTACCTGCACGGGGGAACTGGACGTGTTTACGCAGGCCGCGCAGCGCCAGGTGGGCTTCGATCTCTTCTGGGAGCGACGGTACTGACATGACCGAAGCGCTGTTGATCACCAATCCTTTCGCGGCGCGCGCAGATGGGAAGACGGTCACGACGATCCGTGACATTCTCGAGGGGGGCGGGTGGAAGGTCCACGTGCGGTCGGTAGCCGGACCGGGCGATGCGCGTCGCATCGCGGAGCAATCCCGAACCGACGGATTCGACGTGATGGTGAGCCATGGCGGGGACGGCACGGCCATGCAGGTCGCCGCGGGCCTGGTCGGCACGAACATCACTCTGGGATTGGTGCCGGGTGGCACGGGGAACGTGCTGGCCGGCAACCTCCGCCTCCCGCGCACGACCGCGAACGCCGCACGCGCGCTGCTACGGGCCGAGCGGCGGCGCATCGATCTGGGTGTGGTCGAGCGAGCTGATGGTCAGCACTATTTCGCAGTCGTGGCGGGCGCCGGCTTCGATGCGCAGCTGATGGCGGACACCGGCCTGCAGGCCAAACGGCGCTGGAAGTTCGGTGCCTACGTGGTGCGCGCGGCGCTCACACTCACGAGCGTGCGCAGCGCGCCGCATCGCGTCATCGTGGACGGCGCGGCGACCGACGTTCGCGCCGCGATGCTCCTGGTCCTCAATTGCGGCAAGCTTCCTCCCGGATTCCTCAAGCTCCGTCACAGCGTCGCTCCCGACGATGGATGGCTGGACGTCGTAGCGCTCGACGCCGATGGCGCCTTCCAGAGCGCGAGCGCCCTGATCGAGCTGATGTTCGGGAATGGGGGAACGCAGGGCGGCCGGGGACGTCGGGTGTGGTGGGGGCGCGGCCGCACCATCCGCGTCGAGCTGCCCACGGGGGTCGAGCGACCGGTGCAGCTCGACGGAGAGGTGACGGGCACGACGCCCTTCGAGGTCCGGCTGCTCCCGGGGGCGCTGTCCGTGTTGGTGGGCCCCAGATTCACGGCACACGATGGCTGACACGCTGCTCGTCGTTAACGACGACGCGAGCCTGCTCGCCGCGATCGGCGATTATTTCGAGCGCGCCGGCTATGTCGTGTGGCGTGCCGCGACGGGTGGGCGTGCCATCGAGACGTACCGTCGCGAGCGGCCGGACGTCGTTCTGCTCGATCTTCATCTGCCTGATGACAACGCACTGGGTGTGCTCGGCACGCTGAAGGGACAGCGAGCGGCGGTCGTGCTGCTGACGGAGCCGGGTGACGGCGCCACCGCAGTGCAGGCGATGCAGCTCGGTGCCGAGAACTTTCTCACCAAGCCGGTGGACATGAGCCACCTCGGCGCCGCGATCGCGCGCGTCGTGGAAAAGGTGCGTCTGGCGCGGGAAAATCTGCGCCTGCGCGCGCTGCTGGAGCCCCCCCCCGTCCACGCGCTGCGGCCGCGAGCAGCGACCGATCGGCGCCACCAGGCGCAGTCGCTATCGGAGATAGAGCGCCAGCACATCGAACGGACACTGCGACGGCATGGCGGGAACCGCACCCACGCCGCGTTGGAGCTCGGCATTTCGCGCGCGACGCTGATCAACAAGATCAAGGCCTACAGCTTGAATCTTTGAGCTAGATTAGGCTTATGGAAAAGCCGAAGCTGAAAGAGCATGACGGCATGACCTGCCGGTCCTGCGGGAACGAAGAGCGCGCCTCCGAGGGCTACCCCTGTTCCGACTGCGGGACGTTCATCTGCCTGATTTGCACGTTCCGCGGCGTCACACGCTGCAAGTCCTGCGAGGCGAAGGCGCAGTCCAACAAAGCCTAGCCGCGCCGCTGTTTGACCTGGGCAGCCAGCTCCTCGCGCGTCGCGCCCAGCTCTTCCGCCAGTTTGCTCAACGCCGCCTCCGTGCCGTCCCAATCCCGCGCCGCCGCCAGTGCGTCGAGCGCGATCTCCTCGATCGCGGCGGTCCGCTCCTCGAGCTCCCGCGTGCGCACCGCGACTTCGCGGGCGAGCCACTGCTCCAGCTCGCGACGATCGACTTCCAGCTGGCGCTGCCGCAACGCGTGTTGCAACGACAGCTCCAGCTCTTCCAGATCCACCGGCTTGATGAGGTAATCGAACGCGCCGAGCTTCAGGCACTCGATGGCGGTGCGCGGCTCGTCGATGGCCGTCAGCATCACGACCGCGAGGTCGGGATCTCGCGCCAGGACTTGCGGGAGCAGCTCGATTCCGCTCGTCTCGGGCATCCGGATGTCGCACAACATCGCCTGCGGATGGCCGGCGGTGAGCTGCTCGAGGGCCTCGGTCGCGTTCGCCGCGGCGCGTACCTGGTATCCGAGGCGCACAAGAAACCGCGTGAGCGCCTGACGAATGCCTTCTTCGTCGTCGACGACGAGGACTGTGGTTCCGGAAGGAGAGGGAGAGGTCATGGCCGTCAACGTTGCTGACGTTATCTTGGCGCGTCAATGATCACACGCATGAATCTCGCCGCGGTCCCCGGTATCACCGTAGGGCACACCACGATCGACGCCCACGGCAGCGGTTGCACCGTCATTCTGGCGCCCGAGGCGGGCCTGCGCGCGGCCGTGTGCGTGCGCGGGCGCGCCACCGGCACCCGTGAGCTCGACGTGATGGATCCGCGTCACCTGGTCGAGCGGATCGATGCGATCCTGTTCACCGGTGGCTCGGCGCTTGGCCTGGGAGCCGCCGACGGTGTGATGCGGTGGCTGCGCGAACGGGGCCGCGGCCTGCCGGTGGGGGACATGGGAACGATCCCGATCGTGCCATCGGCGGTGATCTTCGACCTTGGCAACGCCGGCAAACCGCTCGGCTGGCCGAGTCCCGATGACGCCTATCGCGCGTGCGACAACGCGCGGGCCGACTACGAGGACGGAACGGTCGGCGTGGGACGCGGCGCCACGTGCGGGAAAGCGGCGGGAATCGAGAAGATGATGCCCGCGGGGCTGGGCTCGTGGGCGGCACAGTTTGGGGATGTCATCGTATCGGCGCTCGTCGTGGTGAATGCCATTGGAGATATCCGCAACGCCCGCAACGAACTGATCGCGGCCGGCCGCGACCCGAATGGCGGGTTTGTCGATAGCCTGCGCTATCTCGCCGAAGGCGGCGCGCCCCTCGGCGACCCCGCGCGCCTGAACCGCAACACCACGCTCGCCGTGATCGCGACGAACGCCGACCTGGATCGCGTTCAGCTGCAAGCGCTCGCTCAATCGGGCAGCGATGCCCTCGCCCGGCGCATCACCCCCTATGGGACCCTGTTCGACGGTGACGTGATCTTCGCCGTCAGCACCGCGCAGGTGAAAGCCAAATCTCCCATGCAGGTCGAAGCGATCGCGGCGCTGGTGGTCCCCGAAGCCGTCGAGCGATCGGTGCGCCGTGGATAAGGTGGAACGCGAGGTCGACGATATCCGCCGCAAGTGGGTGCCGGATGGGCGCCTGGGCGTGTTCGACGTCTCGCTGCTGCCCAAAATGATCGACGGTGCCACGACGAGTCGCGACGCGCGTGATGCGTTGCGGCAGCTGGCCGGCGAAGCGGGATTGCTCGAGAAGGTGGTCCTGCTGCCGAACGACGTGCCCGCACCGGCCGCGATCGTGACGGCGGCCGTGGCGCCACTGCATGGCGAGCCGCGCGTCTCTGCGCCCCGCGTGAGCGAAGCGCTGCATGGTGAGCCGCTCCAAGTGGTGGAGCAACGCGAAGAGTGGCTCCGCGTGCGCGCTCCGGATGGGTACATCGCCTGGATCAATGCCGGTTATGTGGCGACGGGCCCGATTGACTGGTCGGAAGATTGGCAGGAACGCGCCACCGCCCGCTCGCTCAGCGCCGATATTCTGACAGCGGAGGGTCGTCGCCGGCTCCCGACGGGCGCTCGACTGGCGCTGCGCCGTGGCGTCGTGGAGCTCGCGGATGGACAACGCGGTGCGGTGGCCACCGGTTACGTGCGACGCGAGCAGGAGCTGCGCGCCGAAGCCCGCCATCTGGCGCTTCCCGAGCTCGCGCAGAAGTGGTACGCCGGCGCGCCGTATCTCTGGGGCGGCCGCACCGAGTGGGGGATCGATTGCTCCGGCCTCGTGCAGGCGGTGTACGGCGCTCGCGGCATCGCGCTGCCGCGTGACTCCGATCAGCAGTTTGGCCAGGGCCGAGAGATCCCCATGGCAGACGATGGCAAAGGATACGAGGCCGGCGATTTGCTGTTCTTTGCGGAACGCGGGCGTGTCTCGCACGTCGCGCTGTGGGCGGGAGCGGGCACCATCGTGCACTCCGCACTCTCGCGCGGTGGCGTGGGGAGTGACCATCTGTTTGGTGACGAGCCACGCATGAAGCGCATGCGCGAAAGTCTGGTAGGGGTTCGACGGCTGTCATAGGTGCCAGGTATCTGGTGTCAGGGGCCCTGACACCTGACACCAGACACCTGATATTGCACGCATGAGGCTGATTCTTTTCGATATCGACGGCACTCTCCTCTGGACCGCGGGCGCGGGTCGCCGCGCCATTCACCGCGCCCTGCTCGACGAGACGGGCACCGCTGGTCCGATCGAGGGCTATCGGTTCGATGGCAAGACCGATCCGCAGATTGTGCGCGAGCTCCTGGAGCTGGCCGGCCATCCCGAGGCGCGTTCCGAGGCCCGCGTCAGCGCGGTGTGCCGCCGCTATGTGGAGCTGCTGAGCGCCGAGCTCGAGAAATCCACGCAGGCCACCAAGCTCTATCCCGGCATCAAGGAGCTTCTCGCGGCGCTCGAGCCGTACGAAACTGACGGTCGCGCGCTCGTCGGCCTGCTCACGGGCAACGTCGAGCACGGTGCGGCGCTGAAGCTGCGCTCGGCGGGTCTCGAGTTCGCGCGATTCGCGGTCGGCGCATTCGGCTCCGATTCCCATCATCGTCCCGACTTGCCGGCCGTGGCGGCACAGCGGGCGGCCACGCGCACCGGGCGCCGGTTCACCGGCTCAGACATCGTGATCGTCGGTGACACGCCCGACGACGTCGCCTGCGGCCGGCCGATGGGGGCGCGGTCAGTCGGCGTCGCGACCGGCTTCTACGATGTCGGCGCCTTGCGCACCGCCGGCGCGACACACGTCTTCCCGGACCTCGGCGATACGCAGGCGGTGCTGGACGCCTTGTTTTCGTGACCGTCGTTCGCGAGGAGATCGAGCTCAAGGCTCGAATCGAGGATCCCGACGCTTTGCGGCGATCGTTGCTCGAGGCCGGCGCAGAGCTGGTGTACCGCGGCGCCATGATGGACCGCCGCTTCGACCGCAAAGGCCGGCTGGAGCGCCGCGACGAGGTCGTGCGACTGCGGGTATACCACCCCTCCGACCATTCCCCGGAGTGGGGCGTCCTCGGGTGGAAAGGTCCGGTGCACCGCTACGGCGAGTACCGCGCGCGCGAAGAATGGGAGTCACGCGTCGACGACCCGAAGGCGGTTCTCGTCACGCTGCGGCATATGGGATACAGGATTTGCGTGCGCGTGGATCGGGCGATCGAGCAGTACCGTCTGGGTGACGCGACCGCGCGGATCGAGTGGTATCTGCAGATGGATGTGCTGGCCGAAGTCGAGGGAACGCCCGAAGCGATCGAGCGCATGATCGCCGCGACTGCCTTGCCGCGTGATGGATTTCTACCTGAATCCCTGCCGTACTTCACCGCCGCTTACGAGAAACGCACCGGCCGGGTCGCGCGCGTGAGCCGGCTGCCACGGCGCGAGTGACCCGGACGTGAAGCTGCTCATGCCGCTGCGCGTCCCCGAGCTCGCCCCCTCGCTCGGCCGTATCATCGTTCCCCGCCGCCAGCAGGCGCCCTGGATTCCGCTCGACGATATCCGCGAAGAGCTGGCGACGCGCGTCTTGGAGCTCGGTGGCGAGGCGCGTGCGACCGAGGCGCGCGCATCCGTGCTGGAAACGACGAGCCGCCGGGCATGGTCGGTAGCGTGGGACCATAGCGTGCGCCGCGCGGCGACCCGCGTCGCCGAGGCGCTCGATGCGGAGATCACACGCACGGCTCACAGCGTACGGCTGCCGCGACGCAAACTGCGCCGGCATCTCCTGTCGAACGCCGAGAAGCGCGCGATCGCCGCGCGATTGGGAACGGGCGGTGGCACCTTCGTCGCCGCGCTCGACGAGCTCGACGCCGCGGCGAGCCGCGTCTCCGACGCCACCGTGCTGGACAAAGACGCCCACGCCGCGTGGCAGGAGGCGCTACGCACGGTGGCGCGACGGCTCGAGGCTGCCTGGCTCGCGCTCGAGGCCGAAGTTGAAGAGGAGCGGCGCCGCTGGATGCCGGAGATCGCTGCCCTCGCAGCCTGGCGACCGCGGCTCTGGCCGATCTTCGTCATCTGGGTTCCTTTCGCCACCCTGCTCATCTGGCTCGGTCTCATCATCGGCGGCTACGTGCCGGCCCCTTCATGGCTCGCAGCGCGCCTCGGCTTCTAGCATTCCTGCTGCTGAGCGCCGCGGCCGCGCCCCGCCACATGACGGCGCAGCTCCGCGTCGTCGAGGTCCCAATCGCGGACAGGTCGAGCCTCGATTCACTCGCGCGTCTGGGCTTCGAGGTTGCGGACCTACGGCGCGTGGGAGACGAGCTGCGCGCGGTTATCGTCGTCTCCCCGGAAACGGAAGCGCGGCTCGCGCAACGCGGGTTTCGCGCCACCGTTCCAACGCTCACGCGAGTCCAGACTGTGGTTGCGGAGGACACCTTTCGGACGTTTCACTCATTCGACAACCCCGCCAACGGGATCCGCGCGACACTCAGTGCCTGGGCCGCCGCCGACACGCTGATTCATGTGGATTCAGTCGGGGCCTCCTACGAGGGGCGGCCGATTTTGGTGGTGAAGATCGGTCCTGCGTCCGATGATCCTGCCCGCCCGAACGTGCTCTTCATCGCGACGCATCACGCGCGCGAATGGATCTCGACGGCCGTTGCGATGAAGCTCATTCGCTGGTTGGCCGACTCGGGCGGAACGGTGGTGGCGGCGCACGACGTATGGGTCATGCCGGTCGAGAATCCGGATGGGTACCAGTACACGTTCACCACCGAGCGGTACTGGCGGAAAAACCGCCGCCCCAACGCGGGCGGTAGTTACGGCATCGATCCGAACCGGAATTATCCGGCGTTCTGGGGCATCGACGGGGTCGGCTCGAGCGCCTGGGAGTACGCTGAGACCTATCGGGGTCCCGCTCCCGCGTCGGAGCCCGAGACGCAGGCCGTCATGGCGTTCCATGCCGCCCATCCCCCCGTCGTCGCGCTCTCCTATCACAGCTACGGCGGCCTCGTGCTCTATCCGTGGGGATTTCGCGCGGGCGAATTGCCGCCCGACCTCGCGCGGTATCAGGCGTTCGCGGGCACTGATCTGGCGCCCACCGTGACCGATAACGTGCCTGGCTCGGGACGCGATCACTACCATCCCGGTCCTGGCTGGAATCTGTACGCGACAAATGGGGAATACACCGACTGGGCTTATCGCACGCACGGCACGATCGCATTCACTACGGAGCTGACCAGCGGTTGCTGCGTGCAGGGACTCTACTACGGCTTTGAGTTCCCGGATGACAGTGTGCTGGTCGAGAGCGTATTCCGAGACAACCTCCCGTTCGCGCGCTCGCTGATCGAAGCGTCTGGCGATCTGACGCGCGCGCCCGGAGCATCGGGGCTCGTGCCTGGCGCGCCGCGGTTCACCTCCCTGTGGCCCGACTCGTGGCTCAATCTCGATGCGAGTGCTCCGCGTCCATTGTCCCTCACGTTGCGGACGACGGCCGGCATACTTGCGTACCGTGGCGCGCAAACCGATTCGCTGCGCCGCGGCGTACTGCGCACCGACTGGCGCACCGACCTCCATCTGGACGGCGTGCGCGCGCTGAGGGCGGAAGGCTCGAACGTTGCAGCGGAGCTGGTGTCACTCGCCGGCGCGGAGGCGGTCGATGCCGGCTGGCACGGTTGGTCGCGCGACACCGTGCGTGCAGCGGGCAAGTACTCGTGGTACGCCGCCGGCACGTTCGACACACTGACGTCCCCCATCATCGATCTGCGCGGCCGCACCGCCGTCTGGCTGCAGCTGTGGACCAGGCATTACGGCTCGACTTTCACCCCCGAGCAAAACGGCGTGATTCAGTTCTCGGGCGATTCCGGGCGCACGTGGAGCAACGTCGCGGTCATCGTCGGCGATGGACCCAACTGGTATCCCATGCGAGTCGATCTGCCTCAGGCCGCCGGCCGCCGTGGCGCGCGGGTTCGCTTCATTTCAAACCAGTACAGCTGGTGGCTCGACGCTATCGGTCTCGCCTCCGACGCGACGTCGGCCTTCACTCGGCTCGCAGCGGCAGCCGATGCCGAGGTTTCCGAGAACCCGGTGCGGAGTGATCAGGTTGTGATCTCGTGGCCTGCGACCGTCAGCAGCGCACGCATCTCGGTGTTCACGTTCACCGGCGAGCGCCTGCTGCAAGCCACGGTTGCCGCGCCGGGCAACGAATATGTTTGGGACCTGACTCTGGATGGGGGAACGCGGCGCGTGGTTAATGGCGGGTATGTCGTTGTCGTCGATGTCGACGGCCAGCGTTACCAGCGACGTCTCTTTGTCGCTCGGCTGGCGCCGTGAGCGCGGTCGGCGTGGGTGTGGATCTCGTCGAAGTGGCGCGTGCGCGCGCGATGCTCGCCGACAAGGGCGCACACGTCTTCGACCGGTTACTCACGACGGCCGAGGCCGAGTACTGCAGGTCGCGACCCGATCCGGCGGAGCACGTCGCCGTTCGGTTGGCGGCGAAGGAGGCGGTCTACAAGGCGCTGCAGGGGAGTGAGGCGGCACGCGGGATCGGCTGGCGCGATATCGAGGTGACGCGGGCACCCGACGGGCGGCCTGACGTGGAGCTGAGCGGCTTGGCGGCGAGCCGCGCCAGGGAGCTGCGGGTCACCCGTGTGCTACTGTCCCTCTCCCACACGCACGAGGCCGCCATCGCAATTGCAGTCCTGTCAACAGATTGAATTCCCGACTAAATTACTCTACAATTCTGCCCGTGCGGTTTCTGACCACCTCTCTGCTAGTCACCGCCTGCCTTGCGCAGTCACTCGCAGGGCAGGCGGCCGACTCTTTGGGCTCGGCGCGGCACCTCGTCGCTGCCGCAGCGCTCGCTGCCAAAGAGTACGCCCTCGGCGTGGCACCCGGCGGTGGCCAGATCACGCAGCCTGAAGAAGTCGACGAGGCCAAGCTCTTCGTCCAGCAGGCGCAGTTTGATATCGCGGGGCTGCCGGCCGCGGCGCGGGCGGCAGCCCAAAGCTCCCTCGACCATCTCACGAATCTGCTCGACCAGCTCGCGCCGCCCGATTCGGTAGCGCTCGCGGCCGACAGCCTCGTCGCGCTGATCACGCGGGCCGCGGGCGGACCGGAGTCTCTCGAGCCATTGCCCTCCAACCCGCCTTCAATCGCGCGTGGCGCCGTCGTGTTTCACGAGCGCTGTGTGGCGTGCCATGGTGAGAGCGGACGCGGGGACGGTCCCAAGGCGAAGACGCTCGAAGGGCCGCCACCGGCGAACTTGACTGACCATTCCCGCATGGGCGGGATGTCGCTCGCGGACATCTATCGCCGGATCGCGATCGGGACGCCCGGGACCGCGATGCCGGAGTTTGCGGGAGACCTATCCGCCGACGACCGCTGGGCCGTGGCCTCTTACGTTGCGGCGCTGCAATACGGGGGGTCCGCGACAGCCGCGACCTTCGCCGCCACGCGCCGCCAGATTGATTCCGCGCTGTCATCGCGCTCCGAGCAGATCGCGGTCGATGCCTACATGACCTTCGAGCAGGTCGAGACGTCGGTGCGCGCCAAGAACCCCGGCCTCGCGAGTGAGCTGGAAGCGGCGTATGCCTGGCTGCGGACGCGCGCTACCAAGGCTCGTGAGGCGGAGCGTCACGCGATCCGCGAGCGGCTACTCGAAGGCCTGGAGCGGGCCGAACGTGTGGTGGCGGACCGGCCGTCGCCGATGAGCCTGTTCGTCGCATCGTTCTTTCTCATGGTGCGCGAGGGATTCGAGGCGATTCTCATCGTAGCGGCACTCATGACATTCCTCACCAAAGCGGGTGCGCCGGAGCGGCGCCGCGACGTGGCGCGCGGCGCCTGGGTGGCGGTGGCCGTGAGCGTTCTGACCTGGGTTCTGGTCGAGCTCTTGTTCAAGGTCTCGCCCGGCCAGCGGGAGACGATCGAAGGCGGGACGATGCTGCTCGCCGCCGTCGTCCTCTTCTACGTGAGCTATTGGCTGCTGTCGAAAGTCGAAGCCGCCAAGTGGACGGCATTCGTGAAGGGCAAGATGGAAAGCGCGCTGTCGTCGGGGTCGGGGATCGCGCTCAGCGCGGTCGCGTTCCTCGCGGTTTACCGCGAAGGTTTCGAGACCATTCTGTTCTACAAGGCGCTCTTCAGCTCGGCCGGTCCGAGCGGCGGCAGCGTGTCGGTGATCGGAGGCATCGCGGCGGGCGGGGTCGGGCTGGTGCTCGTCTATCTCGCGATCAACGAGCTCGGTCTGCGCGTCGCGATGAAGCCGTTCTTCACCGTGACGGGGATCATGCTCTACTACATGGCGTTCGTGTTCGCGGGCAAAGGCATCGCCGAGCTGCAGAGCGCGCAGGTCGTTTCGTTGACCGTCGTCGACAACGCGCCGCGCTTGCCGGTGTTCGGAATCTATCCGACGGTCGAATCCCTCGCCGTGCAAGGGGCGTTGCTGGTGCTCGCGATCGTCGCCGTGATCTGGGCTATGCGGCCCAAACCCTCACGTGCGGAGGGCGGGCTGCTTCGGTCGTAGCGATTCGGGCACGGGCTGAGGATCGCCCGGCGCCCGCCACGCGTACATCAGCAGGCCTCCCACGATCATGAGCAGAACGCTCGTCAGCTGCGCGAGCGTAAGCGGCCCCAGCAGCCGGTCATCCTTCGCCCGCACGATCTCGACGAGAAAGCGCTCCGCTCCCGCGAAGACCATGTAGCAGGCGAACATCCACCCCACCGCGTGGCCGTGATCGCGCCGGCGCCACAGCCACAGGAAGACCAGGAACATCAGGGCGGTCTCGTACAGCTGCGTGGGGTGGACTGCGACCAGCTGCGTCGGATTGGTGCCTGGCGGAAAATGAACACCCATCCCTTGCAGGTTGGCGACGGTCGTGGGCGGCAACCCGTTGGGAAACTTCATCGCCCATGGCAGGTTGGACGGAATGCCGTAGTCGTCGTTCACGAGAAAACAGCCGACGCGTCCCAGCGCGTAGCCGAGCGCCAGGGGCGCCGCACACAGCTCGGCGGTGAGGCGGGGCGCGACGCGCCGGCGCCAGCCGTTCAGCAGAATTGCGATCACAGCGCCGAGGAACCCCCCATACCAGACAAAACCGCCGCGGCGAAACAGCGCGTCGGCCTCGCCGGTGAGCGCCACATACCACAGCTTCGCGCCTACGAGCCCGCCGATCACGCCGGCGATGATGATGTCGGCCGCGTAATCCTCGTCGAGACCGCGCCCGCGCAGCTCGAGCTGAATCGCCCAGCCCGCCATGAGGAAGGCCGCCATCATCATCAGGCCGTAACCGGTCAGCTCGAGGGGCCCGAGGTGGAGGACGAACGGATATACAGTCATGACAAGTCCGTGGTGCGTGGTGCGTGGTGCGTGGGTTCGTCGAGTTCAAGGCCGGGGAGTGGCAAGTCGGCGCGGGCGTCGAGGGTCCAGTCGCTGCGCTCGCCGACCCGCAGCCGGTGCCATCCGGCGCGCGCGATCATCGCGGCGTTGTCGGCATTGAGACGGGGGCTTGCCACGGCCACGCGCGCTCGGGAGCCCAGCCGCCGGGCCGCCAGGCCGCCGAGTGCGCGGCTACACGCCACGCCGCCCCCCAGCACCGCGGTCGCGTAGCCGGTCGCATCGATCGCGCGCGCGAGCTTCGTGACGAGGACGTCGAGCACGGCGTCCTGAAAGCCGCGCGCGATGTGCGGCCGATCGCGGTCCAGATCGTCCGACGCGCGCACGGCCTGCAGCACCGCCGTCTTGAGACCGGAGAACGAGAACTCGAATCCGTCGTTGAGCATCGGTCGCGGAAAGGAAAAGCGGCCGGGGTCGCCCTCCTTCGCGAGCCGCTCGATCGCCGGGCCACCAGGATATCCCAGCCCGAGCAGCGTCGCGACTTTGTCGAACGCTTCGCCCGCCGCATCGTCGCGCGTCTCGCCCAACAGGCGGTAGCGGCCCCAGGCCGGGACATCGAGCAGCAGCGTGTGGCCGCCCGACACCAGCAGTGCGACGAACGGCGGCGCGAGCTCGCGATCCTCCAACACCGGGGCGAACAGATGCCCTTCCATGTGATGAACGCCGATCAGGGCGCGCTCGCGCTCGCCCGCGAACGCGAGCGATTTCGCGTACACGACGCCCACCAGCAACGCCCCGGCGAGGCCGGGTCCCGCAGTGACCGCGATGGCGTCCACCGCGGACATTGCCACTCCGGCTTCGGTAATCGCCCGATCCACGACGGCGGGCAGCGCGGCGAGGTGCGCGCGGCTCGCGAGCTCGGGCACGACGCCGCCGAAAACCTTGTGCACGTCCTGCGAGAGGATGATGAGGCTGGCGAGCTCGCCGTCGACGAGCACGGCGGCCGACGTCTCGTCGCACGACGTCTCGACGCCGAGGACGACGTCAGCCACGACGTGTCGGAGTGCGACGCCGCAGCGTGACCGAGTCGGGAATCGCGCGGGCGGTGATCCCGCGCGGGCCGATGACGGTGATCTTGGCGACGGTTGCGCCCGCCGCGTTCGTGGTACCTGTGATGTGCGCGACGACACGCAGCGAGTCACGCGTCAACGCTTGCACCCGCTCCTCGGGGCCGCGCACCGATACCGACACGCGCGCCGGAGTGACGATGTAGCTCGTGATCGCTCCGGCGCCCGTCTCCACCGGGATCCCGGCAAACGACCGCTCGGCGATGACACCCATCTCGCCCGTCACGGTCACCTGCTTCGGCGCGAGCCGCACGATGCCGAGCGGCATCGTGTCGATGGGCACGTTGCGGCTGAAACTGCCGGAGACGTTGGTGATTTCCATCGGCACGGTCGTGACCGAGTCGATCGCCGCCAGACTCTTCCCGGGGCCCACGAGGCGCGCCGTCGTCGGCGTCATCGACAGCCCGCCGTGAAGTATCTGCGCGGAGTCGGGGGTCACCGTCACGAGCGACACAATGCGCACGTCTTTCCGCGCCACGCTGTCGAGCGACAGCGTGATCTCGTTGGGACGGATTTCCATCACGCGCACGTCGGCGCCCTTCGGCAGCGCCAGCTCGACATCGGTCGGATCGAGATGGATGGTCCACGTGGTGGCGGTCAGCGTGTCGGGAACGCGGCGCGTGATGTCGCCCGCGAGCGTGCGCAGCTTGAGGATTTGGCTGCCTTTTCCGGAGATCTGCGCCTGCACTTTCGGAGCCTTCTGCATCAGCGCGCGGCCCGGTGGGAGTTGCACGTTGAGTGTCACATCGAAGCTCGTCGTCACCGGCTGTTGCAGCTGCACGGCGACGTAGAGCATCAGCGCCAGAAACAGCGCCGCCCCCTTGATCGGCCAGTTGCGCGTGATGAGTTGGAGCAGGCTAGTGCGCATCCAGCAGGCGGCGAATCAGGTTTTCATTGACGGGCGCGGCCCAGTCGGCCGCGCCGATGACCTTCTTGACGATCACGCCGTCACGGTCGATGACGAAGCTCTCGGGGACGCCGGTCGTCTGGTAGATCTGGCGGATCGTGCCGTCCTGATTGTGCAGGATTGGGAATGTCAGGCCCATCTCTTTCACGAATGCGTTCACCACGCTCGAGTCCTGCTCGTCCACGCTCACCGCGATGAGCTGGAAATCGGTCCCCGCCATCTTCCGGTGCAGATGCTCCATCGACGGCATCTCGACTTTGCACGGCGGGCACCACGTCGCCCAGATGTTGAGGAGCACGACTTTGCCGCGATAGTCCTCGATCGATGCGGGACGACCGCTGGGCAGCGCGACGGCCTTGAAGTCGGGTGCACTCGACCCCACTTCGATCAGGTTGAGCTGCGGGCGAAGCTTGACCGCGAGGGCGACGCCAAACACCGCAGTCATCACGGTGCCGGCGATGAGAGTCCATTGTTGGCGATTCGTCATACCGTCACCATGCAGCGCCGCCGCAGCTCCTGCACCTCGCGACCGGGATCGACACCGCCGAATACGGCGTGGCCGGCCACGAATGTGTCGGCGCCCGCCTGATGCGCGGCCGCGATGGTTTGTCTGGAAATGCCGCCATCGACCTCCAGGAAAAAACGCGCGTGGTGCGTGGTGCGTAGTGCGTGGGCGCGCTGAATCTTTTCGTTCGATCCTGGAAGGTAACTCTGGCCACCGAATCCCGGATTGACGGTCATAATCAGCAGAAGATCGATGTCGCGAATGGCTTCCTCCGCGTGAGCGAGGGGCGTCGCCGGATTCAGCGCGAGTCCCGCCATCATGCCGTGCTTCTTTACCGCATCGAGCTGGCGTTGCACGTGAATCGTCGCCTCGGGATGAAACGTGAACACCGACGCGCCTGCCGTGGCGAACGATTCGATGTAGTGCTCTGGCTCGACCACCATGAGATGCGCGTCGATCGGCTTATCGGTCAGCTTGCGCAGCGTTTCGATCATGTTCGCCCCGAAGGTGATGTTCGGAACGAAACGGCCGTCCATCACGTCCACGTGCAGCCAGTCGGCGCCGGCATCCAGGACCTGCGCGACTTGCTCTTTCAGGCGCGCGAGGTCGGCGGAGAGGACGCTGGGCGCGATGCGGATGCCGTTCGTCATTGTGGGCTCCGCGCGACGACGATGTCCACGACGGTGCCAGGGGCGGCGAGGGTCCCGGCGGCCGGCCGCTGTGCTACTACCGTACCCGGCGCTCCGTCGGTTGTGCGGCGGCGCGTCACGGTGCCGAGCTGCAGCCCTTCCATCTCCAGGCGCGTGCGTGCATCTGCCGAAGCCATCCCGAGTAGATCCGGAATCGAGATCGTCGGCGCGCCGCGACTCACCACGAGTGTCACGCCGGCGGCGGGAGCGAGTGCGGTTCCTGCCGGCGGCCGCGTGAGCATGGCCAAGCCCCTCGGCGCATCGGCCTGCACCGATTCGACCTGCGCTACGGTGAGACCGGCCGCACCGACCAGCATCTGCGCAAGCGCCGCATCGAGGCGCACGACGTCTGGAACCGGAATCTTGGGCGGCCCGGCGCTCGACACCAGGGTCACTTTGGTGCCTTCGGGCGCGATGACGCCAGGCGGCGGATCCTGCCAGATGACCGCGCCCTGCGGTGCGGTCGGATGCGGCTCGGCGCCGCCGTCGGTGACTTGCAGCTGCGACTTCTGAATCTCCGCTTGTGCCTCCGCGACCGTGAGCCCGAGGACGCGCGGCACAGCGTGATGTCCCGGAAGAATCGGAGCGGGGAAGAGGATGAGGTACGCCGTGAGATAACCGGCGAGCATCGCCGCTCCCCCGACGGCGAGCCAGCGGAGCCAGCGCCGGTCAATCCTGAGCTCTGAGAACGGCTCCATGTGCCGGCGAACGCGCATCAGGGACTCACCCGCCGCACGAGCCGCGCCGCATACGCGCCATCGATCCCGTGACGCTGTGGCAGCGATTGAAAATCGCCTGCCGGCGTGAGCAACTCCGCCGGCACCGCTGCCGGCGTTGCGGACGTCCGGTGGAAGTCCGGATGGCGACTCAAGAAGGCATCCACGACGTGCTCGTTCTCCTCCGGTTCCAGAGAGCAGGTGGCGTAGATCAGCAGCCCCCCTCCCGGACGCACCAGCGCAGCAGCGGCGTCCAGCAGTCGCGACTGCCGCGTCGCGGCTCGGGCAAACACAGCGGGCTCGAGTCGCCAGCGGGCGTCGGGATGACGGCGCATGGTCCCCGTCGCGCTGCACGGTGCATCGACCAAAATGGCATCCAGGCTCGCCGGCCGAATCGGCGCCGCCTCAAGATTGGCGGCGAGGCAGCGAATCGCCACTCCTGCGCGCCGCGTGGTGTCTGTCAGCCGACCCAGTCTTTCGCGTCGCAGGTCACCGGCGATGACGCGGGCGCCAGCTACCTCGAGCGAGACGGCCTTGCCGCCGGGAGCGGCGCAGGCGTCGTAGACGAGATCGCCTGCCGGGATCGCGGCGAAGCGGGCGACGAGCGCGTGGGCGGGATCCTGGACGATGAAGGCTCCAGCCGCGTACCCTGGAAGTTTGGCTATCGGGTATCGGCTATCGGCTATCGGGTCAATGCGGAGTCCGATCCCGAACGGTGCATCCTGCGCGGCGATGCCGGCTTCGTGCATGCGCTGCACGAGCGTCGCGCGATCCCATCGTGCGGGCTGGAGAATGAGCTCCGGTTTCTTGTCATTCCATTCGATGAGACGTGCGGTCTCCTCTTCTCCGAACAGTGACTTCCAGCGGGCCACCAGCCACTCCGGATGCGTTTCACGAGTACCCGATAGCCGATAGCCGATAGCCGATAGCTGTCTTAGCGATCGGTTGACGTAACCTGTACCCCCCTCGCCCACCATCTCTCGGGCCAGTTCGACCGATGTAGACACGGCCGCATGTTTCGGGACGCGGGTCAGATGGCGGAGCTGATAGGCGCCGAGGCGCAGCACGTCGTGCAGGCGAGGATCGGCGCGGTCAAGCCCGAGCGCGCTGTCCAACTCGCGCTGGCGACGCAGCACACCGGCTGACAGCTCGTAGGCGAGACGGCGGTCGCGCTCGGCGAGACCGGTGAGGTGGCGATCGCGAGCGTCAGCCAACGGTGCTCCGGCGCGAACTTCGCGGAGAATCTCGAGAGCCGCGCGACGGGCGGCGGTCGCAGCCTTAATCCAGCATCCCCTTGGTGGGGGACGACGGCATCGCGACTTCACGCCGCGGCATCCGGCCGGCGAGAAACGCCGCGCGGCCCGCGAGCGTCGCCAGGCGCATTGCGTGCGCCATCGCGACAGGGTCCTGCGCCGCGGCGATCGCCGTGTTCATGAGGATGCCGTCGACGCCCTGTTCCATCGTCACGCACGCATCGGACGCGGTGCCGACACCCGCGTCCACGATGACGGGGACGTGCAGCCGCCGCTTGATGGTGCGCACGCTGAAGGGATTGAGCAGGCCGAGCCCGCTGCCGATGGGCGAGGCGAGCGGCATGACGGCAGCGCAACCGGCATCCTCGAGACGCAACGCCGTCACGAGGTCCTCGTTCGTGTAGGCCAGTACTTTGAACCCTTCCTTGACCAGCACCTTGGCGGCCTCGAGCAACCCCTGTACGTCGGGCAGCAGCGTCTCCTCGTCGCCGATGACCTCGAGCTTCACGAAGTCGTTGAATCCCGCCTCACGCGCGAGCCGTGCGTACCGGATCGCATCCTCGGCGGTGTAACAGCCGGCCGTGTTCGCCAGCAGAAAGACATTTTTCGGATCGAGGAAATGGAGAACGCTGCTTTCCTTGGTGCGATCGAGATTGACGCGCCGCACCGCGACGGTGACGACTTCGGCGCCGGATGCCTCGATGGCGCGCACCATCGTCTCCATGTCGGGATACTTCCCCGTTCCGACCATGAGTCGGGACTGGAAAGTCCGGCCGCCGATCGTGAGCGGCTCGTCGCGGATTGTTTCAACTGCCGTCGTCATGCTCAGCCTCCCCCGACAAAATGCACGACCTCAATCGCGTCACCGCTGGACACACTGACCTCATGCAGGGCGGGCCGGCGTACGATCTTGTGGTTGTGCTCGACGACGACCGTCCGCGGATCGAGCTCCAGCTCGTCGAGGACATCGAGCAGCGTCCCGCCTCTGACCTGTTTGCGCTCTCCGTTGATTACGACATCAACCGGTTGCTTCACTCGACCAGCTCCTCACGCATCTGACGTACGACTGTGGTGGCGTCGACTTCATCCCAAAAGGCGCGGATCGCCGCGATCCCATATGCTCCGCTCTTGCGGACTTCACGCACGCGATCGAGCGAGATGCCGCCGATCGCAATGACCGGCAAGTCGCCCATAGCGACCACGATCGCCTTCAACCGCTCGATTCCCAGCGCTGCGCGACTCGGGTGCGACGGGGTCGCATAAACCGGCCCTACAACAAGATAGTCGGCCCCCTCGGTCCGTGCGGCTTCCGCCTCCGCCAAGTCATGCACCGACTTACCGATCCACCAGCGCGGTTGCAACGCGCGCGCGGCGCTCACCGCAAGGCTGCCGTGGCCGAGCTGGACGCCCGCAGTTGGAACGGCGAGCGCGACGTCGAGACGGTCGTTGACGAAGAGACGGGCGGGCGGCCGGACGGCCAGACGGCCGGCGAGTTGGAAATGCTCGAGGCCCGTGAGTTCCCGGCCACGGGCGTGGAATGCCAGCTCCGAGCCACCGCCTTCCGCGAGCGCCGCCGCTAGAGGATCGAGATCGGGCCGTCGCGCGATGCGCTCATCGGTGATGGCGTGCAGCCGCGGCAGCGGCGCTTTCACGTGAAGCGTTGACCGGGCGTGACCCGCGCGCCGCGCAGCCAATCATCCGTCGTCATGCGCGCTTTGCCCGCGGGTTGGACCTCGAAGATCTCGACCGTGCCACCCGCCGTGTCCTTGAACGGACCCGTGGCGATCACGAGCGTGCCGTCGGTCGAGAGGATCTCGCCGGGAGCGCCGGTGCCGGGGAAGGGCGGTGCGTTCACTTTGGGACTGAACAGCTTGATTTCGGCGCCGTTCAACTCGGTCCAGGCACCGGGCCGGGGGTCGAGGCCGCGGATCAGGCATCCGATCGAGCGCGCATCCTTGCTCCAGTCGATCCGGGCGATCTCGCGCGTGAGCTTCGGCGCATAAGTCGCCCGCTCCTCATGCTGCGGCACCGGTTGCGGTGGGGGATCGCTCTGCTCCAGCATCGCGAGCGTCTCGACGAGCGCCTGCGCGCCCATCTCCGCGAGGTGCGCGGAAAGGTCGCCAGCCGTCACCTCCGGCGGAATGCGGTGCGGGATCTGGTGCAGTATCGGCCCGGAGTCCATCCCGGCGTCGAGCTGCATGATGGTGACGCCGGTCGTCTCGTGCCCGCGAATGATGGCCCATTCGACCGGCGCCGCACCGCGCAGCCCCGGCAGCAGGGAAGGATGGACGTTCACCATGCCGCGGGCCGGCAGCTCGAGCAGCTCCGGTTTGAGGATATGGCCGTAGGCGACCACAACCCCGATATCAGGCCGCAGATTCCGGAGCCGCAGCAAGAAATCCCCTTCGGTCGGCTTCTTCGGTTGGAGAACGGAGAGATCTTCGGCTTCCGCTGCGACTTTGACCGGCGGGGGAATCAGCTTCGAGCGCGAGCGGCCCTGGGCGGCATCGGGCTGGGTGACGACGCCGACGACATCGAAGCCTTCACCGACGAGGGCGCGCAGCGAGGGGACCGCGAATTCGGGTGTGCCGAAGAACACCACGCGCATTTACAGCTCACCCGCCGGCTCCGGCGTAACCTCCTTCAAGTAGCCCTTGTCGCCCTTGCGCGACTTCTTCCATTTGGCGAGCAGCAGCGCCCGCTTCACCGCGCTCAGGTGATCGAGAAAGAGAATGCCGTCGAGATGATCGATCTCATGCTGGATCGCACGCGCTTTATAGCCGTGTGCCTCGACGCGAAACGGCTTGCCGTCACGGTCGAGTGCATCGACCACGACCCGTGCTGGTCGCTCCACGTCGCCAAAGATGTCGGGAACCGAGAGACAGCCCTCTTCCGCCGTCTCATGATCCTCGCTGCGCTCGACGATCACGGGATTGATGAGCGTGAGGGGCGGCGGATCGTCGTCGCCGACGTCCACTACGGCGACGCGCCGCGCGACGCCGATCTGATTGGCGGCGAGGCCGACGCCCTTGGCGGCGCGCATCGTCTCGAACAGGTCGTCCACGAGCCGGCGGACTTCGTCGTCCACCGCGCGGACCGGCGCGGCCTGCTGACGCAGCCCGGGGGAGCCGAGCAGGTGCAGCGTGCGAACCGTCACGCCGGCTTCACCTCGGTGCCGCGGTTGGTGATGCTGGCGATGCCGCTCCGCAGCACCACGAACTTCGCCTCGCCGCTGCGTATGGTGACTTCCTCGTCCTTGATGTGCACGACCTCGCCGACGATGCCGCTCGACGTCACGACCCGATCACCGCGCTGCAGGGTCGCCAGCAGCTGGCGGTGTTGCTGCTGCTGGCGGCGCTGCGGCCGGATCAGCAGGAAGTAGAAGATCGCGAAAATCGCCCCGACCTGAAACACGAGGGCGATCAGCCCCGGCCCGCCACCCTGTCCGGACGGGACGAGCAGCAGCAGCGACAACGATGCGGTGTTGGTCATGCGACTCCCGTGTGTTGGTAGCGGCGGCGCCAGTCGTCGGCCCAGGTCGCGAAGGCGTCGCCGCCGCGTTGAATGGCGTCGCGCATCTCCGCGGCGAGGCGGATCAAGTACCGCACGTTGTGCAGCGACAGCAGCCGCAGGCCGAGCAGCTCGCCCGCGACGAACAGGTGGCGAAGATAACCGCGCGAGTACGTTGTGCACGTCTCGCAATCGCAGCTCGGGTCCAGTGGCCGCGCGTCGGTGCGGAAGCCGGCATTGCGAATGTTCAACGTTCCATCCGGAGTGAATGCCGATCCATTCCGCCCGCCCCGCGTTGGGGCGACGCAGTCGAACAAGTCGACCCCCCGCTCCACGGCCGCGACGAGGTCCGCCGGAAAACCGACGCCCATAAGATAACGGGGCAACGTCGCCGGCAGCCGCGATTCGAGAACGTCCAATGTGGCGTACATCTTGTCCTTCGACTCGCCGACGGAGAGCCCGCCAATCGCGATGCCGGTCCACGGACCTAATTCCACGATGCGATCGAGACATTCCGTTCGCAGTGCCGGCAGAGTCCCGCCCTGGATAATGGGCCACAGGGTTTGTTCGTTCGTCTTCAATGCATCGTGGCGTGCCTTGCAGCGTTTCAGCCACC
Organism: uncultured Gemmatimonadales bacterium; assembly: GCA_963704805.1. Lineage (GTDB taxonomy): Bacteria > Gemmatimonadota > Gemmatimonadetes > Gemmatimonadales > GWC2-71-9 > 20CM-2-65-7. The sequence continues at coordinate 640,296 of CAVPHS010000002.1, read as the reverse complement.
GGATCGTGCGTTCGAGGGCATCGCGCGCGGTCGCTTCGTCCGCGCCACCGGGAATCACGTGGTCGAACGCCATCGCGATATCCGCGCCGAGCGTCGCCTGAATGTCGACCGCGCGCTCGGGCGTGAGCTTGCGTCGCCCGCCATCGACGTGACTCTGGAACTCGACGCCGTCCTCGTCGACTCTGCGGAAACCTTCCAGCGAGAAGACCTGAAAGCCGCCCGAATCGGTGAGCAGCGGCCGCTCCCACGCCATGAACTTGTGCAGGCCGCCCAGCTGCTCGATCACGTCTTCGCCGGGACGCACGTGCAGGTGGTAGGTGTTGGCCAGCACGATCTGGGCGCCAACGGCTTTGAGGTCGGCAGGCGACAACGTGCGCACCGTCGCCTGCGTGCCGACGGGCATGAAGACCGGCGTCTCGACCGTGCCGTGCGGTAACGTCAGCGCGCCGGAGCGCGCCGCGCCCGATTGGCCGTCGATCCAGAAGTCAAACATGGCTAGAGAATGAGCATCGCATCGCCATAACTATAGAACCTGTACCCCTGGTTGACTGCTGCGCGGTAGGCGTCCATGACGTGGTTGTAGCCGCCGAACGCGCAGACCAGCATCAGCAAAGTCGAGCGCGGCAAGTGAAAGTTCGTGATCAGGTGATTCACGATCTTGAATTCGTACGGTGGCCGAATGAACAGGGTTGTCTCGCCCGCGCCGGAACGAACGAGGCCATCGGTCCCCACGGCAGACTCGAGCGCACGCAGCACCGTCGTTCCCACCGCCCAGACTCTGCCGCGCTGCTGATTGATCCAGGCGGCCGCGCCCTCGGCGATCTCGTAGGCCTCGGGGTGCATCACATGCTTGTCGAGCTCCTCGGTTTCGACCGGCTTGAACGTGCCGGGCCCCACGTGCAAATCGATCGCGGTGACGAACGTGCGTTGCTCGTGAATCTGGGCGAGCAGCTCCGTCGTGAAATGCAGACCGGCAGTAGGGGCCGCGACGCTGCCGTCGTGGACCGCGTAAACGGTCTGGTATTGGTCCACATCGGCTTTGGTGGGTGCACGGTTGATGTAGGGCGGCAGCGGGACCTCGCCGTACTTCTCCAACGTGCCTCGCGCATCGAGGGCGCCGGCGAACCGGACGCGCCGCAAACCGCCGCCGAGCACCTCCACGATCTCGACCGTGCTGTCTTCACCGACCGTGACGCGGCGGCCGGGCTTGAGCTTGCCACCGGGATGGGCCATCGCGAGCCAGGTTCCGTCCGCGAGCTGGCGCACGAGCAGGAACTCTGCGTCTTGTCCTCCTTCGCGCTTCCCGTGCAGCCGGGCCGGTATCACCCGCGACGTGTTGATCACGAGGAGGTCGCGCGGCGGGATCAGTGTGGGCAGATCGCGAAAGTGAAGGTGCTGCGTCTTGCCCGACGCGCGGTCGAGGACAAGGAGCCGGCTCGCCGATCGATCAGACAATGGATGCTGAGCGATCTGCGAGCTGGGGAGATCGTAGTCGAAGTCAGAGAGACGGTGCACTAGCCGTCGAAGATAGTTGCTTGCTCCGCCGACTTTGGAGGGACAAATCCGAAGTGCCGGTACGCCGCCGGCGTGGCGACGCGGCCGCGCGGCGTGCGCGCGAGAAAGCCTTGCTGCATCAGGAACGGCTCGTACACCTCCTCGAGCGTCCCGGGGTCTTCCCCCACCGCCGCCGCTACGGTTTGCACGCCGACGGGCCCACCCTCGAACATTTCGATAATTGCCTTGAGGATCCGCGCGTCCATGTCGTCGAGTCCGAACTCATCGACGTCGAGACGTTTCAGGGCCTCCGCCGCCACCGCGGACGTGATCTTGCCGCCCGCGCGGACCTGGGCGTAATCGCGCACGCGCTTGAGCAGCCGATTGGCGACTCGGGGCGTGCCCCGGCTGCGCCGCGCAATCTCGGCCACACCCGCGGCATCGGCTGCCACGCCGAGAATGCCCGCCGAGCGGGTGATGATCTGGACCAGATCGTCGGGCGGATAGTAGTGCAGGCGCTCCACCAGGCCGAAGCGGGCGCGCAGCGGTGGCGTGAGCAACCCGAAGCGCGTCGTCGCGCCGATCAGGGTGAAGCGCTCGAGCTGCATCGGCAGCGTTTGCGCGTGTGGTCCGTCCGCGATGCGCACGTCGACGCGATACTCTTCCATCGCGGGGTAGAGAAACTCTTCCAGCGCGGGGCGGAGGCGGTGCACCTCGTCGATGAAGAAAATGTCGCCGGCCTTGAGGGCCGTGAGCATCCCGACGAGATCGCCGGGCCGTTCGAGGACGGGGCCGGATGTGGTGCGAATGTTCACGCCCAGCTCTTTCGCCATCAGCAGCGCGAGCGTCGTCTTGCCCAATCCCGGTGGGCCGAAGAAGAGAGTGTGATCGAGTGGCTCTTTGCGTTGCTTGGCGGCGTCGATCGCGATCTGGAGGGACTCCTTGACCTTCGCCTGGCCGACGAAGTCGTCCAGGCGCGAGGGCCGGAGCGCGGCGTCGGTGAGGCGCTCGCTGTCGAGCGCTTCGGGCGTCGTGATCTCCGCGCGCGTCATGAGCCTTTGGGCAGCGCTCGCCAGCGCACCGGACGCACATCGGCCTCGATGATGTGCGGCGTGTGACAGCGCACACACGAATCTTCGGCGGTCGTGACGCCCGCGGGGACGAGACGGCGGTTCGTCGAGCCGCACCGGGCGCAGATCCACTCGGCGGTGACTTCAGCGGATGGTGATGTCATCGTGTCGTGAGGATTTGGAGTGCGCGACGCACGAGGCTCTCGGTCTCATCGTTGCCATTGCCCGCGAGCACCTGGCGTACCGCTCGGTCGGCCTCCGCGGTCGCGTATCCCAAACGCTCCAACGCCTTGAGCGCGGCCTCGGCGCCCGCGGGAACCGCCACGGCCGGCACATCTGTAAGGTCTTCCACTTTCTCGCCCAGCTCGAGCGCGAGGCGCTCGGCTGTCTTTCGCCCGATGCCGCTCACCGAGGAGAGCAGCGCGATGTTCTTCTCGCGCAGCGCCCGTGCCCCGCGCTCCACCCCCAGGGCCGAGAGCAACGCGATCCCGATCTTGGGACCGACGCCGGATACCGAGGTCAGACGTTGAAAGAAGCGTCGCTCGGCCTGGTCGAGAAAACCGTACAGCGCCCAACCGTCGTCGCGAACCACCAGCTCTGTCGCGAGGGTCACTTCCGCACCGGCCGCCGGCAGGCGCTCCATCACGCCGAGTGGGACGATGACTTCGTAGCCGACGCCGCCCGCGGTTTCGATGACGACGCGATCGGCGGACTTCGAGGCGAGGCGGCCGCGAACGTGCGCGATCATGAGCGAAGAATGTACGTCAGCGCCGCGGCGACTCCGTCCGCTGCGTCCGCCGGCTGTGGCGCGCTCTTCAATCGCAAGAGATGCGCGACCATCGCACCGACCTGGTTCTTCCGCGCGCCGCCCGCGCCGACAACGGTTTTCTTGATCATCGCCGGTGCGTACTGGGCGATATCGAGGCCCTCTTGTTGCGCGGCCAGGAGAATCACCCCGCGCGCATGTCCGAGCACCAGCGTCGTGCGCACGTTCTTATGATAGAACGCGTCTTCCAGGGCGAGTACAGATGGCTGATGGCGCTTGATGAGCTTGGCGATTTCGTGGTGCAGCTCGGCAAGGCGATGGGGCAGGGAGTTATTTCGAGCAAACCGGAAGACACCACATTCGATGAGACGGCCCATTCCGGGAGTTCCATTCCCGGTTTCGATCACACCGTAACCGGTGACCGCGGTGCCGGGGTCGACGCCCAGGACCCTCACGTCATCCCGTCACCGCCGCCATCGCCTCGGCGTCGATGTCGAAGTTGGAAAAGACCTTCGCCACGTCGTCCATTTCCTCGAGGCTCTCAACGAGCTGCAGCAGGCGCCTCGCGTCGCTGCCCTCGACCTTCACGGTATTCTTGGGAACCATCGCGAGCTCGGCGCTCTGGACCGGGAGCTTTTTGGCCCGCAGCGCTTGATCGATCGCGTGCAGCTGGGCAGGCGGCGTCGTAATTACAAAGATGTCGCCCTCTCGCTGCATGTCATCCGCGCCGGCGTCGAGCGCCACTTCCATCGTTGCATCCTCGCTGGCCTTGCCGTCGACGACGATGAGCCCTTTGCGATCGAACATCCACGCGACCGCGTTCGTTGCCGCGAGGTTGGCGCCGTGCTTGTGGAACACGTTACGGATCTCGGCGACCGTACGATTGGCGTTGTCCGTGGTTGCCTGAATCAAGAGCGCGGCACCGCCCGGGCCATAACCCTCGTAGGTGACTTCTTCGTAGATCACGCCCTCGAGCTCGCCCGTGCCTTTCTTGATGGCGCGATCGATGTTGTCGGCCGGCATGTTCTCGGCCTTGGCGGCATCGATCGCTGTACGTAGGCGGGCATTTCCGCCCGGGTCTCCGCCGCCCTGCTTGGCGGCGATCGTGATTTCCCGGATGAGACGCGTGAAAACGGCGCCGCGCTTCTGATCCGTCACGGCCTTTTTGCGTTTGATTTGCTTCCACTTGCTATGACCGGCCACTGGTAGCTCCCGGCTGTCTTCGCAACTCCTCTGAAGGCTGGCAGCTTGCAACTTACAACTTGACCGCGTGAGCGCGCCACAGGTAGGATTCCCGCCCATGTCTCGCGCTGCTCGTCTTCTCATCGTTCTCGCGTTGCTTGCCGCCTGTGAGCGCCCCGGCGATCCGGCGCGCGCCCGTGTGGCCGCGGGCCGGGCGCTACGCGGGACCCTGTCCTATCCGCGGTCTTCGATGGTGAACGTGGCGGCCGGGGAAGAGGCTGCCCAGCTCACCATGACCTCGCCCGATTCGGTTGCGATGATCGTCGCATGGTTCCGGCGCGCGCTGCCGCTGAACGGCTGGGTCATTCAGCGTGAAACCGCCGGGGGGGGGGCTCAAGGGACCGTGACGCTCTACGCGCAAAAGGGCGATCGCCCACTTTGGATCACGCTGCGGCCCAATGTTGGTGCGGCCGGGACGACCTACACGATGATCGGTGAGATTCCTAGCGATTCGACGCAGCCGTAGGGCAGGGGATCACCGATCCGGATCGAGCATATCCTCGAAGCGCATCCAGCGGCGATAGAAGTACAGATCCACGAACCCGGTCGGACCATTGCGGTTCTTTGCGACGAGGAGCTCGGTCGCGCCATCCACGCCGCCGCCCGGGTTGTACATCTCCTCCCGGAAGATCGACAGAACGACATCGGCGTGCTGCTTCGGCGCGCCGAGGACGCCATAATCGTCGAGCGTGGGACGCGGATCGTCGCGCTTGCCGTTGAACCCCGGCAGCTGCGCGACGACCAGCAGCGCGACCTGCCGGTTGAGCGCCACCGCCTTGAGCTCGCGCAGCACGAGTGCCGTGTCCTCATCCTGCGTGGTCCGCGCGGTGGGCGGTGGAACGAGTTGCAGATAATCGACGACGACCAGCCCCACCTGCCGCAGCGGATCCAGCCGCTCGAAGACTGACTCGAAGTCCTCCCCCGCGAGCGGCAGATACGTGATCGGGAGGCCGCGCAGCCGGACCGCGGCGCCGCCTACTCCCGCTCTCGTCTGATCATTCAGGGTTGCGGCGCGTAACTCATCGACTGCCGCGCGTCCTTCGATCGCGAGGGCGCGCTCCATCAGCCGCTCTTCGTTCATCTCACCGGACAGGTAGGCGACTCCCACGGACTGTTGCGCGACGCGCAGCGCGATGCCGAGCGCCAGAGCGGATTTGCCGCTCCCGATGTCCCCTCCCAGCAGAATCAGGTCGCGCCGCCGCAGGCCTCCGCCGAGCAGCTTGTCGAGCGATCCGAAACCGGTCGGTACGGTGTCTCCCGTGACCTCGCCGGGACGCTGCGCGTCGACTTTCTCGACCAGCGTGTCGAGGGTGGGCCGTTTTTCGAACTTCCGGGCAGGCGATGGCATGGTCTATAGATGCAATTTGGCCGAGCGCGCTGCAACAGTGACCGCCTCGGCCGCCTCGCTGCCGAGGACTTCGCGGGCTGGCGCGGTCAGCTGGCTGAGCACCGACGCCGCCGCGGCGGGTGTGGCGGTTTCGAGATGTTGGCGCGCCGCCGCCAGCGCGCGCCGCAGGGGTGCGGGTAACGCCAAACTACCAAGCCGGCTTTCGAGTGCCTGCAACCTTCTGCGATGATTCTTTGCACTAACTGGCGCCGGCGGGAGCAGAGCCTCAGCCGCCCGCACGACGAGCCAGAGCGCGAACAATCCTTCTCGTTGCGGGCCGCGGGCCGCCTCGGCAATCAGCGCGACGAGCCGCTCCTCGGCGGGTGTTGTGGCCGGTGCGATCACGCGACGAGCCGCTGCACTGCGGCGGCAACCTGATCCGGCAGAACGTCGTCGAGGCAGCGATGGTGACCGAGGGGGCAACGCTCCGACCCCATCGCGGAGCAGGGCCGGCAATCGAGATCGCGTTCCAGCACGGTCGCGCGCGCAGTATAAGGAAAGAAGCCGAACGGCTCGACCGTCGGTCCGAACAACGCGACGACGCGGGTTCCGACGCCGGTGGCCATGTGCATCACGCCGGTATCGCCGGAGACGAGCACTGCGGAGCGTGCGAGACAGGCGCCGGTTTCCTGGAGCGAGAACTCTCCCGCCGCATTGGTCACCATGGGCCCGAGCCGGCTCGCCAGCTCGCGATCCTCGGGGCCACCGAGCGCCACCAGCGTATAGCCCAGACGCCCGAGCTGCTCGGCGAGCGCCTGCCAATGGCCGATTGGCCAGCGCTTCGTCGCGTGCGCGGCGCCCGGCGCGAGCGCGGCGATGGGTCTGCCTTCGAGGTGATGTTCCACCATCCAGCGCCCGACCCGCTCGCGCGCCGCGGGCGCCAGAAAAAACTCCGGCGGCCTCCCATCAGGCGTCACGTCGAGTGTGCGAGCGGCTTCGAAATACCGCTCGGGGACGGGAACCGGTCTCCCGTACATGTTGATCTTGGTCGAGATCAGCATCGTGCGCGCGAATTTGCGTTTCGAGTAGCCCGACCAGCGACACGGGACCAGCCATCGCAACGCGGTGCTCCGCAGGCTGCCGTGCAGATCGAGGCCGTGGGTCGCGCCCCCCCCCACCGCGCGGAGACGGCGCGCGAGGTCGGTGACGCGCTCGCCTGGTTCCAGGGCGATGACCTGCATGAGATTCGGGTTCTCCATCACGAGCGGCGCCATGGCGCGCTTGGTCACGAAAAAGACCTCCGCGTCGGGATGGCGGCGCTTCAGCGCGCGCAGCAGGGGAGTGGTGAGAAGGACGTCGCCGATGGAGCTGAATCGGACGCAGAGAACGCGCAACACGCGGCCAATGTAGTCGCGCGTTGCCCGGCTTCGCCAGCGGGACTAGCTTCCCTCGCAGGATGCCACGTCCGAAGAGTATTCTCTGGATTGACGACGAAGTCGAGGGCCTCGCCGCGCACCGGCGCTTTCTCGAGCAGCAGGGCTTCGCGGTGGCACAGGCCGCGCACGGCGACGACGCGCTCGCGATGCTGCGGCGCCAGCCCTACAGCATCGTGCTGCTCGACCAGCAGATGCCGGGCCGCCGCGGCCTCGAGCTGTTGCCGGAGATCCGGGCCATCGATCCTGCGATGGCGGTCGTCATGGTCACGCAGAGCGAAGACGACAGCCTGTTGCGCGACGCGATCGGCATCGAGGTCGACGACTACCTGGTGAAGCCGGTGCACCCCCGGCAGGTGCTGTCGGTCGTCACGCGGCTGCTCGAGGGTGATCGCATCCGCCAGCAGCGCCTCGCACGCGACTTCGTCACGCGGTTTCGCGAGCTGGAGGGTCGTCGCGGCGGGAGCCTCGCGTGGCGCGAGTGGATCGAGCTGGTGGCCGAGCTGGCGCGCTGGGAGGTGCGCCTCGCCGCCGCCGCCGAGCCGGGACTCTCGGAAGCTTTGCGCGCGCTCCAGGAGAGCCTGCGCAAGGATTTTCAGGGGTTCATCACCCGGCACTATCCGCGCTGGTTGGCCGATCCGGAGCGCGACCGGCCGCCGCTATCGGTCGACGTGGGCGCCGAGTTTCTCGTGCCTGCGCTCAATCGCACCGGCCGTGTCGTCTTCATCGTGATCGATTGCCTGCGGCTCGATCAGTGGGAAGTGTTGCGAGATCTCATCACGCCGCTGTTCGACGTCGAAGAGTCGCACTACTACAGCATTCTCCCGACGGCGACGCCGTTTTCCCGCAACGCCATCTTCAGCGGTCTGTTCCCGATGGAGATCGCCGCCCGCCATCCCGAATGGTGGGGTGCCCCCACGGACGACGAGAGTCTCAACGCGCACGAGCCCGAACTCCTGACCGAGCAGCTGCGCGAGTTGACGGGCGAGAGCGTACCCGTGCGCTACGAGAAGCTCTTCACCGCTGCCGACGGTACGGACCTGTTGCGCCGCCTGCCGGCGCACCTGGCGCAGCCCGGCGTGACGGCATTGGTGTTCAACTTCATCGATCAGCTCACTCACGGCCGCTCCGAGAACGCGATCCTCTACGAGGTTGCCCGTGACGCCGACGCGTTGCGCGGTTTGACGCGGACGTGGTTCGAGCGCTCGCCGGTGCTCGCGGCGCTGGAGGAGGCCGAACGGCGCAACGTCCCCGTGCTGCTGACGACGGATCACGGCTCGATCCATTGCGATACGCCGGCGACGGTGTTCGCCAAGCGCGATGCCACCGCCAATCTCCGCTACAAATTCGGCGAGGACCTTCGCGCCGAGGACCCCGAGGCCGCCATCATGGTCGAGGACTTGAAATCGTTCGGGCTGCCGGCGAAGGGATTGGGTGTTCGGCTCCTCCTTGCCACCGGTGACCGCTTCTTCGTCTATCCGACCAAGCTGCGTGAATATCAGGCGCGTTATCGCGGCGCGTTTCTGCACGGTGGCGCCACACCGGAAGAGATGATCCTGCCGGTCGCCCTGCTCACTCCCCGCCGCTCGCGATAATGGGCCGCGGCGCTCGACTGCTGTCGCTGCTCCGCCCCTACTCACTGCTGTTCGCCGCCACGATCGGGGCGACGGTCATTTCGTCCGTGCTCGACGGCTTCACGTTCGTCCTGCTGATCCCGTTCCTCCGCACGCTGTTCGGCAACGCCGCCCTGCCGGCCGAAGGCGGGTCGCAGGTGGAAGCGGTGCTCAACAAGGTCGCCGGCCCGTTCCTGGCGGCGGGCAATCCCGCGCTCGCGCTGCGCAACGTGGTCATCATTCTGCTCGTCGCGCTGCTGCTCAAGAACCTCACGTCGTATCTGGCGTCGATCGGCAGCGTGGCGATTCAGGAAAACGTCGTGCGCGATCTGCGGGTGCGGCTGTTCCGCCATCTGCAGACCCTTCCGCTCGGCTTCTTTCAGCGCACGCGCGGCGGCCAGATCATCGCGCGGATCATCAGTGACACCGATCAGGTGAAGACCGCGGTGAGCGCGGCGCTCGCGTCGCTGCTCCAAAACATCGTCGTGATCATCGTGTACGTCGTCATTCTGTTTGGCCTCTCGGCGCGCCTGGCGCTGCTTTCCTTATTACTCGCTCCCGTCCTGCTGCTCATCATCCGCCCGATGATCAATCGCCTGCGGCGGCGCTCGCGGGAGCTCGCGGCCGAGCGGGGCGAAGTCACCAGCCACGTCGGCGAGATGATCGCGTCCGCCAAGCTGGTGCGGGCATACGTGGCCGAAGCGTTCGAGCTCGAGCGGTTCCGGGAGCTGGCTGAGCGCTATCGCCGGCGCGTGCTGCGCGCCCAGCGCTATTCGAGCCTGACGAGTCCCGTCAGCGAGGTCTTCGGCGGCGTGATGATCGTGCTGATTCTCGTCGTCGGCACGAGACTCGCGCTCGGCGCCGGCGCCTCACTCGATCCCGCCGTCCTGATCACGTTCCTCGCCGTGAGCCTGCGGCTGATGTCGCCGATCAAGTCGGTGTCGAACTATCCCGCGGTCATGGCGTCCGCCGTCGCGTCGGCCGAGCGCGTATTCGAGGTCCTCGACCTCCCGGCGGCGGAGGGCGATCGTCCCGGCGAGACGACCGCCGAGTTCAGCGAGCGCATCGAATTCCGCGGCGTGACGTTCGAATACGAGCCGAGCGAACCCGTGCTGCGCGACGTCGACCTCGAGGTACGGCGCGGCCAGGTGGTCGCGATCGTGGGGCCGTCCGGTGCCGGAAAGACGACCCTCGTCGATCTGCTGCCGCGCTTCTACGAGCCGACTCGCGGCGAGATCCTGATGGACGGCGTGCCGCTCACCAAGTACACGCGCACGTCGCTGCGGCGTCTGATGGGCATCGTGTCGCAGGAGACGGTGCTGCTCAACGACACGGTCCTCGCGAACATCGCCTACGGCCTGAAAGACGTGCCGCTCGAGCAGGTGCGCGCCGCGGCGCGAGCCGCGAACGCGGATGAGTTCATCATGCGCCTGCCCGAAGGCTACGAGACGCTGCTCGGCGAGCGGGGAACGCGGCTCAGCGGCGGGCAGCGGCAGCGCATCGCCATTGCCCGCGCGCTGCTGCGCGATCCGCCGATTCTGATTCTCGACGAGGCGACGAGCGCCCTCGATACAGAATCCGAGCGCCTCGTGCAGGAGGCGATCGATCGGCTGATGGCGCATCGCACGGTGTTCGTCATCGCGCACCGGCTCGCGACGGTGCAGCACGCCCATTTCATCGTGGTGCTCGCGGAGGGACGGATCGTGGAGCGGGGAGCGCACGGCGACCTCCTCTCCGCCGACGGCCTGTATCGCCGCCTCTACAACCTCCAGTTCCGGAGCTGACGTGCTGTCTGGATTCACGCTCGTCCGCAACGCTGTCAAGCTCGACTTCCCGATCGTGCCGGCGATTCGATCGCTGCTCGAAGTATGTGACGAAGTCGTGGTCAACGTCGGCAAATCGGAAGACGAGACGCGCGATCTCGTAACCTCGGTCCAGGATCCGCGGGTCCGCATCCTCGACACCGAGTGGGACTTCACCAAGAAGAACCGGATGTTGTCCATCGAGACCCAGCGGGCGATGGATGCCTGCCGGGGATCGTGGGGCATCTACATCCAGGCGGACGAGGTCCTGCATGAGCGCGGCGCGCACGTCCTGAAGGCGAGAGTCGCCGAGTGGGATCGCGACGACCGCGTGGAAGGGTTGCTGGTCAAGTATTTGCATTTCTACGGCGGGTTCGATCGCATTGCGACGAGCCGGCGCTGGTATCGCCGCGAAGTCCGCTGCATCCGCCTCGGCAAGGACATCCGGCCCTACCAGGGCGCGCAGGGCTTCCGCGTCGGCCCCGACTATCGGAAGATCCGCGCCCGTCCCACCGACGCCGAAATGTTTCACTACGGCTGGGCGCGACCGGCCGCGGCGATCCGACAAAAACGCGAGATCTCGAAGACGATCTATCCCTGGGGCAAAAAGCGCTTCGAGAAGGAGCTGGCGGGCGACGGCCGCCTGGACTGGATCCCGCTGCTGAAAGGATTCACCGGGACCCATCCCCGCGCGGCCGCAGACTGGATACGCGAGCGCGCCCACGATCCCGAACGCGTGATCCGGCCGCCCGCCTTGAAGTTCGGGCATGTGCGCCTGTACATCTCCGACTGGATCGAGCGGCTGACGGGAGCGCGGATCTTCGAATTCCGCAATTACAAAGTCGTGTAGACGGCGGCGGTTCGGGCCTTGTTGTGGCGCGGGTTGATCGCGTGCGCCAACCGGTCCGCGAGACTCGGCGTAATGACGGTCAATGGCGTGAGCTTCCGATTCAGCGCCCGCTCCAGCGCGGTGGCGTCCGCGGCCGGGTCGTCGCTATAGACAATCACGTAGTTGGGCACGGAGTCAGGAGTCGCCTGCTCGCGCTTTTGAATCACCGTCACCGCTGGTCTTGGTCTGCCGAGATAGTACACGGGCACCGCGAACGTCTGGTTGTACTGTGCGACGAGGACGCCGGTCGCATCGTGGCGCCGATACACGTAGAGGAGTGGAGCCACACGGTCCTTCTTCGCAAAGCTGAACGTCAGCACGAGGAGCAACGCGCCGTTCACCGTCCAGAAATACCACCACATCGCGCGATACCAGCGGCCCCCCCCTCCCAGGCGGGCCGCGAGCCACGGCAGACCGGCAACGATCAGAATGAACAGCACGGGAAGAATCGGAAGCAGGAATCGCTCCTGCTTGTTCGCGATCAGGCTATGGCTCACGAGAAACGCGAGCGCGGCGATGCCGAGCCGTGGCAGCTGCCGGCCGCCCTTTATCGCTGCAGCGCCGAGCGCAACGGAGACTGGCGGAATGAGCGCGGCGAGTAGCGTGAGGATGTAGTGCCACGGCGGAGCGCTGGGGTATCCTCCGGACTCCAACACCATCCGTTGCGGGTTCAGCACCGCCCCCAGACGGTAGATGAACGAATACCACCATTGGTGGTTGACGATCGCATTGCTGTAGCCTTGCAGCACGATCACGGACGCGAGGCCGCCCAGGAACGCCAGCCGTACCGACGCCGCCACAGGGCGGAATAGAGCGAGCACAACGAAGGCGCCGACAAAGGCCAGCAATGGGAAGCGGAGGATCAGGGCGATTCCGAGTGCTGCCCCCGCCAGCGCACCCCAGCCGGCCGACGGCCGGTCGCCCCCGCCGTCTTCCGCGCGCTGCCACCACCAGCACGCCGCGAGCAGCGGCACCTGGCACACTGACTCTTCGAGCTGGTGTACGGCCGTCACCGGCATCGCAAAGAACGCGGCGGCGAGCAGCCCGCCTAGCAGCGCGCTGTCGCGCCCGGACGACCGTTCCAGGATGCGGTACACGAAATAGACGACGAACAAGGAGTAGAGGCCCTGGATCAGCCGAACGATCAGCATCTCGACGCCGGGATCGCGAATCCCGATGCTCCGCGACACCGCCATGATGGCCCCCACGACTGCGGGAAAGAGCGCCGATCGCGCGTACGTCGGCGGCAATCCCGCTCCCGTGGCGATCTGCTCGGCGGCGTTGATGGTGACGTGATGGTCGTCGCTGGCCAGGAATCCCTGACTGAAGACGGCGGCGAACAGGCGCAGCAGCGCCGCGACGATGAGAACACGCCGCAGCGAGCGGTCTATGTCAGCTCGCCCTTCTGCAGCACCTGCTGGTACATGCGCACATACGCCTCCGCCATCACCAGGTGGGTGAAGTGGCGCTCCGCGCGCTCACGGCACGCGAGTGGATCGAGCGTCGTCACGGTGTCCGCCGCGGCGATCAGCTCGTCGAGCGTGTCGCGCAGGACTCCGACGGCCGGGGTGACGATTTCGGGCAGCGCCCCGCGGCGCGTGCCGAGCACTGGAGTGCCCGAGAATAGTGCCTCGATCGTCGGCAGGCCGAACGGCTCATCCCATTGCGCCGGCATCCACAGGCAGCGGGCGCGGGCCAGCAGCACCGCCTTGCGCTTGCCGCCGACTTCACCGACGTACTTTACGGCGCCCGTGAAGCTCGGTCGCCAGCCCCCCGCGATGATGAGCCGGCGGCCGGTGCGCTTGGCGGCCTCGAACGCCCAGTGGTAGCCCCGATCGCTGTGCAGTTTGCCGAGAAACAGATCCCACTGCTCTTTGCGCCGACGAAAGATGTATTCCGCCGGATCGAGTCCATTGTAGACAAAGACCGTCCTGCCGTGCCGCTTGGCATGGTCGCGAGAGAGAAAAATCGTGTTCGGCGGGAGAGGAGTGTCAGGCTTCCAATTGCCGTGCAGCGTCTGCACGAAGGGGAGGCCTTGCGGGCCCTGCCTGATGGGATAATGCGCGTGCAGAATGTCGGCGCCTTCGGGAATGAATTTTCTCAAGTCGGCGCTGGGGTCCTTCAGAATGCGTGGCGCCACCTCTACGATCCTGGATGCTTCCGCGACTTTCGTTCCCTGTTGCGCGAGGATCGTGACGCGATGGCCGAGCGCCGCAAGCCCGCGGACCAGCGCGACGACGACGCGCTGTGGGCCGCCGTAGCCTTCGACCGGGAGCCGGTGATGGGACGCGACTACGACGTGCATCAGCGTCCCAGTATAACTAGCTTGCCTCCGTCATGAGGGCCATCATCACTGCCGCGGGGAGGGGAAGCCGGCTCGCCGGCCACTCAGACGACACCCCCAAGACCCTCCTCCCGTTCGGACGAGGCACTATTCTCTCCGGGATCATGCGCAACTTTGCTGTCGCGGGGGTCTCGGAGTTCATCGTCGTCGTGGGGTTTCAGGCGGAGGCGATCGTCGAGTATCTCGGTGCCCACGCTCAGTTAGGCTATGCAGTCACGGTTGTGACAAATCAGGAATGGCGGCGCGGGAACGGGATCTCGGTGCACCTCGCCAGCACCGTCTTAAACGCGGAGGAGGACGAGGTTCTGCTCTCCATGGCGGACCACCTCGTCGCTCCCGCAGCGCTGCAGGCGATAATCGACGCGCCGCCCGGCCGAAATCGCCTGCTCGTGGATCCCCGCATCGAGCAGATATACGACCTGGACGACGCCACCAAGGTCTGGGTCGACGCGGGCCGAATCACTCGCATCGGGAAGGACCTGACGCACTTCAACGCCGTCGACTGCGGCATTTTTCGGCTCACCCGCCGATACTTCGAGGCGATGGGCCGGCAGATCGGCCGCGGAAAGGACAGCATAACCGAGGGAGTGCGTGAACTCATCGCCGCAAACGACTTCGACGCGGTGCCGATCCCGGCATCCAGCCAATGGATCGACATCGACACCCCGGCCGCCTATGAACACGCGATGGCCAACCTGGGCCGGTATCTCTACGATGGCCGCCAATAACCCCGGATGACCCAGCGCCGGCTGCTGTTCAAAATTGGATTCGTCTACCACAAGGCTGCATTCGACCCCGTCATCGAGCTGTTTCAGGGCGACGCCCGCTACGACGTCTTCTTTGCCCTAGACGAGGAACGTGTGCGGCGGTTCTTCATCAACTTCCGCCATCGCCCACCGATCGTGGATGAATGGGTCCGCCAGGGCTATCGCTTCACCGAAGAGAAGCAGGGATTCGATGTCGTGATCGCGGGCGATACGATCCGCGATGCTGAGGCGTATGGCCGCACGCTTCTCTGCTTCCTCAACCATGGCACCGGGATCAAGAATCTCCTGTATCGGAACCTCTCCCACCATCTCGATACACGGTACCAGATCTTTGTCGAAGGCCAGTACCGCGTCGCGCGGATCAAGGAATCCGGCTTTCAAGGGAAGAGCGAGGTGCATCTGATTGGCCTGCCAAAACTGGATTGGTACTTCCAGGGCAGGTACAGCAATCGTGCGGAACTGCTGCGACGCTGGGGCCTCGACCCGAATCGGCCGACCGTCCTGTTTGCGCCCACCTACAAACCCACCTGCATGTACGAGGTGAAAGACGCGATTTTCCAAGCGACCGAGGACCGCTACAACCTGATCGTGAAGCTCCATCACTACAGCTGGATGGGAAAGTATGCCCCGCACCGGCAGCACCGGATTTTCGAGCGCCGGGTCAAGCAGTATCCGCACAGCGTGCTGCTGCCGCCAAGCGAGTACAACATCGTGCCGTACATGGCGGCCGCCGACACGCTGATCAGTGAAGCCTCGAGTACCGTCTTCGACTTCCTGGCGTTGGGCAAAACCGGGATCATCTACGATCTCCCTTCCGACCGCCTGCTGCACAGCGATGGCCAGCCGCTGCTCACCGAGGACAACCGGGAGTTCTTGAAGGGCGTGTTTGTGCACGTGGGCTCGCCCGACCGGCTGGGCGAGGCGATCGAGCAGGCGCTGAACCCCACACCGGTCATGCGGAATGCTGCCGACGAGCAACGGGCCTATTACTTCTACGGACTGGACGGTCGCGCCAGCCAGCGCCTCAAGGACAAGGTCGAGCAATTGCTCGCCGAGGAACGTCCTCGTTAACATTGGGAACATGCCCTCTCCAGCGCCCCTCACGGTGGTCATCCCCACTCTCAACGAAGCGAGTCAGATCAGCGAGTGTGTCCGCCAATTGGCCTGGGCGAGCGAGGTGATTGTTGTGGATGGCGGATCGAAAGACGGCACGGCGGCGAGCGCCCGGGCGGCGGGTGCGCGCGTGGTCGACCCTGCCGAGCCCGGCATTGCGGCGCAGCGCAATGCCGGGATAGAGGCCGCGAAAAACGAATGGGTCTTCGCCCTCGATGCCGACGAGCGGATCGGGCCGGCCCTTGCCGCCGAGCTGGCCGAAGTCGTCAGGGCGCCGCGCCACGAAGCCTATCGGGTCAAGCGCCGTAACGTGTTTCATGGTGTGGTGCTGCGCCGCGGCCACTGGGGGCACGATTGGGTGGTGCGGCTATTTCGGCGGACTCGGCGCTTCGGGGGGAAGGCGGCACATCCGGGACTCGTGCTGCCCGCCTCCGAGGCATCGGCCATCGGCGCGCTCACCAACGTCCTGGACCACACGCCCTACCGGGACCTGGGACACCACCTGGATAAGATCGTCCTGTACGGTCGGATGAGCGCGACCGAGCTCGCCGCGCAGGGGCGGCGGGCGTCATTCAGCGACGTCGCGCTGCGGCCGGCCTTTCGGTTCTGGCGAGACTACGTCCTCCACGGCAGCATCCTCGATGGACGCCTGGGCGTGATTCACGCCGGGATGAGTGCGGCGTCGGTGTTCTTCAAGTATGCTTTTCTCTGGGAGAAACAACGCGTTGGCTAAGACCTTCCTGTTGACTAGCGAGTTTCCGCCGATGCAAACCGGCATCGCCCGGATGATGAGCGAAGTCACCCGCCGCTATCCGCGCGGTGAGCTGCTCGTCTCCACCGGCCAGCATCGCGATGCTCAGGATTCCGATGTGCGTTTCACCGGCGCGGTGATCGATCGCCTTCCGGTGCCGAGCAAGGCGTTGCGCAATCTCGCCGGCCTGCTGTTCTGGTCACGCCGCGTCGCCACGCTGGCGCGCCAGCACAAGCCGCGCTTTGCGTGGTGCGATTCCATCCGGCCCTGCACCTATCCCGCCAAGTGGGTGCACGAGCGGGTCGGCACGAAGTACGGCGTGTTCGTCCACGGCGGCGATCTGCTGAAAGAGCTGCACGCGATTCACCACTCCCGTTTCGCCCGCCAAACCGCAAAGGCGCTACTCGGCTCGGCCGTAGCCGTCGTGGCGAACAGCCAGTGGACTCGTGAGCAGGCTCAAACCGTGCTGCGTGAGCTGGGACTCGATCCGCTCGCCGAGCATGTGCGATTGGTGCCGCTCGGCACCGACCCCGAGCAGTTCCGACCTGGGATCGATACGCGCGCCGTGCGCGCGCGCTACGGCGTCAACGGCGGCACCTGGCTCGTCACGGTCGCGCGCCTCGAGCCGTACAAGGGTGTCGACATGGCGCTGAAGGCCGTGGCGCAGTGCCGGCAGGACGGACTCGACGTGAGCTACCTGGTCGTCGGGAGCGGCAAGCAACGCAAGGCGTACCAGCGGCTCGCCGAGGACCTCCGGATTGCGAACCACGTCCGTTTCGTCGGCAACGTGCCCGAGGCCGAGCTGCCCGCGGTGTTCAACATCGCGACCGCGTATGTCGGCGTGTCGCGGCGAGCGGACGGCTCACGTGTCGAAGGATTCGGCGTCGCCCTCGCCGAAGCGAGCGCATGCGGGCTCCCCGTCATCGCGGGTCAGTCCGGCGGGCTGGCGGAAGCGGTGCAGGATGGGGAGACGGGTTTTGTCGTTGATCCGGGCGAGCCCGCGGCCGTCGCCGGCGCGATCAAGCGGCTGGTGGGCGATCAGCTCCTCGCGCGGCGCCTCGGTCAGGCCGGCCGCAAGTCCATCGAGACCTACTACAACTGGGACCGGGTGATCCGCGACTTGCGGGACATCGAATCACAAGTCTCCTCCTAGCCTAGCCGGACCGTCTCATCTCGTTCTCCTGGGCGGCCGGCCGCGCGATGATCGCGTAGGTCGGGCAGTGCCGGATGTAGCCGCCGTCCATCGGCGACCATTCCTGATCCGGCTGCGTGACCACGGCTTTCCGGTCGGAATCGAGCACGAACATCCCTTGCGGTCCATGCACGAGACAGGTGCCGCACCCGATGCAGCGCTCCCGTTCCACGCGCACGATGACGCGGCGCTTGGGGTGAATGCCGACGTCGCCCGGGTCGGGCCATTCATCCGGTCGCTCGAGTGCCGCGCTCGTCGCACGGTAGCCTTCCTCGACCTCCTCACGGAGATGATCGAACGAGAACATCGTGACGTGCTCGACGCGCGGCTGGATGTAGTAGACCGGGGGGGTTGTCCAGGTACGGACGCGCTGCTCGAGTAACGCCTGCATCAGAATCTCGGTAGCGCGCGCGAATACGCCGGCAAAGCCTTCTTCCTGCGCGTCCGCCGTGAGCACGCTCGACGCCGAGACGTCCGCGGCGACGATCAGCTCGGGGCCGAGCGCGCGCGCCGCGTCGAACGGGACGTTCGACACGACGGCGCCGTCCACGTAAAAGCGGCCACCGATCTCGTGCGGGGGGAAATAGCCGGGCAGGGCGCAGGAGGCGAATACCGCGTCGGCGACGCGAATATCGTCGAGGCCGGGCAGCCCCCAAAAGACCTGCATGCCGGAATTGATGTCTACGGTATTGATGATGACGGGGGGATCGAGCTCCTGAAAGGCGAGATTCCCGACGGTCCGCGCGATGAGCTCCGCGAGCGGCTCGCGCCGGAACAGCGCCGGCGATCGCATGCGCTTGAACGCCATATCGGCATGAGCGACCGCGAACACGTCTTTGCGCTTCAAGGACAGCGCGACTTCGCGCAGCTTGGCGATGCCCATACCCCCGGCCCACGCGGCCCCGACGAGCGCGCCGACGCTCGACCCGATGATCCGGGTCGGCCGGTGACCGCGCTCGAGCAGCGCCTGCAGGACCCCGATATGGGCGAGGCCCTTCATGCCGCCGCCGCCCAGTACGAGGGTGAACGGTGTATCGCGTTTCACACCACTATCCGCTTGCCCGGGGGGTTGAGTCCCGAGTAACGTAGTCGAGACCCCCATGGCGGCGCCACTATTTTGGACACGATTCGCGCGTGACCCCTGGGCCCGTTTTGGGCTGGGACTAGTCGGGATCCTTGCCGTGATCGCGGTGCTGGCGCCGTGGCTCGCGCCAGGCGATCCGTTCCGCGGTGATCTCGCCGCGAGCTTGCAGCCTCCATCTCACACCTTTCTGCTGGGCAGTGACGCGCAGGGTCGGGACGTGCTGTCCCGCGTGCTGTACGGCGCGCGTTTGTCACTCACCGTCGGACTCATCAGCCAGAGTATCGCGCTCGCCCTCGGCGTCACACTCGGGCTCATCGCCGGTTTCTATGGCCGCTGGGTGGACGGCTTGATCATGCGTGTTGCCGACGTCACCCTCGCGTTTCCGTCGCTCTTGCTGTTGATCGCGATCGCCGCCGCCGTGAAGCCATCGTTGCCTGTCGTCTTCGTCGTCATCGGCATCGTGGGCTGGGCGGGCATGGCGCGCCTCGTGCGGGGCCAGGTGCTGCTCGCGCGCGGCCTCGAGTACGTGCACGCCGCGCGCGCGCTGGGGGCGTCCGATGCTCGCATCATCGGTCGCCACCTGCTGCCCAACGTGATCGCCCCCGTCATAGTTGCGGCGACCCTCGGCATCGGCGGCGCGATCATGGCGGAGGCCGCCCTGTCGTTCATCGGCCTTGGCGCCCAGCCGCCGACGCCCTCGTGGGGGGCAATGGTCGCCGAAGGACGCGACCTGCTGCGCGTCGCGCCGTGGGTGTCGATAGCACCCGGTGTGGCGATTGGACTCGCGGTGTTAGGACTCAATCTCCTCGGTGACGGACTCCGTGACGCCCTCGATGTGCACGGATTGGGCCGCCGGAGTCAGGGCTTGGCCGCATGACCGAGATCGCGTATCACCCCACCCATGTCCGCGCGCTGCGCGAGACGTTCAAGGCGCTGCGCACCGCGGAATTCCCGTGGACGGCCGATACGACGTACCTCAACAACGCCTCGATAGGACCCATTCCCGAACGCACCAGACGCGCGCTCGATGAGTTCACCTCCAAGCGCACGGCACCGCATCTCCTGCCCGACCGCGAGCTACTCGCCGGCCTGGCCGCCGCACGCCTCAGCATCGCGCAGCTGATCAATGCGGATGCGTCGGAGATCGCGCTCGCCACCAACACCGGTTTCGGTTTGCATCTCGCGGCGCGCGCGCTGCCCCTCAAGCAGGGCGACGTCGTGCTCCTGTCTGACAAGGAGTTTCCGGCGAACGTGTATCCCTGGCTGCTGCTTCGGGATCAGGGGATCACCGTCGAGATGGCGCGCTGCACGGCACAGGGGTGGCCTGATGAAGAGCACCTGCTCGAGCGGCTGCGCGATCCACGCGTGCGCGTACTCGCCGTCTCGTTCGTGCAATTCTCCAACGGCTATCGCGCCGACCTGAAGAAGCTCGGCGACGCGTGCCGCGCGAACGGCACGTACCTCGTCGTCGACGGCATTCAGGGCATCGGGAATTCGTTCCTCGACGTTAGCGAGACGCCGATCGACATCCTCGCCTGCGGCGGGCAAAAGTGGCTGCTGTCGCCGTGGGGCTCCGGATTCGTGTACGTGCGCAAGGAGCTGGTGGGGCGGCTCGAGCCGACGATCACCGGCTGGATGGCCTTCGAAGGGACGGACGACTTCTCACGCCTCACCGAGTACAATCCGACGTTCCGGTCCGACGCCCGCCGCTTCGAGATGGTCACCCTCCCGTACCAGGACTTCGTCGGCATGACGGTCTCGCTGCAGCTGCTGTTGGAGATCGGCGTGCGCGATATCGCCGAGGTCACGCGGGCGACGCACGAGCCGATCGTGCGGTGGGCGCGGGAGAATGGCGTCCGCATCACGTCGCCGACGGAGAACGGGCACCGCTCGGCGATTCTCTGCGTCGCGCCGGCCAAGCCGGCGGAAGCGTATCATGGGCTGAAGCGCGCGCATGTCGTGTGCAGCCTGCGCGAGGGCGCGATCCGGCTCTCGCCGCACTGCTACAACACGGTGGAAGAGATGGAGAAGGTGATAGAAGTCTTGGATGATCTCATGTAGGGACGCAGCATCCTGCGCCCCTACCACCGCTGCTGTCCCCTACAGCATCGGCACCGACGCGGCCGCCGCGTGCCGATGCCGATCCACCCACCAGGCAAACAGCACAAATACCCAGCCGAAAATGATGGCGCCGATTGCGAGGGCGTTGACATCCGTCGGCGCCGGGGTCTTGATCGACGCGATGTACGCGATCACGAGCAGCGCAACCAGGCTCCAGAACCCCCAGCGCCCGATGCCGTCGCGCGCCCGCGTGGTCCGCGCGTACAGCGCGACACCAACGATCGTCATGGCGGCCTCCACGGCGATTGTGGCGGTCGCTGAATTCCACAACCCCAGCCCGACCTTCGGGCCGCCGGGGTAGATCGGCATGTCGGGGCGATGTGTGATGAAGTCGAGGACCCAGTGGCTCACGACGAGGATGACCACGACGAGTGCGCCGCGCTTGTTGCCGGTCCGCGCCCGATACAGGTAGCCGAACAGCGCGCCCCAGACGAGTAGCATGAACAGGCTGTGCGAGTAGGGATAGGCGTCGAACCACCCGACGAGAAACGGGTTCGTGCTCGGCACCGCATGCACGCGCTCCCAGCCGAGCAGGAGGAAGATCGGCCACAGCATGTCGGCCAGCTGAGCCGCGACGAAGAGCGTGCCGAGATTCGTGCGCGGCGCGGCGCGCTTGCCCGCCAGGCCGAGCGCGTAGTGGCCGATGAACATCGGGCTATCTCCTCATGAGGCGTTTGAGCAGTTGGATCTGACCGGCATGGTAGAGATCGTGGGACGCAATCCCATACACCTCAGCCTTGATCGGCCAGCGCGAGCGCCAGCCGCGGCGTCCCAAATCGGCGTCGCGTAGCGCCGCGATGGCATTGCGGAGCAGGCGGTGTTGCTCGTCGAGTAGCGCGCGGTCGCGACGCCATGCGGCGTCGTCCGGGCGGTCGGGCAGCGCCGGCCAGTTCGCGCCCTCGCGCGGAAACGCAATCTTGGGATCGCGCAGCAGGCGACGCCGCACCATGCATTTCCAGTACGCCGTGTGCAGTACGAGATCC
This sequence comes from uncultured Gemmatimonadales bacterium, assembly GCA_963704805.1. GTDB lineage: Bacteria > Gemmatimonadota > Gemmatimonadetes > Gemmatimonadales > GWC2-71-9 > 20CM-2-65-7. The sequence continues at coordinate 618,305 of CAVPHS010000002.1, read as the reverse complement.
CAAATACAGTGTCGCTTCGAGCCCGGCCGCCAGCGCGCCTCACGCGCCGTGACGCCGCGGATCGTACCCTTGAGCGGCGTGCCGTGCCACGACGGCGCCCGGTAGGCCTGATCGACAACTTCGAGCAGCAAGCGGACCGGCTGATCCACAGTCACCCTCCGCGTCGCAGCAGCGCGTATTCCTTTTTGCCTTTGCGCAGCAGCAAATTGCGGCCGCCGATCCAATCGGCGGACGCGATCGTCCGTCCCACGTCGTCGATGCGCTGCTGATTGACGTAGATCCCGCCCTGCTCGATGCTGCGGCGGGCTTCACTCTTGGATTTGGCCAATCCGGCACGAGCCACGAGATCGACCAGCGCGACATCGGTCGCGCCCTCCACGTCGACGGTCGGGATCTCGCCCGCCAGGATCTCGAACACCTGCGGGTTAACCTCGGCCTGCTCATCGCCGAACAGGATCGCCGTGGCCGCCTGCACTCCCCCGAGCACGGCCGGGCCGTGCACTAGCTCCGTTACCGTCGCTGCCAGCGCGCGTTGGGCCGAGCGGCCGGCCGGATTCCTGGTCTGCTGCGCCATGATGTCCCGGATCTCGTCCGCGGCACGATGCGTGAACAACTTCAGGTATCTCTCGACGTCGCGATCGTCCACGTTGATCCAGAACTGGTAGAACTTGTACGGCGACGTGAGCGCTGGATCGAGGTAAATCGCGCCTGATTCGGTCTTTCCGAACTTCTGGCCGGACGCCATCGTCACGAGCGGTGCGACGAGGCCGTGCGCCTCCGCGTTTTCGATACGGCGGATCAGCTCCACGCCGGCCGTGATGTTGCCCCACTGATCGCTGCCTCCCACCTGCAGCGTGCACTTACGCTCGCGAAACAGGTGCAGGAAGTCGTATGCCTGCAGCAGCATGTAGCTGAATTCCGTGTACGACAGGCCCGACTCGAGCCGCGCCTTCACCGATTCCTTCTGCAGCATGACGTTGACGGTGAAATGCTTACCGACATCGCGGAGGAAATCGATCAGTGATTGGGCACCGAGCCATTTGGCGTTGTCGAGCAACAACGCGGCCGTCGGTCCCGCACCGAACTCGAGGAAACGTGCCATCTGGTCGCGCTGGCGCTGCAGGTTCTCGCGAATCTGCTCTTTCGACAGCAGCGGCCGCTCGCCCGCCTTGCCGGAGGGATCGCCGATCAATCCCGTACCGCCGCCCATCAGCACAATGGGCCGGTGCCCGCCGCGCTGCAGATTGGCGAGCAGCATCAGCGGCATCAGATTGCCGAGCTGTAGGGATGGCGCCGTCGGATCGAAGCCGCAGTAGGCCGTGACCTGACCCTTGGCGAAATGCGCGGCGAGGCCGGGCGTCGCCTGCTGCACAAAGCCGCGCCACTCGAGTTCCTGCAACACGTTAGCCGTCGTCATGGCGGCGAATCTACGGCCTAACTAGGTTTTAGAGCAGATGGCCTCACCGACTCCGTCTCCGTCCGCCGCCCGTCGCCGCCCCTTCTTCATTCGCTGGTGGTACGACCCGATCCAGCGGCGTCGCGCGATCATCGCGACCGTGCTGGCGCTGCTCTACTGCAGCGGTCTGGCGTACGGCTCGTGGAGCCGCGTCTGCGCCGGAGACCGCTGTCCCAGCATCCTGCGCATCGATCCAGGGCAACGCCCGCAGGTCCAGACGTCGAAGGTCTACGCCGCCGACGGCCGCCTGATCAGCGAGTACGGCGTCGAGCGCCGCACGGTGGTGAAGCTGAGCGACATCCCCCTTCACGTCCGGCAGGCGTTTCTGGCGACGGAGGACAAACGCTTCTACAGCCATCACGGCATCGACTTCATTCGACTGCCCGGTGCCGCGCTCAACGGCTTCCGCGGCTTCTCGACGATTACGCAGCAGCTGGCGCGCAACGTGTTTCCGGACAAGATCAGCCGCGAGCGTTCCGTGACGCGCAAGCTGAGAGAAGCGCGCGTGGCAGTGGAATTGGAGCGGAACTTTCCGAAAGACACGATCCTCCAGCTGTATCTGAACCAGATCAGTCTCGGACCGAACGTGGCGGGGGTCGAGGCGGCCTCGCAGGTATTCTTTGGAAAATCGGTACGCGATCTGAACGTCGCGGAGGCCGCGACGCTCGCCGCCCAACCCAAGGCGCCAGGCACGTACAACCCCCGGACGCATCCCGAGAACTCGGTGCGCCGTCGCAACGTGGTGCTCAACCTGATGCGCGACCAGGGCTTCCTGAGCCCCGAAGACGCCGAGTTCTGGAAGGCGTATCCCCTCGTCCTGACGACACGCCGCACCAGCTACGGCGACGTGGCCCCGTACTTCGTCGAATGGCTGCGCTCGGCGTTCCTCGAGCCCCGCTTTGGGCGCGATCTGTACGAGAAGGGCCTGCGGATTTACACGACGCTCGACCTGGACATGCAGGAAGCGGCGGAGCAGGCGCTCCAGTCACAGCTGGATGAGATCGAGTCGGGCGTCTACTCGAACGGCAAGTTCGAGGGCACGCCCTATCGCGAATACATCGAGCAGGGCCGCGCCACACCGGATGATCAGGGCCCGTTCGCTCCCTATCTCCAGGGCGCGTTGCTCGCGCTCGACGCGAAGACTGGGAACATCCTCGCCATGGTCGGCGGCCGCGATTTCGTCGACTCGAAGTGGAATCGCGTGACCCAGTCGGCTCGCCCGCCGGGCTCGACGTTCAAGCCGTTCGTGTACTCGGCCGCGATACGCGCGGGACATCCGGTCACCGAGATGCTGGACGACTCGCCGCTCAATCCCCCGGTCATCCAGCTCGACAGCTCGCTGTGGCAACCGAAGGACTACGACGATACGACGATTGGCCCGATCCCGATGCGCCAATCGCTCTATCTCTCGCGCAACCTCTCGACGATCAAGCTGGGCATGGCGCTGGGCGAGCAGACGGTGATCGGCGAAGCGCGGCGCTACGGTATCACCACCCCGCTGCCGCCCTATCCGTCGATCCACATCGGTGCGCGCGAGATGAAGCCGATCGAGCTGATCGCTGCCTACACGGCGTTCGCGAATGGCGGCGTTCGGGTCGATCCGATCGGCATTCAGCGCATCGAGGACCGGCAGGGCAACATCCTCTATCAGTCCACCGTCAAGCGTGAGCAGGTGATGGATCCGGAGCATAACTGGCTCATGCTCGACATGCTGCGCGATGTCATGCGCTGCCAGCCGGGTACCGGGCCGCACCGCTGCGGCACGGCCGCCGGCGCCGTTTCGGGGCTGCACGTGCCGATGGGGGGGAAGACGGGCACGACCGACGACTACACCGATGCCTGGTTCGTGGGCTTCACACCGGAAATCGTGAGCGGTATCTGGGTCGGGTACGATCTGCAGCGCCGCATCATGAACAATGCGGGTGGCGGCCGCATCGTCGCGCCGGCGTGGACGAAATTCATGCGCGATGTGTACGAGCGGCGTCCGGCGCCCGCCGACTGGGCTCGTCCGGACGATCTCGTCACGCGCGAGGTGGATTGGTCGAACGGGTTCCTCGCGACGCCGTTCTGCCCGCTCGAGGTGCGTCGCTGGGAGTGGTTCTATCCCGGCACGGAGCCGACGCAGGTGTGCCAGGTGCACTCGCCGTTTGGCGTCGGAGTGACGCCCTAGACTTGTTGCGGATTCGAGCGGGCCGAGTTCATCCCATCACGGCGCCATCTTTCGAGGACGGCGCCGTTCTTGTCGACGCGACTGGGAGGATCGCGGCCGTGGGTTCGAACGCGCAGGTACCGTCGCTCACTCACGGCCAGTCGCTCCATTTTCCCGACGGTGAGCTGATACCAGGGCTCGTCAACTGTCACACGCATCTCGAGCTGACGCAGCTCGGCGGCGGCACGCGGCACGAAGAACCCGACTTCCTGAAATGGATTCGGCGTGTTCGAGAGTTGAAGGACGCGACGAGCGCAGAGGCGTTCTATGAGGCTGCGGTCGCCGGCGTGCGCGACGGCTGGGCGCAGGGCATCACCTGTATCGCGGAGACGGGGAGTACGGGCGCGGTCATGCGGGCGCTCCACGATCTCGGTGGGCGGGGGATCGTGTACCAGGAGGTATTCGGCCCCGATCCGGCGCAGTGCGCGGCGAGCATGGCGGAGCTCGAGACAGCCGTGTTGCAACTTCGCGGTCTGGCAACAATGCAACTTGGCCTCGGCGTTTCGCCGCACGCGCCTTATACAGTCTCGGCACCGCTCTATGAAGCCGTCGCGACCTTCGCGCGACGCGAAGGGCTGCCGATCGCCGTCCACGTGGCCGAGTCGAAAGAAGAGACGGCGTTCGTCCGCGATGGCGACGGCCCGTTCGCGGAAGCATTGCGCGCGCGGGGGATTGCCGTCATGGCCCGCGATTGCTCGCCGATAGCGTATCTCGTCCAGCGTGCCGTCGTGCAACGTGGGACGCTCTGCATTCACTGTGTGCAGGTGGACCAGGCGGATGTCGCGTTGCTCCGGAGCGCCGGGGCAGCAGTTGCGCACTGTCCGCTGTCGAACGCCGCGCACGGTCACGGGCGGCTGCCGCTCGCGCTGTTTCGCGTCGCCGGAATTCCCGTCGGACTCGGCACGGATTCGGTGGTCAGTGTCGGCAAGCTGAACCTGTGGGCGGAGGCCGAAGCCGCCGGGTTAGGCGGTGAAGCCGCGCTGCGCGCGCTTACGATAGAGGGGGCGCGCGCCCTCGGGTGGGAACAGGAGATCGGCTCGCTCGAGGTAGGAAAGGCCGGCGATTTGGCCGTTCAGACCGTCGGGCCGTCCGGCCCGCCGGCCGTTCAGCTAACAGTAGTCAGCGGCCGCATCGTGCATCAGATTTCCGCCCCATGAAAACGCAGCGTCACGCGGCCATCCTGCGCATCATTCGCCAGGGAGCAGTGGGCAGCCAGGAACAGCTGCGCGAGCGGCTGAAGGCGGAGGGGTTCAACGTGACCCAAGCGACACTGTCCCGCGATATCCGGGAGCTCGGGCTCGCCAAGGTCGCCGCGCCGGATGGGGGATCGCACTATGCGGCTGCGCGGGAAGGCGCGCCGGGCGTTCGCCCGCATTTGGAGCAGCTGCTTCCCACCATGCTCGTCTCCGCCGAAGGCGTTGGCCCGCTGCTCGTTTTGAAGACGACGACCGGCGGCGCGCAGGCGCTGGCCCTGGCGCTCGACGGCGCCGGGTGGAGTGAAATCATCGGCACCATTGCAGGTGACGATGCCATTCTGGTCATCACTCGCAGCGAGCGAGGCCGCCGCGCCGTGCAGGTGCGGCTGCAGGAGCTCGCAGGAATTCCTGCATGAAAACTCGGACGATTGCCCTACTCGTGCTGCTGCCGCTCTCGTGCAAGGCTCGATCACAAGCTCCACCACCCTCCACCAACACGGTCCAGAACACGCTGAGCGATCCCGAGAAGGCCGCGGGGTGGAAACTCTTGTTCGATGGTTCGACCACCACGGGGTGGCGGAACTACGGCAAGCAGACGCTTTCGGACGGGTGGGTGGTGCAGGACAGCGCCCTCACTCGCGTCGGCGCGGGCGGCGACATCATCTCGAACGACGAATTCAAGAACTTCGAGCTGTCGATCGACTGGAAGATCGAACCGGGCGGCAACAGCGGCATCTTTTATCGCGCGAGCGAAGACAAAGACGAGATCTACTGGAACGCGGTCGAGATGCAGGTGCTGGACGACGCCAAGCATCCCGACGGCCAGAATCCGCTGCAGTCGGCCGGAGCAGCCTACGACCTGTATCCGGCGCCACGTGGCCATGTTCACGCCGGCGGCGAATGGAACAGCGCGCGGCTCGTGGTGAATGGCAATCACGTGGAGCAGTGGCTCAACGGTTTCAAGATGGTGGAGTACGAGCTGGGTAGCGCGGATTGGAACTCGAAAATCGCCGGCAGCACGTTCAAACCGCATCCCAAGTTCGGCAAGAACACGCAAGGACACATCGGGCTGCAGGACCACGGCAACATCGTCGCCTTCCGCAACATCAAAATCCGGGCTCTCCCATGAGTCGCAAGCGCATTTCCCGACGCCGCTTCGTCGGCGACGTGGCCGGCGGTATCGCGTTCACCATCGTGCCCCCACACGTGCTCGGCGCGCGCGGCCGCAATCGCCTCGCGCCGAGTGACACGCTCCACATTGCGTGCATCGGTGTCGGCGGGATGGGCGCGAACGATGTGCGCGGGGTAGGCAAGACCGAGAACATCTACGCTCTCTGCGACGTAGATGACCGTCAGGCGGCGGGTTCGTTCCAGGCATTTCCCCTGGCGAAACGGTTCAAGGACTTTCGCGTGATGCTCGATAAGGAAGGGAAGAATATCGACGCGGTCACCGTCTCGACGCCCGACCATACCCACACCGTCGCCGGCATGATGGCGATGAAGCTCGGCAAGCACACGCGCATCCAGAAGCCGCTGGCGCGCACGCTGTGGGAAGTGAAGCAGCTCGAAGACGCGGCGCGCCGCTACAAGGTGCAGACGCAAATGGGCAATCAGGGCCACGCCGAGGAAGGGACGCGGCTGATTCGCGAGTGGGTGGAGGCGGGGCTGATCGGGACGGTACGGGAGATCCAGCTGTGGACTAACCGGCCGATCTGGCCGCAGGCAATCGAGCGGCCGCTCGAGAACATGTACGCGCCCCAGTCGCTCGACTGGGACCTGTGGCTTGGACCCGCGTCGGCACGTCCCTACCACTCTGCCTACGCGCCGTTCAAGTGGCGGGGCTGGTGGGATTTCGGCACCGGCGCGCTTGGCGACATCGCCTGCCACTCGATGGACGCGTCGTTCTGGACCCTGAATCTCGGCTACCCGGCGCGCATCGAAGCCGAGTCGACGAAGCTGTTTGCCGAGACCGCCCCGGCGTGCTCGCGCATCATCTATTCGTTTCCAGCCAAGGGAAGCCGCCCGCCGGTGACGGTGGTATGGCGCGACGGCAGCCTCTATCCGCCGCGGCCGCCGGAGTTCACCGATCCGGCGACGTGGCCGTTCGATACGAGCGGGCAGCTGTGGATCGGCGACGGCGGCCGGCTGATCGCGGGGATCTACGGCGAGAATCCACGGTTGCTCGACGCGGCGAAGCAGGCGGAGGTCACCGCGCACCCGGTGCCGCAGAAGTATCCGCGTACCGAGGGCGTCTATGCCGAGTGGATCGCGGCGTGCAAAGGCGGCACCCCGGCCGGTTCGAACATCCCCGACCACTCGGGCCCGCTGACCGAGATGGTGCTGCTAGGCAATCTGGCGGTTCGCACCGCGCAGCCGATCGATGTGAATCCGCAGACAGGTGCCGTGGTCATACCGGGGATCCCGGAGGAGTACGTCAGGCCGCAGTACCGGCAGGGGTGGAGCTGGTAGGTTCGCCCTTGCGCACCAGCTCTGACCATGTGTATTTTTATGCACCAATATGCATAAACAAACTACCGGCCGTCCTGGCACCGGGCCACTCGTCGTCCTCGCCTACTCCGGCGGGCTCGATACCTCCGCCATCGTACCCTGGCTGCGCGAAACGTACGGCGCGCGCGTCGTCTGCTTCGCCGCGGACGTAGGGCAGGGCGGCGGTGAGCTCACCGGCCTCGTCGACAAAGCGAAACGCTCCGGCGCCGAGACTTGCATCGTCGAAGATCTGCGCGAGGAGTTCGTGCGCGACTTCGTCTTCCCGACGCTGCGTGCCGGCGCGGTCTATGCCCGCACCTATCTGCTCGGCACGTCGATGGCCCGGCCGCTCACCGCGGCGCATCAGGTTGCCGTGGCCCAGCGCCTCGGCGCCGATGCTGTCGCCCACGGCTGCACGGGCAAAGGCAACGACCAGGTCCGCTTCGAGCTGACGTACGCCGCTCTCGCGCCCGAGCTCCAGATCATCGCGCCGTGGCGCGAATGGAAATTCCAGAGCCGCGAAGACCTGATCAGCTACGTCCACGCCAAGGGCGTGCCCGTGCAAGCGACCGCCGAGAAGCCGTATTCGACCGACCGCAACCTCTGGCACTGCTCGCACGAGGGCGGCATCCTCGAGGACCCGTCTCAGGAAGCGCCCGAGCACATCTTCGTCATGACGACGAACCCGTTCGAGGCGCCGGATGAGCCGGTCGTCGTCACGATCGGCTTCGAAGAAGGCAATCCGGTCAGCGTCGATGCCGTACCTCTCGGTCCAGTCGAACTCCTCGAACAACTCAACGAAATCGCAGGCGAGCACGGCGTCGGCCGGGCTGACGTCGTCGAGGATCGCCTCGTCGGAATGAAATCGCGCGGCGTGTATGAAACGCCGGGCGGCACGGTGCTGTACGCCGCGCATCGCGAGCTGGAGCAAATGGTGCTCGATCGTCGCACGCTGCGGCTCAAGGACGAGCTCGCGTTGCGGTATGCGGATCTGGTGTACGATGGGCGGTGGTGGACGCCGGAGCGCGAAGCCCTCGATGCGCTGGTCACCGCGTCACAGAAAAACGTGACGGGCACCGTTCGGCTGAAGCTGTTCAAGGGCAACGTCATCGTCGCGGGGCGGGAGAGCCCCTACGCCCTGTATCAACCGTCGTACGCGACCTTCGGCAAGGACAACGTTTACAATCAGAAGGACGCCGAGGGCTTCATCCGGCTCTATGGACTCGCGTCGCGCATTGCGGCCGGACTCGCAGCCGAGCGCACGGATGTCCCAGCAAGCTGATCCGCCGCCGCATCACATGTGGGGTGGGCGCTTCGCTCTCGGGCCGAGCGAAGCGCTCGATGCTTTAAACCGCTCCCTTCCCGTCGACCATCGCCTCTGGCCACAGGATGTCTTCGCGAGCAAAGCCTGGGTCCATGCGCTTTGCCGTGCGGGGGTGTTGACGTCGGCCGAAGAGACGCAGCTGCTCGAGGGTCTCGATCGCGTTGCCGACAAGCTCGCCGATGGCGCGGCCGTCGGCGCACCGGACGAGGACGTCCACACGCTGGTCGAGCGGCTGCTATATGGCGAAGTCGGTGCGGTCGCCGGCAAGCTTCACACCGGCCGCTCGCGTAACGACCAGGTCGCGACCGACCTCCGCCTGTGGACGGTCGGCGCGATCGATGAGCTCGATGCCGCCGTGAGTGCTCTTGGTCGTGTGTTGATCGCAAAAGCGCGCGAAGGCCTCGATGCGATTCTGCCGGGGTACACGCACGGGCAGCGCGCGCAGCCGGTGCGCTGGGCGTACGTGTTGCTCGCCCACGCCTGGCCGCTGGTGCGCGATCGCCAGCGCCTCGCCGACGCGCGCCGCCGCACGGCGGAGCTGCCGCTCGGCTCGGGCGCGCTCGCGGGCTCCGGGTTTCCCATCGATCGCGTGCTGCTGAAAGAAGCGCTCGGTTTCCGTGCGGTGTCGCCGAATGCGCTCGATGCCACCGGCGATCGCGACTTCGTCGCGGATGTGCTGTTCGCCATCGCGCTCATCGGCACGCATCTGTCCCGCCTCGGCGCCGAGCTGATCACCTATGCGAGCGGCGAGTTTGGCTTCGTCACCCTGGCCGACAACTTCAGCACCGGCTCCAGCCTGATGCCGCAGAAGCGCAACCCGGATGTCTTCGAGCTGGCGCGCGGGAAGGCCGGTCGGCTGCTCGGCGACCTCGTTGCGTTGCTCACCACACTGAAAGGCATCCCCGCCGGCTATCAGAAGGATTTGCAGGAGGACAAGGCGCTGCTGTTCGATGCCTGCGACACATTGGCGACGGTGCTTCCAGCCGTCACCGGGGCCATCGAAACACTCACCGTGAATGCCGACCGCATGGCGGCCGCGCTCGATCCTGCGATGCGCGCCACCGATCTCGCCGATCTACTCGTCGACGCGGGCGTCCCATTTCGTGAAAGTCACGGTTTGATCGGGCAACTCGTCCGCGCTGCTGAACAGGCCGGCGTCACGCTCGACAAGGTACCTGCCACCGTCGCGACGGCGATTCATCCGGCTCTCGCGCCGGCCTTGGCGCAGCTGGGGACATGGGAGCAGAGCGTCGAAAGCCGTGCTACGTCTGGGGGTGCGTCGCGCGGGTCGGTTGAGTCGCAAATCGAAGATTTGCGACGCGCGTTCCAGCCCGCAGCGACCAGCTAAACGCCTCACTTGCTGTAAGTTGTAGGTTGGTATTAGCATATCGGATGCGCTGCCTGGCCCTCAATGCCTCCTTCGAACCACTGACCATGGTGCCCGTGCGCCGGGCGCTGCGGCTGGTTATTGACGGCAAGGCCGAGGTCGTGGAGGCGGAGGGCACGCCGGTCCACTCCGAACGAATGGCGGTGCCACGCCCGGCGGTCATCAGGCTGGTCCGCTTCGTCCACGTGCCGCGCCGCTTCCGTCGCCAAGTCACCAACACATTCCTGTTTGCCCGCGATAACTACCGCTGCCAGTTCTGTGGCCGGTCGCAACAGGAGCTGCGACAGCGCGAGTGCCTCACGCGCGACCATCTCGTGCCCTTGTCACGCGGTGGGACGAACGCCTGGACGAACGTCCTCACCGCGTGCTCGAGCTGCAACACGCGGAAGGGAAACCTGCTCCCTGAGGAAGTCGGGATGCACCCGCTGCATGTCCCCCACGAGCCGCATTTCGTGCACCTGTCGTGGGCGGTGCGGCGCCTGACGCGGACGCAGGCGAAGTACATCCGGCTCTTCTATGGAGCCGATGTGCTGGCCACTCTCGAGGCGCTGTGAGCAAGATGCCCTGGGTAGTGGCGGGTGCGGCTGCGGTCGGACTCGCCGGAGTGGTCTTCCTCACGCGGCCGCAAGCGGCGCACGGGTCGATTCACCCCGACCCCCGGCCTGGTATCACCAACGAGAAGATTCTGCCGGAATCATTCATTCCGCATAATCCCGGGGCCGTAGAGGCGTACGCCGCGGCGCGGCGGGCGGCTGGGACGTTGGATGGTGTTTACTGTCACTGCGATTGCTCCAAGCACTCCGGCCACCGCTCGCTGCTCACCTGCTTCGAGTCAACGCATGGCGCCTACTGCGATATCTGCATGGGTGAGGCGATGCTGGCGAGCGAGATGGCGGGGCAGGGCCAGTCCCTCGAGCAGATCCGCGCCGCTATCGATCGCCAATTCGGATCGTAGGACTCCGCGCCTCCAGCCGCTGACGCGGCAGTCCCGCCAACCGCACCAAAACCCGCTGGGCCCCGCGTGCGAGTGCATCCCCGAAGCTCTCTCCGCCGGAAACCGTCGGTCCGACATCGCCAGAAAGCCAGCGCGACAATTCCTGCAGGTCCGTGTCGTTGAGGGTCGTCACTTCGAGCCGCGCCACGAAGTAGAACCGATCCCCCGGTGAGCCCGATGGCGGCATCGTCACCGTGTAGGGAATCTCCAGTGCCGCCGCCAGCTCTTCCGCCGTCGCATAGCGCCTGACGCTGCCGCCCTGCCGGATCAGGACGAAGTCATCGGCGAGAGGGTCGTTGCGGGCGACCGCATCCCACGAAACCTCGCGGATGAATTGATCGAACCAGCCGCCGCGCACGTGCCACAGCTCGAGGCGGTAGTGGAGTCGCAGGGGGAAGCCCGACCGCATCAGTCCGACGAATTTGCCGTCGGCGAGCAGCCCACTGCTGCGCACGCGCGGGACGTCGTTGTGCACGGTGACGGTGAGGGTGGGTGACTGCGCGACGGCCGCCGTGGTGAGCACCAGGCTGGCCGCCACGGCCCAGACTTGGCGCACGCTAGAACCGGTGCTCGAGCCGGACCGTGAAACGCAGTTGTTCGCCGGTGGTTACCGCCTTGGCTATGTAGACCCCGAATCCACTCCAGTCCACGCCGAGACCGACATCTACCAGCCAGCTGGCCAGCTCGGGGATCGAGCCTGCGGGCACTTGTCCGGGGCCGTTTCCCACGAGCCAGGCCTGTCCCGTGTTGGCGAACACCACGAGATCGAGCCCCTCGAGCCAGAATGGAGGCATGCCCTCGTCCCTGGGCGGCTCGTCACGACCGCTCGACGGGTTATAGCTCCAATTCAGCTTCACGTGGCCGCGGTACTCGGCCTGGAAGGCGAGCACGCGATCGCAGGCCGCGAGCTTGGAGCCCGCGAATGCCGAATCGACGATGTTCCCGTTGCAGGCGGCCGTGCGGAACGGCTCGCCGGGCATCGGCTCGGGACCGCCGAGCGAGAGCCGACGCTGCAGTGGGAACGGATCGCCGCCCATCCAGCCACCGGCGACCATGCGCAAGTGAATGCGACCGGAAGGACTGATGCGCGCGTAGCGGCGGGCGTCAAAGAACAGGCGATTGAACGTGTAGGAGCCATCCGTGGGGATGGAATCGCGCACCGTCGGCGGCACGCCGGCGTGCGGCACGACGTCGGAGCTGCGCGAATTCTCGAACGTGGCGCGCACCAGCCACCCGGCCGTTGGATCTTTGACGTCGTTCCTGGAATCGAGCGACACGCTCCCCGCGATCGTTGTGTAGTGTCCCTCGTCGATGGGCGGGTTCGGTCGCCATGGGTCGGAGTTGCGGAATATCGTCCACGGATCCTGCACGCCGACGCTGGTGTGCCATTCGCGCCGCACCTCGAGCCCGAGCGACAGCGGCCGCTCGGGCTGCGCGAACACGCGGGCACCCCATCCCTTGTTGAGGTAGTAGTCGCGGTAGTCGCGCGCGAACAGGAAGGAGCTCCAGCCGACTTCGTTGCTGTGCAATCCCCAGTCCTCGACCGGCGACACGACGTCGAAGGCGCGCACCGTGAGGCCCACCGGACGCACTTCGCCCGACCGCAGCTCGCCGCGGAACATGTAGCCGAGGTCGCTGCGCTTGTCCGAGAGGTCGCCCGCCGAGCGAAACACCCCCAGCGCGTCGATGCGCAGGCGGAAACCCTCCTGGAGCTTCCAGTCGAACAGCGGGCCGAACACGATCGGCAGTCCTTCGACGCGGTTGAACGTTCCGCCCGTGGCGATGGTCAGTGAAGACCGCGAGTCGGCGCTGCCCCACGACACGCGCGCGCTGGCACTCGGCAGGCGGCGGCGCAGATTGGGGGCGTACTCGATCTGGTCACCCTCGTTCTGCAGCCGGTAGAGCAGCGGCTCGCGATACTGGCGCAGCTCGCCGCCGATCGCTCCCCCGCTCGAGTCGACGACACCGCCCACAACGATTACGTCGCCGGTCACGGTACCGCCGGCTTCGAACTCGAGGTCGCCGTTGATCACGACCAGAGTCCCCTGGACTCTCCCGCCGACGAAGACCGGGCCGTTGCGCACGGCGACGTTGCCGCGCCACTCGTTGCCGTGCGGAAGCCGCGTGCGCCCCACCAGGCGCGTCGTGGCGGGGTCGTTGTAGAAGCGAATGACCTCCTCGGACACGAGTCGCGGCAGCGCACGCGCCTCGAGCGCGGCGCTGTCGGGATGGATGACGATCGTGGTGTCCTGGAAGGCCGTGAGGGCCAACAGCAAAGCGAGCATAGGTCAGCTTTCGATTGAGTCGAAGGTATTGCGCGGCGGCTCGATGCCGAGGCGTCGCATGCGGCGATACAGATTGGCCCGGTCGGTGTCGAGCCGGCGCGCCGCTTCGGCGACGTTGCCGCGCGAGACCGAGAGCGCCCGCGCGATGAGCTCGCGCTCGTACTGATCGAGCGTGTCCGAGAGCGCGATATCGCGCCACGGCGTGTCGCCCTCAGCGGGGCTGACAGGACGCGGCGCGCCATCCTGCGGCAGCACGCGCGCGACGTCGGCCGCGCCGATCAGCTCCGAAGACGATAGAATCGCGAGCCGCTCGACGACGTTCGCCAGCTCGCGCACGTTGCCCGGCCAGGAGTAGGCGGCGAGCAAGGGCATCGTGCCCGCGTCGAACTGCACCGGCCGGCCGAGGCGGGCGGCGCAGCGCGCCGCAAAATGACGCACCAGCGGTGCGACGTCCTCCGGGCGCTCGCGCAGCGGCGCGATGTGGATCGGCAGCACGTTGAGCCGGAACCAGAGATCCTCGCGGAACTGGCCCTGCCGCACCGCGTCCTTCAGCTCTTTGTTCGTCGCCGCGAGCACGCGGACGTTTACCGCGAAGGGCTTCTCCCCGCCGACGCGCTCGACGACGCCGCTCTCGAGCACGCGCAGCAGCTTGGCCTGCGCTTCCGGCCCCAGATCACCCACTTCGTCGAGGAACAGCGTGCCGCCGTCCGCAAGCTCGAAGCGACCCTGGCGCCGCTCAGTCGCACCGGTGAACGCGCCGCGCTCGTGACCGAACATCTCCGATTCGACGAGATCGCGCGGCAGTGCGGCGCTGTTCACGGTGACGAACGGCTTGTTGCCGCGCGCGCTCTGACGATGAATGGCCGATGCGACGAGCTCCTTGCCTGTGCCCGATTCGCCGGTGATCAGCACGCGCGATTCCGTCGGGGCGACGCGCGCGATCAACGCGCGCAGCTCCTCCATGGCGTGGCTGGACCCCACGAGCGGGTCGGCGTGGCCCAGCTCCTCGTGCAACCGCCGGTTTTCGGCGAGCGTGCGGCCCAGCTCGAGCGCGCTGCGCAGCGTCACGATGACGCCCTCGGGCGTCAGCGGTTTCTCGAGGAATTGGAAGGCGCCGAGCTTCATGGCCCGGACCGCATCGGCGAGATTCGCCTTGCCGCTCATCATGATGACGGGCACGTGCGGCGCGCGCTTGCGGATCTGCTCGAGCGTCGTGAGTCCATCGGGGCCCGGCGGCATCATGAGATCGAGCAGCACGGCGTCGGGCAAGTCCTCCACGATCCGCGTGATCGCCGCGTTGCCGTCCGCCGCCTCGATGGTCTCGAAGCCCTCGGACTGCAACAGCGCGCCCACCATGCGGCGGATGTTGGCTTCGTCATCGACGAGAAGAATTCGCGGGCTCATAAGGCCTCAGCCCCTGTCCCCCGCGCCAGGCTGGAGAGGGGGGACGGCGGGAACACGATTGCGAACGTCGCCCCGCCACCCGGAGTCTCGCTCACGCTAATCGTCGCGCGGTGGGCTTCGAGCGTCACGCGCACCAGCGCGAGCCCCAGCCCCGTGCCATCCGCCTTCGTGGTGAAGTAGGGCTCGAATACTCGCTGGCGCAGCTCGGCAGCAATCCCGGGTCCATGGTCGGCGATCGTCACCGTGAGTCGGGAGTCGTCCCCCCCCCCCTCCCGTGACCGTGACGTCGATGGCGCCTCGACCCTGCATCGCTTCGGCGGCATTGCGGTAGAGGTTCGCGAACGCGCGACGGAGGGGCTCATAGTGGCCAAAAACCGTGCGTCGTCCGTTGTACGTGGTGAGTCGGACCTCCACGTGGTTCGGTACGCTGGTCCGTCCCAGCTCTTCGAGCAATTCCACGAGATCCACCTCACTCTGCGGCCCTTCGGGGAGACGGCCGAACTCGGAGAATTCCTTAGCGAGCCGATCCAGACGATCCGTTTCCGCAGCCAATACCTGGAGCGCCATTTCCGTCCGTTCGGCCGTCCGGCCCTCCGGCCGTCCGAGCTGATCCACGGCGATGCGCATCGACGTCAGCGGATTCTTGATCTCGTGCGCCACACGGCGGGCGACCTCGCGAAACGCGCGCAACCGTTCCGCTTCCAGCTCGCGCTCGCGCGCGGCCGCGAGCGCCCCGGCCAGCTCACGCAATGCCTGACGCAGGGCTTCGAACTCCGGTGCACCGCGCGTCGACGGTCCCGTCGGCAGCTCGGCGTTGCGGCGGATGAGGGAGGTCCAACCGACGAGCTCATCGATCGGTCGTGACAGCTGGCGCGAGAGATGGCCCGCGAGCTTCACCGCCGCGTACAGCACGGCGGCGCCGAGGAGCAGGATGACGACCGCGAAGCCCGCCGTGTAATAGCGCAAGAACGTTTCGGCCCGGCGCGCAAGGCTGACCGATTCCGAGACCTCGTTGAGGTGCTGGCGCAGCAGGGCGCGCTCCCGCACCGTGAGGTGCAGCGTATCGACGCCTTCGAGCAGGGTCCGGGCGGTCGCGGCAACCCGCTCACTAGAAGCCCGCGCGCCGGCTGCGGGGAGGAGCCGGCGCACCGACAGCACCCAGCCGGCGACCGCGAGCACGGTCGGCACGGCGGTCATGACGACAAGGATGAGGAAGATTCGCCGCCGGAACGGTAGAGCCATATGTCGCGCCAATCTAGGGATTTGGGCGGCCTGTGACAAATAGACACGGTCAAAAAAGGAGTCCCATGAAATCCCACACGCATTACCTCTGGTTCAACACGAAGCGGCGTCAGGAGATCATCGACATCACCGACGAGGTCACGCAGGAGGTCGAGGCGAGCGGCGTGCGCGAAGGCTTTGTCCTCGTCAGCGCAATGCACATCTCGGCCTCAGTCTTTGTGAATGATCATGAATCGGGCCTCTGGGAGGACATCTTGAAATGGTTGGAGGGCACCATCGCGCCGTGGGATCCCAAGCGATATCGTCACAACGAGACGGGTGAAGACAACGCGGCGGCGCATCTGCGCAGCCTCACGATCGGGCACGAAGTGATTGTGCCGGTCACCGCGGGCAAGCTCGACTTCGGACCGTGGCAGCGAGTGTTCTACGGCGAGTGGGACGGGCAGCGCAAGAAGCGCGTGATCATCAAGGTTCTGGGAGAGTGATATGACTGCGTGGATGGTCGTCATGATGCTGGCAGTG
This sequence comes from uncultured Gemmatimonadales bacterium, assembly GCA_963704805.1. Taxonomy (GTDB): domain Bacteria; phylum Gemmatimonadota; class Gemmatimonadetes; order Gemmatimonadales; family GWC2-71-9; genus 20CM-2-65-7. Next base: position 601,799 of record CAVPHS010000002.1, on the reverse strand, counting down.
ACACGGCAGCACGCGGACTCCACCGCGTTGATCAAGCTCGAGGATGATTGGGCCCGCGCATTGGTGCGGCGGGACACTGTGGTCTTTCAGCGCTTGCTCGCTCCCGGATTCGTGTATTCGGAGAACGATGTGACCATGAGCCGTGATGACGTCCTGCGCAGCATCGTCTCGGGTCCTGACACCGTCACGGCGGCCGGCAATGAGGACATGCAGGTCCATCGTTTCGGGACGACCGCGGTCGTGACTGGATGGTTGGTGGTGCGGGGTCGTGGACCGGGCGGGGGAGGGTCCTTCGAGCGCCGCTACCGCTACACCGATACCTGGATGAAGCGCGGTGGGCGCTGGCAGATCGTCGGCGCGCACGATTATCTCGCTGTCGCGCCGTGATCGGTCAGCCGTTTCCATTCGCGCTTGTCAGCCGGGCGGCCATGCGCAAAGTTGTGGCCCATGTTCTTCTGGAATTGTGAAGCCGCGAGTCCCCTCGACTACGCGCTGATCGTGACGGCGGCGAGCGCGTGGGTATACGCCGCCTGGTGCTTGATTCAGCTCCGCTACGAGCGGCGCTCGCCGCTGGTCTGGTGGGAGCCGGTGCCCCTTGGAAATGCCGATCTCACGCCACGCGGTCGTGAGTACCATCGTCGCTTCTTCTTCTCAGTCCTCGTGGGTGCGTCCGCCCTGTTAGTTGCCGTCGGGCTCTGCGCGAGTCGCTAGCGCTCGGCACTACCCTCGATCTTGTAAATCTCGCGCCGGCCGTAGTCGACGAGGTCGTGGTAGCCCTTCATGATCGCCTCGAATTCCCTCTGACGGTTGGGAGATTGAACACTACGGCGCCGTGCCGGTTGCGGCGATAGCTTAATCACATGGCTCCATTCAGCCTCGAGCGTTCCATCGAGATACTGAGCCGCACGCCGGGGACGCTCGATGCGCTGCTTCGGGGAGTCAGCGAGTCCTGGGCGAGGGGAACGGAAGGACCCGACACATTCAGTCCCTCTGACAACGTCGGGCATCTGATCGACGGTGAGGAAACCGATTGGGTGCCGCGCGCCCGCATCATCCTCGCGCAGGGCGCGAGCCGTCGGTTCGAGCCGTACGACCGGTTTCGGCACCGCGCGCGCAACAAGAATCGCACGCTGGATTCGTTGCTCGACGAGTTTGCGCGGTTACGTGCCGAGAACGTCAGGGTCCTGGAGTCGTGGCACCTGACGGAGGTCCAGCTCGACCTGCTGGGTGAGCACCCGAGTCTCGGTCCCGTGACGCTGCGTCAGCTGCTCGCTGCATGGGTGGTGCACGACCTGGGACATGTTGCTCAAGTCGCGCGCGTCATGGCGAAGCAGTACCATCCCGAGGTCGGACCATGGGTTCCGTATCTCCCCGTTCTTACCGATCACGAGGTTCCCCGATCTTGAGATTCAATGCGTTTGGGAAGTCTGGAGAGGGCAGGAATTGTTGTCTCAGCGCTCCCGTTCATCGCCTTGGCCTTCCTCGCGGTGACTCTGGCGGGTGGTCTTAAGGACTGATTCCTCAGTCGTAAAGCCCCACGGATTGACGGACTCCTCCTCGAGATATACTGTATTACTACAGTAATACACCGAGTGGGGAGTGTTCGAGCGCATCGATCCGAGGAGTTCCACACCGCTCTACGCGCAAATCGCGGCGCGCATCCGCGTAGCCGTCGCCTCCGGCGAGCTGCGCCCCGCCGAGGCGCTTCCCTCCGTCCGTGAGCTGGCAGCCGAGTTGCGCGTCAACCCTGCGACGGTGGTGCAGGCGTATCGCGATCTCGAGGCCGATGGTTTCGTGGAAATCCGACATGGCGCGGGGACCTTCGTTCGTGAGCTGGCTCCGGGTCGGCGCGGCCGGGAACGTACGCGTCAGGCCCGAGCGCTCGTGCAGCGCCTGATGTCGGATGCACGTCGGCTCGGCCTGTCACCCCGCGAGCTGCGCGACGCGATTGATGCCGAGATAGGTGTGGAGGCAACATGAGTCATGCGATTGAAACAGAGGCGCTCGACTATCGGGCTGGTAAGGGATTCGCACTCCAAAGCGTCAGCATGCATGTGCCTTCCGGTTCGATTTACGGATTTCTGGGTCCGAACGGCTCGGGGAAGACCACCACGATTCGCCTGCTGCTGGCGCTGCTGCGCCCCGACGGTGGACGGATACGTGTGCTTGATGGGTCGATGCCGCAAGATGCGCCCCGGGTGCTCGCGCGCATCGGCTTCGTACCGGAGCAACCACATCTCGATTCCACTTTCACTATCCGCGAGATCCTGGACTTCCAGGCGGCATTCTATCGAACGTGGGACGGGCGCCGCGCCGACGATTTGCTGCGGCGTTTCCAGCTCGACGAGCAGCAGGTTTTTGGACGGTTGTCCAAGGGCCAAAAAGCCAAGGTGCTGATCCTGTTGGCGCTCGCTCAGCGCGGTGATCTGCTGGTCCTGGACGAGCCAACAGACGGTCTCGATCCGGTTGTGCGCCGCGATATCCTGTACGCCTTGCTCGAGTATGTATCGCAACACAAAGCCACCATTCTGATTTCGAGCCACCTCGTCCACGAGCTCGAACGCATTTGTGACTGGATCGGCGTGCTGGACGACGGCCGGCTCATCGCCGAGACACCGATGGCCACTCTCAAAAACGGGGTCAAGCGGCTGCGCGTACGTCACGCGCCGGAACTGATCGGTGCGTTGCCGTTTGTGCTACTCTCGCGCCAGGTGGGGAACGGAACCGGCGAAACATGGGTGGTTCGCGACTGGATGCCGGAGATGAGTTCCTATTTCGATGGCGTCGGTGCGTCGCTGGAAGACGTGATCGATCTCGACCTGGAAGACAGCTTCGTCGAGCTGCTGCGCGCGACACGCCTGCCTGCCGAAAGGCCATGACCATGTTCCGCGCGATTCTCTACAGCCAATGGAAGTGGTCCCGGTTGATTGTCGTTCTGGGGACGGTAGGCGGGTTCGCGTTACCACTCGTTTCGTTGCAAGGTGCCGCCCGCGCCGATCGCAGTCCGTTGGATGCGGAAGCGCTGCTCCATGCCGTTCAAGGGTGGGGAGTCCTGTATCCGCTCCTGGCAACGGCATTGGGACTGCTTGTTGCCGTCGCGACCTGGGCGCCCGATCACCGCGGCCGGCACATTCACGCTTTGACGCTGCCGCTCCCGCGCTGGCGCTACGTGTTGCTTCGGTTCGCAGCTGGCGCCGCGGTCCTGGCAGGCCCGATCCTTGGCGTCTGCGCCGGTGCGCTCATTGCCGTCGCTGCTGCGACCCTCCCCCCCGGCTTGCACGGTTATCCATTGGCCCTGGCCCTGCGTTTCGCACTTGCGGTGCTGGTCGCGTACGCGCTGTTCTTTGCGGTCTCCGCGGGAACCGCACGCACCGCCGGCATCATTCTGGGTGTCATTGCGGCGGCCATCCTCATTCAAGTTTTTGCCAGCGTCGCGAATCTCGGGCTGAACATCATGGACCAGTTCCAGTTGGTGCTCGTGAATTGGCCGGGCCCGCTTGCTGTATTCACGGGCCGCTGGATGCTGATAGATGTTTGACTGCTGCCTGGTCCTCGTCCCGCTACTCGGCCTGGCCACCACCGCGCCGGCACAGGACACGACGCTGACGACGCTCAGGCATCGGGCCGATAGCCTGGCCGCGGAGTGGCGCCGGGCCGACCTCTTGGCACAACTCGCCGATAGTATAGAGCGCGAGCGCGCCACCGGCGGGCGTGACACGATCGCGGTCGGCGCGCTTCACATCATTGCCAATCGTTCACCGTTGCCGCTGCGGGAGGCTGCAGCACGGGCCTGGGTTGTGGTGGACAGCCTGTACGGCCCAGCCGCGCAGCGCCTTGCTGACCGCCCCTATTTCATTCTGGCGGTCGATCCGGATACGGCGGCGCGCCGGCCGGTATTGCGAGTGGGTCTTGAGGTCGCCTGGAATCTGAGTGTGGATGATCTCACCAACCTGCTGCTGGCGAACATTCCCCTCGCGCCGCCAGATCGCGGCTTGGACACGTGGCTGGGAGCGCCGTTGCGGCCACGCCTCGAGAGCACGCGCGATTTCGCGAGGTTGTATATCCGGCTCGTGACCGCCCCTTCCCAGGCCGTGCGCCTCTGCTTTTTGGGCGACATCCCCAGCTGCAGGTCGGTGCTCGATTTGGACGATTCGGATTCGTCGTACCTGCAGTGGTACGCAAGCCCCGCAGAGCGTCGCGCGGTTCTGCAGCGCTCGTTCGCTGATTATTTCAATCGCCCGGCGACTGCGGTGACCTGGCGCCAGTGCACGCGCGGCAATGACGGCGACTGCGTGCAATTGCTAGGCACGCTCCCTCACGGCTCCATTGCGCCGCCACTGGATAGCGACGCCCACCGACTTCTTGCACACGTTGCGCTCCGGATCGGAGGACGAGCGGCGTACGGACGCCTGCTCGCGGATTCGAACCTGGCGCTCAGCGAGCGTCTGTCGGCGGCAGCCGGCGTCGGACTGGACACAGTGCTCGTACGGTGGCGCGCCGACATCCTCGCCGCGCGCCCGGCTGCTGTAACGGTACCGCGCTGGGGAGTTCCCGCTGCGCTCGGCTGGATCCTGCTGTTGGCAGCGTGCGGTCTGAGGAGCTCGAGATGGCGAGTGGCGTAAGGCTCTGGGTCGGAGCCGTCATCCTCGCCTGCTGCATCATCGGGGCCGCCAACCTGCCATTTCACGGAGCGCGGGCGACCAGCCGCAGCGCGGTTTTTTTCGCGCGCCTGCCACAACTGACACCGGCGCGAGAGCGGGCACAGGCCTTGGCTGAGAAGTGGCGCGCCGTGCAGGCCGCGCGTCGGCTGGAGGAAGAGCGCGTGCGATTGCGCGCGCGTCTCGCCACCTCGAGCCAGGATTCCGATCGACCATTCCTCGTCATGACTGGCGGCGATAACGATGCGACAGCGCTACAGGCATTAGTTGCCGCGCTTGTGGACAGCGCCTGGCGCGACCTTGGCCTGGCGGAAACCAAGATCACGGTCGGCGTTGTCGTGGATCAAATCGAGGAGACTGATGCATCGGTTCCTCGAGAAGAATCGTGGGGGCCCTCATATCTGTTGCCCGATTCCGCGAACCGCACCGTCTGTCTTGTGCGACTGGTCGAGAACGCGGGATGGCGCCGAGCCGTCCAGCGAGAATCAGCGTCCAACGCGTGGCTGCGGCAGTGGCTCAAGAGTAGCCTGGGGCCCTGCGCATTTCTCGCCGCCTACGGGATGCCGGGCCGATCGGTCCGCAGCTGGCTCAGCGGTCGTGGGTTCGATCTCGCACTCTCACCGAGCTGGGATGACTCCGTTTCCACTGGAGGTCGCAAAGGCACCTGGTTGACGCTTGGCGAAGGCAGGAGGTGGAGGTGGTGGTGGGATTACATCTATCAACAGTCGTTCCCTGCGGTCGCCTGTCTCGCCCAACGTGTCGCAGGATGCCGCGAGGCAGTGCTGGCAACCACCGGTGATGGCAGCCAGCGCTCCGCGGTTGTGACGACCAACCGCCGCTTCTGGCAGCGGCAGCGGCTGATTGGTGGGACGTTCTACTTGTCTGATGTCGCCCGAGAGGTGGGACGCGACCGATTCCTCGAGTTTTGGAACTCCCCGCTGCCCGTCGATACCGCGCTGGCACGCGCGCTGCGGCGGCCGGTGGGGGAGTGGACCGCGTCCTGGCAGCAGCGACTCTTGCCGGCGGCGCAGCTGCGACTCGGCGCCAGCGCACCGGCGAGTGCGTCACTGCTGGCCGCGTTTCTCGCAGCGGTCGCAGTCGCAACGGTCGCTCTGACGGCACGGAAGCGGCAGGTCCGATGATACGCATCGCGTTGGCCGGCGTGCTCGTAGCGCTCACCGCGCTTCCCGCATCCGCACTGACGCAGCAAAAGCGCTGGGAACGTCAAGTACGCGCGCAGCTCGACCGCACGGTCGCAGCGTTGCAAGCATCTTCGCCCGGCTCGGCACGGATCCTGACTGTCGGCCCGCTCAACACGGAGGAATCCGAATCCTTCGTCATTCAGATGCTGGCCGAAACCACGTACGACATCGTGGGAGCATGTGATGAGGACTGCTCCGACCTTCGTCTTTTGCTGAGCACAGCGGCTGGGAACGACTTGGCAGTAGACCACTCCAGCGAAAACCTCCCCGTACTACGGTTCAGGCCCAGGGCGTCAGGATCTTACCGCGTAAGGGTGACAATGGCGGCCTGTCGCGTGAATCCGTGCTGGTTTGGAGTGGCTATTCGCGGCTCCCCAGGCCAAAACAGCCCTTTGGGAGTGGATTCAGCGCGCCAAGTTGCTTATTTTCAACCGTTCACACGTCTGGCAGTAGCCCAGGCGGAAGGGCCACATCATCAGGCGGCGCTGGCGGGCCTCGGCATCGGGTCGAGGTAGCACGCACGGCGCGCCGAGGGTGATCAGGGCGTCCTCCCCAGCAGCCTGCCAGCCTTAACTACGGCGATACACGCCTTTCCCAAAAGCCCGGCGCGGCAGACAAGCGTCGTTCACTTCCCCCACATAGGGAACGTGCTGCGAGCTTGCCCGGCGCCAAGGCAGGAACAGAGTTCGTTATGACAGCACAGCCACACAGTCACTTAACCCGCCCCGTCCACAAAGAACCACCCGCCCATGCGCCGAACGCGGCGCTCATGATCGACTTCGACAACGTCACGATGGCGATCAGGTCGGATCTGCAAACGGAGCTGAAGCGGTTACTCCAATCAGAAATCATCCGCGGCAAAGTCGCCGTGCAACGCGCCTACGCTGATTGGCGCCGCTACCCGCAGTACATCGTCCCCCTCTCCGAATCCTCGATCGATCTGATCTTCGCGCCCGCGCACGGCGCCAACAAGAAGAACGCGACCGACATCCGCCTCGCGATCGACGCGTTGGAGCTGGTATTCACTCGGCCCGAAATCGGCACGTTCATCCTGCTGTCGGGCGACTCCGATTTCTCCTCGCTCGTGCTCAAGCTGAAAGAGTACGGCAAGTATGTGATCGGCGTCGGCATCCGGGAATCGTCGAGCGATCTGCTCATCCAGAATTGCGACGAGTATTACTCGTACAATGAGCTCGCCGGCTTTACCAAGGCGAGCGACGTCGAGTACGTGAAGCGCGATCCATGGGAGCTGGTCGTCGAAGCCGTGAAACAAATGACGGCGCACAACGACGTCATGCGCTCCGACCGGCTCAAGCAGGTGATGCAGGAGATCGATCCGAACTTCGACGAGAAAGACGCCGGCTTTTCCCGCTTCAGCAAGTTCGTGATCGAAGCTGCCCGGCGCGGCCTGATCACGCTGACCCGCCTCGACAATGGGCAGTACGAGATCGCGCTGGGACCGGAGGTCGAAGGCGCGCGCGCTGCGCCGCCGCTCGGTGCTGCGTCCGAATCGAACGAGCGCCCGCGTGCGGACCGCACGGGTGGCGGTGCACGCCGCGGTGGGCGTGGTCGCGGCGGCAGAGGAGCGCGGCCCGAGCGCGAGGAGCAAGCCGCTCCCGCCGCCGAGCCGGCGACACCAGAGCAGACGGAAGAGCCAGCGGCGAAGTCCGGATTCTCCTTCGGTGACGCCTTCGGTCGGTTGCGAGATGCGGTTGGCAGAATCGGGACCGAAGAAGAGGAGCCGCGCGAGACGCCGCAGCCGGAAAGCGAAGAGACTGAGACTCCTCGTCCGGTATCCCAGGCGCCTACACCCGACCTCGAGGAAGAGGACGACATCCCGATGCCGACCTCATCGGCACCACCGCCGCCCTACAGCCAGCCGGCTCGGCCAGGCGGCCCTACCCCGCCCACCCGCGGGGGCGGCCGATTCCGCCGCGGCTCGCGGGGCGGCCGGGCAGGCCAGGCGGTGCCGGAGATTCCCAAAATCGGCGTCGTGGAAGTCGATCCGAACTTCCGGCCGCGCGTCGAGGTGGTGCCCAATACACCGACCCCCCCCCCCTCAGTGGTGGGAGGACAGAGCGAGCGCCCGGAGCGTGGGGAGCGCGGCGAGCGCGGTGGCCGGGGCGGTCGTGGAGGAAGAGGTGGTCGAGGTCGCGCTGAGAACGGTGATCGCGGCGAGCGTGGTGAGCGTGGTCGTGGCCGGCGCGGTGGTCGCGGCGGCCGGGGACGCGGGCCGCGGCGCTTTGAACCGGAGGCCACCGAGATCACGAGCCAGAACGAGCGTCCAGTCGCTGAACAGACACCGGCTCCAGAACCAGTGGAACGGCCGGCTCCGCCTGCGGCTCCGGCCACACCGGCGGTGACTGACAATGAGTCCTTCTGGTCCAAGGTAAAGCGGGGACTCACAGGAGGCGAGTGAGAGTACGCGGCGCAGCCGTTGGAGCGAAGTTCTACGCGCGACCCACTGAAGAGGTCGCGCGTGGACTATTGGGGCGCATTCTCGTCAGCGACATCGGGGGGCGAGGGAAGCAGACAGCGGGCCGCATCGTCGAAGTCGAAGCGTACGTCGGCCCACATGATCCGGCGTGTCACGCGTACGGGCACCGGCGCACCGCGCGCACTGAGCCGCTGTACGGCCCGCCGGGTACGGCGTACGTCTACTTCACGTACGGCATGCACTGGTGCTTGAACGCGGTCACGGAGACGCTCGACTTCCCCGCCGCAGTCTTGATCCGCGCCCTCGAGCCGGTCGCAGGTCTGGAAACGATGCGCCGGCGCCGCGGCGCGGAGCCGCTCTGTGCGGGGCCCGCCCGCCTCTGCCAGGCCATGGGCATCAACGGAGAGGTCAACGGTGAGTCCCTGCAGCGCGGCCCGCTACGCATCGTCGCCGGGGGGGGGCCCGCTCCCAGGAAGTCAGAGATCGTCGTTGGCCCGCGTATCGGAATCACGCAGGCGACCGAGTGGCCGCTGCGGTTTTACCTTAGAGACTCGCCCTTTGTATCGAGGGGCTAGGGTCGGGACTGAGGGGATTCTACCCAATCCCTAATCCCCACCCCTAATCCCTTATTCTAGTGCCGGTCGGTAATTCCTTCCTTTGACGTGCCCAGGCTGTAGCGAACGCCCGCCTGGACGGTGTGCGTGTTGCCGTCGAGCAGGAACTCCTGTGAGGCCGAGGTCAGCATGTACTGTGCGAAGATGTTGAATTTGGTCGAGTAGTTCATCTGGAGTCCGCCCAGGACCCAGAAGAACGCCTTGCTCGATGCCGCGGCCACGCGATCCGCTGCTTCCGTGGCTTCGCCGAGCGAACAGGTCGAGCAGTCGACCGACGGATTGAGGATCTGCTGCAGCGCGAAGCCGCCGCCGGCGAACGGCTCGATCACCTTTTGCGACGGGTACGCGAGCACGCCAAACAGGATGCGCCGCACGTCGGAGAAGGTGACGTCGCGGAACGCGGGGCCGACCGAGGAAGCTGACGAATTCGGATCGAAGATCACGGCGTGCGCGTCGGCAAGAAACATCGCCTGCTCGTACGCCACGTAGAGCGCGGTGCGGCGCGCGGTGATCAACCAGTGGCCGCCGACGATGGGATCGTAGGCGTACGCCTCCGTATTGGTCTTCGAGACGAAGGCTCCTCCCTGCGCGCCCCAGTACCACTGATAATTCTTGTTCCAGCCGCGCCCCTGCTGCGGCGGGACGAAGAAGTAGGAGGCGCCGAGTGATGCCTGGACTTGTCCGGTGAACGCGTTGCTGTAGAACGGATTGTCGGGCCGGTACTGCGCGCGCACGTCGCCGTGAATCGCGAACTTGTTGGACAAGAATCCGCGGAAGCCGAGCCCGCCCCCGATCAGGTGCTGGGTAAAGTCGTACGGCGCATCCGGGCCGAACGTCATGTGCGAGTAGCCACCGGAGGCGACAAACGTGAGGCGATCACTCGCCGGGAAATTCAGGACGAGATTGGCGCTGAGCGTCTGTACCTTGACGTCCAGCGTCGCCGCCAGGTCGGTCGTTTGCACAAAGTCGCCGACCACCTCGACCCCCACCTTGTCACTCAGGTTGTAGCCGACTCGCGCGCCGCCGCCAAATCCATTTTCAAGGAGAAACGACCTGTCGAATCGCCACCAGGACGCGAAGCCGTTGAACTCGAGGGCCTGCGACTTTTGCGCCGCGACGGGGGAGGGATTCGCTACCAAGGTCAGGAATCCCGCCAGGAGAATCAGCCGCTTCATTCGGACTCCTCCGGGCCCCCGCCCGCTTAGGGAGCCGTCAATAGGACCGCGTTGAAGAGCAGCTTGAAGGTGCCGTGCGTCTGACCGCGGAACTGCGGCCGGAAACCGAACAGGATCACCCTGCCGCTCCCTACTGGTGCCTCCACCAGCGCCGCCTTCCCTTCGAGCCGCTCCTGGTGCCGGGCATAGCCGGACCGGAGCGGTTGGGCGGGATACGTCGCCAAGGCCCGCGCCGGGGCCGAAACGGTGAAGGCGGCGCTATTCTCGAAATAGATCTGGAGAGAATCGGGCACCCCGAGGGTCACTGGGCTCCTGGGCGCCCCCACCCCCCCCAAAACCGTACCGAAAATAGAGCCTGGGGCGTAAAACTGCAAAACTTTTGGACCCGATGCCTCCCCAGCTAGAACGTTTACCACAGGGAGTTTAAGGCGTGTAATCGCGAAATTACTTGAACCATCGAGGCAGACGAGCGTGCCACCACCCCGAACAAACTCCGAAAGGGCGTTTGCCCCCAGCTCACCCATCCCACCTGCGTACTGCACTGGAATGCGAGTCGAATCGAGGCCGTGAACCAGCGACGCCTCCTCTGCATCAGGCAGGACGATGATGTCAAAACGCTGGCGCAGACCGCCTTTCCTGAGATCAGCATCGCGCACTGTCGCGTAGCTGATGCCGTACTGCTCAAAAACCCAGCGCGTCCAGCCCTCATCGATGTTGCCGGTCCAGGGTTGATACAAGCCGATGCGTGGCAACCGTTGGCGGGTGCGTCCTCCAGCAGGTGCAGTGCGAATCGCGGTCACCGTGAAGCCGTGTCGCGCCGCGGCTTCACTCAGCATCGCGCGCGCCTTGGGACCCCGAACGATCAGACTGTCACCCAGCACCGTCACCGACTGCCCGGCGGCGAGGAGCTGCGCTACGGCGCGCGACTCGGCGTTGGTGCGATTGCGCAGCACGAACACGTCACCATTGCCCTCGATGCGTCCCGGGGCGGGGACCACGCTGTCGACGTTCACCAAATTGGCGCGGAACGGCTCATTCACGACGTCGGCGCGCACGCCCATGGTGTAGGGGACCGTCCACCCGGCGACGTCGTAGGGCGGGCGGTCGTTCACCGGAGTGTACTGCTGCGGCTCCAGCATGTCCTTGGCATGCGCGCGGAAGGGTTGGCCCATCAGCACGATGAGCGAGCCAGCGGGATAGCTCCGGCCATCCGCGGTGAACGGCTCGGCAGCGCGGCGCACTTCCACGCCCGCGATGGTGAGCACGTTCGCAAGCGTCGCCCATGCTTCCGGGTCGCGCTGATCGGGGGGGGGCGGCAGCACGTAGGCGAACGGATTCCCGGCCAGACCTGCATCGATGGCGCGGCGCCCCAGGCTCACGAAGCGATCGATGAACGTCAGCCGATCGCGTGCCGCGAGCCGAACGAGCGCCTCCGCCGCGATCAGCTCGTACGTCACGATGTCGCCCAGATGCCACGTGCCGCCGGCCCATTGCGCCGGCTGATTGACTCCGCGCGCCGGCTGGCGCAGCGAATCGAACGGGAGCGTGATAGGGGAGCCGAGTCGCGTGCTCGCGGCTTCGGTGAGAATGCCGATCATGTTGTGCCGCGTCGGTGTGGAGCGAAAGCCGCCGTGCCACCACAGGTCGAACGAGAGCTGATGCGCGACCCCGCTCGCGCCGGCGTCGTACAGCGCGGACGCCATCTGCGCCCCAACGAGATTGATCGCGGCGACGAGTGCGGGGTCGAGATTTGGATTGACAGGATCGATGAAGGGCGGCACGAACAGCCGCACACCGCTCGCGCCCATCTGATGAACATCGTAGACGACTTCGGGAAACCAGTCCTTGTACAACATCCGCGTGACGAGCCGCGTCTCGGCCTGCGTCACCATGAACCAATCGCGGTTGTTGTCATGCCCGACGTATTTGTGGTACAGCCACGGCAGCGGCCCACCTTCGTAGCGCGTCCCCTTGTAGCGCCGATACCAGCTGACCACCGTGTCGAGCCCGTCGGGATTCATGGACGGAATCATCAAGACCACGACCGAGTCGAGCAGACGGGTCAGGTCGGGATCGGTCGCAAGCCGATAAGCGAGCGTCATTCCCATCTGACTCGACGCGACTTCGGTCGAATGGATGTTGTTGCTGATGAGGATGACGGCTGGCTGCGTTCGCCGAACAGCGCTCAGGGTGGTGTCGCTGAGCCGGCGGGGATCGGCGAGCAGCGCCTGCGCGCGTTTGATCTCGGCGAGTCGCGCCTGATTCGCGGGAGCGGTAATCGTCATCAGCAGGAACGGCCGACCTTCGGTGGTCCGGCCGAGTGTATCGACATGCACAAACCCGCTGCGCTGCGCGAGTGTGTTCATGTAGCCGCTGACTTGCTTCCAATCCGCGAGCATCGAGTCGGCGCCGGGTTCGAAACCGAGAACGGCGGATGGGCGGATCGGCGGTTGGGCGGTTTGCATGACCGCGAGTAGGAGAATTCCTATCATCAGATCAGTCCGAGTTTGGCGCCAACTTTCTTGAATGCGCGCAGCGCAAAATCGAGATCGTCGCGCGAATGGGCGGCAGAGAGCTGGCAGCGCACACGCGCATGTCCTTGCGGGACAACGGGATAGCCGAATCCGGTCACAAAGACCCCTTCAGCTAGCAGTAGCTCACTCATGTGAATGGCCTTTGCTGTTTCGCCCAGGATGACCGGCACGATCGGCGTTTCCCCGGGAAGCGGCTTGAAGCCGAGTCCCAGCAGCTGCTCGCGGAAGTAACGGGCGTTCTGATGCAGCCGGCTGACGAGCTCCGGATGGCGCTCGACGTATTGCACCGCGGCGAGCGCGCTCGCGGCGACCGTCGGCGGCAGGGCATTGCTGAAGAGCTGCGGCCGTGAGCGCTGGGTGAGGTAATCGGTGAGCGCGAGCGGCCCCGCGGTGAAGCCGCCGGCCGCGCCACCGAGCGCTTTGCCGAGCGTCGACGTGATCACATCGACCTGACCCAGCATGTCGTGATGCTCCGCGGTGCCGCGGCCACATTTGCCGAGCACTCCCGTCGCATGCGAGTCGTCGACCGCAAGGATCGCGTCGTACTTGCGGGCGAGTGTGAGGAGGTCGGGCAGTTTGGCGATGTCGCCTTCCATCGAGAAGATGCCATCGGTGAAGATCAGCTTGCGGCGCGCGGTGCCCGCCGCCTTCAGCTTCTCCTCGAGGTCGGCCATGTCCGAGTGCTTGAACACCGCGGTCTGGCACTTCGTGCTCGCCTTGGCGAGGCGAATCGAATCGATGATCGACGCATGGTTCAGCTGATCGGAGATGACGACGTCGGGCTCGCTGAGGATCGTGGGGCACAGCCCCTCATTGGCGTTCCAGCAGCTCACGTATGTCAGCGACGACTCACAGCTGACGAACTTCGCGAGCGCATTCTCCAGCTGGCGATGGATCGTGAACGTGCCGCAGATGAATCGGACTGACCCCGTTCCAGCGCCCCAGCGATCGAGCGCCGCTTTCCCCGCCTGGACGACGTCCGAAACGTTGCATAGTCCCAGGTAATTGTTGGACGACAGGATGACGACTTCGCCGCGCCCTTCCATCTGCACGCGCGGGCCTTGAGGGGAATCGAGATAATTGAGGCGCTTGTACACGCCTTCCTTCTTGAACTGCGCCAACTCGTCCCGCAGCTGTGCCATGAAGCTCATACGATCTCCAGAATGACTTTACCGGCGTCGCCCGAGCGAATGGCGGCGAGTGCGTCGTCGATCTTGGCGAGTGGGAACTTGTGGGTGATGACGGGACGGGGATCGAATTGACCGCTGGTAAGAAAACGGCGCATCAAATGCCAGTCCTGATACATTCTGCGGCCAATAACCCCGTAGATCGTGATTCCTTTGAATATGATCTCGTCAGCGAGATTAATCGGCACTTCACCCTTGGGAATGCCCAGCAGCTGCACCCGGCCGCCCAGGCTCACCGCGGCCAACGCCTGGTGCAGAGCGGATGGCACACCGGACATTTCGCAGACCACGTCCGCTCCCTCACCGCCCGTCTCCCCGATGACGGTCTTGACCACATCTTGTGTCGCGGCGTTGATCGTCACATGAGCGCCCATTTTCTCGGCCAAGGCGAGGCGTTTGGGATTCACGTCGGATGCGATGACTTTGTTGGCGCCTGCAGCCCGTGCGATCCCGACCGCGAAGCAGCCGATCGGCCCGCATCCCACTATGAAAACGGTGCTGCCGGGGATTTCCGCGGTCAGCACGGTGTGAAACGCATTGCCCATCGGATCCATGATCGCGCCGATCTCGGTCGGGATGCCCGACAGCGTCAGCACGTTGGTCGTCGGCATCGTGATGTACTCGGCAAAAGCCCCGTCGCGGTCGACGCCGATGATACGCGTGTACCTACAGATGTGGCTGTTGCCGGTGCGGCATTGGAGGCAGTGGCCGCACACGATGTGTCCTTCGGCCGTCACCAGCTGGCCCACCCGCAGCCCGCTGACGCCGTCCCCGAGCTCCTGGATTTCGCCCGCAAATTCGTGGCCGACGACGATCGGCGGCTTGATGCGCCCCTGCGCCCAGGGATCCCAGTCGGCGATATGGACATCGGTCCCGCAGACGCCCGCGTGCCGTACGGCGATGAGCACTTCGCCCGGCCCCGGTGTCGGCTTGGGAACGGACTTCACGGTCAAACCAGGGGCGCGCTTTTCTTTGACGATGGCTTGCATGCAGGCCGGGGAGTGGGGGAGTGGGGAGTGGGATGTCGGGGAGGGGGGGTCAAACGATCGAGCGCTTGAACCCGCCGTCGACTGGTAACACCGCGCCGGTAATATAGCTCGCCCCTTCAGATGCCAGGAACACGACTGCGGCCGCGAGCTCCGCCGGCGTGCCGATGCGACCCACCGGCGTCTCCGCCATGCGCTGTTTGATCATGTCCGGCCGCGCCTTCGACAATTCCTCGATCCGCTCCGTTGCGATGAATCCGGGACAGACGCTGTTGACGGTGATGCCGTCTTTCGCGACTTCATCCGACAGCGCCTTGGCGAACCCCAGCACGCCGGCGCGGGCCGTCGACGAGAGGATGAGACCGGGCAGCGGTTGCAGCGCGGCGACCGACACGAGACACACGATCCGGCCCCATTTGGCCTTCGTCATGATCGGGACTGCGGCGCGCGTGAGGTGGATGGTGGATAGGAGATTGAGGTCGATCGCCTTCGCCCAGGCGTCCGCCGGCAGGTCCTTGAACGACGCCGCGGGCGGCCCGCCGGCGTTGCAAAAGAGGATATCGAGCCGGCCAAATTTCTTGGCGACGTCCTGCACTAAGCGCTCCGCTTCCGCCGGAACCGTGACGTCGGCGGGAAAGGGCGCCGTCTTGGGATCGCGGCCGTTCACCGCGACTTGAGCGCCTTCCTGGGTGAGCATGGTGGCGACGGCGTGGCCGATGCCGCGGGTGCCGCCGCAGACGAGCGCAACCCGCCCCTTGAGGCCGAGGTTCACGCCCGCTCGATTCGCACGGCGCACACCTTCAGCTCGGCCATCTTCGCGTAAGGGTCGAGCACCGGGTTTGTGAGCAGGTTGGCCGCCGCCTCGCGGAAGTGGAACGGCACGAACACCTGGCCGCGCGCCACGCGCTCGCTGACGCGCGCGGCGCTCACCATCGAGTTGCGCCGCGATGTGAGCCGCACCAGCCCGCCTTCGCGCACACCGAGCTGCTTCGCGTCTTCCGGATGGATCTCGACAATTGCCGTCGGCTCGCGCGCATCGAGGCCGCTCGCGCGCCGAGTCATGGTTCCCGTGTGCCAGTGGTACAGCTGGCGGCCCGTGTTCATGACGAAGGGATACTCGTCGTCGGGGAGCTCGACGGGGTTCGTGTATTCCACCGGTACGAACGTCGCCCTTCCATCCTTGGTCGGGAAATCCTTATCAAAGAGGAAGGACGTGCCGGGGTGGTCCTGGGTGGTGACCGGGTATTGGAGACCCGCGCCTTCGAGTCTCGGGTAGGTGACTCCGGCCCAACTGGGGGTGACGCGCGCAATCTCGCTCATCACGTCCTCGGCGCCGCGGAACCGGGTGGGGAGTCCCAGCCGGTTGGTGAGGTCGATCAGGATTTCCAGGTCGCCGCGCGCCTCACCCGGCGAGTCGACCGCTTTGTGGCTGCGCTGGATGCGGCGCTCGGTGTTCACAAACGTGCCCGTCTTCTCGGCGAAGCTGGCGCCCGGCAGCACGACATCGGCGTAGCGGGCGGTCTCAGTGAGAAACAGGTCTTGCACCGCGAGAAACTCGAGATCCTGGAACCAATGCTCCGCATGCGCGATGTCGGGGTCGGAGATGATGGGGTTCTCGCCCATGATGTACATCCCGCGCACGCCGCTCTCCTGTTTCACGACCTCTGTGACCATCAGGCCGCTCTTCAGCGACAGCGACTCGGCGGGCACGCCCCAGGTTTTCGCGAACGTTGCGCGGACGTGTAAATCGCTGACGGGCTGGTAGTCGGTATAGACGAATGGGATCGCCCCCATGTCGGAGGCGCCCTGGACGTTGTTCTGCCCGCGGATCGGCATCATCGCGGCGCCCCAGCGGCCGATCATGCCGCACGCGAACATGAGATTGAGCAGCGACGTGACGATGTCGGTGCCATTGGCGTGCTGCGTCAGCCCCATCGCCCACAGCGTGCTGGTGTTGGGTCCGTGCGCGTAGATCTCGGCGGCGCGCTCGATCGTTTCCGCCGCTATGCCGGTTATTTTTGCCGCCTTTGCCGCCGTGTAAGGCTTGACCGCCTCGCGCACTTTGTCGAAGTCGTGGGTGCGGGCCGCGATGAAGTCCCTATTCTCCAGCCCGAGTCCCAGGATGTGATTCAGCATCGCGGAGTAGAGCGCGACGTCGGTCCCCGGCTGCATCTGGAGGTGGACGTCCGCGCGGGCTGCCAGCTCGGTGCGCCGCGGATCGGCCACAATGAGGGTGGCGTGTTTTTTGTGGGCGCGTTTGAGGGCGGCTCCGAATACCGGGTGCGACTCGGTCGTGTTGGCGCCGCCGATGAAGATCACATCGCACGCTTCCTCGATCTCGCGCATCGATCCCGAGGCCGCCGACGTGTTGGCCGCCCGCTGCATCGCCGCGACCGACGTCGAATGGCACAGCCGCGTGCAGTGGTCCACGTTGTTCGTGCCGAGCGCACCCCGGAACATGCGCATCATCAGGTAGTTTTCTTCGTTCGAGCACTTGGCCGACGAGAAGCACGCGAGCGAGTCCCCGCCGTGCGACTGCTTGATGCGGAGCATCTCCTGCGCGGTGATCTCCAGAGCCTCGTCCCATGTGGCCTCGCGGAACGGCGAGTACCAATCGGCCGGGGTCGCGCCCCGATCGCGGATGTCCTGATCGAGTCGTTCGAGCAGCGGCAGCTCGCGCACCGACTTGCCCGTAGCGCGCGGGGGGGTGCCGGGCTTGGATCGCTGGCCCTCACTTTCGATGGTCCGCCATGGTCCTGTCCGACGCTCAGCGCCCTTCGGGCCTGTCCACACCCAGCGGCCGCCTTCCTTCTTCCACGCTTTCCTTATCAATGGCTTGGTCAGGCGATCGCGGTGCTGAGGGAAGTCGTAGCCGAAGCGGCCCTTCACGCAGGTCGAACCCTGGTTGGGCGTGTTCAGCTCGATGTCGGGAGACGTGACGCGCACGACCTGGTTGTCGGCGACGTGCAGATCGATCTGGCAGCCGACGCCGCAGTATGGACAGACCGATCGCACAACTTTGTCTGGGTGACGGATCTGCTCGGGGGCGAAGCGCTGCCGCGGCATGACCTCGAAGATCGCGCCCGTCGGGCAGACCCGGACGCATTCGCCGCACCAGGTGCACCCCGCCTTGTCGGGGTCGCCGTCGGCGCCGACAACGATCTCGGCATGTTCGCCGCGGAAGCCCACGTCGAGCACGCCGACGACCTGGATGTCCTCGCACGCGCGCACGCAGCGGGTGCACAGGATGCAGGTGGACATGTCGTGGCGGATCATCGGATCGCCCGGCCGCTCATCACCCGAGCGCAGCGGCAGGTCGCGATCCGCAACGGCGGTCGGGATCACGTCATACTGCACGAGGTAGCGCTCGAACTCATTGCGTGGGTTTCCGCGGCCGCCGTTTCTCAGGTGATCGGCGGGATACCGCTCGGCGAGCAGCCGCAGCACACCTTTGCGATTCTCGACCGCGGCGTGCGACTGCGTGGTGACCACCATCCCATCGGCGACCTTCGTGGCGCAAGCGGGGATCAGCTTGGCTTGTCCCTCGACGCTGACGAGGCAGATGCGGCAGTTACCGACGATGGAAAGCTTGGGGTACCAGCAGAGCGTCGGGATCTCGACGCCCGCGGTTCGGGCGGCTTCGAGGATGGTTTGCCCATCGGCCGCGGCGATCGTGCGGCCGTCGATCAGGAGCGTCGCCATGCCTGTATAAGTACCTGCGTCCGCGGCTATTGCAAACCGTCTCCCGTACTCCCGGTAGGAAACGAACGGGGCCGGCTCATCGCCGGCCCCGTTGCTCGTTGTATCGTCGCCTCAGACCTTGGGATCGACCGGCAGATGCCGGTGGGTGTGGTCTCCGTCCTCGCCCTCATCCGTGAACCAGCAGTACGCCCAGATCTTGGCGGGACGCAGTACCTGAGCGCCAGCCCGCAGGATGATGCCCATCGGTTCGTCGTCGATTGTGAGGGGAAGAGTCGTCATGGCGCACCGTAATCGGTTGTAAGTACCCTACGTTGTACGCAACGAGCTTGCCAGATATGCCCGCGTGCAACGTACCGCCTTACAACGGGTTACGGTTCTTCCTCAAGCCCTCGGTGTCAGTCGGACACGTTCATCGCCGGTTGCGCCGTGTCGTGCTGACGCGGCGGCTTGATCGCCGTGAAGCCGGAGCGTTTCGAACGGCGACCTGCTTGGACTTGCCAGCCGCGATACAGCGTCTGGAGCGCCTCGGGCGCGAGGGAGATGACGCCGCGACTCTCGCCGGCCGGCGGCAGCACCACGTGCACGCCACCCGACGGCGTGCGAACCTGAATATCGGCGATCAACGATGAGCGGTGTTTGGCACGGAGCGGGGCCAGGCATGCCGGCGCGATGACGACTAGCGAAGGCGCCAGATCGGGGAACCAGCTTCCAAAGTTGATCACCAGGGCCTGGAACGCGCCGCCTCCCAGCTGCTCGGCGACCGCGCGCCCCTCCGCGGCCTCGACCGCGCCAAGGTCCTGATCCAGCAGAAACACGTCCGCGTCATGCGCCGCAAGGAACAGCGCTTCCGCCAACGCCGCGGCACCGAGGATCACGACCGTATCGCCGGGCTCGACGCGAGCCGCCCACGGCACGATCGGGTGGGCGCGATCGAATCCCCAATGCGTCGGCTCGCGCTGCGCCTCGCGCAGCGCGCGATGGTTCTGCCGCCAACGGGGAAAGGAGGGAAGGCGCAGGCGGCGCGCGATGATTCGATCGACATGCTCGAGCAACAGCACCTCGGTGAGCAGGTACTGGTCCTGCGCACTGGTCTGCAGCTCGCGCACGGCTTCGTCGCCGATCGACAGCAGCTCGGCGCGCGGCACTGTGTTCTTGTATTCCTCGAGACGGTGCAGGATGAACTCCTGGTACTCCTGCTTGAGCGAGCGTGGCGTCCGGTGCAGCGGCGGCATCCCAGCCGCCTTGCTGGCGCGCTCGAAGGGAAGGGATGTCAGCATGGCTCGACGTGCACCGTGACTTCTTCGAGCTCGAGCTCTTTCTTGAGCTTCTCTTCAACCGCGTCCGCGATGGCGTGCGCCGCGGCGACGTTTGCATTCGGATCAACCGCGATGGTCACCTCGGCGTAGCGGACCCCCGTGTTACCGCCGCGCGAGCGAATCCCGTACGCGCTTACGACTCCGTCGACAGCCTGGGCCGATTGCCGGATCGCCGGCTCGGGAATCGCCCGCTCGTCTACGAGTACCGGCACAACGCGCTGCAGAATCTGATAGCCGACACGCACGATCAGGAGCGCGACGACGAGGGCGACGACGGGATCCACCCAGAGGTGGCCCTGGCGCGAAAAGAGGAGCCCGATCAGGACGCCGATCGTGATGAACACGTCGGTACGGGTGTGGGCCGCGTCGGCGATCAATAGCTCACTGGAGAGCTGCTGCCCGCGGCGGTGTTCGTACCAGGCAACGAAGACGTTGGTGGCGAGCGTCGCGAGCAGCAGCATGAGTCCCACGTCCGTGATTGCGACAGGGTAGCCACCCGCGATAAGGCGGCCGATGGCGCTGCGGAGCAGCTCGAAGCACGTGATGGAGAGGAAGACAACGATGGCCAGGGCACCCAGCGTCTCGAACTTGCGGTGGCCGTAAGGGTGCTCCTCGTCGGGTGCCCGCGCCGCCACCCGGATCACGATCAGGCCGAGGATGTTGTAGACCGCATCGACCGATGAATGGAGTGCATCGCCCATGACGGCGAGAGAGCTGGCGCGCGCGCCGATCACCGCTTTGGCGATGACGACGGCGACATTGGCGACGAGTAATCCGCGCAACACGCGGCGCACCGCGGCGGAACGGTCTAGGGCCCTGCCGGACATGGTCTGCAAGCTTGTGCTAGGGGCCGATTTAGTCAACTTTGGTTGACATATTTAGACAATTGTATAAATATCTAGCCCCAATGGATGACTCCCTGTTTCGTGCTCTGGCCGATCCAACGCGACGCCGCATTCTCGAGCTGCTGACCGAGAAGGACCGGACGGCGGGGGAGATCGCCGAGCAATTCCCGATGGCCTTCGCGTCCGTCTCGCACCATTTGGGCGTGCTCAAGGCGGCGGATCTGGTGGCCACCGAGCGTGAGGGGCAGTTCATCCGTTATCGGCTGAATACCACCGTGTTTCAGGAACTCGTGCGCTACTTCATGACCCGCTTTGGGGGAGAGAGCAATGCGTAGCCGCTGGTTTGGCATCGTGATCGCCGCGGTCGCGGCGGCAATGTCGGTTTGGGCCTATCCGCGCCTCCCAGCCACAATGGCGACGCACTGGGGTCTCGACGGCACGCCCAACGGCTTCTCCAGCCGTCTGGTGGCAGTCTCGATAGTTCCGGGTCTGCTCGTCTTTATGACCGTGCTGTTCAATGCATTGCCGAAGGTCGACCCGCGGGGGGAGAACTACGCGAAGTTCCTGAAGAGCTACTGGCTTATCGCAAACGCCGTCATCGTATTTCTGCTCGTCGCGCACGCCATGGTCATCGCATCGGGACTGGGGGTCGACGTGAAAATCGACCGCCTCATGCCCTTTGGTGTCGGATTGCTCTTCGTATTCCTGGGGAACTATCTCACACGCGTCGTATTCCTGGGGAACTATCTCACACGCGTCGAGCCCAATTGGTTCATCGGCATTCGCACGCCATGGACGCTCTCGAGCGACACGGTGTGGCGCCGCACGCACCGCACAGCGGGCTGGCTCATGGTGGTGGGCGGTCTGGTGCTGGCGGCGGGGGCATTCGCGCCGCGACCGGCATTTTTCGTCTTGTTCGTCGTCACGATCGTGATCGTGGCCGTGATTCCCATCGTGCAGTCCTATGTCCTGTGGAAAAGAGAGCAGGGCAAACCATAGAAGGAGTAGGGGCGCAGCATGCTGCGCCCCTACCAATCACATACCATGACCGTCCTCAACATTCTCCTCGCGGCAATGACCGTGCAGTCTGCTGACACCGTCCCACCGGCAGCCGCGGTGGAATCGGCGTATCCGATCCACGCCGGGACCCTGGAGCTTGGCGGAACGCTGACGCTGCCGCGCGGCGCCGGCGGCCGGGTGCCGGTCGTCGTCATCATCGCGGGGTCAGGACCGACGGACCGCAACGGCAACTCCCCACTGGGGATCAGGCCGAACTCCTACGCGCAGCTCGCGTGGCGGCTCGCCGAGCGGGGAATAGCAAGCGTGCGCTATGACAAGCGCGTGTTGCCGGCGACGAAGGGTTCGGTCGACATCTCGCGCCTCTCGTTGGACGATTTTGCGGCCGACGCGCGCGCGGCGGCCGATTCCCTGGCACGCGACCAGCGATTCTCGACGGTGTCCTTACTCGGACACAGCGAAGGGGCGGCGCTCGCGATGCTCGCCGCGCGAGATGATCCTGCCATCGCGGGCGTGATCAGCGTATCGGGACTCGGCCGTCCCCTCGGCGTGGTGATGCGCGAGCAGCTGTCGCGTCAGATCGACAGCGCGACTCTAGTGCGCTATGACACGGCGATGGCGCAGTACCTGCGCGGCGAGACGCCCAAAGATGTGCCGCCGATGCTAGGCGTGCTCTTCGTTCCGATAAATCAGAATTTCATGAAGTCACTGGCCGCATTCGACCCACCGGCGGCTATTCGTGCGGTACGTCAGCCGGTGGCGATCGTTCAAGGTGGGCGCGATCTGCAGGTGAAGGTGGCCGACGCCGAGCGGCTCCACAACGCGCGACCCGATGCCCAGCTCATGGTGATTCCAACGGCAAATCACGTGCTGAAGCAGGCGACTGATACGACGCTCATCGGTCAGCTCGCGACCTACCAGGATCCCAAGATTCCGATCATGCCCGAGGTCGTGGACGCCATTGCCGGCTGGGTGCTCAAGCTGGCGCGGTGAGCAGCACACCCTTGAGGTAGCCCGTTTCCGGGACGTTGAGCAATTCGGGATGATCGGACGAGGCGCCGGTTGCCGCCAGAAACTGAATGCGGCGGCCGGAGTCCCGTGCGGCGTCGGCGAGCATGGCGTGAAAGACGTCGCGGTGTACGTGATACGAGCAGGACGACGTGAACAGCACGCCATTGGGCGCCAGAATCTTCATCGCTCGCAGATTCACTTCTTTGTAACCGGCGACCGCCCGCTCGACACTCGCTTTCGTCTTGGCGAACGCGGGCGGATCGAGCGCGATCGTATCGAATTGCTCGCGGCGCCGCTCCAGCTCGCGCAGTAAATCGAACGCGTTCGCTTCGCACCACTCGATATTGGCGATGCCGTTGAGGCTCGCATTCTCGGCGCCACGGGCCAGGGCCTCCGTGCTCTGATCCACGGCAAGCACCTCCTTGGCGCGGCGGGCGAGGTGTAGTGCGAAGGACCCGTGGTAGGTGAACAGATCGAGTGCACGGCCGCCGGCGCGTGTGTGTTTCCCGACGAGAATGCGGTTCTCGCGCTGATCCAGGAACGCGCCCGTTTTCTGCCCGGACCAGGGAGCCGCGAGGTACTTCATCCCATCCTCGATAACCTCCACCACTTCGGGGACCTGGCCGGCGGCCAACACAACTTCCGCGGGCAGACCCTCGTGCCGGCGTATCGCAGCGTCGTTGCGCAGCAGGATGCCGCCAGGGTGAAGCGCCTGGTTGATCGCCTCGACGATCTGATCTCGCGCCGATTCCAAACCAGCGGACAATAGCTGCGCCACCACGAAGCCGTCGTACTTATCGATGACGAGCGACGGCAGGCCGTCCCCTTCGGCGTGGACGACGCGCCAGGCGCTCGCGGTGATTGCCTCACGACGCTGCGCGGACGCAGCGATCCGCCCGGTCCACCACGTCGCGTCGATAACTTCATTGCCGCGCGTCAGCAGCCGCAGCCGAATCTCCGACTTAGGCGAATAGAGCGCCTGGCCGAGGAACTTGCCTTTGCGATCCGAGACCGGGACGATGCCGGGCGTCTTGTCGGGCTCCTCGGCGACGTCGCTGCGGTAGATCCACGGATGGCCCTGCTTCCAGCGCTCGGCGCCGCGAGCTGTAACGCGGACGGCCGTCACCGATCGGGCCTGAGCTTCGCAGCGTCTCTGAGGTACATATGTTTGAGCGCGCGCTGCGGTTTGCTCGTGTAGAAGTGCAGGAGGACGCGGATGCACCGCTTCAGGCCGGTGGGTACGGCGACCTCGGCTGCGCCGAGCAGTGGCACGTCGATCCAGCCGAGTCGACGGGCGGCGCGAGCGGGATACTCGGCGGTGAGGTCGGGGGACGAGGTGAAGATGGCGCTCTCGACGTCACCCGGCTCGAAACCGTTGGCGTCGCGGAGCGCGGCGAGCAATTCCTCCGTCGCCTGGAGAATCGCCTCGCTCGTGTTCGCAGTCGCCGTCGTGGCTCCACGCAGGCCGCGGAGGATCTTGGGGGAGGTCATGGCGCTCGCTGATCAGTTGCGCTTGATGGTGATCACCGATCCCGACCTCCTCAAGGGGCGCGATACGGTGGCGGTCTGCCGCGCCGCCGTGCGCGGCGGGGCGACGATGATCCAGGTCCGCTGGAAAGATGCCACACCGGCTGACCTTGTGGAGGTGGCACGAGCGCTGGTCGACGCCCTGCCCGTTCCCATTCTGGTCAACGATCGCGCCGATATCGCGCTCGCCGCGGGGGCGGCCGGAGCTCACCTCGGCTGGGACGACGTGCCGCTTGCCTCGCTCCGCCCGCACGTTCCGGCGGACTTCGTCCTCGGGATCTCTGTCGGGTCAGCGGACGAGGCGGCGCTCGCCGCCCTGGCACCCGCGGACTACTGGAGCATTGGACCGTGCTTTGCCACGCCGACGAAGCCAGACGCAGGCCCGGCACTCGGGCCGGAAGGCTTCGCTGCGCTCGCGCGCCTGGCACCAGACGGCACACCGGTGATCGGGATCGGCGGCATCACCGCCGCGAACGCGCCGCAGATCATCAACGCCGGCGCAGTGGGCGTCGCGGTTATCGGCGCGGTGTTGAGCGCGGCGGACCCGGAGAGCGCTGCTCGGGTGGTGGCCGCTGCCGTGCGCGCTTGATCGCCGCGAGGTGATCGGCGTACGACGCCGAGAACACGTGCTTGCCGTCGGGCTGCGCCACGAAGTAGAGATAGCCGGTCGTGGCGGGATAGAGCGCCGCGATCAAGCTGGAATCGCTGGGCTGATTGATCGGGCCGGGCGGCAGCCCGGGATGTAGATAGGTGTTGTATGGCGATTTGATCTGCAGCTGCCGCTCCCACACACGCCGCAGTCGCCGCCCGTGCGCGTAGACGACGGTCGGATCTGCCTGCAGAGCCATCCCCCGCTTGAGCCGGTTGTGGTAAACCGCTGAGACGTACGGCCGGTCGGGACTGTAGCGCACCTCCGCTTCGATGATCGAAGCGAGCGTGACAATCTCGTGCCGCGTCATGTGCAGCTCGAGCAACCTCGCGTCCCATTCGGGCTGCCAGCGCGCGAGAAACTCGTGCGTCATGAGCCGGACGAGTTCGCGCGCGCGCATGCGCATCGGCACGACGTAGGTGGTCGGATACATGTATCCCTCGACCCCTGCCGGGCCGGGTGCAATGCCGAGCTCGCGCTCGAGCGCCGTGTCGCGCATGGCGACCGCGAACGAGTCGCGCGACACGCCCAGCCACGAGCGGGCACGCTCGGCGACCTCGAAGCCCATCATACCCTCGAGCACGGTGAAGCGCGCTTCCATCCCGCGCCCTTTCTTGAGGGCGGTGACGATGCTGCTCCAGCTCTCGTCGGCATCAAAGAGGTAGACGCCGCTTTTCAGGTTGGAGGGCAATCCACGCACGCGCGCGTAGAGGCTGAACCAGTCGCGATTCCTGATCACGCCCTTGGATTCGAGCGAATCGAGCGCTTGGTAGTAGGTGGCACCACGTGGAATGATCACCATCGCCTTCTCCGAGACCGACTGATACCTGGCCGGCTCTGGCTTGCCGCAGGAGACGGCGATGACCACCACCGCGCACGCACGACGCACGACGCACGACGCCCGGTATTTCACAGCGCCGTGCCCTTCCGCGCGTCCAGGAAGTGCTGCAGCAGCAAAGCGGCAGCCATCGCGTCCACGTCTTCCTTGCGACCGCGAGTTGTGCCACCCATCTCCCGCACCGCCGCCAGCACCCGTGCCGTCGTCATCCGCTCGTCCCACATGCTCACCTCCACGTCCCCTACGCGTCGCTTGATATCATCAGCGAGGGCTTTGGCGGCGTGAGCGGCATCACCCTCGGCGCCCGTTTCATCGAGCGGGAGCCCAACGATGATACCAACAACGCGGTGATGGTTGACCACGTCCAGCAGTCGCTGCATCGGGAAGCGTTTCCCGGCGCGGCGGGTGAGCGTCGCAAGCGGTTGAGCGAGGGTTTGCGTTTCGTCGGAGAGGGCGAGACCGATGCGGCGGGTGCCCCAGTCTACAGCGAGGATGCGTCCGGCCGTCCGGCCGTCGGGCCGACCGGCCGTCACCCCTGCGACATCGTCTGGAAGAACTCGGTGTTGGTTTTCGTGCGCTTCAGCCGCTCGAGCAGGAATTCAATCGCCTCGACCGGCGGCATGTCCGACAAGAAGTTGCGCAGCAGGTAGACCTTGTTCAGCTCTTCTTTGGTGAGCAGCAGCTCTTCCTTGCGTGTGCTGGAGCGCTGCACGTCGATCGCGGGGAACGTGCGCCGCTCGGCGATGCGGCGGTCAAGAATCACTTCGGAGTTGCCGGTGCCTTTGAACTCCTCGAAGATGACCTCATCCATGCGCGAGCCGGTGTCGATCAACGCCGTCGCCAGAATCGTGAGCGACCCGCCGCCTTCGATGTTGCGCGCGGCGCCAAAGAAGCGCTTGGGCTTCTGCAGCGCGTTGGCGTCCACACCGCCCGAGAGAATCTTGCCCGAGTGCGGCACGACCACGTTGTGCGCCCGGCCCAGGCGCGTGATCGAATCGAGCAGGATCACGACGTCCTTGCCGTGCTCGACCAGGCGCTTCGCCTTCTCGATCACCATATCCGCGACCTGCACGTGGCGGTCGGCGGGCTCGTCGAACGTGGAGGATACGACTTCGACGTTCGGTCCCTTCACGTTCTCTTCCATGTCGGTCACCTCTTCGGGCCGCTCGTCGATGAGCAGTACGATGAGGTAGACCTCGGGATGATTCTCGATGATGGAGTTGGCGAGTTTCTGCATCAGGATGGTCTTGCCGGCCTTCGGCGGCGAAACGATGAGACCGCGCTGCCCTTTGCCGATGGGGGCGAGAATGTCCATCACTCGCATCGACAGGTCGCCGTCCTTCCGCTCCAGCTTGAGCTGCTGCTCGGGGTAGCGGGGCCGCAGGTTGTCGAACGCGACCCGGTGTTTCGCCTTCTCCGGCTCTTCGCCGTTGACGACCTCGACCTTCAATAACGCGAGGTAGCGCTCGCCCTCCTTCGGCGGCCGCACCTGTCCCGTGATCGTATCGCCGGTGCGCAGGTCAAAACGCTTGATCTGGCTGGGAGAGACGTAGATGTCGTCGGGGCCGTAGAGGTAGTTCCAGTCGGCGCTGCGCAGGAACCCGTAGCCTTCCGGAAGGATTTCGAGCACGCCCTCGCCACGTAAGACCGTGTCGGAGTCGAGCAGCGATTGCTCGATGCGGAAAATGAGGTCCTGCTTGCGGAGCCCGGAGTAGTTGGTGATGTTCAGGCTCTCGGCCATCGCGTGCAGTTCCGCGACGGATTTTCTCTTCAGTTCGGCGATATCCACGTATGCTTCGACTCCGTTTGCTGGTGCGGCGGGGAAAACCCCGGGATGGGGGAGTGGTCCTTAGTTGATAATGGAAACTTGGGAATTTGGCGGTGTGCGACCGAGTCATAGTAGGATACCCGCCAGCGCCCGTCAAGTGTGTCGATGAGCCTGATCCCATACTTGCAGGCCTGGCGGACTACACCCCTCCATGACCGCGAAGTTATTGACGCACTTGTAGATCGGGCGCACGAAGCACCGTCGCCCGAGCTCTCCTCCGCGCTCGCACAATGGCCAGGTACGTACTACTGGTCGGACGAGCCGGACGGCCGGCATCTCGTGCTCACGCGACCGACGTCGAGACCCCGCGAAGCATGGGGTGTCCATGGCGCCCTGTTGATCGGTGTCCTCATCACCATGACCGTGTCCGGCGGAGTGCTTGCCGCCGCGCTGCCGGGAAACATCGGCGCCTGGACTCTGGACGTCCTGCTCCGGGCCTTCCCGCGCGGGTTGTCATTCTCACTCCCGCTGCTCGCGATTCTCTTCACGCACGAGATGGGTCACTACCTCACGGCACGGCGCTATCAGCTCAGTGTGTCGCCGCCCTTCTTTATTCCGGGAGTACCTGCGCCATTTGGCATCGGCACCTTCGGCGCCTTCATTCGACTGCGGACCATCGTGAACGATCGGCGCCAGCTGCTCGACGTGGGCGCCGCGGGTCCTATCGCCGGCTTCCTGGTCGCCCTCCCGATTCTGTGGTATGGCCTCGCACACAGTCACCCGTGGCCGAACGCGAGTGAGTATGTCACGACGGTACCGTACAGGATGGTCATGGCGTGGGGAGGGGAAGTCGCGCCGCTCGGCGACTCGCTGGTGACCTGGCTCGTGCGTCACCTGGCTGGTACGTCGACGCCAATCCTGCTTCACCCAATAGCTGTGGCGGGGTGGTTCGGGATGTTCGTCACGATGCTAAACCTGCTGCCCATGGCGCAGCTCGATGGCGGCCACATCGTCTACGCCGCTTCGCCGCGCCTCCATCAGCGGGTCGCGCGCGCCATCTGGCTGCTCATCATGCTGCTAGGCTGGTTCTGGATTGGCTGGCTGTTCTGGGGGTTCATCGTGCTGATGCTTTCGCGCGGCCAGCTCCGGCACCCTCCTGTGCTCGATGCCTACCGGCCGTTGCCGCCATCGCGGCGCTGGCTGCTGATCGCGAGCGCGGTGTTGTTTGTGCTGACGTTTGCACCCGTGCCCTTCCCCCGCTGACGGCAAGAACACCGCTCTAAGAAGGCGCACCGACGCAACAGGCGCAGCAGTGGTTATCAGCTGGCCGCGACAAGTACAAACCCTTATCCCTGAGATCTGTTCACGACTGCTGCGCCTGCTGCGTCTGGTGCGTCTCCTGGAAACGGTGTGCTGGCCGCCTATTGCATAACTCCAAGTGGTTTACAATGTTGTTTCAAACCAGCCCCTGGATCGGCATGCCTGCACAACCTGCCCGATATACGCCAGCTGCTGCGACCGACACGGTCGTCCATGACCTGCCTCCCATCCGCTTCGACGGACAACCTATAGACATCCGCCTCTCCCTGCGTCGTACCGACGATGGTATCTGGCGTGGCCGCGTTCTGTTCGGGGCCGAGGGGACAGAAGCGGAGCGCTCGAGTGCGGAGATCTTCTGCGCCACCACGGAGCAGGATTTGTGGCAATCGGTGCGGGATTTGCGAGATCACCATCTGCGAGACCTGTACCGCTCCCTGCTTTGATGGCTGATTCGAAGGTCACGCTGTCCAGGCTGCGGCATGATTTGTCCAACCCGCTTTCGGCGATCCTCGCCGAAACTCAGCTGTTGCTCCTGACGCCCGAAAAGCTCGACGAAGAGACGCTGGCCGGCTTGAAGCAGATCGAGAGCCTGGTGCGCAAGATGCGCGAGCTGCTGCAAAGCGCCGAGTGAGCCGCCGGCATCGCCCACGGTTCGCCCCGCCCACCGTGTGGTGGCCCCCCAACGTGCGGCAATGGGCTGCACGCGCCGCTTTCCTTATTAAGACCTCTCGGAGGGCCCGGGTGCGCGTCTTGGCACTATCAATCAAACGGCGGTAAAGAGGTTGCTGCCCGCTGGTCCACTAGCCGACTACTTCAGCGCTCGTCATGTGTACAACGCATACGACCCCAACCAAGGGAGGCCGTCATGCGACGCTTCTGTTTGCTGCTTGGCGCTGGTCTAGTGGTGAGTGCTTGTAGTGGTGGCGGTGATGGAGGCAATGGTCCCCCGACGATCACGGCCGTCGTGATCAGTGGCGATTCGACCGTGGTCCTTGCCGGGACACGCCAGCTCACGGCGAGCGCCATGTCAGGCTCAACACCAGTCACATCAGGCGTCACCTTCCAGTGGTCCTCCAGTGATACCACAAAAGCGACAGTCTCGGCATCCGGCCTCGTCAGCGGCGTGCGACTCGGCACAGCCGGCGTTTCGGCACTCGCGGTGCTCAACGGAACAGCCACATCGGTCTCGAGCACGCGTAGTATCCGCACGCGCATCGGCTCAATCGCGATCACGCCGCCGGGTAACCGGACATTTTCCTCGCTGGGCGATGGCCTCACGCTGACCGCTGAGGCCCGCGACGCGCTCAACGCGGCGGTGCCAGGCGTGACGTTCGCCTGGGTGTCCCGCGCGCCGTCGATCGTGTCGGCACAAGGGCGTATAGGGAGCTCGCAGCAGGCTGATCTGCTCGCGCTTGGTAACGGCGTGGCCCGTATCGTGGTGACCGGCGACGGCGTGTCCGACTCGGTCACGGCGACGGTGCATCAGGTAGCGACGACGTTGGGTCTCACCCCGATTGTCTTCAACTTCGACCGCATCAACGGCTCCGACACGATCTCCGTGGTCGTGCTCGATGCGCGCGGGCATCCGCTTGATGATTCCATGGTCGTCTGGGCCTCGCGCAACCCCGCCGTCGCGACGGTCAACGCCATCGCGGTCAATGGGTCCAGGCTCATCAGGGCGGTCGACGAAGGGCAGACTCGCGTGGTCGCAACGTCGGGTGCATTTGGAGATTCGGTGGATGTGTCGGTGAACCTGACATACTCGTCCGTGCAAATCGCCACGACCGGTGCGACCCCGATGCCACTCGATACCGCTCGCATCAACCGGCGCAATGGCTCGCTCCAGCTCGGCCTCATCGTGCGTGATGCGGGCAACACGATCGTGCCGAATCCGAAGGATTTCGCTTGGTCGCTGGAGAACCCGGGGACCATTGCGACGATTGGGGCCACGACCGGTCTCGTGACCGGCAACAGCAATACGGGCACCGATACCATCGTGGTGGTGGCGCGCGGCATCCCCGACACTGTTCCGCTTGTTGTGCGGCAGGTGGTGGCGACGATTGCGGTGACACCGGCAACTCCGGCGCCGTTGAATTTCGTCGGCGACACCCAGACGTTCGCCGCCGAGCCGAGAGACTCCGGGGGCGCCGCCATCCCGGGGTTCACGATTACCTGGTCGACCAATGATCCCGTTCTCGGCATCGACGCGGGCGGGTTGGCGACCGCGAATGCGCGCACGAGCGCGACGGGAGTAACCGTGAAGGTGCGCGCCGCCACCGGCGGGCTGACCGATTCCTCTCGATCGATCGTGGTGCGCCAGGTACCGCGGTTTGCCGATGTCAGTCCGGCGACGTTCGGAACCCTGACGGCCATCGGTCACAGCGCGCAGGCTTCGTGCATCGTGCGCGATTCCGCGAGCGACACAATTCCGAACCATCCCTGCAACTGGAGCGCCGGAACCCCGAGTGTCGTGACATTGAGCCCGGCGACCGCCAAGACGACGACCATCACAGCTGCAGCGAATGGCAGCACGACCATCAACGCGACTGCCGCGACGAGTGTCGTGGGGGTCAGCTCCGTCACGGTCGATCAGGTAGCAGCATCGGTCTCGCTGCTACCGGTCAACTTCGGGACGCCCGACGTACAGATGAAGATCAGCCAGAGTGCGCCATTCATGGCCGTGGTACGCGACTCGACGAACCACATCGATCCACGTACGCGTACCGATGTCACCTGGTCCATCACGCCCGGCACGCATGCGAGCCTCTCCTCGAGCACATCCGAGACGGTCTCGGTGACGACGAATGCAACGACCGGCTCCGAGACCGTGCGCGCGACGATTGGTGCGGTTTTTGGTGAGCGGATCGTGTCAGTCGCCGCAACCGGCGTCAGCTTCGCGACGGGTGTGCAATCGGTGTTCACCGCCAACTGCGTCGGCTGCCACTCGGGAGCCGGCGCGCCGGTGGGGATGAGCCTCGCCGCCGGCGTCTCCTACGGAATGATCGTCAACGTGGCGGCCGGCGAAGCCGCGGCCTTAAAACGCGTTCGCCCGTTCCTCCCCGATTCGTCCTATCTGGTCCACAAGATTCAGGGCACGCAAAGCTCTGTTGGCGGCAGTGGCGTGCGCATGCCGTTCGGCTGTAGCGGAGCGGGGTGCCTCCCGGATGCGACGATCAACACGATTCGGAACTGGATCCTGCAGGGGGCGCCGAACAACTAGGGAGTTTTCTCCCGCAGATACGTCCAGCCGCTCAGGAGATAGAGGACCAGAAACACCAGCGTCGCGAGGCTGACGCCGATCTTCCAAGTCGCGGGGGCGTCGGAGGTCGATAACAGACCTTCGATCGTCCCCGCGATTGCGAGCAGGGTGATGACCGCGCCGATCATCCGGACCGCAATGCGGCCCTCGACGACCAGCGCGTCTTTGCGTGAGCGATCGCCCGGCGCGATGATCGCCTTGGCCATACGGAACCCGGCGCCGGCCGAAATGAATATCGCCGTCAGCTCCAGGACGCCGTGCCCCGCGACGAAGGTAGTGAGGTAGCTCAGCACGCCATAGTTCTTGAACAGGCCCAACCCGAAGCCGAGCATCATGCCGTTGGCGACCAGCAGCCAGGCAGTCAGGAGACCGCCTGTCAGGCCGCCGACGAACACCCCGAACGACACCTGGATGTTGTTGGTGATGATCAGGGCGGCCACCAAGGGTCGCTCATCCGCGGATGTCTGGGCGTAGGTGCGTCCCTGTGCTTCCCGCGCGGCCGCCTGTTCAGCGCGGTTGATCATGCCTTGGGGCATGACCTCTTCGGCCATGGTGGGCCGTTCCCGGATCATCAGATAGGCGACGGCGCCGGGCACCATGAATAGCAGGAACGCCACGAGCACATAGACACGGGACTGTACGACGGCAGCCGGAAAATCGCGCAGTAAGTAATGCAGGAACCGCGTGCGGTCGCGCGTCCCCCCCCGGGTTCGATACAGCGCGTTGTGACCGGCGCTCACGACACGCTCCAAATACTCGATGACCCGCTGGTCCAGCTGATAGGTGCGGGCTCGCGCGAGGTCCGCCGCGACTTCCCGGTATTGCGCCGCGAACAGCGGGATCTCACCGGTCGCGAGTGCCCCGACGCCCGTGCGCTCCATCCGCAGCGCCAGCTTATGAAATGCGTCCCACGCGTCGCGCTTGCGAGCCAGAAACCGCTCGGCCGTCATGGTCGTGCGGCCCGCCACGCCGGCCTGGGCGCGGGTGGCGAAGTGACTGCGGCGTTTCGTCTGTTCCGCCGTGAAGACTTCTACGAGATAGGCGTTGACATCGTCCATGCGCCGCGGGATCCGCGGCTCGAAGCGGCGCGCGAGGTCCCGACCGATCCGGAATTGCACATCGGGCGCCAGATCGTTCATCCGGCCCAGAAAGCGGTCGAGCAGGCGGAATTCCTCCTCGCTGAGCTCGGGGGGACCGGCCTCGATGAGCTCGGGCCCTGCTGCGGTCTTCGCGCCGATGCCCCAGGTCGTCGGGCGGTCCCGCACCACGATCGTTCCCGCCGCCATGTCGCCGAGCCGCTTGTTGCTGGCGTTGGCGAACATCATCACCAGCGCGGGAAGGAACGGCAGGATGGGGAAATAGCAGTCGAGCAGCCGCACCAGGTTGCGCACCACCGCGGCGCCGCCAGTGACCGGGCGGCCGGTGTCCATCACGACGCGGATACCGAGCGCCTGCTTGCCGGGCGTGCGGCCGCCGTTCAGCGCCTCGAACAGGGTGAAGTAGCCCCAGAGCAGCAGGAAGATCAGGATGATCAGGACCGCAGCGAACCACCCGCGCGCCAGGCCGGGGCCGATGTCGAGCCAGGTCACAAGCCCGATGAACGACAGGAACAGGATGAACATGTCGAGCAGCGCCGCGGCGACCCGGGAGCCGACTCCGGCAAGCTCGAAGCGCAGGTCCACATGCTCGGGTGTCTCGACGCCGTGAATCTGGCGCAGGTCGAGATCGAGGTCTCGCGCGGAAGGCGTCACGCACTCATCTTACCGCCATCCCGGACACCGAGGTAGACGCGACATGGCCGACCTGAAGCCGATGGGCATCGGCGAAATCCTGGACGGGGCGCTCACGATTTTCCGCCGCCATTTTCTGCTGTTCATGAAAATCGGCGTCATTGCGCTCTGGTTTCCCGTCGCGCTTACCATCTATATCGAGCTCGCGGGAGGCACCGAACAGCACCTTGTGCTCGCCTTCGTGGGCAACGTCATCAGATACTTTGCCAGCCTGTTTCTCACTGCCAGTGCCATTCGGGTCATCTCCGATTCCTACCTCGGCCGCCGTCCGGAGCTGTCGGACGCCCTGGCCCTGGGAGGCTCCAAGATCATGCCGCTCTTTCTCGTCGGGTTGGGAAAGGGACTCTTGATCGGCTTGATCGCCGTGGTTGTCGGCGTTGTCGCGGCGGTGGCCCTTCCCCGCATGGCCGTGGGGGGCGGAGGTGCCGGCCTGTTCGGGGTGCTTGTCGCAATGGCGGCGGCGTGCTGGTTCATCGTGTACCTCGCCTGCGGCTACGCGGTCACCACGCCGGTCGTGGTGCTCGAGGAGCTGAATTCCTCATTCGATGCGTTTGGCCGGTCGTGGGACCTGACGCGCGGTTTCAAGATGAAGATTTTTCTCCTCTTCCTCGTCGCGACCGTCGTCGTCTTCCTTCCCGGCCTCGCGATCGGCGCGCTGGGCGCGGCCCTGGCGCACGACCTGCATCTACTCGGTCAAGCGGTGGAAGTCATTTCCGCCGCCCTTCCGATTCTGCTGACGCCGATCTTCTCGTGTGCGTTGACGCTGATCTATTACGACCTGCGCGTGCGTCGGGAAGCGTTTGACCTGGAAGTGCTCAGCGGCCAGTTGGGGGCTGTGCGCTGATCGCACTGCCGTGCCTCGTCCTGCAGACCGTGACCCAGGTTCCCGCCGATTCCGTGCGGCGCATCCTGGGAACTGTGTTCGCGCAGCGGGACTACCAGTGGGTCCAGCGGCGCGAGCCGCTGCGCTGGATCAAGCAGTTGTGGTTTCGCTTCCTCGACTGGATCGAGAGTTTCTCGCACGCGCATCCGATTGGGTATAACGCGCTGCTCGTCGTTCTCACCGTCGTGCTGCTGCTCATGCTTGCGCACATCGGGTACGTAGTCTGGCGCGTCACACGACCGGCGGCGCGCACGGCCCGAGCGGACGGCGGCGCAGGCGGCATCATGCACGATGCAGCGCGGCATCTCGCCCGAGCGGAAGAGCTGGCGCGCGCCGGACGCTACGTCGAAGCGCTGGGCCATCGCTTTCTCGCAGTTGTGCTCGAGCTGGACCGCGTGGGTGCGCTCAAGTTCCATGCGTCGAAGACCCCCGCCGAGTATCTGTGGGAAGCCCGGCTCGACGACATGGGTCGCGCGTCATTTAGCTCACTCGTTGCCGAGCTGTATCGCCACCTGTTCGGTGCCGTGCCGTGCGTGGAGGCGGAGTACCGGGCGTTCGGCGACGCGGCACAGCAATTGACGAGGCATGTCGTCCCGGCTTGAGATCAAACTGGCCGTGTTGCTGGCGGTCGCGATCGGCGTGGCGGTCTGGGCAGCGCACCGTACGCCCAAGCCGCCCGCCGAGGACTACCGCGCGTCAACATTTCTCACGGGTCCGAGTGGAAGCCGAGCCGTCTATGAGGTGCTCGTGAAGCTCGGCCGTCCCGTGCAGCGGCGCAGGGCGCCACTCTCGACGTTCAGTGCCGATACATCGCGGCGGCCGGCGCTCCTAGTCGTTCTCAATCCATGGATACCGATGCAGTCCACCGAGCTGGAGCAGATCGTACGCTACGTGAAAGCCGGAGGCGCGGTCCTGAGCGCGGGCAACGGCGGCGGTGTGCTGCACTGCGCCGGGTGGCGGCTCAAGCCGGATCGCTGGACGGACGACAGCGTGAACGTGAGCACATCGTCGGATCTGCGCCCACTGCCTCCTGTGGCTCGCGTGCTCGAGCCACGGCCAACGGATTCGACCAAGACCGAGCGGCGCGGGCTCGAGGGACTGGTCAAGCACCAACCGGATTCCGCGAATTCGTGCGCGCAGCTGGTGCCGGAGCGACGCGAGCCGCTCCTGTACGCCGCGAACGGGCTGCCGGTTCTGCTCCGGCTCTGGTATCCGGGCGGGGGCAGCGTCACGCTCGCGTCCGACGCCGGGTGGTTCACGAATCGGGTGTGGCGGGACAGTGATGTTCCGCTCGTCCTGCTGCCGCTGTTGACGTCACCGCGAGGCGAGCGCGGCCGCATCGTCTTCGACGAGTACCACCAGGGATTCCGCCGCGACGAGCAGTCGGTCACCTCGTTGACGTGGGATTGGCTGCGTCATTCACCGGTGGGATGGGCGGTCCTGCAGATTCTGGCGATCGCGCTCGTTTGGCTCGCGGTGATGGCCGTACGATTCGGTCCCGCGCGCGACGTCGTGGAGCGCCGGCGTCGCTCGCCGCTCGAGCACCTCGACGCGCTGGGCGCCGGACTCGAGAGCGCCCAGGACGACGAGACCGCGGTGCAGCGCCTCATCGCGGGTCTGCAGCGTCGTCTGAGCGTGAGCCGTGCCGAACGCCCGGACGCGTGGCTCGAAGCGCTGGAGCTCGCCATGCGCGGGCCCGAAGGCCGAGCAGCCGTCCGGCGGCTGCGGCACCTCGTCAAAGAACGCAATGGCAACGATGGTGCCCGTGTGCTGGCTGTCGCCCAAGCCGTGGAGGATGTGTGGGAGCAACTGCGCCCGCGCTCGACGCGCGAGCCATACTAGACGCTCTGCGCCGAGTCGTGCTCGGGCAGGAGGCGGCCATCCGCGAGGTGCTCGTCTGCCTGCTCGCGCGTGGCCACATCCTGCTCGAGGGTGTGCCGGGCACCGCCAAGACATTGCTCGTGCGCACGCTGGCGCTGGCCATGCGCGTGCGTTTCGTCCGCATCCAGTTCACGCCCGATCTGATGCCCGCCGACATCACCGGAATCACGATGCTCACGGGCGGAGGGACGCAGGAGTTCACCTTCCGCGCGGGACCCATCTTCGC
Organism: uncultured Gemmatimonadales bacterium; assembly: GCA_963704805.1. Taxonomy (GTDB): domain Bacteria; phylum Gemmatimonadota; class Gemmatimonadetes; order Gemmatimonadales; family GWC2-71-9; genus 20CM-2-65-7. The sequence goes on along the minus strand of CAVPHS010000002.1, from coordinate 564,974 downwards.
CGATCTCGTGCTCGCGGACGAAATCAACCGGGCGCCGGCCAAAACGCAGGCCGCCCTGCTCGAGGCGATGCAGGAGCGCACGGTAACTGTGGACGGTACGAGCCATCCCCTGTCTGCGACGTTCACCGTGTTCGCCACACAGAATCCCATCGAATTCGAGGGGACCTATCCGTTGCCCGAGGCGGAGCTCGACCGCTTCATGGCGAAGGTCCAGATCGGCTACCCTACGGCTACGGTGGAGCAGAGCATCCTGACCCGCTACGTCGAGGGTTTTGAGGCCGATCGCACCGAGACCTATGGTGTGACGCCCGTGATCGACGCGAAAGGGCTCGAGCAATTGCGCGCCGCGGTGGACGCGGTTCGGGTCGAGCCGAGAATCACCGGATACATCACGGCGATCGTCCGCGCCACGCGTGAGGCCGCGTCCCTAACGCTGGGCGCGAGCCCGCGCGCCGGCGTCGCGCTCTTCAAAGCGGCGCGCGCCGCCGCCCTGCTCGAGGAGCGCGACTACGTCATTCCCGACGACGTCAAGCGGCTCGCCCCCGCCATTCTGCGGCATCGGGTCAGCGTCGCTCCCGAGCTGGAGCTCGAGGGCGTCACCGCCGATCAGGCGCTCAAGGCCATTCTCGACAGGATCGAAGCTCCGACGGCCTGACGATGATCCCGTTCATCGTTTCGGGTCTCGTCCTCGGCGGATTTGTCCTGCTGTGGGTGCTGGTCGGCACGCCGCGCCGCCCGACCGGTGGCTTGTTGTGGACGCCGCGAGCGCTCGCCATCGCTGCTGCATTCGCCGTGGTCGGCGTTCTCGGCTACTGGGTGCCGTGGGCGCTCGACGCCATGCTCATTGCCGACGCCGTGTTGGTCGCGTTGATCTGGCTCGATGCGACGCTCGCTGGTCGCGTCGCCGTCGTTGGAGCGCCGATTTCACTGAGTCGGGATCCTCTGCCGGCGTTATCAGTCGGTCACGTCGGCCAAGTGACCTATCGCTGGAACAACACGGCGACGCGGCAGGCGCGGCTCACTGTGCGTGAAATCCGGCCTGACATTCTCGGCGGTCCGCAGCCGGCACGCTCGGTTCGAGTCCCGGGCCAATCGACTGTCGTCGACACCGTTGCCGTCGTGCCCGTACGGCGTGGCCGGGAGGGCGTGGGGGGAGTCTTTGTCGACAGCACAGGGCCGCTGGGATTGGGCCGCCGCCGCCTGCGTCTCGAGCTGCCGTGGGAAGTGGTGGTTTATCCGTCGCTCGCAGCGGTGCGGCTGCGCGCGTCGGTCGCCGAGGCGTTGCGGCGGCGCGACGTTGGCACGAAGCCCGTTCGCCAATTGGGTGAAGGCCGCTCGTTCGAATCGCTGCGCGAGTGGGTGCCCGGCGACGATTTGCGGCACATCGATTGGAAAGCGACCGCCCGGCGCCGCAAGGTCATCACGCGACAATACGAAGCCGAGCGACGCCAGCAGGTATTGCTGGTGCTCGATACGGGCCGGTTGATGACCGCCGAGGTCGCGGCCGGCGTCGCGCGGCTCGATTATGCCGTGCAGGCTGCGCTCGAGCTGGCCTACGCCGCCGCGCAGTACGACGACAACGTCGGCATCATGACGTTCGCCGACGGCGTGCAGCACTTCGTCGCGCCCGAGCGGGGTCGCACCGGCATACGCCGGGTGCTGGATGTGCTCGCCGTCGTGCAACCGAAGCTGGTCGAGCCCGATTATCCCGGCGCGTTCCGGTATCTCGCGGTCCGCAATCGCAAGCGCGCGTTGACGGTGCTGTTCACCGACGTGATCGATCGCTTCGCCTCCGACGCGCTCGTGGCTAACGTGGCGACCCTTCGCCCGCGCCATCTCCCGCTCGCGGTGACGTTGCGCAATCCGGAGCTCGACGCTGCCGCGGCGCTACGCCCCGACACGACACGAGATGCCTTTCGCAAAGCGGCGGCAGAGGAGCTGCTGCACGCGCGCGAAGAAGCGTTGGGGCACATGCGTCGGGCAGGCGTCCTGGTGATCGATGTCACACCACAGCGCGCGGCGCAGGCGGTGGTCGCGAAATACCTGGAGCTGAAGCGGCGCGGTACGCTCTAAGTCACAGTATGGCACGGCAGTCCCGCGTATTGTATGTTCGGTCCTCAAGCCACGGAATCGGACTTGATGCGCGGTCGTAATCGAGCCCTGGCAGCGGCGCTCCTCGGCGCCGCCTGCGCTTTACCAACCGACAAGAGCGACAAAGTCTTCGTCACGCTGAGCGCGCCGTCTCAGGTCGTGCTGCGCGGCCAGGACGTGTCGGTCTACGCGCAGGCCTGGCAGGTCGTCGGGACGGACACCCAGGCGATCAGCAACGCCGAGTTCGCCTTCGCGACCACGAGCAGCTCCATCGCCCGGGTCCAGAATGACGGCGGCGGCTACGCCACGGTGACGGGCGTGAACAGCGGCACGGTCGACATCGTGGCTCGAATCGTGGCGTTCGAGAACGCCCAGGAAGCCGACCTCATTCTGCGGGTCTCCAGTCCCCTGGAGATCGACAGCGTTCGTCCGGCGACCGCCCACTTCGGCGAGGTCGTCACGGTCTATGGCGTGGGCGTGGATTCCATATTCATCGCGAGCCTGGCGGGTGTGAATCTGATCGAGTACCCCTTCTCACGCCTGCGCAACTCCACTACGGGCCTCGGCCAGATTTCCTACTGGGTGCCGCCACCCGCCCGCACGGACTCGCTGTTTTATCTCGGTGCCGGCGTGTTCGGCTTTGACACGGCCACCACCAACGTCCTGAAGGACGATGTCTTCGAGCCCAACGACACAGTTCCGTCCCTCATCGATCTGGATCTGGGCGGGCCATGGCCCGGGACGGTACTCGCGCCCATCCTGTTCACCAATCCGGCCCTCGCTTTCGAGCCGGTGGATCGCGCGGCGGTCGGCATGGACTGGTTCCGGTTCAGCACCAGCGATACGACCAAGCCCCTCACGTTCTTTATCGTGTATCCGTCGTTCGGGGATACGGCGGCGACCAGGACGTTCCTGATCGACTCGCTGGCTTACAACGCGGGCGGACCCGGCGACCCCGTGGAGAAGTTCTACGGCCGTCCCGGCGGCGATTACATCGGCTCAGACTTCTATCATTGCCAGGGCTTCGAGTTCGATCCGCCGCAAGTCGCGCGTGAATCGACCACGGTGGCGCTAAAGACGCTGCCCAGTCATGCGCTGCACGTCGTGACCTTCTTCTCGCGTCCACAGCGCTACGGTCTGACGGTGGCGCGGGGGTACTTCACGGCCGATCCCCGAATTCAGCCCGATAAGTACGAAGAGAATGACTTCTGTCACTTTGTTGACAGCATTCCCGGCCAGCCGAATCCGCCAGGACGCATTCATGTATCCACGTCCGTCCTCCCCCCCCTGGGTTTCAGCGATACGATGAACATCGACAATCCGTTCGAGATCGACTGGTATCGCCTCGAGGTCCCGTCGCATGGCATCGGGGACTCGGTACTGATTAGCTTGCAGGGACGCCCTTTTCCGTCGGCGGGGCCGGATTCCTCCGACATCGACATCTTCGTGATGACTGTTCCAGCCTTGACCGGTTCACTCACCGAGGTCGGATCGTCGGTTGACAACGGGTCGGCGGAAAACCTGATGGTCGACCTTGCGGCGGGGTCCTATTATCTCGCAGTCGTCGACTACGCCGGTGTGGCAACCCGCTACACGATGTGCGTTCGAATGATCAGGCTGCTGACGGCCGCCACCTGCAATCTGATTCTCCCGGGACCCCCTGCCGCCGCGCCGTCGCGCAGCAAGCGGCGGCCGCAGCTGTCACCGTCGCCCTCGCTGTTCGGCTCGCGTCGCCCATGACGGGAGCGGCGGGGTCCATGATGGAGTGCTTGAAGTGCCACACGCCGCTTCCCAACGGCAGCAAGTTCTGCCTAGCCTGTGGCGCGGACGTGACCGGTGGCGGCACCATGGGCGCCACCAGCGGGATTGAAGGATTGCAGGCCCGGCTACAGCGGCTGGTCGAGGGGAAGTACAGGGTCGAGCGAATGCTGGGGAGTGGCGGCATGGGTGCCGTCTTCCTCGCCCACGACCTGACGCTCGAGCGCGAAGTCGCCATCAAGGTCCTGCCACCCGACATCTCGATGGACGAGCAGATCGTCAAACGCTTCCAGCAGGAGGCGAAGACGGCCGCCAAGCTCGACCACACGAACATCATCCCGATCTATCGCGTCGAAAGTGAAGGCGGCCTCAACTACTTCGTGATGAAGTACATCGAGGGCACGTCGCTCGAGGATGTGCTCGATCAGAAACAGCCGCTCGCCATCGATTACATCCAGCGTGTCCTGTGGGAAGCCGCGTGCGCCCTGGGCCACGCGCATCAGCGTGGCGTCGTCCACCGGGACGTCAAACCGGCCAACATCATGTTCGACCACGACGGCCGCGTGATGCTGACGGACTTCGGCATTTCGAAGGCGTTGCAGGCCGCGAGCGGCTTCACGGGCACCGGCATGATCATCGGCACGCCGCACTACATGGCGCCCGAGCAGGCGAAGGGTGGTACGGTCGACGGCCGCGCCGACCAGTACTCGCTCGGCGTCGTCGCGTATCGGATGATCACCGGCGAGCTGCCCTACACCGGTGATTCCGTGCACACAATCCTCTATAAGCACATCTTCGAGGAAGTGCCGCGCGTCAGCGGCAAGCGCGCGAGCACGCCGGAGTTTCTGACGTCTGCCGTCGCGCGAGCCCTCGCGAAGGAGCCGGAGCAGCGGTTCCCCACGATGGAGGAATTCGCGACCGCGGTTTGGCCCGAGCAGCCGGTGATGGCGCCCAAAGCGGGTGCGCAGAAGAGCCCGCGTCGTCCTCCACCACCGCCTTCCCGCACCCGGGCGGCTGCCGCCGATGCACCCACCGAAGTGACGGACGCGCCGACCACACCGATCCCAAGGTCCGACATCAAGATCCCGGCCGCCGGGAAAAAGCGCTCGAGCGTGGGCATGCTTGTAGGCGCGTTGGTGCTCGTCGCGGTCGGTGTCGGCGGCTACCTCGCGCTGGCGAGAAAGCCCTCCGCGTCGCCTCCGCAGGCGGGACCAACGGTCGCACCGCCATCTGCTGCCGGGCCGGCGGAAACCGTTCGCGTCGTCGCGAAGCCCCCCCCGTCGGCGTCGCAACCGAGGCGTCCTCCGCCGGCGCCGCCTGCCGCTGCGACGCAGCAAGGCTACGTCTCGGTGAACTCCAACCCGCCGGGCACGCTGTTCATCGATGGTCGCGATCTGGGCTCTGTTCCCGTCATCGAAGCGCCGGTGTCCGCCGGGCGCCACACGATCCGTATCGAGCGTGCCGGCTACAAGACGAAAACCGAAACGATCAACGTCCCCGCGAACAACACCGTGCGAAAAACCTATGTGCTCGATCCGGAAGGGGGGGGCCCCGAGTGATGCGACGTTCGACCTGGCTGCTCGTCGCTGTACCGCTCCTGCTCCCAATTGTCGTTTCAGCTCAAACCATCCAGAACGCCACGCTGCGGCGGGCGCAGCAGGCATTCGACAATCTCGATTACCGCCAGGCGCTCAGCGCCGCTCAGGCGTCGCTGCGCGAGCGGCTGACCGGCTATGAGCGGGCGCGCGCCTATGAGCTGCTGGGATTCAGTTACAGCGGCATGGATTCGATTCTCAAAGCCGTGGAGGCCTTCAAGCAGGTCGTCCTGATCGAGCCGGAACGCGAGCTCGACCCCAACAGCACCTCTCCGAAGGCGCTCAGCGCATTTCAGGTCGCGCTCACGCAGATCCTCGTGATCCGCCAGCTGCGGGTGGATAGTGTCCAGTTCATCGGCGGGCAGGGGAATGTCCCGATCCGCTACACCGTGACGCAGCCGTCGCGCGTAGTCGCCCGCGTGACAGGCGGCGCGCTGGGCAGCATGCGGATCGATTCGACGGTCGCGAACGGTCAAGTCAACATTCGCTGGCCGGCTCGGCTACCGAGCGGCGATCCCGTCCCGCCCGGCAACTACAACCTCGTGATCGAGGCGACGGTGGGGCAGAACAGTTTCTCGGCCTCGCAGCCAATTCGCGTCGCGCATGGCCTGGTGGATACGCTACCGCATCTCACCAGTCTCCCCGGGTACGACTACTTGCCGGAGACCGAAGTCCCACCCAAGAGCTGGCGGCCGATGGGGCTCGCGCTCGTGTACACCGGCGTGGCACTGGCGGGTACATCGGCGCTCTCGAGTGGGGACCTCGGCTCGCCGTCGTTGCGTGAGGGGACCGTCATTGGCGTGGGAACGGTCGTCGCCGGCTTCGTCATGACGCTCAAGAAACCGGCGCCACAGCCCGCGCGGGGCAACATTCTGTACAATCAGCTGCTGCGCGACCAAATCGCTCGCCGGAACGTCGAAATTGCGCAGGAGAACACGAGGCGCCGCCAACAAGTCGCGCTGAGCGTCGCACCTCTGCCCCGATCTGGGGGTGGGCGATGAGTGGGCGAGCGGGGCGCTTAAGCGGTTCGGCGGTTAGTGGGCTGATCGTTCTGCTGACCGCCCAACCGCTCAACCCCCTGACCGCCCAGCAGTTCAGCGTCGGCCCGCAGGTCGTGTTCGGCGACTATCGCGAGACCACTGCAGATCTCACTTACCGTGGCAGCGGTTTGGGGGCGAAAGGGAGCATGACCTGGAACAAATTCTCGGCCGACGTCTGGCTCTCCAAGGTCAAGTTCAAACCGCATGGCGGAACGGCGGCGAGCGAATTCGACGCGACCGAAGTGGACGTTCAGCTGCGCTACCTCATCTCCGGTCCGTTCAGTGCCGAGCTCGGGTTCATGAATCGGAAGGCGGACCCGGAGTTCGAGGCGCAGTCGATGGGCGCGCTGTCCCTGGGTGCGCAAATGTCGCATCTCCTCGGCCCCGGTGTCCGGATGGCACTCGACGGTGGTCTCCTGCTTGGACCCAAGTTCTCAGGGGGCGGGTCGGTGTCGGCGATGCGGGCCGTTCGGCTGGGGCTGGGGCTCACCGTGGACGCGCTCCACGGCCGCCTGCGCGTGACGGGCGACTACGACTTCCAGAGCGTCGCACGCGAGACAGACAATGGAAGCGGGACGCTCCCGGCACCCATCCAGCAGTCGCTCGGGCGGATCGGGCTCGCCATTGCCTTCTAAGCTTCCCCATCCGGCGGCCTTGACAGGCGCCTGCCCGCCGGGAGATTACAGGGTTCACATGTCCTCGCTCGCGCTGTTTCTGATCCTTGGTCTGCTCCTGAGCCTTACGCTGCTCAGGGGCGGGTTCGAGGCGCGCGCGGAGAGAACGATGTAGCAGTTTCGAAAGCACGGAGTAGCACCGGCGCCGCGAACCCGATCAGGTTCGCGGTCTTTTTTTTACCGTAGCACGCGGAGGAGCAAGCCATGGCTCACGATGTCATCATCTTCGATACCACGTTGCGCGACGGCGAACAGGCGCCCGGTAATGCGATGTCTCCGGAAGCCAAGCTGCGACTGGCCCGCCAGCTCGACGTGCTCGGGGTGGACGTCATCGAAGCCGGCTTCCCCGCCGCCTCGCAGGGAGATCTGCTCGGTGTGCAGCAGGTCGCCGACGCGGTTCGGCGTCCGATCATCGCCGCGCTGGCGCGCTGCCACGATCGCGATATCGACGCGGCCGCCGAAGCGCTGCAACTGGCGGAGCGCAAGCGCATCCACGTGTTCATCGCCACGTCCGATCTGCACATCGAGCAGAAGCTCCGGATCGATCGCGCGACGTGCATCGAGCGGGCGCGCGCCGCCGTGCGCCGTGCCCGCAGTTTCGTGAGCGACGTCGAATTCTCGGCGGAGGACGCGACGCGCAGCGACTTCGATTTCCTGTGCCGCATCGTCGCCGTCGCGATCGCCGAGGGGGCAACGACGATCAACCTGCCGGATACGGTCGGTTACACGACGCCGGCGGAATACGCGGCGCTGTTCCGCGCCGTGCGGGAGCGCGTGCCCGAGACGGAACAGGTGGTGCTGAGTGCCCACTGTCATGACGACCTCGGTCTCGCCGTCGCGAATACCCTCGCCGCGATCGAAGCCGGGGTGCGGCAGGTGGAATGCACGGTGAACGGCATCGGTGAGCGGGCCGGCAATGCCGCGCTCGAGGAGATCGTCATGGCCGCCTACGTACGGCCGCAGGTGGTGGCGTTCCACTGCCGTGTGAACACGCGCGAGATCGTACGCACCAGCAAGATGTTGTCACACGAGATCGGTGTCTTCCCGCAGCCGAACAAGGCGATCGTCGGCCGCAACGCTTTCGCGCATGAAGCCGGCATTCATCAACACGGTATGCTCCAGAACGGTCTGACCTACGAGATCATCTCGCCCGAAACCGTCGGCGCGGGCGGGTCGAGCATCGTGCTCGGTAAGCATTCCGGCCGCCACGCGCTCGAGCGGCGCTACCGCGAGCTCGGCTACGAGCCCGACGCCAACGCGCTCGAGCAGCTATACCAGGCGTTCACCACCCTCGCCGACAAGAAGCGCCAGATTCTCGACGAGGATCTGCTCACGCTGCTGCACGAGGGATTTCATCGCGCGCCCGAGGTCTACAACCTCACCTCTCTGCGCGTCAGCTGCGGCACCGAGACCGCGACCGCCGAGGTGCGGATGGCCGGTCCCGGATTCCGCGAGCGCACTGCGTCGGCGAGCGGCAACGGTCCGATCGCTGCGGCGTTCGCCGCAATCGGCGAAGCCGCCGGCCGGACCATTGAAGTGATTGATCTGTCGGTGCATTCGGTCACGCCGGGGCGCGACAGCCTCGGACGTGTGCTGCTGCAGGTGCGCATCGACGGCAAGTCGCTGAGCGGGCATGGCGCGTCCACTGATATCGTGGAAGCAGGCGCGCGCGCGCTGGTGCATGCGCTGAACAAGGCCGATCACGCAGACGGTCTCGAGACGGTGGCATTGAGCAGCAGCTACTACTGGGGAGTGTAGCCTATGGCCGAGCTCCTGACGGGGGCGCAGATCCTGCGACGCACGCTGGTCGATGCCGGAGTCGAGGTGATGTTCGGCTATCCCGGCGGCGCCATCATGCCCTTCTACGATGCCCTGCACGGTCAAGCAGGGTTGCGTCATATCCTCGTGCGCCACGAGCAGGCAGCGGCGCACGCCGCGGACGGCTACGCGCGTGCTGCCGGTGATCGCGTCGGTGTCTGCGTCGCGACCTCCGGCCCTGGCGCGACGAACCTCGTGACGGGGCTCGCCACCGCGCACATGGACGGCTCCCCAGTTCTGGCGATTACAGGCCAGGTGGGGCGGCCGATGCTGGGACGCGACGCGTTCCAGGAAACCGACGTTGTCGGGGTGACGATGCCGGTGACCAAGCACAACGTGCTGGTGCGCGACGTGGAAGAGCTGGCCGACGACGTACGGGACGCCATGGCCATCGCGATGGAGGGCCGGCCCGGTCCGGTGCTCGTGGACGTGCCCAAGGACGTCCAGAATCAAAAAGCGGAGTACCGCACTCGTCCGCACCCATCGCGCCGCAGCGCGGCGCGCGCGGAGCCTCGCGAGCTCCCCGACGACGCGACGCTGCGCGACGTCGCACAGCTGATCGCCGGCGCGGAACGCCCGCTCCTGATGATTGGACACGGCGTGATCGTCAGCAACGCGTACGCGGAGGTCCGCCAGCTCGCCGAGCGCACCGGCATGCCGGTCATCACGACGCTGCTCGGCATCAGCGCGTTCCCCCAGGCGCACGAGCTGCACCTCGGCATGCCGGGCATGCACGGCGAAGTGCACGTCAACAAAGCCATCCAGGCGGCCGACTTGATCATCGGCGTGGGCATGCGGTTCGACGATCGCGTGACCGGAAATACGGCCACCTTCGCGCCGCGCGCCAAGATCGTGCATATCGATATCGATCCCGTGTCGATCGGGCGGAATGTCCCCGTCGCCGTCGGCATGGTGGGCGACGCGCGACAGATCCTCGCGCGCCTGCTGACTGCGGTGGCGCCGCGTGACTGCCTGCGCTGGCGGGAGGAAATCGCCGGGCTTATGCGCCATGGAGCAGAAGCGCCGTTCGCCGGAGGGTTATCGCCCGACGTGATTCTTTCCGCGCTCGCCGAGGTGACCGGTGGGCATTGCACCATCGTCTCGGACGTGGGACAACACCAGATGTGGGTGGCCCAGCGCTATCCGTTCCAGCGGCCCAACACGCACATCACGTCGGGTGGTCTGGGCGCAATGGGCTTCGCCGTGCCCGCCGCCATGGGCGTGCACCTCGCCCGCCCCGGCGAGCCGGTATGGGCCATTTCCGGTGACGGCGGATTCCAGATGAACATGGCCGAGATCGCCACGATGGTGCAGGAAGGGCTCGAGGTGAAGCTCGCCATCTTCAACAACGGCTATCTGGGCATGGTGCGGCAGTGGCAGCAGTTCTTCCACGGCGGACGCTATTCCAACACGCCCATCTGGAGTCCTGATTACCTGAAGCTGGCCGAGGCGTACGGCATTCCTGGCTGGCGCGTCAAACAGGCGAGCGAGGTGACCGATGCGCTGCGCCAGGCCAACGAAACACCTGGCCCTTTGCTGGTCGAGCTTGTCATCGAGCAAGAGGCCAACGTCTTCCCGATGATCGTGCCGGGAGGGTCGCTGTCCGAGGCGCTCGAGACGGCGCCCGTATGAACCTCCCCCGCACGCTGAACGTGCTGCTGGCCAGTGACCTCCTCACGCTCGGTCGCGCATGCGGTGCGTTACGCCGGCGGAATCTGCCCATCCGGGCTCTGACGGTGGATTCGAATGGTCCGCCCGGTATCTGGCGGATGACGTGTGAGATTGACGCGGACGACGCGACGGTTCAGAGTCTCGTCCTGCAAATCCAGAACGTGGTCGGCGTTCGCAAAGCGACCGCCACATCAATCGCTCCATCCGGAGGCATCATGAGCTCATCGGTGCGCGTGTACTACGAGGCGGACACCGACCGCGCGCGGCTGCGCGACCGCGTCTTCGCCATCATCGGCTACGGCAGTCAGGGGCACGCACACGCGCAGAACCTGCGCGATAGCGGCGCCCGCGTGATCGTGGGGTTGCGGCCGACCGGCGCCTCCTGGAAGCAGGCCGCGGCCGACGGTCTCGAGGTGCGGCCGGTGGCCGAGGCGGCCAAGGCGGCCGACGTCATCATGATGCTCGTGCCGGACCAGGAGCAGCGCGCGGTCTACGAGACCGCCATCGCTCCCGCCCTCGGTAGCGGCAAGACGCTGATGTTTGCCCACGGCTTCAACATCCACTTTGGCGAGATCGTGCCTCCGCCCGCCGTGGACGTTTCGATGATCGCCCCCAAGTCTCCGGGTCACCTCGTGCGCAGCGAGTATGAGGCGGGGCGGGGCGTGCCCGGCTTGGTCGCCGTGCATCAGGACGCGAGCGGTAAGGCGCTGGCGAACGCGCTCGCCTACGCAACGGGTATCGGCTGCTCCCGCGCGGGGGTCATCGCGACGACGTTCGCCGAGGAAACCGAGACGGACTTGTTCGGTGAGCAGGCGGTGCTGTGTGGTGGAGTCACGGCGTTGATTCAGGCGGGGTTCGAAACGCTGACCGAAGCGGGCTACGCGCCGGAGATGGCCTACTTCGAGTGCCTCCACGAGCTGAAGCTCATCGTCGATTTGATCTATCGCGGTGGCCTCGGCTTCATGCGTCATTCGATCAGCAATACCGCGGAGTACGGTGACCTTACCCGCGGCCCCCGTGTGATCAGCCCCGCCGTACGGGAGGAGATGCGGCGCCTGCTGGCCGACATTCGCAACGGTGCATTCGCCAAGGAATGGATCGCGGAATCTCGCGCCGGCGCGCCCCACTTCGCCGAGCTGCGTCGCGCCGCGCAGGATCATCCGATCGAGCAGGTCGGAGCGCGCCTGCGGGCCATGATGCCCTGGACCGAGGAAGGCAAGCGCGCCAAGCCGAAGGTCGCGCGGCAGCCCGAACGTGAGGCCGCGCGCGCGTGACGCGGACGCTGTTCGATCGCGTCTGGGATGAGCACGTCGTCCAGCAGCTTGCCGATGGCGTGTCGTTGCTTTATGTGGATTTGCACCTCGTCCACGAGGTGACGTCGCCGCAGGCCTTCGCCGGGCTGCGGCGCGAAGGACGGAAGGTGCGGCGTCCCGAGCGGACCCTGGGGACGGTGGATCACAACGTCCCGACAGGCGACCGCTCTGTTCCCATCGCCGACCCAGTGGCCGCGCTCCAGCTGGATGCGCTCGATACCAACGCGCGGGAGTTCGGCATCGAGCTGTTCGGTCTCACCTCGCCGGGGCAGGGGATCGTCCACGTGATCGGGCCGGAGCTCGGCGCCACACAGCCTGGCATGCTGATCGTGTGCGGCGACTCGCACACCTCGACGCACGGCGCGTTCGGGGCCTTTGCGCTCGGCATTGGCACGAGCGAGGTCGAGCACGTGCTGGCCACGCAGTGCCTCGTGCTGTCGAAGCCGCGCAACCTGGAGGTGCGGATCAGCGGGAGCCGCGCGTCCGGGGTGACCGCTAAGGACCTGATTCTCGCGGTTGTAGGGAAGATCGGCACGGCGGGCGCGACCGGACACGTCATCGAGTACACCGGCGACGCGATCCGCGCACTCTCGATGGAAGAGCGCATGACGGTGTGCAACATGTCGATCGAGGCGGGGGCGCGCGCCGGAATGATCGCGCCCGATGCGGTGACGTTCGCGTATCTCGAGGGGCGACCGCGTGCTCCAGTCGGCAAGGAATGGAAGAGTGCTGTCGCGCGCTGGAGCGGATATCGCTCGGATGCCGGCGCGACGTATGACACGCAAGTAAAGCTCGATGCCGCCAAAGTCGGGCCGCAGGTCACCTGGGGAACGACGCCGGGCATGGTCGCCGATATCACGTCGCGCGTCCCAGATCCTGCAAAGTTCCCGACCGAGAACGAGCGCGCGGCCGCGGCGCGGGCCCTCGAATACATGGACCTGAAGCCGGGGACGCCGCTCGAGGGGATCCCCATCGACCGCGTGTTTCTGGGTTCGTGCACCAATGCCCGCATCGAAGACCTCCGCGCGGCCGCGAATATCATCCGCGGCCGCCGCGTTGCCTCGCGCGTGCGCGCGATGGTCGTGCCCGGTTCGCAGCGCGTCAAGGCACAAGCGGAGCAGGAAGGCCTGGACCGCGTGTTCCGGGCCGCGGGTTTCGAATGGCGTAACGCGGGCTGCTCGATGTGCCTCGGCATGAATGCCGACGTGCTCGGCGCGGGGGAACGCTGCGCCGCGACCTCGAACCGCAACTTCGAGGGTCGCCAGGGGAAGGGGGGCCGGACCCATCTGATGAGTCCTGTCATGGCGGTCGCCGCCGCGATCGAAGGCCGCCTCGTGGACGTGCGCGGATGGTGACCACCCCCTTCGTGCGCCACCGGGGGAAGGCGGTCGCGTTGCCGCGCGCCAACGTCGATACCGATCAGATCATCCCCAAACAATTCTTGAAGGGTGTCGATCGCGCGGGCTTTGGACCGAGTCTGTTCTACGACTGGCGCGCCAACTCCGACTTCGAGCTCAACCGCCCCGCGGCCCAAGGCGCCACAATCTTGATCACCGGTCCGAACTTCGGCTGCGGGTCGTCGCGCGAGCACGCGGTGTGGGCGCTCGCGCAGTATGGCTTCCGGGTCATTATCGCGCCGTCGTTTGCCGACATCTTCGTCGCAAACTGCTATCGCAACAGCGTGCTGCCCGTGCAGCTGCCCGAGGCCGACGTTAACGGGTTGATGCGGAATGCGGAGAGCGGCTCGTACGAGCTCGTCGTCGATCTGCTGGCTCAGGTTGTCTCGGATGACCGCGGCTTGTACGCCCCGTTCGTTGCCGATCCCTACGGCCGGCAGCTCCTCTTGCGCGGTCTGGACGAAATCGGCCGCACGCTGCTCGAGGAAGAAAGCATCGCGGCCTACGAGCGGAGCCATTCATGAAGCGATTCACAATTGCCGTGCTGCCCGGCGACGGCATCGGGCCCGAGGTGATCGCGCAGGCCGTACGTGTTCTCGAGGCGGTCGGTGAGCGGTTCGAGATCCGGTTCGGTTTCGAGACGTGGCCGGTTGGCGCGGCCGCCGTTGCCGTGGCGAACGATCCGTTGCCGCCGGCGACGCGCGACGCCGTGATCCAAAGCGATGCCGTGCTGCTGGGGGCCGTCGGCGATCCCCGGCTCGACAACGCGCCGCGGGCCTTGCGCCCTGAGGCGGGTCTCCTGGCGCTGCGCAAGCTGCTGGGCGCCTTTGCGAATCTGCGCCCGGTCGCTGTCCATCCGGCGCTCATCGGTGCGTCGCCTCTGAAAGCCGACCGCCTGCAGGGTGTCGATCTCCTCGTCGTGCGTGAGCTGACCGGCGGTCTCTATTACGGCGAGCCGCGCGGGCGCACGCTAACGAGCGCCGTAAACACCCTGACCTATACCGTGGCCGAGATCGAGCGCGTCGCGCGTGTGGCGTTCGATGCGGCCCGGGGCCGCAGAGGGCTCGTTACATCCGTGGATAAGGCGAACGTACTCGAGGTCTCGCAGCTGTGGCGCGACACGGTGATTGATGTGGGACGCGACTACCCCGACGTGCGGCTCGAGCACTGTTACGTCGATACCGCCGCCATGCGACTCGTCTCCGATCCGGCGTCGCTCGACGTCGTACTCACCGAGAACATGTTCGGCGACATTCTGAGTGACGAAGCGGCGGTGCTCGCCGGCTCGCTCGGCTTGCTTCCCTCCGCCTCACTCGGCGCCGGTCCGGGTCTGTTTGAGCCGGTGCACGGCTCGGCTCCGCCACTTGCGGGCCGCGACGTTGCGAACCCCATCGGCGCCATCGCAACAGCCGCACTGCTGCTCCGTCACGGACTCAACCTGCCGGATGCCGCCGCCGCGATCGACGATGCCATCGCCTCCGCGCTCGACGCGGGCGCGCGCACGCAGGATCTCGTCCGTCCCGGCGAACCGAGCATCGGGACCAGGGAAATGGGAACTCGCATCGCGGAGCTCGTGCTCGCCGAGGCGCTCGAAGGATTGTCGTGAGCGACAACTTCCGCAGTCGCGCCATCACCCAGGGGCTCGAGCGGGCGCCGAATCGCGCGATGCTGCGCGCGGTCGGCTTCGGTGACGGCGATTTCGCGAAGCCCATCGTCGGTGTGGCCAGCGCGTACAGCACCATCACCCCGTGCAACGCCGGTCTCGATCGCCTGGCGCGTCGCGCCGTGCAGGCCCTGCGTGACGCCGGCGCGATGCCGCAGTTGTTCGGGACGATCACGGTGAGCGACGGCATTTCGATGGGCACCGAAGGAATGCGCTACTCGCTCGTGTCGCGCGAAGTCATCGCCGACTCGATCGAGACGGCGTGCGGCGCCCAGCGCATGGACGGCGTGCTCGCGATCGGCGGCTGCGACAAGAACATGCCGGGCGCCCTGATCGCCATCGCGCGGCTCGACATCCCGGCGATCTTCGTCTACGGCGGCACCATCAAGCCCGGCCATTACGCCGGTCAGGATCTCACTGTCGTGAGCGTGTTCGAGGCTGTGGGTGCCGCGGGAGCCGGGCGCATGTCGCAGGACCAGCTCCTCGAGATCGAGCGCCGTGCCTGCCCTGGTGCAGGGTCGTGCGGGGGGATGTTTACGGCAAACACGATGTCCGCCGCCATCGAAGCGCTGGGCATGAGTCTGCCAGGCACGTCGACGATGTCGGCCGTCGACGACGAGACGGTCAATCACGCAGCGCGCGCGGCGCAGGTGCTCGCCGAAGCAGTGCGAGCGCGGCGCCTGCCGCGTCAGATTCTCACCCGCAAAGCGTTCGAGAACGCCATCGCCGTCGTGATGGCGATCGGTGGATCGACCAACGCGGTGCTGCACCTGCTCGCCATCGCGCACGCCGCGGGAGTGCCGCTTGCGATCGATGAGTTCGAGGCAATTCGCAAGCGCGTGCCGGTCCTGTGCGATCTCAAACCGTCGGGTCGCTACGTGGCGACCGATTTGCATCGCGCGGGCGGCATCCCGCAGGTCATGAGCATCTTGCTCGCAAACGGCGTGCTGCACGGCGATGCCCTGACGATCGAAGGGCGGACGGTTGCCGACGTCGTTGGTGGAGTGCCGGAACGGCCATCTCCGGATCAGGACGTGATCCATCCGTGGGACCGGCCGCTCGCGCCATCGGGGCACATCGTCATTCTGCGCGGCAACCTGGCTCCCGACGGAGCCGTCGCAAAAGTGAGTGGGCACGGCGCGCACGAGATCACCGGTCCCGCCCGGATATTCGACTCGGAAGAAGCCTGTCTCGGCGCCATTCTCGCCGGCGCAATACACGCCGGGGACGTCGTCGTGATTCGCTACGAAGGTCCGAAGGGCGGGCCCGGAATGCGCGAAATGCTGGCGCCGACGGCCGCGCTGATCGGCGCCGGCCTGGGCGACTCCGTGGGGTTGATCACCGACGGACGCTTTTCCGGCGGCACCCACGGCCTCGTCGTGGGACACGTGGCTCCCGAGGCGGCGCTCGGCGGCCCCATCGCTCTGGTGCGAGAAGGGGATTCGATCACGATCGACGCCGCGCGCCGCGAGCTGCGCATCAACGTTGCGGAGCGCGAGCTGGCCACGCGGCGAGCCGCATGGAAGGCTCCGGCGCCGCGCTACACCACTGGTGTGCTCGCGAAGTACGCCCGCCTGGTGTCGAGCAGCAGCCAGGGCGCGGTGACGGATCAGCTGCCATGACGACGGTGGCGATTCAAGGGGAGGCTGGCTCATTCAGCCACGCGGCCGCCCTCGACATGCATGGGCCGTCGCTCCGTCTCGTGCCATGCGCGAGCTTCGAGGAGTTATTTCAGGCGGTCGAGTCAGGCGCCGCGTACCGCGGCGTGGTTCCCATTGAAAACACACTCGCGGGATCAGTGCACGAGAATTACGATCTTCTCAGCGCGCACGATCTGCAGGTCGTGGCGGAGACGCAGGTGTGGATTCACCACTGCCTCATCGCGCGTCCGGGTACGGAGCTCCCGAAGATTCGCCGGGTCGCATCGCATCCCGTCGCGCTCGCGCAATGCCGCCGGTTCTTCGCGACGCATCCCCAACTCGTCCCCGTTCCGTCGTACGACACGGCGGGGAGCGTCCGGAATCTCCTGGCGGGGAGCGAGACCGCCGATGCGGCGATCGCGTCGGCGCTGGCGGCGGAGCTGTACGGCGGCGAAGTACTGGCGGAGGGCCTGGAGGATCACACTGAGAACTACACACGCTTCCTTGTCATTGCGCGCGACCCGGCACAAACCGACGGGGCCGGGGGGGGGGCTACCAAGATCTCATTGGTGTTCACATTGCCGAACACGCCGGGCTCGCTGCATCGCGCGCTGACCGTGTTCGCCGAGCGCGGGCTCAATCTCACCAAGATCGAATCACGGCCCATTCCGGGCCGTCCCTGGGAGTATCTCTTTTATCTCGATGTGATCGGCGCTGTGCAGGAGCAGTCGGAGGACGCGCTGAACGAGCTGCGCTCCTTCGCTCCCGTGCTGCGGGTGCTGGGGGTGTACCCGGGACGCTGAATCCGCAGTGCGTGCGGGTGATGCGCCAGCCGCGATTCGAACGCGGGACCTTCGGCTCCGGAGGCCGACGCTCTATCCAGCTGAGCTACTGGCGCGTAACTGCTAGACGTCTAGACGTCGAGACGCCTAGACGTCTAGTAGAATCGGGGCGAGAGGATTTGAACCTCCGACCTCCTGGTCCCGAACCAGGCGCGCTAACCGGACTGCGCTACGCCCCGTAAGGCTAGACGTCGAGGGTTTAGACGTCGAGACGTCTAGTTACGGCATTCCCATGTTTTTCCTAGACGTCTGCACGTCTCGACGTCTAGTAGTGAGTGCGCCCAGGAAGACTCGAACTCCCAGCCTCTTGATCCGTAGTCAAGCGCTCTATCCAGTTGAGCTATGGGCGCGCAATGGGCGGTACTAGACTCGAACAGCTGACCTCCACGATGTCAACGTGGCGCTCTAACCAACTGAGCTAACCGCCCGAAAATCGACGGACGGTCGGTCGGTTGGACCGCTGGACTGTTGCACCGTGTTGCTCAGTCCGTCAGTCCGTCCGTCCGGCCGTCCGTCTGAAGTAGCGGGGGTGGGATTTGAACCCACGACCTCCGGGTTATGAGCCCGGCGAGCTACCAGACTGCTCCACCCCGCGTCGATGTTTCAATTATTGATCCGTTACCCGTCTTGCAGAGAGCGGGAAACGGGACTCGAACCCGCGACCCCAACCTTGGCAAGGTTGTGCTCTACCAACTGAGCTATTCCCGCGCGCCACAAAAATCTAACCTTAAGGCAGTTACCTGTATACGGTTGACCGCGGTGCGTCTGTATCCGAAACCCGTCCACGGTAGCCCAGCCGTACAGTGGAGGCGAGGGGGATCGAACCCCTGACCTCGTGAATGCCATTCACGCGCTCTCCCAACTGAGCTACGCCCCCCTTATATTGCGCGCCCCCGAAAGGACTATAGCCGCCCGGCGGGAACACGGCATCTTATCGGCGCGTTCAGGCGGTGTCAAGCGATTCCGCCTCATTTTCGTGAACATTTTCGCGACGTCTGCGTACTACAGAGCACCCTATAGGGCGAGACCATGCCACGTACCCGTAAGAAAGTGAAAGTCACAACGCCCGCGAAGGCCAAGGCGAAGGCAACGGCGACGGTCGGGACCACCGAGCGTCGCGTTGCCAAGCCTCGCGGCCGGCGCCGGGGTCTGCTGACGGGTCTTGGCTCTCACGAGCACGAGCGCGACATCCTGGATCAGTACCTCCATGAGGTCTCCAAGACTCCGCTGCTCACGCAGAAGGAGGAGATCGCGCTCGCCCGCAAGGTTCGCGCGGGTGATCAGGAATCGATGCAGGAGCTCGTGAAGCGGAACCTGCGCTTCGTGATCTCGGTCGCCAAGAAGTATCAGAACCGCGGCCTGCCGCTCACCGACCTGATCGGTGAGGGCAATGTCGGCTTGCTGACCGCCGCGCGGAAGTTCGATCCCGATCAGGGCGTGAAGTTCATTTCCTACGCCGTGTGGTGGATCCGCCAGGCGATTCTCGCCGCGCTCGCGCGCCAGGGCCGCACGGTGCGCGTGCCGCTGAACCGCACCGCCGACTTGTCGCGCATCGTGCGCACGGCGGAGTACCTGCGGCAGACGCTGCGGCGCGAGCCGACGCCCGAAGAGATCGCCGACGCCACCAAGCTGTCGCTCGAGGTCGTGCAGTCGCTCGCCGCCCTCAATACGGGCGATGTGCGGCTCGACGCGCCGCTCGATCCCGACGGCGACCGCTCACTGATCGAGCGCTTCATCGCGGAAGATCTGCCGGATACGGAAGATCAGGCGATGGATCGGTTCCTGTCGGACGAAATCGAGCAGGCGCTCAACACGCTGCAGCGCCGCGACGCGAAGGTGCTGCGCCTGTACTTCGGTCTGGACGGCGGGCGCGAGCACACGCTCGAGGAGATCGGCGGCATGCTGGGCGTCACACGCGAGCGGGTCAGGCAGCTGCGGGACCGGGCGCTCAAGCGGCTGCGGGATGGAGACGTCGGGAAGGCGCTCGCCAGCTTCGCAGCGTAATACTAGACGTCTAGACGTGTAGACGTCTAGTTTTCCCTCTAGTGGCCAGGAGAAATCCTGGCCACTTTTGTTTTCCGTGATCGAATCCATCGGGCGGCGCTCCATCTCCGCCATCGAGGAAGTCGGGCGGTTCGGCCACTTCCTGATGGACATGGCCCGCGGCCTCCGCGATGTCGGCACCTGGGGCCGCCTGGTCATGGTCCAGATGCGCCGCATCGGCGTGGACTCGCTGCCGGTGGCGCTATTCATCGCCGCCTTCACCGGCGTCGTGCTCGCCCTGCAGGCTTCCTACACCTTCAAGGGCGCCGTCCCACTCTACTTCGTCGGCACTCTCGTTGGGAAAACGATGATGCTCGAGCTTGGCCCCGTCCTGATGGGCCTCGCGCTCGCCGGCCGCGTCGGCGCCAGCATGGCCGCAGAGCTCGGCACGATGAAGGTGACCGAGCAGGTGGACGCGCTCGAGACCCTCGCCTACGATCCGCAGAGCTATCTGGTCGTGCCACGCGTGCTGGCGGCGACGCTGATGTTTCCGGTCATCGTGGCATTTGCGATCGCGGTCGGCATCATCACCGGCTGGCTGACCAGCCTCGCGCTGCTCAACCTGTCCACGCCCGACTTCATCAAGGGCCTGAAGCTCTTCTATGTCTTCAAAGACGTCTGGTTCGGACTGCTGAAAAGCGCCAGCTTCGGCTTCACCATCGCGCTCGTCGGGTGCATCGTGGGTCTCTCCACCAGCGGTGGCGCGGAGGGTGTCGGGCGCAGCACGACGCGGGCCGTGGTCTACTCCGCGGTGCTCATTCTGGTGCTGGATGCGTTCTGGGCCGTGGTGTTGTTGTGATCGAATTCCGGGACCTGCACAAGGCCTTCGACGAGAAACGTGTGCTCCAGGGATTCTCGCTCAAGATCCGGGATGGGGAAACGATGGTCATCATCGGATACTCGGGCAGCGGCAAGAGCGTGGCTTTGAAGCACATCGTGGGACTGTTGCACCCCGATGCTGGTGAGGTGATCGTTGACGGCCAGGTGATCGACACACTCGACCGCGACGACCTGACGCTGGTTCGGGAAGGCATTGGCTATGTATTCCAGTTCGCCGCGCTGTTCGATTCGTTGTCGGTGGCGGACAACGTGGCTCTCGGGCTCCGCCGCCGCGAGCTGGCCGAGGAGGAGATTGACGACCGCGTACGCGAAGCACTCGCCGTCGTCGATCTCTCCGGAACGGAGGATCGGTTTCCGGCGGAGCTGTCGGGCGGGATGCGCAAGCGCGTGGGCATCGCCCGCGCGATCGCGCTGCGGCCGCGCTACATCCTGTACGATGAGCCCACGACTGGTCTCGATCCGGTCACCTCGGCGATCATCGACCGGCTGATGGTTCGCACGCGCGAGCATCTGGGCGTGACAGGGATCGTGGTGACGCACGACATGCGCAGCGCCTATACGGTGGGTGACCGCATCGCCATGCTATATGAAGGAAAGGTCCGGCAGGTCGGGACGGTGGAGGAGATTCAGGGGACGGCGGACCCCGTCGTACGCCAGTTCATCGAGGGACGCGCCGAGTGAAACGCGAAAACGAGTTTGCCGTGGGCCTCGTGGTGATTGCCGCGCTCGCGCTGATCGTGGGCGGGGCCCTGTGGCTCTCCGGGGCGCACCTCGGGCGCACCGAAGCGGTGTACACCTCCCGTTTCCGGACTGTGGGCGGGCTCGGCGTGGGCAACCCGGTCGTACTGCGCGGCGTGCGCGTGGGCCGCGTCGAGGCGATCCGCCTGGCGCCGGGCAACTGGGTCGAGGCGGATCTGAAGATCTATTCCGGGGTCACGCTGCCCGCGAAGCCGGCGGTGATCGCGGCGTCGGCGTCACTGTTCGGCGAATGGGCGGCGACCCTGATCTCGAGCGATCCGTTGCCCAACGATCCCAACGTGCGGCAGGCCCTGGTCGAGGCGCAGGCGGCGGGCGGCGGCAGATGGCCCGGCGCCACGCTGCCCGATATCGGGCAGCTCACCGCCCAGGCGAGCCGGATCGCGACCGACATCGCGACCGTATCGAACCGCATCCAGACCGCATTCGACTCATCGGCTGTCACCGACTTGCGCCGCTCGATCCGCGACTTCGGCCAAATCGCGGACCGCTTGGCGCGCGTCACGAACGAGCAGGCCGATGTGATCGGGAACGTCGGGGAGAATCTGAGCAAGGGCTCGGAAGCGCTGTCGCGCGCTGCAACGGACTTAAGAACCACGCTGGGCCGGGTGGATACCGCGACGAATCAGGGACAGCTAGCCACCATCTTGAACAACACCGCGGCGAGCAGCACCGATTTGCGCAGCGCCTCTCAGGATTTCCGCCAGCTGATGGCGGCCGCGAACCGGAATCAGGAGAGTCTGGTGCGCGTGCTCCAGAACGCCGATAGCGTGATGTCGCGCATTTCCAACCGCAGCGGGACGCTGGGGCTGCTCGTCAGCGATTCAGCGCTGTATCGGGAGACGACCCTCACGATGATTCAGCTGCGACAGCTACTCTCGGACATTCAGGCGAATCCGCGCAAGTACTTCACGTTTAGTGTGTTCTAGTTTGACGGCCTCGGTCAAATGACGCGGCGCTCCCGGAAAGGCAAGAAGTCCCAGCCCCCCGCCCAGCGCGAAACGAGCGCCGGCGGTGTGGTCTTCCGCCGCGGCCCGGACGGCCTGGTGCGTTTTCTCCTCATTCGTGACTCGTACAGGAATTGGGGCTTTCCCAAAGGGCACCTCGAGTCCGGTGAGCCGCCAGCCGAAGCGGCCCGCCGCGAGGTTGCCGAAGAGACGGGACTGCAGGAGCTGATTCTTCATGGACCCATCAAGGTGATCGACTGGTATTTCCGGTTTCGCGGCAAGACCATCCACAAATTCTGCCACTTCTTCCTCTTCGAATCCCGCAACGGCGAGCCCGTGCCCGAAACAGCCGAGGGGATCACCGCGTGCGAGTGGCATCCGCTGGAGGAAGCGCGAGACACCGTCAGTTACGACAACGCGCGGGCCGTGTTGCTGCAGGCGGGTGAGATGCAGCAGGCGCTGGTCCAGACGTGAGGGGGGGAAACGGAGCGGGCGCAGGAGGAGGGGGGGGGCCCACCGCGGCGGGGTACCCGGTCGTTCCGGTGTTTCACCCGCGACGCGAAGCGCGTCGCGCCATAAAGCGCGGCTACCCGCCCCGCGCTGGGACCGTCCGGCTGTGTCGCAGCATCCAGGAAGTCGAGCGGTTGCTCGAGCAGCGGCTGGTGGACGCCATCGTGCTCGATATCCGGCACTGCGACGGGAAGGGGCTCGAGCTGCCGGCGCGCTTCCCGCGCATTCCGTTCTATGCGCTCTCCGCCGTGCGGCCCGAGGACGGCGCCCTGCTCGCCTCCTGTCGCGAGGCCGGCTTCACCGGGATTCTGGTCGAGGGTATCGACAACGCGGTCGCCGGAGAATGGATTGCCGCCCGGACGGCGCAGGTCGCGCGCCGGGCCGCGCTGGCGGACGCTCCCAGGCTGTTGCGACTGACCGATCGATTACAGCTTGCGGCATGGGATGAGGTCCTGCGTCGCGCGGGTGTCCCCACAAAGACGGGCCACGTCGCCGCAGCGCTCCGGGTCACTCGCGAACATCTGTCACGACAATTCGGGGCCGGGGGCGCGCCGAACTTGAAGCGCGTCATCGATCTGGCCCGCGCCGCCTGCGCCGCCGATTTGCTCGGGAATCCGGGCTATACCGTGCGCTGTGTCGTGCGTATTCTCGGGTACGCGTCCCCCAGTCACTTGGCCGGGGCCGCGCGCAGAGTTGCCGGTGCGACGCCTCACGAGCTCGGCGACCTCGGTCCTCGTGGCGTCCTCACACGATTCCTGAGAGGAAGAACGCGATCCCGTGTCTAGGTTTTGCCGCCCCTTCGCCGCCTTCCGCCGCCGTCTCACTTGTGATATTTTTCACAAACTCCAAACGGTACTCTAATGGCCACCGATTCCATCCTACGCCCTGGCGAGCTCAAGAACCTTCTACTCAAGGAAATCCAGGCGGCGGATCTCGCGGACATTGACGTCCGTGAGGTCGGTACCGTCCTGGAGGTCAAGGATGGCATCGCGCGGATCTACGGTCTGACCTCCGCGATGGCGGGGGAGATGCTGGAGTTCACCGTTTCTGCCAGCGGCGAGAAGATCACCGGCCTCGCGCTCAACCTCGAAGAAGACAACATCGGCGCCGTGATCTTCGGTGACTACCTCCAGTTACGCGAAGGCGACGAGGTGCGCCGCACCGCCCGCGTGCTCGAGGTGCCGGTTGGCCCAGCCATGGTCGGCCGCGTGGTGGACGCGCTGGGACGGCCGGTGGATGGTCTCGGCCCGATCCAGACGACCAAGACCCGGAAAGTCGAGATCATCGCCCCCGGCATCATCAAGCGGCAGCCCGTGAAGGAGCCCCTGCAGACCGGCATCAAAGCGATCGACTCGATGATCCCGATCGGCCGGGGCCAGCGCGAGCTGATCATCGGCGATCGAGGGACCGGCAAGACCGCGATCGCGGTCGACACGATCATCAATCAAAAGGGACAGGGCGTCATCTGCGTCTATATCGCGATCGGCCAGAAGAACTCGACCGTCGCGGCCGTCGTCGAGCGGCTCAAGGAACACGACGCGATGGAGTACACGATCGTGGTCGTCTCCTCCGCATCGGAGCCCGCTCCGATGCAGTACATCGCGCCCTATTCCGGCTGCACGATGGCCGAGTATTTCATGTACGACGAGCGGAAGGCGACGCTCTGCATATACGACGACCTCTCCAAACAGGCTGCCGCCTATCGCCAGTTGTCGCTGGTGTTGCGTCGGCCGCCGGGCCGGGAGGCCTATCCGGGCGACGTGTTCTATCTGCACAGCCGCCTGCTGGAGCGCGCCGCAAAGCTGTCCGACGAGATGGGCGGAGGCTCACTGACGGCGCTCCCGATCATCGAGACGCAGGCCGGTGACGTCTCGGCGTACATCCCGACCAACGTCATTTCGATCACCGACGGCCAGATCTTCCTCGAGACCGATCTCTTCTATTCGAACGTGCGTCCGGCCGTGAACGCCGGCATCTCGGTCAGCCGCGTCGGCGGGAACGCGCAGATCAAAGCAATGAAGCAGGTCGCCGGACGCCTGCGCCTCGATCTGGCGCAGTACCGCGAGCTCGAAGCCTTCGCGCAGTTCGGCTCCGAGCTCGATCCGGCGACGCAGAAGCAGCTGGCGCGCGGCGCGCGGGTCGTGGAGGTGCTGAAGCAGCCGCAGTACCAGCCGATGCCGGTCGAGCAGCAGATCATCGTGATCTTCGCCGTGACGAGCGGCCTGATCGACGATGTGGACGTGCCCGCGATCAAGGAGTGGGAGAAGGGGCTGCTCGAGTTCATGGCGGCGCAGCATCCCAACATCGCCGAGGAGATTCGGACCAAGCGGGCGTTGTCGGACGATCTGACCGCGCGCCTCCGCAAGGCGATCGAGGAGTACAAAGCGCTGTAATGGCGAAGCCCCGCGAGCTGAAACGGCGCATTCGCTCCGTGCAGAACACGAAGAAGATCACCAAGACGATGGAGCTGGTCTCCACGTCCAAGCTGAAACGCGCCCAGGATCGCGTCGTGGGCGCGCGGCCCTACGCGCAGGCGCTCGCCGAGGTGATCGGTGAGCTGTATTCGCCCGAGCTGGCCGAACGGTTCCCCTTGCTGCGCCAGCCCGGAAAGTCCCTGCGCGGCGATGGAGTCCGGCGCGCGGCGCTGCTGCTCATCACCTCGAACCGCGGGTTGTGCGGCGCGTTCAACGCCAACCTGATACGCGAGGCCAGGCGCCGGCTCGAGGAGCTGGAGGCGCAGGACGCGCACACCGAGCTGCATCTCGTCGGCAGGAAGGGCATCAGCTACTTCAAGTTCACGCGCCGGAACACCGCGTCGCAGCGAATCGACATCGGCGATAAGCCGACGCTGGAGCACGCGGTGGAGCTCGCTGCGCCGCTGATGGATCGCTTTGCCAAGGGCGACCTCGACGCCGTCGACATCGTGTTCGCGAAGTTCAACAGCGCGGTCAGCACGCCGCCGACGACCGTGCGGATCCTGCCCGTGACTCCGCCAGCGCCGGCGGCGAAGGGCGGCGAAGGGCGGCGAGAGGCGGCGAACTACATCCTGCAGCCGTCGGCCGAAGAGATCCTCAACGCACTGCTGCCGCAGTACGTGCAGAATCAGTTCTACCGCGCGCTGGTGGAGACCGCGGCGGCCGAACACGGCGCGCGGCGCACGGCGATGAAGAACGCAACCGACGCGGGCAGCGACATGCTGACGATTCTGCAGCGCACGTTCAATCGCGCGCGGCAGGCGCAAATTACGCAGGAGCTCGCGGAGATTGTTGGGGGAGCTGAGGCACTGAAAGGCTAACCGATGGCAGATGGCTCTGGAGACACAATGGCAACGAAGACCGCAGAGAAGACTCAGAACGTCGGCAAGGTCGTCCAGGTCATCGGTCCCGTGCTCGACGTGGAGTTCGAGCCCGAGCACCTGCCCGAGCTCTACAACGCGATCACCGTTGCCGTCGATGGCGGCCGGCTCGTTGCCGAGGTCGAGCAGCACATCGGCCGCAATCAGATTCGCGCGGTCGCAATGAGCACGACCGACGGCGTGGTGCGCGGCATGGAGGTGGTGGACACGGGCCAGCCGATCACGGTGCCGGTGGGGAAGCCGGCGCTCGGGCGCATCCTCAACGTGATCGGTGAGCCGGTGGACGAAGGCCCGCCGATTCCCAAGGACGCCGAGCGTTGGCCGATCCATCGCGGTACGCCGAAGTTCGTGGACCTCGAGCCCAAGACTCAAGTTTTCGAAACCGGCATCAAGGTCGTCGATCTGATCGCGCCGTTCGTGAAAGGCGGCAAGATCGGTCTGTTCGGCGGCGCCGGCGTGGGCAAGACGGTGGTGATTCAGGAGCTGATCAACAACGTCGCGAAGGCGCACGGCGGGAAGTCGGTCTTCTGCGGCGTGGGTGAGCGGACGCGAGAAGGCAACGACCTCTACCTCGAGTTCCGCGAAGCGGGCATTCTCGAGAACGTCGCGCTGATCTACGGCCAGATGAATGAGCCGCCCGGCGCGCGGCTGCGCGTCGGGCTGTCCGGCCTCACCGTCGCCGAATACTTCCGCGACGTCGAAGGCCAGGACGTGCTGGTCTTCATCGACAACATCTTCCGGTTTACGCAGGCGGGCTCGGAAGTATCGGCGCTATTGGGGAGAATGCCATCAGCCGTCGGCTATCAGCCCACGCTCGCGACCGAGATGGGCGAGCTGCAGGAGCGCATCACCTCCACCAAGAAGGGCTCGATCACCTCGGTGCAGGCGATCTACGTGCCCGCCGACGACCTGACCGATCCCGCGCCGGCTACGGCGTTCTCGCACCTCGACGCCACGGTGGTGCTCGATCGCGCGATCGTCGAGCTGGGCATCTATCCCGCGGTGAACCCGTTGGCGTCATCCAGCCGCATTCTCGACGCGCAGTATCTCGGCGAGCGCCACTACAAGGTCGCCGTCGAGGTCCAGCGGATTCTGCAGCGCTACAAGGACCTGCAGGACATCATTGCGATTCTGGGGATGGACGAGTTGTCGGAAGAGGACAAGCGCCTGGTTGGCCGGGCGCGACGCGTGCAGCGGTTCCTGTCGCAGCCCTTCTTTGTCGCCTCGCAGTTCACGGGGCTCGAAGGGAAGTATGTGAAGCTCGAGGATACGATCGCATCATTCGAGCGGGTCGTTTCGGGAGAATTCGACCAGCTCCCCGAGCAGGCCTTTTACATGCAAGGCGGCATCGAAGACGTGGTCGCGCAGGCCAAAAAGATGGCCTCTTCCTGATGCACGTTTCGGTAATCTCGGCCGAGCGGGCCGTGTTCGAGGGGGAGGCCAACTCGGTCGTGGTGCCCGCCTACGATGGCCTGGTCGGGATCCTCCCCCGCCATGCCCCCTTTATGACCCTCCTGGGCAAGGGAATCGTAAAGATCAGCGGCTCGGGGGGGGAACACCGCCTCCAGGTGGCAGGCGGGTTCTTGCAAGTCGCAAGAGACGTGGTCCGGATCGTAGCGGGGAGTGCCAGTCCGGCAGCCTCTTGACAGCTGTAAAGACGTTTCCTGCCATTCGCTATTGACTTCCGCAAGACCATTTCCAAAAGTAGTCCGGCAATTTTGAGCCTGTTTAAGGCCACCTCTCCCCTGGGGTGTTGGTATGACCTCTCTTCCTAGGAGGCTGGAAATGAAGCGCATTCACTTGGCAGTCCTCGCCGCGGCGGGCCTTTGCGTCGCGACGGCGACGCCCGCGGCGGCCCAAGGCCTGCGGTGGGGTGTCAACGGCGGTTTGCTCATGCCTATGGGCGATTACGGCACGGCCGACAAGTCGGGCTGGATTGCGGGCGCTGGCGCCACCTATTGGCTCCCCGGCGGGTCTTTAGGCGTTCGCGTCGATGGCTCGTATTCACAGACCTCGCATGACGGCTTGGATGGTCACAGCACGATCGCCGGTGGTATGGCGTCGCTTGTGTACGGTCTTATGCCGGCGAGCGCCCCCGCGCGTCCGTTCCTCACGGGCGGGCTCGGTTATTACAGCGTAAAGGCTGACGACGGCGCCGGAAACGATTTCCTCTCGGAGTCCAAGGTGGGCTTCGGCATCGGCGCTGGCGTGGCGTTGAAGATGGGGACGAGCAACAACCGGATCGTCATCGCGACGCGCTACACGAGCGTCAGCACCACCGGCAGCTCGATGACCTTCCTGCCGATTACGGTAGGCATCACGTTCGGTAAGTAACACACGTAACCGGCCCGGCTCCACGTGAGCCGCGTCACCGGATAGTGCGTAAACCATGGCCCGCCAGTCCTATAGCTGACGGGCCATTTGGTTTCTCGCACCGTGCTGCTTGACAGAAGTTCATGTGGTTCTTAACGATGTGGCGGTTTTTTACCACCCCAACTGGAGGACTGGTATGCGGAAGCTCTTCGGCGGGTTGGTCTTCACCGCTCTCGCGCTGTCACTACCGGTGGCGGCCATAGCCCAGCGGCGCCCGGCAGCAGCCCCGGCGCACCCGGCAAAGCACGAACTCGGCGTCGATCTCGGCGTCGCCTATGTCATCTCGAACATCACCGGGGTCGACGCCGGCATGTCGATCCAGACTCCCGTTGACGTCCGCTTCGGCTTCGTGCCGGCGGCTGGGAAGAAGATGATGTGGGAGCCGCGGCTCACCTTCAACTTCAACACCGTCGGCGGCAATACCACGTACCTCTTTACGCCTCAGGTCAACATGCTCTATGCCAACAGCACAGGCGGTCATCGTCGTGGCATGTACTTCACCGGCGGGGCCGGCCTAGTGCTGGGCGACTTTGGCGGCGGCAGCGGCACCGCGGTCAAGCTCGAAGGCGGTATCGGTTGGCGGAAGCCCTATGAGAGCGCCGCCTGGCGCTATGAGGTTGGGGTCCAGTACGTCTCGAGCAACGACAACCTCGGCACGGCAGCGGATTACATCGCAATCGGCGGCCGCATCGGCATTTCCCTCTGGCACTAGGCTTGTTGCACCTGGCGCGGCGTTCCGGAGCTCCGGAACGCCGCGCTGTCCGTCGGGTACCCTTCGCCAACCAATCTTTGGAGATCGGCATGCGCTCCCGCCCGCACTTCATTGAGGCTCTGTTGTCTGGTCAGCATCGGCCTTCGTCACCACGGCCGCGGCACAAGCGACTGGAATGCCCAGCTACAATGCGCCGTATCGCGCGTTCAAGAGCTCGGAAATCGGAGTCTCGCTCAGCTTCCCTGAGGGTGGCGCCACCGGGTTCGAAGGCGTGTACCGCATCGCGAGCGGCAAGTTCGACCTCGGGTTTCGTGGCGGGATCCTCGATCCCGACGCCGGTGATGCCTCGTTGCTGGTTGGCGCCGAGGGGCGGCAGCGCGTCGTGACGCACACGGATGACTTCCCGCTCGATGGCGCTTTGATCGTCGGCGTCGGCGGCCAGTTCAGCAGCGGCAACAACGTGGTCCATATCCCGATCGGCCTGTCACTGGGTCGCCGTGTGGATCCGAAGGATTCCAAGATCAGCATTGTGCCGTATGTCCAGCCCACTGGCACGATCACCGCGGGAAGTGGGAACTCCGACTTCCTCTTTTCACTCGGACTGGGAGCCGACTTCCGGCTGTCCCCCAAGTTCGACGCGCGGATCAGCGTGGGGCTAGGCGACCTGGAGGGTGTGTCACTTAGTGCCGTGTGGGTGCATTAGCGCGACACAGATTGACTTGGCGAAAGCGATTTCCTAGCGTAGGGCCGTCCCATTCCTTGAACGTCGATGGAGGATACGAATGAAGCGAACTTCGCTGATCGCGGTGCTGCTCGGGACGGTTCTCGCAGCGAGCCCCCCCCCAGTCACGGCGCAGTGGCAGGGGATGCCGATCTGGAATAACCCGAAGGGCGGGACCGGCGTCACGATTGACGGCGACGCTGGATTCCCCAATACAGACGCCGGCAAGGGCACCGCGTACGGCGCGCGCGCCGAGCTCGGCCTGACCGCCCTCGCGTTCACGGCCGGCGTTTCGAGCTGGAAACCGGACGGCGCCGGCTCGAGCACCACGACCTGGGCTGGCGTTGGGCAGTTACGGGTGATCGGTGGGAGCCTCATGCCGGTCGCACTGAACATCCAGGCCGGCGCGGGTACGGCGAGTGAGTACACCGCCACCGGCAGCGTCACCGTGCCCAAGACGACCAACTTGTTCGTGGGTGCGGGAGTCAGCGTCAACCTGCCGACCCCTGGACTCAACATCGAGCCCTACCTGTCAGTCTCGAACCGCTGGCACACTCCCTCGGGAGGCTCCACGGAGTCGAATATCGGCTGGGTGTTGGGAGCCAACGTCGGCTTTGGCATGTTCGGCGTGCATGTCGCCTATGACTCAGAGAAGCGCGATAACGGCACGACTGCTGGCGTTTGGGGCCTCGGTGCCCATTTGGCTCTGAACGCTCCCGGTATGTAAGGAGAGGTTGTAGCTTTGGGGCGCGCCGCACCAGGCGGCGCGCCCTTTTTCTTTCACGGAGATTCTCTGATCCCCCTTGTTGCGCGCGCGGGCCTAGCGGGGTTGGCCCTCACGGTGAGTGGCTGCGCCCTGACCTTTGATTCGACCGAGCTGGGTGTCCCCGCGACGTTCGCGGAGTCCGCCCAGACTCCTCCGCAGGGGACGCCGTTCTCGGTCACCAAGCATCCGGTCTTTATCTTGTGGGGGCTCACCGCGGTCTCCCGGCCCAACGCGGAAGACGTGCTTGCCGGCCAGGCCGGCACGGGCGCGCGCATCGCTAACCTGCGCATCAAAGTGCGCACCCGCTTTCCCGACCTGCTCGTCACGGTGTTGACGCTCGGCGTCTTTGCGCCGCGGTCGGTGACTTTCGAGGGAGTCGTCGTACCCCACTAAGCACTAAGCACCAAATTGCGACGTCTCATCTAGCGGTCCCCCTCCGATCAACGCCACTTGACGATTCGAGCCGAGCCGCGTAGACAGGTCGAACTCCTGCGTAGTCGTGGCCGTCACTGTCCCGACCCGCGTGCGCTGACCGTCGTGCACGACGTACACTGTGACGTCCAGCCAGTGGTGATTGATGATGACAATGCTGAAGCCTTCCTGCGGGAGGGCCGCCGCGGGCGCGTGATGGTGTGACCCGCAGGCGATGATGGCCGTCGTGAGGCCCACAACCAGCTGCCTCACCCTTCGACCAGGCCCCAGACGAGCGCTGTCGTGCGCTCGGCCGCCCCCCGTCCGTCCTCGACCATTTTTTTCGCGGCGTCTCCCGCCCTGCGACGGGCTGCCGCATCGTGATGCCACACGAGCCATTGCGAATGCAGCGGATGGCGGCCGTCCGCCGGTAGCGCGACGGCGGCGCCCTGGTCGAGCAACAACGCCGCGTCGCGACTCATGCGCCACTGCGGCCCAAAGATGACCGGCACGCCGAAGACGGCAGGCTCGAGCACGGAATGCAGACCCGCGCGATGGAACCCACCGCCCACGAACGCCGTGCTTCCCAGCGCGTAGAGATCGGCGAGAATGCCGACGCGGTCCACCACGATGACCGGCCCCGGTTTCGCGTGCTCGATCTGGGACAGGCGCACGGGGCGGGGCAGCTTGAGGTGACGGAGTCGCTCGGCGATCCCTGCGAGGTGATCGGGATTGGGTTCGTGCGGCGCGAGCAGCAGGCGCGCGGTGGGCAGCTGAATCAGCAGGTCGGCAAAGGCGGGAAGCAGCACGGCTTCGTCGGCCGGCCAGGTGGAGCCCGCGACAATCGTGAACGCGTCGGGCGCGCTGCTCATCGCGCCGAGCCGCGCGAGTGGCTCGCGCGCGCGATCGATTCGCGCGGCGCGCTCGGTGACGCTGTCGTACCGCGTATCGCCGGTGACGGCGATCGCTTCGGGACGCGCGCCGAGCAGCTCGAGGCGCTGTCCATCGTCCTCGCTGATCGTGCCGATCCGATCGAGTGCCGCGTACGCACTCGCGCCCCATTTCCGCGCCGGCCAGCGGAGCCGCGAGCTGTCGACCGACACCGTCGCCGAGATCAGGCCGAGCTTCACGCCGCGACGCGAGGCCGCGAGCGTGAGCTCGGGCCAGACGTCGAGCTTGCTGAAGACGAGTGCCGTCGGCTGCAGGGCATCCAGCACCGCATTCACGTCGGACGGACGATCCAGCGGGAGATAATCCGCGATATCCACCGGCAAATGCTTGGCGAGTCGCTCAGCCGACGGCGAAAAGAAGGTGAACGCGAGCTGCCAGTCGGGATGCTCCGCGCGCAGCGTTTCCAGCACCGGCTTCGCTTGCAGTCCCTCGCCCACCGACGGGGCGTGCATCCAGATGAGCGGCCGTGTCGGATCGCGTCGCGATGCCGCCCACGCCGAGAGCCGCGCCGTCAGCCCCCGCCGTCCCTCGAGTCCACGCGCCAGCTTCTTGGAGAATCGGGCCATCAGCGGTGCGGCGCGGCTCGCCATATTCACGCTGAAGCGGTAGAGCAGCGACGGCCGCGATGCGCTCACTGCCGCGGGCGCGCGCGGACCGTGTAGATCGAATCGAGAATCCTGACCATGGGCTCGGGGGCCGACGGAGAGCCCTGCAGCAGTCCGCCCTCTATATAGAAGGAAGGGGTCGCGCTGGCGCCCGAGCGCACGGCCCGCTGAGCGTCCTGCTCGACCTCCGCCCGCGCGGTCCCACTATCGAGACAGGCGAGCAATTTCGTCCGGTCGACGCCGGCATGCTGGGCGAGCGTGATGAGAGTGGACCGTGGTTGATCCAGCTTGGCCCATTCGGGCTGCCGATAGTACAGCACGTCGTGGGTCTCCCAAAAGCGTCCCTGGCGCGACGCGCACATCGCGACCTCGGCGGCCGCCATCGCGTTGGGATGGATGCTGGTTAGCGGGTAATTGATGAATACCCACCGCACTTTGCCGCTCTGGATGAACTGCTTCTCGAGCACCGGCATGATGTTGACCGTGAACGTGCGGCACGCGGGGCACTGAAAGTCCCCCATCTCATACACGGTGACGGGCGCGGTCGCCGCGCCTTTGGAGCGCAGCGCGAGCGGATCTGCGGTCTGCTGCGCGGGCCATGCCACGGCAGTCCCGAGCCAGACGCTCAGGACGATGATCGCGATACGCGCGAGACGCGAGTGAGCGCGGCCGAGGCTCAGGGGCCCGACTTGGTCCAGATGGCGATAACCCCGCACTGGGAGTCGGCCTTGAGGAACTCCGCGGGCGCTTCGCCCGGACTGCGATAAATCTCGACGCCAATGATGCCGACCACCGGGAGGGCCGGGGTCGCCGACATCGTGGCGGGCATGCCGTCAACGACCCAGTCGGCGGCGCAGATGCCGCGGGCGCCCCGCGTCATCTGGGCGGTGCAGTTCCCCGAACGGCAGTTCAAGCGGACGCCCGGCACACCGCGGAGCAAGTCGGCCATGGTCGCGGCATTGGTGGTCTGGATCTGCTCTTCCGTAATGAATACGCCCCTGCCGCTGTGGCGCCGCTCCTCGAATTCCCGCAGACGCCGACTCGCGAACGACGGGCGAGCCTCGACCACCACCGGATCGAGCTCGACGCCAAGGGGGGCAATCTCAAAGGTGTAATCGACCACCTCGCCCTCCCTGAGCCGCAGCACCCAAGAGGCGACGCTGTAGCCGACGGCCCGCACCTCGAGGATATAGGTGCCTGGGCCGAGCGCTGCCTGGGTGAAGCGGCCACCCCTGTCCGTGGCGGTCTGGAGGCGGGTACCGAGGAGGCTGACGGTGGCTCCTCCGAGGGGAAGCTGGGATTGCTGGTCGATGACGCGGCCGATGATCCCGCCGCTGTGGGCAAGCTCCCGGTCCTGGGACTGGGCGGACAGGCTGTTAGGCCCGGCGGTCCCAAGGCCAACCGTCGCGACCAGAGGAAGAATGTAGGCTATGCGCGCCATGAGCCGGCCGTCGGACCGGGACCAGTAGATGATAGGTGCTGCCGGCCGGTTTGCAACCCGGACATACAGGTCTTGACAGGGTTACCGCTCCTGGCGTATAACCGAGGTGGAAGCCGTTTTCAGGCCGTCACCTGATTCCCGAGCGGCATGACCGTCACGCTCGTCAGTTCAACCCGCCCAGCCATTACCGGGCGGTTTCCCGTCAGGGAAACCGCGCGCTTTTCTACTGTCACCCCTTCTGCTGCCACTCGTTCTCCCAGTTCACGTGAGGGTGTTTCCATGCTCCAGAATTGTCGTGGAATTCTCTTCGCCGGGACCGCGGCACTGGCGCTGTTACTGGCCGGTCCGCGCAGCGCCCAGGCGCAAGATGCGGTGATTCGCGGCACGATCACTTCTGATCGCGGTGAGCCGATCGTCGGCGCCAACGTCCTCATCGAAGAGCTGCGGATGGGCGTGCTGACCAATGGACAGGGCCAGTACACGGTGCTCATTCCGGGCGCGCGCGTGCGCGGGCAACAGGTGGTGCTGCGCGTGCGGGCCATCGGCTTCAAACCCAACAGCAAGGCGATCACGTTAACGTCGGGCGAGCAGGCGGTGGACCTCGTCCTGGGCTACGACGTCAACCTGCTCGAGGCCATCGTCGTCACCGGCACGCAGGAAGCGACGGAAGCGGTGAAGGTGCCGTTCACGGTCTCGCGGGTGGACGCGTCGCAAATGCCCGTGCCCGGATCGAATCCGCTGACCGCGCTGCAGGGCAAGGTGCCGGGTGCCAACATCGTGAGCGCCAGTGGCCGTCCCGGCGCGCAGGCGTCGGTGCTGCTGCGCGGACCGACGTCGATCAATGCGTCGGGTCGCGGCCAGGATCCGCTGTACATCGTGGACGGCGTGATCATCAACGGCGGTCTGCCTGATCTGAATCCGCAGGACATCGAGAATGTCGAGGTGGTGAAGGGTGCCGCCGGCGCATCGCTGTACGGCGCGCGGGCGGGCAACGGCGTCATCAACATCACGACGAAGTCGGCGCGGCGCAGCCTGGAAGGCGTGAAGTTCGGCATTCGCAGTGAAGCGGGCGTGAGCGATATCGAGCGCGACTTCGGTCTCGCGCGTTTCACCGCCCTCGCTACGGACGAAACCGGGACGCGGTTCTGCGAAGCGATCACGGGTCTGCCGTACTGCGCGCGGACGTTCGATTGGGCGACGGAAGCGGCTCGCATCAATGATGCCCCAGGCGACTTCTCGCTAAACCCGAAAGGCTTTCCGATCGATCCCGGGTCGACGATTTCCGGTCAGCCGCTGCGCCAGCGGTTTCAGGTGCAGCCATGGCCCACGACCGGGTACAACGCGGTCAATCAGCTCGTGACGCCGAAGCCGTTCCTCGAGAACAGCGTCGACCTGACCGGGCGGTTCGGCTCCAGCACGCGATTCTTTGCGAGCGCATCCAACCGGCACGAAGAAGGCGCGATCCGTTACCTCAACGGCTTCAACCGGAATGCCTTCCGCATCAACGTCGATCAGGGAATCGGGACGGACTGGAACCTGTCGTTCCGCACGTCCTACACGCGAAGCACGCAGGACGGCATCAACCAGGAAGGAGGCGGTCAAGCGTTCTTCCGCCTGACGCGCGTGCCGGCGATCGCGAACATCTTGCAGAGCGACACGCTGGGACGGCTCTACATTCGTCCGAATTTGCAGGGCGGCGGATCACAGAACGAGAATCCGCTGTCGACGCTGTATCAGACGGAGCGGCAGGACGTCACCAATCGCTTCATCGGTGGGATCACGGCGACGTTCTCGCCGGCCAACTGGTTCAATCTCGACGCGAACTTCAGCTACGACCTGCGGCGCGGTTCGGGCGTGCAGATCAATGACAAAGGCTTCCGCACGACCTCCGCCTCGACGGCTAACCTCGGCTCGATTCTGCAGGGGACAGTCAACCGTGAAGCGTTCAACGGCAGCTTGAACGCCGCGTTCAGGAAGGACTTCGGACCGGACCTGAGGACCCGCTACAGCCTGCGGTATCTGTTCGAGCAGCGCGACTACGACACGCTGAATGCGAACGGGAGCCAGCTGTCGGTGAAAGGCGTGACGGATCTGGGGAACACGCTGCAGAGTACACGCAACACGACATCAAACGTGCAGCGTATCCGCCAAATTGGGATCTTCGCCGGCGCGGGCCTCGACTACAAGGGCCGCTACATCGTCGACGCGCTGATCCGCCGCGACGGCAGCTCGCTGTTTGGTCCGGACAACCGCTGGGCCACATTCGGCCGCGGCTCGCTGGCGTGGCGCGTTGCCCAGGAGCCGTGGTGGTCGATTCCAGCCGTGACCGAGCTGAAGCTGCATGCATCCTACGGCACTGCTGGCGGCTCGCCGCGCTTCGACGCGCAATACGAGGCGTTCTCCGTCGGCACCGGCGGTCTGCTCTCGATGGTGACGCTCGGCAACAGCAAACTGAAGCCTGAGCTGCACAAGGAGACTGAGGTGGGCGGCGACCTCGAGTTGTATAACCGCTACGCCTTGAACGTCACCTACTCGCATGCGGTGATCGATGATCAGATCCTTCCCGTTCCCGTCTCGGCATCGACGGGCTTCCAGCGGCAGTGGCAGAACGCAGGGGCGCTGACCAACAAGACGCTGGAAATGTCGCTCAACATTCCCCTGACGCAGCGGCGCGACTTCCAGTGGTCGACGCGCTTCATCTACGACCGTAACCAGTCCGTCGTCACGGCACTCGATGTCCCGCCGTTCTTCTTCGGCGCCGATCTACAGGGGACGACGGCGATCTTCCAGGCCAAGGTGGGGGAACGGCTGGGAACGTTCTACGGACACCGCTTCCTCACGAGCTGCTCCGAGCTGCCCGCGAACTTCCAGTCGCAGTGCGGCGGCCCGACTTCGGCGTTCCAACAGAACGATGAAGGACTCCTGGTCTGGGTCGGCACGGGCAATAATCCTGGCATGGGCATCACCGACAACCTGTGGGAAACGTCCATCTCCAACCCCGCGAACAATCCGAACCTTACGCCGTGGGGAATCTCAGTCATAAACTGGGGTGCTCCGATCCTGCTGCGGGATTCCACGCGCGCTGCCCTCAATGTTCCGCTGGGCAACGCGTTGCCCGACTTCCGGTTCGCGATTACGAACGACGTGCGGTACCGGCGGTTCACCTTCTACGCGCTGGTCGACGCAGCGGTCGGTCAAAAGGTGTGGAACCAGGGCTTCCATTGGGCGCACCTCGACTTTCTGTCGCATGACGTGGACCAGGTCGGGAAGTCAGTCCAGGACGCGAAGCCGATCGGCTATTACTGGCGGACGTCGCCGGTCGACGGCTTCACGGGTCTGGGCGGGTTCTATGACCAGCTGCTGCCCAACAGCTATACGGTCGAAGATGCGAGCTACGCCAAGCTGCGCGAGCTGCTGGTGTCCTATCACATCGGCCCGATCGCGCGGACGGGCGACTGGGAGATCGCGGTCGTCGGCCGCAATCTGTTTACGATCACGGGTTACCGCGGGTTCGATCCCGAGGTCGGATTGTCCGGAGGCGCGCAGCTGAACGGGTCGGCGTCGGCCGCCATCAATGCCGTGGACGCGTTCACGTTCCCGAACCTCCGCACATTCACGTTTGGACTGAGCTCGACGTTCTAAGCCGGCTTGTCCCCTCCGCGCCGGGCCCCTGGCCCGGCGCGGAGGGGATCCGGCGTGGCCCTTTTCTGTGGAGGAGCAAACGATGTCCACGTTTCGGTCTGTAGCCTGCATCTTCGTTCTGGCCGGCCTCGCGGCGTGTGCAGACACGCTGGTTGTCGAGGATCCCAACGATCCCGATCGCGACCGGGCGCTGTCGCGGCCTTCCGACATCGAGGCGTTCATCTCGAATACCTACGCGCAAGTCCAAAACGCCACGCTCGGCGGATCGAACGACGACCTGCAGACGCAACTGCAGGTGATGGGCATGGAAAACACGTCGGCGCTGGCCAATTTCGCGATGGGTCCGCGCGGCAGCATCCCGCGGACGCCGATCGAGAACACCCGCAATAGCACGGGTAGTGGGGGCAATTATCGCGACTTTCAAGTGCTGCATCGCGCGGCGCGCATGGCCACCATCGGCATCGCGGCGATGATCAAGCTGGGCACCCTCGGCTCGGCGGCTCAGGACGCCCGAGCCCGCTCGTTCGCGCGGTTCGTGCAGGGCGTGGCCTACGGCAACCTCGCGCTCGCCTACGATTCCGCTTCATTGATGAGTGAGACCGACGACCCGCAGGCCACGCAGCCACTGTCGGATTACACGACGGTCATGGCGGCGTCATACGTGATGCTCGACTCCGCGATCGCCATCGCGCGTGCCAATCCCGGTTCTTTCCCGCTCCCCAGCGGGTGGATCAACGGCAATGCCCTCGATACGACGGGATACTTCCGGTTCATCCGTTCCTACAAGGCGCGCTTCCGCGCGACTGTGGCACGGTCGCCGGCCGAGCGCGCCGCGGCGGACTGGAATGCCGTCATCGCCGACGCCAACGCCGGCATCACGGCGGATTTCAACATTGGGATGAACCCGGCCGCGGGCTGGGACGTCGTTTGGCCGATCCAATCGTATGCCACGGGTCCCGCCAACTGGCACCAGATGTCGCAGTTTTACATGGGCATGGCGGACAAATCCGGTGGCTACGATGCCTGGCTCGCTTTGACACCCGCGAACCGGGCACCCTTCCTCGTGGTGACCGACGATAAGCGTTTCCCCCAGGGTGCGACGCGTGCGGCTCAGAACGCGGATACCCTGCGGCCCAATTATCGGACGTTCACCGGCTTCCCGTACGTGCGGAACCGTCAAGCGGGTGAGGATCAGCCCGGCCAGCCGCTGCAGATCTCGATGTACGACTTCTACCGCTCGCGGGCGTTCTTTGTCGCCGGGCGCATCGGCAATTATCCGATCATGACGCGGGCGGAGATCCGCCTGTACGCGGCGGAGGGCTACCTCCGTGCCGGCAACTTCGCGGCGGCCACGGCGCGGATCGACAGCTCCCGCGTCACCAATGCTGGGCTGCCCAGTGTGGCCGTCCTGACCGACACCGTCACCGCGGTGCCGGGCGCGGCCGCGTGCGTACCGCACGTGCCCGATCCCGCTGCGGCCACTCCCTACAGATTGTCCAAGTGCGGGAATCTCTGGGATGCACTCAAGTGGGAATACCGCATGGAGACGGCCTACACCGGCTACGGGATGTGGTATTTCGCGGGTCGCGGTTGGGGTGACCTGCCGGAGGGGACGGCCCTCTACTGGCCAGTGCCGTATCAAGAAATGGACACACGGGCCCAGGCATTTTATCCCTCGGGTGGGGTCGGCGGTCCCGGCGCCGCGCCGCATGGCAACTACGGTCTGTTCGCCGGCGGGGTGTTCTGAGTATGCGCTGGGTTTCACTCGTTGTACGACTGTGCGTTGCGGTCGTAGTGCTGCCGCTGCTCGCGGGCTGCTATAACCTGGTCCCCGTCGCGTCACTGCAGCCCGCGCCGGGCACCAAGGTGTCGGTGCTGCTCAATGACGAGGGGCGCATGAACACGGCGCAGCAGGTGGGCCCGTACACCATGCGCATCGACGGGCAGCTGGTGCAGGCCACCGAATCGAACTACGTCCTCGCCGTCACGGACGTGGTGGACATCCGGGGCGCGCACTCCAAGTGGACCGGCGAGACGGTCCCGCTGCCCAGAAGCTATGTGATGACGACGTACGAGCGGCGCTTCTCGACGTCCAAGACCGTGTTGCTGCTCGGGACTGTCACGGCCGCATTCGTGGGGCTCGTCGCGTCGTTCAATTTGTTCGGATTTGGCGGGAGTAGTGGGGACGGCGGAACACCGCCCGACCCCAACGGCCAGTAGGCCATCCCGATAACCTCTTTACGCGTGAGTGTTGCGATGAATCGATTGCGCTTGTTTGCTTGCTGCGTGGTGGCCCTGGCGCTCGGCTGTAAGAAAGATGCGACCTTCACCGAGCCGCTGCCCGCGTACGCCCACATTACCTGGCTCAACGCCGTGTCCGATACGGGGCAGCTCGACGTGCGGATCATCGACATCCCGACGAACGCGAGCTTCATGGACGCCGATTTCCGGAGCACGCTGCCGTTCCCGCTGAATATCGAGCCGGGCGCCCGCCACATCAGAGTGTTCAACAGCAGCACGGTCGATTCGATTGCCAAGAAGGTGCTGCTCGATACGACGTTCACCTTTGTCGAGAATCAGCCGTATAGCTTTCAACTCACCGGCTTTGCGCGTCCCGGCTCCACGCCCCCCCTGCACGCGGTCATCACGAACCTGACGCCGGCGAACCCGGGCGCGGGACAGTTTGCGATCCGGGTGCTGAACGTCGCTCCCTCGCTCGCAGGATCGATCCGCGCCATCACGGATACGACGGCTCACGCCGATGCGTTTATCCTGGGTCGCAATGTGCTCCCCTCGGGTGCGCCGCCGATCGGCAACGTGGCATTTGGCTCAGCCTCGGTGTACGTCAACGTCGACACCGGCAGCTATCGCCTCGCGCTGACGACCACCGGCACGATTGATCCGACGGTGGTCCAGGCGATGATCCCGCCGGGAGTGCCAGGGGCCACCGGCGGTACGCCGGGGGTCGCGGGATCGCGCATTCCGGGGTCGGTGCTGACGGCGATCATCGTGCCGCGCTCGGTGCCGGGGAGCGCCGCTCCGCAGACGCGCCCGACCTCGCTCCGGACGGATACGTCCGCATCGCAGGCCTCGCAAAAGATCACGCGCAGTACCGACACGGTAACGGTGCAGGTCGGCTCGACTACGGTGCTGACGAATCGGCGCGTCGCCGGCGGCGCCACGCGGGCTGATTCGACGCTGGCGCGCACCGGCACCGCGGCGAGCGCTGGCGTTACGGCGGGGGGCGTTATTCAGATGTCTGGCGCCACTCAGCCTGAGTACAACGGCTGGCAGGAAGTCCTGTCGGTCGCGGATACGCTGATTTGCAGCCCAGCGGATGCGGGCGACGTCGTGACCGGCGCGAACCGACGCTGTGCCCCGCCGGCGGATACGACTGTCGCGAGCGCCGACACCGCGCGCACGATCTTCCGGTTCCGCTATCGCATCGTCGGAGCCCCGGCCACGCCCGGCTCGGGAACCGTGGTGTATCGGCTTTTCCCGGCGAACTACACCACGGTGGATTTCGTGACGCCGCAGATCATCTTCGTCGTCGACAAGCGTCCGTAGCGCGAGGGGCCTGCGCCAAAACGAATCGCCGCCGCTGGCTGACAGCGGCGGCGATTTTCTTTCCGACGATGTACGTCCTAGAGAATCGGCCGCCAGCGCGGCAGGTCGTCGGACCAAAAACCGCTGGTGACCTGAATCTTGTTGGACCCGTCGGCGTTCATTACCCAGATGTCGCCGTCTTGCACATAGGCGATGCGGGTGCCGTCGGGCGACCAGCTCGGCGCTCCGGCCGGAGGATTGTCGCCGGTCAGACGCACGGGATTCGAGCCGTCGGCGTTCATTACCCAGATTGCGAAATTGGCCGATCGACTCGATTGGAAGGCGATCTTCGAGCCGTCCGGAGACCACGCCGGCAGCAGGTCGATGTTGGGATCGTTGGTCAGGTTGACCGGGTTCGTTCCGTCCGGATTCATCACGTATATCTCGGCGTTGCCATCGCGCTCGGTCGCGAACGCTATCGTGCCGCCGTCCGGTGACCACGCGGGCTCCGCGTCCGCCGCCGGGTCCGTCGTGAGACGCACGATGTTCGCTCCGTTCGGATCCATCGTGTAAATGTCCAAGTTGCTATCCGGATTCGAACCGAACACGATCTTCGTCGCGTCGGGCGACCAACCGGGCTGGTAACTGTCGACGCTGTCGCCAAACGTCAACTGATTCCTGTTGGTGCCGTCTGAGTACATGATGTAAATGTGGAGATGAACCGGGACCGTCGAATCGCGGACGAGATCGGACTGGAAGACGATTCGCGTCGTATCAGGCGACCAGGCGGCCCAGTCATCGGAGGCAAAACTCGTGGTCAACTGCTGCAGGTTGGTGCCGCGGAGATC
Source organism: uncultured Gemmatimonadales bacterium (assembly GCA_963704805.1). Lineage (GTDB taxonomy): Bacteria > Gemmatimonadota > Gemmatimonadetes > Gemmatimonadales > GWC2-71-9 > 20CM-2-65-7. The sequence continues at coordinate 523,005 of CAVPHS010000002.1, read as the reverse complement.
CATCGCGTAGATGTCCACGAGGTTATTGCCGGCCCTCGTGAACGTAATGCGGCCGAGGCCGGGGTCGGGCCCCGGTTGACTTGAATCGCTGCACCCGGCGGCGGAGACGGCCAGAAACGTGCTGAGCACCGTGAGGCCCTGACGGAAAGGGAGCACGGGACGAAGCTAAAACTGGAGGGGCGGAGCCGACAGGTGCCCGGTCCGGACATGGGGTTCCCTTGCGGGGGCTAGCTCGGGGCCTCAAAATAGGGAAAGCTTCCTTTGGTACAGACGACTCCTCACCCGTCATGTGGAGGGCGCATGAATCAGATTTCCGTTCGCTGCGTTTCTCACCTTCAGCGCAACATCATCATTCCGGGCCGATGTAGTCGCTAGACCGATGTATCGCGCGGTATGCGCGTAGAGCCGGTTCCGCCGTCGGGGGCCGGTGCGTCGGGCTTTCCGTTTGTCTACTCCGCAGATCATGGCAACCTTTTTTCGCGTGAGGGAGCGGAATATGCGATTTACTCTCGGGAGGACCTGCCTCGGCGCAGCGCTGGCGCTGTGCTTCTGTCTGCTTGTGCCCCTGCGGCTGGCGGCACAAGGGGGCGGCGAGGTGACAGGTCGTGTCTCAGACAAGACGTCCGGTCAAGGGCTCGCCGGTGCACAGATCTCGGTCGCCGGCACGACGATCCGCGCGCTGACCGGCCAGGACGGCCAGTATCGCGTCGTCAACGTGCCCGCGGGCGCGCAGTCGGTCCGTGTGGCGCTCATCGGGTACGGCACCACGACGCAGCCGGTCACCGTCTCCGGTGGCGGCTCGGCAACCCTCGACTTCGCGCTTAGTCAGGTACCGTTCGGGCTCGATGCGGTCGTTGTCACCGCCACGGGTGACCAGGCCCAGCGCGAACAGGGCACCGCGGCTCACAGCGTCGACCTGGCGGATCGCACCTCAAAGACCGTGGTCTCGAACCTGTCGGATGCACTCAATTCGACCGTTCCGGGCGTGCTGGTGCAGTCGAGTGGCGGGACATCGGGAACGGGCACGCGTGTCCGAATTCGCGGATCGAACAGCGTGTCGTTGTCCAACGAGCCGGTGCTCCTGGTGGACGGCATTCGCGTGGAGAACGGCGCCAACTCGAGCTCCATCGGTGTTGGCGGCCAGGTACCGTCCCGCCTGAACGACATCAGCCCGCAGGACCTCGAGGCGGTGCAGGTGAACAGCGGCCCGGCGTCCAGCGTGCTCTACGGCACCGACGCGGCGAATGGTGCGATCCTCATGCGCACCCGCCGGGGCCAGCCGGGCGCGACCAAGTGGATGTTCACTGCCGAGGCAGGGTCCATCAACGACTACGGCAGCTATCCCGACAACTACCTTGGGCTCACGGCCGCCGGCGGGGCCTGCCGGTTGACCACCGCCGCGACTGGCGGGTGCGTGATCGATCACGTTCGTAAGTTCAATCCCATTGAGCAGCGAAGCCCGTTTCGCACCGGACACCGCCAGCAACTTGGTCTCAGTGCATCGGGCGGCACGGAGCAGACGACGTATTACGTGTCGGGACACTACAACAACGAAGATGGCGTCTACGAGGTCAACACCAACAAGCAGGTCAACCTGCTGGCGAACCTGTTCACGTTCGTGCGGCCCAATCTCGATTTCCAGACGTCGGTGATCTACACAAACGGCAAGCTGCGGCTGCCGCAGAACGACAACAACTCCTTCGGTGTGCTCTCGAGCGGCTTCCTCGGATCCTCGGACAGCACGGTGAATGAGGGATACGGGTTTCTGCTACCGGAGCAGAGCTTCACGATCCGGACATTCCAGAACATCGATCACTTCACCGGCAGCATGCAGATGAACTATCGACCGCTGCCGTGGCTCGAGGCGCACGCCGTGGCCGGGACTGACTTTCTCAACCGCTACGATGAGAACACCACGCTCCCCGGGGAAATCCCCGCCGGTTTCAGCACGACGGCCAACGAAGGCAATCGGCAGTCGAATCCGTTCCAGATCTACAACTGGACGGGCAATTTCTACGGCAGTGCGTCGTTCGCGCTGACGCCGGACCTCAACTCGGTCACGAGCGCCGGCATTCTCTACTACCATCAGAAGTTTCACGGCGTCGTCGCGCGCGTGCAGAAGCTCACCTCCGGCACCAATTCGTTGGCCGGCGGTGTAATTCAGACCGACAGTGAAACGACGCAGGAGACGGTGACACTCGGTCGGTTTATTGAAGAGCGCCTCGGATACAAGAATCGGCTGTTCGCGACACTGGCGCTGCGCAGCGACGACAACACGTCGTTTGGCAAGGACTTCAACAACATTCTCTATCCGCGTGTGTCGGGAGCGTGGGTTATTTCTGAAGAGCCGTTTTTCCCGTCACTCGGGTGGCTCGGAGCGCTCGAAGCTCCGTGGAGCCTACGGTACCTCCGGGCTCCACCCCGGCCCGCTCGATGCCTTGCAGTATTTTGTCGCAACCCCCGTTCTGGTCGGCGCGGCTGATGTTCCAGGCATCACGCTTGGGAATCTGGGGAACAGTTCGCTCAAGCCGGAACGAACGGACGAGGTGGAATTTGGGTTCGACGCCGACTTCCGCCCGCTCGCGGGACACCTCGGCTTCACCTTCTTCAATAAGGTGTCGCATGATGCGCTCATCAACGTGACCCTGCCGCCATCATGCGGCTGCGGCACGTCGATTTTCCGCAACCTCGGTTCGGTCGGGAACAAGGGCGTGGAGATTTCGGCGAATGCGTCGATCATTCGCAAACGCAACGTGCAGTTCGATCTGTCTGCGAGCGCCTGGGGCACGCAGAGTCGCGTCAAGGATCTCGGCGCGAACATCGCGCCGATCATTTTTGGGCTGGGGGGCGCGACGCAGCGCATTCAAGTGGGTTACGCGCCGGGCAGCTACTTCCAGCGGCCCTACACCTTTGCCGACAGCAACGGTGACGGCAAACTCAGCCAAAACGAGGTCGTGCTCGGTTCAACCGCAACGTTCCAAGGTCAGCCGTTCCCGGATCACGGCGGGTCGATGAGCGGCACGATCACCCTGTACCAGCGGTTCCACATCTACGGCCTGGTCGACGGCCGGTTCGGCAACAAGCTGTTCAACAGCACCGAGCAGTTCCGCTGCGGCGTCGGCAACTGCAAGGGTCGCAATGACCCGTCGGCCACGCTCGAGGAGCAGGCTGCCGCGGTCGCCAACATCCAGGGCAGCCAGGCCGGCTATATGGAGGACGCGGACTTCATCAAACTGCGGGAGATCTCTCTCACGTATGACGCCCCGTCGAAGTTCACTTCGAAGATCGGCGCCGCCGCGCTGAGCTTCACCATTGCCGGGCGTAACCTGGCGACGTGGACGAAGTACACAGGCCTCGATCCCGAGCTCAACGAGGCCGGACAGAACAACTTCACCACGGCCGACTTCCTGACCCAGCCCCCGGTGCGGTACTGGATCGGGCGCGTCAACATCGCCTTCTAACCGGAGACACGGACCTATGACTATCCCAATGCAGAGCAGCATGGGCCGCGCGCTCCGAAGCGGAGGGCGCGTGCTCACCGCCGGGCTCATCCTGACGGCGCTGTGGACGCTGGCTGCGGCATGTCACATCACAGATGTGTCCAACCCCGACATCGTGCCGGTCGGCGGTCTGGATGACCCCCTGGCACTGCCCACGATTCGCTCGGGCGTGATCGGTGACTTCGGGCTCGCGTACACGGGCTCGGGTGCCAGCGGATCAGGTGGTACGGTGGAAGGGCAGGTGCTGGCGAGTGGCTTACTCGGTGACGAGTGGATCAACACCGAGACATTCCCCGATCGGGTCCAGGCCGACGCCCGGCAGACGGATCCGGCCAGCGGCACGTTCACGACTATTTTCCGCAACCTTGCGAGGTCCCACCTCTCGGCGCTGGTGGCCGCAGGGAAATTCCGGCAGCTGTCGGATACGATCCGAAACACCGGCATGAGCGAAATGCTGTCGCTGGCCGCGTACACGCGCTTGTTCTTTGGCGAGAACTATTGCTCCGGTGTGCCGTTGAGCTATCCCAACCCCGACGGCACCGTGAACTACGGGGCGCAGAATACCACGGCACAGATGCTCGATTCGGCGCTGCTGGTATTCGATCAGGCGCTGACGGCCGCGCTGCAGTTGAACGACAGCACCGCCGGGAAGGCCAACGTCGTACGACTCGCGCGGGTCGGCAAGGCACGCACGCTGCTGGCGATGGGGCGGATTGCCGAGGCAGACACGGTAGTGTCGGCCGCGAATGTCCCGACCTCGTTCGCGTACTCCGTGCTCCACGATCTGAATACCACACGCCAGCAAAACGGCGTGTACAACGGCATCCGCAAGTTCGAGCGCTATGGGGTGGCGAACCGTGAGGGTGGAGTCGGACTCCCATGGCGCGACACGACCCAGCTTGACCCGCGCACACCGTTCACGCGCGCGGGAACTGCCGCGAACCCCGCGGCGCGCTCCAACGTCGGGTTTGACAACGCGACGCCGCAATACGATCAACTGCGGTACGTGGACGAGAAGGCAACGATTACACTCGCAACCGGGCTGGAGGCTCGCCTCATCAACGCAGAGGCCGCGCTATTACGTGGCGACACCGCGGGTTATTTGGGTTTCTTGAACCCGCTGCGGGCCACGCCTCCGAGCTACATCTTGGCAGGAGTGCAGTGGACAACAGCGCCTACAACCCCGCCGAATCCTCTCTCGCCCATGGCTCCCCTCCCGGGCCCCACATCGGACACGGCAGCGGTGAACCAGCTCTTCAACGAGCGAGCGCGCTGGTTGTGGGCTACCGGGCATCGGTTGAACGACATGCGCCGGCTGGTCCGCGCTACGGCAGTTCGCGGTGGTTACGGGCGAGCGGTGAACTCCGTCTTTCCCAATGGTCCATACTTCAAGAATGGATTGATCTACGGAACGGACGTCAACTTCCCGCTTCCGTTGGACGAGCAGAACAACCCTGGCGTGCTGGGGTGCCTGGACCGGCTACCGTAACCTGAAGCTGCAGCGGACAAACGCAGGACACAACGGAGTAGGGGCGCAGCATGCTGCGCCCCTACTTTTGTTTCCGCGCCTCTACGTTGGTCTATCGCGCGTTACTGTCCGCCGGTCTTGGTCTTGATGATGATGACGCCGCCAACGGCGTCGGTCCCGTAGTACGTCGTCCCTTCCTGGCCGGTGAGCACCTCGATGCGCATCAGCGTCGATGCCGGCAGCGACTGCAGGGCCTTGATGTCCTGATTGCGCGCGCCGTCGATGATCACCATCGGCGAGTCGTTCAGCACGAAGCTGCTCCGGCCGCGCCGCGTCATCGCCGTCGCTTGCCCATTCCGATTCTCGCTGAATGTCAGCTGCGGCGCTTCGCGCCGTAACACTTCCCACGCCGTCTGACCACCCGAGCGGACGATCATCTCCTCGGTGATCACGATGCGATCGGTATCACCCTGTGGTGAGGCCTGGCCCGGAGGTATGGATTTGCACGCGACGAAAGCGAAACCGGCGAGAACCGCAACGATGAAGCCCATGGGGGCCTCCGCAGGCGGGACGAATACGGTATGTCAAATCACATGCGGCGGGCCACCAGAGTCAAGCGGGAACAACGTCAATCGACGATGGCATCCGGCAGCACATACTTCATCGGATCGGCCGGATGGCCGTTCACCCACACCTCATAGTGCAGGTGCGGACCGGTCGACAGGCCCGTCGAGCCGACCTTGGCGATCGGCTGGCCGCGCTTCACGCGCTGCCCGGGGACGACCAGAATCTTGGAGCAGTGCGCGTAGCGTGTCACGAGGCCGTAGCCGTGATCGACCGTCAGCATGTTGCCGTAGCCTTCGACCCACGCCACCTTCGTGACCACTCCGGCGGCGGGAGCGTCGATTTCCATGCCCATCGGGGCGGAGACATCGATGCCTTCGTGTGGCCGGGCAAGGTGCAGGATCGGATGGACGCGCTCGCGCGCGAAGGCACTCGTCGAGCCACCCTTTGGTGGGCATGATGGACGGGAGTGCCGCGTAGCGCGTGCGCTGGCTCGACGCCGAGTCGTACGCTTCGTTGAGCGAGCGCACCAGAATGTTGGCGCGGCGGGTCAGCTGATCCATGTCCATGCGGGCGGCGAGGGCCTGCGCGCCATTGACTCCGAGCGAGGACAAGCTGTCACGCTCAGACCATTGACCGCGCGGTCCGCCGATACCACCCATCTGCACATCGTTGTCCACCGGCGAGAGACCAGCGAGGAGGCGCAGCGCCTGCTCGCGCTCGCCGAAGACGCTGATAGTGTCACGCAGTCCCGCGAGTCGCTCGCGCAGGCGTTGGATCTCGCCCGCGAGCAGCTGATTCTCGTGCTCGAGCGCGCGACTCCGCGTGACGTTCACGCCGCGCGACAACGCGGTACCGCCGAGGACGAGGAACAGCAGCGTGAGCAGTCCGCCGATGCCGATCAGTGCTTTGACGACGGTCTGCGACACTTCCACGGCGCGGGACGACCCCGATCCGTGGGGGACCAACATGACGGTCCAGCGCCGCTCGGCCTGTTTCTTCTTCATGGGAGGGCAAACATACGCCTCATCGCACGACCTCGTCAAATAGCGAAATGTGCGCTCCGTCACCTTTGTGCGGGCAGTGAGCTAAGCCGCGACGGGCTTGGGGAATAGCGGTGGGGGTTTCGCGACCCGCTGACCGCCGAGCGACGGAGCCGCGAGATCGTCAAGGCGTACGGCCGCGAGGGACCCGCTCCCTCCCAGCGCGTCCCAGATCTCCTGTGCTTTCGCGGGAATGAACGGCGCGGCGAGCACCGCGAGCCGGGCGACCGCACGCACGAGAGTCGCGAGGACGTGATCGAGCTCCGCGTGCTTTTTTTCTTTCGCGAGTTTCCACGGCGTCGTCTCTTCGACGTAGCGATTGGCGCGCGAGGCGAGCTCGATCACGAGCGTCGCCCCCTGCTGCAGCTCCTGCGCGTCCATCGCCCGGGTGTACTCGGCGATCGTCTCCTGCATCGCCCGCTCGAAGTCCTCACCCCCTGACCCCCTCTCCGTTCCGGAGAGGGGTGACGACGGGACTACTCCGTCGCGATAGCGTTGCACCATCGACAAGGCGCGGGACACGAGATTGCCGAACGTGTCGGCAAGATCGGCCGTGTAGCGGACGTCGAACCGGTCCCAGCTGAAGTTGCCGTCGTTCTCGAATCCGACCTCGCGCAGCAGGAAGAATCGCAGCGCGTCGGCGCCGTAGCGCTTGATCGCGGCGCCGAGGCTGATGGCGGTGCCGGCCGTCTTGCTCATCTTCGTGCCTTCCCACTGCACGTAGCCGTGTGCCCAGACGAGCTTCGGCAGCTCGAGCCCGGCGGCGAGCAGCATCGCGGGCCAGATCACGCAGTGGAACCGCGTGATGCCTTTGCCGACGACGTGCAGGTCGGCGGGCCAGAGCCGCTCGTAGCCCGGCTCGGGGAATCCCGTCGCCGACAGGTAGTTGATCAGCGCGTCGAACCAGACGTACACCGTCTGCTCGGCATCGCCGGGGAAGGGAATGCCCCATTGCATGCGCTGCCGCGAGATGGAAACGTCCTGCAGCCCATCCTCGAGCAGCCGCACCACTTCGTTGCGGCGAATCGCGGGCTCGACGCGGAATTCGTTGGTCTTGATCAGCTGCAGCAACCGTTGGCTGTAGGCGCTCAGGCGGAAGAAGTGATTCCGTTCCTTGGTGCGGATCAGCTCGAGCGTGGGATGCTCGATGCAGTGCCCATCGACGATCTGCGCCGGCTGTTTGAACTCCTCGCAGCCGGTGCAGTACAGACCCTCGTAATCGGCGACGTACAGGTCGTCGGGACGGCGCTGCTGGATGCGCTCGAGCAGCGCGACCACGCTGCGCACGTGGCGCGGCTCGGTGGTACGGATCCAGTCGTCGTTACTGCATTCCAGCCGGCGCCAGTAGTCGGCGAACGTCCGTGCCATGCGATCGACCCATTCGCGCGGGGTGACCTTGGCGCGCGCCGCCGCCTGAATGACGGACTGGCTGTGCTCGTCCATCCCCATGAGGAAATGCACCTGACGCCCGCGCAGCCGCTGATAGCGGGCGATGCAGTCCGCGCCGACTTTCTCCAGCGCGTGCCCTAGATGGGGATCGCCGTTGGAATAGTCGATCGCCGTGGTGAGGTAGTACCTCGGGCCCGCCACTACACGCGGATCTGGTCGAGTGTGACGACGCGCGTGGCCCCGGCGTCGGAACGGAGGGTAACGCGCTCCCGGAAGATATCGACCGCCACGACGCGCTCCACGCCTTCGGCCGTGCGAACGGCCTTTCCTTCTTTGGGAAAGCGCTTGCGCTGTTCTACGTAGAAATCGTGCTCGTAGTGCAGGCAGCAGAGCAGCCGGCCGCAGGGACCTGAGATCTGTACCGGATTGAGTGACAGCCCCTGCGCCTTGGCGAGCGACAGGCTGACCGGCCGACCCTCGGGCAGCCAGCTCGCGATGCAGAGCTGCCGGCCGCAGCGGCCGATGCCGTCCAGGCGCCGAGCCTCATCGCGGGCGCCGATTTGCCGCAGCTCGATGCGCGTACGAAATACGCCGGCCAGGTCGCGCACCAACGCCCGGAAATCCACGCGCTGTTCCGCCGTGAAGTAGATCGTCAGCTTGCGCTTGTCCCACTGCCATTCGGCGTCGGAGACCTTCATGGGGAGGGTGTGCTGGCGGACGCGGTCGCGAACGAGGCGGCGCGCTTCTTCTTCATTCACCCGCAGCTCGGCGGCGGCCTTCGTGTCCTCGTCGGTTGCTCGACGCTTGATCGCACGGGCGGCAGGGGCGGCAGGGGCGGCAGCAGACTCAGCCGGCGGTTCCGGCGCGCCACAGGCCCCGCACCGCTGGCATTTCTTCTCTGCAACGCTGCCTACCGCCGACACCCAACCCAGATCCTCTCCGCGCTCGACCTCCACGATGACGGCGTCGTCAACGCGGAGCGAGTCTTCGGAAGGCCAAGTGAAGTATTCACGCCGGTTCCCTTTGAACCGGACTTCGATGACAGGCGTCAACTCACTTCTCGGTCAGCGCACCCATGGAAAGGTACTTCTCCTCGCGGCGTTTGAGGAGCTTGTCGACCTTCAGCTTTCGCAGCTGACCGAGATGGCGCTGCAGTGCGTCGCCGAGTGCCGCCGCCGCCGCTTCGGGATCGGAGTGTGCGCCGCCCGGCGGCTCGGGGATGATCTCGTCGATCACGCCCAGTTTCAACAGGTCTTGCGCCGTGAGCTTGAGGGCTTCGGCGGCGCGCTCGCGCTGGCTGGCATCCTTCCAGAGAATGGCCGCGCAGCCCTCGGGGGAAATCACGGAATAGACGGAGTTCTCGAGCATCAACACGCGATCGGCAAGGCCGACCGCCAGCGCGCCTCCCGAGCCGCCTTCACCGATGATGGCAGTGATGACGGGAGTCTGCAGCGAGGCCATTTCGATCAGACTGCTCGCGATCGCCTCGGCCTGGCCCCGCTCTTCCGCGCCGAGGCCGGGGTATGCGCCTGGGGTGTCGACGAGGGTGATGACTGGAGCACCGAACTTGGCGGCGAGACGCATCAGCCGCATGGCTTTGCGGTAACCCTCGGGATGCGCCATCCCGAAGTTGCGGTAGAGGTTTTCCTTGGTATCGCGGCCCTTTTGGTGGCCGATCACCATGACACTGGTGCCGTCCAGCCGCGCCCAGCCCCCGACGATGGCGGGGTCGTCGCGGTACAGCCGGTCGCCGTGCAGCTCGACGAAATCCGTGAACACCGTGTTGACGTAGTCGAGCGGGTAGGGGCGTCGCGGATGGCGCGCCACCTGGACGCGCTGCATCGGCGTGAGGTTACGGTAGATCTCGACGCGCAGCGTCACCAGCTGGTCTTCCAGCGGCTTGATGTTCTTGGCGAAATCGGGCTTCTCCCCGGCGACGCGCTTCAGCTCCTCGATCTGTTTTTCCAGCTCGAGCAGCGGGCGTTCGAAATCAAGGGTGTATGTCGCCATTATGACTTCACCAAGTGCACGCTATCGGCTCCTACGAGGTTCCGTAATGCCGCCAGCAGGTCGTCCGCCGCATCCACGCGGAACGAGCGGCTGCGCAGGCGGACCGCTTCGTGGCTCCCGGCAAAGCCGTTCGTCCCGCTCCACTCGAGGAACAGCGGGGTTGGCCCCGGGTGCGCGGCGCAGAGCGCGGCGATCGCGCGCGCGGTGTCCGGATCGGGCCGCTGGCTCATTGTCCAGCGGAGCGCGAGCCCGATCGCGCCACTCGGCTTCAAGTCGTCGAGCGGACGGACGCTATCGACGATGAATGGCGCCTGCTCCTCGCCGCGATCGCGCGCGCTGTACCCACCGGTGAGGAGGTAGGCGCCATCGGCGCGAATCACGCCGTTGAGCTTGGCCCACGACTCCGGGAATACCAGCGCCTCCGCCGTTCCGTGGAAATCCTCCAGCGTGAGGCGCGCGTATTCGGCACCGGACTTCTTGGAAATCTGTCGCTTCACGACCGTCACCACCGCCGCGATCGTCACCTTCGGCTCGCTCCACAGCCCGAGGGTGGCGGTCGTGCGCGTCCCAAAAAGCTCCACCTCCGTGCGGTACTTGGCGAGGGGGTGCCCGGAAATGAAGAAGCCGAGCACCGCTTTTTCCCGTGCCAGGCGCTCCTGCTCGCTCCAGGGCGGCACGTCGGGCAGGGGGGAGGAAGGCCGGGGGACGGGTGTCTCGTCGCCGAACAGGGCGTGCTGGCCGGTGAAGCGCTCCTGTTGCCGGGCCTGTGCCTCGCTGAAGGCATGGTCCAGCGCCGCGACCAGCTGGGAGCGCTCGGCGCCCAGGGAATCGCACGCTCCGGCGTCGATCAGCGACTCGATCACGCGCTTGTTGCACAGCCGCAGATCGATGCGGTCGCACAGATCGACCAGCGAGCGATAGGGCCCCCCCCCTCGCCCCCCCCCGTTTCGTCCGGCGATGATCGAGGCGATTGCGCCCTCCCCGACGTTGCGGACCGCCCCGAGCCCGAACCGGATGCGCCGATCACCGACGACCGTGAACTTGTAGCCCGACTCGTTCACGTCGGGCGCGAGCACCTCCAAGTCCAGCTCGCGCGCCTCGTTGATGTACTGGACGACGCGATCGGTGTTGCCGATTTCCGACGACAACAGCGCCGCCATGTATTCGGCCGGATAGTAGGTCTTGAACCACGCTGTCTGGTAGGAGAGGATCGAGTACGCGACCGAGTGCGACTTGTTGAAGCCGTAGCGGCCGAACGTCTCGATCTGCGCGGCGATCTCTTCGACCGTGCGCTTGTCATGCCCGCGCGCGACGGCGCGCTTCACGAAGTTGGCGAGCTCTTCCTGGATCAGCTCTTTGATCTTCTTGCCCACCGCCTTGCGCAGCACGTCGGCTTCGGCGAGCGAGTAGCCGGCGAGCGCGCTCGCGATGCGCATGACCTGCTCCTGATACACGATCACGCCGTATGTAGGCGCGAGAATCTCTTCGAGCGCGGGATGCGGATACCGGACCTTCTCGCGTCCGAGTTTGCGGTTGATGAAGACGAGATACATCCCCGTGTCGAGCGGACCGGGGCGGAGCAAGGCGTTGGTCGCCACCAGGTCATCGAAGCGGTCGCACTTCATGTTGCGCAGGCAATCCGTGGCGAGCGGCGATTCGAACTGGAAGATGCCGGCGGTGCGTCCGGAGCGAAGCAGCGCGTAGACCTTCGGATCGTCGAGATCGGGCCGCTCGAGATCGATCGTCACGCCGTGCCGATCGGCGACCATGCGCGTGGCGTCGTGCAGCACCGTCAACGTCTTGAGACCGAGGAGGTCGATCTTCAGCATGCCGACGTGCTCGAGCCCGACCATGTCGTACTGCGTGATGATCGCGTCGGCATCGGTCTTGGAATCCGGCGCGGTGCAGACGGGCACGTAATCAGTCAGCGGTCCCGGCGCGATTACGACGCCGGCGGCATGCACCGACGCGTGACGGGCCAGTCCCTCGATGCGCGAGCCGAGATCGAGGACTTTGCGAATCCGCTCGTCCTGTGCGGCGGCGGCCTTCACCTCGGGCACCTTCTCACCGGCTTCGGCGAGGGTCACGCTGAAGGCCGGACCTGACGGAATCAGCTTGGTCAGCCGCTCCACGTCACCCATTTCGACGCGCAGCGTTCGCGCGACGTCACGGAAGGCGGCGCGCGCCTTGAGCGTCCCGAACGTGATGATCTGGCCGACCGACTCGCGCCCGTACCGCTCGCGCGCGTACTCGAGTATCTCGCCCCGCCGCTCGAAGCAGAAATCGAGATCGATGTCCGGCATCGAAATCCGCTCGGGGTTCAAGAACCGTTCGAACAGCAGATCGAACTTGAGGGGGTCGACGTTGGTGATGCGCAGCGCGTAGGCGATCAGCGATCCGGCTGCCGAGCCGCGTCCCGGGCCCACCGGGATGCCGCGATCCCGCGCGGCCTTGATCAGGTCATAGACGATCAGGAAATAGCCGGCATATCCGGTGCGCGCGATGACGTCGAGCTCGTACTCGAGCCGCTTCTCCACCTCGGGTGGGAGTGGAGTCCCGTAGCGCTCCGCGGCTCCCGCGCGCGCGAGATGGACGAGGAAATCCCCATCGCTCGCGAACTCCGCCGGCCGGGGATACTGCGGCAGGAAGTAGCGCTTCTCGAAGTCGAATTCGCACAGCTCGGCTACACGCGCCGTCTCCGCCAGCACGTCCGCGGAACGGCTGCCGAACAGCTCGCGCATTTCTTTTTCGGACTTGACGTAGCTCTCCTGCCCGAAAAAGCGGAACCGCTTGGGATCGTCCAGGTCCTTGCCGGTGCCGATCGCCAGCAGGACGTCGTGGGCTTCGGCGTCGTCCCGCTTCAGGTAGTGCGCGTCGTTCGTTGCGGCGACCGGCAGGCCGAGCTCATCCCCCAACCGAAACATCCCTTCGGTGACGGTCTTTTCTTCGGGCAGGCCGTGATTCTGCACCTCGAGCCAGAAAGCGTTCGGCCCGAAGGTGCGCGCGAACCATGTGGCGCTCGCTTTGGCCGCTTCGTAGTTCCCCTGCCGCAGGTACAGCGAGATCTCACCCGACAAGCAGGCAGCGAGGACCACCAGCCCATCGCGATGCCGCTCCAGTACCTCTTTGTCGATCCGCGGTCGGCGGTAATAGCCCTCCAGAAACCCGATCGAAGACAGCTTGATCAGGTTCTGGTAACCGATGCGGTTCTTGGCGAGAAGCACGAGGTGGGAATAGGCCGCGCCGCAGGGCGCGTCCGCCGCCGGTTTCTCGCGCGCGTGCCGGCTGCCGAATGCGAGATACGCCTCGAACCCGAGAATGGGGCGGATCTTCCGGGCTTTCGCTTCGGCGTAGAACGACCAGGCGCCGTGGAGATTGCCATGGTCGGTAATCGCCAACGAATCCATGCCCAGCGCCTGCACCCGGTCGATGAGATCCGGGATCCGGTTGGCGCCGTCGAGGAGAGAGTACTCGCTGTGGGTATGGAGATGAACGAACGGCATGGTTACGCCGCTGAATCTGCCGTATTTTGCGCGGTCATGCAATGGCTGTGGCTTGCAGTCACCTTCGTCGTCACCGCGATTCTCGAGCGACTCGCTCGCGCGACCGTCGGACAGGTTCCGGTCGAGGCGCGCGCGACTCTGTCGCTCGGGTTGCTGCTGCTCGCGGCATACATCGGCGGGACGCTTGCGCGCCGCTTCCGGCTGCCGCGCATCGTCGGCTATCTGCTCGCCGGTTTCGTGGCGGGACCGGCGTGGCTCGCGCTGATCCAGCGCGATGAGCTGCAGGTGCTACGCATCGTCTCAACCGGCGCGCTATCCCTCATCGCGCTCGCCGCCGGCTCGAAGCTCAGCCTCGAAGCATTCCGACGCGAGAATCGTCTCGCGCTCGGCCGCATGGTCGCGGGCGGCATGGCGCTGCCGTTCCTGGTGGTCACGATCGTCACACTCACCATCAGTCCCTGGTTTCCCCTCACCGCGCATCAACCCTTTCGTGACGCGCTCGTCATCGCGCTGGTGCTCGGCGCGTTCGCCGCCGTCGCTTCCCCCACGGTGACATGGGCGGTGATCCGTGACGTCGATGCCCGCGGGTCGATGTCACGCAGCATCATTGACGTCACGGTGGTGCAAACCCTGGCCGCAACTGCCTGGGTCATCGTCGTGTTGATGATCGCGCGACCCCTGGCGAGCAGCGGCGCCGTGGTGCCCGGCAGTGCCGTCCGCGCGTGGCTCGTTCTCGTAGGCTCCATTGCCACCGGTGCCGCGTTAGCCGTCGCGATGACTCAGTACCTCCGGTGGCGGGCCATCGGCGTCACAGCGGTGCTCGTGGTGTTTGCTTTCCTTATTGCTCAGATCGTCCGTTTGACGGACCTGGACGCTGTGGTGATCGCCCTCACGGCGGGCTTCACGCTGCGGAACACCACACCGGTCCAAGCTGACCGTCTCGACATGGAGCTTGAACGGTGCGCGGTGCCGGTCTATGTCGTATTTTTTGCGCTCGCCGGGGCCGATCTCAGCTTTAACCCGCTCGATGAGCTGGGGCTGTGGCCCTGGGCGTTACTACTCGTCGCGTTGCGGATCAACGGCTTGCGCTGGGGATTCCAGCTGGCCGGGCGGGGGGGCCAGACCCCTGTTGGTGCCGATCTGAGCCGGTACGGCTGGCTTGGCCTCGTGTCACAGGGCGGATTGGCCATCACACTCGCCGCCGTGCTACGCAGTGCGTTTCCGGAGTGGAATGTCTCGTTGGAAGCGCTGCTCGTGGCGATGATCGGACTGAACGCGGTGATCGGTCCGGTCGCATTCCAATGGGCGTTGCGACGCACGGGTGAAGTCACGGAAGGACGGGGGGTTCCGGATGCTCCGCAGGCTGCTCTGGTTGTTGACGACGACAATCTTGTCAGCCGCGTGTAGCGGCGGGACCGACCCCGGGATGCAGTCCTGCCCGGCGGGAGGCGGGACGCCGGTCAGTCTGGCGCTGTTCGAGTACGTGTCGCTCGATGCCGGCGCCGCGTCAGGGTGCGCCGCATTTCCCGCCACCGGCTCGAACGCCGAATACCTCGTGGTTCCTCAGCTCGCCACCGGCACGCCGGGCCAGATGACCAGCTTCCAGCTCGGTGGCGACACGATTCGACCGATCACAGCCTCGCCGCCGCTCGCGCGGACTGCTTTCGGCGAGACCAGCGCCGAACGCTTTCACACCTTCCTGCGGCTCGGCGATGAGCGGCGCTCGTGGGGGCTCGTGCCGGAGAGGGGAGCGTTTCCCTCTTCCTCAATCACCCCCTCGCCCAAGGCGGGCGCGTCGGGCCCACCCGTGTTGGGTAGCCCACGGACGTTCCAGGTCTGCGCCAAGGTCGATTGCTCGCGCTTCGATCGGGTGGGTGCACGGGTCCGCGCGCTGAAGACCAAGGTCGCGATTTATGTCGATACGTTGGCGCCTGCCGGTGGGCTGGACTCGACCGCGCTCGACAGCATCGCGAAGGTCTTCGAGCAGCGCCTCTACGCGGTCGACACAGCGGCATTTGGTCGCGAGTCGGACATCGATACCAACTCGGTAGTCCTGGTGCTCATGACCAACGTCGTGAACAAGTTGGTCACCGCCAGCGACTGCCAGACAAACGGGTTCGTTGCCGGGTTCTTTTTCGGCGTCGATCTGGATCCCGCGTTTAAGAACGACTCGCGCTCCAACAAGGGAGAGGTCTTTTACTCCGTCGTCGCCGATCCGAACGCGACGCTGAGCTGCAGCCACACGGTCGCGGAAGTCCAGGCGTTCCTGCCGGTCACCTTCGTCCACGAGTTTCAGCACATGATCAGCTTCAATCAACATGTGCTCATCCGCGGCGGTGGTGGCGAAGTGCTGTGGCTGAATGAAGGATTCTCCCACTACGCCGAGGAGCTCGCTGGCCGCAGCTACGAGCTTTCTCCAGACGCGAGAGTCCTGGACTGCAACATCGGTACGATGGAATGCCGGTTCTATTCGGGTAACCTCCTGAACGCATACAAGTATCTCGATTCCACCCAGAATCACTTCCTGCTGCCCACGGCCGGAATCGGAACGCTGGCGGAGCGAGGCGCCGCGTGGCTGTTCGTGCGCTACGTCGTTGACCGTTACGCCGCAGGCGCCACGATGGCGCAATGGAATACGTTTACGAGATCCCTGCTGCAGACCGCCAACACGGGCGCGCAGAACATCACCGCCGTTACCGGTGACCCCTTCGCCGACGTGGTGAGCCGCTGGGCGCTCGCGAACTGGATGACCGACAACGGCGGCGCCCCACCCGAGTTGCGGTTCGATTCGTGGGGCCTGCATTCCGTGTTTTCCTCGTTGCATACGCAGCGGCCGAATCTCTTTCCGAACTTCTATCCGCTCAATCCGAGCGTCATCGTGGGCCGCGACATTGATCTCAGCAGCACGCTGCGCGCCGGCTCAGGTGTCTATGTCCGGGCGACGCAGACCGCTGGGGATCCCGGCTTCACCCTGCAGCTCACGATGCCCAGTGGCGCGCTGATCAACCCGGCATATGTCCCGCGGCTGAATGTGATTCGAATACAATGAGGCGGCCGGACGGCCGGGCGGCCCGGCGGTCGGTCACGGGACTGGGAGTGCTGTGCGTGCTGTTGGCCGTCCGGCCGTCAGACCGTCTGACCGCCCAGTCCGAGGGCTCCATCCTCACCGCGCTTCCCGGCTCGACACGCGCCGCGGCGCTGGGAGGTGCCGGGGCGGCGCTCAACGGCGATGCGGGTGCGCTGTTCGCGAATCCCGCTGGGTTGGCCACGATTCGCCATCTCGGGCTCGAGGGCTCGTACGAGCCGTATTTCGAAGGCACGGCGATCTCGACCGCAGCCATGGCCTTGCGCATCTCGCGATTCACGTGGGGTGTCGGCGCGCAGGCGTTCGACTACGGCACCGAGGCGGAGATCGTCCCCGATCCGGCGACGGGCGGGCGCCGCGGCATGCCGACCGGCGCATCATTCCATCCCTACGAGGCCCTTGCCGTGACGTCGCTCGTGTACCGCCGCGGATTTGCCGCCCTCGGCGTCACGGGCAAATACGACCGTCAACAGATCGGAGCGGAAATGAGCGATGCCTGGGCCGGCGATATCGGCATGGCGATCGCTGTCTTCGATATCATGGCGTTCGGCGTCAGCGTCCAGAATCTCGGTGGCGATATGGGAAATGGTGCGCTGCTGCCGCGGCGCACCCGCGCCGGCCTGACCCTGAACTACACAGATCCGCAGGGCACGTATCGGCTGCTCACGACACTCGAGGGGCAATGGACCACCAATCAAAGCGCGGTCCTGATCTCGGGGCTGGAAGCCGGCATCGTGACGAGCGGTGTCGGATTGGTGGGGAGACTCGGCTATGCCACGCGCCCGACCGTGACGGACGCATCGCCGTGGACGTTTGGCGGCGGAGTAGTGCTGGGCCGTCTCGCGATGGATTACGCATTCCGATCGTATGACCTGCTGGGCGGCACGCACCGCGTCGGGTTACGGTGGACACCTTAGTTGAGCGGGCGCGTCCCCGCTGGGGACGCCTGCTCAGACGGATCGGCGCCATCACGCTTGGGGCGGTGGCGATCAGCTTCGTGTTCGTATTGGTCATCAGCGCCGACGCGCGCTACATCGCCCGCGCGGGGATCGAGGAGGCCAGGCTGCTGCTCCGGCGGCGCTCGATCGAGAAGCTCCTCGCCGATTCGACGACCCCCGCGCCCCTGCGCCAACGACTCGCGCTCGTCCTCGCCGCCCGCGCCTTTGCCGCCGATTCGCTCGGTCTCGCCGTGAGCACGACGTACACGACCTACGTGGACGTGGGACGCGACACCCTGTTGCTGGTGCTCTCGGCAAGCCGGCGCGACAAGCTGCGTGAAGTCACCTGGGAGTATCCCATTGTCGGCGTCGTTCCATACAAGGGATTCTTCAGCGCAGCGCGCGCGCACAAAGAAGCGCAGCGCCTGGAGCAGCAGGGACTCGACGTCTTCCTGCGACCATCGGGCGCGTTCTCGACGCTCGGCTATCTCAGCGATCCGTTGTTCTCGACCGCCATGAGTCGCGACACCATGGAGCTCGTCGCGACGGTGATTCACGAGCTCGCCCACAATACGCTGTATGTGAAAAGCCAGACGCCGTTCAACGAGAGCTTCGCGAGTTTTGTCGGGTATCGGGGCGCGGAGGCGTTCTTTCGCTCGCGGCGCGACACCGTCGACGCCCGTCGAGCGGCAGCCCGCTGGCGCGACGAGCGCACGCTGGATGTGTTCTACGCCGAGCTCGCGAGGCGGCTCGACTCGGCATATGCGGAGCCGTTGACCGCGGAGCGCCTGGAGCAGGTGCGGGCGACGCTGTTTGGATGGGCACGGGAGCAGTTCCGTGGCCCGGCCGGTCAGTCGCTGGAGACCTATGATTGGCGGTGGTTCGCGCAAGCACCGCTCAACAACGCCGTCGTCATCGCCGAGCGGTTCTATCGAATGGACTTGAATCTGTTTGATGAGGTGTACCTGCAGAACAACGCCGACATCGCCGAAACGGTGCGCGCGATTCAGATCCGGGTATACACGCAACCGGATCGAGATCCCTACCGCGCGTTGTACTCACGGCCCGGGATGAATGAGGAGGACTAGTTTCCTCTGAGTCGTTCCGCGTCCGCCACGCGTTGCAGCGCGATCCCGTACGCCGCTGTGCGGAACGTGACGCCTTTCTCTTTTGCGAGATCCCGCACCGACGTATAGGCTTTCGTAATCGTCGCCTTCAGCTCGCGATTCACCTGCTCGTGCGTCCAGCGATACTGCTGGAGATTCTGGGCCCACTCGTAGTAGCTGACCGTGACGCCGCCTGCGTTGGCAAGAAAGTCGGGAATCACCGCGATGCCGCGCTCCTCCAGAATCCGATCGGCCGTCGGTGTCGTGGGTTCGTTGGCGCCCTCGACCACCACCTTGCAGTCGATCGTGTTGGCGTTGGCTTCTTTCGTGATCACCCCTCCGAGCGCCGCCGGCACCAGCCATTCGCACGGGATGGTCCAGAGCTCCTCGTTGGTGATGCGCTTGCCACCTTTCCACTCGGTCACCGGCCTGCCCTGGGCCACGTGAGCGAGCAGCCCCGGAATGTCGAGCCCCGTGTCGTTGTAGATCCCACCTGACACGTCACTTACCGCAACCACTTTTGCGTGCGCTTCGGTGTCGACCAGGCGGGCGAGATGACTTCCCACGTTGCCGAAGCCCTGGATGACCACCCGGGCGCCGGGGAGCGTGATCCCGAAGTCGCGCGCGTACTCCTGCATCACGTACATCACCCCGCGGCCCGTCGCTTCTTCTCGTCCCAGCGAGCCGCCCAGTGCGACGGGCTTACCGGTGACGACGGCCGGGGTATACCCCTGCCGGCTCGAATACTCGTCGAGGATCCACGCCATCACCTGGGCATTGGTGTTGACGTCGGGCGCGGGAATGTCGCGATACGGACCCAGCACGATGGCCACGCGTTGCGTGAAGCGGCGGGTCAGGCGTTCGAGCTCGAGCTTGGAGAGTTTCTTGGGATCGACCGTGACGCCCCCCTTCGCGCCCCCGAAGGGGATGTCCATCAGCGCGGTCTTCCACGTCATGATCGTCGCGAGGCCGAGCACTTCGTCGTGATCGGCCTCGGGATGGTAGCGAATACCGCCTTTGCACGGACCGCGCGCGCCGTTGTGCTGAATCCGGTAGCCGGTGAAGACCTCGATCCGCCCATCGTCCATCCGCACCGGGACCTCGACCTGCACCTCGCGGAATGGGGAGCAGAGAATCCTCCGCATGTAGGCTTCGAGGTTGATGAGATCGGCGGCGCGATCGAACTGGCTTTGAACGATCGCCCGGCCGGACATGGGCGCTCGACTGGGACGCGGCGGTTGCTCGATAGCTGCCATGATGTTTGGGAGAGTTAGAGAGGGCGCAGGCGACGGCCCGCGAGCCGCGATCCGGCCTGCTGCGCCTCGCCGAGCGCCTGGGTGGGATTCGGCGCGCGCTCGCGGCGGCTGCCGCCGTCCGTCAGTACGCCCACCACATCCGCGCTAGTCCCCATCCAATCCTCGGCGGGGTGCTCCATCGTCAGTACCAGCCCGGTCGTCTGATCGGCCAACCGGCCGACAATGCCGGTCCACGTCGTGTCGGCCAGCAGCGGCCGCAGGGCGACGATCAATGGACACACGGCGGGATCGAATGCGGAAGAGGTGACCAGGGGCGCGCCCATGCGATCCGCCAGATCGTTGCAGGCCGGGAACTCCGGACCGAGCAAGATGACCTGACCGAAATGCCAATCCCCGCCGGCGGCGACTTCCGCGAAGGTTGCGACGAGCGTTTCATCACTCGGCGCGACAGGCCCGGGTGTGGATGCAAGCACCGCGGTCCCCGTGTCGGCGAACCAACGCTCAGCCGGGTTGAGGTCATCCGGTCGACGGGGGGCATACGAGGCGTACCTGCGTGTCGCAAGGATTTGTCGTTCAGCCTCGAGCCGTTGCTCTTCGTGCTCGGCCGCCTGCGCGGCACCCTCGAACGCGACCTCGGCGGCCTGATAGCGACCTGCTTCCAGCAAAATCTGGCCCCGCAGCTTCAGCGTGTCTGTATGCGGCTCGAGCGCAAACGCACGGTCCAGCGCCAGCAACGCGCGATTGCGATCGCCGATCTTGTACGCGGCGTAGCCCAGCTCGTGCCACACGAGGGCGAAATCGGGATCGGCCTCGACCGCGCGCTCGAGTTCCGCCAGCGCTTCCGGATATCGCCCCAGCTCGGTAAGGGCGGCGCCACGCAGTGTGAACGAGAAGCCGGTCTCCCCAAACGTCGCGCGGGCGCGATCGGCGAGCTGCAGCGCCTCTTCCTTTAATCCACTGCTTCGCAGCAGCTCGAAGTACTCGGCCCAGCTAACCTTCAGCTCCGGCTTGGTGGCGAGCAGCCCGTCGTACGCCGTTTGCGCGTCCTTCGTCCTTCCCTCGCGCACGAGCCAGCGCGCGCGGGCGAGCGCTCGCTCGCTGCGGGCGTCGGGAAACAGATCGTAGGATGCGGTTGTGCGCATGGCGCTCAAATCTACCCGGGGCCCTGTCGCTGGCTAGCGGCGACCTGGGTGTCTACATTTGTGCCGCGATGGATCGAGATCTACTGCTGCGCGAGCTGAGCGACTTCCTCCGTATCCCCTCGGTTTCGACGCTCCCTGTGCACAATCAAGATTGCCGCCGTGCCGCCGATTGGGTGGCGGCGGAGCTGCGCCGGCTCGGCTGTCACGACGTCGAGTTTCTCGGCAGTGACACGCACCCTGTGGTGTGGGGTGTTGGCCCCGAGGTACCAGGCGCACCCACGTTGTTGATTTACGGCCACTACGACGTGCAACCTCCCGATCCGCTCGGCGAGTGGACGTCGCCGCCGTTCGAGCCGACGCTGCGCGACGGCCGTCTCTATGCGCGCGGCGCCGCCGACGACAAGGGCCAGGTCTTTTGCCTGCTGAAGGCGATCGAAGCCGGCGGCCCGCCGCCCGTCAATTTCCGCTTTCTCATCGAAGGCGAGGAAGAGTTCGGCTCGACGGTTTTGTTCGATCTCCTCAAGCGCGAGCCGAATCGCGTCCAAGCCGACGTCGCGTTGGTGGCGGACATGTCGTACGTCGCACCCGGCTGGCCGGCGATCTACACGACGCTGCGCGGCCTGTGTTACGCGGAAATCACGGTGCGCACGTCCAAGACCGATCTGCATTCGGGGGAATACGGCGGCGCGGCACCCAACGCGCACGAGGAGCTGGCCCGCCTGCTCACGCGGCTCAAGCGCGAGGACGGGTGGATCAACATCCCCGGCTTCTACAAGGCGGTGAAGCGTCCGTCCAAGGCGGAGCTCGCCGCCTGGAAGAAGCTGCCGTTCAACGACAAAGACTTTCTCAAGAAACGCGTGCAGGGGAAGGCACTCGTCGGCATCAAGAAGTACTCCGTGCTGGAGCGTCTCTGGGCGCTCCCCACCTTCGAGATTCACGGCATTCTCGGCGGCTTTACTGGAGAGGGCGCGAAGACCGTCATTCCAGCTGAGGCGACCGCCAAGGTCAGCATGCGGCTCGTGCCCAATCAGAAGCTCAAGGACGTCGAGAAGCAGCTGGCCGCCGCGGTCAAACGTTTCGCGCCCAAGTATGTGACGGCGACCGTCCGCTTTCTGCACGGCGCCGACCCTGCGCAGATCAAAGTCGATCATCCCTCGTTCAAGCTGCTCGACCAGGCGTTCGAGCGGGTCATCGGCCGGCGCGCGGTCCGCGCGCGCGCCGGTGGGTCGATTCCCGTGGTCCCGGCGCTCGCCTCGGGCGGGGCGCCGGTGCTGTTGACGGGCATCGGTCTGCCCGACGACCGGCTGCACGCCCCCAATGAGAAGCTCGAGCTCAAGCAGTTGTGGGACGGGATCGAGGTGTTCCGCACGTTCTACGAACTGCTGGGATCGCAACGCGATTTGTGACCCTGTGCACAGCCGGCTTCCCCGGTCGTCCTTCATTATGGAAGCCCATGCACAGACCCCTGTACCTCGCCGGCCTTGGTTATCTCGCAATCTGCGGGATGGTCATGCTGCGCCATTATCAATCCCGGCCCGGTTCTGTTGCCACCGAGCCGTCGTCCTCTGGCGCCGGCTTCTCGGGTCCTGGCGTCGCGTGGTGGGTTCAGATGAAGCCGCACTGTAATCCGGTCGAGGTCGAGCTCGCGCACCGCACGCTCCCCGCGCCCGCGACCCTCGAAGGACAGGGTTTCAGCTCCGCCTGCTACGCGCTGGCTGGGAAGATCGATTCGGCTCGCGCCATCATCGATCGCCTCCCCGACGGCGATCGTTATCGCGCCGTGGGAATCGTGTTCGACGCCGCCCATCCCATCGCCGATGCGGGTGATGATCGCGCCGCCGGACCGATCATGGAGCTGGTCATCGACTACTGGCCTAATCACTACATGGCGCTGTATCACGCCGGCATGGCCGAGTATGCGCTCGGGCAGTCGCGGCGCGCGCGCAAAAACCTCACGGCCTTTCTTTCTTACTACCACGAGAACGACGGCTGGACGCAGCGCGCGCGCGAGACGCTGGAACGCCTCAAAGAATGAGAGCCTCCGTTCCACGCGAGATCCTGCCGCTCATTGCCGCGGTGTCGCTTGGCGGGACGCTCGCCGGGTTCCTCGCCGCCACGCCCGTGCTGTTTGTAACCACACCGCTCGTGGCCGCGGCGCTCGCGACCGCGGCGGCTCTGGGCCGGCGCACTCCGGAATGGAACGCCGTGGCCGCGGACGTCCTCGCGCAGCTACAGGAGGGACAAGCGCGCGTTCTGCTCCTCGACCTGCTGCGACGGGCAGCTGCCGTTTCCGCACCGGCGTACGCGACTCCGCTGGTCCTCGCCGCATGTGAGGCGGCACGCCAGCTCGCGGCGCTCGAGCTCCATCTCCAGGCATTCGACGCGCAGCAGGGGACGACGCACGCGCAGTCGCCGCGCTGGAGTGACGCGCTCGAACGGTGCCGGCGGGGGCGCGATCTCCTCACGCAGCGGTTACAGGATGCGAGCGCGGCACTCAGCCGCTGGCAGGCAGCGCAGGGAGCGGAGGCGGGCGAAAGTCTCGGACAGTTGGCGCGGGAGCTGAACGAGGAGAGCCGCTACCAGCAGGAAGCAGCTCACGAGGTGGAGGCGCTGCTGGCCTAAAGGTGCTTCTTACTCGCGTTGCGGAATTTGTTGATCTCGTGTTGAGTCAGCCCCCGCCCGCCGTACCGCTCTTCGGTCCACGGATCGCCCCGCATGTGATAGCCGTTTTGCTCCCAGAACCCCGGCAGGTCCTCGTCTAACAGCTCGAACCCGCGCACCCACTTCGCGCTCTTCCAGAAATAGAGATGCGGAACCAGCAGACGCGCGGGCCACCCGTGTTCGGGAGTCAGCGGCTCGCCGGCCCAGTTCAGCGCAACGAGGTTCTCCGGCCGATCGAGGTCGGCCAGCGGCAGGTTGGTCGTGAACCCCTGCTCGGCGACGACAAGACAGTACTTCGCTTCCTTCTTGAGGGCCGCGCGCTTTAGGAGATCCTGGACCGGCACCCCCTCGAAGTCGTTATCGAGCCTGCTCCACGTCGTCACGCAATGGATGTCACAGTGGACCGTCTTGCGAGGGAGGGCGAGAAACTCATCCCACTTCAGCGAGAAGGGGCGTTCGACCAGTCCCGAGACCGAGAACGTCCACGTCGACGTTTCGACCGTGGGCACATCGCCGTAATGCAGCACCGGCCATTTTGTCGTTTGGATTTGACCGGGGGGAATGCGAGGAGGGGAGGAGGCCACGGACTGTTGTTGTTCCGTGGGCTAAGGCCCCGGCTCGGCAACAGCGGGCGTCCTTAAGGACGCGTGAGTTTGCCGAGCCGCCCCTTTAGGGGACGGAATAATAGAAACGTCGAATGCTCTCTCAAATCCTCTCACGACTGCCGCGACGCTTTCATCCCACAACGTTTCGCGTTTCCCGTTTCCCGTTTCCCGCTGTACAGAAGTCATGACCACATCCGGGATTCCGCAGGGCACGATGCGCTGAAACTCGGTGAGATCTGTGGTCACATTGAGGGCGAACCCGTGCCAGGTCACCCATTGCTTCACGTGAATGCCGATGCTGGCGATCTTCCGGCCCCGCGTCCAAACACCCGTGTACCCTCGATTCCGCTCAGCGGGGATGTCGAGCAGGCTGAGCGCGTCGATCAGCGCCTGTTCGAGTGTGCGCAGGTACCAGTGCAGGTCCTGCTTGTACGCGCTGAGGTGGAGGATTGGATAGCCGACGAGCTGTCCCGGACCGTGGAACGTCACGTCCCCGCCGCGCTCCACCTCGAACACCTCGATGCCCGTCGGGCGCAGCACGTTCCCCGCGTGTGAGCTCCGTCCCAGAGTAACGACGGGCGGGTGCTCGAGTAGCAATAGCACGTCATGCGGCAGGCGACCCGCGATCCGGTTCTCCGCGAGCTGTCGCTGCCATTCGAGGGCTTCGGCATAGGGAACTCGCCCGGCCTGGATGACTTCGAGTGCGTTCATGCTGCCTGCGAGCCTTTGCCCTTAATCGCCCAGCGTGTGGCCAGTATCCCCAACGCGATATTGAGCAAGACCCACACGGTCATGCCCCAGGGTCCGAGCAGTGTGTTGATCGGCGCTGCGAGAATGCCGATCAGAAACGCGCCAATCGCTGCGAGGACCGCGATCACACCCCGCTGCCAGATATTCTCGAGGGCGTAACTCCGGTACCAACCGACAATACCACCTACGGCGAGCGCAACGAACGGGGCGACTGTCAACAGCATGCCGTTGAAGTCATAGCGCTCCTCATTGAGGGCAACCCAGACTTGGGCGGTGGACAGGAACGCCGCGCCGAAACCCACACCTCCCGCCAGCGACCCCAAACCGAGCGCGAGCGGGTCCTTCGCGTGCTCTTCGGTCATATGTTCAGCACGCGGCCCAGCGAATCGAGCGCCGCTTCGGCGACCGCCTCGGACATCGTCGGATGCGCGTGGATCGCCAGCTCGACTTCCTCGACCGTGTACTCATTCTCCCGCGCCACCGTGAGCTCGTGGATCATCTCGGAGGCGTGCGCGCCGACGATGTGCGCCCCCAGAATCTCGCCGTACTTCTTGTCGCGGATGATCTTGACGAAGCCTTCGGTCTCGCCGGTGCCGCGGGCGCGGCCGTTGGCGGAGAAGGGAAATTTCCCCGTTACGTAATCGAGCTTCTTCTCTTTGCACTGATCTTCGGTCAGCCCGATGCTGGCGACCTCGGGGTGGCAATACGTCACGCTTGGCACGTTGTCGTACTTGATCGGATGCGGTTTTTGGCCCGCCAGCAGCTCGGCGACGACCACGCCCTCCCGGCTGCCCTTGTGTGCCAGCATGGGTGGACCGGCGACGTCACCGATCGCGTAATAGCCGGGCGCGGTGGTCTGCAGGTTCTTGTCGACCTTGATGAAACCGCGATCCGTGAGCTGGATGCCGCACTCTTTGAGCCCGATGGTCTCGGTGTTCACGGCGCGTCCCGCGGCCATGAGGACGGCGGCCGCGACGACCTGTTTCTTCTCGCCGCCCGCCTCTACGTCGAGCGTGACCCTGTCCTTGCCGACGTTGGCCTTGGTCACTTTGGCCCCGGCGATGACCTCGATGCCGCGCTTGCGGTAGCTCTTCGCGACGGCGTCGGAGGATTCGGCGTCCTCGATGGGCAGTATGCGCGGCAGCGCTTCGATGAGTGTCACCTTTACGCCGAAGGCCGAGAAGATGTCGGCGAACTCCATTCCCACGGCGCCGGCGCCGATGATGGCGAGCGATTCCGGAACGCGCTCCATCAGGAGCGCTTCGTCGGACGAAATAACGGTGGTCTTGTTGATCTCGAGGCCGATCTGCGGGATGCCTTTGACGCGGGAGCCGGTCGCGACCACGACGGCCTTCTTCGCCTCATAGACGTCGCTGCCGACCTTCACTTTTTTGCCGGGCTGCAGCGTACCGGTTCCTCTGACCACCGTGATCTTGTGCTTCTTCATCAGAAACTCGACGCCCTTGGAGTTCTGGTCGGCCACGCGGCGCGATCGTTTCATGGCGACGCCGTAATCCGTCTTCACGGTGCCGGCCTCGACGCCGAAGTCTTTCGATTCCTTGAGGAGATTGGCGATGTAGGCCGAGTGCAGCAGCGCCTTGGTTGGAATGCAGCCGATGTTTACGCAGACGCCGCCCAGCTTTTCCTGCTCGATGACCGCGGTGGCGAGACCGAGCTGCGCACAGCGGATCGCGCAGACGTACCCCGCCGGCCCGCCGCCGAGAATGATCACATCGAATTGATTGGCCACGAAGGATCCTGGTTTCGTTTGGGTAGGGGCGCAGCATGCTGCGCCCCTACGTCATCACAACAGCATCGCCAGTGGATTCTCCAGCATCTGTTTCAGCGTTTTCAGGAATGCCGCGCCGGTCGCGCCATCGATGACGCGGTGATCGCAGCTCATCGTCAGCCGCATCCGGCGCCGCACGGCGACCCGGTCGCCTTCGGGAACCGCCTTCGGCACGATGCTGCCGATGGCCACGATCCCGGCCTCGGGCGGATTGATCACCGCCGTGAATTGATCGATATCGAACATGCCGAGGTTCGACACGCTGAACGTCGAGCCCGTGTACTCCTCAGGCTTGAGGCGGCGATTGCGCGCCTTGGTGGCGAGATCGCGCGACTCGGCGCCGATCTCCCGCAGGCTCTTCATGTCGGCATTGCGAATCACCGGCGTAATCAGACCATCGTCGATCGCGACCGCCATCCCGATGTGCACTTCGTTCCAGTAGCGGATATGGTCTTCCTGGAACCAGGCGTTGCAGGCGCGGTGCTGCACCAGCGCGAGGGCGACCGCTTTGATGATGATGTCGTTGAAGGAAAGCTTGCCGCCTTCGTCGCCGAGCTGCTTGTTCAGCGCCTCGCGCGCCTCCGCGGCGCGCTCCATGTCGATCTCGGTCGTGAGGAAGAAGTGCGGGACCGGCCCGATCGACGCGGCGAGGCGCTTGGCGATCGTCTTGCGAATCTGGGTAAGGGGGACGTCCTCATACGGCACACCGGTGCGTGGTGCGTGGGGCGTGGTGCGTGGACCTGCGGCCGTCGCGGTGGCAGCGACCGCCGCTGGCGCGCCTTCGACGTCGCGCTTGATTACACGGCCACCCGGACCTGAGCCCTGAAGGAGCTTCAGATCGACGCCGGATTCCTTCGCGATCCGGCGTGCCAGCGGTGACGCCTTGACGCGTGTAGCATCGGCAGGGGCGGCGGCGGGTTGGGGCGTCGGAGCGGATTGGCGAATCGGCTCCGGTTGGCGCGGAGCCTGAGCTGGTTTGGGCGCGGGGGCTGCCTTCGCCTGGGTCGGCGCACCAGCCCCATCTCCGTCAACTTTTTCGCCCGGCTTCCCGATCCATGCCACGACATTGCCCACCGGCACGGTGCTGCCCTCCGGCACCACCACCTTGAGCAGCTGGCCGTCGGCTCGCGCGACCAGCTCCATCACCGCCTTATCGGTCTCTACCTCGGCGAGCGTGTCGCCGGACTTTACGGCTTCGCCTTCCTTTTTGGTCCACTTCACGAGGCGCCCCTCCTCCATCGTGGGCGACAACGCCTCCATGTGGACTTTCGTAGCCATGATGGACGGGCCTGGGCGTCTAGGAGTCGAGGTACAGGACCCGACGCGCCGCCGCGACGACCTTCTCGGGTGAGGCTTTGGCGGCACGCTCGAGCACCTTGTTGTACGGCATCGGCACATCGGCCTGTGTGACGCGCTGCACCGGCGCATCGAGATCGTCGAATGCGTCGTGCTGAATGATGTCCACGATCTGCGCCCCGATCCCGGAGTGCGGCCAGCCCTCCTCCACGACGACGGCACGATTGGTCTTCTTGACCGAATCGAGAATCGCCGGCTCATCGATGGGGCGGAGCGAGCGCAGGTCCAGGACCTCAGCGGAGACGTTCTGCTCGGCGAGCTGGTCCGCGGCCTTCAGGGCGACGGTGAGGGTCTTGGAGTGGCAGACGAGGGTGACATCAGACCCCTCACGCTTGATCTCGGCCTTTCCGATCGGCACCACGTGCTCGCCATCCGGGACGTCGCCCTTGATGTTGTAGAGCATCTCGCCTTCGAGCACGATCACCGGGTTGTTGTCGCGAATGGCCGACTTGAGCAGACCTTTCGCGTCCGCGGGCGTCGCCGGCGCGACCACTTTGAGTCCGGGGATATGGGCGAGCCAGCTCTCCCAGGCCTGCGAGTGCTGCGAGGAAAGCTGCAGCGCAGCCCCGTTTGGGCCGCGGAAGACGATCGGCATGTTGATTTGGCCGCCGGACATGTACAGCATCTTGGCGGCTGAGTTCACGATCTGATCGAGCGCGAGCAGCGCGAAGTTCCAGGTCATGAATTCGACGACGGGCCGAAGCCCGCCCATCGCCGCTCCGACGCCGATCCCCGCGAAGCCGAGCTCCGCGATGGGCGTGTCGACGACGCGCTTGGGGCCGAATTCTTCCAGCAGCCCGCGGCTCACCTTGTAGGCGCCCTGATAGACGCCGACCTCCTCGCCCATGAGCACGACGTTGGGATCGCGCTGCATCTCCTCGCGCAGCGCCTGATTGAGCGCGTCCCGGTAGGTGAGGGTGGCCATCGTCACTCCGCCAGCAGGTCGGTGTACAGCTCGTCCGGCTCGGGGTCGGGACTCTCATCGGCGAACTGCACCGCTGCGTCGACCTCGGCGCGGATCTCCGTATCGATCGCGTCGAGCGCCGCCTGATCGATGACGCCTTCCTCTTTGAGCTTGCCGGCGAGGTGCGTGATCGGATCACGCGCCTTCTGCTCCTCGACCTCGTCTTTGGTGCGATATACGCCGTGAAGGGGATCCGACATCGAGTGACCCATGTAGCGGTACGTGCGGACTTCGAGGAGTGTCGGGTGACTGTGCTTGCGCGCCCGCTCAACGGCACGCCGCGTCGCGTCGTACACGGTCAGCGCGTTCATCCCGTCGACGAGCTCGGCGGCCATGTCATAGCTGCACGCATGCTCGACGATGTCCGTGACCGCGGCGACCCGCTCGAACGCCGTCCCCATGCCATACCGATTGTTCTCGCAGAGGAAGATCACGGGCAGCTTCCACACGGATGCCATGTTCAACGTTTCGTGGAACGCGCCGATATTGACTGCCGCTTCACCGAAGAAGCAGACGCAGACTTTGTCTTTCCCCTGATACTTGCTCGCGAACGCCAGCCCGGCAGCCAGCGGGATATGGCCGCCGACGATGCCATGCCCGCCCATAAAGCCGCGCTTGGCGTCGAAGAGGTGCATCGAGCCGCCCTTGCCCTTCGAGCACCCCGTCGCCTTGCCGAACAGCTCGGCCATCACCGCGTTCGCCGAAATGCCTTTGAGCAGCGCTTGCCCGTGCTCACGGTACGAGCAGATGACGTAGTCGTCATCGCGCAGCGCCGCGAGCGCGCCCACCGCCACCGCCTCCTGGCCGATGTAGAGATGGCAGAAGCCGCCGATCTTCCCGAGCGCGTAGGCCTCGGCCGCCTTCTCTTCGAAGCGACGGATCAGCAGCATCTGACGCAGCATCTTGAGATGCAGCTCGGCCTGCGCCGTGTCTTTCGGCGATCTGGCTGTGGCGGTCATGTAGTGGCGGCCTCGATTTGCTCCCACGCGTGGTAGCTCGAGCGAACCAGCGGGCCCGACTCCACGTGGCGAAATCCCAGTGACATCCCGTAGCGCTTCAGCTCGGCGAACTCATCCGGCGTGTACCAGCGGGCAATCGGCAGATGCTGATCGGAAGGTCGCAGGTACTGGCCCAGCGTGATGATGTCCACGCCCTGCGCTCGCAAATCGCGGATCGACGCCAGCAGCTCGTCCCATTCCTCTCCCAGTCCGCAGATCACTCCCGACTTCGTGAGCCGCGTGGGGTCCATTTCCTTCGCGCGCTTGAGCAGCTCGAGCGCGCGTGCGTAGCGGCCACCGGGGCGCGCGATGCGGTACAGCCGCGCGATCGTCTCGAGATTGTGATTGAGGATGTCGGGTCGCGCAGCAACGACGATGCGGAGCGCTTCAGGATTGCCCTTGAAGTCCGGGATCAGGACTTCGATCGACGTCTGCGGCAGGCGACGCCGGATTTCGGCGATAGATGCGGCAAAGATCTCGGCGCCGCCGTTCGGCAAATCATCGCGGTCCACACTCGTGATCACGACGTGCTTGAGTCCCATTTGCGCGACCGCATCGGCCAGCCGCTGCGGCTCGGCACGATCGAGCGGCGCCGGCGTGCCGTGCGCCACCGCGCAGTATGCGCAGTTCCGCGTGCACACGTCGCCGAGGATCATGAAGGTGGCGGCGTGATGCTCCCAGCATTCGCCGATGTTGGGGCAGTGAGCTTCCTCGCACACCGTGTGCAGCTTGAGGTCGCGCATCATGTGCTTGAGCGCCACGTAGTTCGGTCCGCCCGGCGCCTTGACCTTCAGCCAGGACGGCTTGCGGGATGGTTCTACCGGCTCGCGCGACGGTGGGGGGAGGATCTGAACGAGGGGAGCCGCCATGGAACTCGAAGATAGCGGGAGCAGGAGAGGCCGGGTAGGCCGAATTTCAACCAGACGGTTGATCTTCTTGGCGGTTCTTGAGACGTCGCAACTCGTTTTCGATTTCTGTCGCGCTCCCGAGCGTGCCGTCGGCGATGTCCGCGATCTCCTCGGCCTCTCGCCACTGACGCTCGAGCTCTTCGACCTCCGCCCGCTCGTCGACGGCCATTTCGAAGGCCAGCCCACGTTCCGGGCGCAACGCGCGGAGCGGCAGCTCCCGTTTGGCGATGTCGCGGAGCAATTGATCGGGGCCACCGACCCGTTCGACTTCGCGCGCGGCGTCCTCCGCGCGGCGCCGACCGCCGCGCACGAGGTTCAAGTACGTGAGACCCTGGCGCAAGACGTGAACCGCCTCGGTCCCGGTGAGCTCCGCGCCCTCATTGTGGCAGCGCGGGCAGCTCAGCACGACCGCCATGTCAGTGTGTGCGGCGGGCACGACGCGGGCGTGCTGCACGTGGCGCGCGCGCAGCTGCATCACGCTCCCACAATGCGCGCAAATCGGCGACTCAATCAACGAGACCCTGCGGCTGCCGACGATACGCAGATACACCCAGTCGACGGCGCGATGGATGTTCCACACGATGACGCCGAATCCGCCGCCGGCGGCCACGTTCGCCGCGATGCCAAGTCCGATCGCCGCGACGGTGAGCGGCACCACGACCTTCATCCGCTCGCGCTGGCGGTTGCGGAGTCGCTCTCCGTAGCGCCACGTCGCCAGCTCAATGCGTGGTGGTTTCCCCACGCGGACAAAGTCGTAGCGTCCCCACCGAATCAGCGCGACTTGATCGGTGGATGCGGCAACCCGGCCCGAGCGCGCCTCGCGCGCAACGGCCTCGATTCGTTCGAGGCGGTCATCGAAGGGAGTGAGATTCCAGCGACTGCAGCGCGGGCAGACGACCCACAACCGGCCCTTCCACTCATCGAAAGCGATGCGGCGTCCGACGCCGAGACCCGATGGGCCGCCATCACCGTCAAACGGCGTGTTACAAAACGCACAACTGCGAAACATCTATGAACTAAAACGCTCCGGGGCGAGCGAGGCAATCTCTATTTCGGATGCGCCTGTCGTGATGAGACTTGCGATGATCTCGCCGGTCAGCCCGGCGAGGAGCACGCCATTGCGTCCGTGACCGGTCGCGTACCACAAACCCCGCACATCGGGATCCGGGCCGACGATGGGGCGGCCATCGGGCGTCAGGGGACGCAATCCCGACCACGTCCGCGTTGGCGTTTCCGGCAGAGCGGGCAGCAGGCGTCTGGCAGCGGCCACGATCTTCGCGACGCCCGACTCCGTGACACCCCCCTCAAAACCGACGTGCTCCATCGTGCTGCCGAACAGTGCCTCGCCGCCGCGGGCCAGCACGTACGAATGGTCGTAGTAGAGCACGGTGCGAGGCATTGTCGTGGGCCACGGCGCAGCCGCCATTTGCCCCCGGACGGGCTCCACGGGAAGCTGCCGCGGCAGGTGGTCGATCTGCGGCGACCACGCGCCTGCCGCGATGACGACGTGCTCCGCTTTGATCTTGCCCGCCGGAATCTCCACCCCGGTGGCGCGACCGAGAATCGTATTGATCCGGTTCACACGTGACGCCAGGATCCGCACGCCCAGGCGTTTGGCATCCGCGCGCAGCGCGCGGGTCAGCTCGGGCGCGTCTACCGCTCCGTCCTCAGGTGCAAACAGAGCGCCGACACAGGGGGCTGCCGCGGGAAACCGTTCGGCGACGTCGTTGGCTTCGAGCCAGTCGCAGCGCAGTCCGGCTTGCCGCTGGTGTGCGACTGCATCGCGCAGCCAATCCGCCTCGGCATCGGTGAACGCGAGTGAGGCGACGCCGTCGCGCCACAACCCGATGTCGATGCCCGTCGTTTCGGCCAAGGTGGGACCGAGGGTGTCGTACAGGTCGCGAGCGCGCAGCCCGAGCGCCCGCAGGATCTCGTCGGTGCTTTCGATCTGTGGGCTCAGGATGCCGGCGGACGCCGCGGATGCCGCGGTCGGTTCGGGACCGGGTTCGCAGATGATGACGCGGAGTCCTCGCAGCGCCGCGGCGCGGGCGCAGGCCGAGCCGATGATTCCGCCCCCCGCCACCAACACTTCACAGGACGAAACTTTGTGCGACATTTAGGCGTACGCTGCAAACGCACCGGACACCACGGAGGGTATCATGTTCCGGAGCATTCTCGGGTTCGCGCTGCTTGCCATTGTCGCCTGGCTCGGCCTCAAGCTGGTGTTCGGGATCATTGGCAGCCTGTTCGGCATTGCGATGACGGTTCTCACGCTCGCGGTCATCGGCTTCTTCTTTTATATGGCGCTACGCATCATCAGCCCATCCACGGCTGATCGCGTGCGCGACATGATCAAAGGACGTCCCGCCTCTTAAGGCTCCCAGGGGAGCGGCTGGCTGGAGTGCGCGTGCACGATCTTCCAGCTGTCTCCCAGGCGTTCACAAATAAACGTCGCCCGGCCGACTTCTCCGCGTCGCTCCGCTTGGTTAACCCAGCGGTAGTCCACTAGGGCCCACGCCCATCGACCTTCGACTGTGGCGTTGGCGGCCGTGATCAGCACCCGGCCGCCACTTTCGCTCGTGATCCCTGCAAAGCGCGGCGCCGTCAAGCGTACGCGCGCATTGCCCACCACCACCGCGTCCGACGTGTAGAGCGTGTCGGCTCGGCGGTCGCCCGCCGCGTCGAGCGTAAGGGCGAGCCGCACCAGCGTCTGCACTTCGTCCGTTCCGCCGCCGACAGCCGTAACCTCGCGGGGCCGTACGGCTTGCGACGTGCACGCCGCGGCGCAAGCGGCTAGCAGAATGATCGCTACCCCTCGAGCCGTGATAGGATCGCCCATGCGAGCAAGGGAACCAGGATTTCGTGATGGCCGGTGAGCTGGATGCCGCGCCCGCCTGCGAGCGTGGGTCGCTCGACGACATTGACTCGCGGCCGGTAATGGCGCTGCATGTCGCAGTCGCACGCGGTGAAATTCTTGGGACGCCCGTCATTGAGATTGCGCGCGATGGTCAGTGCCTTGAGGAACACCTCGGGCATGACGACGGCGCTGCCGAGATTGAGGACGACGCCGCCGTCGTCCAGATCGGGCAGCGCGCCCGCGAGCCGTTTGAAATCGCGGTGACTCGTCGCGCCGAGTGCGGCTCCGTCGGCGCTGGGGTGTTGATGAATGATCTCGGCGCCGATCGCCGCGTGGACGGTGACCGGCACACCGAGCTCCGCGCAGGCGAGCAACACCGACACATCGCGGCCCGGCAGCTCCTGGCGCGAGCCCAGATAATCGGCGAGTGCCTCACCAGCGCCTTGCTGGGTCTTGGCGCCGCGCACCAGCGCCGCGTTCATCTCGCGGCCGGTCTCCTCCGCCATGCCAAACGTCCCGTCGCTCAGGCCAGCAGCGACGTCTTCGCTCGTTCCGCCGTACGCGGCGAGCTCGAAGTCATGAATCGCGGCACTGCCGTTCATCGCCACGATCGTGATCGCGCGACGTCGCATCAGGGCGATCAAGAGAGGACCAAGCCCCACCTTGATGACGTGTCCGCCGAGCATGACGAGGATCCCGCGACGCCCGGCGGCGGCGACGATCTGGTCGACGACGTAGCGCAGATCCTGCGCGGCGAGGATCGAGGGCAGCGCGTCGATGAATGCGCCCAATGAGCGATCGGAGGGCAGCGGCGGCTTGGCTAGG
Source organism: uncultured Gemmatimonadales bacterium (assembly GCA_963704805.1). Lineage (GTDB taxonomy): Bacteria > Gemmatimonadota > Gemmatimonadetes > Gemmatimonadales > GWC2-71-9 > 20CM-2-65-7. The sequence continues at coordinate 488,288 of CAVPHS010000002.1, read as the reverse complement.
AGGGAGGCATCGACTTTGTTGGGGCGTTTGGCAATCGGAACGGTCTTGAGGCGGGAGAAATCAGCTTCGCGGTAATCAGTCACGGCTGGCCTCCCCCGGGGACGACGTAGTCCTTGAGCTTGAGCGTCACCTGACCGAACGAAAAGTTCGACTGAATCGCGAGCACCAGGCGCTGCTTGTCGTCCGAGAGCCAGATGCGCGTCTCCGACTTCTCCGCGAAGATCCCCCGGGCCTGAGGAATTCTGGGGCGGACGACGAGCGCGCGCCACTTCTTGCCGGCGACGCTCACCTTTTCGTAGCCCAGCACTTCGATAATGACGGGGTTTCGGTCCGGGCGGAAATAGCGTGCGAATTCGTACTTCTTTCCCACCTCGAGCGGGACGGTGCGAATCCAGTAGAGAAACGACGCATCGTCGAGCGGGTCCGGCACTGTGGCGAACGTCGTGTCGCGTCCCTCTTCCCGATAGAAACCGGAGTCGGGGAAGATCTCGTAGCGATGCTCGCGGTGCTTGTCTCGCTCGTCCTGGATGGACGTGTAGCGCCGTGAGCGAAAATCATAGAGTCCCACCCACGACTCGATGGTCTGATCGAGGGAATACCAGAGCGCGCCGCCCTTGAGCCGGAATCGGATATGGACCGACTCCGTCTGGTGCACGGTGTCGATGCCCACGACCTCCATCGTCGCGCTGCCAACGCTGAACACACCGTACTTTGCGCTGAAAGTCAGCCGCTCCCCGATGGGAAACGTCACTACGGGCGCCGGTTTGATCGCGGGGAGAACCGCCACGGCTGCTCCGGTCGCGCCGTTTGAAGAACCCACGCTAACGCCGGTGCACACCGAGTCCTGGGCCACGAGTGTCGTTCCTGCCGCGAGGAGGGCGACCACGATCACCGCCGAGCCTTTGCGGGCCGCATTGATGAGCGCGCGAGATCGCCACGCGAGCAGTAGCTGCTGCCACGGTCTGCCGCGGGACGGACGCTGCTTGAGATCGTAACGGGCGGCGCTGGGCACCACCTCCACGCGCCGTGCGTGGACGCCGAGCCGGGCCAGCAGCTCGGCGCTGGCCGCCCAGCCCTCGGTGGTGAGCAACGCTGGTTCGGCGCTGCCGCCGTGCGTGGCCTGACGTAGTACGATCAGCCGCAGCGCCATGAAGCCGGAGATCGAGTCTTTTACCACGCCACCGACACGCAGCAGACGGGGCGCCCACTGCCGCACCCACCGCTCCGGCCAGGTGCGCGCGCCGCCGCCGAAGACGCGGTCCTGTTCCGCCACCACCAGGTCGGCGCCGGATTCGACCCGCTTGACCATCTCTTCCATGGTCTCCGGGGCGTGGACAAAGTCTGCGTGGAGGGTGATCGCGCAGTCGCGCTTCGGCCGATCCGTCCGTTGCAGGGCGATGCGGAGCAACTCTTCGAGTGTGCGCGCGTACCCCTCACGCTGCTTGTGCTTGATGACGGTCAGGGGCAGGACACGCGCATAGGACGCCAGGACCTCGCCAGTGCCGTCCGTCGACGCGTCGTCGCAGGCGATGATCTGGTACTCACGCTGAAACGCCGTGAAGACCTGGCGGACCTTCCAGAGGACCAGGCCGACCGTACTAGCCTCATTGTGCACGGGGACGCAGACGTAGATCATGGCCCTGCAATCTAGGAGAGTGCCTTGTAGACGTCCAAGACTTGGTGTGCCACCGCGCTGGCGGTGAAGCGCGGGGGGAAGGGGAGAGCAGTGGGATGCTGGAGCGCTTCTAAGACGCGGTGCGCCAGCGGTTCAGCCGCTCCGGGGGGAACAAGCATCTCGGGAGGGAGGACGTCTGGGATCCCCCCCGCCGCCGTCGCGACAATCGGCCGGCCCAGGGCAAGCGCGTTCAGGATGACGCTGCCGAACCCCTCCATCTTGGACGACATCACGAACACACTGGCCTCGGCAATGAGGGCGTCGATTCGATCGATGTGTCCCACCAGGTGGACGCGATCGCCGAGCCGGAGCCGGGAGATCTCCGCAGTCAAATCCGGCCGCAACGGTCCCTCGCCGGCGATCACCCAGTGCAGACTCGGCTCCAACGTCCGCGCATACTCGGCGGCTCGCACCAGCGTGCGCTGGTCCTTGTGATCTACCAACGCCGCGGCGTTCACCGCGAGGGGCGTCTGCTCGGAAAGTCCGAGCCGGCGGCGCATCCCGAGCGGCGGAGTGGACGCGCGGCGAACCTCGTCGGGATCGATGCCATCCGGTATGACGTCGATCGCACTCGACGCGATGCCGTCGCGCGTGAGCGCGTCCTTGACGGCGGTCGATACGGCGATGATCCGGTCGGGCCGTCGCCACGCGCCGAAGCGGCCCACGCGAAAATCGACCCGGCGCGTTGCCACGAGGATCCGACCCATCGCAACGGTGGCAGCCAATGTCAGCGCATGGCTGTCGTGCACGTGGATGATGTCGGGGTGAAAGGAGGAGATCGTCCGTCCCAGATGCCACCAGGCACGCGGATCGAGGCCGATTTCCCAGGCGGTTCCCCGAACCTGCACGCCATCGGCGGCAGCACGCCGGGCCAGCTCACTGCCGTGCCGGGTGACGAGGATTTGCTCGACGTCGGAATGGCGAGCGAGCTCGCGACAGAGCAGCCAGACCTGTTGTTGACCGCCGCGCCATTCCCGGCCGGAGTCGATCTGTAACACCCGCATGCCGCTAGGCGGGGACTTTCACGACCCCGGCGAGCACGCGGCGGAGCGCATCGAGTTTGAAGGGCTTCTGAAGGAAGGGGCGGCCCAGCTCTTCGAGGAATTGCAGCGTATCGCCGCGGACGGTGTCGCCCGTGGCAAAGATGATGCGATCGGCCACCGTCGGGTGCATGCGCGCGAGCGTCTGAAACATCTCGCGTCCGCCCAGCCGTGGCATGCGGAGGTCGCAAATGATCAGGTCGAACGGTTGCATGAGGGCCCGCTTCAGGGCCTGGCTCCCATCGCGTGCGACCGCGACCTCGTGGCCCCAGCTTTCCAGCGTGGCCTGCATGTAGTGCAGGATGTGCGGCTCGTCATCCACCACGAGTACCCGCAGTCGCTCCAGCCGTTCAGATGGTCCGGGCGCCGCGGCGGCGCTTGGCTGGCCTGTGCGGTCGAGCGGACTCAATTCCGAGCGGATACCGGTCGGAAGCTCGACGGTGAACGTGGCGCCGCGTCCCGACCCCGCGCCGCCGGGATCGACGCGCATGGTCCCGCCGTGCTCTTTCACGATGCCGTGACAGATCGACAGACCGAGTCCCGTACCTTCGCCTTCCGATTTGGTGCTGAAGAACGGCTCGAACACGTGCTGCGCGACATCCTCGGGAATACCCGGGCCGTTGTCCGAGATGTTCACCGAGAGCCCATCGGGCTCGCATTTCGTGACGATCCCGATTCGGCCGCCGCCCTCTTGCGCGCGCGAGCTGGCGATCGCCTGTGCCGCGTTGTTGATGATGTTCACGAACACCTGCTTGATCTGATTGGCGTGCACCTCGACTTCGGGCAGCCCGGGCTCGAACTCGAGCGTCAGCTCGATGCGCGCGGCCAGCAGCTGGTTCTTCAGGAGTTGATGCGTCGATTCGAGGATCGGCCGGATCGACTGCAGCTGCCGTTCGCCCTCCTGGCGGCGCGCGAACGACAACAGGTTTCGTACGATCGCCGACGCGCGCTCGGCCTCCTGACGGATGACCGCCAGCGGCTCGGCGAGTCGCGGCGGCACGTCCGGCGCTTCCCCGAGGAGATCACTGAACCCGACGACCGATGCGAGCGGGTTGTTGAGGTCGTGCGCGACACCGGCGATCAGCTGGCCGATCGCGGACATCTTTTCCGACTGCAGGAGCTGCTCCTGCAGCCGCCGCTTTTCGGTCTGATCCTCGAACAAGAGCACCGCCGCCCCCGGCTCCCCTGTCGGGATCGCGGTGACCAGCAGGGTGCGGTCGCCGGACCGGAGTTCGACGGGCGCGGCGCCATCGGCCGCACTGGCGAGCAGGCGAGCCATCGAATCTGCCCACCCGGGTGGGAGGAGCGTGAGCCAGGACCGTCCGGGGAGCGCGGTGACGGGCAGCTTGATGAGCTCGGCAAAGACGCGATTGGCGCGCCGCACCAGCCCCTGGGGATCGAGATAGCAGATGGCGTGATTGAAGGCATCGACGGTCTGCTCCCAGTCGCGCTTGCCGCTCGAGAGAAGCTCCACCAGGCGCGCGTTCTCGAGGGCGATACCGGCCTGAGCCAGGACCGCGCGCGTGAACAGCAGTGCGGAGTCGTCGAGCGCCTTCGCGTGGTCGCCCTCCATGCCGACGGCGCCGATGTGATGCGAGACGGCCGCGATGGGGACGCCGAGCCAGCTGGCCGGTGCAGGGTGATCGACCGTCACTCCCAGCTCCGCGGCGCGGGCCGCGACGCGGTCGGGGAACACCAGCGGCCCGCGCCGCAGCGCCAGCTGCAGCAGGGGCTCGTCAGTCGTCGCGGGGCGCGGGCCGTTGTGATAGGTGACGTTGAGCCGGTTGGTGTCGACGTCGAGCAGCATCACCGACAGGCGCACCGGGGCAAGATGCTCGGTCAGGATGCGCGCCACGATTTCGACGATCGACGCGGCGCGAAACGCGCCGGCCAGCTCCTGCGACAGACCGGTAAGGCAATTGAGGACGTCGGCGACCGACAGAGCTTTCACCGTGCTTCGTCGAGAAACCGGGTCGGTACCCGCGTCGCCGCGTCGACCAACGCTTCCGCCGACTTGATGAAGCGCACGACGATCGGCAAGGAGCCGCGCAGCGCCACCTTGCGCTGCATGATGCCGGCGATGGGACCCAGCTCCTTCTTGATGATCGCCTTCCAATGCTTGTACTCGGCCGTCAAGACAAACGGCGCCTGTTGCGCTTCCTCGTGCGTCACGAGCTTGGCGGCGCGGCACGTGCCGCGGTCGAGGTCGAGCCAGATACCGACGTCCTCGGGCACACCGATGCTCGGTTGCGCGGGCAGCACCAGTGCGACGGAGCCGTGCGTCCACTCGGTCGACGCGGTGCGGTAGTCCTCACTCGCATTGATGGCCGCGCCGTAAGCATCCACCCAGGACGCCGACGGAAAGTCGTGCGCGATCGCAGTCATGCGACCGCCCGCGCAAAGCCCTCGAATAAAGCGCGCTCCGTGAGGTCTTCGGGGTGCCATTGGACCGCCACGATCCACGGCTCACTCGCGTTCTTCGGCTCAGCCGCTTCGATCACGCCGTCGTCGGCCCAGGCGACAGCTTTCAGCCCGGGGGCGAGATCGCGAATGGCCTGGTGGTGACGGCTGTTGACTGTCGCCGAGCGCGTCCCGAGGGTGTGTTCGAGCAACGATCCCGCGGCAACGCGAACGTCATGACGCGCTGTCTCGTCGCTGTGCGGCACGGGGCCGGGTCGCTCGCTGTCCAGGTCCTGATAGAGGGTACCGCCCAGCGCGACATTGAGGATTTGGATGCCACGACAAATCGCGAGGATCGGCAGCCCGTGCTGCCGCGCCGCGTCGATCAGCGCGACCTCCGCGGCATCGCGCGAGGGGTCGACGGTGCCCAGACGCGGGTGCGGTGAGGCGCCGTAGCGGTCGGGCGCGACGTCCTCGCCGCCCGTCAGCACGAGCCCGCGCACCCCCGCAAGGGCGGCGGCCGCGTGTTCTGGCGCCAGCATGGTTGGAATGGCCAGGGGAACGAGACCGGCGCTTTCCAGCGCGCGCACATATGCCGTGTTGAGGGTGACGCGCTCGCGGCCGTCCACCAGGCGGCGCGGCGCCGTCACCGCCACGGCGGGAGGGGTCACGTAGGGGTCGGAGGACCGAACAGCGGGCACCGCGGGTTGCTCACACTCGCCCAGTCGACACGCACGGCGTACAGATTGAGGGCGGCGCCACCGCCGATGATCGATCCGATGGCGGGATGGCGTTGTGGCTCTTCCTGATCGAGGACCATAACGCCCATCGCGCGCTGCGAGGTGTCGTCGACCACGAGCAACCCGTAGCCGCGTGCCGGGAAGCCCGTGCCGCGGTACAGCATCGAGACTTTCCCCTCGGCGTCCCGCGTGACGATGACCGCTCCGAAGTCGCGTGACTTCTGCTGAATCACGAGCGCCGGCAGGGAATCCGGCACGCCGCGAGGCGGGTCGGTGAGGACGGCGCGGGCGTTGCTGAGCTGTGAAGTGATGAGGGCCGGGCCCGCAAGCGCCGCGATGCCGCAGGTGGGAGATCCACTGCTCGAGCCTCCCCCCCGCCCGCAGGCGGTGCTGACGAGCACAAGAATCAGCAGCGATCGATTCATGAGCGTGCAATCTAACGCTAATGGGACCAAACAGCCGTGAGCGTCGTCGTCCGCACCGGTGCCAGGGTTTGAGGCACCAGGTTGTAGACGTAATTCAAGGCGTTGGCCACGAGGAGCCGCATCTCGAGGGGGCCGTGCGCCCACCGGGCCCGCAGATCCAGCACGTTCATCGGGACACGCCGCGGATCGACGAATTCTTCCAGCTCGATGCGCTCCGGCCGGCTGGCATAGCGGAAGTCCGCCCCCACGTTGGCGCCTCCGAGCGAATAATCGGCGCTCAGCTTGACCTGGTGCCCCGGCCGGTAGGCGAGTGGGGCGTTGGGCGATCCGGGAACGCGCCGCTGCGTGGAGAGATAGGTGTAGCTGAGCGACGTTGTGAGTCGGTCGGTGATGGGGGCCGCAACCAGCGTCGCGTCGAGGCCGGCGATGTGGGCGTTGGCGACGTTCTGCAGCTGAATCACCGGCCCTCCGGGCGTCACGATGAGCGTGGGCTCGATCAAATCCTCCGCCTCGGTCCAGAACAACGCCCCGTCGATGCGCATGAACCCCAGGAAGGGAGCGGTTCTGGCGCCCACTTCGAAGGACCAGGCTGTTTCGGGCAGCAAGCCGGGGTTCGGAATGACCCGCAAGCCAAATTCCGACGCGACCAGATCGACGAATCGCTCGGCCATCGAGGGCGCGCGGAAACCGCGACCGATGGAAGCGCGCAAGGCGGCGCCGTGCCTCCCGAGCGGGAGTGAGCTGCCGAGCCGCGGGCTGACGACGGCGCTGAGCGAGCCGCCATCGACGGCCAGAAAGTCGATGCGCGCGCCGGCGGTCAAGCGAGCGCCGCCGCCTTCCACCGCATGGCTCCCCCCCCCCCCGCCGAGCGGCTGTTCGACCTCGCCGTACGCCGAGAATTCCGATTGTGCGTGGTTCCCGAAGACGTCGCTCGTCACGTCCGAGAACGTGGCCTCCGTCCCCACGAGCACGGTGCGCGTCGAGTCGGGATGCGCCTCGACACGCAGCTCTGCACCGAAGCGGTTGGAGATTCCGAACTCCGAGGTGTCACGGCGCTGATCGAAGAAGTCGGTACGAAACCAGGACGCGCGCGCCTGCCAGGCGAATCGCTCCGATACGATTGTACGCGCCTGGGCGGCGAGATAGCCTTTGCGGGAGTCGGTCCACGATGTGCGGCCGCCGGTGTCGACTTTGAAGGGTTGGTAGGCTTGCCCAAGATCGACGCACTTGCCTTGCGTGCACCAGCTGAGCGGGACGTCGTATCGATCGTCGGCCCAGGCGCCGCTCACATCGACGCGCGTCTTCGGTGTTGCCTGCCAACGGGTCTTGGCAGCGGCCTGCCAGTGATTCTGACCGTCATGCTCGCGATGGCCGTCGGAGTGACGGGCGCCGCCGCTGATGCTCGCGCCCAGCGTCTCGGTCCCGTATGAGAGCGTTGCGTCACCACCGCCTTGCAGCCCTGGCTGGTCGCGGAAGTCCCAAACGGGATGCGGCGGATCGGTGTAGATGCCGCCGGTGAGTCGCACGCGCTCGTGCATGCCGACCGGCACGTCGCGCGTCGTCACGTTCACGACGCCGCCAAGCGCCGCGGAGCCATACAGGGACGAGCCGGCCCCTTTGAGGATGTCGACCCGTTCGATCTGATCGACCGCCACCAGATCCCAGTTGATGCCGCCGCGATCGCCCTGATTCATCGGCACGCCATCGACGAGGAAGAGGACGCGGGAGTTGAGTCCCTGCACGTATCCGGTCGACCCCCGGATGTTGATCTGACCGTTCAGGAATTGAATGCCCGGCTCTTTGTCGACTGCTTCGTCGATCGTGTTCACGGCGCGGCGGTCGATCTCCTCCGGGCTGACCTGGGTGATGCTCGTCGTCGGATGATCGCCGAAATGCGGCAACTTCGTGCTGACTACGTCGAGAGGGGTCAGCTCGAGCGGCGAGGGTTCGAGCGTGAAGTCGGCCGTAGCGGAATCGTTCGCAGCAACCGTGACGACCGTCGCTGCCGGACTGTATCCGATCGCCGCGGCGCGCACGCGTACCTGACCGGTGGGAAGTGGCGCGAGCCGGTAACGCCCCGCTACGTCGGTCTCCGTGTAAAGCGTGCTTCCCGCAATGCCGACCATTGCGCCGCGAATCGGCGTTCCCTGAACGCTGCGGACGGTGCCGCGCAGCACCCCGCCCCCAACCGCCTGGGCAGCCGCGTGCAGCGGCGCGATGAGCAGCAGAAGGGACGCTACCGCGCGGTACACGTGACGAAGTCTGTGGCGGGTCGAAGGCTGTCGAACTCGACGCGGAAATTGATGTTCGCGGCGGCGCCACCGTCGGGGACGGTCACGACGCCGGCCTGCGTGGTGTCCGCGGGACTGCGGTAATAGCCCGCTACGCGCAGCAATGCGGTGTCGGCGGGGGTCAGCGTCAGCGTGCCGACCTTCTTCCATACCGCCAGCACCCACTGATACGCACCCGGGGGAAGCGAAACGCTGTACTGCGCGGCGGAATCGGTGTAGGGCACCGATGCAGGGATGAATGGCTGGCGATCGATGATCAAGTCGTTGCAGGTTTGGGGAAAGGTGGCGTAAGCGGCGACGAAGACATTGTCGGTGATGCTGTCGGGAATTGTGCCGCGGAAATGAATCGTGCCGCAGACACCGATCAGTGTGGGGCCGCAGATCGGCTCAGGCTGCAGCCCTCCATGGCACGCCGCGACCGCGCCGGCCATGAACACGGTGAACGCGACCGCGCGGCGGAGTATCCGGATCATTCCCGCAATTTGTTGCCGGTGTGCTGGGCGTCAACTACGTTTCATCGAGCTATGCCACTCTACGAGTACCACTGTAGGAAGTGTGACGAGCGCTTCGCCCGCACGGAGTCGATGGCTCAGCACGGCTCTCGGCGGCCGGCCTGTCCGAAGTGCTCATCGCGCTCCGTCGAGCCCGTTGTCTCTCCATTCTTCGCGAAGACGATCCGCAAGAGCTGAGCGAGGATAAAGGAGAAGCTCTGTTCGAGCGCCTGCGGGACGCGTTCCGCGCCGCCCTGGATGCCGCCGCAGGTCCGGCCGATCTGCGCGCGCTCGCGCGCCAAATGCGCGAGGCCGTCGTCGATGCGAAAGTCGCCGTCGGCGAAATCCAGGAGGCCGTAGGCCGCACCGACCGGGAGCTCGGTGCGGAACGGCAGCGCCTGGCGGATGCGGAACGGCGGGGCCGGCTGGCGGGCGAAATACAGGACCAGGAAACCGTCACGGTGGCCGAGCGCTTCATGGCCAAGCACCGTGAGCGGATTGCCGTGTTGGAGCGGAAGCTCGCGGCGCAACGCGAGGAGCTCGCGCTGGCCGAGCGCGAGCTGGCGGAAATGCAGGCGCAACTCAAGAGTGCCGAGCGCGAGCGGCCGGCCATGCAGGGCGACCACAGCACCGAGCGAGCATGGCGCGATGTGCAGAATGCGGGTGGCGCACGTCCCGGCATGGACCTCCAGGACGAGCTGCTCAAGTCCGACATGGATCGTGCGGCGCGCGAAGCGGCCGCGGTGCGGCAGCTCGAGGAGCTCAAGAAGAAAATGAGAAAGGAATAGCCCGTGCTTCTGCTCGCGCTGCTGCAGACCCTCCAGCAACCGCCACAGCCTCCACCACCTGATCTTCTCAAACGCGCGCATACCTACAGCATCGTCGCCTACGATTCCGTTACCGGCGATCTCGGCGTCGCCGTGCAATCAAAATTTCCGAACGTCGGAGGCCTGGTGCCGTGGGCGCACGCCGGTGTCGGCGCGGTGGCCACGCAGTCGCTCAGCAACACGGATTATGGAGAGAAGGGGCTCGAGCTGATCGCGCGCGGCGCCACGGCGCCGGAGGCGATGCGGATCATCATGCGCGCCGACCAGCGCCCCTCACAGCGGCAAGTGGGCATGGTCGATGCGCACGGCAATGCGGCCAGTTGGACCGGCGATTCGACGTTCGATTGGGCAGGAGGAAGGACGGGCGGGCGGGCCGCCGGGCAGGTGGGCGGAAAGGGGCAGCTGATCACGGGCGACGGGTACGCGGCACAAGCGAACATCATGGTCTCCGATGCTACCGTCCGGAACATGGCGGAGGCGTTCGAGCGAACGAGCGGCTCCCTCGCGGATCGTCTGATTGCGGCGCTCGTCGCGGGGCAGGCGGGCGGCGGTGACCGTCGCGGCATGCAGTCGGCCGCGTTGCTCGTCGTTCGCGCCAACGCCGGCTACCTCGGCACGACCGACCGTTACATCGACATTCGGGTGTACGACGCGCCCGATCCGATCAAGGAGCTGCAGCGGCTGTACGAGCTCCACCAGTTGTACTTCTTCACGACCGATTCGGCCGACCTGCTGCCGATTACGCCGGCGCTCCAGAAAGAGCTCGAGGCGATCCTGCTCGTCGAGCCGAAGAATCAAACGGAGAAGTGGCTCGCCGCGCCCCAACCATCCCTCAACCAAACGTTCCTCGCCGCGCTCGCGAACTTCATGTATTGGGAGAACTACGACGTGCGGGTGCGGATGGACGGGAAAATCGATCGGGTGGTGCTCGATGATATTCGCAAAAATCGCAGCCGGAAATGATCGCCGTCAGCCATCTGCCGTCAGCAGACGGCTGATGGCAGAACACTGAGGGCAGACATGGACGTGAAACGCGGCCGGATGGTGTTTCTCGGGTACGGCAAGTACTGGCGCTCGGATCGGATCCTGGGCCTGATGCCGATCGAGGAAGGGCGCGGCCCGGGACAGCGCACCAACGTCTTCATTGAAGGGCGCGCCGAGCCGATCGTGGCGTCGCGGACCGAGCAGAGCATCCTCGAGGACATGGGCGCGACGGACGACAGCTTCCGGCTGGAATCGTTGCGTGAGGCGACGCGCGAGCTGCTGGAAGCCTTCCATGAGTTCTCACCGGTGCTGCGCCGCGCGCTGCAGCACGAGCACCATTTCGACGTCGAGAAGTGGGAAGAGCGGCTCGGCACGCTGCTCCGGCCGGCCGAGCACCCCGATCCGGCACAACAGGACGATCTCTTCGACTGAAAGGGCTCGAACCCGCCATGACGCAGCCGGCTGGCACCACATCGCAGGCCGATCGGGGGTGGTTCGGACATCCTCGCGGGCTGTCGACGCTCTTCTTCACCGAGATGTGGGAGCGTTTCAGCTTCTACGGTCTCCGTGCGCTGCTGGTGCTGTACATGACGGCGAGCGTGGCCGATGGCGGACTCTCGTTCCCGATCGCGAAAGCCACGTCGATCGTCGGGTGGTACGGATTTGGGGTGTATGCGGCCGCGATCCCGGGCGGCTGGATCGCCGACCGCCTGCTCGGACAGTTCCGCAGCGTGTTTGTGGGTGGAGTCATCATCGCACTGGGCCATTTCAGCATGGCCATTCCGACCGTGCACACGTTCTACCTGGGGCTCTGTCTGATTGTTATCGGGACGGGGCTGCTCAAGCCAAATGTCAGCACCATGGTCGGCTCGTTGTACGACAAGGATGACGAGCGGCGCGACGCGGGCTTCTCGATCTTCTACATGGGAATCAACCTCGGCGCGTTCATCGCGCCGCTCGTGGTCGGCACGCTGGGCCAACGGGTCGATTGGCACATCGGCTTCGGGTGCGCCGGCGTCGCGATGGTGTTCGGCCTGGTCCAGTACGTCGCGGGCAAGCCGCGGCTCATGCCGGCCCTGCAACGGCTCGGCCAATCAGACAAGGGTGCGACCAGCGCGGCCACGGCCGAGCCGTGGTGGCAATTCACGCGCGAGGAGTGGGGCAGGGTCGCCGCGATCGCGGTGTTGTTTGTCTTCTCCTGTGTATTCTGGGGCGCGTTCGAGCAGGCGGCCTCGAGCCTCAATCTGTTCGCCGACCGTCTGACCGATAACCGCGTGTTCGGTCATGCCTTTCCGTCGACCTGGTATCAGTCGCTCAATTCGATGTTCATGATCTTCGGCCTCGCGCCGCTGCTCGCGTGGCTCTGGATCCGCCTCGGTCCGCGCCAGCCGTCGAGCCCGGTGAAATTCTCACTCGGATTGATCTTTGCCGGGCTTGGGTTCGCTTTGCTCGTGCCGGCATCCAAAATCGCGCAGCAACAGGGGATCCTCGTCAGCCCCTGGTGGCTCGTCGCCGTGTACTTCCTGCACACGATTGGTGAGCTCTGCCTGAGCCCGGTCGGTCTGTCGATCGTCACGAAGCTCGCACCCGCGCGGATCGTCGGCTCGATGATGGGGGTGTGGTTTCTGTCGATTGCGGTGGGGAACAAGCTGGCAGGATGGGCGTCGGGATATTTCGATCAAATGCCGCTGCCGACGCTGTTCGGCTATGTGGCGCTCACGACGTTTGTTGCCGCGCTAGTCCTCCTGGCGATGACACGTTGGATACGCAAGCTGATGGGTGGCATTCACTAGATAGGCGGCCATCTCATTGGCGAATCGGCATAATGACACGCTGCCAGGTGTCCAGGCGTGATCTCGCGAAGGGGAGGCACTTCAGTGCGGCAGCGGTCACTCTTCAGCGGATGAGGACAGCGTGGATGAAACGGGCAGCCGGGCGGCGGCGCGGCAGGCGAGGGCATATCGCCGCTCAGCACGATGCGAGTCTTGGTCGCGCGGGGATCGGGCTCCGGAACGGCTGACAGCAGCGCCGTCGTGTAGGGATGTCGCGGCAGCCTATAGATCTCAGCAGCGGGCGCCCGCTCGACGATCTTGCCGAGGTACATCACCGCCACGTCGTCGGCGATATGACGGACGACGGCCAGGTCGTGCGCGATGAACAGGTAGGTGAGACGGCGTCGCGCTTGCAGGTCTGCGAGCAGGTTCAGGACCTGCGCTTGCACCGAGACGTCGAGCGCGCTGACGGGCTCGTCGCAGACGATGAACTGCGGTTCGACAGACAGCGCGCGCGCGATCCCCACGCGCTGGCGCTGGCCTCCCGACAGCTCGTGCGGGTAGCGCTTCGTGAACGCCGCATCGAGTCCGACTTCATCCAGCAGCGCAGTGACCGTACCGCTCAGGCCGTGGATCTCGAGCGGCTCCTGCAACGTCGCCTGCACGGTCATCCGTGGATTGAGCGAGCTGTAAGGATCCTGAAACACGATCTGCATGCGGCGGCGCAGCGCGCGCAGGCTGGTGGCGTCGAGCGCGAAGACGTCCGTACCGGCGAAGAACATCTTGCCGCTCGTCGCTTCCTGCAGGCGCAACATCGTGCGTCCGACCGTCGTCTTCCCCGAGCCCGACTCGCCGACCAGACCGAGCGTTCGGCCGGGCTGAATCGTAAACGACACGCCATCGACCGCGCGGAGCGGCGGCCGAGCCCGCCCGAGACCGAACCAGCGGCGTTCCACGGCGTAGTGCTTCACCAGGTCGCGTACCTCCACGAGCGGAGTGGCCGCGGGGGGGGGGGCGCTCATCGCTTTGCCTGGCGGCGTTCCGGCTCCGTCACGAGCCAACAGCGCGCGGTGTGGCCTTCGCCGGCATCGAGCAGCGGCGGCTCCTGGGCGGCGCACTTGTCCCAGGCGTAGGGACAGCGGGGATGGAATCGGCACCCGGCTGGCCACGCCGTCGCGGCGGGGACCTGGCCGGGGATGGCGTGCAGGCGGGACCGCGCGGAGGGCGCATTCACCCGTGGCACCGCCGCGAGCAGTCCTTCCGTGTACGGATGCGTTGGTCGGTCGAACAGCTCCGTGGTGGACGCGGTCTCGACCACGCGGCCCGCGTACATCACCACCACGCGGTCGGTATGACCGGCGACGACACCCAAATCGTGCGTGATGAGCAGCACCGCCATGCCGAGCTCTTGTTGCAGCCGATCGAGCAGCTCGAGGATCTGCGCCTGAATCGTCACATCGAGCGCCGTGGTGGGCTCGTCGGCGATGAGGACCTTCGGGTGGCAGACGAGCGCCATCGCGATCATGACGCGCTGCCGCATTCCGCCCGACAGCTGGTGGGGATAGTCATCGACGCGCTGCTCCGGATCGGGAATCCCGACCAGCTGGAGCATTTCAATGGCCCGTGCGCGCGCGGCGCGGCGGGAGAGATGCTGGTGAATGATCGCCGCCTCGGCGATCTGGTCCCCGACCGTAAAGACGGGGTTCAGGGACGTCATGGGCTCCTGGAAAATCATCGCGATCTGATTGCCGCGAATGGCGCGCAGCTCGCGCGGGGCAAGCGCCAGCAGGTTCCGTCCCTCGAACTCGATGAGGGAGCCCGCCAGGATGTGACCCGGCGGCTCGGGAATGAGCCGCAGGATCGACAGCGATGTCACGGTCTTGCCGCAGCCCGACTCGCCGACGATGCCGAGTGTCTCGCCGGGGTACAGATCGAAGGAGACCCCATCGACCGCCCGCGCGGTGCCGCGGCCTTGCTCGGTGACGAAATACGTCTTGAGGTCGCGGACGTGGAGGAGTGTCACGCCGCGTCCTCGCGCGGATCGAGCGCGTCCCGCAGTCCATCGGCGACGGCATTCAACGACATGACGACCAGAGAGATAGCGAGGCCCGCAAAGAGTGTGGTCCATGGCGCGGTGTACATGCTTGCCGCGCCGTCCGCGATCATGTTGCCCCAGCTCGGACGCGGCGGCGCGACTCCCACGCCGAGGAAGGACAACGACGCTTCCAGCAGGAGCACGTTCCCGACGCTCAAGGCCGCCGAGATGATGATCGGCGCGGCCGCGTTCGGCAGAACGTGGCCAAAGATAACCCGGCTGGAGGGCACGCCCAGCGCGCGCGCCGCGACGACGAAGTCACGCTCGCGCAGTCCCAGCACCTCTGCGCGAACCAGCCGGCTGGTGCCGAACCACGACGTGAGTCCGATCACCAGCGCCAGCCACGCGAATGGCAGGCGGTCCCACAGTGCGACGGCCATCAGCAGGATGAAAATGCGCGGCAGGGCGAGGCCGATGTCCACGGCGCGCATCAGGATGGTGTCGACCCAGCGGCGATAATACCCCGCGATCGCTCCCACGAACGAACCGAGCGCGACCGCGATGAGGGCCCCGAGAGCGCCGATGCCGAGCGAAATGCGGGCCCCGTAGGCGAACCGGCTCCACACGTCGCGGCTGAAGGAATCCGTGCCCATCAGGAACGTCAGCGACGGCGGATGATTCTTCAGCCCGACGGGATCGGGCTGCACGATCGGATTGAGCGGAGCGACCAGGGGGGCGGCGAGCGCGATGATGACGAGGAACGTCAGAATGCCGCAGCCCCACGCCGCCGTTGGGTGGCGGAAGAACCGGCGCCACTGCTCGTGCTGCAACGCGCGCTGCCGCAGCCACCGCACCGTTTCTGCCGCGATCACCACGGCGACGATGAGGGCCAGCCAGGAGCCGAAGGTCATGCGGTCACGACGTTCACAACGGCATCGTCGTGCAGCCGGATGCGTGGATCGGCGAGGCCGAGGAGAACGTCGGCAAGCAGGTTGCCCGCGACCACGAAGGTGCTGGCGATCAGCGCCGTCGCGGTGACCACGGCGTAGTCACGCTGCAGGATCGCATCGACGGTGAGCCGGCCCATGCCCGGCCAGGCAAAGATCGTCTCGATCAGTACCGCGCCGGTCAGCAGGAACGGAAATGTCAGGCCGAAACGGGTGATAAAGGAAAGGAGGGCGTTGCGCAGCTGGTGGCGGAGTACGACGCGTCGCTCGGGTAATCCCTTGGCGCGCGCCGTGCGCACGAAATCCTGCTGTGCGACCTCGAGCATGGCCGCACGCTGAAAACGCGCCGTCCCAGCCGCCCCGACCAGACCAAGCGTCGCCGCGGGAAGCACCAGATGCCAGATGCGGTCGATGAAGCAGTAGAACGAATCGACGGTCGGGCAGAGAATCGGATCGCTCGGTCCGCCGACCGGAAAGAGGCGCAGCTTCTCTCCGAACAGAAGCAGCAGAATCAGGGCGAGCCAGAATGTCGGGAGGGAATAGACGAACAAGGTGATGTTGCCGAGCACGACATCCGGCAGGCGGTTGGCACGAAGGGCCTGATAGATGCCCAGCCCGAGGCCGAGCGCGAAGTCGAGCAGCAGCGCCGCGCCGGCGAGCTGCAACGTGAATGGCACGGTATCGGCGATCGCGTCGCGTACGGGCCTGTGCAGCGCGAAGGAATAGCCGAGGTTGCCGTGCGCGAGCTCGACGAGGTAGCGCCAGTACTGCACGAGGATCGGTTGGTCGAGCCCGAACTGACGAATGAGCTGCCTGCAGATCTCGGGGTCGGTGATGCCCTCACCAACCGCGCAGGGCTTGCCCGGCGCGAGATGGATCAGGATGAAAACGAAAGTGACGACCGCGAAAACGATGGCGACGGACGCCGCGAGGCGCCGCAGCAGCCACGCCATCATCTATCGCTCCACGCGGTCTCGATCGATCTGCCGGTCGGAAGGAATGCGCCACGTGCGCAGCAATGCCGCCCAGGAGTCAGGCCGGATCCGCACGTTATCGACTCGACTATGGATCCCGGCCATGTTGCCGAGTGAATAGAGGTAGATGGCAGGCGCATCGGCGTTGATCGTTTCCATCGCCGCACCCCACAGCTGCTTCGCTTGATCGCGCGAGGAAGCGGCGATGGCGCGATCGACCAGCCGGTCGAACGCCGGGCTGCTGTAGCGGGCGTAGTTTGATCCGCCGATACCGGCACTCGTCCACGTCTGGGTGATCCCGGAGCTGGGGGAGGGATCGTTCGATCGGGAGAGGATGGCGGCGTCGTACTTGCCGCTCGAGAGCCGCTGTTGCAACACGCTGGGATCGACCTCATCGATCTCGACATGTGCGCCGAGCAGGCGGAATTGCTCTTGAAGCAGCCGCGCATATTGCCGCCGGAGCGCACTCGTCGACGGCACGGTGATGCGGAATGCCAGTGGCTGCCCGTCACGATCGCGGACGCCGTCACCGTCATGGTCGCGCCAGCCGCGCGCATTCAGGCTATGCGCCGCCTGCGTGGTATCGTAGGGGAGCGTCCGGCCTTCAGGATCCGAGATCCAGAGCAGCGATGACATGGGCCCTGTCGGCACTCTCCCCAGATCGCCCAGCGTGCTCTTGACGAGGCTCGAGCGGTCCACGCCCATCGTCAGGGCGCGACGGATCTCGCGATCACCGAAGAGCGGATGCGGCTTCGCGATGTCACCGTTCGAGCGCAGGTTGAACACCATGTACGTGTACGTATTGCCCGCATAGGGATACAGCTTGACCTGCGCGGCCGCGCGGACCCGCTCGATCATCTCGGGCGTGACCAGCTGCTCGCGCATGTCGGCCTGGTCGGCAATCAGCTGCGTCACGGCGACGCCGAGATCGGGCGTGAAGCGCCAGATCAGCCGGCGAATTCCCGGGCGACCGAGGAAGAAGGCCGTGTCGGAGCGGAGCTCGATCGCCTGGCCCGCTTGCCAGCTCACGAAGCGGTACGGCCCGTTGCCGATCGGCTTGCGGCCAAACGGCGCGGTCTTCCACTGATCGCGCGGAATCGACCGCAGTTGATGCGCCGGCAGGATGCGCATATGGTAGACGGCGTCGTAGAACATCTCCGGGTAGCGCTCGCGGAAGCGGAACACGGCGGTGAGCGAGTCGCGCGCGGTCACGCTCGCGATGCGCTTCAATTGCGCGCGGAACGGCGATGCGACGGCGGAATCGGTGTAGGCGTCAAAAGTGAACGCGACGTCGACGGCCGTCACGGGCGGACCATCCTGCCAGCGGGCGCGCGGATCGATGTGGAACACAAGCGTCAGCGGTCCGTCCCACTCCCATTTCTGCGCGAGTAACGGCTGAAAGTCCTCATCGCCGACCGTATTCATGGACATGCCCACGTCGGCCAGCTTGAGGAACAGCTGTTCATCCACATCACGCGCGGTAATGTCTTCGGACGACGTCGGCAAGAGTGTACTCGGCTCGCCGATGGCGGCGTCGACGAGCGTGCCACAGTCCGAGGCTGTACAGAGGGTGCGGCGCTCGCATGCACCGAGCGCGCTGACGACAAGCAGGATCAGGAGCAACTCGAAGCGCCTGGGCATGGCGCTTAACATTTCACCCCGCGGCGGGAGAAGCAACAATGGACGGCCCGGTGGCCAGACGGCCGGACGGCCTGAACTCGTTCCAGGTCGCGATGATTGCGTTGGCGACTTCATCGAAGCCCACCGATCGACCAAGCACTTCCTGCACCGTCGTTTCGGTGCTGCCCGCCAGGACTCGCGACTGGGAGCCGCCGAGGAGGATCGAGCCGTGCTGGAGGAACGCGTCTCCGCGCCGGACTTGAGCGGAGCCAACGAGCTTCTTGCCGCGGACCAGAATCTCGCCGCCGACGGAGGCCGCGAAGCAGGCAGCCGGACGGCCGGACGGCCTGACGGCCGGCGGGGTCGCGAGCTCGGCATTGACTCCGAGCGTCCCTAGCGCGTCCGCCAGTTGCCCATGGATCTCCCGGTACGCCTCGCGGAGCGAGCCGAACAGCGCGATCGGCGCGGCCACTGCGTACGTCACCTCGTGCTCGTGCCATACCGCCTGACCGCCCGTCGGCCGGCGGACGATTGGGACCCCAGCGTGCGCGAACCTCTCGGGCGATTGATTGCGGCCGACGGAAAGCGTTGGCGGGTCCCAGCGATACAGGCGCAGAAAAGCGTTGCCCGAGCGAACCACCTCATCGAGCAACGCTTCGTCGATGTTCATGTTCTCGATGCCGGACTGTCCTCGAGCATCGATGAGCAGTGTCCAGCCGGCCGTCAGGCCGTCAGGCCGTCTGGCCGTCACACAGTCGCGTAGGCTTCAACCGGTGGGCAGGTACAGACCAGATTGCGGTCGCCGAACGCCGCATCGATGCGGCTCACGGGCGGCCAGACCTTGTGCTCGCGCGTCGCCGGGGTCGGGAAGCCGGCGCGCTCGCGCGAATAGGGACGATCCCACGGCTCGGCGAGCAAATCGGCCAGCGGATGCGGCGCGTTCTTGAGCACGTTGTTTTCGCGATCCGCTTCGCCAGTCTCGATTTCGCGAATCTCTTCACGAATCGCGATCAACGCATCGACGAACCGATCGAGCTCGACCTTCGGTTCGCTCTCCGTTGGTTCGACCATCAGCGTGCCGGCGACGGGGAACGAGACGGTCGGGGGGTGGAACCCGTAATCGATCAGCCGCTTGGCGATATCCTCGACATCGACGCCTGCCGAGCTCTTGAACGGTCGCGTGTCGATGATGCATTCATGGGCGACCAGGTCGTGCTGGCCGGTGTATAGCAGCGCGTAGTGCCCAGCCTCCTGCAGCCGGCGCGCGATGTAGTTGGCGCTGAGGATCGCGACCTTGGTCGCGAGCGCCAGCCCATCCCGCCCCATCATCGCGATATAGGCCCACGAGATCGGCAGAATCGACGGGCTGCCCCATGGCCCGGCCGATACCGTTCCCGCGCTCGCCGCGAGCGGAATGCCGACGTCGATCACCGGGTGTGTCGGTAAATGCGGCACGAGATGTTCGGCGACGCCGATCGGGCCCATCCCGGGTCCTCCACCGCCGTGCGGAATGCAGAACGTCTTGTGCAGGTTGAGATGGCACACGTCTGCGCCGATATCGCCGGGACGGCACAGACCGACCTGGGCATTCATGTTCGCGCCGTCCATGTAGACCTGACCACCGTTCTCATGGACCACACGACAGATCTTCTTGATCGATGCCTCGAACACGCCGTGTGTCGAGGGATAGGTCACCATCAACGCACCCAGCGTGGCGCTGTGCTCTTTGGCTTTCGCCTCGAGATCGGCGACGTCGATGTTGCCCTGCGCATCGGTCTTCACGACGACGACCTGCATCCCCGCCATCACCGCACTGGCGGGGTTGGTGCCGTGGGCCGACTGCGGGATCAGGCAGGTCGAGCGGTGCGTCTCCCCGCGCTGCTCGTGGTATTTGCGAATCACGAGGAGGCCCGCGAACTCTCCCTGCGAGCCGGCATTCGGTTGCAGCGACACGTTGGCGAAGCCGGTGATCTCCGCGAGCCACTCCTCGAGCTGGCGGAACAGCGTCGCGTAGCCCTGCGCCTGCTCGCGCGGAGCGAAGGGATGCAGCCGCCCGAAGCCGCGCCACGTGATCGGAATCATCTCGGTCGTGGCGTTGAGCTTCATCGTGCACGAGCCCAGCGGGATCATCGCGGACGTGAGCGACAGGTCGCGATCCTCGAGCCGCTTGAGATACCGCAGCATCTCGGTCTCGGAGTGGTGCGTGTTGAAGACCGGGTGTGTACAGAACGGCGTGGTGCGAGTCAGTGATTGTGGAAGGAACGACCTGTCGGTTCGCAGCGCGCCACTGCGGCGGGCCACCGGCCCACCCTCCTCCATTCCGTTCGCAAACGCGGCGACCACGTCCGCGACGTCCGACTCCGTCACGGTCTCATCGAACGCCACGCCAATGCGCGTTTGCGATAGCGTCCGCAGGTTGATCTGCTTTCCGCGAGCCGCAGTGATGATCCGCGGCAGCGTCTCTGGGGGCACCTCGACCGTGAGCGTGTCGAAGAACTCCGGGTACGCGAGCTCGCATCCCAGCTTTTCGAGGGCAGTGGCGAGCGCGGCCGTGTGCGCATGCACGCGTCGGGCGATGCGGCGCAGGCCGTCGGGTCCGTGGTAGACCGCGTACATCGCGGCGACGACGGCGAGCAGGACCTGCGCCGTGCACACATTGCTGGTCGCCTTCTCGCGCCGGATGTGCTGCTCGCGGGTCTGAAGCGCCATGCGCAGGCCGGTGCGGCCGGCGCGGTCCTTGGACACCCCAATGATGCGCCCGGGCAGGTGGCGCTTGTATTCATCGCGCGTGGCGAAGAATGCCGCGTGTGGCCCGCCGTAACCGAGGGGCACGCCGAACCGCTGCGAGTTGCCGACCGCGATGTCGGCGCCCCACTCACCCGGCGGAGTCAGCAGGGTTAACGCGAGCAGATCGGTCGCGGCGGTGACCAGCGCGCCCGCGGCGTGGGCCGCCTCGCACAGCGAGCGGTAGTCGCGAATCGCACCGTCGGTGGCGGGATACTGGACTAGCGCGCCGATGACCTGGCCCTGTTTGAAATCGAATTGCGAGGGATCCGCCACGACGATCTCGACACCGCGCGCTGCGGCGCGGGTCCGTACCACGGCAATCGTTTGGGGATGGCAGTTCGCATCCACGAGATACGTCAGCCGCCCCTCGTGTTTGGACACCGCCTCAGTGAGATGCATCGCCTCGGCGGCCGCCGTGCCCTCGTCGAGCAGCGACGCGTTAGCGATCTCCAAGCCCGTGAGATCCGAGACCATCGTCTGGAAATTCAGCAGCGCCTCGAGCCGTCCTTGCGCGATCTCGGCCTGATATGGCGTGTACGCCGTATACCAGCCGGGGTTTTCCAGCACGTTGCGCTGGATCACGGGGGGCGTGAAGCAGTCGTGATAGCCCATCCCCAGGTATGACCGGTAGACCTGGTTCTGCGCCGCGAGCAGGCGCAGCTGCTCCAGCGCCTCCTGCTCGCTGATCGCTTCGGGGATGCGCAGCGGTTCACGCAACCGGATGTCCGCCGGCACGACGGCGTCGATGAAATCATCCAACGACTCGTAGCCGAGCGTGCTCAGCATCACGGCCTGGTCCTCGGGGGAGGGGCCGATGTGCCGTTCCTGAAACAGATCGCGATCGATGGCCATGTTACGAAAGTGTGTGTGATTCCCCGGGCGATAAAATGGTCACGGCGGCCCGATTGCCTACCAGCCGCTTGAACTCCTGGGGGTCGGCCTTGATGATGTCCCACGTGTTGTAATGCATTGGGATAACAACTTTGGGTTTCACGAACTCGACCGCGCGGGCGGCGTCTTCGATCCCCATCGTGTAGTTGTCGCCGATCGGCACCAGCATCAGGTCGACACGGCCCGCGAGCAGCTGCATTTCCAGCGTCAGCGCCGTGTCGCCGGCATGATAGACCGTTTTGCCGCCCATCGTCACCATGACACCAGCCGGGTTCGTCGTATACCTGCCCGTGCTGTCGCCTTCGACACTCCCGCTGTGAAACGCGGGCACAAGCTTCACCCTGCCGAAGGGGAAGTCGTAACCACCGCCGACGTTCATGGCGTGCATGGTCGCGCCCTTATCGGCGCAAAACTGCGCGAGCTCGTACGTGGCCACGATGGTGGCCTTGTGGTGCTTGGAGAGCGCGACCGCGTCGCCTAAATGATCGCCGTGCCCGTGGGAGAGCAGAATCCCGTCCAGCTTGGGCAGTTTGTCGGGTCCGATGTCAGCGGCGGGATTTCCAGTCAGGAAGGGATCGATGATAACGCGTTTGCCGTCTCGCTCTAATACAAAACAGGCGTGTCCGTGGAATGTCGCTTTCACTCTCCGATATGCTTCGCGTACGCGTCCGCGCGGAGCAGCCCCTCCAATTCCTTGGGGTTCTTGAGCTTCACCTTGATCATCCAACCCTGGCCGTAGGGATCGTGATTGACGAGTGCGGGATCCTGCTCCAGCGCCTTGTTCGCCTCGAGGACCGTCCCCGCGACCGGCGCGTACAGCTCGGAGACTGCCTTCACCGCCTCGATCGTACCAAAGACCGCCTTCTGCGCGTAGCTGGCGCCGGCCTTGGGGAGCTCCACGAAGACGACGTCGCCCAGCTCTCCCTGCGCATAGTCGGTGATGCCGACCTCGACGACCTGCGGGTCGTCGCTCGGCCGCACCCACTCGTGGTCTGCTGTGAACCGGAGGTCTTTCGGAATGCTCGACATGGGAGCGGAGCCTACAACAGGTCGGCACGGGGCGCCAGCCCCGCGCCGTCCTCCTCGCTCAATGCGATGCGCGCATGACCCCACGGCCGAAGATCGAGCCGGACGGCAACAGGATCGGGGTCGGGAGAGATATGGTACAAGCGGCAGGGGCGGGGCGGCACCGCTTGCTCCCATGCTTTGCGCGCACCGTCCCCCGCCGCTTCCGTGGAAACGATCGACAGTGGCGTGCCCTCGCGTAACGCCTTTGGTAATCCTTTTACAGTGACGCGCTCAACCCGCATCCCCGCATCGGTGTAGCGGCGGTCGATGGCCAAGAGGAGCGCCGCGGTGTCTTTCGCGTCGGCCGCGCACAAGATCAGCCGCTGTCCCGGCGTTTCCGTGCTCACGCCTGCCCGCGCCGCGCGCTTGCACAGTTCCGTAAACACTTTTCGGGCCTGCTTCTCGAGCTCCTTGATGGTTCCATCGTTCTCAATGATGTACTGACTCTGCGGACGCTTGCGCTCGGCGGGCATCTGCGCAGCGATCATCCGATCTGCGTCGTCATTGGGAAGCCCGCGCAGCGTGCGGAGTCGAGTGCGTCGCAGCGCCGCCGGCGCGTCGACGAGTACGACGGCGTCGAACTGAGAGGGGTCGAGTACTTCGAACAACAATGGAATGTCGTTTACCACAATCGCGTCGCCACGCTCGCGCGCGATCCGGTGCAGCTCGCCGCGACGCTGCTGGACCGCGGGGTGCACGATCGCGTTGAGCGCCGCGAGCGCTGCGTCATCACCCATGACCTTGGAGCGCAGCGCCGCGCGGTCCAGCGTGCCGTCGGCGGCGAGGACGTCTGCGCCGAAGCGCTTCACGATCGCGGCGAGAACGGCGCCGCCGGGCGCCTGTGCCTCACGGGCGAGCGCATCGGCGTCGATGATCGTGGCGCCCCATTCCCTGAACAGATCGACGACGGTCGATTTGCCCGCGGCGATGTTGCCGGTGAGAGCGATGTTGAGCATGGCGAGAAGCTATCGGCTATCAGCTACCGGCTATCGGGCGAAAACCTGATAGCCGATAGCCGATAGCCGATAGCTACAGAAGCGCAGTCTGATCCTCATCCTGTCTGGGCACGCGATGGCAATGCCGGCACCGCGCCTCGTACGACTCCCGCCCTCCGACCATGATCGTCGGACTGTCCCACGGCGCCGGTTTGCCGTTGACGAGGCGCTGATTCCGCGTCGCCGAGCCGCCGCAGACGACGCAGATCGCCTGAAACTTGTCCACGACCTCGGCGATGCACATAAGCGTCGGCATCGGCCCGAATGGCAGCCCGCGAAAATCGACGTCGGTACCGGCGAGAATCACGCGCACGCCGCTGTTCGCGAGACGGTTCGCGGTGTCGATGATGGCATCGTCGAGGAACTGGGCTTCGTCGATGGCGACGACTTCGGTGTCGGGACGCAGCCGGCGCGCGATTTCCTCGGACGAGTCCACCGGCTCGGCCTCAACGGTCACGCCGTCGTGCGACGAAATGGAGAACAGTCCGGCATAGCGCGCATCTAGATGGGACTTAAAGACTTGCACACGCTTGCGGGCAATGACGGCGCGGCGCACGCGCCTGATCAACTCTTCCGATTTGCCGCTGAACATCACGCCGGCGATCACTTCGATCCAGCCAGGACGGGTCGATTGGAACATTGATCCTCACGTTATACGTCGCTACGACGCTACGACGCCACGGTAGCGACGGGAGCGTAGCGACAGTGGGGACCGCTGGCAACGTACCGACGTGGCGACGTAGAACCCCAGAAAAGCCAGCTATCTTGCGGTTTTCCGGGGGATACCCCATTGTAAGCCAGTATTTATAAGGGTTTTCGCGCCCCCCCTCAAAGGAGACCGCAGTGAATAAGGCAGAACTCACCGCCGCCCTGGCCATGCGCACCAAGATGTCGAAGGCTGATGCCACACGCACGATCGAAGCGCTCTTCGACGACAAAGGCATCATCGCCGGCGAATTAAAGAAGGGGTCGAAGGTCCAAATCACCGGGTTCGGCAACTTTGAAGCGCGCAAGCGTGCTGCTCGGATGGGACGTAATCCGAAGACGGGTAGCGTCATCCAGATCAAGGCTTCGATCGCGCCGGCATTCCGTGCGGGCAAGCAGCTGAAGATGGCAGTGAACAACAAGAAGTAGCCGTCAGCTATCAGCCGTCTGTGCTGATCACGAGCCGCCCCGCTGGGCGGCTCGATGCTTTTCAGGTGCGATCAGGACGCGCAGTCACGCGTCGTCCACGAATCGTGACGCCACTCAACCGTCGAACCGCTTGCTCACTCGCGTCCGCGGCCACGTCGACCAGAGAAAAAGTCTCGCGTACATCGATCTTCCCAATCTGACCTTTCTGCAGACCGACTTCCTTGATCAGTGCCCCGACGAGGTCCTTGGCGCTCGCGTTGTCTTTGCGGCCGACGCTGACGAAGACTTTTGACCATCCGGCTGACGAAGCCGGAGCGGAAGCGGGCAGGCTGACGGCAGACGGCTGACGGCCGATGGCCAGCAACGCGCCCGCAACTAACGCTGGGTCGTGCTCCTCAAACAGCGGTGCGAGCATCGCGAGCTCGGCATCGACGTCGCCGCGCGCCAATCGCTCAGTAATGAGCGCTCGCAATGCCGCAGCGCGATCCTGCGCGCGGTCGGCTGCGCCGCCGAGCGGCAACGGGGTTAGCGCGGCGATCGATCGGAGATACGGAACCTGCGCGGCGAGGGCGAGCACGACCGGCTGACTCCCGGCCGCGATGAGTGCCTGCATTTCGGTGCGGGACGGCAACGCCACCGCAGCCACGACGTCGACATCGGGAGGCGGTGTAATGGCGCCGCCCTGCCAGACGTAGGGGCGCGTGGCGCGCAGCATGTCGAGTGCCTCGCGCACGGCGGCATTGCGGCGCTGGGTTGAAACGACCGCATAGCGTGCCGAGCCGACGGGACCGAGCGGCCTGCCATCCGGGTCGAGGGGCAAGTCTCCGATGACCTCGGCGCGACGAGCATGGCGCTCGAGAAACTCCGAAAGCATGGGTGGGTTCCAGCTCAGGATCACTCGCCGGGCGTTCGGCGCCTCGGCGAGCAGCGCGTCCAATTCGCCGGCGAAACTCTCCGGCCAGGCGATCACGATCGTTTCGATGGCTTCGAGCTTGAGCGCCGCACGTGCGACGAGCGCCGCGAGATCGGCGGGGGATCCGGCAAGGAGCCCGACCCGTCCGTCTTTTAGAAGCGCGGCGGTGCGAGCCAGACCAGTGACGGCATGCGCGCGGTATTCGGGCGGTGCGGCATCGGCCCAGAGCGTGGCTTGCTCATGGTCAGCGCAAATGACTACGGCGCGGGAATCGATCAACTCCCACGCTGTGCCCACCCGCTCGACCGCTGGGGGCACCACCACCACCGTGTGCCGGCTCCGCTCGCTCTTCACTCGCGCCTCGATTGTCAAATGCGGCGATTCCTGTGCGAGGATGGTAGTTTCTCGCACTGAGAATGGCAACCGCCTTGGCATGGCTCCTGCTCTTAGGGCTCTGCACGTCACCCGTACTCGCGCAGGCACGGCCTCGCGCGCGCGACATCGGGATCGTCATCGGCTCCATCTCTCCCGGTCTCCTCAATGCCATCACCGACGTCGCCGGGGTTCGGGTGGGTCACACGACGATCGCGCGCGGCGACTCGATCAACACCGGCATCACCGCGATCCTGCCGCACGGCGGCAATCCGTTCCGCGAGAAAGTGCCCGCTGCGATTGTCGTCGGGAATGGATTCGGTAAGCTCGCCGGCTCGACGCAGGTGAACGAGCTGGGTGAGCTCGAATCGCCCATTGTGCTCACCTGCACCCTGTGCGTGCCACGCGCAGCGGATGCCGTACTCACGTGGCTGCTGGGCCTGCCCGGTAACGAGGACGTGCGGTCTGCAAATCCGGTTGTTGCCGAGACGAACGACGGTTTTTTGAACAACATCCGCGCACGTCCCATCACCGAGGCGGACGTCCTGAGCGCGATTCGTGGCGCGACGGAAGGACCAGTCGCCGAGGGGGCGGTGGGCGCCGGGCGGGGAACCGTTGCCTTTGGATGGAAGGGCGGCATCGGCACGTCGAGCCGCAGGCTGCCGGCGCAATTCGGGGGCTGGACGGTTGGCGTGTTGGTGCAGACGAATTTCGGTGGGGACCTCACGATTGCGGGTGTCCCGGTTGGTCGGGAGCTCGCGACCGGGGAAGGGGGAAGAGGGAAGGGGGACGGGTCAATCATCATCGTGGTCGCGACCGATGCGCCGCTGGATCACCTCCGGCTGCAACGGCTCGCCAATCGCGCGCTCGCCGGTCTCGCGCGCACCGGCAGCTCGATGAGCAATGGCAGCGGCGATTATGTAATCGCGTTTTCGACTCGACGGCTTTCTCCAATCGCCCAACCGCCAAACCGCCTGACCGACACCGTTGAGATCGTCCGCAACGACGCGCTGTCCGGTTTGTTCCAGGCCGTGATCGACGCGACCGAAGAAGCGATCGATAATTCCTTATTGCGCGCCGAGACGGTGCGGGGCTATCGTGGCGTAGTGCGCGCCCTCCCCGTTGATTCCACCATCACGATTCTCAAACGCTACGGAGCCATCCCACGATGACTGAGGGGCTGTCCGCCAACCTGCAGCATCTCGAGACGTCCGCGACCATCGCGATTTCCGCCGAGGCAAAACGACGCAAGGCCGCAGGCGAGGATGTGATCGACCTCGGCGCGGGGGAGCCCGACTTCCCGACGCCCCCGATCCCGGCGGACGCCGGCATCCGCGCTATCAAAGACGGCAAGACGCACTATTCCGCGAACGAAGGGATTCTCGAGCTACGGGCAGCCGCGGCGACGCATCTGTCACTGCTGTCGGGCGGCCGTCCCGTGAACGCCGATCACATCGTCGTGTCGAACGGCTCCAAACAATCGCTGTTCAACGCGTGCTTCACACTGTTCGGTCCCGGCGATGTCGTCGCGATCCCCGCGCCGGCGTGGGTGTCGTACCCGCAGATCGTGCATCTGTCACGGGCGCGTCCGGTGATGGTCGCGGGCGATCCCGAATGGAGTCTCAAAGCGAGCGTCAAAGATTTCGAACGAATGTTGCCCGGTGCGACCGGACTCATTCTCTGCTCGCCGTGCAATCCGACGGGCGCCGTGTACACGCACGCCGAAATCCGCGCGATTGCGCAGTGGGCCAAAGCGCGCAAGGTCTGGGTGATTGCGGACGAGATCTATCGGCGCATCCACTACGGCACTGGTCCCGCGCCGTCGTTTCTCGATCTCCCCGACGACCTGCTCGAGCGCGTCGTGCTCATTACCGGCGTCAGCAAGACCTATGCGATGACCGGGTGGCGTATCGGCTTTGCGCTGGCGCCCCCCAAGGTCGCGAAAGCGATGGCGGCGCTGCAGTCGCACACGACCACCGGCGCGAACCATCCGGCCCAGTTCGCCGCAGCCGCGGCCCTGGGCGACGAGCGGGTGGAGCAGGACGTCACCCGGATGGTCAACGAGTTCCGCAAACGTCGCGACATGGTCGTCGCGCGGTTCCGGCAGGATCTCCCGGGCGTCGAGTTCGTCGATCCGCTCGGCGCGTTCTACTTCTTTTTTAGAGTGGATTCGTTCGGCAGGACAACGGGCACGGAGTTCTGTACGAAGCTCATTACACAAACGGGAGTCGCGCTCGTGCCCGGGGCTGCCTTTGGTGACGATCGATGGGTACGGCTTTCGTATGCTGCTGCGACGGATTCGATCAAGCAAGCGCTTGATCGGATTGTAGGATTTGCGAGAAAACTCGGCGACTAGAGCTTGGGCGGACGGTGGGACAGGACCTCGATTCCTTTCTCGGTCATTAGACAGTCATCTTCGATCCGTACGCCAAACTTGTTGAGTTGATAGATCCCCGGTTCGTCGCTGAAGACCATCCCCGGCTCGATGCGGGTATCGTTGCCTTCGACCATATACGGCGGCTCGTGACCGTCCATTCCCATCCCGTGGCCCAGCCGGTGCGTGAAATACTGGCCGTAGCCGGCGTCGGTAATCACCTTGCGGGCCGCGCGGTCCAGCTCCTGGCATTGCGTCGTGAATGGTTTGCCCGCTGCGATGGCAGCGGTCTGCGCGTCATGCACGATGTTGAAGACCTTCTTGAACTCATCCGACGGCGCATCACCGAACCAGATCGTGCGTGTGATATCGGACGTATAGCCTTCGACGCGCGATCCGGCGTCGATCAGCACCACGGTCTCGCGCTGTAATTGTCCCGCCGAGGGGCCGCCGTGGGGGAGCGCGCTCGAGGCACCGAATTGCACGAGCCCGCCGCCCGGCGAGCCCCGGCTCGCCATCTCGCGCGACAGTAGCGCGGCGACGTCCCGCTCGCTCATGCCGGCGGCGAGCTGGGAAAACGTGGCGGCAATCGAGGCTTCGGTCGCGGCGATCGCCCGCCGGATCATTTCGATTTCCTCAGGCCTCTTGATGATCCGCAGCCGCTCCGTGACCGTGGCGCCGTTAGTGAATTTCCAACCGTCCAGCTTGTCGGCGAGACGGACATAACTCTGGTATGACGTCGTGGGCTCGACCGCCGCGACGCCGTTGCGGTGCGGCGGCTTCATCGCGCGGCCGGCCTTGCCAACGAGTCCCCACGGGTCGTCCTGCTCCTCCCACCCGCGCACGTCGCTGATCGCGCTGTTGCGCTTGATGCGCTCCACTTCGAACGACGGGCAAATGAGCGCCGGCGTACCTGTTGTCGGAATCATCAGCAGAATGAGGCGTTCGCTGCGTCCGGGGTTGTAGCCGACAAAGTACTGAAAATTCGTGCTCGGCTCGACGACGAGGAGATCGTATTTGCGGGTCTTGAGCTCTTCCTGCAGGCGCTCGATGCGGCGGGTGAACACTTCGGGGCCGAGGGTGGGACCTTGCGCAGTCGGAACGCGGAACGTGGAACGCGGAACAGACTCTCCCGGAGTGTTCCGCGTTCCGAATTCCAAGTTCCGCGTGGCGTATCCCGCAGCAACCGTCCCAGCCACCGTCAAAAACTCGCGCCGTTCCATGGTGCAGCTATATTACCCAGCCTCTTATTGCTCAGGAAGGCGCGGCGCTGCATGCACTTCGAAGCACGCATCGAGCCACTCAAGGGCAAACTTCCGAAGGTGACGTACCGCTGGGATCCGGAAACCGACATCCTGACCGTCGCCTGCAAGGGCGTCCCGAAGGGGAACGGGATGAACGGCACCGTCGATCTCGAGGGCGGGGACGGCTCGTTCGTCGTCATCGACGTTGCGGGCGGAGCGCTGCGAGGGCTCGATGTCGTCACCTGGCCCGATGACGTGCGCACCCTCGCCTCGCTCGCGGCACCTGACGCGAACAAAGAGGGCCAGGTGACCTTCCCCGATCGGCGCTCGCAGGCCGGGGTGGCCGCGGTCGAGCTGGACACGGCGCTCACCGTCGACAAGAACGAGTCCGAATCGGTGTTCCACATCCGCGTCGGCCGGCAGCGTGCTGCAACAGTGGTGCGCGTCGCCGATCATCTATTGGTCGAGATCGATAAGCAGTCGCGGATCGCGGGCCTGTGGTTGCTCGAGGTTCCCCCCTTCCCGAACGTCGAAGCCACGGCGTAGTGGACGAGCGATTCGAGCGCTACGTCACCGAGCTGTTTGCCGCTGAAGACGAGATTCTCGCCAGGATCCGCCAGCGTCATGAGTCCGAAAAACTCCCGGCCATCAACGTCTCACCCGAAGAAGGGAAGCTGCTGCATCTCCTGCTGCGGCTCATCCAGGCGAAGCAGGTACTGGAGCTCGGCGCGTTGGGTGGTTATAGCGGCGTGTGGCTGGCTCGGGCGCTCGCGCCCGGTGGCACGTTGACGACCATCGAGAAGGACGCAAAGCACGCCGCCATTGCGCGCCAGGCGTTCGCGTCGGCCGGCTTGCAGGATCGCGTTCGCCTGATCGAGGGAGCTGCGCTCGACGTCCTGCCGACCCTCTCGCCGGGATTCGATGCGGTGTTCATCGACGCCGACAAAGAGCCGCTTCCCCAGTATTTCGATTGGGGCATGCGACTGCTGCGCCGAGGCGGGCTGTTGCTGGGTGACAACGCCTTTTTCCACGGCGCGGCCGTCGATCCCAAAGACAAATCCGCTGCTGCCCTCGGCGTGCGCCGATTCAACGAGTTGGCGGCCCGCGATCCGCGCCTGGTCGCCACCATCATCCCGGTGCGGGACGGCCTCGTCGTGGGCCTCAAGGTGCGCGACTGAGCATGCCGTGGTGGTACGACTTGATCGCCGCGGGCGCAGTCCCGGCGGCCTTCGTTCCGCCATCCAGCATGGGGGCGGGCATGGACGTCGCGAGCGGGGGGGGGGCGAGCATGCCGACCTGGTCGAGGACGGCGAGCTCCAGGCGCACGCCCTTCCCGATCGCAGCGCCGCTCGCATCCCCCAAGCCGTTTCCTTCCTCGCCGGGATCGAACGGTGGAGCGTGGTCGCCTACGACGGCGTCGTACAGGTCGTCAATGCGTATGTCGCCGCGGCCATTCGGCGCCGCGACGAGCGAGGCGTGCTTCACACCGTCCGCCAGCGCAATCGGGGGTTTGCCATCGCTCCCGTGGAACGCATGAATGCCGGTCTGCGGCAGCGACTGGAGCAGGCGGCGCCCGACCTCGAGCCGATCGGCGCTGAGCTGGTGGAGCAGCCGGCACGATATCTGGATCAGGTCGAAGGCACGGTGCGTCGGGCCCGCGCCGCGATCGAGCGCGACCTTGCGGAGTGGTGGATCGCAGCCGCTCGCCCCGACGAATGGCTCGTCCTGGACGGTCTGCTGTCGCGCTCCCCGGCCGTGGCGCGCCACCCTCGCGCCCTCGGCGTGATCAAGAGCCACGGCGCACAATTCCTGGAAGGCCGAGGCCTCGAGCGCGCGCTGACGCTTCCCGCTGGCCATCGGACCAGCGTCTTCGCGGTACGCGGCGGACACACGCGCACCGAGGTGTACTCGTGGTACGTGCGACTGTGGCCGTGGGAAGGCAACGATCTGCTGTACGGTCTGCTGCGCGTCGAAGCGCGTGCCGACGCCGCGACGGTCGCGCGCGCCACGGAGCTCAGCGGGTGGCTCTGGGCGGAGCGGGCGCCACTTGCGACACCGGTCACACGCTGGGACCGGCTGTTGTATCCTTTACACACCGTGGAGGAATACCTGAAGGCGCTCGCCCCGCGCGATCCTCAGCTGCGTCGCGTCGCGCGGCTGCCCAAGACGGGGGGGGAGCCATGATCGCGCGCTCCGATAGCGCAGCCACTCCGATTGGTCGTGTCGTCGCAACCGAGCTGAAGCCCTCGACTCCCCATCAATTCCATTTTTGGACGGCGACGGAGACTCCGATTGGGATCGGGGCGATCGTAAAAGTCGGGGGAAGCGGGAAGGGGGAAGAGGGAAGGGTTGTATTCGGCGTTGTGACCGATGGGTTCGCCTACTCCGATCTCGCGACTCCGCTCCATGATGTCGTTGGTGCAGAAGGTGACCCTACCCGAGCGACCGAAGCACCGACCGCGCGACAGGAGATCCGCTACTGGACTGCCGCCGTGCTGCGGCAGACGCCGGAGGAGCCGCTACAGCCCGTCCCGCTCGGTCAGGTGTACGTCGCCGACGACGCCGATGTCGCGCAGGCGCTGCGCATGGACACGTTTCTCTTTTCGGCGACGCCGACCGCAATCCCGGTCGGGCTCTACAGCTCCGCAGGCCGCGACGCACCGGTGTACCTCGATGCCGATTTCCTGCTCGGCCCTGAAGCCGCGCACTTGAACATTTCCGGGGTCTCCGGGCTCGCGACCAAGACGAGCGCGGTTGAATTCCTGCTGGGGTCGATCTTCGCGCATTTCCCGGCGCACAAAGGCCGCATCGCGGCCGTGTGCTTCAACGTCAAAGGGCCCGATCTGTGCTTTCTCGATCAGCCAGGCGACCTGAGCGATGAGGATCGGCAGCGCTATCAGCGCCTCGCCGTCCCGGCAATGCCGTTCGAGCGCGTGCGCTACTTCGCGCCGCTGAAGGCGGACGGAGTCAATCTCAACACGTTGCGCACCCACTCGGATCTCGTCGGCGACGTCGAGCCGCTCACGTGGGGTTTACAGGAGGTCGTGGACTTCGCGGAAGTGCTGCTCAATCGCGACGACATCGACGCTAAGGCCGACGCCTTTATTGATTTTCTCAGGGACAGAGTTTTAGGAAGGACGTTTGACGACGGCTTCGGCACTACGCACCGCGTGCAGACGTTCGCCGACCTCGATCGGCTGTTTCGGTCGATTTTCGACGCTCTCGAGATCACCACCGGTGGACGCAGCGATACCTGGCGTACCCATCACATCGCCACGATGCGGAAGGTGCGCAACCGGCTGCTCAACATTTCGACGCGCTGCAAGGGACTCGTGACGGACGACGGCCCGTCCAGCGATCTCCCTTGGAAGGAATTCACCGATCGCACCGTCTATGTGATCGACATCGCGAACGTCGACCCGCTGGGACAGGACCTGGTGTTCGCGCGTGTCGTTTCGATGTTGCGCGAGCAGCTCGAGCGCCGCGAGCTCGGCGTCGACGCCGTCGTGGTGTTCGTGGACGAGCTCAACAAGTACGCACCGGGCGACGGCTCCGAAACGTACGTGAAGAAGATGCTGCTCGATATCTCGGAGCGCGGGCGCTACCTCGGCCTGGTGCTGTTCGGCGCCGAGCAATTCCGGTCGCAGGTGCACCGCCGCGTGGTGGGCAACGCGGGAACGCAGCTGTTCGGCCGTATGGACATGGACGAGCTTGCGACTCCCGGCTATCAGGTGCTCAGTCCCGCCACCAAGAGCAAGCTCGCCACGCTCCCGATCGGTGAGCTCATGGTGCGCCACCCGCATTTCACCCAGCCGATCTTTGTGCGGTTTCCGAAGCCTCCGGTACTTCGCGGTCGCGATGGGGTGGAGCGCTTCCCGCCCGCCGCTGACGTGCCGTTCGAGGATGCCGTGGTGCGCCAGCTCGTACGGCTCGACCGGCGCGTGCGGCCCAATCAGGTGAAAGACCTCATCGCGGACCGCGAGTCCGACGATGTTCGACGCGCGCTCGCCGCCGTCCGTCGCAGCCGGCCGGATGATGTGCTCGCCTACTTCCGGAAGGTCCTGGGGAGCCGGGTCACCTCCGAAGCGTCGATCCCGCGCGAGCATCAAGCCGTGCCGCCGCTCAACCCGATCAGCGACGAGCCCTACTGATGCGCGCCTCCCCCCCGGCCCCCCTGCTGCTGGTTCTGGTCGTCGCGGGTTGCCACAGGAATGCGGGACCGAGGATCGCGCTCCGGTACCATCCACCGCCCGGCGCGGTGTATCACTACGCGCTCGAGCAGAAATCGCGCGTCGCCATGCCGTCGGGACCCAGCGCGCTCGCCGGCGTCAGCCGCCAGGAAATGCGCCTACTGATGTACTCCACCCAGACCGTGAAAGGACCCGTCGCCGGCGGTGGAACCGAAGTCGAGATCGTCATCGATTCCGCGACGATTGAGATGCCGGGGATGTCCTCCGCCCTCTCGGCCCAGGTGGCGCGGCTGCGGGGCAGCCGCAGCACGGCGGTGTTCGACGATCGCTTGCAGCTATTGCGAGACAGCGTGAGCGGGCTCCAGGGCGCGCCCCCGGAAGTGGCGAATCAGGTGGCCGCTGTGCTCAAGGGGACGGCGTACGCGTTCCCCGAACAGCCGGTGGGGCGCGGCGACTCCTGGACGGTTTCGATAGCGTTGCCGGTGGAACAGTTCGGTGGCGTCGATGCGTCCAAGGCGGGTGCCGCGCAAACGACGCTAACGGTGCGCGAGATCCGGGCGAGCGATGCCGACACCTCTGTCGTCCTCGACATCAAGACGACCTTCCCCACGGGTCCCATCGAGCTCGCGGTTGCCGGGCAGCGCGGATCGATGACGCTGTCCGGTGATATGACGGGCTCTCAGGAGTTCTCGATCTCGCGCGGGACGGTCATCGATGCGAGCGTCACGGGCACGTCAAAGATCAGCCTCACCGTTCCGACCTTGCTGATGCGGGAAATGGCAGTGACGACCGAGACACAGAGCAGCATTCGGTTGGCCGGAGCAAAATGAAGCTCGCTCACCTCGCCGACCTGCACCTGGGCTTTCGCCAATTCGACCGGCAAACCCCCAAGGGCACGAATCAGCGGGAGGCGGACGTCGCCGAAGTGTTTCGCCGCGCGGTGGATGATCTGCTCGATCAGAAGCCTGACCTCATCGTCATTGCCGGCGATCTGTTCCATTCGGTCCGCCCCACCAACGCGGCGATTCTGTTTTGCTTCCGGCAACTGCACCGGCTGCGCAGCGGCCTCCCTGAGACGCCCATCGTCGTCATTGCCGGTGAGCACGACACGCCGCGCTCCACCGAAACCGGAACGATCCTGCGGCTCTACGAGGCGCTGGGCGTGGAGGTCGCCGTTGAGGAAGCGCGCCGTATCGTACTGCCCAAGCTCGATTGCGCCGTGCTCGCGGTACCTCACCAGGCGCTCATCAAAGCCGACCGGCCGGCACTGCGTCCCGAGCCCGGTGGGCCCACGCGCAACGTGCTCCTGACCCACGGCGTGCATGGCGGCCTGGGAGAAACACGCGGCACGATGGAGTACGGCGGCGCGCCGCTGTCACGCGAGATCCTGGCGCCGGAGAAGTGGGACTACATCGCGCTGGGCCACTATCACACCGCCCAGTCCGTTGCGGCCAACGCCTGGTATTCGGGAAGCCTTGAGTATCTGCCGCCCAACCCCTGGGGCCAGATGCAGGACGAGGCCGAGATCAAGAAGCCCAAGCGGTCCGGCAAGGGCTACCTGCTCGTCGAGCTTCCCGGCGCGCGCGTGACGTTCCGTCCCGTCGCGCCGGTGCGGCGGCACATCGATCTCCCCTTCATTCAGGCCGCGGGACTCAACGCCAAGGAACTGGACGAGCAGATCGCGCAGCGCGTCGCGGCCGTCAAGATCGACGATCAGATCGTGCGGCTCTTGGCATGGGACGTGGATCGCGCGACGGCGCGCGACCTCGATCATGCCGCCATTCGCGCGTACAAGGCGCGCGCGCTGAACTTCCAACTCGATCTGCGCCGCCCCGAAGCCCAGCGCGCGCCGGCTTCCGCCGGTGCGGCTGGTGGCCGTCGCCAGACGCTGACGGAGACGGTGCG
The DNA here is from genome assembly GCA_963704805.1 of uncultured Gemmatimonadales bacterium. Classification (GTDB taxonomy): domain Bacteria; phylum Gemmatimonadota; class Gemmatimonadetes; order Gemmatimonadales; family GWC2-71-9; genus 20CM-2-65-7. Next base: position 452,194 of record CAVPHS010000002.1, on the reverse strand, counting down.
CGACTTCCTCGGCCGTCGGCCGCTGGACGCCGAGCTGAATCGCGAGACGTTCGTAACGCTGGGCGTCGAGTATCTCGAGGCGGCGGCGCGCAGCGATGAAGCCGGCGAGGGTGCGGCATGAAGCTGCAACGCCTGCGGCTCGTCAACTTCCGGCAGCACGCCGACACCGAAATCGTGTTCGGCGATGGAATCACGGGCATCATCGGGCCGAACGGCTCCGGCAAGACGTCGTTGCTCGAGGCGATCGCGTGGGCGATTTACGGCAACACGGCCGCGCGGGGCGACAAGGAGTCGATCCGCAACCTGCGCGCGAAAGCGCGGTCGCCAGTGCGGGTGGAGCTCGAATTCGGTCTTGGCAGCCACTCCTATCGCGTCGAGCGCGGGCTGAACAACGCCGAGCTCTACCAGGACGGCGCGGTGGTGGCCAATTCCCTCAAAGAAGTCACCGCGCGGCTGCAACGCGTTTTGGGCATGACGCACGACGAGTTCTTCAATACCTATTTCACCGGCCAGAAAGAGCTCGCGGTGCTCGCCGACTTGTCGCGGCCGGAGCGCGCCGCGTTTCTGTCGCGCGTGCTGCGGCACGAGCAGCTCACGATTGCGCAGGAGCGCGTGCGCGAGCGCCGCAACGCGCTCACCCACGAGCTCGACGGGCTCGAAACGGGGTTGCCGCCCCAGGCCGAGCTCGAGAAGGAGCGCAAGACGGCGGAAGTGCGACTGACCGGGGCGCGCAAGGCGGCCACCGCGGCGGCGGCCGAGCGCACCAGAGCCCAACAGTCGCTGGCGGAAGAGGAGCCTCGCTGGCAGCAGTGGGTCGAGCGGCGGGAGCGCACCCTCGCATTGCACGGCGATCTGCGCGTCGCCGAACAGGGCGTCGTGGTCGCGCGTCAGGAATTCCAGCGCCTCGACAAGGAGCTGGCGGAAGCGCTCGGGGCGCGCGAAGAGCTGCGCAAGCTCGACGCCGACGTGGCGCCGATCTCGAAACTCAAGGCTGAGCTGGCGGAGCTCGAACGGTTGCATCGCGAGGATGCCGCGCGGCGCGAGGATCAGGCGAAGATCACCGAGCTGACCCGTAACCTGAACGTGCTGGACCGCCGCATCGCCGAGCTGGTCGACGCCGACGCCGCGCTGGTCCAAGCCACGGCCGCCGTGCGGGCGCTCGCGGAACGCCTCGAAAGCGTCGACCAGGTTGCCCGCGAGCAGCAAGCGGCCTGGGTACGCGAGAAGGAGTACGCCGGCACTCGTCGTACGGAGCTGCTCAAGCAGTACGACGAAGTGAAAGATCAGCGGGACAAGATCGAGCGGCTGGGACCGGACGGCGAATGTCCGACGTGCCGCCGGCCGCTTGGCACGGAGCACCCCGCCGTCCTCGGTGTGCTCGATCGCCAGCTGCAGGCGATCGTCGATGATGGGACCTACTTCCGGCAGCGCCTCGAGCAGTTGGCGGCACCACCCGCGGCCGTGACGCAGGCGGAGGCAGCGCGCGATGCGCTGCGTGAGGAGACACGCCAGGCGAGCGAGCACGAAGGGACGCTCCGCGCCCAGGCCGGCGAGCGCGCCCGGCTGCAGAAGGAGCGCGCCGGCCTGGCCAGGCGGATGGAGGACATCGAACGGCGCGTCGCGGCGCGCGCCGGGGGGTATGACGCCGAGCGGCACAACGCGGTGCGCACCGAGCTCGCCCGGCTCGAGCCCGTGGCGTTGCAAGCCGCGGCGCTGTCGGCCAGAGCCGAGCGCGCTGAGGCATTGGTGGGAGAGGCGGAGCTCGCCGAGAAAGCGTTGTCCGTGCGGGAGGAGCAGGTGAGGCAGCTCAGTGATGCCGTGAAGGCTCAAGGGTTTTCCGAGCCGAAATTTCAGGCGGCGCGCGAGCGCCACGACCGCGCGGCGCACGCGCTGCGCGCCGCTGAGCTCGCCGTGGCCGAGACGCGGGGCGAACTGGTCGCGGCCGAAACCGCCATCCGTGAAACCGAGCGCCGCGCCGCCGAGCGGGCGGCCCGTGAGAAGACGATCGCGGAGCGAAAGATCGCGCTGCGGCTGCACAATGAGCTGGATCGCGCCTTCTCCGATTTACGCGCCGAGCTGAATGCGGCGATGCGGCCCGAGATCAGTGCGCTGGCGTCCGGCTTCCTCTCGGATTTGACGGACGCGCGCTACGACGAGGTGGACCTCGACGAGGATTACCGGGTCGTCGTGCTCGATGAAGGGGTGCCGAAACCGGTGATCTCCGGCGGGGAAGAGGACATCGCGAACCTCGTGCTGCGCCTGGCGATCTCGCAGATGATCGCCGAGCGGGCCGGCCAGCCGCTCTCGCTCCTCGTGCTCGACGAAATCTTCGGCTCGCTCGATGAATCGCGCCGCCAGCACGTCCTGGCTTTGCTGCGCCGCCTGGGCGATCGCTTCCCACAGGTCATTCTCATCACGCACATTGAACAGGTGCGTGACGGACTGGATCGCGTGATTCGGGTCTCGTACGACTCGACGACTGGATCGAGCGTCGTGCGCGACGATACCGCTACTCTGGGGCCGCCCGATGCGAGCGTGGCTGCCTGACACCCGGGTAACGGGGCCGGAGCGCGCCACCGAGCGCGACATCGAGGCGCTGAATCGCGTCTTCGCGGAGGCGTTCACCGACCGCTACCGCCGCGACGGGCTCATCGGCGTCCGCGTGCCGCAGCTCAATCCCCTCGTGTGGCGCTACGCGCTCCTCGATGCCGGTGAGGGCGCCATGGTGTGGCGCGACGAGCAGAACGACATCGCGGCGTTCAACGTCGCTCATCAGGCCGGCGTGGAAGGGTGGATGGGCCCGCTCGCGGTGCGGCCGGAGCGGCAGGGCACGGGTGTCGGCAAGACCATCGTGCACACGGCGGCAGACTGGCTCATCGATCGCGGCGTCACGACGCTCGGTCTCGAGACGATGCCGCGCACGCCCGAGAACATCGGATTCTACGCGCGCCTCGGCTTCGTTCCCGGCCATCTCACGATTACGCTCACCAACGAAATCGCGACGCGCGGTCATCCCGCGCCCTCGCTCCTGTCGCGCCGCCCCGTCGAACAACGCGAGGGGGTGATGGCCGCGGCCCGCGGGCTGGTGAGCGACCTGGTATCGGGCATCGACTTTTCACGCGAGATCCTGCTCACCGCGGAGCTAGGGCTCGGCGACACGTCGCTCGTGGAGAGCGATACGGGGCTCGACGCCTTTGCCGTCTGGCACTCGGCACCACTCGCCGACAGCCGCACCCGCGACGAGGTGCGCGTCCTGAAGCTGGCGGCGCGCGACGACGCATCCTTTGACGCCGCGATCAGCGCGGTCGAAGCCGCCGCCGCGAAGGCCGGTATTCGCCGCATTGCGATCCGCTGCCAGAGCCGCTACGCCGAGGCGTTTCGCCGCCTGATCGCCCGCGGCTACCGGGTGCGGTGGACCGATCTGCGCATGACGTATGAAGGCTATCCGGAGCAGCACGCCCGACACGGCGTGGTGTTTTCGAACTGGGAAATCTGAAGGCTTCGCTACGGCGTACGAGGTACGACGCTACGAGATAAAACGGGGAGCCCCCAAGAGCACACGGCGCGCGAAGAGGATCATGGCCCCCGCATACAGCAGATGAATCGATCCGCTGGGAACCTGTACCACAAACAGCAGCAGCAGCCAGACCAGCAGCATCGCGACAGCGGCGACCAATGTGAGGTTCAGGGCGATTGACCTTTCAGGGACGGGACGTATTCTAGTACGCAGGAGCGGGGAGTCAAATTATTGAGCCAACAAGCTCGATAGTGGACCCAGATACTGCGGCCCATGTCACGCCCCCTCGATTGGGGAAGACAGAATTCGTGGTGAGGGACCAGTCATTACTTTCGGGCTTCAATAATCCTCTCCGTTCCTTCTGTATTCGATCGGCCGGCCTGCGTTAAGCAGAACCGGCCGGTCGTTTTTTCGTGATCGTCTCCCAGAAATAGCGTGGTGCGAGCAGCGCCCGTCCCCGCACCAGGAATCCCACCAGCAGGATCACGATCCACAGCGCGTAGGCGAGCGAGACTTCCTCCCGCAGGTGCGGCGCGAGGAACTGGACGACCCAGAGGACGAACAGGGCCGTCGCGTCGAACCAATCGAACTCCATGTTCGCGAGCACCACGATGCCGAGCGCCGTCTGGAGTACCGTGAGAATGATTTCCAGGCGTTGCTCGGCGTCGAAGTGGAACGGCGCCCAGACGCCGGTGTGGGTGAAATGCGAGTAGCCGTACACCAGCGGAATCATGGCTGCGAGCACCGTCCACTGATTGATGTTGCTCGACACCATGTTCATGAGCGCCATGGGCGCGTGAGTGACACGGCGGGCCCACAGGAACGCGGAGACCTTCTCCGGGAATTCCGAGAGGAACGGCGCGACCCACTGCACGAGGATGAATTGGCTCACGCCCAGGATTCCGGCGACCGCCAGCATCGACTCGAGGAAGGGATGTGCGGTGACGTAGAGCAGGAATCCCCCGGCCGCGAACAGGCCGCCGATGGCGAGCTTCCGCCGCAGGCCGCCCAGGCGGTAGGCCCACTGCGACACGCGGGGCGCGTCGCTGATCTCTTCAGCGCTGTGCGGCGGGTGGCGCAGCAAGACGACGAGATAGCCGACGTACAGCGCGAGCAGTATCACGGCATCGATCCAGCTTATCGTCTGCTTCCAGATGATCACGATGAAATACAGCAGCGGGGGGAGTAACCCGATCACCTCGACGGCGTGCTCCCGCTGCAGCTTGATGGACGGCGTACGCTGCGGATCGCCCCCCCGCCCCCCGCTGCGCCGGCTCGAGAAGGCGAACACGAAGTAGATCATCGGCCAGCCAAGTCCCAGCAGCAGGCGAATCGCGCCGGTCAGGTTCGCGATCGCGAGGTGCGAGCGCGTGGGATCGCGTCCCGCATCCCAGGCGATGACCGCTTCGACGGCGAATTCAGGGATTGTCTGGAGCCACGCGAGGATCGCGAGGGCCAGGCCCTGCGAGATGAGGAATTGCGCGGCTTCCGCGCCCCAGGCGACGAGAAATGCAGACAACAGCATGCTGGGAAACGTCCACAGCGCCGCCAGCGCGGAGCCTCCCGTCGGCAAGGCCGGGAGGAGTAGCTTTAGGAATCGCACGGGGGTCCAACTTACCATGGCACGAGACAAAATGAAGTCGGCGAGCCTGCACAGCTTCCACGAAACGCATACGGAGCCGACCGAGGTCCGCATTCCGTTTCAGACGCTGGTACACGAGATCCTCGAGCAGCTCGGCGAAGACCCCACGCGCGAAGGCCTGGTTCAGACGCCGGCGCGCGTGGAGGCCTCGCTGAAGTGGCTGACGCGCGGCTACGGGATGAACGTCGACGAAGTGATCGGGGATGCCCTGTTCGAGGAGAAGCACGAGAGCATGATCTGCGTACGCGACATCGAGATCTACTCGATGTGCGAGCATCACATGCTGCCGTTCTTCGGCCGGGCGCACGTCGCCTATCTCCCGAACGGACGGATCGTGGGGCTCTCGAAGATCCCCCGCGTGGTCGAGGTCTTCGCCCGCCGGCTGCAGGTGCAGGAACGGCTGACCGATCAGGTTGCGGAGGCGCTGTGCCGCGTGTTGAAGCCGCTGGGCGTCGGGGTGGTGATCGAGGCCTATCACCTGTGCATGATGATGCGCGGCGTCGAGAAGCAGAATTCCAAGACGGTGACCAGCGCGCTGCGCGGGGCGTTCCGCGACGACGCCAAGACGCGCGATGAATTTCTGAGGCTCGTGCACGGCGGTCACTTCTCGCTGTGAAAACCGCGCTCGTGACGGGCGCGTCTCGGGGGATCGGACTCGCGGTGGCGGACGCCTTGCGAGCCGCCGGCATGCACGTCATCCGGCTCGCGCGCAGCCTCCAGGACGCCAAGACGGAGGGCCGCACCGACATCGCCTGTGACCTCACCAGCCCGGCGAGCGTAGAGCGCGCGGTGGGGCGGGTCGAGAAAGAACGTGGCGTGCCCGATGTCATCGTGAATAACGCGGGCATGTTCTTCATCAAGTCGCTCGCCGAAACGACGTACGAAGACTTTACAACCACCCTCGCGACCAATCTCGCCTCGGCCTTTCTGATCGCGCGCGCCCTCGTGCCGAAGATGATTAACCGGGGCAGTGGGCATCTCGTGACGATTGGATCGATTTCAGACTACATCGGCTTTTCCGGTTCGACGGCATACGCGGCCAGCAAATTCGGACTGCGGGGAATGCACGAGGTGATCCGCCAGGAGACCGCGAAGAGCGGCGTACGGACGACGCTGATCTCCCCGGGTCCCGTGGACACGGATATTTGGGATGCTGTCGACCCCGACTCCAAGCCGGGTTTCACGAAGCGCAAAAACATGATGCGCGCCGAGGACGTCGCGGCGGCCGTGGTATACGCGGTGTCGCAACCCGAGCAGGTCGACGTCACGGAGATCCGGTTGTTGCCGACCATCTATACGCCAAGAGGATGATCGTGGGTCGAATTCCGGCCATGGCCGCCACGCACGACGCACGAGGCACGACGCACGGCTTCTCATGCACATAGAGCTCACCGAGATGCTGCGCTGCCCCGAGCAGCATCGCGAGGAAATGCTCGTCCTGTCCACCGGTGAGATCCGCGACCGCATGGTGCGCTCCGGAGTCGTCGGCTGCCCCGTGTGCCACACCGAGTATCCGATCACGCGTGGCGTCGTCGATTTCCGGCGTAGTCGAGAGCCCGTGCCGGGTGCAAAGACGCCATCGCCACTGCCGTCCGCCGACGCCGCAAAGCTCCAGGCGCTGCTCGAGCTGTCAGGCCCCGCCGGCTATGTCGTACTGATCGGCTCCGCGGCGCGCCAGGCGCCGCGGCTCAGCGGTCTCATGGAGGGCATTCACTTCGTCGGGATCAATGCGCCGCGCGAGCTGGAAGAGCAGGCGGCGCTGTCGCTGCTGCTTGCGAATGAGCGCGTGCCGCTGCGTACGTCCGTGGCCCGCGGCGTCGTCGTCGGTGCCGATCTCGCGACATCGCCCTGGCTCGTGGAAGCGCACCGCGTCCTGCTGCGCGGCCGCCGTTTCGTCGTGGAAAGCGAAGAGCCCGAACTGCCGATCGGGCTCGTGAAGCTCGCTGCGGAACACGGACTCTGGGTGGGGGAGAAGCGCTAGCCTTCCATCGCCGCGGCGAACGCATCGTCGGCATACGCGGCATCGATCTGGTCCTTGTAGTTCTTCTCGACGACGCGCCGCTTCACCTTGAGCGTCGGCGTAAGCTCGCCTGACTCGATGGTGAAGTCCTTCTCCAGCAGGACGACTTTCTTCGGCGTTTCGAACTTGGCGAGGTCGCGCAACGTGCTCATGACCTCACGCTCCACCTTGGCTTTCACGTCCGTCAGCTCGATCAGCTCCGCGCGCGTGCCATAACCAAGGCTCCGCTCGCGGGCCCAGCGCTCCAGACTATCGAAATTCGGCACCACGAGCACGATCGGGTACTTGCGGCGGTCGCCGTACAGCACGGCGTTCGCGACGTATTTGCTGCGCTTGATCATGGACTCGATGGGCTGCGGCGCGATGTACTTCCCCCCCGCGGTCTTGAGCAATTCTTTTTTGCGGTCGGTGATCTTGAGATAACCGTCCGAGTCGATCTCGCCGATGTCGCCCGTATGGAGCCACCCCTCGGCGTCGACCGCCTCACGCGTCGCCTCGGGCAGCTTGTAGTAGCCCTGCATGATGTTCGGCCCGCGGGCCAGGATTTCGCCGTCGCCGGCGATCTTCAGCTCGACGCCGGGGATGGCGCGGCCGACGGTGCCGAGCTTGATGCGGTCGAGCGGATTGAGGGTGAGGACCGGTGACGACTCGGTCAACCCATAGCCTTCGATGACGGGGAGGCCGGCGCTGTAGAAGAACTTCGCGATGTCCGCCGAGAGGGGGGCGGCGCCGGACACGAAAAAGCGAATGCGTCCCCCCGTCCGCGCCTGAAGTTTCGCGAACACGAGGCGGTCGGCGAGCTTCTTCTTGATCGCGAGTCCGCCGGGGATGGGCAGGCCGGCCAGCGAGAGCGTCGCCCACCGCTCGCCGGCGCGCTTGGCCCAGAAAAAGATCGACCGCTTGATCGCGCTGCCGGACAGCGCGTTCTCGAGCACGCGCGCGTAGACCTTCTCGTACAGTCGCGGCACCGACAGCACGAGCGTCGGTTTCACCTCCTGCAGATTCGTCGCCACGGTGTCGAACGATTCGGCGTAGTTGATGATGACACCGGCCTGGAACAGCGTGTAATCCACCATCCGCTCGTAGCTGTGCGACAGCGGCAGCATCGAGAGACACTCGTCACCGCTGCCGATCGGAATCATCTGCAAGCACGCCTGGACGTTCGACCAGATGTTGTAGTGCGACAGCATGACGCCTTTGGGATCGCCGGTGGTCCCTGACGTATAAATCAGCGTCGCGAGATCGTCCGGTGTGACGCTCAATGCATCGCTCTTCCACGCCGCAGCGTTGGAGGCCGCCGCGCGGCCCTTCCCCTCGAGCTGCGTCAGGGCCACGACGCCTGGCCGCTGCGCCGCGGCCCCGCCATCGAACACGATGACGTGCCGCAGCTGCGGCAGCGATCCCCGTACCTCCAGCACCTTGTCGACCTGTGCCGTCGTCGAGCAGAAGACCGCGACCGATTCGGAGTCCTTCAGGATGTATTCGGTCTGCTTCGCGGGGAGCGTCGGATAGATCGGGACATCGGTGGCGCGGGCGCACAGGCAGGCGTAATCGGCGAGCGCCCACTCCGGGCGATTCTCGGAGATGATGGCGACCTTGTCGCCGGCGCTGATACCCAGCTCGCGCAGGCCGAGGGAAATCGCCTGGACGCGCTCGAGCGCGTCGCGATGGGTGATCCCGACCCATGCCCCCGCCCCCCCGCCGGCGACCTTCGACCGGAACGCGGCGGGAAGGCCGGCATGACGATTCACCGTCGTGAAAAAGAGCTGGGTGAGCGTCCCGTGTCTCATGGGAGAAACACGACGACAAACCTCGCGCTGGTCGAGAGTGGTGTGCCGTCGGGCCGCTGCACGGTGGGGGTCACGACCACCGAGTCGGGAAGCGAGCTGCCGGGCAGCAGCTTGAGCCGTGTTACCGCGACGCCGTTGCTGTTGCTCAGGACGGAATCGTTGGGGACAAATGTGACCAGCGGGCCAGTCGCCGGAAACGTGGTCGCGCTGAATATGACGCGACGGCTCGACGCGACCGTCGGAGTCGCGAACAGCTGCACCTGCAGTGAGTCGGAAAGTGAATCGGAAAGTGAGTCGGATAGCGTGACCGTATCCAGCACCGTGCCTATGGCCAGCACCGAATCGAGACGCGTGAGCACAAAGACGTTGAGCGGGTTCGAGCGCAGCGCGCCCACGCTCGCTTGCAGTCGCCCGGTTCCCACCGTCTTGCCGAGTGTCGCGCCCGTCGTGCTGTCGAGCACGACGATCACGGCCGTATCCAGCGAGAACCAGAAGATGTCCGCGGCAACCGAGTCGCCATGGCCGTTCAGGGCTCGCGCGGTAGGTCGCAACGTATCGGTGACCTCGACGCGCCCGCTGTCGGGGAGGGAGACTTCGAGGGCAACGACCTGGTCGAGATTGGTACTCACTTTACACGCGACCACCGCGAGACCAGCGAGCAGTATGACAGTCCGAATCAGTCGCCCCCCCCGCCCCCGCCCCCCGCGCCTGCCTCGCCCGCACCGCCAGCCCCTGCCTGGCGCGCGTCCCTCACCTGGGGGGGGGCTGCGCCGGAGCCGAGATCGTGCAGTGCCTGCGTGGCGTGCTCGATCCATTTCTGTGCGTCGGGCCCCCGTGGCGGATGGGAGAGGAATGTCTTCAAGTGCTGCGCGGCACCGTCCGGGTCGCCGCGTTGCAGTAACAGGAATGCAAGGCCGTAATGCGCGCCGGCGAGCGAGCTGTCCAGCTCGAGCGCGCGGCGATAGTGTCGAATCGCTTCATCGAAGCGCCGCGTCTTGGTGAATGCGATCGCCATGTTCTGGAGTATGCGCGCGTCGTTGGGATGATCGCGCAGCGCCAGGCGGTAGGACGTGAGCGCCGAATCATAATCCCCCTGACGCTCCAGGGCTAACGCTTCATTGAGATAGTCGAGCCGTTGAGGTTTGAGATCGTCGCCCCCCGACGAGCCGAACACGCGGCGCCAAAAGCCCATGCGCCGAAAATAGCTTGCGGCTAAAGACGTTGGCAATGTAGAATCCCCCATGGCCCTCCCTCCGCGACCCAACCCCCGTGCAACCGCAGGCCCGAGACCCAAGAGCCAACCGCCGCGTGGCGTGCTGCAGGTCGATTGGGCGCTCTTCGGGGAACTGTGTCGGGTGCTCGCATTGAAGGTGTTTCGCGAGTACGACCCCGATGTGGTGATCGGCATCGCCAAAGCGGGCGTCATTCCCGGCGCGGTCGTCGCGAGCATCCTGCAGCGCGATTTCGCCTCGATCGCTCTGACGCGCGAAGGATCGGTCATCGCGGGTCCGCCGCGGCTGCTCACGGGGAAGCGCGTGCTGCTGGTCGATGAGACCTGCGAATCGGGAAACACGATGAAGCTCGCCCTCGCCGCCGTGCGCGATCTGAAACCGGCGGCCGTGAAAACCGCCGTTTCGTTCAAGACCGGCACGTACAAGCCCGATTACTTCGCGCTCGAGAACGAGAACTTCATCATTCTCCCGTGGGACCTCGAGGTCATCGTCAACGGCGAGATCGTGGTGCGCCCCGACTATCGTGACAAACTGAAGGGCACCCGTTGAAAGATCGTCTCGCCGCTGCCGTCAAACAGTCCCGCGCCGATTACACCGAAGTTCGCGTCGAACGTACCTGGAGCTCCGCCGTCGCGTTCCGCGGACGGCGGCTCGAGACCGCGACCGTCAGCGAAGATCAGGGCGGGTTCGTGCGCGTGCTCAACAAGGGCTGCGGCTGGGGCATTGCGTCGTTTACCTCGCTCGACGAGCTCCCCGCCATGGTGCGCCGGGCGAACGAGCTGTCGCGCGCCGTGCGCCTGGACGAACCCATCCGGTTGGCCGACGTGCAGCCGCACGTCGCCGATGCCGCGCTCGATCTGGACGGCGATGTGCGGGCAATTGCGCTCGCGGACAAAAAGAAGCTGCTCGAGACCTACAACGGGGCCATGCTCGCGGTGTCGGACTCCATCGTCGACACCCAGTCGAGCTACCACGACGAGGTTTCCGAAGTCTGGTACGCCAACTCCGAAGGCGCCGCGCTCTATCAGCTGCGGCCCGAAGTCGTCGTCTCCGGTACCGCGATCGCGCGGCGCGATGGGAACATCGAGAAGGGCCTCGAGTCGATCGGCCTGCGCAAGGGATGGCGCAGCGTGCAGGGGTTGGCCGACCGGTTCCGCGTCGTCGCGCAGCGCGCGGTGGATCTGCTCGACGCGCCGCGGGTGCGCGGCGGCTCGTATCCGGTCATCCTCGACAATGAGCTCGCCGGCGTGTTCATCCACGAAGCGTTCGGCCATCTGTCCGAGGCTGATTTCGTGTACGAGAACCCGCAAGCGCGCGAGATGATGACGCTGGGCCGGCGCTTCGGCAAACCCGTCCTCAACGCGGGTGACAATGGTGCGGCGAGCGGCCTGCGGGGAACGCTGCCCTACGACGATGAAGGCACACCGACGCAGGACACACCGTTGATCCGCGAAGGCATTCTCGTCGGCCGGCTGCATTCCCGTGAGACCGCGGCCAAACTCGGCGAGCGACCGACGGGCAATGCGCGCGCGATCTCGTTCCGCCACCCGCCGATCGTCCGGATGACGAACACCTACATCGCGCCGGGGCAGCAGGGCGTCGGCTTCAACGATCTCATCAGCGATATCAAGCTCGGCGTCTACGCGTGCGGGGCGTTCGGCGGCCAGACGATGCTCGAGAACTTCTCGTTCACCGCGGGATGGGGCTACATGATCCGCGACGGCCACGTCGCCGAGCTCGTGAAAGACGTGGTGCTCGCCGGCAATCTGTTTCAGACGCTCGACCGGATCGATCACATCGCCGGCGACTTCACCTGGAATCAGATGGGCGGCGGCTGCGGCAAGGGCGGACAGTTCCCGCTGCCCGTGACCGAGGGGGCGCCGCACGTGCGCATTGAAGAAGCGCTGATCGGCGGCGACGTATGATCGATCGCCTGCTGGAAGCGGCGCGACGCTCGGTGGACAACGCCGATGCGCTGTGGCGACGCCAAGAACAGACGGCGGTCGCGTTCGAGGCCGGGCGGCTCAAGGCCGCCGGTATCTCCGAAGAAGCCGGCCTCAACCTGCGCGTGGTGGCCAAGGGCCGCATGGGCGTCGCCGGGACCACGTCCGCCAGCCCGGACCCGGAGGCGCTCGTGACGCGCGCCCGCGCATCGGCGGAGCTCGGCGAAACGGTCGAGCTGGCATTTCCCAGCGCCGCCGCATCACAGCTCCCGCCGATCCCCACCTTCTTCGATCGCACCGCCAACGCTTCCCTCGACGACCTGATCCGGATGGGCAAGCGGCTGGTCGAGCGGCTACAGCGGCCCGACTGCCAGGTCAACGTCGCGGTCGAGCGCGAGATCGCCGACACCGCCGTCGGCAACAGCGCCGGCGCGCGGGGCGAGTACCGGGGCACCGGCATCGCCGTAGCGGCCGACGTCACGCGCATCGCCGGCGACGACGTGCTGATGATCTACGATCAGTATGTCGGGGCGGATATGCCCACCGACGCCGATCTGGAAGCCCTGGTGCGGTCGATCGAGAGCCGGCTCACGCCGGCGCTCACCGTCGTCGCCCCGCCCGAAGGGGCGCTCCCCGTCGTGTTCACACCCGCGGGTCTCGCCGCCGTCGTGCTGCCGCTCGAGCAAGCACTCTCAGGCAAGACGGTGCTGCAGGGCAGCTCGCCGCTCGCGGGTAAGGTCGGCCAGATCATGTTCGACGAGCGCCTGTCGATCATCGATGATCCCTTGACGCCGGGACGCCCCTCCTCGCGGCCCATCGACGATGAGTGCGTACCCTCCCGCGCGACGGGACTGGTCGAGCACGGCACAGTGGGACACTTCGTCTATGATCTCGAAACCGCCGCGCGCGCCAAGACGCAAAGCACGGGAAACGGTCGCCGAGGATTCTTCGGCAAACCGCACATCCGCTATACCAACATCGTGTTTCGGATGGCGACCGATCGTGGAGGGGCGCAGCATGCTGCGTCCCTCCACACGCACACACTGGGCGGAGGCCTGCTCGGCGACATCGACGATGGACTCGTCGTCGATGACCTCATCGGGGTAGGGCAGGGGAACGTAATCAGCGGGGCCTTCAGCCACCCGGTGGGGCTCGCGTATCGCGTGCAGCGCGGCGAGGTCACGGGGCGCGTCAAGGACGCCGCGGTGGCCGGCAACGCCTACGATTTGCTCAAGAAAATCGGGGGATATGGAACGGATGGGCGGTGGCTGGGCGCCCGCTGGTCGTCATCGATGCTGCTGGATGGGGTGAGCGTCGCTAGGAGGTAGCCTACCTCAACGCCTCCTCATACGTTCCGCCAGCTGACATATCGTTGTAGACCCTCTCCAACACCGCAGGCGTCGCCGACAGGAATCGGCAGCGCGCATCGCCGCGGCTGCGGCATTCCACTTCCAGCACGGCCACCGTCTCGTCGGACAATCGTCCCAGGAAGTCCGCCAGCATGCCGGCCGAGAAGAAGCACATCGGCGATGGCGCGGTGCCGGGCTCCGCTTCCACCCAGTCGGTCGAGTCGAGCGCCAGTGCTCCCGTCCCGACGGGCGTGATCGTCACGCTGCCCCAACCGCCGGCCGTGAAGAACTCGGACAACGTCTCGGCCAGGACATCGGCATCGAGGTCGGCGGGGTTGTTGGTCGCCGCAAAGCTCTGATAGAGGCCCTCGCCGGCGGCGTAGCCCGCTTCCTGGAGGATGGTGACGAGCTGCTCGGGGGCGTGAGCGGCGAGGCTTGCATGCAGCTGCCGCAGGATTCCGGGAACGGTCATATCGGACGCCAACTTAGGCTTTGCGGTCGGCACGGCGCAAGAGTTCCGCTTCGTCTATTTGCTCGATGCCGAGCGCTTCCGCCTTCTCGAGCTTCGATCCGGGGTCCGCACCCACGACCAGCGCGGTGGTCTTCTTCGACAGGCTGTCCGATACGTGTCCTCCCGCGGCCTCGATGAGATCGCGGGCCTCCTGGCGAGACAGGGTCGGCAGCGTTCCGGTGACGACGAATGTCTGGTCCGCGAGCGGCCGCGGACCGGTGGCGGTCGCGGTTTCCCTGAGCGTAAGACCCGATTTCTCGAGACTCTTGAGCAGCTCCTTGTTGCGCGGGTCGGCAAAGAATCCGGCGACGGCTTCGGCGATCGCGGGACCGATGCCGCGGACCTCGCCGACTTCGGCCGCGTCGGCTTTGGCGAGCGCGGCCATCGTTCCGAAGTGCCGCGCGAGCAGCTTGGCCCCTTGCGCGCCGACGTGGCGAATCCCCAGGCCCAACAGCAGCGCGGAGAGCGGCTGGCGCTTCGAGGCGGCGATACTGTCGACGAGCTGCTGCGCCGATTTCTCCGCGAAGCCCTCCAGTGTGAGCAGCTGCATCGGCGTCAGCTTGTACAAATCGGCGACATTGGCGATCAACTTGGCGTCGAGGAGCGCGCGAACCCGTTCGTACCCCAGGCCCCGAATATCCATCGCGCCGCGGCTCGCGAAGTAGACGATCCCTTCGAGAATCCGCGCGGGACAGGAAATGTTGGGGCAATAGGTCATCACCTCGTCGGGCGGATGCTCGACCTGCGCGCCACAGCTGGGGCAGCGCTCCGGCATGCGAAATGGCGTCGCGCCGCGCGGACGGCCCGGCGCTGGTCCGAGGACCTGAGGGATCACCTCGCCCGCGCGTGTGATTTCGACTTCATCGCCAACGCGGATGTCTTTGGCCGCGATCAAATCGGCGTTGTGCAGCGTCGCGTTCGAAACGGTCACGCCGCCGATCTCCACCGGTTCGAGCACGGCGTAGGGGTTGAGCGCGCCGGTGCGGCCCACGTTGATGCGAATGTCGAGCAGCTTCGTGATCTGGACCTCGGGTGCGAACTTCCGGGCGACTGCCCAGCGTGGCTCGCGGTTGCTGATCGTGCCGAGCTCAGCATACAGCGCGCGGTTGTCGACTTTGACGGCGACACCGTCCGCTCCGTAGTCGAGCGTCGGGAGCAGCGCTTCGAGCTTCTTGATCCCAGCATGCGCCGCCGCGAGGTCTTTCACGCGCGTGTGATGCGGTTCGACGGGGAGTCCCCATTTTGGCAAGGTCTCGAGCAGCTCGTGCTGTGACTCGATGCCGAGCTTCATGCCGGGCGCTTCGACCTGGAAGGTGAAAACCCGGAGGCCGCGAGCGCGGGTCTTCTTGGGATCGAGCTGCCGCAGCGCGCCAGCCGCTGCGTTGCGCGGATTGGCGTACGGCGGCTCGCCCGCCTTCTCGCGCTGCGTGTTGGTTTCCGCGAACTGGCTCTTCGGGAGATAGACCTCACCCCGGACTTCCATCTTTTTCGGCCAGCCCCGGCCCTGCAGCCGCAGCGGCAGGTCGAGCACGGTGCGCAAGTTCGTGGTGACGTCCTCGCCTTCCAATCCATTCCCGCGTGTGACGCCGGTGACCAGTATGCCGTCCACGTAGGTGAGACTCACGGCGGCCCCGTCGATCTTCACCTCGAGGGTGTATCCCGCCTCTTTCGCTTCCGGGACGAGCCGCGCGTTGCGCTCCTCCCACTCCTGTAGCTCGGCCTCGCTGAAGGCGTTGGCGAGCGACAACATGGGGACGAGATGGCGATGCTTGTGAAAGGCGGTCGCCGGCTCGCCGCCGACGCGGAGAGTGGGCGAATCGGGGGTGCGCAGATCGGGATGTTCTTCTTCGAGCGCCTGGAGTTCGCGGAACAGCCGATCGTATTCGGCGTCCGACATCTCCGGTTTGTCGAGGAGGTAGTACGCGTGGTTGGCCCGCTCCAGAATGCGCCTCAATTCGGCGGCGCGGGATGCTGCCCCCCCCTTCACCGTCCCTTGGCTTCTTCCTGAATCACGGCCATGGCGACGTTGACCAGCCGATCCAGCTCGTCGGCGCCGGCCTTGGAGAGAAGCCCCTCGCCCCACGCGCCCTCGCGCTGGCCGAACACGTCGAGCAGCCGGCGCATGAACCCCAGCAGCGCCACCCGCTCGAGCTCCATGCGCCGTAGCTGCTCGCCGGTTTCCTGCTGGCGCTGTGCCAGGCGCTCGTAGCGGTGGGCGTTGCGCAGACTCTGGGCGGTCAGCGAGGCCACAACCTGGACGAAGCGCACGTCGGAGTCGGAGAAGGTTGGGCCGTCGCGGAAGGTGCGCAGGAAGATCGCGCCGATGGCAACCGACCGCCACGTGATGGGGACGACCGTGATGGATTTCACGCGGCGGTTGATCAGCTCGCCCTTCACGTGTCGCAGCGACGGGTCGTTCGCCGCGTCCGGAATGAAGACCGTCTGGCCGCTCTGCATCGCACGCTTCAGCTCGGGGTAGCGCTCGAGGTCGACGACGTAATTGCGAATCGTCGGATCTTCGTAGGAGGCCACGAGCCGGACCTGCCGGCCGCCTTGTTCGGCGAGGAAGATCGAGCAGCGATCGAGTCCGAAGGACTCGCCGAGCTTGCGGGCGATTGCCTGGAGAATGTCAATGAAATGTAAGGAGCTCGATCCTTCCTTCAGGATCTCGATGACCGCGAGCAGGTGTTTGCGCTCGTGCTCCAGCTCGGCAATCCGCGCGGCGAGCCGTTCCGCTTCCGCGTGTGTCAGCGCCGAGTTGATCGTCATGAGTGCCATAGTTTCGCTCGGGGACTCGGAGTCCGTCAAGCGGATGTAGATTACTCGCCATGCGAGTCACCATTCTGACGAGCGTTATCGGCATCGCGCTCTGCGCGGAATCCGCGTCACAATCGACAGGATCTGCGGGTACTGGCTCGGCGGCGCCCATTGGCGCATACCCCGTCGTTGCCGAGCTGCCGGGCATGGGACGCGCGGTGGATACCGCCGCGACGGCTGGGCGCCGGCGCGCGCTGCTGAAGCGCATCGGACGTGGCGCCGTGGTCATACCGGCCAGCCACGAGCGCAGCATCGAGCAGGACTACGTCCAGGACAACGATTTCCGGCAAGACAACACGTTCTACTACTTTACCGAGCTGGAAGCCCAGGACGCCTGGCTGCTGATGACCGCACGCGGTCCCGACAGCCTGGAGGTCGTGCTATTTGTGCCGCCGCGGATTTTGTCGCAGGAGCGCTGGACGGGGCTGCGGCTGGGGGCGGACAGCAGCGCCGTGCGGCTATCCGGCATTCCCACCGTGCTGCCGATCGATTCGCTCGACAACCGGCTGCGGCGGGTGCGGTTCGCGGCGCAGCGCGCCGGTCTGCCGGTGTACGTCCCCCTCGACGCGGGCACGCGGGATGAGTCGCGCGTCGCCGATCTCGCTTTTTCGGGCGGGGACGTGCGAAACCTGCTGCCGATCGTCGACTCGATGCGCGTCGTGAAAGACGCCGATGAGGTCGCCCGGCTGCGCCGCGCCGTCGACATCAGCGTGGCGGGTCACCTCGCCGCGATGCGCGCCGCGCGGCCGGGGATGTACGAATACGAGCTCGAAGCCGTCCTGGAGGACGGGTTCCGCCGCAACGGCGCCGATCGCCTGGGCTATCCATCCATCGTCGGCAGCGGGCCGAATTCCACGACGCTCCACTACGACGTGAACCGCCGCCGCACCGAAAACGGTGACCTCGTCGTGATCGACGCCGCGGCAGAGTGGGGACAGTACACGGCCGATGTGACGCGCACGTTTCCCCTCAACGGCAAGTTCACGCCGCGCCAGAAGGCGATCTACGACCTGGTGCTCGGCGCGCAGCAGGCCGCCTTCGACTCCCTGCGGCCCGGGATCACGATGGCGCAGCTCGACGCGATCGCGCGCCGCTATATGCGCGACCACTCGGGCACGCTTTGCGGCGACAAGACCTGCGACGATCGCGAATACTTCAATCACGGCCTCGGTCACCCGATCGGAATGGACGTGCACGATGTCGGGATCAGCCGGGCGCTCGAGCCGGGAATGGTCGTGACGCTCGAGCCCGGGATCTATCTCCAGGCGGAAAAGCTCGGCGTGCGCATCGAAGACGACGTGCTCGTCACCGCGAAAGGCGGCGAATGGCTGTCGGCGGGCGCGCCGCGCACCACCGATGCCATCGAACGCGTGATGCAGAAGCGCTAGGGCTTCTCGTCCTTTTCGTTCTTGATGTCTTCGAGCAGATCCGCGGCGTCTTTCTTGTACTGCGCGTCGAGGACATCGTAATTCGGCAGCGTCGGAATCACCTGCAGCTGCTCGCGCGCTTTGGAGTACTGCCCGAGGTCGGTGTAAACCTCCGCCAGCTCGAGCCGGTGGTAGATGTGCTGCGGATTGATCGCCACCGCACGCTCCAGATGGCTCACGGCGTCAGGCCAGTTGGCCTTCGACATGAACCCGCCGCCGAACAGGGTCTTCGCAAAGAAGCGCTGGAAGCTCGACAACCGCTTCACTTCGGCATTCCAGGCGCCGAGGACGTGATGGGCATTGTCGTGCTGGGAGTCGATCTGCACCGCGCGTGTGGCTTCGTCGTAGATCACTTTGGCGTAGCGCACGCGTTCCTTGCTGCCTTTGGTGCGCGACAACCGGCCCAGCACCATGGACAGGACGTAGTGGCCATCGGCCTTGGTCGAATCGGCGCGAATCGACCGCTCGGCATAGGTTCGGCCCACTGAATACAGGCTGTCCCGGCGGTTCTTGAGGGAATCCGCATTGCCCTGTATTTGTTTGGCAACGTCTGCGATCGCCCGCGCAGCCTTCCAGTTCGCTGCGTAGCTCATCGAGTCGGCGGCGAGGGCCGCCTGGTAGTGGCGCAGTGCGATGTCCGGGTGCATCGGTCCGGCGCTGTCGCCTGCCGCGATGTGATCCACCGGAGCCTGCACGATGCTTAACGCAAGAAGAATGGGGAGCATGCGAGAATGATCGTCGGGCCTCTGATCGAGCGCAAGCGCGACGGCGGAAGCTTGAGTCCCGAAGAGTGGTCGGCGCTCGTCGCCGAATACACGGCGGGTCACATTCCCGATTATCAGATCGCCGCGCTGCTCATGGCCGTGTTCCTGCGCGGGCTGGAGCGCCAGGAGCTGGCGGCGCTCACCGACGCCATGCTGGCCTCGGGCCAGCGCCTCTCGTTCGACGGCTGGGCGACCCCGCGCATCGACAAACACTCGACCGGCGGCGTGGGCGACAAGGTGTCGCTCGTCCTCGCCCCGCTGGTCGCGACCTGCGGCGTCGCGGTCCCCATGATGTCGGGCCGGGGGCTAGGGCACACCGGCGGCACGCTCGACAAGCTCGAGGCGATTCCCGGCTTCCGCACGAATCTCTCCCTCGCCGAAGCCAAGGCGCAGGTCCAGAAGCTCGGCTGCGCGCTGATCGGCCAGACGGCCGAGATCGCTCCCGCCGATCGCAAGCTGTACGCGCTGCGCGACGTCACTGCCACCGTTGAATCGATTCCGTTGATTGCCGCGAGCATCATGTCCAAGAAGCTCGCCGAGGGACTGAACGGGCTGGTGCTCGACGTGAAGAACGGCAGTGGCGCATTCCTGCCGGAGGTGGCTCGCGGGCTCGAGCTCGCCAAGACCATGATCGCGCTGGGGGAGGATCGCGGCTGCCCGACCGTCGCATTGATCACCGCGATGGATCGGCCGCTGGGCCGCGCGTGCGGCAACGTGCTGGAAACGGAGGAAGCGATTCTCGCGCTGCGCGGCGAAGGACCGCCCGATCTGCTCGAGGTGACGTACGCGCTGGGCGTCGAGATGCTGCTGCAGGCCGGGATCGAGAAGAACACGAAGAAGGCGCGCAAGAAGCTGGAAACGGCGATCGACTCAGGACTCGCCGCGGAAAAATTCGAGCAGATCATCGAAGCGCAGGGCGGCAACCCCAAAACCGTCGAGGATCCGTCCGTGCTGCCGCAGGCTCAGGCGGTCGAAGTCTACGCCGCCCCCCGTACCGGTGTGGTGCAGCGCGTCGAACCGCGGACCATTGGTCGTGCGATCATCGCGCTCGGCGGCGGCCGCCGGACCGTGGAGGACGTCATCGACCCGACGGTCGGGTTCGTGATCACGGTGAAACCGGGGGATAAGGTGCTCGAGGGGGAACCGATCGCGTCGGTGTTCGCCAAGGACGCCGACGGGATCCGCACCGGCTTCGATGCGCTGGGGAAGGCGATTGTGATTGGCGACAAGTTGACGCAGAAGCCGCTGCGACTGGTGTCGCACCGCGTCACGCGCTCCGGTGTCGAGGAGCTCGGCTAGGGGAGGGGTTTTTGGCCGGTGCCGGGACCCCAGTCCCGCACCGTGTCCTGATCGCTCGCTTCCTGCACGTCGCGCTCCGCGGCGTCGAGCTCAGCCTGGTCCACGCCCGGGCGGTCCGGCCGGCCCCCCCCCGGCGGCGGGGCCGCGCGAGTCGGCCAGAAAAACCACGCCATGAGCAGCACCAGCACCGCCACAACGACGATCGTCCCCATTACACGTCCAGGTTCTTCACGAACTTGGCGTTTTCCTCGATGAACCTGCGGCGCGGCTCGACCTCGTCACCCATGAGCGTCTCGAACAGCTGCGACGCCTCGAGCGCGTCTTCCATCGTCACCTTGAGGAGCGTGCGCCTGGCGGGATCCATCGTCGTATCGCGCAGCTGGTCGGGGTTCATTTCTCCGAGCCCCTTGTAGCGGCTCACGCTGATCGCGGTCTTGCTCTCGCTGCCGTTGGTCAGCCGCTTGATGAAGCCGTCCCGTTCTTTCTCGTCGTACGCGTAGAACTCTTCTTTGCCCTTGGACACGCGATAGAGCGGCGGCTGCGCGATGTAGATGTAGCCTACGTCGATCAGCTGCTTCATCTCCTTATAAAAGAACGTGAGCAGCAGCGTCCGGATGTGCGCGCCGTCCACGTCGGCGTCGGTCATGATGATGATCTTGTGATAGCGCGCCTCGTCCACCTTGAAGTCCTCGCCCACGCCGGTGCCGATCGCCGTGATCATCGTGCGGATCTCTTCGTTGGACAGAATCTTGTCGATGCGCGCCTTCTGCACGTTGAGGATCTTGCCGCGCAGCGGCAGAATCGCCTGGTAGCTGCGGTCACGGCCCATCTTGGCCGAGCCGCCGGCGGAGTCGCCCTCGACGAGATAGATCTCGCACAGCTTGGGATCGGTCAGCGAGCAATCGGCGAGCTTGCCCGGCAGCAGCCCCGCGTCGAGACCGCTCTTCTTCCGCACCAGTTCGCGCGCTTTCCGCGCCGCCTCGCGCGCGCGGGCGGCGCTCACCGCTTTCGCGATGATCGCGCGGGCGATGCTGGGATTCTTGTCGAAGAACTCGCCCAGCGCTTCGTTCACGACGCTCTTCACGACGCCTTCGACTTCGGAGTTCCCCAGCTTCGTCTTGGTCTGCCCTTCGAACTGCGGCTGCTTGACCTTGATGCTCAGCACGCAGTTCAGCCCTTCGCGCACGTCGTCACCCGAGAGGGTGAAATCTTCCTTCTTGAGGGCGCCGTCCTGCTTCGCCCACTCGTTGATCGTGCGGGTGAGGGCGGCCTTGAAGCCGGTGAGATGCGTGCCGCCCTCGTGTGTGTTGATGTTGTTCACGAAGGTGAACGTGTTTTCGCTGTACTGGTCGTCGTACTGCACGGCACCTTCGACCTCTACGTCCTCACGCGACGCTTCAAACGTGATCGGTTTCGGGTGCAGCGGCTTGCGGTTGCCGACGATCCACTTTACGAACTCGGACAGGCCGCCCTTGAAATAGAAGGTCTCTTCTTTGGTGCTGCCCTTGCGCTCGTCCTTCAACACGATCGTGAGGGCCTTGTTCAGAAACGCCAGCTCGCGCAGCCGATTGGCAATCGTGGCGTAGTCGAAGCGCGTCTCGGTGAAGATCGCGGTGTCGGGCTTGAACCACACCGTCGTCCCGGTGCCTTTGGCCTTCCCCACGACCTCGAGCTTCTTCGTCGTGTCGCCGCGCTCGAACGCCATGTGGTGGCGCTTGCCGTCGCGATCCACCCACACTTCGAGCTTCTCCGAGAGAGCGTTCACGACCGAGACGCCGACGCCATGCAAGCCGCCCGAGACCTTGTAGCTGCTCTTGTCGAACTTGCCGCCGGCGTGCAGCACCGTGAGCGCGACTTCGACGCCGGGCTTCTTCTCGGTCTTGTGGATGTCGACCGGAATGCCGCGGCCGTTGTCGACGACCGTGATCGCGTTGTCGGCGTGGATCGTGACGGCGATGTTGGTGCAGTAGCCGGCGAGCGCCTCGTCGACCGAATTGTCCACGACCTCATAGACGAGATGGTGCAAGCCGCGCGCGGAGACCGACCCGATGTACATCGCGGGACGGCGCCGCACCGCCTCGAGTCCCTTGAGGACTTGAATCGAGTCGGCCTGATAGCCGCCGTTGCTCTTTTCTTTCGGGGGCGCGGCAGGTTTCTTCTTCGGCATCAAGTTCCTAACGTGAAAGGAGCCAGCGTATCGTCGTAATGCGACCCGCGCCGCGGCCCGCGTTGATTCGGGCCATGATGTCGGGAGTCATCAGCTGCAGCTCATTCATCCATGAGCTCGTCGCCACGCGTACGAACAGCACACCATCGGGCGTGATGCTTTCGGGGGTGGCGACGGCCGCGATCTGTGAGCCGACCAGGCTCGGCCACTCCGGAATCACCTGCGCCTGGCCCACTCGGCGGGCCAAACCGGCCCGCTTTAGGTAGCCTTGGAGCGCTTCTCCGATTGCGACAGGACGGGTGCGTTTGGGGCGGTCGGAGCGGTCGGACACAGGCTTTAAATCTACACGGAAGTCATTGTCCTGTCAACAGTTAAGGCGACTACGGAAGTTACGGTCCGACTACGACGTAGGTGTCCCGTTGGGCCACAAACCCCGCGATATCGCGAGCGCGAAAGGTAAGGGGGAGGATGTCGCCCGGGTTGCGGCCGGCGGTCACCACGAAGCGCCAGCGGGAGCTGAAGGCCTGATCGAAACCGCCATCCTCCCCCTTCTCCACGCTGTCGAGGGCGACCCAGACGGAGTCGAGTCCGTCGGGATCACTCGCCAGCACACTTCCCGCGAGCGTGTCGGTATGAGTGGCGCTGAGCGAGGCGATGTCGTCGATGGTAAAGGTGATGCGCGGCGGGGCCGGACGGTCCCGCTCCGCGAGACAGGCTGCGACGACCAGGAGGATCAGCGTCCCTGGAACTTGGCGGCGCGCTTTTCGAGAAATGCGGTCGTCCCTTCCTTCATGTCCTGGGTGGCGGCGAGGAGACCGAAGTGATTCGCCTCGAGCAGCAGGCCTTCGTCGAGGCTCATCTCCAGCCCTTGATCGATCGCTTCCATGGCGAGTCGCACGGCGAGCGGCCCCATGGCGAGGATACCCCGCATCATCTTCTCCGATTCGGCGAGGAGATCGCCCGCTGGAACGACCTTGTTCACGAGTCTGATGCGGTACGCTTCCTGCGCGTCGATCATCTCGCCGGTGAGAATCAGCTGCAGGGCGACGCCCTTTCCCACGATGCGCGGCAGTCGCTGCGTGCCACCGTAGCCCGGCGCGATTCCCAACTTCACCTCCGGCTGCCCGAACTTCGCGTTGTCACTGGCGATGCGAATGTGACATGCCATCGCGAGCTCGCAGCCGCCTCCCAGGGCGAAGCCGTTGATCGCGGCGATGATGGGTTTGCCGCACGTCTCCAGACGCCGCAGGACCGCTTGCCCGCGCTGCGCGCGCGCCTTGCCGTCGAACGGACCCTGGCGCGACAGATCGCCGATGTCGGCGCCGGCGACGAACGCTTTCGGCCCCGCGCCGGTGAGAATCGCCCCCTTGATCTCCGGCTCCGTCGCGATCCGCTCAGCGGCCGAGCCGAGGTCGAGCATGACCTGGTCGTTGAGGGCGTTGAGCTTGTCGGGACGATTGATGGTGACGAACGCGATGCCGTCGCGAATGTCGAACAGCAGGGTCTGGTAGCTCATGCGGGAGAATCCTAAGGTCAGGAAAGGCAAAAGCTAGACGTCTAGACGCCTAGCGGGGGTTGGTGAGGAGTTTGTAGGACGACACGTCGCTGCAGTCCTACCGCTCGCTCCTAGGCACCGCTAGACGTCTAGACGTCTAGTCTTTGCATGTCCGCGCCTTAGCTTCTGCCGCGTGCCAATTCAAGCCATCTCCTGGGCGCCCTCCGGTGCGGTGCGCATCATCGATCAACGGGCGCTGCCCGAGGCCGAGATCACTCGTGATCTCGAGACTGCGGAGTCGGTCGCGGAGGCGATCAAGCAATTGCAGGTGCGTGGCGCGCCGCTGATCGGTATCGCGGCTGCAATGGGTCTCGTTGCCGCGATGCGCGATCACCGCGCGGTGCCGCGAGCGGCGTTTCTCGATCGCCTGAAGCAGCGTGCGGCGCTGCTCGCGGGCGCGCGGCCCACGGCCGTCAACCTGCGCTGGGCCATCGACCGAATGCTGGCGACCGCGGAGGCGAAGGCGGGCGAGGGATCGGATTTGTGGGAGCGCCTGCACACGGAAGCGACGGCCATCTGGGAAGAAGACCGCGCCATGTGCCGGCGCATCGGCGAGCACGGGCTGACGCTCCTGAGCGATGGCGCCAATGTGCTGACCCATTGCAATACCGGCGCGCTTGCAACGGGCGGGATCGGGACTGCGCTCGCGCCCATTTATCTAGCCCATGAACAGGGCCGGCGCGTCCACGTCTATGTCGACGAGACGCGGCCGCTGTTACAGGGATCGCGGCTCACCGCCTGGGAGCTGCTGAAGGCGGGGATTTCGTGCACGCTGATTACCGACGCCACGGCAGCGACGCTCATGCGCCAGGCGAAGGTGGACACAGTGCTCGTGGGCGCGGATCGCATCTGTGCGAACGGCGACTTCGCGAACAAGATCGGCACGTACGGGCTGGCGGTCCTGGCACGCCACCACGGCGTGCCGTTTTACTGCGCCGCGCCCTGGTCGACGGTGGACGCGTCGCTCTCCGAGGGTGATCTCATTCCCATCGAGCAGCGTGCGCCGGGCGAGGTCACCGCGATGGCGGGCCGGGCCATTGCGCCCGTTGGCGTCGGGGCACTGAATCCCGCGTTCGATGTCACGCCGGCGCGTTATGTAAGCGGATTCATCACCGATCGCGGGATCGTGCAGCCACCGTTCTCATGAAGCCTATCATCGCCGTCATCGGCGGC
This sequence comes from uncultured Gemmatimonadales bacterium, assembly GCA_963704805.1. GTDB lineage: Bacteria > Gemmatimonadota > Gemmatimonadetes > Gemmatimonadales > GWC2-71-9 > 20CM-2-65-7. Next base: position 426,988 of record CAVPHS010000002.1, on the reverse strand, counting down.
GGCACATGCACCAAAGACGAATTGACGCTCGCGTACGAAACCGGCCAGCTTGTGGCCGGACGCGGCGCCATCCTCGTCTGCGGCGGCCTTGGTGGTGTGATGGAAGGCGCCGCACGCGGCGCGAAATCAAACGGCGGCGTGACGGTCGGCATCTTACCAGGCACCGATGCGACCGCGGCGAATAGCTATATAGATGTGCCGCTCGCGACGGGTCTCGGTGAGATGCGGAACTTCCTGATCGTGCGCGTGGCGCAGGCGCTGATTGCGATTGGCGGGGGGATCGGTACACTGACCGAGATTGCGGTGGCGCAGCGCACCCAGAAACCGGTGATCGGTCTTCACGATTCGTTCGGGAACGCGATCGACATGCCACGCGCGACGAGTCCCGTCGAGGCAGTCAACTGGGCGCTGGAGCGCGCGCAGCGCGGAGTGCTATAATTAACTCATGAAGGCCGGAACGAAGTTCGCGCTGGGAGCGGTGCTCATCGTCGGCTCAGTCGGCTACTTGATGGCGTCGGGCATCAAGCAGACGGGGCAGTACTTCCTCACGCCCAGTGAGCTCGCGCAACGCGTCTCCGCCGATCCGTCGTTCTACGGCCTCGGACTGAAGGTGGGCGCGCGGGTGGTTCCCGGCACCGTCTCGAAAGAGACAGCCACGCAGACCCTCCGCTTTCACATCACGGATGGCACCGTCAACTACCCCGTCATCTTCAAGGGACTTCCCCCCGATACGTTTACCGACTCCGTCGAGGTCGTCGTGGAAGGGCGACTCGAAAAGGATGGCGTGATCCACGCGACCGATGTGCTGGCGAAGTGCGGGTCGCGTTACGAAGCAGTTCCCAAGGCATAAATGACGCTGCTCGGCCATCTCGCCCTCTGGCTCGCCTTCCTCATGGGCGTGTGGGGCGCGATCACGGGATTTGTGGGTGGAGCGCAACGGCGTCCTGATCTGCAGCAGAGCGCGCGCCACGCGACCTTCGCACTCTTCGCCGCGCTCTGCATCGCGGTGATCTGTCTCGAAATCGCCATCTTCCGCCACGACTTCAGCGTCCAATACGTCGCCAGCCGCACCAGTCGCAACCTGCCCACGTTTTATCTCTGGTCGGCGCTGTATTCGGGCCAGGAAGGGAGCCTGCTGTTCTGGGCCGCGGTGCTCAGCCTGTTCGCGGTCCTGACACAGGTCATGACCAGCGGGCGCCATCGTGCGTACCTGCCGTACGTCGCCGCCGTCACGTCGCTCGTGACGACGTTCTTCATCTCGGTAATGCTGTTCGGGAAAACGAATCCGTTCCAGCGGCTGCCGTTTGCGCCGCTCGACGGATCGGGCATGAACCCGCAGCTGCAGAATCCCGGCATGGTCTTTCACCCCCCGATGCTGTACCTCGGCTACATCTCGATCACGATTCCGTTCGCATTTGCGATCGCCGCGCTGCTCACAAAGAAGCTCGATACCGAATGGCTGGTCGCGGTCCGCAAATGGACCATCGTGTCGTGGCTCTTCCTCAGTATCGGGCTGCTGATCGGCATGTGGTGGGCGTACGTCGAGCTGGGATGGGGTGGCTACTGGGCGTGGGATCCGGTCGAAAACGCCGCGCTCCTGCCCTGGCTGGTGATGACCGCGTTCCTGCATTCCGTGATGATTCAGGAAAAGCGCGGCATGCTGAAGAAATGGAATCTCGCCCTGGTCATCGGCGCCTGGTTGTTGTCGATCTTCGGCACGTTCATTACGCGCTCCGGGGTGATCTCGAGCGTGCACTCGTTCACGCAATCGAGCGTCGGGTATTTCTTCCTGGTGTTCCTGGTGCTCTCGGCCGTCGGCAGCTTCACACTGTACGCGACCCGGCTGCCGTTGCTCACCGCCGACGCGAAGCTCGAGTCGATGGTCAGTCGTGAGGCGAGCTTTCTCTTCAACAATCTGCTGTTGATCGGCATCGCCTTCTCGGTGCTGTGGGGAACGCTGTTCCCGATTCTCTCGGAGGCGGTAAAGGGCACGAAGATCACCGTGGGGCCGCCGTTCTTCAATCAAGTGAACGTGCCGCTTGGCGTGACCTTGCTCGCGTTGACTGGAATCGGCCCGCTGATCGCCTGGCGCCGAGCCTCGATCCCCAATCTGCGGCGTCAGTTCGCGGTGCCCGTGACGGCGTTCGTCTTCGCGCTCTTGATTCTGTTGGTCGCCGGTCTGCGCGATTTCTGGACGGTAATGACCGTCAGCTCCGGCAGCTTCGTGTTTGCCACAGTCATTCAGGAGTTCGGTCGCGGCGCACGCGCGCGTCACAGACAGTATGGGGAGTCGCTGCCCGTCGCGGTGTTCCACCTGCTCGCGCGCAATCGCCGGCGGTACGGGGGCTACATCGTCCACGTCGCGATCGTGCTGCTGTTCGTCGCGTTCGCCGGCATGGCGTTCAAGAAGGAGACCCAGGCGACGCTGCAGCCCGGCGAGTCGATCACCCTGCAGAGTCCCTACGGCCACGTCTATACGTTCACGCATCTCGGCATCTCGCAGTACAACGCGCTGAATCGCGAGGTGACGGCGGCGCTGGTCGACGTGCGGCGCGACGGCAAACCAATCGGCCGGCTCAGGACCGAGAAGCGCCAGCACGTGGACGCGTTCGGCAATCCCACGTTCGAGCCGTCCACCGAGGTCGGGATCCGGAGCGGGCTGCAAGAGGATCTGTACGTCGTACTCGCGGGACTCGTGAACGGGACCGAGCAGGCGGTCTATCGATTCACGATCAATCCGCTCGTGTGGTGGGTCTGGTTCGGCGGATTTGTCCTGGTGATCGGTGGTCTGATCGTCTTGTGGCCCGGCGGTCCACTGCCCGGACCGGCAGGGCAGCGGCCCCGGGTGCAGGCGGGCTATGCCGTGAAGCTCGAGGCCGAACGATGAGCGAGCATTTCACGCGCCGCGGATTCTTCGCGATCGCCGCCGGAACCGTGGGCGCCCTGTTGCAGGATACGACCCACACCGCTCCAGTCTACGATCCGGCTCGCGCCGGCCGGCCGCGTGAGCCGACGACCGCGATGGACACCGACGCCGGCATTCAAGCCATTGAGAAAAAGCTGCGCTGCAGCTGCGGGTGTGGCCTCGACATCTATACGTGCCGCACGACGGACTTCACCTGCACCTATAGTCCGGCGCTTCACAAGGAAGTGGTGGGGCTCGCGGAGGGGGGGAAGTCGGCCCAACAGATCATCGACGCGTTCGTGGCGCAGTATGGCGAGGCGGCGCTGATGGCGCCCCCCAAGCACGGCTTCAACCTCGCAGGCTACTTCGTGCCGTCCATCGTGATCGTCATCGCGGGTGTCCTGTTGGCGCTCACTCTGCGCCGCTGGACACGCGAAGCCCGCGTAGCCGCTCCGGCGGCGCCCGCGCTGCCCGCGTCACCCAACGCCTCTCCTGCAGAGCTCGAGCGACTGCGTCGCGAGCTCGACCGCCTACCAGGCTGATCTTCCTACGGAACTGATTCAGTTGTTGGTCGGCATCCTGCTGGCTGCGGGGGCGACGTACTTCGTGTTGCTCCCAATCCTGCGCCCCCCCATCGTCCCGCTCGCCGGTGAGACGGCCGCAGCCACCGACCAGGAAGGTGAAGATCCCGACGACGACATGAGCCCGCAGGCCGTGGCGTTGCGCGCGCTCAAGGAAATCGAGTTCGACCGCGCGACGGGTAAGCTGTCCGACACCGATTACGAGCAGCTCAAGGCCAAGTACACGCAAGACGCATTGGTCGCGATGCGCGCGGACGCGGGAGGGGGGACGGGGGACGTGGTGACACCGCTTGCACCAACCCGTCCCGCATCCCCCGTCCCCCGTCCCTTTTGTCCCGAGCATGGCGTTCGCCCGGAGACAGGCGCCCAGTTCTGCTCCGAATGTGGCCGGCGATTGGGTTCCGCTCCCGGTTACTGCGTGCGCTGCGGTACCCCCCTGGAGGTCAACGCGCGCTACTGCAATCGCTGCGGCGCGCGCGTCGCCGCCTGAAGACAGCTGCGCTATTGCATTTTCGCAGGCCGTTCTCTATCAGTCTCCATCCCAAAACTCGAGGAGCAGGCCGTGAATCGATGGGGAGGAGCGCCGCGCGTACTGATCGTGTTGCTTCTGCTCGCCCTGCTGGCTTCCACCGCGGATGCGCAGCGGCGATCTCGGCGGCGCGCGATCGCGACGTCGCCTGGCCCACGGTATGGCGCGCATCTCGGGTACAGCTTCGACACCGATGACATGATCCTGGGCGCGCAGCTCTCCTGGCCGATCAGTACGCAGGTCGATTTCTATCCCAGCTTCGACTACTACTTCGTGGACGGCGGCAACTCGGTCTGGGGGCTGAATTTCGACCTCAAGTTCCGGCCGCAGACGCGTTACGGGATCTGGTACCTGGGGGGCGGGCTCAATCTGCTGCACGACGGTGGCGGCACGGGCTCACATCTGAATCTGCTCACGGGGCTCGAAGACCGGCGTGGGGGCATGCGTCCTTACATCGAGGGGAAACTCATTCTCGGCGACAACAGCCTGTTCCAGCTGGTGGGGGGAATCAGCTGGCGCTGAGCTAGAACTCGAAGGTCTCCATCTTGCGCAGCGCCATCCGCAGCGGAAGAACAGTGGCCGCCGAACACAGCGCGGCGGCCACTGCGAACAACACGATCATCTCGAGCGTAATCCCCACAGCTTGTCCATCCCATGCCGCCCGGACGTAGGTGTAAACGGCGCGTGACAGGAGAATCAGCACGGCCGCGAGCAGGGCGATCGTCGACATCATGAACACCAGGCCGCCGAACGACGTCGGAATCTGGGCCGCGTTCTCGGTCTCGAACTGGGGGTAGAGCGTTCCGAAGGTCAGCGCCAGCGCCGAGATCGCCAGGGTCAGCCCCGTCATCGTCGCCAGGCTCATGATCATCATGAACATCGAGACTTCGAGCAGCGCATTCGTGAGACCCGTGAGGATCAGACCGAGCACCAGCAACGGCACCGTCCCGACCCAATACTTGGACCACAGCAGCGCCCGCAGGTCGAGGGGTGAAGATCGCAGCAGCCACATCTGTCGTCCCTCGAGCGACACGGCGGGAAAGATGAAGCGCGCCGCAATCGAGGCGAGCACAAACCCGGCGAGCCCGAGGTTCAGGAACGACACCAGATTGATGTAGAAGAATCCGACCGGCTCGCCTCGGCGGAGCGGCAGCGCCTGGATGTTGAACAGATAAACCACGACCAGGACGGCGAGCAGGATGAGCTGGCTCCACTGTGTCGTGTCCCTGAAAAACAGCTTGATGTCCTTCAGCACGAACTCGCGCTTCGCCACCGGAAGCCAGGTGAGCAGCGAGCCGACCGTCCAACGCCACAACCCACCGCGCACGAAACGCTCGGCGCCCTCCTGGGCCTTGGTGAAGCCCTGCGGATACAGGGCGCGATGCAGGAGCGCGCCCAGCGTCACGAACGCGGTCGCGGTCGTCCAGAGCATGATGAGCGGGAACGGATCGAGCTCGTGGCGCAGATATCCCATGATCGCTTGCGAGGCCCATTCACTCGGCAGGAAGGGGGACGTCGGACCGCGCAGCAGAATCACGAAGTCGAGCAGATTCCGGAACCCCTCGGGGCGCGCGAGCTGCTCCGGCCGGATGACGCGGAACAGGAGGATCACGCCGGCCGCGGCGCCGAGCGCGATAATGGACAACAGGTCACGCGTGCGGCGGGCCGGAAAGATGTTCACGAGGATGAGCGTAATGGCGGATCCGATTACCGCCGGCACGATCAGCATGGGCACGATGGCGAGGATCGCATAGGGCGCAAACAGGATACCGCCCTTGAAGACGACGCCGTACGCCGTGAGGATGGGCAGCGCCATGAGCGCCACCATCCAGGACGAGTGTAGGAGCGTCTCGCCCAGCTTGGCGAGATACAGCCGCAGCCAGTCGACGGGGGCAGAGACGAGTAAGTCGAGGTCTTTGGCGAGGAAAAAGCTCGAGAGCGCCGTGATGACGTTGGAGAGAACAAGAATCGAGATAAAGGAAAGCAGAATCAATCCCAGGATCTTCCCGGGGATCAGGGGACCGAGCTCCTGCACGGCACGCAGCGCGCTCAGAATCCGATAGAGAATCCAGAAGACGCCGGCCCAGAACGCGCCCCCCACCAGGAGCAGAACGGCGAGCTTGCCTGTGCCGCCGCTCGCCCGCTCTTCGCGCATGCGCTGCAAGGCGGTGCGCCACTTGGGTTGGAGGACGTGGGCGAGCGACGGCTGGTTCACCTCGTTCCTCCCAGCACCTCTGCGAGCTCTCGCACCTGCGCGCCGCCCGTGAGTTTGAGGAACAGCTCTTCCAGGCTGGCATCGCCCGCCTTGTGTTGCCGGCGGACATCGCTGACCGTCCCCGCTGCCACGATCTTGCCGTGTTGGATGATCGCGATCTGGTCGCACATCGCTTCCGCGACTTCGAGCGTATGCGTGCTCATCAACACCGTGCCGCCTTTTTCGACGAACTGGCGGAAAATGTCCTTGAGGAGCCGCGCGGCTTTCGGATCGAGGCCGACCATCGGCTCATCGACGACGATGCACTCCGGGCGGTGGATGAGCGCGCTCGAGATGATCAGCTTCTGGCGCATGCCGTGGCTGTACGCCTCGACCAGCTCGTCCTGCCAGCTCGTCAGCTCGAACACTTCGAGCAGCTCCGCGATCCGCCGCTCCACCGTGTCGCCTTCCTGGCCATAGAGTCCCGCGACGAATCGGAGAAACTCGGCGCCGGTGAGCTTGTCGTAGACGAACGGCCGATCGGGGATGAACCCCAGCCGCATCTTGGCGGACAGCGGATTGACGTGGACGTCATCGCCGCCTAGCAGCACGCGTCCCTGGCTGGGCCGCAGAATGCCCGCGATCATGCGCAGCGTCGTGGTCTTGCCGGCGCCGTTGGGCCCGAGACAGCCGTAGAGGACACCGCGAGGCACGTGCAGGCTGATGTCGTCCACCGCGACGAAGCTGCCGTAGAGTTTCGTGAGGTTTTCCAGGCGAATCATAGGACCTCGAGCTTGAGCCGGCCGATTCGCGGAATGAGCTCGACTTGCCGAGCGAGTCCGCCGACCGCGATAGGCAGATGCGCGGCATCGGCAGGGAATTGGTCGAATGTCGGATCCACCGCGACCCAGTCGTTCAGGTAGATCTCCGGCCAGGCGTGGTAGTAGAAGCGCCCGTTGATGTAGATCAGTCCGGACACGGTGCGCGCGGGCAATCCCGCCGAGCGCGCCAGCGCGACGTACAGCGTTGTGAACTCATTGCAATCGCCGCTCTTGTTCTGCAGCACCTTTACCGCGCTGGGCGCGCTCACGCCGGCCGGAATCGCCCGGCGCAAGGAGCCGTGCACCCAGTGCGTGAGCACCTCCGCCACTCGCGCCGGACTGCGCTCGCGCTGCACGATCTGCCGTGCCTGTGCGGCAATGCGCGGGTCGTGGCTCTGGATGAGCGGCTCCGGGAGGAGCCAGCGGGCCAATGCGGTGTCGTGAGAGGGCAGCCGATAGGGCGCGGCATTGGCTTGCAGCGCGCCCGCCTGAACGAGCTCGAGCGTGTCGCGGCCATTCTTTCGTACGAGCAGTCGCGGGCGCGTGACAGGATCGCGCTTCACTCCCGCGGCCAACGCCGTCAGCGGGACGATGTCGTCCGTTGCGGGGACGGCACTCGCACGGGTGACCCTCGCCGTGTCCCGATGCCTGAAATTCTCGTACACGATTTCGAATGCGGCGCGCTCCATGTCGAAGCCCGGCTCGGTGGTCGCCGACACGACACGCCCCTGGGCATCGATCCAGCTGCGTGTGGGCACCCCGTTGGCGTCGTGATCGATGCGGAACGCACGCACCGTGTCGAAGTGCACTGGCACCCACGTCATGGTCGTGGAATCGAGGTCCGCACTGTCGGACACCACGAAGGTAGACTCCGCGGCGATCCGAGCGGTGACGTCTCGCGCAGTGAGTAGCAGCGGATCGAAGAGGCGCGCGGTATAGGAGCGCCCCGATTTCAGCTCGCCGCCGAAGGCCAGACGCAGCGGCAATAATGCGGGCAGCGTGACGGGCCCCTGGAGCGGAATCCGGGTGACCTGCGAGTCACCGCCGGTGATGATGGCGACTAACAAAATCGAGTCCCCGAGCACCTGGCCGTGTGCCGCAAATTGACCGAGATCGCCGTCGAAGGTCGCTGTGACGCTCTGCACGCGCAGCGCGCGCGACAGCATGGTCGTGCTGCGCGCGGTGGTACGATACAACTTCCCGAGGGCCGGGACGTGGAGCACGAAGACATGCTCGACGCGGATCGTGTTTCCGCCGAGCGTGTCGATCGTCGTCGACGAGTATCCGACTTGCTGGTCTCCGACGTCGAGCCGGTAGAACAGCGCGCCCGGCGGTACCGCGAGGGCCGCTTCGGCCAGGCGGGCGCCGGTCGGACGGAACACTTCGCGCTTCACGAGCCAGCCGAGCGACAGCGCCCAGACCGTGAGAATCGCGATCATCCAGCGCCGACGCGTCACGAGCTTCCCCGGCTCGCTGCAAGGCTGCTTCGAACACCTGCTGATCCTCCGGGCGCTCGACGACGAACGAGACATCCGCCGGAAACTGCGCCGCGCCGCGGTGCACGTGGAGGCCCATCGCCATGATTTCGGCGGCGTCCTCGAGCGTGAGATTCCCGGCCCCCGTACCCAGGGGTGGCACGCTGACATGGCCGAATTCCCACTCGCGCGCCTGATGCAGGGCCGACTGCCACGCACGCGCCACGTTGCCGCGCGTGACCGGTTCATCCTCGCTGCGGATTACGGCGTGAATGACGAATTCGGCGGGAAGGTCGCCGCCGGCGGCGGTGACGACCGCCGCGCCGACCGCCAGCTCGCGGCTCAAACGAATCTTGTTCTGGAATTCCTCGCCGCCAAGAATCTCCAGGCGACGCAGCGCTGCAGCCGTAGGGTCGAGACGAGTGGTGGCGGGACGGACGATCGCATCGGCGGCAAATGACGCCAGATCGTCCACAACTACACGAATCACCTCCCGGTCATTTCCCGGGAGCGGCGGTACATCGCCGTTGCTTCATCGGGGCGGTTCAGGCGGTCGAGTACTTTGCCGATCCCGTACAAGGCCTTGGGATTCGCCGGTTGGACTTCGACCGCACGCTCGTAGGCCGCCAGCGCAGCGGTGAGATCGTCCACGTGGTTGAGCGCTTCGCCGAGATAATACCAGGCCGCCGCGCGACCCGGCTCGAGCTCCACGGCGCGACGCAGTTGATCGATGCCTTCGCGCCACATGCCCCGCCGGGTGAGCACGATACCAAGATTGAAGAGCGCTGCGACATTGGTGGGGTCGGCCCGGAGCACCCGCTGGAGATCGCGTTGGGCGGCCGCATAGCGCAGCGATGCGCCGAGCACGGCGGCGCGGTTGAGCAGGAGCGCGGCGTTATCGGGCTCGGTTTCGAGCGCGCGATCCAGCTCGCTGAGCGCGCCATCGCGATCGCCGCGCGCGTCGAGGATGAGCGCCAGGTTGTTGCGGGCTTTCACATGCTTCGGATCGCGCGCCAGCAGGTCGCGATACGACGCCGCTGCCCGCTCCAGCTCGCCCCGTTCACTCGCCTCTCGTGCCGCCAGGTACAAAGGATCGTCGGGTGCCGCGGGCGCGGCTTCCGGGGGGGCCGTGGAAGCTGGTGGCGCTGGCGGGGGCAAAGGTTCAGGCGGTGGAGGTGGCGCAGCCTCCTCACCTTCGAGCTTCGAGCTGGCTCCGGGAGTCGCCAAGGGCTGCACGACGCGAATCGGGGGCGGCTGCTGGTCGCGCGCGACGTCGTTCGGGCTCGCGATGGCGCCCGTCTGCGTCAGCGATTCTGCTTCCTCGATCAGCTCGGCGGCGACGCGCGCCCGCTCCTGCGAGGTTTGCCAACGGCGCTCACGTTTCGGGCTCCCCCCGCCCCCACCCCCGCCCCCGCCCCCGCCCCCGCCCCCACTCCCGCCCGCACCGCCGGTCCGATCGCCTCCTCGATTCATAGCGTCACCTCGTTCTTCAGCCACGCCAGATAGTCGCTCGCGCCTTCCTGGGCGGGGAAGGCGAGCAGCTCCGGCACATCGTACGGATGGCGGTCGTGAACGGCGGCCGACAACGCATCCCATTTTGAGGCATCGGTTTTCAGCAGCACCACGACCTCGTCTTCCTCATGGACGGCGCCTTCCCAGCGATAAATCGACGCCGCCGGCAACATGGTTCCGCAGGCGATGAGCCGGTCCTCGACCAGGCCGCGGACCAGGGTTCGCGCGTCGCCGGAAGAGCCAAGCGTCGTGAGGACGAGCAGCGCATCGGTAGCCATGTGAGGGATGCTAACGTAGGAAAGTGGAGAGTTGACCGCAAGCCATTGACGTGCCTAGCCTACAGTTTCTATGCCAGGTGACGCCCTCATCGTTCGCGGCGCACGCGAACACAACCTCAAGAACATCGACGTGGAGCTGCCCCGTAACGCGCTGGTCGTGATTACGGGACTCTCCGGGTCCGGCAAGTCTTCGCTGGCATTCGACACGATCTACGCCGAGGGGCAGCGGCGCTACGTCGAGTCGCTGTCCGCTTACGCGCGGCAGTTCCTCGGTCTCATGGACAAGCCGGATGTCGATGCGATCGAGGGGCTTTCCCCGGCGATTTCGATCGAGCAAAAAACCGCCGGCGCGAATCCACGATCGACGGTCGGCACGATCACCGAGATCTACGACTACCTGCGACTGTTGTGGGCGCGCACCGGCACACCGCATTGCCCCAACGATGGCACGCCCGTGGAGCGTCAGTCTGCGTCGCAGATCACGGACCTGGTGCTCGAGTGGCCTGAGGGCACGAAGATCGAGGTGCTCGCGCCGCTGGTGCGCGGCCGCAAAGGTGAATTCCGCGACGTGTTCGAGGCGATGCGCAAACAGGGATTCGTGCGCGCGCGTATCAACGGTGAGACGTACGACCTGTCCAGCGTTCCGAAGCTGAACCGGCGTCAGAATCACGACATCGCGGTCGTGGTGGACCGGTTGGTTGTGCGTCCTGCTGATCGCGGGCGGTTGGCGGACTCGATCGAAACGGCGCTGAAAGCAGCGGATGGCGTCGTAGAAGTCGTCCGCCAGTCCGGCAGCCCGCGTGCCCGCCTGTTTTCGGAACGCTATGCCTGTCCCAAGTGCGGTCTGTCCCTGCCCGAGCTCGAGCCGCGGCAGTTCTCCTTCAATTCACCCTACGGAGCATGTCCCGATTGCTCGGGATTGGGAACACGGCGTGAGGTCAACGCCGAGCTCGTGCTCGGCGATCAGAGCTTGTCGATTCTCGAGGGTGTCGTGCTGCCCTGGGGCGAGCCGAGCGGCTATCTGAAGAAGGTGGTGCTGCCGGCGCTCGCCAAGACCTACAAATTCGATCTCAACAGTCCGTGGCGCGATCTGTCGCCCGCCGTCCAGAAGATTCTGCTCAAGGGCGCGCCCGGGAAAACGATTACTTACCAGTACGACAGCGAGCGCTGGCACGGCTCCTACGAGTCCGGTTGGAAAGGCGTGTTGGACCACGTCGAGAAACGCTATCGCGAGACATCGTCTGACGCGGTGCGCGAGCAGCTCGAGCAGTACATGGTGGAGCAACCCTGTCCCACCTGCGGGGGCCGGCGCCTCAAGCCGGAGAGTTTATCGGTGCTTGTGGCCGGCAGGAGCATCGGCGACGTCGTCGCGCTGCCGGTGCGTGAGGCGCTCGAGTTCTTCTCGCGCATTCCGCTGCGCAGCAACGGCCGCGCCGGCCTCGACCCGGAGATTGCCCAGCCGATCCTCAAAGAGGTAAACGACCGACTCCGCTTCCTGGTCGATGTGGGGTTGGACTACCTCACCCTGAACCGTTCCGCGGCAACGCTTTCGGGGGGGGAGGCGCAGCGGATTCGGCTGGCGACGCAGATCGGCAGCCGGCTCGTGGGTGTGTTGTACATCCTCGATGAGCCGTCCATTGGCTTGCACCAGCGCGACAACGCACGCCTGCTCGCCACGCTGAAGGAGCTGCGCGACCTCGGGAATACGGTCCTCGTCGTGGAGCATGACGAGGAGACGATCCGCTCTGCCGACTATGTCGTGGATCTCGGACCGCGTGCGGGCCGGCACGGCGGTGAGGTCGTGGCGGCGGGTCCGCTCGATGGGGTGTTGCGGCACCGTGATTCCCTGACCGCGCGTTATCTGCGCGGCGAGCTGCGAATCCCCGTTCCGCCCCGACGCCGTATCGCGGATGCCGACCGGATGCTTCGCGTGGTCGGCGCGCGCCAACACAATCTCCAGGATCTGACGGTCGAATTCCCATTGGGTCTCTTCGTCTCCGTCACCGGTGTCTCGGGCTCGGGGAAGTCGACACTCGTCACGGACATTGTGTACCAGGCGCTCGCTCGGCATTTCTTCCGCGCCAAGGTCGTGCCGGGGGCGCACGACCGAATCGAGGGCCTCGATCACATCGACAAGGTCATCGACATCGATCAGAGTCCCATCGGGCGGACGCCGCGATCGAACCCGGCGACCTACACGGGCCTGTTCACGCCGATCCGCGAGCTCTTCACCTACCTGCCCGAGTCCAAGCTGCGCGGCTACGGGCCGGGCCGCTTCTCCTTCAATGTGAAGGGGGGCCGCTGTGAGGCGTGCCAGGGCGACGGGCTTGTAAAGGTCGAGATGCACTTTCTCCCCGACGTCTACGTCCCGTGCGAGGTCTGCAAAGGTCGGCGCTACAACCGCGAGACGCTGGAGGTCCGCTATAAAGGAAAGTCGATCGCCGACGTGCTCGACCTGACGGTCGCCGATGCCCTCGATTTCTTCGAGCACCAGCCGCGTATCAGGGCGAAACTGGAGTTGCTCAATGACGTAGGTCTGGGATACATCCACCTCGGACAGTCGGCGACGACCCTCTCGGGCGGCGAAGCACAGCGCGTCAAACTCGCGACCGAGCTCGCCAAGCGCGATACGGGCCGTACGCTCTACATCCTCGACGAGCCGACCACTGGTCTCCATTTCGAGGATGTGCGATTGCTGCTCGAGGTGCTTCACCGGCTGGTAGACAAAGGCAATACCGTCGTCGTCATCGAGCACAACCTCGACGTGGTCAAGACGGCCGACTGGGTGATCGACCTCGGCCCCGAAGGGGGCGAGCTGGGTGGACGCGTCGTGGCTGAAGGGCCGCCGGAGAGGGTGGCACGGTCAACCGCGTCGCACACGGGGCAATTCCTGCGGAAGGTGTTGCAGGCGGGGGACTAGACGGTAGGTTGAACCAAGAGGAACGGGATGAACGACGAAATCATCGGTCTTGCGGCGGTGATCCTGATCTTTGGGGGCGGCGGCGCGATTCTGTTTTCGATCACGCCGGTAGGCAAAGCCATCGCGGCGCGGCTCCTCGGGAAGAAGGGATCGAGTGAGGCCGATCAAGAGACCGCGGATGAGGTGCGGGAGCTGCGCGCGGAGGTCGACGAGCTGCAGCACCTCGGCCAGCAGGTCAACGAGCTAGGGGAGCGCGTGGATTTTCTCGAGCGGCTCGTGGCCAAACAGCGGGAAGTCGAGCGGCTTCCGCCGGTGCGATAGCCGTGGATCGCGGCTCGGTATTCGCACTGATGGCGGTGGTCGCCGGTGCTGTCGTGATTTTGTTCCCGCTCATCCGTGCGCTGGCGGAGCGGATTCGCCCGCGCGCGGATGCTGGCGTGCTGGAGGAGTTGCAAGCGTTGCGTGAAGACCTGCTCGCCGAGCTGCAGCAAACCCGCCGTGAAATTGGGGACCTGAACGAGCGCATCGATTTCACCGAACGACTGCTTGCCCAAAAGTCGGAGCAGCGGTGAGTCCATCAGAGGCCGCAGCGGTCTTCCTCATCTTCGGCGGCGGGTTTTGGGTAATCCGCCCCGTGGCTGCGGCGATTGCCAAACGCATCGCCGGCGAGCATCGCCGTCCTGGCATCGATCCGGCCGAGCGCGATGAGATCCTCCAGGAGCTGGAGCAGGTGCGTGCAGAGATCTCGGAGCTGGCCGAACGGATGGACTTCGCGGAGCGTTTATTGGCGAAGCAGAACGAGGCAGGAAGGCTACCCCCATGAATCCTGGTGTGTTCGCCGTCTTCATCCCGATCGTCGCAGTGGGCGGGTTTTTTGCCTGGATGATCGCGCTCTCCCCCGTCGGAAAGGCATTGGCCGAGCGGCTGTTGCACGGACCGCAGGCTGGCGGAACCGGCCCGGAGCACGCTGAGTTAGCAGACACCGTGGAGCAGCTGCAGCGGGAAGTGGCGGAACTGGCGGAGCGAGTAGATTTTACCGAGCGGCTGCTCGGTCAGCAGCAGCAGGCCAGCGGTCAGCTCGGAAGGCCGCGGACATGACGTTGCCTGCTGAAACGGGTGTCGCGCGGCGGGCGTAGGAGAACGCGTGATCCCACAAGGGCCCATCGCGACACCGCCGCCGCCGGGCGTTGATCTGGATACGATCATCGCTTCGCTCACCCCGCTGGTTCTCGGGATTGCGGGGTTGGTGGTGGTCGGGGTGGTGCTGTATCGGTTTCTCAAGTCGGATCTCGCTGCGGCGCTCGCGGAGCGGATTCGCCGTCGCAAGAAGCCGACGGCGTCGGTTGAAGGCGTCGACCCCGGGCATGTGGCCGAGTTGGAGCAACGGGTGGTCGTGATGCAGGGTCAGATCGCCGAGTTGGCCGAGCGGGTGGATTTCGCGGAGCGGCTGCTCGCGCAGAATCGCGAGCGCGCATTGCCAGGAGCCTAGACAGCACGTGCTACTTCAGGGTCCGCCGCCGATGCCAATGATTCCGTTCGATCCCAATCAGCTCATTCCGCTGGTCGGGATGATCGGCGGGATGGTGGTCACTGGCATCGTGCTGTGGGGTTTTTTCAAATCCGACCTCGCCGCGGCGCTCGCCGAGCGGATCCGAGGTCGCAAGAGGTCGAGCGTTGAAGGCGGGGACGCAGAGCACGTGGTGGAATTGGAGCAGCGAGTTACGGACATGCAGGGACAAATCGCCGAGATGGCCGAGCGGCTGGATTTTGCGGAGCGGCTGCTCGCGCAAAAGCGTGAGCGCTCATTGCCAGGAGCCTAGATGGGGATCATCGATCGTCTGTCCACGCTGATCCGGTCGAATATCAACGATCTGATCTCGCGCGCCGAGAACCCAGGGAAGGTTCTCGAACAGCTCATCGTCGACATGCGGACGCAGCTGGCCAAGGCAAAGCAGCAGGTCGCCGCGGCCATTGCCGACGAGAAGCGTCTCTCCGCGCAGGCCGAGCAGGAAAAGAAGCTCTCGGAGGATTGGGAGAAGCGCGCGGTGCTCGCCGTTCAAGAAGGCCGCGACGACCTCGCCAAGCAGGCGCTGCTGCGCTACAACGAGCACGTGCAGAACGCGGTGCAGCTGCAGGAAACGTGGGTCAAGCACCGCGAAGAGACGGAGAAGCTCAAGGCGTCGCTCCGCCAGCTCAACGACAAGATCGAAGAGGCCAAGCGCAAGAAGAATATCCTGATCGCGCGCCAGAAGCGGGCGGAGGCCCACAAGCGCATTCAGGAGACGATGGGGGCGATCTCGGACAAGAGTGCGTTCGAGACGTTCGAGCGCATGGCCGAGCAGATCGAGCACGAAGAGCGCAAGCTCATCGCCGCCGCCGAAGTCAACGAGGACCTGTCGGGCGACTCGCTCATCAAGCAGTTCCAGGGTCTCGAGGTGAAGGCCGACGCCGATCAGCAGCTCATCGCGTTGAAGCAAAAAATGGGATTACTGCCTGGCGGGGCGAGCGCGCAGACGCGGGCGCTGGGAAAGGGTGCCAAGGAAGCAGAGTTGCTGGACGATGACGAGCCGGAGCAGAAGAGCTGAACGGATCCGCGAGTCCCTCCCCTAGTAAAGTCTCGAGCGCCACGTTTGTGGCGCTCTTTGTTGCGGCACTTGTCGTCTGGTTCATCCTGCGCGTCGTCGACGTCCTGCTGCTCTTATTCCTGGCCATTCTGCTGGCCGTTTATCTGTCGGCGCTCACCGACTGGATGGAGCGTCGTTTCGGAACCCGCCGCTGGCTCGGCCTGACCGTGGCGGTTGTCGCGACGCTCGCGGCGGTCACGGGGATCACCGTGCTCCTGCTGCCTCCGGTCATCGACCAGACCCGCTCACTGATCAGCGGGTTGCCGCAGACACTCAGCAACATTCAGAACGTGCTGGCGCGCTGGGCGAGCCAGTATCCCGTGCTCGACCAGACCGACCTCGCCAATCCATCCTCCGGCGTCATCTCGGGTGTCGTCAGCGATGCGGTCGGGTTCTTGAGCGGCTCCATCCTCGGCTACGTTCGCGGCGGCGGGAAGTTGTTCATCGAGGGCGCGAGCGTTGTGGTGATGGCGCTGTATCTCGCGCGGCAGCCCAAGCTGTATCGGGACGGTCTGATCTCGCTGTTTTCGCCCCAGCATCGGGTCATTGCGATCCGCGTGTTCGACGACGCGGCCGCTACGCTGCGCGCCTGGGTCGTGGGCCAGCTCATCGCGATGGCGGTGCTCGCGCTCTTTACCGCCGCGGGGCTGTGGATTCTCGGCGTTCCCTACTGGCTGGCCTTCGGCATCTTCACCGGTCTCGTCGCGATCGTGCCCTTCTTCGGCACGCTCGTCTCGACGTTGTTGCCCGCGCTTTTTGTGGTCGCCTCGGGCGATTGGGTCAAGGTCCTGCTCGTGATTCTGCTCGGCGTTGTCGTCCACGTAGTCGAAGCAAACCTCGTGGTGCCCCGGATCATGCAGCATAAAGTCGATCTGCCGCCCGTGCTTACGATCACGAGTGTGCTGGTGATGGGCACCCTGCTCGGCGCCGTCGGCCTGATCGTCGCCGTGCCGGTACTGTGTGTGACGATGGTTTTGATTCGGCATATTCTGCACGGCGAGATTTACGGTGAACCGGGCCGCTCGACGCCTGCGGTGCTCGTCCCGACGGAGCCGTGGTCGGGAGTCGAGCGGCGCCGCGCCGTCACGACCACGCCATGACGACGCCGCAACATCGCTTCCTCATCATCGCCGACGGCGACTTTGGGCCGCTCACATCCAAGACGGCCAACTCCTGCATTCGCTACTTCCCGGAACGCATCGTGGCGGTGCTCGATCGCAAGCAGGCCGGCAAGACGGTTCAGGAGGTGCTCGGATTCGGCGGCACGATTCCCGTCGTCGGCGACTTCGAGCGGGGCATCGCGCAAGGAAAAGGTGCGACCGCGGTGCTGATCGGCATCGCGCCGGCGGGCGGCAAGTTGCCGGATGAGTGGAAGGGTTGGTTGCGGGGCGCGATCGACAAGAAGCTCGAGATCTGGAGCGGCCTGCACACCTTCATCGGTGACGATCCGGAGCTCGGCCCGCTCGCGCGGGCGCGGGGCGTCCGCATCCTCGATGCCCGCAAGCCGCCACCGAATTTGCCGATCGCCGACGGACGCGCCGCGGAAGTGGACGCGCTCGTCGTACTGGCGGTCGGCACCGACTGCAACGTGGGCAAGATGACCGCGCAGCTACAGCTGCGCGATGCGCTCGTGCAGCGCGGTCACAAGACGAGCTTCGTGGCGACGGGACAGACCGGGATTTTTATCGAAGGATGGGGCATCGCGGTCGATGCCGTCGTCGCCGACTTCATCGCCGGCGCCGCCGAGCAGCTCGTCCTCGAAGGCGCGAAAGGGAACGACATCGTTTTGGTCGAAGGGCAGGGGAGCCTCATCCACCCCGGCTATTCCGGGGTGACACTCGGATTGCTGCACGGCTCCTGTCCCGATGCCCTGATCCTCTGTCATCAAGTGACGCGCGAGTGGATCGGCGATTATCACGGCCGCGAGCCGTGGGTGAAAATCCCCTCGTACACAGAGATGATCGATATCCACGAACGTGCCGCGCATCCCGTTCACCCGACCAAGGTGATCGGGATTTGTCTCAACACGTACGACATGGAGGAGGACGCGGCGCGGGAGGCCGTTGCGCGCGCCGCGGAGGAGACGGGACTGCCGGCCACCGACCCCGTGCGATTCGAGGCCGATGCCCTGGTCGACGCGATCATCGGAGCGCGCGCGACGATTTGATTGGTGCTGCGACGGATCGGTACCCGTCGTCACCCTTTCCTTATGTATCCTGGCGGCGTGCGATTCCTGCGCCGTGCCCTCGCCGAAGCCACTCTCGTATCGCCGCGCCTGCTGCGCACGCGATTCGGCACCTCGCTGCTGTTGCTCGGCGTGGCGCTCGTGTCGCTGCGCGCGCATGGACTCGACTCGCTCACCGCCGTGCTGCAGGCCGGCGCGCTCGGCGCCGTCATTGGTGCGGCATGGCTCGCCGGCAACGCGCGCGACCGGGCCGCGCTGGCCACCGCGCTCACGCATCCGACGACACCGCTTGCCATCGCGACTGGGCGCTGGGTTGCCATCGCGGTTCCGGCCGCACTGCTCACCACGGCATGTGCCCTAGCGAGCGGGGCGCAGGGGCGCGCCGCCCTGGCCGGAGTTGTCGCTGCCGCAGCGGTCGGAGCCGTCGCGCTCGCGACCGTCTTGCTGCTCGGTAACGGCGCCGCGGTGACCCTCTTCCTCTTGATGGGCGTCGCCGGCGCGATGGCGCCCGAGCGGCTCGTCGGATTGGCACATCCCGGCGTTGTGCGGGTCGCCGCGGCCAGCGTACTCGAGCTGGGGCCGGCGCTCTGGCATTATCGCGATATCGGAACGGGAGACTGGCTCGCGCTGGTGCACGCACTCGCATGGACCGGGCTCGGAATCCTCCTCGCGAGCGGCGTCGTCGCGCGCCAGCGAACGGCGTTGCACTGATGTTTGAAAGACTCATGGCCGATGGCTGAGTACGCGCTCACGTTGTGCAATGTCACGTGCGGATTTCCGCGAGCGCCGCGGCGCCGTGCGTTATGTGATGTGTCGCTCGCGTTGTTGCCGGGCGAGATCGCTGGGATCATTGGTCCCGCCGGCGCCGGAAAAAGCACGTTGCTGCAGATCGCGGCGGGATGCCTGCAGCCTCCGCACGGAGAAGCACGCGTGTATGGCCTGCGGGCCACGCATCCCGCGGCCCGGCGGATCATCGGATATGCGCGCGACGGCGCCGCGTTTCCTCCCGCCCTGACGGTGCGCGAAGTGCTCATGTACTACGCCCGGCTGCACGCCGACGGAGACGTTGAGCTTGGGGCGCGGCGCCTGGTGCGCGAGGCGTTCGACGCATCCGGGCTCAGTGCCGCGGCGGACCTGTCGGTGAGTGCCCTGGGGCGGGCCGATCTGCAGCGCCTGGCTTTGGCTCAGGCGACGCTCGGTCAGCGGCGGGTGCTGCTGCTCGACGAGACGCTTTCCGCGCTCGATGCCGTAGCGCGGCGGGACTTGCGGGGCCGGATCGCCGGGCTCGCCGCGGCCGGTGTGGCGATACTCATCACGGCTCGGGATCCCGCGGTGCTGGAGCGGCTGGCGGCGCGAGTCCTGGTCCTGCGCGACGGTCGCATCGTGCGCGCCGGGCCCTTGCCGGCGCTGCTGGGGGAGCGGGTGCTCGAGGTGATTCTCGACGCGCCACCGGCCGAGGCGCCACCCGGTTTTCGGATCACCGAGGCCGGGATCGAAGCGCCCCTGAGCGGCCGAACTGTGGAGGCCGCGCTCGCCTTGTGCCGGGCACACCGCCTGCCCGTGCGCGCGTCCCGGGTCCGCGTGAAATCGCTGGAGGATATCGTGCTGGAAACCCACGACGCCCACTAGTACGTTTCGCCGTCAATGACGGCGCCTGTCTCCCTCTACAATACGCTGACCCGCCGCGTCGAGCCGTTGCAGCCGCTCGCGCCGCCGCGCGTGACGCTGTACACCTGCGGTCCCACCGTCTGGAACTACGCGCACATCGGGAATTTCCGCACATTCCTGTTCGAAGACCTCTTGCGCCGCTGGCTGGAGCACACCGGCTACGACGTGTTTCACATCATGAATCTCACCGATGTCGATGACCGGACCATCAAGGCGGCGCGGCAGGCTGGGAAGCGGCTCACGGAGCACACGGCGCCGTTCACGAAGGCGTTCTTCGAGGATCGCGATTACCTGCGGATCAAACCGGCGCACGTGTACACCGCGGCAACGGAGTACATGCCGCAGATGATCGCCCTCGTTGCGAAGCTGCTCGAGCGCGGCGTCGCGTATAAAGGAGAGGACGGCTCGATCTATTTCGCGATCGCGAAGTTCCCAACCTACGGCCGGCTCTCGCAGCTCGACAAGCGTGAGATCAAGGTCGGTGCGCGCGTCGCGAGCGATGAGTACGCTAAAGGGGACCCGAGCGACTTCGCACTCTGGAAGAAAGCCGACGCCGAGGACGAAGCGGTGGGCGCCGCGTGGGATGCGCCGTTCGGGCGCGGGCGTCCGGGCTGGCATCTCGAGTGCTCGGCGATGTCGCTCTCGGAGATCGCGAAGTGCTGTGGCGTGCAGACGCTCGATATCCACGCGGGCGGGATCGATCTCATCTTTCCGCATCACGAAAACGAAATCGCGCAGTCGGAAGGCGCGACGGGTCAGACATTCTCGCGCCACTGGGTGCACGGCGAGTTTCTCAACGTGCGCGGCACCAAGATGTCGAAGCGCCACGGGAATTTTTTGACCGCGCGCGATCTGCGGGAACAGGGCGTCGATGCGGCAGCGGTGCGATTGCTCTTTTTCCAAACGCACTACCGCCAGCCGATCGATTTCAACGACGAGGCACTTGCTAGTTCTGCAGAGGGCGTCAAACGTTTGGGAGAATTCCGTGAACGGCTCGAGCGTGAGGCCCCGAAGCAGAAGCGCGAAGAACCGCTGAAGAAGATCGCCTCTCTGGTTGAAACTGATGTGCACGGCGCCCTGAACGACGACCTTAACGCTCCGAGAGCGGTCGCAGCGCTCTTCGATTTTGTCCGAGTGGCCAACCGCGAACTGGATCAGGGTGGGGGCGGGGCGCTATTTGCCCTCCAGATGTTCGACCGAATCATGCGAGTTTTAGACGTCCTGCCGACCGGGCGAACGATCGACGCGGCCCTCGCCTCCTGGGTCGAAGAGCGCATCGCGGCCCGGGCCCAGGCCCGTAAGTCCAAGGATTTCAAGGCCGCCGACGCGATCCGGGCCGAGCTGCGGGCCCGAGGCATCGAGATCGAGGACACGCCGCAAGGCACCAAGTGGCGAGTCGTCTGAAACGGGCTAAGTCGTTCGAAGTCCGTCCCTTGCCATAGTCACGCCCTGCGTTTTAATTACGAGTCTGTCAGTTTTGAGACTCGGCCAGCTGACGTAGCTCAACTGGTAGAGCAGCTGATTTGTAATCAGCAGGTTAAGGGTTCGAGTCCCTTCGTCAGCTCAAACCCGAACTTGGGAACCAACAAACCCCGCGCGCCCATCAAACGCGGGGTCTGTTGTCAGCGGGAGCGGGGCAACTGGGGGACAGCGCGCTGGGTGGGGTGCCCGAGCGGCCAAAGGGAGCAGACTGTAAATCTGCCGCGCTTAGCGCTACGAAGGTTCGAATCCTTCCCCCACCACTTTGTGGCGTCGCGCGACGCGGGCGTAGCTCAGTTGGTAGAGCATCAGCCTTCCAAGCTGAGGGTCGCGGGTTCGAGCCCCGTCGCCCGCTCTGTACCGAGAACGCTCGCGTAGCTCAGTCGGTAGAGCGCGTCCTTGGTAAGGACGAGGTCACCGGTTCAATCCCGGTCGCGAGCTCTGCTTGATGAATCGAAGACGTTGAAAAGACGAAGTTGATTCGACGATGCTCGACTCGACGTTATCGATTCGACGAAGTTAATCGACGTTGTACTTGAGAAGAGGATAGCAATGGCAAAAGCCAAATTTGAGCGGACCAAGCCACACGTGAACGTGGGCACCATCGGGCACGTGGACCACGGCAAGACGACGCTGACCGCGGCGCTGACCAAGGTGTCGGCGGACAAGGGGCTGGGGACGTACGTGAGCTACGATCAGGTGGCGAAGGCGAGCGAGAGCCAGGGCCGGCGCGACGCGACCAAGATCCTGACGATCGCGACGAGCCACGTGGAGTACTCGACGCCCGAGCGCCACTACGCGCACGTCGACTGCCCGGGCCACGCCGACTACGTGAAGAACATGATCACGGGGGCGGCGCAGATGGACGGGGCGATCCTCGTGGTCAGTGCCGTGGATGGCCCGATGCCGCAGACGCGCGAGCACATCCTGCTCGCCCGGCAGGTGAACGTGCCGGCGATTGTGGTCTTTCTCAATAAGTGCGACCTGGTGGATGATCCGGAGCTCTTGGACCTGGTGGAGCTGGAGGTCCGCGAGCTGCTCAGCAAGTATCAGTTCCCGGGCGATGACGTGCCGGTGATCCGCGGCGCAGCCTTGAAGGCGATCGAAGGGGACAAGCAGTGGACGGGGAAGGTCGAGGAGTTGCTCAGCGCCCTCGATAAGAGCATTCCGGTGCCCAAGCGGGAGATCGACAAGCCGTTCCTGATGCCGGTCGAGGACGTGTTCTCGATCACGGGACGCGGGACGGTGGCGACGGGCCGGATTGACCGGGGCAAGGTGAAGGTCGGGGAGGAAGTCGAGTTCGTGGGGTTTGGCACCGACAAGAAGACGGTCGTGACGGGGGTGGAGATGTTCCGCAAGCTGCTCGATGAGGGGCAGGCGGGGGACAACGTGGGGCTGCTGTTGCGCGGGATTGAGAAGGATCAGATCGAGCGGGGGATGGTGTTGGCCAAGCCGGGATCCATCAAGCCGCACACGCAGTTCGAGGCGGAGGTGTACGTCCTGACGAAGGAGGAGGGGGGCCGGCATACGCCGTTTTTCAAGGGGTATCGGCCGCAGTTTTACTTCCGGACGACGGACGTGACGGGGTCGGTGGAGCTGCCGGCGGGGGTGGAGATGGTGATGCCGGGGGACAACACGAAGATGACGATCGAGCTGATCACGCCGATCGCGATGGAAGAGCAGCTGCGGTTTGCGATCCGCGAGGGTGGGCGGACGGTGGGCGCAGGGGTGGTCACGAAGATTTTGAAATAGTTCTACGACGCTACGTCGCTACGCCGTACGTGCAACGTACCGTCGTAGCGTCGTACAACGGAGAAGACAGTGCCACGCGAGAACATCATCATGGAATGCACGGTGTGCAAAAGCCGGAACTATTTCACGACCAAGAACCGGCGCAAGCACCCCGAACGGGCGGAATGGAAGAAGTACTGCCCGCGATGCAATAAGCAGCAGGCGCACAAGGAATCGAAGTAATGGCAACCGAAGTCATGACAGGTGGCGACCGCGAGCTGCGGTCTCCTCCTGGACGCATCGCGCGGTTCTTTCAGTTCTTGCGCGACGTGCGCAACGAGCTGCGCAAGGTGACGTGGCCGACGTTCGACGAGCTGAAGAAAGCGACGACGGTCATCATCATCTTCGTGTCGGTGCTCGGGATTCTGATCGGTCTGATGGATTCGCTGTTCCAGCTGATCTTCGTGAAGCTGGTGGCGAAGCTGTTTTAATGGCCGATCTCCGGTGGTACGCGATTCAGACGACGGCGGGCCACGAGAACAAGGTTCGCAGTCTGATCGCGCGGCGCATCGCCGAAGACGCGCGGCCCGAGACGGAGAAGCCGATCCGTCAGGCCTTGGTCCCCACGCAGGAAGTCGTGGAGATCAAGAACGGCAAGAAGGTGAACGTCGAGCGAAAGATCTACCCGGGCTACGTGCTCGTGGAGATGGACCTGAATCAGGAAACCATCCACACGATCAACGGCATTCAGGGTGTGATCAAGTTCGTGGGAACGGGCCGGCTGCCGATGCCGCTGCGCCCCGACGAGGTCAACCGGCTGCTGGGCGTCGAAGAGGCGATCAAGGAAGAAGAGCCCGCCGAGGCGATTCCATTCCTCGTCGGCCAGGTCGTCGAGATCACGGAAGGACCGTTTTCGGACTTCAGCGGCACGGTGCAGGAAGTGCTGCCGGACAAAGGGAAGGTGCGGGTCTCGGTGGCGCTCTTCGGACGGCCGACGTCCGTGGAGCTGGACTACTTGCAATTGAAGGCTCACTAACCACGGAATGCGTGGGAGTCCGCGCAAGCGGACGCTAATAGAGGAATACGATGGCCAAACCAGTCACTGCAATCGTCAAGCTGCAGGTGCCGGCGGGGCAGGCGACGCCCGCGCCGCCAGTGGGAACCGCGCTCGGCCCGCACGGCGTGAACATCATGGAATTCGTGAAGCAGTTCAACGCGAAGACCGGAAGCCAGGCGGGCATGGTGACCCCCGTGGTGGTGACGATCTATAAAGACCGCACCTTCACGTTCATCACCAAGACTCCGCCGGCGGCCGTGCTCCTGAAGAAGGAAGCAGGGATCGAGAAGGGCTCGGCGACCTCCAATCGCGAAAAGGTTGGCAAGGTCACACGCGCCCAGCTCAAGAAGATCGCCGAGATCAAGATGCAGGACCTGAACGCGACCGACCTGGAAGGGGCGATCAACATGATCGCGGGGACGGCGCGGTCGATGGGCCTGACGGTGGAGGGCTGATGCGCACGCGGGGCAAGAAATACCGCGCCGCGGCCGCCACCCTCGAGGGGAAAAAGCTGTATGCGGCGCCGGCGGCTGTCGAGCAGGTGAAGAGCAGCGCGTACGCGAAGTTCGATGAGTCCGTCGACGTGGCGGTGCGGCTGGGCGTCGATCCCAAGCACGCCGACCAGATCGTCCGCGGCACAGTGTCGCTGCCGCATGGAACCGGCAAGAAGATCCGGGTGTTGGTCCTCGCGCAGGGGGAGAAAGCGAAAGAGGCCGAAACCGCGGGCGCGGACTTCGTGGGCCTCGAGTACATCGCGAAGATCAAGGAAGGATGGCTCGACACGGATGTGATCGTGGCGACGCCCGACGTCATGGGACAGCTGGGCGCGCTGGGCAAAGTGCTCGGCCCACGTGGCTTGATGCCGAATCCAAAGGCCGGCACCGTCACGATGGACGTTTCGAAGGCCGTGAAAGAGCTCAAGGCGGGAAAGATCGAGTTTCGCGTGGACAAGAGCGGCATCGTGCACGCGGCCGTCGGCAAGAAATCGTTCACGGCGGCGCAGCTGGCGGACAATCTGCAGGCCTTCATGGACGCGATCGTGAAGGCGAAACCGTCGGCGGCAAAGGGCCATTACATCCGTTCGGTGACGGTGTCGAGTACGATGGGACCGGGCGTGCGGGTCGATCCGGCGGGGTATCATCAATGAACCGCACGAAAGCGCAGAAACAGGAGATGGTGACGACGCTGGCGGAGCAGGTCGCCAAGTCGCCGACTATCTATGTCACCGATTTCACGGGTCTCAACGTCGCGCACATCACCGATCTCCGCCGCCGCCTGCGTGCGGTAGGCGTCGAGTATGTGGTGGTGAAGAACACGCTGGCCCGGCGCGCCCTGACCGAGCAGCAGCTGAAGCAGGGTGGTCTCGAATCATTCCTCGCCGGTCCGACTGCGCTGGTGCTCGCGGGCGCGGATCCGGTCGGCGCGGCGAAGGTGTTGACCGATTTCGCCAAGGAATTCGAGAAGCCGGCGATCAAAGTGGGGCTGGTGGAGGGGAAGCCCGTCACCCAGGCGCAGGTGAAGTCTCTGGCCGCGCTTCCCTCCAAAACACAGCTCCTCGCGCAGCTGGGCGGCGCGCTGCAGGCGCCGATGGCGGGATTCCTCGGCATGTTGAACGGATTGCTCTACTCGATGGTCGGCGCCCTCGAGGCTCTAAAAGAAAAACGCTCTTCACAAAGCTAGGGAGAACACAATGGCGACGCAGACAATGAGTAAGGACGACATCCTCGAGGCCATCGGCAACATGTCGGTGTTCGAGCTGGCGGAGCTGATCGAAGCGTTCAAGGAGAAGTTCGGCGTCACGATCGCCGCGCCGGTCGCCGGCGGGGCGCCTGCGGGTGGCGCGGCCGGTGGAGCGGCTGCTGCCGCGCCCGCGGCCGAAGAGAAGACGGAGTACACCGTCGTCCTCAAGTCGGGCGGCGAGAAGAAGATTCAGGTGATCAAGGAGGTTCGCGCGATCACGAGCCTCGGCTTGAAAGAGGCGAAGGATCTGGTCGAAAGCGCGCCCGGAACGGTAAAGGAAGGCGTGACCAAGCAGGAAGCCGAAGAAATCAAAAAGAAGCTCGAAGCGCAGGGTGCGGTCGTCGAACTGAAGTAGCCTCGTGGCAGCCCCGGACCAATAGGGGTCCGTGGGTAACCCGAGTCTCGCTTCGGTTCTACGACATGCACGGATTTACCACAGCCTGCTCTTTCAGAGCCCCAACGCTTGCCCCCGTGCCGACGTACGGAACGGGGGAAGCTGGGCCTTTTGCATTACCTGAGGAGTGAAATGACTACCAAGACGTCGCCGCACCTTTCGTTTGCAAAACTGGAGACGGGGATGCCAATGCCCCATCTCCTCGATATCCAGACGCGGGCGTTCCAGTCCCTCCTGCAGCCGGACGGCAAGGATGGGGTGCGCTCGGACGTCGGACTGGAACGGGTCTTCAAGGATCTGTTCCCGATTCAGGACGTCAACGGCAACTACTCGCTCGAGTTCGTGAAATACGCGCTGGGCGAGCCGAAGTACACCGTCGAAGAGTGCATCGAGCGCGATATGACGTACTCGGTGCCGCTCAAGGCGACTTTGCAGCTGGTCGTGATGGAAGAGGTCGGCGAGGTCACCAAGACCAAGCGGCCCAAGAATATCATCGAGAAGGAAGTCTATCTCGGCGAGCTGCCGATTCTTACGCCGCTGGGCACGTTCGTCATCAACGGGGCCGAGCGCGTCATCGTGTCGCAGCTGCACCGCTCGCCGGGCGTCGTGTTCGAAGAGAGCGTCCACCCCAACGGCCAGCGCCTCTTCTCGGCGCGCATCATCCCGTTCCGGGGCTCGTGGGTCGAGTTCACGGTCGACATTCACGACGTGATCTACGTCCACATCGACAAGAAGAAGAAATTCCCGGCGACCGCGCTGCTCCGCGCCTTCGGGTACGGCGGCAACGCCGACATTCTGAAGCTGTTCTACGCGGTGAAGGACATCGACATCACCGGCAAGCTCGAGGGCCGCGCGCAGAAACGCGAGGTGCTCGGCACGCTGCTGGCGGTCGACGTCCCCGATCCCGAGAACAAGAAGGGCGAGCCGCTCGCCCGCGTGGGCGACGAGCTGACGCTCGAGCGCTTCAACGCGTTCCGCCGCGCCGGTATTACCGCCGTCCGCGTGTTCGCGGGCTACACGACACTCGACTTGCGCGAGGACGCGCAGCCGACGACCACGCAGCAGACGCCGAGCAAGTACGTCCTGGCGTTCGACGTCGCCGATACCGACGGTGAAGTGGTCGGCGAGGCCGGGCGCGATCTGTCGGACACGCTCAGGAAGAAGCTGCTCAAGGCCGGCGTGACGAAGGTGGACGTGCTCCTGCCGGCGGGCCGGAGTGAATCGCCGCTGATCAAGAACACGCTCGTCAAGGATCCGACGCACTCGGAAGCCGAGGCGCTGGCGCAGATCTATACCCTGCTGCGTCCCGGCGAGGCGCCGAACCTCGAAACCGCGCGCGAAGCGCTGAAGCGCCTGTTTTTCCATCCCAAGCGCTACGACCTCGGCAAAGTAGGCCGCTACAAGATCAATCAGCGGCTCAAGGTGAACGTGCCGAAGGACCACACGGTCCTCACCGAGGACGACTTCGTCGCGATCATCCGCTACCTGATCGAGCTGTCGGAAGGCCGCGGCTACACTGACGACATCGACCACCTCGGCAACCGCCGGGTGCGGTCGGTCGGCGAGCTGATCGCCAACCAGTTCTCGGTCGGCCTCTCGCGCATGGCGCGGCTCATCAAAGAGCGCATGAGCATCAACAACGATCCCGAGCGGATCACGCTCGACGATCTGGTCAATGCGCGCACGGTGAGCGCCGTGATTCAGGCGTTCTTCGGCAGCTCGCAGCTGTCGCAGTTCATGGATCAGACGAACCCCCTGGCCGAGCTGACGCACAAGCGCCGCTTGAGCGCGCTCGGTCCCGGCGGTCTGACGCGCGAGCGGGCGGGGTTCGAGGTGCGCGATGTGCACTACAGCCAGTACGGCCGGATGTGCCCGATCGAGACGCCGGAAGGTCCGAACATCGGACTCATCACGAGCCTGTCGTGCTACGCCCGTGTGAACGAGCTCGGCTTCATCGAGACGCCGTACCGCGTGGTGAAGGACGGCAAAGTCACGGACGAGGTCCGCTGGCTGTCGGCGTCGGAGGAAGAGGACTACGCGGTCGCGCAGGCGAACGCGCACCTCACGCCCGAAGGCCGCTTTGCGGACGAGCTGGTGCTGTGCCGCAAGCGGGACGACTATCCGCTGCTGCCGCCGAACCGCATCGACTTCATGGATGTGGCACCGGAGCAGCTGGTGTCGATCGCCGCGGCCCTGATTCCCTTCCTCGAGCACGACGACGCGAACCGCGCGTTGATGGGCTCGAACATGCAGCGGCAGTCGGTGCCGCTCCTCTTCCCGCAGGCGCCGCTCGTCGGCACGGGACTCGAGAACAAGGTTGCCCGCGACTCGGGGGCGGTGGTCATCGCCCGCCGGGCCGGCGTGGTCACGCGCGTCACGGCCGATGAGATCATCATCGACGCCGGTGACGACGAGACGCGGTCGGGCAACGGAGAGGGGGAGGGCGGGGGAGGCGACCATCCGCTGGCGCGGCTGAAACAGCATGACCGCTACCGCCTGAAGAAGTTCTGGCGGACCAATCAGGACACCGCCATCAACCAGCGGCCGCTCGTGTACATGGGCCAGAAGGTAAAGGCGGGTCAGGTCGTGGCGGACGGCGCGGGCACGGAGCGCGGCGATCTGGCGCTCGGGGCCAACGTCACCGTCGCGTTCATGCCGTGGTACGGTCACAACTTCGAAGACGCGATCGTGCTCTCCGAGCGCCTCGTGAAGGACGACGTCTACTCGTCGATTCACATCCAGGAGCTCGAGCTGCACGTCCGTGATACCAAGCGCGGACGTGAAGAGATCACGCGCGAAATCCCGAACGTCGCCGAGGAGTCGCTGGTGGACCTCGACGAGCGCGGCATCGTGCGGATCGGCGCCCACGTCAAGGCGGGCGACATCCTGGTCGGCAAAATCACGCCCAAGGGCGAGACGGAGCTGTCGCCGGAAGAGAAGCTGCTCACCGCCATCTTCGGTGAAAAAGCAAAGGACGTGAAGGACTCGTCGCTGAAGGTGCCGCCCGGTATGGAGGGCGTCGTCATCGACGTGAAGATCTTCTCGCGCATCGAAGATCAGGTCGTCGAGAAGGACCGCGGCGAGCGCATCGGCGAAGTGCGCCGGCTCGAGGCGGAAGAGAAGGCCCGCATCTCGGAGGCGATGTTCGCCGAGATGACGGAGCTCCTCGCGAATCAGGAAGTCGGCCTGCTGCTGAAGGCGGGGACGGTCGAAGAGTTCCTCCCGGCCGGGACCAAGCTGAGCAAGCAGCAGCTGAGCGAGCTCAACTTCGCCGATGTGGACCTCAAGACGCTGCGCGTCGCCAACAAGTCGGTGAACGAGAAGGTGCGCGCGGTGCTCGACGCGGCCAGCGCCGAGCGCGCGAAGATCGAAGAGAAGTCGGAAGACCAGATCGACAAGATTCTCCAGCCGGACGAGCTGCCTCCGGGAGTCATCCAGCTGGTCAAGGTGTACGTCGCCGAGAAGCGGAAGATCTCGGTGGGCGACAAGATGGCCGGACGGCACGGCAACAAGGGCATCATCGCGCGGATTGTGCCGGAGGAGGACATGCCGTTCCTCCCCAACGGTACGCCGGTCGACATCGTGCTGAACCCGCTCGGCGTCCCGAGCCGCATGAACGTCGGCCAGATCCTGGAGACGCACCTCGGCTGGGCGGCGAACCTGTTGGGCTTCGACGCCAAGACGCCCGTCTTCCAGGGCGCCAACGAGAACGAGATCGGCGTGCTGCTCCGGCTCGCGGGACTGCGGTGGGCCGCCGACGCATTGAAGCTCGAGGTGCGGCCGCCGGAGCTCGACACGGCGCGCGTCGAGCAGATCGTGTCGGATCTGCGCAAGCTGCCGTCGACCAACGGTGGCCGGGCGGACATCGGCACCGCGGGCGTCGAGCTGCTCGCGGCACGCAGTGTCTCGGCCGAGACGCGCGACCTGCACCGCCAGATGGTGGATTTCCTCAAGGCCGCCGCGAAGGAGCTGGCGGAGCGCGAGCTCGCGCAACGGCGCATCGAGAAGGAAGTCCACGAGGCCAAGATCGAATCAGCCGAGGCGAGCAATCTCTCGGCTGCGGAGAAGAGCGCCCTGAAGCACGGGCTGAAGGAAGTCGAAAAGGGTCTGGCAAAGGACAAGCCGGCCGAGGTCCTCGAGGCGACGGGACGTCCCGCGCTCGCGGCCCTCTTCGGCGCCAAGTCGGAAGCCGATGTCGATGCCGCCGCGGTGGAGCTGCTGGCGGCGGCCGGCTTGTCGCCGGTCGGCAAGTGCCGGCTGCGCGACGGCCGCTCGGGCGAGCTGTTCGCGTCCGACGTGACCGTCGGCTCGATCTACATGATGAAGTTGTCGCACCTCGTCGACGACAAGATCCACGCCCGCTCCATCGGGCCGTATTCGCTGGTGACGCAGCAGCCGCTCGCCGGCAAGGCGCAGTTCGGCGGCCAGCGGTTCGGCGAAATGGAAGTCTGGGCGCTCGAAGCATACGGCGCCGCGCACACGCTGCAGGAGATCCTGACCGTCAAGTCGGACGACGTGAACGGTCGCAGCCGCGTGTACGAGGCGATCGTGAAGGGGCAGAACCTGCCGAAGCCCGGGATTCCGGAATCCTTCAACGTGCTGGTGAAGGAGCTCCAGGCGCTCGGACTGAAAGTGACCCTCGGCACTACTGAAGACGTGGAGGAATAAGTGATCGATTTCCGAAGCGGCCACGAGCCGAAGAGCTCGAGCTTTGACTATATCCAGATTCGGATCGCCTCCCCCGAGGAGATCCGGGGGCCCAAGGACTCCAAGGAGCGCGAGCGCCTGGAGCTCCAGGGCCAGCGTACGTGGTGGTCGTGGGGCGAGGTCACCAAGCCCGAGACGATCAACTACCGGTCGTTCAAGCCGGAACGGGATGGCTTGTTCTGCGAGCGCATCTTCGGTCCGGTGAAGGACTGGGAGTGCCACTGCGGCAAGTACAAGCGCATCCGCTATCGCGGCGTGATCTGCGACCGCTGCGGTGTCGAGGTGACGTTGTCCAAGGTGCGGCGCGAGCGGATGGGCCACATCGAGCTCGCGGTGCCGGTGGCGCACATCTGGTTCTTCAAGACGCTGCCGTCGCCGATGGGCAATCTGCTGGACATGACGCTGCGCGACCTCGAGCGCGTCATCTACTACACGAATTATGTCGTGATCGAGCCGGGTGAGCAGGAAGTGCAGGAGCGGGAGCTGCTGGATGAGGACCGTTTCCTGGAGCTGCGCGCCAAGGCCAAGACCGAAGGCGACACGGCGTTCCGCGCCGACATCGGCGCGCCCGCGATCCGCTCGCTGCTCGAGCGGATCAACGTCGACAAGCTCGCCGACGAGCTGCGCGAGACCGTCGCGACCGAGACGAGCCAGCATCGCAAGAAGCAGATGCTGAAGCGCCTCAAGATCGTGGACGCGATGCGCAACTCGGGCAATGCCGGCGAGCAGCGCAACGATCCGCGCTGGATGATTCTCGACGTCGTGCCGGTGATTCCGCCCGACCTGCGGCCGCTGGTGCCGCTCGACGGCGGGCGCTTCGCCACGTCAGACCTGAACGATCTGTACCGGCGGGTGATCAACCGGAACAACCGGCTGCAGAAGCTGATTCTGCACCGCGCGCCGGAAGTCATTCTCCGCAACGAGAAGCGCATGCTGCAGGAAGCAGTGGACGCGCTGTTCGACAACGGCCGCCGCTCCAAGGCGATTCGCGGCCGCGGCAAGCGCCCGCTCAAGTCGCTGTCCGACATGCTCAAGGGCAAGCAGGGCCGGTTCCGCCAGAACCTGCTCGGCAAGCGCGTCGACTACTCCGGCCGGTCGGTCATCGTGGTGGGACCGGAGCTGAAGCTGCACCAGTGCGGCTTGCCGAAGGCGATGGCGGTCGAGTTGTTCAAGCCCTTCATCATCCACAAGCTGGTGGAGAAGGGCATCGCCGAGACGGTGAAGCGGGCGAAGAAGATCGTGGAGAAGGAGTCGCCGGAGGTGTACGAGATCCTCGAGGAGATCATCGAGGACCATCCGGTGCTCCTGAACCGCGCGCCCACGCTGCACCGCCTGGGCATTCAGGCGTTCGAGCCGGTGCTCGTCGAGGGCAAGGCGATCCGGATTCACCCGCTCGTGTGCGCGGCGTTCAACGCCGACTTCGACGGCGACCAGATGGCCGTGCACGTGCCGCTCTCGTTCGAGGCGCAGCTCGAGTCGCGGCTGCTGATGATTTCGTCGAACAACATTCTCAAGCCCTCCGACGGCCGGCCGGTAGCGGAGCCCAGCCAGGACATGGTGCTGGGATGCCACTTCCTGACCAAGGATCCGGCGAATTTCGAGGGAGGCCTGAAGACCGCGCCGCGGATCGGCTCGATGGCGGAGCTCGAGATGGCCATCGCGCTGAAGCGCATCGACTACCACTCGCCCGTACAGATGTGGCACGAGACGACGAGTCGGTGGATCGGCACCACGGCGGGCCGGGTGATCTTCAACAGCATCGTCCCGGTGAATCTGCTGCACGACCTCGGCTTCCAGAACAAGATGATGCGGAAAAAGGATCTCTCCGAGCTGGTGTTCGAGAGCTATCGCCGCGCGGGGCTGTCCCCCACGGTGCAGTTCCTCGATCAGCTCAAGGAGTTCGGCTTCCGCTACGCCACGATAGGCGGCGTCTCGATCGGCGTGGCCGACCTCGAGATTCCGACCGAGAAGGCGCCGCTGTTGCACGACGCCGAAGCGCGTGTCGAGCGGTTCCAGCGCGCGTATTCAACGGGCCAGATCACCTTCGGCGAGCGGTACAACAAGGTGATCGACGCCTGGACGCACGCGAACAACGATATCGCCGAGGCGATGGTCGCGACGATGCGGCGGTCCAAGGGCGGCTTCAACCCGGTGTTCATGATGTTCGACTCCGGGAGCCGCGGCTCGCGTGACCAGATCCGGCAGCTCGCCGGCATGCGCGGGCTGATGGCGAAGCCGCAGAAGAAGCTGACGGGCGGCATCGGCGAAATCATCGAGAGCCCGATCAAGTCGAACTTCCGTGAGGGTCTGTCCGTGCTCGAGTACTTCATCTCGACGCACGGCGCGCGAAAGGGTCTCGCCGACACGGCGCTCAAGACGGCCGACGCCGGCTACCTGACGCGCCGGCTGGTCGACGTCGCCCAGGACGTGACCATTACGGAAGAGGACTGCGGCACGATCCTCGGCCTCGAGATGTCGGCGCTGAAGGAAGGCGAAGACATCATCGAGCCGCTGCGCGAGCGCATCGTGGGCTGCGTAGCACTCGAGGAAGTGCTCGATCCGCACGAGCTGGATGAGGACGGCCGGCCCAAGGTGCTGGTCGAGGCGGGGAAGCTGGTCATCGAGGAGACCTCGCAGGCCATCGAGGATGCGGGCATCGAGTCGGTGAAGATCCGCTCCGTGCTGACGTGCGAAGCGAAGCGCGGCGTGTGCCGCATGTGCTACGGGCGCAACCTCGCGACGATGGACATGGTGGACCTCGGCGAAGCAGTCGGGATTCTGGCCGCGCAGTCGATCGGTGAGCCGGGCACACAGCTGACGCTGCGGACCTTCCACATCGGCGGCACGGCGGCACGCATCGCCGAGCAGACGGTGCGGAAGACGAAGGTCGAAGGCGTGATCGAGCACGGCGACCGGCTGACGTTCGTCGAGACGCCGGAGGGCCAGAAGGTCGTGACGAGCTACGAGGGCGAGCTGATCCTCAAGGCCGCCGCGCATAGCTCGGGCAGCCCGGCGACCGGGAAGCTGTCGGTGCACTCGCGGTTCCAGGTCCCGCTCGGCGCCACCCTGATGGTCGATGACGGCCAGCAGGTGGCGAAGGACGGGGTGCTGTTCACCTGGGACCCGTACACCAACCCGATCATGACCGACGTGGCGGGCCTGGTGCGGTTCGTGGACATCGTCGATGACGAGACGGTGCGCGAGGAGCTGGACGAAATCACCGGCCGGCGCCAGCGCGTCATCATTGAAGATCGCGAGAAGAAGCTGCACCCGCACATCGAGGTCGTGCAGAAGAAGGGCGACAAGGAGAAGCGGCTCCGCGACTTCGTGATTCCGGAAGGCGCACAGCTCACGGTCGAAGACGGCCAGGAAGTGTACGCGGGCCAGGTGCTCGCCAAGGTGTCGCGCGAGGCGTACAAGACGCGCGATATCACGGGCGGCCTGCCGCGCGTCGCCGAGCTGTTCGAGGCGCGCCGGCCGAAGGACCCGGCCACGATTTCCGAAGTGGACGGGGTGGTGCGGTTCGGCGAGATCAAGCGCGGCAAGCGCGAGATCTGGGTGCACCCGGAGGAGGGCGAGGCGCAGCTGTACGAGGTGCCCGCCGGCAAGCACTTGCGTGTGCACGAGGGTGACCGCGTGCGCGCCGGTGACCGTCTCACCGAGGGTCCCGTCAATCCGCACGACATCCTGCGGATCAAGGGGCCGCGCGCCGTGCAGGAATACCTGCTGAACGAAGTGCAGGAGGTGTACCGCCTGCAGGGCGTGAAGATCAACGACAAGCACATCGGCGTGATCGTGCGGCAGATGCTGCAAAAGGTGAAGGTGGTGGAGCCGGGTGATACCGAGTTCCTCGAAGGCGAGAACGTGGATAAGCTCGTCTTCAGCGACGTCAACGAGCGCGCGGTGAAGAAGGGCGGCAAGCCGTCCACCCGCGAGCCGCTGCTCCTCGGCATCACGAAGGCGAGTCTGACGACGCAGTCGTTTATTTCAGCGGCTTCGTTCCAGGAAACCACGCGCGTGCTGACCGACGCGGCCATCCGCGGGGCCAAGGACGATCTGCTTGGTCTCAAGGAGAACATCATCATCGGGCATCTGATCCCGGCGGGTACCGGCATTTACCGGTATCACGACATCGAGATCGAGCCGCCGGAGGGGTTCCAGCCTCCGACGCCGCCCGTGGAGGCAGCAGCGCTGCCGGGGACTGGAGCGGCACCGAGTCCGTTCCCCGAAGAGGTGGAAGCGGAATAGGGAGAGGGGCTTAAACCGGCGCCCCGGGCTATTCGCCGGGGCGCCTTTTTTTTGCGGTGAGGCACTTGACCTAAGTTGAACTAGCTGCTTACTTTCGCGGGCTTCGGAGCAGCTTTTTTCGTTTCGATTTCGAGGGGCATTTGCCGACTATCAATCAGCTCGTCCGGCACGGTCGCAGGGACGTCGAGAAAAAGGAAAAGGCGCCGCATTTGCGCGGGAACCCGCAGAAACGCGGCGTCTGCACGCGCGTGTATACGACCACGCCGAAGAAGCCGAACTCGGCGCTGCGCAAAGTGGCTCGTGTTCGGTTGACGAACGGCTTCGAAGTGACGGCATACATCCCGGGTGAGGGGCATAACCTGCAGGAGCACTCGATCGTGATGATTCGCGGCGGACGCGTGAAGGATCTCCCGGGCGTGCGCTATCACATCATCCGCGGCACGCTCGACGCCGCGGGCGTCAACGAGCGCAAGCAGTCGCGCTCCAAGTACGGTGCCAAGCGTCCCAAGGAGGCCGGGCAGTGAGCCGGCGCAAATCCGCGGTCAAGCGGCCGGTGCCGGCCGATCCGCGCTACGATAGTCAGACGGTGTCGAAGTTCTTGAACAACCTGATGGTATGCGGCAAGAAGTCGTTGTCCGAGCGGATCTTCTATCAGGCGATGGACATGATCGAGCAGCGCACGGGGCAGCCCGGCGTGAACGTGTTCAAGCAGGCGCTGTCGAACGTGAAGCCGGCGCTGGAAGTGAAGTCCCGGCGGGTCGGCGGCGCGACGTATCAGGTGCCGGTCGAAGTGCGGCCGGAGCGACGCACGGCGCTGGGGATGCGCTGGATCATCCAGTACAGCCGGGCGCGCAAGGAAAAGACGATGGCCGAGCGCCTCGCCGCCGAGCTGATCCTGGCGTCGAAGGGCGAAGGCGAGACGATAAAGAAGAAGGAAGACACACACCGGATGGCGGAAGCGAACCGCGCTTTCGCGCATTACCGGTGGTGATTTAACGCCCGGGCATAAAGCCCGGGCGTGGGCCCTAAACAGACAACTTCGGGACCCTGCTTTAAGGGATCCTGCATCGAGCAGTAAGGGCGCAGCATGCTGCGCCCCTACGCCGATGACGGCGGAGCGAGACCGGCCCCCCGGCACACGAGTGGGGCGTCCTGGTCGCCCCGCGTTTTTGCTGAATAAAGGGACGAGATGCCACGCACGACACCGCTCGACAAGATTCGGAATATCGGCATCATGGCGCACATCGATGCCGGGAAAACGACTACGACCGAGCGTATCCTTTATTACACGGGCCGCACCTACAAGCTGGGTGAGGTGCACGAAGGTACGGCCACGATGGACTGGATGGAGCAGGAGCAGGAGCGCGGTATCACGATTACGTCGGCTGCGACGACCGCATTCTGGACCCGCCTGAATCAGCAGTACCGCATCAACATCATCGACACACCCGGACACGTGGACTTCACCGTCGAAGTCGAGCGCTCGCTGCGCGTGCTCGACGGCGCCGTCACCGTGCTCGATGCCGTGGGCGGCGTGGAGCCACAGACCGAGACGGTGTGGCGCCAGGCCGATCGCTACGGCGTGCCGCGGATCATCTTCGTCAACAAGATGGATCGCGTCGGCGCCGATTTCGACATGTGCCTCAAGATGGTCCGCGAGCGGCTGGGTACGAAGGCCGTGCCGATCCAGCTGCCGCTCGGCTCGGGTCAGCTGTTCACGGGACTCATCGACCTCGTGCGCGAGATCGAGATCGTCTACGACGACGACACCCTTGGCAAGAAGTACGTCGAGGGACCGGTGCCGGAATCGATGAAGGATCAAGTCGCAAAGCTGCGACACGAAATGATCGAGGCCTGTGTCGAGTCCGACGACGCCATCCTGCGCAAGTATCTCGAAGACCACAAGCTGACTGAAGAAGAAATCCGCACCGTCATTCGCAAAGCCACTGTCGCCGGCACCATCGTCCCGGTGATCTGCGGCGCCGCCTTCAAGAACAAAGGCGTCCAGGCGCTGCTCGACGCCGTGGTCGATTATCTGCCGTCGCCCGTCGACATTCCGCCGATCAAGGGTCATCTGCCGCACCATGACGCCACGCACGCGGAGCGCCCCGCGTCCGACGATGCGCCGTTCGCCGCGCTCGCGTTCAAGATCATGACGGATCCGTACGTCGGGAAACTGACGTTCTTCCGCGTGTATTCGGGCGTGCTCTCCGCCGGCTCGTACGTCTACAACAGCACCAAGGACCGCCGGGAGCGCATCGGCCGCCTGCTGCAGATGCACGCCAACAAGCGCGAAGAGATCGAGGACGTGCGCGCCGGCGACATCGCGGCGGCGATCGGGCTCAAAGACACACGCACCGGCGACACGCTGTGCGACGAAGGCCATCCGATCATTCTCGAGGCGATGCGCTTCCCGAACCCCGTGATCTCGGTCGCCATCGAGCCGAAGACCAAAGCCGACCAGGACAAGCTGGGCATCGCGCTCGCGAAGCTGTCCGAGGAAGATCCGACCTTTCGGGTCCATACCGATGCTGAGACCGCGCAGACGATCATCAGCGGGATGGGTGAGCTGCACCTCGAAATCATCGTCGAGCGCATGCGGCGTGAGTTCAAGGTCGACGCCAACGTCGGCAGGCCGCAGGTCGCCTATCGCGAGACGGTGCGCAAGCGCGTCGAGTACATCGAAGGAAAGTTCATCCGCCAGACCGGTGGCCGGGGCCAGTACGGGCATGTGGTCATTCATCTGGAGCCGGGTGAGCCGGGCACGGGATTCGTGTTCGAGGACAACATCGTCGGCGGCACTATCCCCAGGGAGTACATCGGGCCAGTCGAGCAGGGCGTGAAAGAAGCGCTCGAGAACGGCGTGCTCGCCGGCTATCCCATGGTGGACGTGAAGGTCGAGCTTGTGGATGGCTCGTTCCACGACGTCGATTCGAGCGAAATGGCGTTCAAGATCGCCGGCTCGATGGCGGTGAAGGAGGCCGCGCGGCAGGCCCATCCGATTCTGCTCGAACCGATCATGGACGTCGAAGTCGTGACGCCCTCGGACTACATGGGCGACGTCATCGGCGATCTCTCGAGCCGGCGGGGTAAGATCGGCGGGATGACGCAGCGCGCCGACGCGCACATCGTCGCCGCGAGCGTGCCGCTGTCGGAGATGTTCGGCTATTCGACGACGCTGCGCTCGATGAGCCAGGGACGTGCGATTTACAGCATGGAGTTCTCACACTATCAGGAAGTGCCGAAGGCGAAAGCCGAAGAAATAGTCTCAAAAGTCAAAGGGTAGGTGTCAGGTGTTTGGTGTCAGGGATGAACGCCCAGACACCTGACACCAGACACCTGTCACGAGAACCAGAACTAGAGGACAGTCGCAATGGCAAAGGCGAAATTCGAACGCACCAAGCCGCACGTGAACGTGGGCACCATCGGGCACGTGGACCACGGCAAGACGACGCTGACCGCGGCGCTGACCAAGGTGTCAGCGGACAAGGGGCTGGGGACGTACGTGAGCTACGATCAGGTGGCGAAGGCGAGCGAGAGCCAGGGCCGGCGCGACGCGACCAAGATCCTGACGATCGCGACGAGCCACGTGGAGTACTCGACGCCCGAGCGCCACTACGCGCACGTCGACTGCCCGGGCCACGCCGACTACGTGAAGAACATGATCACGGGGGCGGCGCAGATGGACGGGGCGATCCTCGTGGTCAGTGCCGTGGATGGCCCGATGCCGCAGACGCGCGAGCACATCCTGCTCGCCCGGCAGGTGAACGTGCCGGCGATTGTGGTCTTTCTCAATAAGTGCGACCTGGTGGACGATGCCGAGCTGCTCGATCTCGTGGAGCTCGAAGTGCGCGAGCTGCTCAGCAAGTATCAGTTCCCCGGCGACGATGTCCCCGTGATCCGCGGCTCCGCGCTCAAGGCGATCGAGGGCGACAAGCAGTGGGTCGCCAAGATCGAGGAGCTGCTCGCGGCCCTCGACAAGAACATTCCGGTGCCCAAGCGGGAGATCGACAAGCCGTTCCAGATGCCGGTCGAAGACGTGTTCTCGATTACTGGCCGCGGCACCGTTGCAACTGGACGCATCGATAAGGGCAAGATCAAGGTCGGCGATGAAGTCGAGATGGTGGGCTTTGGGACCGACAAGAAGACGGTCGTGACGGGAGTCGAGATGTTCCGCAAGCTCCTGGACGACGGTCAGGCGGGTGACAACGTCGGCCTGCTGCTGCGCGGGGTCGAGAAGGATCAAGTCGAGCGCGGCATGGTGTTGGCCAAGCCGGGATCCATCAAGCCGCACACGCAGTTCGAATCCGAAGTCTACGTGCTTACGAAAGAGGAAGGCGGCCGTCACACGCCGTTCTTCAAGGGATACCGGCCGCAGTTCTACTTCCGCACGACGGACGTGACCGGAAACGTCGAGCTCCCTGCCGGTGTCGAGATGGTGATGCCGGGCGACAACACGAAGATGACGATCGAGCTGATCACGCCGATCGCGATGGAAGAGCAGCTGCGGTTTGCGATCCGCGAGGGTGGGCGGACGGTGGGCGCAGGGGTGGTCACGAAGATTTTGAAATAGTTCTACGACGGAGACACCATGGCCAGCAAAATCCGAATCCGACTGAAAGCGTTCGACCACGCGCTGATCGACCAGGCGGCCGCCGACATCGTGCGTACCGCTGAGAAGACGGGCGCTCAGGTCTCGGGGCCGATTCCGCTGCCGACCAAGCGGCAGCTCTGGACGGTGCTGCGCAGCCCGCACATCGACAAGAAGAGCCGCGAGCAGTTCGAGCTGAAGACGCACAAGCGGCTGATCGACATCCTCGATTCGCGCTCGCAGACGGTGGACGCGCTGACGAAGCTGGACTTGCCCGCGGGCGTGGACGTGGAAATCAAGGTTGAGTAGCTGAGGATCTATGAACGGATTGATTGGCAGAAAACTCGGAATGACACGCGTGTTCGACGCCGCCGGCACACACGTGCCCGTGACGGTGATCGAGGCGGGGCCGTGCCCCGTCATTTCGGTCGTCGAGGGGCGCGTGGAGCTTGGCTTCGGCGCGAAGAAAGCCAAGAACGCCCCCAAAGCGCTCGCGGGCCACGCCAAGAAGGCGGGGGTCGAGACGACGCCGCGTGTGATCCGGCGCTTTGACGTGAGCGGCGAGGCGCCCGCGGCGGGAAGCGCGGTGACCGTCGCCATCTTCGCGGAAGGCGATCGGGTGAAAGTGCGCGGTGTCTCGAAAGGCCGCGGCTTCCAGGGCGTCGTGCACCGCCATCACTTTGGCGGTGGGCCGGAGACGCACGGCAACACCCGCCATCGCAAGCCGGGATCGATCGCGCCTGGTACCGACCCGTCGCGGATCATCAAAGGCAAGCGGATGCCCGGACACATGGGCGCGCGCAACTTCACCGAGATCGGCCTGCGCGTCGTGAGGATCGACGCCGAGCGCAATCTCCTGTTCGTGCGCGGCTCGGTGCCGGGGCCGATGAATGGCCTGGTGACCGTCCGCAAGCAGGGAGGACCGAGCCGCCATGATTGAGGCGCCACATTACTCGGCGGCGGGCGCGAGCAAGAAG
The DNA here is from genome assembly GCA_963704805.1 of uncultured Gemmatimonadales bacterium. Lineage (GTDB taxonomy): Bacteria > Gemmatimonadota > Gemmatimonadetes > Gemmatimonadales > GWC2-71-9 > 20CM-2-65-7. The sequence continues at coordinate 386,372 of CAVPHS010000002.1, read as the reverse complement.
GCGGTCGCGCTCCCGGAGACGCTGTTCGACGGCACGGTGAATCAGGACGTGTTGCACCGCGCGGTGATCACGTACCTGTCGAATCAGCGGCAGGGCACCAGCGACACCAAGACGCGCAGCGAAGTGTCCGGCGGGAACCAGAAGCCGTGGCGGCAAAAAGGCACCGGCCGGGCGCGGCAGGGCTCGACGCGGGCGCCGCACTGGCGTCACGGCGGCATCGCGCACGGTCCGCATCCGCGCAGCTACCGCCTGGGCATCCCCAAGAAGATGCGCCAGCTGGCCAAGAAGTCGGCGCTGAACGCGCGCGCGCGCGAGGGCGCGCTCGTGATCGTGGACGCGCTCGAATACGAGAAACCGAAGACCAAAGACCTCGCGACCCTGCTCAAGAAGCTCGATGCAACCGGAAAGAAGGTTCTGGTGCTGACGGCGAGTGACGCGCACAACGTCTATCTCTCGGGGCGCAACATCCCCGATGTGCAGGTGATGCGCTTCGCCGACGCGACGGCGTACGAGATCCTGTGGGCGCAGACGGTGGTCGTGGAGATCGGCGCGCTCGAAGAAGGGCCGGCAAAGACGGAGACGACGGAGGCGAGCGATGCCTGACCTGCACGTCACGATCGTGCGTCCCGTGGTCACCGAGAAATCGTCGGCGGCCTACGGCGCGCGCAAGGAATACGCGTTCCGGGTGCACTCCGACGCGACCAAGCCGCAGATCAAGGCGGCGATCGAGTCGCTGTTCAAGGTGTCGGTCACGGACGTCCGCACGATGGTGATGCGGGCCAAGCGGCGCACCTACGGCCGCTACCAGGGCCGGCGGCCATCATGGAAGAAAGCGATCGTCACCCTCAAAGAGGGCGACGCCATCGAGGTATTCGAGGGCTGAAATGGGCATCCGACAGTTTCGGCCGATGACCCCGGCCACGCGCTTCCGCTCCGTCTCCGACTTCTCCGAAATCACCAAGACGGAGCCGGAGAAGACGTTGCTCGAGCCGCTGCGGCGGACGGGTGGGCGCAACAACAAGGGCCACATCACGAGCCGGTATATGAGCGGCGGGCACAAGCGGCAGTACCGGCGCATCGATTTCCGGCGCAACAAGTTCGCCATTCCGGCGCGCGTCGCTGCCGTCGAGTACGATCCGAACCGGACGGCCCGCATTGCGCTGCTGCATTACGCGGACGGCGAGAAGCGCTACATCCTCGCCCCGAAGGGTCTCAACGTGGGCGACAACGTCGTCTCGGGCCCCGGATCGGACATCCGCATCGGCAACGCGATGCCCCTGTTCGAGATCCCGCTCGGCACGGCGGTGCACAACGTCGAGCTGAAGATCGGGCGCGGCGGCCAGCTGTGCCGCGGCGCCGGCACGAGCGCACAAGTCGTGGCGAAGGAAGGCAACTACGTCACGCTACGGCTGCGCTCGACGGAAATGCGGATGGTGCGCGGCGAGTGCCTCGCGACGATCGGCGAAGTGGGGAACGCGGAGCACGAGCTGCTGTCCATCGGCAAGGCTGGCAAGACGCGGTGGCTCGGCCGGAGCCCGCGCGTGCGCGGTGTCGCCATGAACCCGGTCGATCACCCGCTGGGCGGCGGCGAGGGCAAGAGCTCGGGTGGCCGGCCTCCAACCAATCCGTGGGGCAAGGTCGAAGGCAAGAAGACACGACACAAGAAGAAACCGTCTACGAAACTCATCGTGCGCGGGCGTAAGCGCGGGAAGGCGACGCAGTAATGGGACGCAGCGTAAAGAAGGGACCGTACGTCGAGGAGTCGCTGATGATAAAGATTCGCGCCCTCAACGAGCGAAACGAGAAAAAAGTGTTCAAGACGTGGTCGCGGCGCAGCACCATAACGCCCGACTTCGTGGGCCACACGCTCGCGGTGCACAACGGGAACAAGTTCATCCCCGTCTACATCACCGAGAACATGGTGGGCCACAAGCTTGGCGAATTCGCGGCGACGCGGCTGTTTCGTGGCCACGGCGCGAAGGGCTCGGCGGCCGAGAGGGAAGCCGAAGCCGCCGAGGCTCCTGCCGAGGGAGCGAAGGAGTAAGCGATGGAATCTCGAGCGATCCAGCGCGGCGTGCGCCAGTCGGCGCGCAAGATGCGCCTCGTCGTCGATCTGATCCGCGGGCGGGCGGTGCCCGAGGCGGATGCGATTCTGCGCTTCTCCAAGAAGCGCGCCGCGCGCCAGATCCATAAGGTGCTGAAGTCGGCGGTGGCGAACGCGCAGCAGGCGGCGCAGCGCGAGAACACGCCGTTCGACGCCGACACGCTGCGCGTGAGCTACGCCGTCGTCAACGAGGGCCAGACGCTGAAGCGCTTCACCGCGGCGGCGATGGGACGCGGCACGCCGATCCTGAAGCGGTCGAGCCACGTCGAGATTCGCGTCGCCGGGACCGAAGCGCCTGTGGCTCCGGCTCCCGCGCCGGCCGCTGCGAAAGCCGAAGCCAAGGAAAAGGCTAAACCGCGTGCGAAGGCGAAAAAGAAAGCGCCAGCGAAGAAAAAGAAGACGACCAAGAAAGCGAGCAAGTAAGTGGGCCAGAAAACACATCCCTACGGGTTCCGCCTGGGCATCGTCAAACAGTGGCGTTCGCGCTACTTCGCGAAGCGCAACTTCCCCGACCTCCTCAAGGAAGACGAGCTGATCCGGAAGTACCTGAAGACGCGGCTCAGCCATGCGGCGATCGCCGATGTCCACATCGAGCGCAAGCCCGGCAAGGTCACCGTCACGGTGCATACCGGCCGTCCCGGCGTCGTCATCGGCAAGCGCGGCGCGGAAGTCGACAAGCTGCGTGACGAGCTGGCGCAGCTGACCGGGAAGGAAGTCGGCATCAACGTCGAGGAGATCAAGCGTCCCGAGCTGGACGCCCAGCTCGTCGGCGACAGCGTGGCGCACCAGCTCACGCAGCGCATCTCGTTCCGCCGCGCGATGAAGCGCGCGGTGCAGAGCGCCATGCGGATGGGCGCGCAGGGCATCAAGATCAAGACGGCGGGCCGGCTGGGCGGCGCGGAAATCGCGCGCACCGAGGGCTATCACGAGGGCCGCGTGCCGCTGCACACGCTGCGCGCCGACATCGATTACGCGACGTCGACGGCCAAGACGACGTTCGGCACGATCGGCGTGAAAGTCTGGATCTTCAAGGGCGAGCGGACCGAGGACCTCCACGGCCGCACCTATTCGACGGGCGTCTAAACCATGCTGGCACCGAAGCGAGTCAAGTTTCGCAAGCGGTTCAAGGGCCGCACCAGTGGGATGGCCACCCGCGGCAACACCGTCGCGTTCGGCCACTACGGATTGATGTCGCTCGACCCGGGCTGGATTACCAACCGGCAGATCGAGGCCGCGCGCGTCGCGCTCACGCGTGAGATGAAGCGCGGCGGCAAGGTGTGGATCCGTCTGTTCCCCGACAAGCCGATCACCAAAAAACCGGCCGAAACCCGCATGGGAAAGGGCAAAGGCAATCCCGAAGGGTGGGTGGCCGTGGTGAAGCCGGGGCGGATCATGTTCGAGCTCGAGGGCATCGAGGAGTCGCAGGCGCGCGCGGCGTTGGCGCTCGCGTCGGCCAAGCTGCCCGTGAAGTCGAAATTCGTGAAGCGCGAGGAACGGTAAGATGGCGACCAAACGCGAAAACCGGGCCGAGGGGCTGCGGGAGCTCAAGACCGATGAGCTGGCGCAGAAGCTCGCCGTGCTGACGGAGGAGCAGTTCCGGCTCGAGTTCCGCCGGGCGACGGAGTCGCTGTCCAATCCGCTGCAGCTGCGCACGATCCGGCGCGATATCGCGCGGATCAAGACCATTCTGAAGGAGAGGGCATCCGCATGACCGAGCGCGGCCGCCGGAAGGTTCGCACGGGCACCGTGGTGAGCGACAAGATGCAGAAGACGGTGACGGTGTCGATGGAGCGTCGCTTCGCCCACGGCTTTTACGGCAAGCAGATCAACCGCACCAAGACGGTCGCCGCGCACGACGAGCACGGCGCCAAGCTGGGTGACACGGTGCGCATCGTGGAAACGCGGCCGCTCTCCAAGCGCAAGCGCTGGCGGGTGGTCGAAATCGTCGAGCGCGCGAAGTAAGCGGAGATAGCCATGGTTCAGCAAGAATCGCAGGTCAAGATCGCGGACAACTCGGGCGCGCGTCGCGCGCTCGTGATCCGCGTCCTCGGCGGGTCGAAGCGCCGCTACGCGGGGCTCGGCGACGTCGTCGTGGTCACGATCAAGGACGCCATCCCGACCGGCCAGGTGAAAAAGGGCGAGGTCGCGAAGGCGGTGATCGTGCGGACGGCCAAGGAGACGAAGCGGAAGGACGGCTCCTATATCCGGTTCGACGAGAACGCGGCAGTGCTGATCAACGACGAGGGCGAGCCGCGCGCCACCCGCATCTTCGGGCCGGTGGGCCGCGAGCTACGCGAGAAAAAGTTCATGAAGATCGTGTCGCTCGCGCCGGAGGTGATCTGATATGAAGCCGCTCGTTTACAAGAAGTCCCGGCGCGAGCGCGGGACCGAGCCGGAGCGGCACAAGCTGCACATCGCCAAGGGCGATGTCGTCCGCGTCATCAGCGGCGAACACAAGGGCAAAGAAGGCAAAGTCCTCCACGTCTACCCGAAGAAGTTCCGGATCGTGGTGGAGGGCGTGAACGTGGTGAAGAAGCACAAGCGCGCCACGACGCCGCAGGGCGAGAGCGGGATCATCGAGTTCCCGGCGCCGATCGCCGCCTCGAACGTGATGCTGCTCGACCCGAAGTCGGGGAATCCCACGCGGGTGCGCCGGCGCCACGACAAGGAAGGGAAGCTCGAACGGATCGCGGTGAGATCGGGTCAACCGATCCCGCGAGTGAGGTGAGCATGGCCGACGAACAAGAGAAGAAAGAGAAGCCGCCCAAGCAGCAGCAGCCGAAGCAGGAGAAGCAGGCCAAGAAACAGAAGGGCGGGGCTCCCAAAGAGGAGCAGCAGCCCAAGGCCGAAGCCGCTCCTGCCGAGCCGGTCGAGCCCGCACCGCGGGCGCGGCTGTGGGACTTTTACGAACAGCAGGTGCGCGGCAAGCTGCAGCAGCAGTTCGGCTTCAAGAATCCGCACGAGATTCCGAAGCTCAAGAAGATCGTGCTGAACGTGGGGATGGGGGACGCGCCCAAGAACCCGAAGGGGCTGGACGCCGCGGTGGCCGAGCTGGCCGCCATCACCGGGCAGCATCCGGTCGTGACGCGGGCCAAGAAGGCGATTGCGAACTTCAACCTGCGCGAGGGGCAGCCGATCGGCTGCGCCGTGACGCTGCGCGGCGGCCGCATGTTCGAGTTCCTGGACCGGTTCATCAGCATCGCGGTGCCGCGCATGCGCGACTTCCGCGGGTTGCCGACGAAGAGCTTCGACGGCCGCGGGAACTACACGCTGGGCATCAAGGAGCAGATGATTTTCCCCGAGATCGACTACGACAAAGTCGAGCGCATTCACGGGATGGACATCACGTTCGTGACGAGCGCCGGGCGCGACGACACCGCGCTGGCGCTGCTCAGAGAGCTGGGCATGCCGTTCCGCGTGGAAGTCGCGGGCGCGGCCGGCGCGGCAGCCTAGGAGACGACATGGCGAAGAAGGCGTGGATCGAGAAGGTCAAGAAGCCGCCGAAGTTCAAAGTGCGGCGCTACTACCGCTGCCGCCGCTGCGGCCGCAGCCGGGGCACGCTGCGCAAGTTCGAGCTGTGCCGCATCTGTTTCCGTGAGCTGGCGTTGCGCGGGGAGATTCCCGGCGTGCGCAAGGCCAGCTGGTAAAGGCGCGAGGGACACGAGATGAGCGTTATTGATCCCGTCGCCGATATGCTTACCCGGGTGCGCAATGCGTGCCTCGCGGGTCACCGCCGGGTCGACATGCCGGTTTCGAAGCTGAAGGTCGCGATCGCCACGATTCTCCGCGACAACCACTACATCCAGGACTACAAGGTTCTGGATGACGGCCAGCACGGGCTGCTGCGGCTGTACCTGAAGTACCACAACGACGCGCCCGTCATCCGCGAGCTGCAGCGGGTGTCGTCGCCCGGTCTGCGGCGCTACGTCAAGGCGCGCGAGATACCGCGCGTCAAGAACGGCCTCGGGATGGCGATTCTCAGCACGCCACAGGGACTCATGACGGACCGCGAAGCCCGCACCGCCCGCGTGGGTGGTGAACTGCTCGCGGTGGTCTGGTAGGAGCATCGACGATGTCACGCATCGGAAGGAAGCCCGTTCCCCTGCCGAAAGGGGTGACCGCGCAGATCAACGGTCACAAGATCACGGTCAAGGGACCGAAGGGCGAGATCAGCCGTACGCTGCACGAGGACATGGCGCTGTCGCTCGAGGACAGCACGGTCGTGGTGAAGCGCCCCTCCGACGAAGCGCAGCATAAGGCGCTCCACGGCCTCACGCGCACGCTCGTCGCGAACATGGTGCAGGGAGTGACCGAAGGGTTCGCCAAGTCCCTCGAGATTCAGGGCGTCGGCTACAAGGCCGAGCCGAAACCATTCGGCGTGCAGCTGGTGGTGGGATTCTCGCATCCGGTGCCCTACCATGCGCCCCAGGGCATCAAGATCACGGTGACCAACAACGTCCTCCTGAAGATCGAGGGCGTCGACAAGGAACTGGTGGGCCAGGTGGCCGCGGAGATTCGCAACGTGCGGCCGCCCGAGCCCTACAAGGGCAAAGGCATCCGCTACGCTGGCGAGCAGGTCCGGCGCAAGGCGGGCAAGACGGCCCAGGCGGCGAAATAGGCCATGCGATCCATTCGAAAAATCAAAACCTCGGCTGACAGGCGCTACCGCCGGCACCTCCGCGTCCGCAAGAAGGTCGAGGGGACGCCTGAGCGCCCGCGGCTCGTCGTGTTCCGCTCGTCGAAGCACATCTACGCCCAGCTGGTGGACGATCAGCGCGGCGTGACGATCGCCGGCGCGGCCGACACCTCCGAGGGGATGCAGGTTGAGGGCAAGGGCAAGGTCGCGCGCAGCTTCGCGCTCGGCCGGCTCATGGCGGCGAAGGCCAAGGAAAAAGGCATTGCCAAGGTCGTGTTCGACCGCGGCGGTTATCAGTATCACGGGCGCGTGAAGGCCGTTGCCGACGGCGCCCGCAAGGGGGGGCTCGAGTTCTAATGGCTGATCCAAAAGACGAAACGGTACCCTCGACCGAGGGAGCGTCCGCGTCCACCAACGTGCCGGCCGCCGACGTACCGCCCGCAGCCGAGGAGCAGCACCAGCCGCCGCAGCGCCCGTCGCGCGGCCCCCGAGGGGGGGGTGGCGGGGGCGGGGGCGGGGGCGGGGCGGGGCGCGGTGGCCGCGGCAGAGGTCGCGGCGGCGAACGACGCGACGACCGTGGGCAGGGAGGGCGCGAGAGCGACGGCATGGTGGAGAACGTCGTCGCGATCAACCGCGTGGCGAAGGTCGTGAAGGGCGGTCGCCGGTTCTCCTTCAATGCATTGGTTGCGGTCGGGGATGGAAAAGGTCAAGTCGGCATCGCGACGGGAAAGGCGAACGAAGTGAGCGAGGCGGTGCGCAAGGCCGTTGAGGCCGCGCGCCGTCGCCTGAACGAAATCCCGCTCACCGGCGGGACGATTCCTCACGAGATCATCGGCAAGCACGGCGCGGGTCGCGTGCTCCTCAAGCCCGCGGCGTCCGGAACGGGCGTGATCGCGGGTGGGCCGGTGCGCGCCGTGCTCGAGTGCGCCGGCATTCGCGACATCCTGACCAAGAGCCTGGGCTCGACGAACCCGCACAACATGGTGCGGGCGACGATGGACGGCTTGATGCGGCTGACGACGGCGCGGCGTGTGGCGCGCGAGCGTGGCGTGGAGCCCGAGGCGATTGCCTATCGCGCGCGTCAGGAAACGGTGGTGACGCATGGGTAGGCTGCCACCCACCAGGAAATACCGCAAGCGCAAGCCTGGCCGGGACCCGAAGCTCCCGGCGGCGGGGAAGGGCAGTCTGCGGATCAAGCAGGTGCGCTCCGGCAGCGGCCATCCCGCGCGCATGAAGCGAACGCTCGAGGCGCTGGGCCTGAAGCACCATCAGGATGAAGTCGTGCACGCCGATCATCCCGCGCTGCGCGGCATGCTGCAACAGGTGCGCCACCTCCTGGTGGTGACGGCCGAGTCTAACCCCGTGGCCACGCCGCGGGGAAAAGGAAGCAAGTAAATGCCAGTCACGAAAGCAAAATCGAAACGGAAACCCCGGGCCAAGGCCGAGACGCCGGCGACGCGCCTCGCGCTGCACGACCTGAAGCCGCCGCGCGGCTCGCATCGCGCGCGGATCCGCAAAGGTCGCGGCCCCGGCTCAGGTATCGGCAAGACGGCCGGGCGCGGCGGCAAGGGGCAGACCGCCCGCCAGGGCGGCAAGGTTCGTCCCGGATTCGAGGGCGGACAGATGCCGCTCATCCGGCGCATCCCGAAGCGCGGCTTCACCAATCCGTTCAAGCAGCCGGCGCAGGTGGTGAACGTGCGGCATCTCGTGCTGCTGGCGGAGGGTGTCGAGGTGACGCCCGACACGCTGTTCGGAGCCGGCCTGGTTCGGCGGCCCGATCATCCGATCAAGCTGCTCGGCACCGGTGAGGTCGCGGGACGGAAGTTCGTCGTGAAAGGCGTCGCCGTGTCGGCCAGCGCCAAGGCCAAAATCGAGCAGGCGGGCGGAACGATCGCGTGAGCAATCCGATTCCCAATCTGTTCAAGGTTCCGGAGCTCAAGGAAAAACTCCTTTTCACGTTCCTGTGCCTCGCGATCTACCGCATCGGAGCGCACATCGCGACGCCGGGCGTCAACGTCGACGCGCTCGCCGACTTCCTGACGAATCAGGGGCAGGGCACGCTGTTCCAGCTGTACGACCTCTTTGCGGGCGGCGGCTTCTCGCGCGCGACCGTCTTTGCGCTGGGCATCATGCCGTACATCTCGGCGAGCATCGTCTTCCAGCTCGCGGGCCCGGTGTTCCCGGTGATCGAGAAGATGCAGCGCGACGAAGAGGGCAAGAAGAAGCTCACGCAATGGACGCGCTACCTCACGGTGCTGCTGTGCATCTTCCAGGCGTACGGCTTCGCCATCTTCACCGAGCAGCTCACCAATGCGGTGGCGCATCCGGGGTGGGGATTCCGGATGACGACGGTGCTCACCCTTACCACGGGCGGTGTGTTCGTCATGTGGCTGGGTGAGCAGATCACCGAGCGCGGGATCGGCAACGGCATGAGCCTGCTGATCTTCTTCTCCATCATCGAGCGCATCCTCCCCGAGACGCTGCGGACCATCGAGGCGCTCAAGACCGGCACCCTGAGCTTCCCGGTGCTGCTCATCGTGCTCATCATGATGACGCTGGTGGTTGCGGGAACGGTCGCGATTACCGTGGCGGCGCGGCGCATCCCGGTGCAGATCCCGCGCAAGGTGATGGGCCGAGGGCGTATCCGTGAAGGGCAGAAGACGTTCATCCCGCTGCGCATCAACAGCGCCGGCGTGATGCCGATCATCTTCGCGCAGTCGCTCATCATCGTGCCGGGGACGGTCGCGACGTTCAGCGGCATCGAGTCGCTGAAGCGCTTCGCCGAGTACTTCAACACGACGTCGGTGTGGTACATCATCGCGAGCGCCGTGCTGATCGTGTTCTTCGCGTACTTCTACACGTCCATCATCTTCAATCCGGTCGACCTGGCGGAGAACCTCAAGAAGCAGGGTGCGTTCATTCCCGGTGTGAAGCCCGGCGCGGCGACCGCGGACTATATCGACGAAGTCCTGACCCGCATTACACTGCCGGGTGCGATCTTCCTCACGTTCGTTGCGCTGCTGCCGATCGTCGTATCCAACACACTGAACATGCCGTTCGGGTTCGGCGGCACCGCGCTGCTCATCGTGGTCGGCGTCGCGCTCGACACGGTGCAGCAGGTCCAGCAGCATCTCCTGCTGCGGCAATACGACGGATTCATGAAGGGGGGCGGCGCAGGCGGCGGCACCTCGCGGGTTCGCTTCCGCCGCTAGTTGCCCGCACTTTAGTGTTCATTCTCATGCTGGGGGCGCCGGGCTCGGGCAAGGGGACGCAGGGACAAATCCTCGCCGAGCGGCTGAGGCTGCCCAAGATCACTACCGGTGATCTGATCCGCACCGCTATGAAGGACGGGACCCCGCTCGGCCTCGAGGTCAGGAAGTTCTACGACGCGGGGAAGCTGGTCCCCGACAGCGTCATCCTCGGCATGATCAAGGACGAGCTGGACCGCCCGGAGGCGAAGGAGGGGGCGATCCTGGACGGCTTCCCCCGCACCGCGGCGCAAGCCGAGCTGGTTGATAGAACCCTCGGGGAGCGCAGCCAACGGTTGAATCACATCCTGCTGCTCGACGTCACGGAAGACGAGCTCGTCCGGCGCATGAGCCAGCGCGCGCAAGTCCAAGGCCGCCCCGACGACACGCCCGAAGCGATCAAGACGCGGCTGCAGGTTTATCAGCGCGACACCGCTCCTCTCATTGCGCACTATGCCCAGCGCGGCATCGTGCACCGCGTCCCGGGCACGGGAGCGGTTCAGCAGATCAGCGAGGAGATCAAGCGGATCATCGGTCGATGATTACCATCAAGTCGCCGCGTGAGATCGAGACGATGGCGGCCGCCGGCCGGATCGTCGCCGAGACGCTGGCGCTCGTCGGACGGCACATTCGTCCCGATGTGACCACCGAGGAGTTGGACCGCCTCGCCGAGGAGTTCATCCGCAGTCATCCCGGCGCGCAGCCATCGTTCAAGGGACTCTACGATTTTCCCGCGACGCTCTGCACGTCGATCAATCAGGAAATCGTGCACGGTATCCCCTCCCGCAAGCGCGTGCTGCACGACGGTGACATCCTCAGCGTCGACGTCGGAGTCCGGCTCGAGGGACTCCATGCAGACTCCGCCGCGACGTTTCCGGTCGGCGACATCAAACCCGAGGTCGCCCGGCTCCTGGAGGTGACGCAGCAGGCGCTCGCCGCCGGGGTGGCGCAGGCGCGTGCCGGTAATCATGTGGGCGACATCGGCCATGCCGTGCAAAAGGTCGCGGAAGGGGCGGGGTACTCGGTCGTGCGCGAGCTGGTGGGCCACGGTATCGGGACGGCGTTTCACGAGGAGCCGCAAGTGCCCAATTACGGCAAGCCCAAGCGAGGCGTCCGCCTCGTGGCTGGGATGACGATCGCAATCGAGCCGATGATCAACCTGGGCGGATCGGCGATCCGCACCCTGGACGACAAGTGGACCGTCGTGACGCAGGACGGATCGATGTCAGCGCACTTCGAGCATACGGTGGCGATCGGCGAGAACGGGGACCCACCCCGGATACTGACGACTGCCGAGGGCTCAGTCCACGCCTGACTGCTTTGCCCTCGCCTGGTCCGACATACCGGCCAGGTTGGCGTTCACATTCTCCGTTGCCCCATCGATCGCGGTTCGTGCCAGCATCCCCGCCACCCGCGCATCGCTCACCGCGTTCGTGTTTCCGATCTGCTCGATTGCCTGGGCCAGCGCGAGGACGCGCCGGCCGAGCCTGACGACTTCGGCGGGAGGACGCGCGGCGGCAAGCAGCGCGTCGTCGATCGCCTGCGCGCGGCCGGGATCGGTTTTCCGAATCTTGTACGCGCGACTCACCCCTTCGTAGGCCCTGGCGTCTTCATCCACCAGCCGGCGTAGCTCGGCCCGCAGTCGTTCGGCTTCGTTGAGGATGTCGCGGGCTTGGCTTTCCACGGCTGCATAGGCCTTTCGTCCCACTGTCAATCGCGCAACCATCGCCACGAGTGCCGCGCCGAGGGTTCCAGCGAGAGCGGCGGCGCTGCCGCCGCCAGGTGTGGGTGACCCGCTCGCCAGCTCGGCAATCCACGCGTCCAGAGAGGGCGGGGCGTCCGCAGGAGGGGCGCTGTGGGAAGAGGGAGTCGCGGCGCGGATCTTCGCTTCCAGAATGTGAGTGGCCGCATCGGGCAAGCGCAGCGCGGTTTCCGCGGCACCGATGATCGCGCGCTCCGGAATCAGACCCACGATCTCGCTCTTCTGGATCGCCACGCCGCGCTTGTCCGCCAGATTCTTGATCCTGTTGAACACCATCGCGGGAGACGTGATGTCGATGTCCAACAGGTTCATCGAGACCTGCGCGAGGCCGTCGACCGCGAAGCCACTGGCCTGCACGCCCGGCAGCCCGCCGCTCGAGGTACGGATCTGTTTCGCGATCTCCTTGGCCACCGACACATCCGTCGTGTCGAGATACACGTTGAACGCGACCAGGAATGGCCGAGCCCCGATCGCCGTGGCACCCGCGGTGGGGTGCACGCGATTGGGACCGAAGTCGGGATCGAGGATTCGCCCGCGCATGCCCTCGAATTCGCCCTTCCGCACCTCGGGAAGGAGCACGCGGTCGGGCCGCGCGGCCGCGCGGGCGTACAGGAATACCGGGATCCCGAGCTCCTTTGCGGCCTGCTCGCCCAACCGGCGGGCCAGCGCGACGCACTCTTCCATCGTCACGCCCGCGACAGGGACGAAAGGGACGACATCCGTTGCGCCCATGCGCGGGTGCTCCCCGCTGTGCGTGGTGAGATCGATCCGCTCGGTCGCGACGCGCATCGACGCCAGCGCGGCGTCCAACGCCGCCTCAGGCGGCGCAACGAACGTGAAGACGGACCGGTGGTGCGAGGCGTCGGTCTGCACATCGAGCAATTGAACACCTGGCACACCGGCGATGGCCGACCGCAGCGCGTCGATCGTCGCTCGGTCGCGCCCTTCCGAGAAATTCGGGACGCATTCGACGAGTGGCGACGTGGTCATCAGCTCTTCCTTATCAGCCCGAGGAGCCAGCGGTGCATCGCGGTGTTGCCCGCGACGATCGATCCGTTGCTGTCATTGCTCAGTACATCGGCGCCGCCGTCCAGACTTGTCACGATGCCGCCGGCTTCGCGAATGAGCAGCGCACCGGCAGCGATGTCCCAGGGCGAGAGCTGCAGCTCCCAGAAACCGTCCAGCCTTCCTGCCGCGACGTCCGCCAGATCGAGCGCGGCGGCGCCCGCGCGGCGGATCCCGCTCGCCGCCCCGGTCACCGCCGCGAATTGCGCGAGATAGGCCGGCAGCCGCTCGAGTGCCCGAAAGGGGAATCCGGTGCCGATCAGCGCGAGCCGTGGCTCGCTGATCGGCGACACACTGAGCCGCGTCGTCCCCTCGAACGCGCCACCGCCGCGAACCGCCCGATATGTGCTCGTGCGGCACACGTCGTGGACGACACCAACCGCCAGTTTTCCCTCGACGACGCAGCCGATGCTCACGGCATACTGGGGATAGCCGTGCAGGAAGTTGGTCGTGCCGTCCAGCGGGTCCACGATCCAGACCACGTCACCCTGCAGGGCGCGCTGCGGTGATAGCTCCTCGCCGACAATGACGGAGTCCGGCGCGCCGCGGCTCAGAATTTCGGTGATTACGCCCTCGGCCGCCCGGTCGACTTCGGTGACGAAATCGTGTTGGCCCTTCTCGCTCCAGGCTGGGGTCGCGGGCCGCGCCGCGCTGCGCAGGTAATCGCCGGCGCGCGTGGCGGCCGTTTCGGCGAGCTTGACTAAGTCGTTGTAATCACGCACCTTGTGGCCCCGTGACCTCGATGAAACGCGTGTTCAGCGGTATCCAGCCGTCCGGCGAGCTGCACATCGGCAACTACCTCGGCGCCGTGCAGAACTGGGTCAAGCTCCAGACGCAGCATGATTGCCTGTTCTGCGTCGTGGACTTACACGCGATTACCCAGCCGTACGATCCCGCCAGTCTTCCGTCGCTCACCACGGAGATGGCGATCAGCCTGTACGCGGCCGGCCTCGATCCCGACCAATGCATCGTGTTTGTCCAGTCGCATGTCGCGGAGCATACCGAGCTCGACTGGCTGCTCACAACGGTGACTCCCCTCGGCGAGCTCGAGCGCCAGACGGCGTTCAAGGAAAAGGCGCAACGCCAGGAGAGCGTCCCGGCCGGGCTGCTCATGTATCCGGTATTGCAGGCGGCTGATGTACTGCTCTATAAAGCTAGCCTTGTTCCGGTCGGGGAGGATCAGGTCCAACACCTGGAGTTGATGCGCGAGATTGCCCGCCGCTGGAATGCTCGCTTCGGGCCAGGCTTTTTCCCGGAGCCGCAGGCCCTGTTGACCAGCGTGAAGCGCGTCTTGGGCCTCGACGGCAAAGCCAAGATGTCGAAAAGCCTGGGCAACACGATCGGCATTTTCGAGTCCCCGGAAGCGATTTGGGAGAAGCTGCGCCCGGCTGCCACCGACCCCGCCCGCGTGACACGGAAAGATCCGGGCACGCCCGAGATCTGCAACATCTACACGCTCCACCAGGGATTCTCTCCCCCGGAGACCGTGGCGGAGGTCCGAGAGAAATGCCGCACCGCGGGGTGGGGCTGTATCGACTGCAAGCGCAAACTCGCCGACAACATGATCGCCACGCTCGCCCCGATGCGCGAGCGCGCGGCCGCGCTGAAACGCGATCCGGGCGGTGTGATGGAGCGGCTGCGCGCCGGCGCCGGCCGGGCGCGCCAGCTGGCGCAGCGGACCATCGCGGAAGTGCGTGAGAGAATGGGGTTCCTCCATGGGTGAGATGCTTCAACGCGTCGCCGGGATCTTTCGCCTCGATCTCATGCTCCAGATCGGACTCGCCACGTTGCTCGGCGGCGCCATCGGTATGGAGCGTGAGCTGGGCGGCAAGCCGGCGGGACTCCGGACCAACATTCTGATCTGCATCGGGTCGGTGCTGTACACCCATCTTTCGCTCGCGATGCTGAGCGCGGCGTCGGCGACGGGGGTAGTTCCCGCCGGAACCGACACGACCCGTGTCGCGGCGCAGATCGTCACCGGCGTCGGGTTCATCGGAGCCGGTACGATCCTGCACGCGCGTGGTGCGGTTGTCGGTCTCACCAGCGCCGCGACGATCTGGGTCGTCGCGGCGATTGGTGTCGCCCTCGGCAGCGGGTACTACCTCGAAGGCGTCGGCACCACGCTCGCCGTGCTTGTGGTCCTTGCCGGTCTCGGTCGGGCCGAGCGGATCGTACAGCGCCGCTCGATGCGTGCGACGATTACGATTCACGCGCGCACCGGGCCCTCCGTCGTCGAAGATCTAGAAACGCTGGTGCGCCGTACCGGACTTGAGCTGATCAGCATCTCGCAGCGGCAGGAGAACGTCGATATCGTCCTTGAGCTGGAGCTGCGTGGGTCCAAGCGGTTGTACGATCAGGCCGTCGTGACATTGCTGCACCACGACCACGTCCGTACCGTCTCCACGGGGGAGTGACGGCGCCCCCCCCGCTCCCCCCGCCCCCCCCGCCCTTCCTCGCTCGTCGTCTGGTGGTGGATCTCGCCTCGCCGCGCGCGTCCTGGCGCATTCCACCCGCGCGCGTGACCGAGATCGGCGCCGCCCTCGGCAAGCCGTGGGAGCTCGTCGAGATTCGCACTCCGGCCTCGTCGGATGGAGACGGCGCGTCGGGCAGCGGATCGCGCGAAGCCATCGCGGCCGTGAACGGGGCGGAGATCTACATCGGCTACGGGATCGCGGCGGGTGTCGCGAAGGCGGGGCGGGGTACGCTCCGCTGGGTGCACAGCGGCACTGCCGGCATTGGCTCGAGCATCGAGCAGTTACGCGGCACCGGCATCCAGCTCACCAATTCCGCCGGTGTGCACGCCGAGCCGATGGCCGATTGGGTCATAGCGACAGTCGCGTACTTCGCCCGTGGGCTCGACCGTATGGCGACCGCGCAGCGCGAGGGTCGCTGGGCGAAGGAAGAGTTCGCTGATCATGCCGAAACCCTGCGCGAGCTCCGTGACGTCCGCGTTGGGATTCTCGGTCTGGGCGGAATCGGAAACGCTGTCGCCCGGCGCGCGATCGGTCTGGGTATGTCGGTGGCGGGCGTGCGGCGCCAGCCACCACGCGGTGGCCCCCCCCCGCAGGGCGTGCGCTGGGTGGGCGGTCTGACCGACTTGCCGCGACTCGCGGCGGAGAGCGATTGCCTGGTCATCGCGGCTCCGCACACGGCTGCAACGGCCGGAGCGGTCGATCGCCGCGTGCTGGAGCGCCTGCCCCAGCACGCTGTGGTGATCAACGTGTCACGCGGCTCACTGCTCGACGAAGCGGCGTTGCTCGCGCTGCTCGATTCCGGTCACTTGGCCGGCGCCGCGCTCGACGTCTTCGCAACGGAGCCGCTGCCGCCGGGACATCCCTTTTGGAAACATCCGCGCGTGCTCATGAGCCCTCACGTGAGCGCCGTCACCGGCCGCTTCTGGGAGCGGGAGACGGCTCTGATCGTGGACAACATCAAACGCTATCTTGCAGGGGCGCCCCTCACGAACCTCGTCGACCTGGAAGCCGGGTACTGAATGGAAAAGATCATCAAGGCTGCCGTGGATCGCGGGGCGTCCGACCTGCACATCAAGGCCGGCGACGTGTTCCGGGCGCGGATCGATGGACGGCTCGTTCCTCTCACAAAGCAGCGCCTCACGCCCGATCAGACGAAGGCGATCGCGCAGCGGCTGATTTCGAACGAAGACGACCGTGGGCGCATCGACCGGCTGCGCGACTACGATTGCTCTTGGGGTATGCCGGGGATCGGGCGCTTCCGGGTCAACATCCTGCGGCAGCGCTCCTCGTTCATGATCGTGATGCGCGTCATTCCGTTCGATGTCCCCACGTTTGAGTCTCTCAAGCTCCCGGCAGTGCTCGCCGATGTGGCCACCGCCGAAAAGGGCATGATCCTCGTCACTGGGGTCACCGGGTCGGGCAAGAGCTCGACGATGGCCGCGATCATCAATCACGTCAATCAGAACCAGCATCGCCACATCCTGACCCTCGAGAATCCGATCGAGTTCCTGCATCGCGACATCAATTGCTCGGTGACGCAGCGCGAGGTCGGCGTGGATACGGACGACTTCCGCACGGGCCTGCGCGCCGCGCTGCGCCAGGATCCGGATGTGATCCTGATCGGCGAGATGCGCGACGTTGAAACGATCGACATGGCCCTGAAGGCCGCCGAGACGGGCCACCTGGTCGTCTCGGCTCTGCACACACCCGATGTGGTCACGACGATCAACCGGATCATCTCGATGTTTTCGCCGGAGGACCAGGACGTCGCGCGGCTGCGGCTGGCGCAGGCGCTGCATGCGGTCGTGTCACAGCGGCTGCTGCCGCGGGCCGACGGCCGCGGCCGGGCGGTCGCGATCGAAGTCCTGCTGGCCACTCCCACCGGACGCGACATGATTCAAGAGCGTGACCGCACCGCGTCGCTGCACGATTACATCAAGGCCTCGCGCGAGCAGTACGGCATGCAGACGTTCGACCAGCACCTGTTGGATCTCGCGGACGGCGACGTCGTGACTTACGAGACGGCGCTCGCCGCCTCGTCGAACCCCTCGGACCTCCAGCAGCAGATGCGCACGCTGCGGCACCGCTCGCGGCCCGCTGCGGCGGCCTCCCCTCCCCCCCAGCCGGCGCCCGCGCCCGCCGAGGTGAAGCCGGCGGACGATCTGTCCAGCATGCTGCCGCCGTGAGCGTAAAGGGAAAGGCACCTGCCGGAATCTTTCCGCCGATTCCGACGCCATTCGATCCGGTGACCGGCGCCATCGCGCCGCTCCGCTTCCGTCAGAACATCGCACGCCTCCTCGCCGAAGGGGTGCAGGGCATCGTCGTCTCCGGCTCGACCGGCGAGGCGCCACTGCTCGATGACGAGGAGGTGGACGAGCTCGTCACGGTTGCCCGTGAGACGTTGAGCGATGGCGTGTGGCTCATCGTCGGAACAGGGGCCGAGTCGACTCGACAGACGATCCGCCTGTCCCAGGCGGCGGCCGCCGCCGGCGCCGACGCGGTGCTCGTCCGTCCGCCCGCCTACTTCTCGACCGGTGCGACGCCCGCCACGCTGGCGGCACACTTCCACGCGATTGCTGACTCGAGCCCGGTGCCCGTCCTCATCTACAACATCCCCAAGTACACGCATCTGTCGCTCGCGCCCGGGATCCTCGAGCAGTTGGCCGGTCACGAGCGGATCGTGGGCGTCAAAGACTCATCGGGGGACATGAAGAACCTGGCGGCCTATCGTGAGGCAGTGCCGGCGTGGACCGTGCTGGCCGGATCCGCCTCGTTGTTGCTCGCCGGGCTGGAGCTCGGGTGTCAGGGCGGCGTGGTAGGCGTTTCCTGTTATGCCCCGCGATTGTGCGTGAGCCTGGTCCGTGAATTCGAGCAGGGGAATCGCGCCGCCGCGGCCCAAATTCAGGAGCGCGTCACACCACTCGACAAGGAGATCGTCGGCAAGCACGGCCCCGCGGGCGTGAAAGCCGCCATGGATGCCGTCGGATTGTACGGCGGGCCGGTGCGCCCCCCGCTCGCGCCGCTCTCGGCCGCGGATCGCGAGCGCGTCAGCGCGCTCGTGCGCGGTGACTGACTACGGTGTGCTGTTCCGCGAGCTCGCGATTCCGCGCCTCGTGGGAACTCCGAATCATGCGAAGGTTCGTGCGCTCCTGAAACGCGAGCTGCAGGAGCGCGGGTTTGCGATCGACGAGCATCGGTTCAGTGGCCGGCCCGCCCGGGCGTTGTTCGGGACGCCGGCGATCGTAGAAGGCACCAATCTCATCGCTCAACGGCCGTCCGGCCGTGCTCAACGGCCGTCGGACCGTCCGACCGTCCGACCGTCCGTCTGGCTCGTCGCCCACTACGATTCCAAGGGCCAACCGATCTCGATGGCGCTGCGCATCGTGGGATTCGGTGCGTTGCTCGTCGGACTCCTGGGGCTGCTCGTGGCGCCCATCGCTGCACTCGCCGTCCTTGCTCTGGGAGCGGCCATCGTCCTGCTGAACCGAGTGAACGACAACTCGCCCGGTGCGATCGATAACGCCACGGCCCTCGTCGCGATCTTCATGACGCTCGATCAGCTGCCACAAGACGCGGGCGTAGGCGTGATCTTCCCCGACGCGGAGGAATTCGGTCTCGTCGGATCGCGGGCGTTGGCCGCCGAGCGTGGCGATCTGTTCACGGGAGCAGCGGTGATCAATCTCGACGGACTGGACGACATAGGTCGCCCCATCGCGTGGCTGCATCGCCCCGGCAAAACCGGGGCGGCCGTCGCAGCGGCGCTTGGCGCGCGACGCTGGCGCTGGTTGCCGGTGATCGTCGACGGGATCGCGCTGGCGCGCGTGGCCGCCGAATGCGTCACGATTCTGAAGGGGAACTCGAACACCATGCGAATCGTGCATCGGCCCGCGGACGCCGCGGATCGCGTGCGGCTCGATGGCGCGGCGACCGTAGCCGCGGGGCTGGCGCGGGTGCTGAGGGCTGGATAGCTTCTCACAGAGGATACGCCAGCGGCCCCCAACGGGGGCCGTTTTTGTTGTGTGCGGGTTAGGACAGGCGGCCCCTAGTCTTTGCAGGTCCGCGCCTTCTCTGCTCTAACGAGGAACAGCCGTGTTCGGACCGAAGACTCAGTGTGTCGTCGTCGTCGGCGCCCAGTGGGGCGATGAGGGAAAAGGAAAAATCGTCGACGTGCTTGCGGAGCGCGCCGATCTCGTCGTCCGCTATCAGGGCGGCGCGAACGCCGGTCACACGGTCGACACCGGCGCCGGTGAGTTCGTGCTCCACCAGATCCCCTCAGGCATCCTGCAGGGTGCCGTGTGCGTGGTCGGCAACGGCGTCGTCCTCGATCCCGAGCAGTTGTTCGCCGAGCTCGATGCCCTCGAGGCGCGCGGGGTGCGCACCGAACACAAACTGCATGTCTCCGACCGCGCCCATCTGACGCTCCCGTATCACAAGCTGCTCGATCGGGCGCGCGAGAAAACGGATCAGATCGGCACGACAGGGCGGGGCATTGGGCCGACCTACGAAGACAAGTACGGTCGCCGCGGGGTCCGCGTGGGCGACCTCCGGAATCTGGCGCGCGCGAAAGAGCTGGTGCGGGTGCGCGTGACGGCAGCCAATCAGATGTTGGGCATGCTGGGAGCAGGGAGCGGAGAGCAGGCGAATATGGAGGAGCACATGCATCTGCTCGAGCGTCTCGCCCCGCGGCTGCTGCCGCTGGCGGTGGACGCCGGGCGGGTGGTGTGGGAGGCGCTGGAACGCGGCGAGGCCGTGTTGCTCGAAGGCGCGCAAGGTGCGCTGCTCGACGTCGATCACGGCACATACCCCTACGTCACGTCGTCCAATACGACGGCGGGCGGCGCCGCGGTCGGTGTCGGCATCGGCCCCACCGCCATCGACGCGGTGCTCGGCGTGGTCAAAGCCTATACGACGCGAGTCGGGAATGGACCGTTGCCGACCGAAGCGGAGCCCAGTGTCGCCGAGCGCATTCGTGAACTCGGCGGAGAATTCGGCGCCACGACGGGGCGGCCGAGGCGGTGCGGGTGGTTCGACGCGGTCGTGGTTCGGTACGCGGTGCGCGTCAACGGACTGACGGGTCTCGCCGTCACGAAGCTCGATGTCTTGGATACGTTCGCGGAGATCCCCGTCGGTGTCGCGTACAAGCTGGACGGCGAGGTCATCGACAGCATGCCCGCGGACGTGGAGACCATCGCGCGCGTGCAGCCGATTTATGAAACGGTGCCCGGCTGGCAGAAGAAGCTGAGCGATGCTCGGAGACTGGCGGATCTGCCGGCGGCGGCGCGCGCCTATCTCGATCGGCTGCAAGATCTGGCCGGCGCCCCGATAAAGTATGTCAGCGTGGGGACCCGTCGAGATCAGATAATAGCAGTGTAACAGAACACCGTTCTCAGGAGACGCAGCAGACGCAACAGGCGCAGCAGTGGGGCTAAGGTCACAGCGCAAAGAAAAGCCACTGACTGCGCTCGTTTGGTGATTCTGGTTTTTGCTTCGGGGCTATGTTGGCTGCATGCTCTTCCGAGACCTCAAGGCGTATCAACACGCGCGACGCCTTTCAGCGCTGTCGCGACCCCTCATCAATAGACTCCCCGAGTCCGAACGCGATCTCGCGGATCAATGGCGTCGTGCTAGCAATAGCATTGCACTGAACCTCGCCGAAGGCGTGAGCCGACGAGGTTCCAAGGAATTCCGTCGGTACACAGACGTGGCACGTGGATCACTCGTCGAGGTGGAAGCGATTATCGATCTCGTCGAACATCTCGGCCTTGTGCCGGCAGCGGAGCTCAAAGAGGTATCGTCCGCGCGGGACGAGTGTGCTCGAACGGTCTACGGTTTGTTGCGAAAGCTCTCGACAGCCACAGCTGCCAGCTAGCCACTGAAAACCACTGCTGCGCCTGTTGCGCCTGTGGCGTCTTCTGAGACCGGTTTGCTGATCGCCTGGTCGCCAGTGGTTATCAGACCGGTAGAAACGAGAAACCCCCTTGGTTTCCCAAGGGGGTGATCGCCTGCCGCACACCGTGCGCCCTAGAACCCGATGTGAGCGAAGCGAACTCCTTCTCGCTCTCGGGCAGGCGCGCCGATACTCTTCTGGCAGCCGGGCTATCTCCTCACGACCGAGACCCCTTGGCTTTGCGCCCCGCCGTCACCGACGGTTTGCCCTGAGCAGAGATTCTGCGGAGCGAAACGGCAAGAACAGTGCCCGTTCTGTAACTTGTGTCACTACAATCGGTCCCGGCGTACGCGCTTACACAAAATCTCCCGCTTTCTGCACGATAGTTCGCTTTTTGCATTAGTGGCCTCGGACTAGCCGCCCTCTATGTTGGCCCCATGGCGCCTGTCGTGCTCGTCGCCCCCGCCGCGTTCAAGGGCACCCTCGGACCCCGTCAGGTCGCGGAGGCGATCGCCGCCGGCGTGCGCCGGGCTATCCCCGACGCCACAGTGCTCGAGTGTCCCGTCGCAGACGGCGGCAACGGCCTGTTGGACGTCGTGCTCCCCGCCGGCGCGCTGCGCGAGCGCCTGGAGGTCACGGGCCCGATTGGCGACACAGTCTCGGCTGAGCTGGGGTGGATCGATGGCGAGACCGCGATCATTGAAAGCGCGTCAGCCTGCGGCCTCGCGCTGGTGGAGCCGGAAGATCGCGATCCCCTGCAGACGACCACGCGAGGCGTCGGCGAGCTGATCTGGACCGCTGCCGATCGTGGCGCGCGCACAATCGTCGTAGGATTGGGCGGCACGGCGACGGTGGACGGTGGGACCGGGGCGGCACGCGGGCTGGGATGGACCTTCGAAAACGCCGCCGGCGAGCAACTCCCCGACGGTGGCGGCTCGCTCGCCGACCTCGCGTCGTGTGTCGCGGGCTGGGGACTGTCCGCGCGCGTAGTGGCCCTCGCTGACGTCGCGACGCCGCTGCTTGGTCCCGACGGCGCCGCTCCCGTCTTCGGTCCTCAAAAGGGCGCTCGACCCGACGAAATCTCTCGACTCGTCGAAGGACTCACGCGGCTCGCCGAGCTCTGGTCTCAAGCTGGACGTCCCGACCTGGGCACGATGCCCATGGGCGGCGCGGCCGGTGGATTGGCGGCAGGTCTCGTTTTTTTCGCCAAAGCTGAGCTGGCGGGCGGCGCGGAATGGGTGCTCGAGCGCGCCGGCTTCGATGCCGCGCTGGCGAAAGCCGATCTCGTGATCACGGCCGAGGGGATCTTTGACCGTACCTCGCTCGTCGGCAAGGCTCCGGGTGAGGTGGTGCGTCGGGCGCAGGCCGCGAGGAAAAAGGTGGCCGTCGTGGCGGGCAGAGTCGAAAGCCTGATCGGCGTGCATGCGGTTGGGGGCGAGGGCGATGGCCGCATGCTGGACGCCGCCGCGGTGTCCCGGATGGCCGAGCAGGTCGCGCGTGAGGCGCTGCATATATAACTTCCGCCCGCTATGTCCCCCGCTTCAACTGCCGACAAAACGATGGAGAAGCTGGTGTCGCTGGCCAAGCGGCGCGGCTTCGTCTTTCAATCATCCGAGATCTACGGCGGCCTCGGCTCCGTGTGGGACTACGGACCGCTGGGCGTCGAGCTCAAGAAGAACATCAAGGAGCGCTGGTGGCGCTCGATGGTTCACGAACGCCAGGACATCGAGGGGCTCGATGCCGCGATCCTGATGCATCCCAAGGTGTGGGAGGCATCCGGGCACGTCTCGGGCTTCACCGATCCGCTGGTCGACTGCAAGCAGTGCAAGAACCGGTTCCGTGCGGACGATCCCAGGATCAAGGGCACCCCCGGTCAGCCCGACGCGCAGTGCCCGGTGTGTGGCAGCAAAGGCACGCTCACGGCGCCGCGCCAATTCAACCTGATGTTCAAGACATTCATGGGGCCGGTCGAGGAGCAGGCGGCGGTCATCTACCTGCGGCCCGAAACGGCGCAGGGCATCTACGTCAATTATCTGAACGTGCTGCAGTCCTCGCGGCAGAAGATTCCGTTCGGCGTCGCCCAGATCGGAAAGGCGTTCCGCAACGAGATCACGCCGGGGAATTTCATCTTCCGCACGCGCGAATTCGAGCAGATGGAGATGCAGTTTTTCGTGAAGCCGGGCAGCGAGAACGAGTGGTTCGAGTTCTGGCGCGCGGAGCGGATGAAATGGGTGGAAGGGCTGGGCATCCGCAGCGACAAGCTGCGCTGGCATCAGCACGACAAGAACGAGCTCGCCCACTACGCCAAGGACGCCTACGACATTCAGTACGAATTCCCCTTCGGCTGGCAGGAGTTCGAGGGCATTCACAATCGCACCGACTTCGACCTGTCGAATCACCAGAAGCACGCGGGCAAGAAGCTCGACTACCTCGATCCCAAGACGAACGAGCGGTTCATTCCGTATGTCGTGGAAACGTCGGCGGGTGCGGACCGTACGACGCTGGTCGTGCTGTGCGATGCCTATCGAGAAGAGGAAGTCGGCGGCGAGGAGGCGGCCGAGGGGGGTGAGATGCGTGTCGTCCTCAAGCTCAAGCCGTCACTCGCGCCGCTCAAGGCCGCCGTGTTCCCGCTGGTGAACAAGGACGGGATGCCGGAGCTCGCGCACCGCATTTACGACGACTTGCGGCGCCACTTCAACGTGTTTTACGACGACGGCGGATCGATCGGACGCCGCTACCGCCGGCAGGATGAAGCGGGTACGCCGTTCGGCATCACGATCGACGGTCAGTCCACCCAGGATCAAACCGTTACCGTGCGCGATCGCGACACGCTCAAACAGGATCGCGTCGCGGCGAGTCAGCTGGTCCATTACCTGAACCAGAAGCTGGCGGGGTGACGCTCGAAGATTTCCGGGCCCTGTTTCGTCGCCTGCAGCAGGAGATCCCCGCGGAGTTCGAGCGGGGGGTCGCGGACATCGAAGTCAGTCCCAAGACCGTTCCCGATCCGGTGCGACCGGACGTCTACACGCTGGGTGAATGCGTCCCGCTCACGTGGACCGGCGACGGGGCCGACCTGCACTCGAAGATCGTGCTGTATTACGGGTCGTTCGCGGCGCTCGCGCGTCAGCAGCCGGGATTCAACTGGCGCACGGAAGCGTGGGACACCCTCACACACGAGCTGCGTCACCATCTGGAGTTTCGGGCGCACGTGACCGCGCTCGAAGCCTACGACTGGGCCGCCGATCAGAACTTTGCGCGGCAGGAGGGCAGGCCGTTCGATCCCGTCTTCTATCGATCGGGCGAGCGCGTCGCCGACGGGGTGTACAAGGTGGATGACGACGTGTTTCTCGAGGCCCGAGCGCCGGAGTTCGTTTGGCATGGGAAGCAGTATCGTGTCGCCCTGGCGGGGCTCCGCCCCCCTGCATTTCTCACGCTGGAGGGGCTCGCGGACGAGCCACACGGCGAGGCAGTGCTGGTGCTGCCGAAGCGTCTTTCGTTCCGGGATCTCTGGCGGCGAGCGCCGGTTACGCAACGAACGGTTGTCGTGAAACGGCTCAATGGCTAAGCGGGTGCTGGTGGAGTGTCGCGATCTGTTCTTTCGCGGCAAAGTTCAGGCGATCCTCGCTGACCGAGGTGCCGAAATCGTGCGCGAGGGCCCGGTCGACCTGGCCGTGCTGGAATTGGGCAAGGCTGGAGTCGACGAGCGCATTCGAGACCTGGTCCGGCGGGGCGTGCCCGTCCTCGCCTTCGGATCGCACGTCGATGCCGCGGCCCTGCGGGCCGCGCGGGAGCTGGGCGCGCGCGCCGTGCCGAATTCCGAAATTGAGAACTCGCTGCGCGCGCTGCTCTAGTTCCCAACTTCATGTTTCGGAGGTAAGCAGAGATGGACCGCGATCGTGAGCTGCTGCGCCACTTTCTTGCAGCCATCGCGTATCGCACGCAAAAAGCGGTGCGTGACGCGCCCGACCATTACCCAGGGTTCAGCGCGGGGAAGCGGGTCCGCACTCCCGCGGAAGTGCTGGGTCATATGACATCATTGATGGGGTACGTCCGCACGTTCTTCGTCGGCGGCTCGTATCCCGTCAAACCCGACCCGCTGCCGACGTTCCAGGCCGAGGTCGAGCGATTCCACGAGCAGGTGCAGGCGGTGGGCGACCTGCTCGCGGCCGGCGGCAAGTGCTCGATCTCCACCGAGCAGCTGCTGCAGGGACCGTTCGCCGACACGATGACCCACGTCGGTCAGCTCGCCATGCTGCGGCGCCTCGCGGATTCGCCGGTCCCGCCCGAAAACTTCATCTACGCCGACATCCGGCCCGAGCGGCTGGATGCAAATCAGCCACCGCCGGCACGACCGGACCTGCGCTGGCCCGACGGTGTCTAGCGTCAGTATCCGGTAGCCCGCGGCAGCAAATCCGTCGCGGACGCGAATATCGAACACTGAATCGCGACGGCATAGCCATCAGGAAACGGCGGCGCGCCCGGGATCGTATGAACAGGCCAGTGGTCCCGGCGCACCGACGCCTTGAGGAGCGTTGCCGCGGTGAAGCGATACCCCATTCCTATTTCGCCATTCGTCTGCGTCGTCTCGCGCCCCACCCAGAACGACGGATTCACCGGCAGCACGAACACATAGCGGTAGTACTCGTACCGGCCGGCCACAAAGACCCTCGGACTGATCGTGCCGCGCAGCTCGGCATACCAGCCGAGTCCATGCATTGGATCGGCGACCGTCGGGACGTCGTATGCCGACCAGTTCACTTCCGCGCGCGCCTCCACATACCCCTTGCTGAACCGGAGATCGGCGGCAACGACGGTCTGCTTATAGTCCTGCCACGAGCTTCCGGCCGGCAGCTGCGCGCTCACCGTGTCGCCGAGGTAGGGGCCATGGGTCACGGTGGCTCCCATCCGGAACGCCGGACCGAAGCTCACTCCCATCCCGGCGGTGGGACGCAGGTAGTGATCCGGTACCGGCGTGTAGTTGGTGTTGACCGCGGGAAGCGACGCCAGCGCGACGTGATAGTCGAACCGGCTAAAGAGGCCGCGCACGACCGCTCCCCAGGGATACTGTGGTGGATAGGCGTCGGGCTCGCCGATCAGCGGGTTCGTATTCGAAAAGCGGCGTGTACCGAATGCTCCGATGGGCTGCAGAATCTTGCCGGCTTCGATCGTGAACGCCTGCGAGGGGCGAGCCTGGACTTGCAGCTGCTCCAGGTAGAAGTGCGAGTCTTCCTCTGCGTTCCCGCCTTCCACCATCGCGTGCGCCAAAAGGTCCAGCTTGGGCGAGGCTCGCAGGACAACCCACGACCGCAGCCTTCCCTCCGCGGCGAGCTCACCACCGTTCCGCGACAGCAAGCGCGAGGCGGAATCGGTTTTCCAAAGCTCGCCATCGAAGAGAAACTCGGCGGCGACGGTTTGAGCCCGCAGCGGGGTCCCGATCAGGGCAGAGCAGGCGAGTGCCACGAGCAGCGGCCGCATCATGCGTTCCCATTTCCATCGCCGCCGGCCATCGTGCCATCCAGTACCTCGCGAACGGTGCGCGCGAGGACATCCGGCTGCAGGGGCTTCTGGAGGAATACCGAGCCGGGCGCGAGCACGCCGTGGCGCTCGATCGCCTCGTCGGAATACCCGGAGATGAAGAGCACGCGCAGCTCCGGTCGCTGATCTTGCAGCTGCTGCGCCAGCTCCTTGCCCGACATGTGCGGCATCACGACGTCGGTGAGGAGCAGGTCGATGCGCCCCTGATGTTGCGCCGCGACCTCGAGCGCCTCGCGTCCGTGAGTCGCCTCGAGCACGTGATAGCCGCGGCTCGTGAGACAGCGGCGCAGCAGGCCGCGCATCTGCCCTTCGTCCTCGGCCACAAGCACCGTCTCGTTACCCCGCGAGTCGTCATCGGCCGCTGCCGTGGCGGTGTCATGTTTCGGCTCGACGGCCGGTGGAAAATAACAGCGGAACGTGCAGCCTTCACCTGGCTGACTGTATACCGTGATGCTGCCGCCCGACTGACGGACAATGCCGTAAACGGTCGAAAGGCCGAGGCCCGTGCCTTTCCCCTGTGGCTTGGTAGTGAAGAACGGCTCGAAGATGCGACGCCGCGTCGCGTCATCCATCCCGGTCCCGGTGTCGGTCACGGCCAGCATGACGGCAGGGCCCGCCGCGATGGCGTCCGGCCGGCGCTCATAGCGTTCATCGAGCCGGACGTTACGCGTCTGAACCAGGACGGTCCCGCCGGTGGGCATGGCGTCTCGTGCGTTCACGACGAGGTTCATGAGCACCTGCTCGAGCTGACCCGGGTCGGCCTTGATCCGCGCGAGGCGCGGTTCGAGCTGCGTTTGCAGCACGACGTCCTCGCCGATGAGGCGATTCAACATCTTCTCCATGCCCGAGACGATGTAATTCAAATCGACGATCTGCGGTTGCAGCACCTGCTTGCGGCTGAACGCGAGCAGCTGCTTCACCAGCCC
This sequence comes from uncultured Gemmatimonadales bacterium, assembly GCA_963704805.1. Taxonomy (GTDB): domain Bacteria; phylum Gemmatimonadota; class Gemmatimonadetes; order Gemmatimonadales; family GWC2-71-9; genus 20CM-2-65-7. Next base: position 358,735 of record CAVPHS010000002.1, on the reverse strand, counting down.
TGAGGCGCGGTTGGCCGCCTCGCTGATCTGGTCGAGGTCCTCGCGCAGCGCCGCGTCACCCGCGGCGTTGCGTGACGAGATTTGCGCGAATCCCATGATGACGGTCAGGAGATTGTTGAAATCGTGGGCGACTCCGCCGGCGAGCGTACCGAGCGCCTCGAGTTTCTGCGACTGACGCAGCTGTTCCTCACTCTCGCGCAACGCCTGTTCGGCGCGCTCACGCTCCTGCACCTGCTCGCGCAGGTCCGTGTGCTGCTTGCTCAACGACTCGATCAGCCGGTTGTACGCATCCGTCAACGTGCCGATCTCGGCCGGCGGCGATGCGCCCGGATCCTCGAAGCGGGGGTACAGCCCCTCGCCGTCGCGTCCGCTCACGCCTGCGCGCAGGAAGGACACGAAGCGGGCGAGCGGTCGCAGCGTGGTGCGCGAGACGAGCACCGCTCCAGCAGCGACGAGCAGCACCGCGAGCAGCCCCGCCAGTACGAAGGAGCGTCCCAGCGCCGCCGTGAGCGGACGCAGCGACGCCGCCACGGAGCGCGCCAGCTCCAACGTCGCCGGTCTGCCGTTGTCGGTGAGGCCAAGGGGCACGCTCGCGGTGACGAAGTCGGGATCACCGCGGCGGCTCGAGCCGCCGCTCGGCAGGGCGACGCTGTCGCCGATCGTCACCACGGTCTCCGTGACCGGTGAGGTCGTGAAGCGCGGCAGCACGCGATCGAGTCGCTCGCCAAGGATCAGCACACCGATGGGATAGCCGTCGAGCAGGATCGCGACGCACCCCACCTGAAAGGGCGCGCCGCCGTCACGCGATCGGAGCACGCCGAACCCGGAATCGGCCGTGGCGCTATCGGCCGTGAGCGCATACTGCACCGCGGGAAGCGCCACCACGTCGCCTTTGCCTGGCGCGCCACCGGCGCGACCGCCGCGGCCCACGGCGGCGAGGACCCTGCCGCTGTCATCGGTGACGACGAGCAGGTCGCGGTCGAGATCGGCGAACAGACGCTCCGCTTCGCGCTGAATCGTTGCCAGGAGATCGGGGCGCGCCGGTAACCCGGCGTTTGTCTCGACGCGCCCCGTCTGCAGCGCCGCCCGCAAAGTGGGGCTCGTCGATACGACGGCCGACGTGGCAAGCAGAAGATGGAGATCGCGATCCTGCAACTGCTGCAGGCCGCGTTGACTCGCCTCGAGCTCGGCGACGAACGCATGGCGCACATCCGACTCGGCGCTCGCGCGCAACGCCGGGAAGGTCGCGGCCACGACCGCGGCGGTCACGAGCGCGCTGAGCAGGGCCAGCTTGACGCCCAGCGGGCTGGCGCGCAGCCGCGCGCGCAGCGTCACGGTACGGTGGCCTCGGTCATCGGTATGGAGAGCTCCAGTGTGGTCGTTTGCCCCGCGACGACGTGCACCGGCGTGGCGATCGGCCGGATGCGCTCGTGCCAGGCGACGAGCTCGTACGACCCCGGCGGTATTCCCTCAATGGCGAACCGTCCCGATGAATCCGGCCTCACGAAGTAGCGATTGGGCAGCACCAGGATATAGCCGCTCATGTCCGCGTGGATGTGACAGAAGACCTGAACCACCCCCGCGTGGTCGAAGCGCAAGGACTTCGATTCCCCCTTCGGGTAGCGCCCCAGGTCGAAGGTTCGAGCACGCGAGAGCGAGAAGACGTTGTGGTAAATGGGATCGTTGTTGGGGAAGGAGATCGACGTGCCCGTCGTCACGGCCAGGACGTGCGGCGTGAAACGCTCGTCCTGTTGCCGCATCGTAGGAGCATCCCCTTCTCGTGGCGCTGGCTGCGGCTCACTCAGCGAGGGCGCCTCTTCGAGGTAGAGCACGACGTTGGCGAACGGATTGCGGGGGACGGGAGGCGGCGCTGCGCCGAGATCCCCGGGCTCCTGGTACACGCGCACCCGCATGCGGGACGTGTTCAGCCGGGAGGAGATCCGCGCCGTCCCCGCCACCCGGCCGCTCCCGATCGCAGGAGGGGACGGCGCTTGGAGCGAGGCTATCAGCGCGAGGAGGGCGGCGGCCGGCACGTACTAACCTAAGAAACGGGCCTCGCGCGTGCGAGGCCCGCTCATTGCCCAGCGGGACGTTATCTTTTCCTGCCAAACCATGATCCACACGACGACCGTGAGTCTCCCGCCCGCGGACGTGCTCGCCCGCGCCCAGCAGTTCTTTGCCGAGCGCGTGCCTAACGCGGCCGCGTTCCTCGAAAAGAGCGGTCCCGGCTTCGTCACGCTGCGCGGCCAGGGTGGCGAGGAAGTGGTGCTCAGCGCCTGGGAGGACAAGGACAAGGGCGTGACGCGCGTCAGGGCATCGACGCTCTTCTTCGATCAGGCCCTCGACCGGTTCCTCTCCACGCTGCCGCTTGCGTCGGGCGTCGAGGTCGCGTGAGCGCTGTTCCCATAGCCACAGAGCGGTTTCCCGTGCGCGTGATGGTGACCGAAGCATGGGATACCGTCCACGTGCAGGTGGATGACGCGACGACGGTGGCGCAGCTCAAGCGCGACGCGCTGCGGGCCGCGCTGAAGCAGCCGCTCCTCGATCCACAGGAGTACGTCGTGAAGTTCCGTGGCGCGGCCGTCCTCGATGAGTCGCAGACGCTGCGGGCACTCGGCGCGGTCCCGAACGCGCCGTTCATCGTGCTGCCGGCGCGCCGGCAACCCGTCCGGTGACGACACACACCTTCACCAGAGCCGTCACGATCTTCGCGGTCGGCTTTCTGCTCTTGAACGCCGTCCTGCTCGCGATCATCGGTCATCTCGTGTGGGGGGCGGTGTGCGCCATTGCCGCGGCGCTCGCGGTCATCGGCTGGTTCCGCTACCGGCGCGCGATGCGGGAGCTGGCCGACGCACGCAAAGAAATGAAGCGCGAAGTGGAATCGCTGCGCGACCTGTTGCACACGCAACGCCGCCCCTAAGTGTCCACTGCCGTCGTCTGGAATCCCGCCTGCCGGCACCACTACGGCGGGGCGGGACACCCGGAACGCCCCCAGCGATTCGAAGCAGTCCTCGAGGCGCTGCGACGCCCCGAGCTCGCCCCGCAAATCAGTTGGAGCGAAGCGCAGCCCGCCGATCGGTCCGCGATCGAGCGCGTGCATCCGCCGGAGTACGTCAGCATGCTGGAGGCGATGGCGGCCCGCGGTGGCGGCGCGCTCGACGCCGACACCTTCCTCGGGCCGCGCAGCTGGGAGAGTGTGCTCGCGTCGGCCGGCGTCGCGCTGAGCGCGGTGGAGCAGGCGGTGCGCAGGGGGGGGGGCACGGCGTTCGGCGTGACCCGGCCCCCCGGTCATCACGCGCTCGCTTCACGCGCGATGGGGTTCTGCTTCCTCAATAACGTCGTGCTCGCCGCCCGGCACGCGCAGCAGCTCGGCAAGGCGCGCGTGCTGATCGTGGACTGGGACGTCCACCACGGCAACGGCACCCAGGCGCTCGTGGAGCGCGATCCCACCATTCGTTTCGTCTCGATGCATCAGTATCCCTGGTATCCGGGAACGGGAGCGGAAGACGAGCGCGGCGTGGGGAACGTGTTCAACATTCCCCGTCCCGGCGGCCTGCCGCGGGCCGTCTACGCGCGCGATTTCCTCGCCGGCGTCGATGCCGCGCTCCGAGGGTGGCAGCCGGACCTGCTGCTGATTTCGGCGGGCTTCGATTCACTGGCGGGCGACCCATTGGGCGAATTCACGCTCGAGCCGGAGGACATCACCGATTGGACGGAAGCGCTGCGCGAGCGCATGGGGACGCGCCCCGTCGTCGCAGTGCTGGAGGGTGGTTACCGGCTCGATCTGCTCGCCGCCGGTGTTGTGGCACTCGTGCGCGCGCTATCTTGAACGCGTGACCGTAACGACCGCAGCGCCGGCCGGGCAGCCGCAGGCGTCCAAAAACTGGCCGGGCAGTCTGTACCGGCGGCCCGATGGGACGTTGGAGCAAGACGTCTCGCCCGCGCGCATTCGCGAAATCCTGCAGGCCGGCGAGGGCGAGCTGTGGGTGGACATCGACAGCACGAATATGCATCAGCTCGCGCTGCTCGAAAAAGTATTCGAGTTCCACCCCCTCGCGATCGAGGACACGCTGACGCCCGGGTCGCGCGTCAAGTTCGAGGAGTACGACCGCTACGTCTTCGTCGTGATGGCGGTCATTCGCTTCGACGCAGGCACACCCGAGCCGTTCGATATCGCCACCTCGAACATCTACTTCTTCCTCGGCAAGAACTTCCTCGTCACCGTCCACGCCGTGCCGTCCCAGAGCTGCAGCACCGTGCGCGAGCGGCTGCTGCGCAACCCCGAGCTCATGGCCCGCGGCGTCGAGATGACGATGCACAACATCATCGATCAGTCGGTGGACGCGTACTTCCCCCTGGTCGAAGAGCTCAACGTCCTGGTAGACGGCCTCGAGGAGCGCTTGTTCGAGCAGTTCGACGAGAAGCTGATCCACGAGATCTTCAAGGCGAAGCGCGCGTCGTTTTCCATGCGCCGCCAGGTCGGCCCGCTGCGTGAAGTGCTGAACATCATGACGAACCGGCCCTGCGGCTACATCCGGCCCGAGACCCAGCTCTACTACCGCGACATCTACGACCACACGATCCGCATCGTGGAGTCGATGGACACGGTGCGCGACCTGCTAGCGGGAGTGCTGGAGACCTACCTCTCCCAGACGTCGAACCGGATGAACAAGGTGATGAAGCAGCTGTCGATCGTCGCCACCATCGCGCTGCCGCTGATCGTGATCGGCGGGATCTACGGCATGAACTTCAGCCAGATGCCGCTGACTCACAATCCGTACGGGTTTTACATCGCACTGGCCAGCATGGCCGTCGTGTCGGGCATCATCCTCTGGTGGCTCAAAAAGCGTCAATGGCTCTGAAGCTGGTCGTCGAGCAGGCCACCATCACCACCCGTCATCCGTTCGTCATCGCCCGCGGCTCGACCAACGGGTACCGGCGCGCCTGGGTGCGCATCGTAGACGACGACGGCCAGGAAGGGTGGGGCGAAGCCGACCCCTCGTCGTTCTACGGCGAGAGCCTCGAAACCGTTCTCGCCGCGTTCGCGACGCTCGCGAATCACATGCCGCGCGATCCGTTCGATCTGGAGGGAGCAGAGGATCGCTGGGAGCATGCGCTGCCGAAGAACTGGGCGGCGCGCGCCGCGCTCTCGGCGGCCTTGCACGACCTCGTCGGGAAAAAATTGGGGCAGCCGTTGTGGCGTTTGTGGGGTCTCGATCCGAAGCGCGCGCCGCTCACCTCGTTCACGATCGGGCTCGATTCGCCGGACAAGATGCGCGCCAAGGTGCGCGAGGCCGAGGACTACCCGATTCTCAAGGTGAAGCTGGGGACGGATCGTGACGAGGAAATCCTGCGCACCATTCGCGAGACGACCCGCAAGCCGCTTCGCGTGGACGCCAATGCCGGCTGGAACGTCGCGCGCGCCAAGGAGATGCTTCCCGTATTGAAGGAATACGGTGTCGAATTCCTGGAGCAGCCACTGCCGCCCGACGACCTGGACGGCCTCGGCGACGTACGGCGCGCGGCGGCGAAATACGACCTGCCCGTCGTAGTGGACGAAAGCTGTCTCATTGCCAGCGACATTCCGCGGTTGGCCGGACGCGCGGACGGCATCAACATCAAGCTCGCCAAATGCGGCTCGCTGCGGGAAGCGCTGCGGATGATTGCTACTGCGCGCGCCCACGACATGCTCGTCATGGTCGGCTGCATGATCGAGACGTCGCTCGGCATCACGGCCGCGGCGCACTTCACGCCGCTCGTGGATGCCGCCGACCTCGATGGCGCGGCGCTCACCATCGACGATCCGTTCATCGGCGCGACTATCGAGCAGGGACAGATCTCACTCCCCACGGAGCCCGGACTCGGCGTTCGACGCAGATGAGCGACGCGCGCCTCGTCGCGGTGGTACTGCCGGTTCCCGTAAACCGCTCGTACATCTACGAAGTCCCCGATGCGCTGATGGAGCGGGTCGTTCCTGGGGCGCGCGTGGTGGTCCCGCTGCGCGGCCGACAGGTCATCGGCGTCGTGACGGAGGCCGTCAGCCGACTGCCGCCAGCAGGCGTAGCGATCAAACCGATTGTTGCCGCTCCGGATGCTGAGCCTGCGCTGTCGCCGGCCTTGCTGAGCCTCGGGCGCTGGATCTCCGACTACTACGGCGCTCCTCTCGGCCTTTCGCTGCGAGCCATTCTCCCCGGACCGCTGTGGAGCGTCGCGCGGCCTGCCGGGCCCGCGCCGGCGACGGAGCGCCTTTTCGTGCTCAGCGGCAACGGGCTCGATTCGCTGCTCGAGCGGGAGCGGCGCTTCAAGCGCGCGCCCAAACGTCGCGCCGTGTATGAAACGGTCGAGGCACTGGGCGGCTCGGCTCCGGTCTCTCATCTGATCCGGCAGCTGAAGCTCTCGCCGAGCGTCTTGACCGGTTTGGTCGAGCAGGGACTTGCGCGCTTTGAGCAGGTGCCCGAGATGCGCGATCCCTTTGCAAATCTGACCTCGCCACCCCCGCCGACGCTGACGGCCGATCAGCGCGGTGTCGTTGCCGGCATCGCGAACACGCCGGTCGAGCAGCCGGTGCTGCTTCATGGCGTTACCGGATCCGGCAAGACGCTCGTCTACCTCGACGTACTTCGTACCGTCGTAGCGTCGGGTCACGGTGCCATTCTGCTGGTGCCCGAGATCGGCCTCACGCCCCAGACGGTTGCCCGCGTGCGCGGCGTCTTCGGCGATCAGGTCGCGGTGTTGCATTCCGGTCTGTCCGACGGTGAGCGCGCCGATGCGTGGCGCGCATTGCGCCGCGGCGAGCGGCGCGTCGCCGTGGGGCCGCGCTCGGCCGTGTTCGCGCCTGTCCAGCGCCTCGGCGCCATTGTCGTGGACGAAGAGCACGAGCCGAGCTACAAGCAGGGCTCGGCGCCGAGGTATCACGCACGGGACGCGGCGGCGATGCGGGCGCAGATCGAAGGGGCACGGCTGATCCTGGGGAGCGCCACGCCGTCCCTCGAGACGCTCGACCTCGCTGCGCAGGGCAAGGTGACGACGTTCGCGCTGCCCGATCGGGTCGGGTTGCGGCCGCTCCCGGCGGTCGATGTGGTGGACCTGCGAAGCACGCCGCGCGTCCCCCCTTCGGAGACCGGACCGATTGCGTGGAGCGAAGCGCTGGATGGCGCGATCAGCGCCGCGCTGGAGCGCCGCGAGCAGGTGATTCTGCTGCTCAACCGCCGCGGCTTCGCCACGTTCGTGCAGTGCCCCAACTGCGGCAACGTGCCCGGATGCCCCAACTGCGCCATCGCACTAACCGTCCACCAGACGCCGCCGACCATGCGGTGCCACTACTGCGGGCACGAAGAGGCAATACCGGATACCTGCTCTGTTTGTGCCCACGCCACCCAACGGTTACGCGGACTCGGCACTCAGCAGCTCGAGCACTTCCTGGGGCTGCGGTATCCCCGCGCGCGCATCGCGCGCATGGACCTCGATACCACCAGCAGCAAGTGGGCGCACCATCAGATCCTCGAGCGGGTTGCGACCGGTGCCGTGGACATCCTGCTGGGCACGCAGATGATCGCGAAAGGACTGGACTTCCCGAACGTCACGGTGGTCGGCGTCGTGGATGCCGACACCGGGCTGCACTTTCCCGATTTTCGGGCCGCCGAGCGGACGTTCCAGCTCGTGGCGCAGGTGGCGGGGCGGGCGGGAAGGGGACCGCGCGGCGGTCGCGTATTCGTCCAGACGCGGGCGCCCGACCACCACGCGATTCGCGCCGCCGCGGCGCACTCGGTGGCGCAATTTGCGGCGGCGGAGCTGCCCCTGCGCTCACCGCCCAACCCGCCTTACCCACCTCGAACCGGCCTGGTGCGCTTTATCATCGCCACCGAGGATCACGCCCGGACCGCGGACCTGGCGGAGAAAGTGGCGGCCTGGCTGCGGCGCGCGTCGAGTGAGCGGCTCGACGGCCAGCTCGTGGTACTGGGCCCGGCGCCCTGCCCGATCATGCGGATCAAAGGGAAGTGGCGCTGGCACGTGCTGACCAAGTCGACCGAGCCGCGCGTGCTCGGGCGCGTGGTGCGCGCATGGCGAGCGAAGGCCCATCGCGCGGTGGCGGTCGATCGCGATCCGGTTTCAGTCCTCTAGACTTGTGAAACGAGTTTCTCATCGGGTATTTTGACCGCTCTGTGAACCGTCCCCGCTTTCAGTACCGGCCACCGAACTTTACCGGGCCGCCGCTCTCGGGCGCGCCCGACGCGCGATTCACATCCGCACCCGCCGACGGCGTTCTTCCAGACGGTTTTTTTTCGACCACTAATCTGCCCACCTACGTGAAATTGCCCGCGGGGAAGGGCTGGCGACGTCCCCGGCTGCCGCGCATGGACTGCGTGATCGTGCAGACCGGGTCCGAAGATCTTGTGGTCACCGAGCCACGTCGCGTGCGGCGCGGCGACAAAGTCGCGGTCGGTGCAGCCGAAGACGGCAGCGAAGGCATCTTCGTGCACGTGGAAGGATTCCTGAGTGGCACGCGCAGCCCGAACGAATTCCGGTTCATGGCCGCTGAGGTCTCCCGCGAGCGTCCGGTGGACTACACCGTGTTGGCGCAGCTGCTCGGCGAAGAGAAAGAACGCGGCGGCAAGATCCTGTGGGTGATCGGTCCCGCGCTCGTGCACGCCCGCGCGCGCGAAGACATGATCTGGTTCATCGAGAACGGGTATGTAAACACCCTCTTCGGCGGGAACGCCGTCGCGGTGCACGATCTTGAGGCCGCGATCTTTGGGACCACGCTGGGGATGTCCAGCTCCGGCGAAAGCGTCGAAGGGGGACACGGGCTGCACATGCGGGCGATCAACGCGATTCGGCACGCGGGGTCGATTGAAAAGGCCGTCGCTCAGGGGATCGTGACCAGCGGGATCATGCACGCGCTGGTGACGCACCGCATCCCCTACGTGCTGGCCGGATCGATTCGCGATGACGGCCCGCTGCCCGACGTCATTCCCGACACGCTCGCCGCGCAGGACGCCATGCGAGCGCACACGGCGACTGCCACGTTCGCGGTCTTCGTCGCGACCGCGCTCCACGCGATCGCCGTCGGCAACATGCTGCCTGCATTCATCGATACCGGCGTGACGGAAGATATCCGGCCGCTCACGACGATCTGCGTCGATCAGACCGAGTTCGTGGTCACGAAGCTCCGCGACCGCGGCACGCACCAGGCGTATGGCGCCGTAACCAATGCGCAGGATTTCATGCACGTGCTGCGCTTCTACGTGGAGAGGTGGCAGCAATCACCGACTCCAGCGCTTTCCAGCCGTTAGCACCGCCCCCCCCGCCGCCCCCGGGCCAGGGTCCGGGGTGGGCGAAGCTGGCGGCCGCCGTCGAGGCGCAGGTGCCGCCCGCGGAGATCGAAACGATTTACGTCTTCCGCCCGATCAAACGGGAAGGGAAGGAGTGGGGCACGGCGGTCGTGACGCGCAGGAGCGCGTCACCGGAGGGCCGGTTGCGCGTCTACACGGCGAAATACATGCTCGTGACGCGCGGCAAAGAGCGCGGACAGGGGAAGGTCGAGGTGGCGGAAGTCGCGCTGAGCCCGGCCGCAGTGTTGGCGCAGGTCATGCAGGCGACGGTCGACCGCGGCGGTGACACGGAGCCGCCGGTCGAGTTGGCAGCCACGGCGTGGTACGAAGGGAGGTAGGGCCGGTTGATCGACTCACGCATGTTCATCCCGACCAAGGCCTTTTTGACCAAGGGTGTTGGCCGGCACAAGGAAAAGCTCACCAGCTTCGAGATGGCGTTGCGCGACGCCCACCTGGCGAATTTCAATCTCGTGCGTGTCAGCTCGATCTTCCCGCCGCATTGCGAGCTTGTGGACCGCGAGGAAGGGATGAGCATGCTGAAGCCGGGGCAGGTCGTCTTCGCGGTCATCGCGGAGTCGTCGACCAATGAGCCGAGTCGTCTCGTTGCGGCCTCGATCGGCGTCGCGATGCCGGCCGATTCTTCACATCACGGCTACATCTCCGAGCACCACAGCTACGGCCAGAACGAGACCGTCTCCGGCGAGTACGCCGAGGACCTGGCGGCCTCGATGCTGGCAACCGTGTTGGGGGTGCCGTTCGAAGCGGACAAGGCGTGGGACGAGCGCCGCGAGCAGTGGCTGCTGTCCGGCGAGATCGTGCGCACGATGAACGTCACGTCAACCGCAGAATGTGGTCCCGATGCCCGCTGGACCACCGTCGTGTCCGCCGTTGCTTTCTGTGGTTAGGTGACCGGCCCGGACGTCTCTTTTGCGGTCGCGTTCGCGGCCGGTCTCCTGAGCTTCCTCTCGCCGTGCGTTCTTCCGCTGATCCCGAGCTACGTCGGGTTTCTGACCGGCATGTCGGTCGAGGAGATGCAGACACGTCGCGGGACGGCGCTGCTGCACGGTCTCTGGTTCGTCGCCGGCTTCACGCTGGTCTTCATTCTGCTCGGCGCCGCGGCATCGGCCGTCGGCAATCTGCTGCGCGATTATCAGCACTGGCTGGGCCGAATCGGCGGCGTCCTCCTCATCCTGTTCGGACTCTATTTGCTCGGAGTGCTGCAGCCGAAGTTTCTGCTGCGCGAGCGTCGCATCCAGCTGGCGCATAAGCCACTAGGGTTTTTCGGCTCCGGCGTCGTGGGCTTCACCTTCGGCGCGGCCTGGACTCCATGTATCGGGCCAATCCTCGGCGGCATCCTCACCCTCGCCGCGACGCAGGCCGGGTTGGCGCGCGGTATCGTCCTGCTGGGGGTGTACGCGGCGGGGCTCGCGGTGCCATTTCTCGTGACGGCGCTTGCGCTGGACCGGTTCCTGGTCTGGTTTCAGCGCTTCCGACCATACATAGTGTGGGTGGACCGCATTGCCGGGGGGATGCTGATCGTGCTCGGCATCCTGCTCGTCACCGACAACTTCACCGTGCTCGCGGGGTACCTGCAAAGCCTCACGCCGGACGCTCTGCGGCGCCGGCTTTAGAACCTGAGGCCAACCGTTGTTACAGAGAGGACACTAATGAACCGGATACTTACACTGACGGTCATCGCCCTGTTTGGTATAGCTGCGTGCCAGCGGAGCGATCAGGTCGGCCAGTCCAATGATTCGACCGCGCGCAACTTGACGCTCGCTCCCGCCGAGTCGTCGGGGCAGATGCACGACGTACCGGCGCATGAGGCGCATCCGCCGGCTCCGTCGACGCGGAGTCAAACGACGACGACGCACACCGCTCCACCGGCGCCCCCGGCCCGGCCCTCCATGCTGCACCTGGGTGTGGGCACCAAGATCGACGTCGCCGCGAACGACACGCTCTCCTCGCGGACCGCCAAAACTGGCGACACCTTCACGGCCCATGTCGTCGAGGACGTAAGGAACGCGCAGGGGCAGGTCGTGATTCCTGCCGGCGCCGCGGTCAGCGGTAGCATTACCGCCGTGAAACCGGCCCCCAATCCGCGCACACCCGGCACCTTGACGGTTGCCATTACGAGCGTCACTGTACACGGCAATTCGTACCCGATCGATGCTGCGGTTGACTCGATCGAGACAGTGCACAAAGGCCGTGGCGTCACGACGGGCGATGCGGCGAAAGTGGGTGCTGGCGCTGCCGCGGGGGCGATCCTCGGCCGCGTGATCGGCGGCAACAGCAAGGGAACGATCATCGGCGGCGTCGTCGGTGCCGCCGCGGGCGCGGGCGTCGCGTCGCAGACGAAGGATTCGGATATCGTGCTGCCCACGGGGCACCACATTATCATCCGGCTCACGAAGGAGCTCGCAGTATCGGCAACCTGACGCGGTGATCCGCACCAAGCTGTCCGTGATGATGTTCCTCCAGTTCTTCATCTGGGGGGCATGGTACACGACGATTGCCGTGTACATGACGAATCACGGCATGGAGCGACTGACCTATTGGCCCTACACGGTGAATCCGATAGCGGCCATCGTCGCTCCATTTTTCTTGGGGCTCATCGCCGATCGGTACTTCGCGACCGAGAAGGTGCTCGGCGTGCTCCACATTCTCGGCGGCATCGTGCTGTTTCTCGTGCCGCGCTTCACCGCCGCGCCGACCGCCTTCATCCTGCTGCTGCTGGTCTACAACCTCTGCTACATGCCCACGCTCGGCCTCGCCAACAGTCTGGCGTTCCATCATATCCAGTCGCAGGAGCAGCAGTTCCCGCTGATCCGCGTGTTCGGGACGATTGGCTGGATCGTGGCGGGACTGTTCATCAGCCTCGTGCTCGGTCCGGTGCTCGGCACAGTGGCGGAGCAAACGGCGTGGCCGGTCTACTCGTCGGCGACCGCGAGCGTCCTGCTCGGGCTCTACGCATTCACGCTGCCGCACACACCGCCTCCAGGGAGGGGGCAGCGCGTCTCGCTGCGCAGCATCGCGGGACTCGACGCCTTCGCTCAGATCGGCGACAGGCCGTTCTACATCTTCATCGCCGCTTCGCTGCTCCTCTGCATCCCGCTCGCCGTCTATTACAACTTCACCCAGCTGTACCTCGGGGCGGCGGGCGTGACACGCATCGCCGCGACGCAGACGCTCGGCCAGATGTCCGAGACGATCTTCATGCTGCTCATGCCGCTGATGTTCCTGCGGCTCGGCGTGAAGAAGATGCTGATGATCGGCATGGGGGCGTGGGTCCTGCGCTACGCGCTGTTCGCGATCGCGGCTCCCCACGCCATCTTCTGGCTCATCGCGCTGGGGATTCTGCTCCACGGCCCCTGCTACGACTTCTTCTTTGTCACGGGCCAGATCTACGTCGACAAGAAGTCGACGCCCGCGGTGCGTGGGCAGGCGCAGGGCTTCCTGGTGCTCGTGACGTATGGTGTGGGCATGTTGATCGGCGCCCAGATTGCGGGTCGCGTCTACAACCGTTTCCTCGGTGGCGCGACGGCGCTGACGCTGGATCAGTGGCAGCAGTTTTGGATACTGCCGGCGGCTTTCGCGGCAGCTGTGCTGCTATTCTTCGCGGCCTTCTTCAAAGCACCGGCTCAAGGCGACCAGCAAACCGTTCGCTAGTCGTCGCGGCGCCTTCCTGGAACGGTGTGCTGTCTACCGGACAGCCTCAGCGTGAGCCAGCCAGAAACCGGGAATAAGGGGCAGTATAAACGTGAGGCCGCGTAGCAAGACGGTGCCCGCGACAGCCGCTTCGAGCGGCACATGAAACGCCCGCAGCAGCGCGATCGCCGTCCCTTCAAACGTTCCCAACCCGCCCGGCAATGGCGAGATCATCGCCACCACCCACGCGATCGTGAAGGTGGCAAATACGCCCGCGATCGGCGCGGTCGTGCCGAGGGATTCCAACACCGCCCACAGGGTAGCGGCATCCAGCGCGATGAGCATGAGTTGGAGTGCCGTGGCTTCGATGAAGAAGGCCGGATCGTGGAGCCCTCGAGGCGGGTGATCTCCCACGCCCGACAATAATTTCTTCACCGGCTTGATCTCGCGGAGCCAGCGCGGCACCCGCTTTCGATTGCCGCGCGTCACCCACAGGATCGCGGTTAAGAGCAGCCCCACCAAAACCGCGAAAATGGTGACGAGCGTCTTGATGGAATGGCTCACGTGGCCGGTGCGCCACAGGATGACGAGCGAGCCTGCCACCGCGAGTGCGCAAGCGATGTAGAAGGAGACCAGTCCGGCCAGCACCGTTGCCACCGCGCTCTGATGCGACAGACCGCGATGACGGAGCGCCCGCGCCACCAGCACGTTGCCGGAGATCCCGGCCGACGGCACGGCCTGGTCCATGAACAGCTTCACGACGCCCAGCCGCACCATGTCGAGCAGGGAACACGGATGACCCTGCCTGGCCAAGGCACGCTGCCAGACGCCACCGGCGCAGACGTATGTGGCCACTTGAAGGAGCGCGGCAACCACCAGCCACGCGGGCTTGGCCTGCTTCAGGAGCCTGGCGTACTCCTCGGGCTTTCCGAAGTGGACCCCGACGGCAACGACGGCGGCCAGCAGCAGGACACCGGTGATGAGGCCAGTGCGGATACCGAGTTTCGTTGAGCCTCACAAGGACAAATCGACCAGCAAACCGTCTACTTACAACGGTTTTCTTATTCCAACTCCCGCAACCAAATATTTCTATACCTGACCGGGTTGCCGTGGTCCTGTAGCGTCAGCGGCAACTTATCCGCGTGCGCCCGATACGGCGGCCGCGCCTTGTTCGCCGTCGGTCCCACCAGCTCAAAACTATCCTGAATCAGCACCCCATTCAGAAACACCGTCATGCGTGCCGGCTTTTCCAGTGAGCCGTCGGCCTTGAAATGCGGCCGCCGGAAGACGACGTCGTACTCCTGCCACTGCCCCGGCGGCCGCGTCGCATTGACGAGCGGTGGATTCTCGCCGTAGATGGCGCCGGCCTGGCCATCGGGGTACGTGTCGTTCTGGTAGGAGTCGAGCACCTGAAGCTCGTACATACCCATCAAAAAGATGCCGCTGTTGCCGCGCTCCTGTCCTTCGCCCTTCACGACCGCGGGCGTGGCCCACTCGATGTGCAGCTGGACATCGCCGAACGGGCGGGCCGAAACCATCGTGCCCGTCCCCGGCTTCACCTCGACAAAGCCGCCAGTCACGGTCCACTTCGCCGCAGCGCTGTCAGCCGCACGCCACTGCGACAGATTCGAGCCGTCGAACAGCACGAGCGCGTCTTTCGGGGGCGGAGCGGATGGCCGCTCGGGACCGGGATCCACGACCGGTGGTCGCGGACGATCCATCGAGTGCTGAGGCCACTGCTGTCCCTGTGCCATGAGCAACAAAGCTAGCGTCCCGATCACGGTTTCCACGTCCCCTGCGCCACGGCCGGCACGAACGTCTCGACATCCTTCGGCGGGAAGTCGAGCGTGCGGCCCTGCTCGGCGCTCATGTAGGCGGTCATCAGCACCTTCACGACCTGCAAGCCGTCGTCGAACGTGAGGGAGGGTTTCTCCCTGCCGAGGAACACGTTGACGAAGTGGCGATCCTCTGCCTCGTAGCCGTACGCCGATGCCTCGTTGGCGACGACCGGCATCTGGCCCATCTCGGCATTCTGCTTTTCGACGAGGTCTTCACCGGACTTGCCCTGGACTTCACGGCTGAAAAAGAGCTTCAGCCCCGAGTCCAATGAATTCCACGCCAGTGAGTACTCGGGCCCGAGCAGCTCGGCCGAGAGCCTGAGGCCGGCGCCGACGAAGCTCCACGACGTGCTCGCCTCGCCGAGGACGCGGTGGCCGTCGTCCGTTTCGAATTCGATCATCACGCTCGCGAAGTCTTCCGAGGGCGACTTGTCGTAATTCACGTCCTTACCCATCGTCTCCGCCAGCTTCTTGCTGTATTTGGGACGCGTCCACTTGAGGCTCGCAATGTGGCCGGTAATGCGGCTCGGCTTCACCGAGTCCCTCGGCTTGGTCGGATCGGTGAGGAGGTGCTGCACCAGCAGGGACGAGTGGCACATCATGTCGTTGAGCACGCCGCCGCCCTGGAGCTTGCCTTGCCAGAACCACGGCGCGTGCGGGCCGCTGTGCTCCTCGGCGGCGCGGGCCAGGTAGGGCCGGCCGGTTAGCTTCGCGCCGCGAGCCCAGAGCAGGTTGCGGCCCGCTTCGACCTGCGGCGCAAACAGCTGGTTCTCGAGATAGCCGTGGGCCAGGCCGACCTTCTTCACCAGCTCGACGACGCGCTTGGCCTCTTTCACATTGCGCGCGAGCGGCTTTTCGCACGCGACTCCCTTCAGCGTCCCCTTGCCGCGCTCGATCGCGCTGACCATTTCCTCGACATTCTCGATGCGCGCATGGTTCGGCCCCGACAGCCAGATCGCGTCGATCGCCGGATCTTCGACCATGGCGGCGATCGAGGGGTAGGGCTTCGCGTCGCCGACGCGGAGTTTCTGCGCCACGCCGGCCGTTGCGGCGGCGTTCTTCGCGTTCGGACTCCAGACGCCGAGGACGTCCGCGTCACGCACGCCGACGAAGCCAAGCAGGTGGAACTTGGCATTGAACCCACTTCCCACCATCCCGATCCCCAAGCGCTTGGCCACTCAATCCTCGTATTGGACGCCGAGTTTACGCAGGGCCGGCTCCGGGCAGCCCTTCCATTCCGCGACAAACGTGTTGCCCTGATAATCGAGATCGGCGATGCCGATTTTGCTGGACCAGAACCCCGACGCCGTCAGGTCGCGGAACATGTTGAAGAAGGCGACACCCTGACTCATCTCGGGCCGCGCCTTCTTAGGCCAGGCGATGTCCTCGAGCACCGCCCCCCGCTCGGCGTCGGTCGAGCCGACGAATGTCTTGCCGGTGCGATCGAAGCACTCCGCGTCCAGCCACGCGAGCCCGCCTCGCATCGGGATTTGCCCGTCGGGCCGGTCGTTCATCATGAAGTCCATGAACTCGGGTACGCCAGCGTCCGTCGCGCTGCCGGAGCGCTCGTCTTTGGGGATGACGAGATCGGCCAGCAGCCGCACCGTTTCCCATTCGTGCGCCGTGAAGAACGCCGGCGCATAGGGCGTCTGCGCTTTGACAGCCTCCCGCACCAGCTTTCCCGCATGGGCTACGTCATGCGGCGTCCACTTGAATGCGGTCGTGAGTGCGGTAAGGCCCACCAATCCGATCACCTCGCGACGCGACATGTCCGTCCGCCCGCCCGCCTGCCCGCCTGCCCGCTTTTTCATAGAGCCCTCTTCTTGAGCTGATCCGCGATGTAATCGCTGGTGCGCCATGAGAGCGCGAGAATCGTCCAGGTTGGGTTCTTATCCGCTTGCGACACGAAGGGTCCGCCGTCCGTCACGAACAGGTTCTTGACCTCGTGTGCCTGACAGTTGCCGTTCACCACCGAGGTCTTGGGGTCGGCGCCCATGCGCGCGCCACCCAGCTCGTGAATGATGACGCCGCCCGCGGCGATGCCGTAGCCGTCCTCCTTCGACGGCATCGGCGACGCGGGATAGCCGCCCATCTCCGTGATGATCGCGCGGAACGTCTCCTGCATGTGCTTCACCTGCAGATACTCGTGGTCGGTCCACTTCCAATGGAAGCGGAGCACGGGAATGCCCCATCTGTCCACGACGTTCGGATCGATCTCGCAGTAGCTGCCCTCATTCGGGATCATCTCGCCGCGGCCCGAGAAGCCGACATAGGCGCCGTAAAAGCGGCGATAGTCCTGCTTCAGCTGCGTGCCGTAGCCGCCGCCCGGGGGCAGCCGCTCGATGCCGCCCATGAATCCGTACTCGGGCAGGCCCGCGCCGCCCCACACCTCGATGTGATACCCGCGCGGGAAGTCGAGCTTCTTGTTGTCGAGCCACCACGGCATGTACACGTGCATGCCCCCCACGCCGTCGTGATTGTGGGGGACGTGATCCATCATCTTGGGAATGAAGCCGGCGACGTCGGTGCCGGTCGTGTCGGTGAGGTATTTGCCGACGGTGCCGCTGCCGTTCGCGAGGCCATTCGGGAACAGCGCGGACTTCGAGTTGAGCAGCAAGCGGGACGTTTCGCAGGCGCTCGCCGCGACGACAACCACGCGCGCATCGACGTGGTGCTCGCTGCCGTCGGTTGTGTTGATGTAGGTGACGCCGCTCGCTTTGCCGCTCTTGTCGACCGTCACCTCGCGCGCCATCGCGTTGGTCACGAGGGTCAGTTTGCCGATCTTGAGCGCCGGATCGATCAGCACGTTGGTGGAGGAGAAGTTCGCATTCGTCTTGCACCCGCGCCCGCATTGGCCGCAGTAATGACAGGCGGCGCGACCGTTCAAAGGTCGGGTCAGGATCGACAGGCGCGACGGGATGCAGGTGACGTTGAGGCGCCGTGCCGCCTGTTGAACCAGGAGCTCGTAACAGCGGGGCTTGGGCGCCGGCAAGAAAATGCTGTCGGGCGCGTTGGGCAGGTTCTCCTTGCTGCCGAACACCCCGACGAGCTGCTCGAGCTTCTCGTAATACGGTCGCACATCGTCGTAGGTGATCGGCCAGTCATCGCCCAGGCCGTCGTTCGTCTTGTTCTTGAAGTCGCGGGGCCCGAACCGCAGCGAGATGCGGCCCCAGTGGTTCGTTCTCCCGCCGACCATACGGGCGCGCCACCAGCGGAACTTGTCGCCTTGTGCAACGGTGTACGGTTCGCCGGGCAGCTCCCATCCACCGATGCAGCCGTCGAACTCCCCGAACGGCTTGGCGCGCGTCGACGCACCGCGGCGGGGCGAGTCGTACGGCCACGTGAACATGGCGGAGTCCTTCGCGTTGTCCCACGGGCCTCCGGCCTCGAGTACCGTGACGTTGAGGCCGGCGCGCGTGAGCGCGTAAGCGGCCATCCCTCCCCCCGCTCCCGAGCCGACGACGCACACATCCACGGGGGCGGCTTGCGTACGCAGGCGCATGCGGTCTCCCAATCTCATTCCAAAGGGTGAGCACTGCATCCCAACGAACCGAAACCTGCGAGTGATACCGGGTCCTCGGCTAGTGCGCAGTCAGTAGCCTAGGGCACCGCCGGCGGACCGTGGGTCGATAACACCCACCCATCCGCCGGCGGTTTTTTGTATAGCCGCGACGGTGCCGCTCCCACCGCGCCGGTCGACCTGATGTCCCATCGCCTCCAGCGCCTGGATCGTGGCGTCACTCAGGCCGCCCCGTTCGGACCGGATGACGTCGGGCAACGCCTGATGATGAAAGCGGGGCGCGGCCACGGCGTCCGCCAACGACATCTTCTGATCCACCACGTTGAGAATTACCTGAGACACCGTGGTGATGATCGTCGGGCCGCCGGGAGTGCCGAGGATCATGTAGAGCTCGCCGCTCGGGTCGAGGACGATGGACGGCGTCATCGCCGACAGCATACGCTTGTGAGGGGCGATCGCGTTCGCCTCACCCTGGATGAGCCCGAACATGTTGGGTTTCCCCGGCGCCGAGGTGAAATCGTCCATCTCGTTATTGAGTAGGAATCCCGCGCCCGTGACCGTGACGCCGCTGCCGAACCCGCCGTTCAAGGTCGTGGTGACCGCCACTGCGTCGCCATTGGCGTCCACGATCGAGTAATGGGTCGTCTCCATCGGCTCGCCGCCGCTCGTGCTTTGCGGCGGGGTCGGCGTGGCGCGCTTCGGGTCGATCTGCGCCCGTAAGGTCGCCGCGTACGATTTCGAGAGCAGCCGGTCGAGCGGCATGTCCACGAAGTCGGGATCGCCGAGATAGCGATTCCGGTCGATGAACGCCCGGCGCATCGCCTCCGTGACGAGATGTACGTATTCCGGCGTGCCGAAGGCTGGAAGTGTGTCGTACCCCTCCAGAATGTTGAGCAGCTCCCCCATCGTCACGCCGCCTGACGATGGCGGCGGCATCGAGTAGATGGTGTAGCCGCGGTAGGTGAGTTGGACAGGTTTGCGCCACTTCGCTTCGTAGCGCCGCAGGTCTTCCTTTGTAATGAGCCCCCCCCCCTCACCACGCTGCATCTCCGCCACGATCAAATCGGCGATCTGGCCGCGATAGAACACGCTTGGTCCCGAGTCGCTGATGAGCTGGAGGGTCCGCGCCAGGTCGGGCTGTTTCCACATGGTGCCTGGTGTGGGAGCACTGTCGTTGACGAGGAACTGCGCGCGGCTTGCCGGAAAGCGAGCGAGCATTTCCCGCTCGTAATAGATGTCGCGGCTCCGGGCGGTATCGATGACGTGGCCCTGCGCGAGCCGGATCGCTGGTGCGATCACGGTGGCCCAGGGGAGGCTACCATAGCGCTTCCATGCCTCGTACATGCCCGCGACGCTGCCCGGAACGCCGGCCGCGAGATGTCCCACCAGACTCTTTTCCGTCACGTTCCCGGCCGAGTCGACATACATGTTGCGGGACGCGCCTGTCGGCGCGGCTTCGCGATAGTCGAGCGCCGTCACGTCACCCGCCGCGGTGCGGTGCACGATGAAGCCACCGCCGCCGATGTTTCCGGCATCGGGCAGGACGACCTCGAGCGCGAAGCCGACGGCGACGGCGGCGTCGATGGCGTTGCCGCCCTGTTTCAGAATCTCGACGCCGGCCTGAGTGGCGAGCGGATGCGCCGTCACGACCATCGCGTGCGGCGCGGTCACGGGCCGCGATTTGAGCGTCCAGGTCGCGGGGATGACCGGTTTGCCGCGAACGACCGGCCTGGGGGCTTCGACAGGGGCAGGGCTGGCGCAGGCCACTGCCAGCAGGAAAAGGACCGCCGAGAGCTTTCGCATTCGGTAATCTTGCGTCTATTTCCTTGCCATGACAAACCACGATTTTTCCGACCCGAGGGCGACGGAACAGCGCAATCCGCGCACGCAGCGCATCGATACCGCCTCGAGTCTCGAGATCGTGGACCTCATGAATGCGGAGGACGCGAGCGTAGCGGCAACGGTACGGGGCGAGCGCGACCAGATCGCCCGCGCCATTGACCTGGTCGTCGCAGCGTTTCAGAGTGGGGGCCGCCTCTTCTACGTCGGAGCCGGGACGTCGGGGCGGCTCGGCGTGCTCGACGCCGCCGAATGCCCGCCCACGTTCGGCGTGCCTCCGACCCTGGTGACCGGCGTGATTGCGGGCGGGTATGGCGCGCTCGTCAAGAGCGTCGAGGGCGCCGAGGACGACGTGAATGCCGGGATGGCGGCGATCGATACGGCCGGCGTAACGAAAAGCGACGTCGTCATCGGCATCGCAGCGAGCGGCACGACGCCGTATGTGCGCGGCGCGCTGGGAAAGGCGCAGACCATCGGCGCCCGCACCATCCTGTTTACCTGTTCGACCCCGCCCAAAGTTCTCAGCGAAACGTGCGACGTCGTCATCAACCCGATCGTGGGTCCCGAAGCGCTCACGGGATCGACCCGCCTCAAGGCCGGTACCGCGACAAAGCTGGTGCTCAACACAGTCACCACCGGCGCCATGATCCGGTTGGGGAAGGTCTACGGCAATCTCATGGTGGACCTCGTCGCGCTCAGCAACAAGCTGAAAGACCGCGGCGAGCGCATTGTGATGGAATGCACCGGCGTGAGTCGCGAAGCAGCGCGCAAGGCCATCCAGGGCGCCGAGGGCAGTGTGAAGCTTGCGATCGTGATGGCGCGGCGCGGCGTGTCGGCGGCCGAGGCCAGGCGCCTGCTGGCTGACGCGGGCGGCTTCGTGCGCCCGGTGGCCGGTGATCCACCGCCGGTGCAGCGATGACCTTGGCCGTCGGCGTGATGTCGGGCACCTCGCTCGATGGGATTTCGACGGCGCTCGTGCGCCTCGGCGACAATGATGGCGTGCAGCTGGTCGCGTTTCGGCAAGAGCCCTACAGTGCCGCCGAGCGTGGATCGATCATCGACGCGATGGCGCGTGGCACGCCGAAGGACGTCGCGTTCCTGCATGTGGCGCTCGGCGAGCGCTTCGCGGGCGCGGTGCTCGCGCTGCTCGCGCAGGCGCGCGTCTCGCCCAAGGACCTGAGTTTCATCGCCTCCCACGGCCAGACGATCTGGCATGAGCCCGGCCGCGCGACATTCCAGCTCGGCGACGCGGCGGTGCTGGCCGAGCGGGTGGGCGTGCGGGTGGTGAGCGATTTCCGCGCGCGCGACGTGGCGGCGGGAGGGCAGGGGGCGCCGCTCGTGCCGCTCGCCGACGTGATGTTGTTCGGCCACGAGCAGCACGGCCGCTGGCTGCTCAACATCGGCGGGATGGCGAACGTGACGTGGGTGCCGCGGCGCGGGGTCACGGCGGGGGCGTTCGCGTTCGACACGGGACCGGGCGTGGCGGTGATCGACGCGATCACGCGGCGGGTCGACCCCGATGCGCCGTTCGACGAGAACGGCGAGCGCGCGCGGCACGGCCGGCCCGTGACGAAGCTGCTCGAGGAGCTGCTCACCGATCCTTACTTCGGTCAACCACCCCCCAAGAGCACGGGGCGCGAGCGATTCGGGATCGAGTATGCGGACAAGCTGCTCGCGCGCGTGAAGCAGGCCGGTGGCTCGGACAACGACGCCGTCGCGACCGCCACCGCGCTCACGGCTGAAACGATTGGTCGGGCTATTGAAAAGTGGGGGAAAGGGGAGGGGGGAGGGGGGACGGGGAAAGACGTCGCGGAGATTGTGATCTCCGGTGGCGGCGCCAAGAATCCGGCTCTGGTCGAGCGACTCGCTGCTAAGGTGCAGCCGCGCCCCGTCGTGCTGTTCGATCGGGTGTTTTTCAACGGCGAAGCGAAGGAAGCGGTGGCGTTCGCGTTTCTGGGGCTGCAAACGGTGAGCGGCAAGCCGGGGAATTTACCAGCCGCAACCGGCGCGCGCGGCCCCCGCGTGCTGGGGCATATTACGCCGGCATGATGCGCCTCAATCGCTGCGTTCGGGCTGCAACGCTGCTCTCGGTGACCGTCATGGGGAGTGGTGCCTGTGCTCCGCGTGCCGAACGCGCTGTTGTTCCCGGACTCGCCGTCCAACTCAACGCGCCGACGCATCCGGACACGATCGTATACCAGCGCTCGATCTCGCGCGGGAGTCAGGATAGCAGCTCCGGCACGCGTACCGTCGTCATGTCCGTGATCGCGCCGAGCGGTGGTCCAACCCTGTTGGAGGTTGTGCAGCGCTTTCCGGGACGCGGCGGTGAGATTGTGGACACGGCGCTCGCGGACGTCCACACGTTGCGGGCGGTGGCCCATCAGTCGCATCAGCCGACCCGCACGATGCGCTTTTCCTTCACGGGGACCAATGCGGAGGGCACGGTGGCGTTGCGGGCCACTACGGGCGATTCCGTCGTCGCGGTGCACCAGGACCTGGGTGGGCCCATCTTCGATTCGAACGTGATCGAGCTCGTCGTTGCAGCGTTGCCCTTGCGTGCGGGATTCAGCGCGGACGTGCCGTTCTTCATCTATGAGCGTGGCGGGCGGGTCGTGATGCGCGTGACGGTACGCGAGCGTGCGACGGTCGCGTTCTCGCATCTCGGACGCCGCGACGTGTGGGTGGTGGGCGTCGCGGTTCCCGGCGCCCCTGCCACCATGTGGATTGATACCGAGGCTCACGTCCCGCTGCGAGTGCGGTACGATCTGACCGGGTCAACGACAAGCTTCACCGACGAGCGAATCACGCCGCTGTCATGATCCCTCGCGCGCGCCTCGTCTGTCCGGCGCTGCGCTGGCGGCGCGGGTCATTCCGGTCTGAACAATCCAAAATTGACACAGCGATAACCGCCGGCGTCGGCGGATTCATTCTGTTTGGCGGCACGCGCGCCGCCGTCGCGACGCTCACGCGCGCGATACGCGATCGCGCGCGACGTCCGCTCCTCCTTGGATCCGATTTTGAGCGCGGCCCCGGCCAGCAGGTGCGCGGACTGACCGAGCTGCCTCCGCCCGCGGCGCTCGGCTACCTGAACGATCTCGATGCCACCTACCAGTGCGGCCGGATCACCGGCATCGAAGCGCTGGCGGCCGGCATCAATTGGGTGTTTGCGCCGGTGTGCGATCTCGACGTCGAGCCGAAGAACCCGATCGTGCAGACCCGCTCGTTCGGCGCCGACCCGCCGGTGGTGGGCTCGCACGCGGCCGTATGGATCAAGGGATGTCAGGAGCAGGGCGTGATGGCGTGCGCCAAACATTACCCCGGTCATGGTCGCACGACGACGGATTCGCACGAAGGCCTTCCCATCGTCGAGGCTTTGGGCGACGAGGTGCGGCAAGCCGATGTCGTGCCATTCAAGGCCGCCGTGGAGGCGCGCGTCGCCAGTGTCATGCCTGCATTCGTCTCCTATCCACAATGGGACGCGAGCGGAGCCGCCGCGACGTTTTCACCATTGATCCTTGGACACTTGCGCGACGCGATCGGATTTCGTGGCCTCATCGTGACGGACGCGTTCATTATGGGCGGCGCAACGGCGGTGGCGCCGGAGGGGAGCGCCGCGGCGGCGGCGATTGCCGCCGGCTGCGACATGCTCCTTTACCCGACGGACTGGGCCGGCGTCGTGAAGTCGCTGGACGGTGTACCGGCGGATCGGGCGGCGCAGGCTATGGCGAGATATGAGCAAACCGTCGGGGAGTGGGGGACGAGGGACGGGGGAGGGGTGGACGACACGCAGCTGGCCGATCACCAGCGGTTCGCGGATCAAGTGGCGGATCGGGCGGTGCATCTACTGCGCGGCGACGCACGGCAGCTTGGCAAAGCGCTGAGCGTCACGATCGTCGATGACGATGTCGGTGGTCCGTACTCGATCCCGCCGCGCGACGTGTTTGCGCGGGAGCTGCTGGGCCGAGGTGTCAGCGTCCCCCGCTACCCCGAGCCGGGGACCCGCCACGTCGTGCTGGTGTACGCGGAGCCGAGGTCCTGGAAGGGGCGGGCGGATCTGGGGGCGCGGTCGCTGGCGCAGCTCGAGCGTCTGGTGCCGCAGGCATCGCTGGTCATTTTGTTCGCGCATCCACGCCTCGTGGCGCAGATCCCGGGCGATGTGCCGGTGTTGTGCGCGTGGCATGGGCAGGCACTGATGCAGCGGGCGGCCGCGCGGTGGGTGATTAGCAGAGCCGGGTAGCGGGTGGTCGGGCCGGATAATTAAATTAGGCAGAACGGTCTATTTTTCTTACGCAGCACGGAGGCGTCCAATTAGGCTGCGAGCGTGAGGTGCGAAATGATTATGACAGTTCTGTCTAATTCTCGTTAGGCGGAACGCTAAGCTCAGTGCCCAAGCACCTCGAACTGGTCCCTACGCCGCGTAGACCACGTCACCCACTGGTTTATGGAGCAGGATTTTTCCTAATCTTGTCTCTCGGGGTGTTCCTTCTCGGTCTCGGCATGGTGTGGGTGTTGATCGCTGTTGGAGCGGCGGTTCTCATGGCCATCATCGCATTCGCAATCGCTCTTCGAGGTCCTGGTGCGTCCGCCTAACATGCGCCTGAAGCTGACGGCGCCCGTCCTCGGGGGTAGAATTGCGTTTGTGATCCGTACAGCAAGGCGCCGCAGCTTAGGCGCGATTCGTTAGGCTGCAAAACGAGTTATGACGAACTCCTCTGCCTCGATGCCAGCGGTTCTCGTCGACACCTGCGTCATTAGTGGATTGGCGCGCGACGACATGAAGCCGGAGGATGCGGCGGCGTTCTGCGAGATGGCTGCGATGGTGAGTGATAGTAGGCTCACGATATGGGCATCGACCGTCGCTCGGGAAGAAATTGACAAGGTGCCGCCGCAGTTTCGTCAGGCGCACCTCGATCAGTACAATGCCCTCCGAACAATTCGGGCCTCGAACGCAACTTGGGTCGATACAACCCCAGGTTCCACGTGGTACGGTTCAGTTGTCCAACATCCTGATTACAAGACGTTTCGGAGTATCCTAAAGGACGAGAACGATGCCCGTCTCGTATTCCAGGCAAAGGCGGCCGGCGTGCGTGATTTCGTTACCGTCGATTACAATTCAGTGCTCAACAAGAGTTCGGCTCTATCGGATGCTGGTGTGCGTGCGCTGAGTCCCAGTCAGTTCATGACAAAGGTCAAATCCGGTGGGTTTGCAGCCTAACAAGCGCTTGAAGCTGTCGGCGCCGTCTTGCTGTGGAGGCCGTCTGTTTGTGATAATGAAAGCAACGCGCCGCAACTTAAGCGCATTTCGTTAGGCAGAAATGCGCCAAGAGAGTCGAGCCCTGAGGATCATTGCGCTAATCCAGCTCGCTGGAGGTGCGCTGGGCGCCGTCATGGCGGCGTTCGTGGGACCTAGGCTTGCATCTCAGGCTCACGTGCCACTTGTGAGCATCTTGCCATGGCTCGCTCCGCCGTTCGTGCTTAGCCTTGCAGCTGGCGCCTTGCTGTGGCGCGGAGGCACTGCGGGGGAAGTGGTGTCGTTCGTCAATCTGGCTCTCCAAATCCCGGTCATCGGCACCTCCTTCATCTCATATTTCTTCAACTCGGGCCTTGCCTTGCGAGTTTGGCTCAGCTCAGAGGGACCAGGGTGGTTTCTGTTTCTGGGCAGCCAGTTTCACATCAACTTTGCTCCGCGTACCGCGGGAGTGTTGATCGGCGTCAATGTGGTGGCGGTGGTACTGTTGGTGCTCCTGATCTATGCGATGCCCGAGGACACCGCGAGCAGCGAGGCGAGTCATGCCGTGGCGCATTCTGCCTAACATGCGCGTGAAGCTGTCGGCGCCGTCCTGCTACGGAGGCCATCTGTTTGTGAACGTTCAAGTGTGGCGCCGCAGCTTAGGCGCGTTTCGTTAGGCGGCTCACCCCGTCACGTTCCCCATTCCCGAAGGGTTGAATGCCGAAGACACCGGTAGTCTACAAAACCACGCACACAATCAAGTTCTCCGAGCTCGATCCATACAATCACCTGCGGACGGCAGCCTATTCTGCCTACTTCGTCGATCATCGGATGGACGGCCTACGTGAACATGCCGCATGGGACTTGAAGACCCTTGGGAAGCTCCCTTTTATGACGTGGGTAAGGAGAATGGAGGTCGACTTTCTCCAGCCGGCAATCGGAGATCAGCGGATCACGATTACATCATTCGTAAGAGAATTCCGTGGCCCTGATGCCCACATCGAATGCACCATGGTCGATCAGGCTGGTAAGGCCCTATCGCGGTGCGTCATGATCGTGGCGTGCGTCGACAAGACCACCAATCGAGGAATGGACTGGCCGCCGGAGGCGATGGCCCTTTTCTTCAAGGATGAGACTCCTTAGCCCGGTTTGTCGATTGCGGTGAGCCGCCTAACAAGCGCCTGAAGCTGTCGGCGCCTTCTGTCTGTCGAGGCCGTCTGTTTGTGAACGTGAAAGCATCGCGCCGCAGCTTAGGCGCATTTCGTTAGGCGGCAGTCACACACATCCAAGGTCACTTGATGAAACCCTATCTGATTACCACGGGCATTCTCTTCGCGGCCATTACGGTAGCACACGCTTACGGGCCCATCGCCCGAGGGCATTTTCACCATACTGACCTGCTTGTGCTGGTGAGTGCCGGACTCAGCATTTGGGCATGGCGGCTCCTTCGAAAGGCTGCCGCCTAACAAGCGCTTGAAGCGGCGCGCCTAGATTAAGGAATGAGTCTTTCTTAGCGCGCCGCAGCTTAAGCGCATTTCGTTAGGCCGCACACCGGAGACACCCGATACAGTGCGCACCGTCGTCGCCATCGCTCTTCTATTCCCTTCTGCAGCGACAGCCCAGGCACCGTCACGCAACCCACCTCCGCCGACCCCGTGGATCGCACTCGACGCGTGCCCGGGTGAGGGATGCAGTCTCGGCACATGGTCGGCCTGTACTACCGTCGTGGCCAGGCGGGAGAAGCGGCGTGATGCACCGGTAGCGTTCACGTTGCGGCGGGGCGAGCGTGTGACTGCGCTCAGGAGCGACGTTCACGTCAACGACCCAGGCATCGTGGTCTTTCGTGACACCGTCACGTACGTGCCACCATTCGGAGGGCTCTCGGGAGACACGGTCCGGTTCGGCCGAGCCGACACGCTCTACCTCCTCAACTATCTGGGTGAAGGGTACTTGGTCTGGTGGTTCCGGGGTCGCGCGGATACGGGACAAATCTTCTGGCCATCCACGATCTTGATAAATGCCTCTGCACCCCGAAGCGCTGTACTCATTCGCAGCGCAGACGAGACTCAGTGGGCGCTGGTTAGGAATGCACAGGGCGAAGAGGGGTGGCTCGAGCCATCCATGGACATCATGGCTGGTGGCGCACCGCACTATGGTGACGGTCCTGAAAGGTGCAGCCCCGAGTGATGGTGTGCGGCCTAACATGCGCCTGAAGCTGCCGGCGCCCGTCGTCAATAGTAGAATTGCGTTTGTGGACGTGACAGTGTGGCGCCGCAGCTTAGGCGCAGTTCGTTAGACTGCACGTAACCATCGCGGTTCCTTATGTCGTTGCTCGTAGTAGCCCTCGAGGTAATGGACAAGGAGCCCCACCTCAGCACCGTGTGGCCGGTCGCCCTTGTTATCGCACTCGCCGGCTACCTACTGGCTCGCCTGCGCTTTTGGCTCGTGGTACCGGCACTGATCATCTGGGCAGTGGCCGCGTGGGCGCGTGGGCTGCGCTAG
The DNA here is from genome assembly GCA_963704805.1 of uncultured Gemmatimonadales bacterium. Taxonomy (GTDB): domain Bacteria; phylum Gemmatimonadota; class Gemmatimonadetes; order Gemmatimonadales; family GWC2-71-9; genus 20CM-2-65-7. Next base: position 330,826 of record CAVPHS010000002.1, on the reverse strand, counting down.
GCGATCTCCTCGATCCGATCGTCAGACCCGCAATGCCTGCTGAGCGCCAAACGATGATCGATCGCACGCACGCGCTGCCACTCGCCCGTCGCCTCGCGTTATCTCCCCCGGCTCAGACTGTACAGAAAGACGGGACCACTTCTGCCACGGGACCGTAGCATGGCTACGGCTTTGCGTCGAGAAAGTCGTTCACCATTGGGACGATGATGGGCATGCGCTGCATCAATGTCACGTGAGTGGTGTTGGGCAAGATGGCCAATCGCGATGCGGAGCGCGGCTTCATGTCGCCGTGGATCTCGCCACCCTTTAGGCGAAACATCTCCGCGACGTGCGCGAGCCGCACGCCGTCAGCATCGCCATGGATGAAAAACATGGGCGTCGTGGTGGCCTTAAGCCTGTCGGCTCCGAAGTCGTACCCTTTCGAGGCCGTGGCGACGATGCGCTGAACGAATTTCGGAAAGTCGTCCGGAGTCGGACTCAGCTTCTTGTACTCGGTTTCAATGGGCGAGCCTTTGAAAGCGTCCGCCGTGAGTGTCGCGAGAGCTTCGAGCGCTTCCGCGACCATGCCGTCACTGCGGAACGTGGACGAAATGATGACTGCCCTTCGCACTTTGTCCGGATGGCGGATCGCAATCTGCATCGCCACGGCTCCGCCCATGCTGTAGCCGATAAGGTCCGCTCGCGGGATCTTGAGATAATTGAGCAGTGCGGCCACGTCGTCGGCGAGGTTTTCGTAGGTGATATCTCGTGGGATGTCCGCCGTGCGGCCGTGACCTTGCATTTCGACGGCAATGACTTTCCGTGTTTTGGAGAGCTCGCTGATCCACCCGGCCCAGTTGTTGGTGATGGTCATGAACGCGCCGTGAAGCAACACCACCGGTTCGCCGCCGCCGTGGACTTCGTAGTACATGTTGAGTCCATTGACTGGCGCGTAGCCCGTCGTTGGCTTCTGCTGCGCCGACACGGCAGTCGTAACGAGCGTCATTAAAAGGAAAGCTGTCTTCCGCACTGCTGAACGCCGCCCGGAAGCGTTTGTTTGATGGATTGGCTGCGTCATTTTGTCTCCGTACTTGATCCCAGGGTGACGAGAAGCTCGTCCAGTTGCTCGAACGTCTCTCCCATCGCATCCGCCGCCCCGGTGCCGGCGGCGTCGAGAGCTTCCTTCGAGGGATAAAGCTCGTGCATGACCAGCAACGTCTTGCCGCCTTTTTCCGCGAAGGTCACCGTCGTGACGGAACCCTCGTCACTTTCCTCATTGGTCCAGACGAGGCGCGAGTGCGGTGTTACTTCCTTGTACGTGCCGAAGAACGCCGCCTGTGAGTCCCCGTGTGCGAACTCCAAACGGTACCGGCCCCCGACACGAACATCCATTTCGCAGGAAAGCAGGGACATTCCCATCGACTTCGGCACCCACCACTGCCTGAACAGCTCGGGCTTGGTCCACGCCTCGAACACGAGGCGCGCCGGGCCGTTGATGGTTCGCGTGATGACGAGCTCACGCTTCGACTTCCGTTCCACCGTCGTACGGTTCTTCATGTGGGTAGGCTCACCCTCTCTTAGTGCGTCCATCGGTTTTCTCCTTCTGTGTGAGTTCGTCGACGACCTTGTCCAACTCGTCGAAGCGTGCGTCCCAGAGCTGGCGGTACCTCTCGAGCCACGCCGTCTCTTCCTCCAATCGGCGCGGGCCGAGCTTGCAGGTCCGCACGCGCCCGACCTTCTCGGTGGTGACGAGCCCGGCCTCCTCCAAGACGTCGACGTGCTTCTTCATGCCCGTGAGGGTCATGTGGAACTTCTCGGCAAGGTCGGTGATCGAAGCGTCGGAACGTCCGAGCCGCTCCAGAACGCCGCGTCGGGTGGCATCCGAGAGCGCGGCGAACGAGTCATCGAGGCGGGCTTGCGTATACTGAACCATATGGTTCAGTATACGACTACAGGGGGCCGCATGCAAGGGGAGGCCGAGCCCGGGCCTAACAAGCCGCTGGAGCTGACGCCGCCCGTCGTAGTAGAATTGCATTTGTGAACAGCACAGCACGGCGGCGCAGCTCAGCCGCTTCTCGTTAAGCGGCGCAGGAGTCGGTATGCCCGAGCAAGGGGCACGCAGCACGAGCGGTCACCGGTGGTACGCGCGACCGGTGCTGTTTGTGGCGGATCTGAACCGGTCCTTGAGATTCTATCTGGACCAGCTCGGCTTCGTGAAGAACTGGCATGCGGGCGATGGCACGGGCACGGTGTGCCAGGTTAGCCGTAGCGATTGCGAGATCATCCTGTGTCAGGACGCCGCGCGCCAAGACAAGGCGCGCCTTTTCATCGAATTGACCGCCGATGGTCTCGGGGACTTTCGGCGCGAGCTGGCTGAGCGCTCCGTTCCCACCAAGGCGATCTGGTGGGGATACGACACGACTCAGATCAACGATCCGGACGGTAACGAGCTGCTATTTCCGGTGCCTGAATGAAGTACACGGAGGCGTCGGTCCTCTCTCGAGTGCTGCGCTGGGCCGGTCGCCTGACCAGCGCAGCTGTGCTGACCTTCATTGTCTTGAGCGCCACAGAGCCCGCGCGCGCACCATCAGCAACCGAACTCGTCGCACTGCTGTTTTTTCCCGGACTCGTTGGGGTCGGATTCCTCCTCGCGTGGTGGCGGGAAGGCGCAGGCGCGCTCGCCGCGACGATTGGGTTGGTGGGCTTCTATGGGTGGAGTATTGCGAGTGGTGCGCATTTCGCCCGTGGGCCCTGGTTTCTCGTCTGTTGGTCCCCGACGCTATTCTTCACGGCGTCGTGGATCCTCCGGCGCGCACCGCGACCCGGCGGGGCGGCGTCGGCCTAACATGCTCATCGCCGTCACGCGCGCGGTAAGCCCCACGATAGTGGAATGCGAGCTGACCTATCGCCCTCGCGACCCCATCCACGTCGCACAGGCGGAGGTCGAGCACGCGTTCTATGAGGAGACGCTCCGCTCGCTCGGTGCCACCGTGGTCCGCGCGCCGCCGGAGCCCACGCTGCCGGACGCAGTCTTCGTCGAGGATACGGCGCTCGTTCTCGACGAGGCCGCGGTTATCACGCGACCAGGGTCTCCGACGCGACGTCGGGAAATCGAGTCCATCGGCACCGTCCTGAGCGCCTACAAACGGCTCCGCTTCATCCAATCACCAGGCACGCTCGATGGAGGTGACGTGCTGTTAGTGGGACGAACGCTCTACGTTGGTCTATCCTCGCGCACGAACCGCGAGGGCATTTCTCAGCTGCAGATGCTCCTCAACGACTGGGGCTACGAGGTGATTCCCGTTCAGGTCAACGGGTGCCTTCACCTCAAGAGCGCCGTCACGCAGGTCGCGGAGCATCTGCTCCTGATCAATGCCCGCTGGGTGCGCCCAGAGTGCTTCGGATCCATGGGTATGGTTGCCGTGGCGCCAGCGGAACCCGATGGCGCCAATGCCCTTCGGATCGGAACGGCGGTGATCTATCCGTCGCACTATCCCGAAACGGCGGAACGTCTAGACCGCGCCGGGGTGCGTGTGGTCCCGGTCCCTTGCGCAGAGCTTGCCAAAGCCGAAGGTGGGGTGACGTGTTGTAGTGTCTTGTTCGAGACGGAAGCGGAGGCCCTCCCATGCTCGTAGTGACGTGGCTGGCGGCGATACTCGCAGGTGTTATTCACGTGCTGATCTTCTGCATGGAAAGCCTCTGGTGGACCACCCCGAAAGTGCGTGAGCGATTTCGCCAACTTCCCGAGCAAGCGCAGGCTACCAAGCTCTTCGCATTCAATCAGGGCTTCTACAATCTGTTCTTGGCCATCGGAGTGTTCGCGGGGCTCGCGCTGGTTCTGGCAGGATACGCCGTTTCGGGGTTGACGCTCGTGACGTGGAGTTGCCTGTCCATGCTTGGTGCGGCAATCGTGTTGGCAGCGTCGGCGCCACAGATGAAACGTGGCGCAGTTATTCAAGGAGCGGCTCCGTTGCTTTTTCTATTGCTCGGACTGGTTCACTGGGCCCTTTGACGTGCGCTGCTCGGTCATGCAGCCGCCTAACAAGCGTGCTGCCGCGGCGCATCAGTGGACCTCCGCGTCGAAAACGCCGGTGAGGGTGCGGCCGGAGCGCCTCACCTCCACCCACAGGCGATATCGCCCCGCCGTGGGAAACGCATAGGGGAAGGACACGACGTTGCTCGCGAGCGTCATGGCCGGCATCGCGATCTCCGTCTGGGTGAGCCGGCGGCCCACCGAGCCGCGCACCGTGTCGGCCGGCCCGCGGAGCAGGAAGGCCTGCTGGGCCGCCCAGGAAATGGTGCCGAGCGGATGCAGGTGCACGAATACGCTGCCGTCGTCACGCGTCAGCATCAGGTGACCCGCCATCCCCATGTACGGCTCGAGGGCCGCGGGATGCCCGTCCGGAGCGTTGACTCGAAACCGCAACGAGGCGTCCCGGCCGGCGGCGAGCGGCTCGGCGCCGCGGTCCCAGACCATGCGTGAGCCGTCTTCGAGCAACACGGTATCCCGAGTCCCCGCGTCTCCGGCCTGGGTCCACGCCGCGTCATCGGCGTTGCTCGGCCGCCACGGCGCGCCTGGAGCGGCCGGTCCCCCCCCCGGTAGTGCGATGGTGTCCGTCAGCGTCTCGGCGAATCCGGTCTCCCGCGTGATGTCGGCGTACAGGCGGTACCGGCCCGCGGGAAGCGGCGGGAGGGTCGCGTCGAAGTCGCTCGAGTCGACCAGCGCCGGGTGCAGGTGCGCGAAAGCGGCGAGATCATCACGGATCAGGAACAGGTGCATCAGATGCCCGTGGTCGGGGATCAGCGGGGACATGCGGTTGGCCCGCCAGAAGGAGTCGACGATGCTGAGCCGCAGCAGCGCGCGACCGCTCTCCGACCGGATCGCCGCGGTGGTGGCAAGCGGCTGATAGATCTGTTGGCTGAAGTCCCGGTCCACGGCGCTCCACCACGAACGGCCGCCGGTCAAGGCGCCCGCCATGACCAGGCCTCCCACGCCGGTGGCAACCCAGCTCAACCGCCGGCGCCGGGCGTCGGGCTCCTGGCCGGGCGGGAGCACCGCCTCGCGCCAGGCCGCGCGAGTAATGGTGAGCACGCCGATGAAAAGGAACAGACCGAACGCCGACAGGCCGAGCGCCAGCGGCCGCTCCAGCTCGAGTCGCCGGGTTCTGATCGCTATTACGGGCACGAGTGCCGCGCCGGTCCCGGCTGCGCCGGTGACGGTCACCCGCACGCCGTACGAGCCCCCGGTCATCAGCCACAGGGCCGCGCCATACAGCGACGAATCTCCGGAGACGATGCGGGCCGTGTCGGCCGGCGGCGGGGCGGCGGTGCGGGGGTTCCAGAACACAGGCAGTACCGTCACCGTTTGGGCGCGCGTACCGTCCAGGAGCCTGACGGTGATCTGCGCGAGACCGGGCACGACGCCCGGCGTCCGGACGATCACTCGGACGTGATACGGTCCGGCGAAACCTTCGAAGTAGGTGTCGGGACTGCCGACGTGCGCCGAGGACACGAGCGCGAGGGCCGCGATCGCGGCCATGCGACCAAGTGGGGGGGCCCTCACCGCTGGACCTGCGCCAGGCCCTTGCCCCACGACAGGCCGAGTCGGGCGGAGGCAGTCGCGAGTAGCGCCGCGAAGGCCAGCTTCCCTACCGTCAGGGGATCGTTCCGGATGTTCCAGAACTGATGCTCGAAGGGGCCCGGGAGAGCGTTGTAGTTCCAGCGCTGCGCCCCGAAGAAGAAGTTCTCCGAGCCGGGCGAGATCAGATACCAGGTCGCGAACCACTGGGTGACGAACAGGACCGCCAGGAACGCGACTCCCACCAGGGCGGCGAGCAGCCAGTCCCGGTTCGTACCCATCCGTCGCATTACCACGTCCACCACCACTGCCGGGACCACCAGGAGCAGTGGGAAGGGCGGCGGCACCATGCTCGTCAGCGGCCGGTACACAGGCGCGAGCTTCGGCGTCGCGGGGAAGAGCGGCAGGATCCACAGCATGAGCAGCGTCACGAGCATGTACACCGCCGCGGCGGTGGTAGCGGGCCAGCGCAGGCTCGACGCTCGTGCGCCGGCGATGAGCAGCAGTGGAAACAGCGCCGCGCACACCTTGTAATAGAGGCCGTTGTGGCCATCGTTGGGGAAGCCGATCTGCTCGAACCCCATGATGGACAGGTTGAGCACCAGGATGCCGAAGCCGTAGGCCAGCAGCCAGCCGTACGCGCGGCGGGCATCGGCACCCGCGCGGTTCTGCAACGCGAGGACCATCAGCATCGCCCCCAGCTGGATCCCGGTGAACCCAAGGGCCAGGATCACGTGCGGCGGCGAGAGCACTTTGACGTCGAGACCGTAGGCGTTGTGCCACCAGTTGTCGAACGGTGCGGAGACGATCATCGCGAGCGCGCCCCAGATGCAGAGCCAGGCCCCGAGCGGGCCGCGGAAGCCCCAGAACGAGACGCCGGCGGCCCGTTCCTCCTCGCTGCCGGCGAAAGTGGTCTTCAAGACCAGCCAGCCGCAGGTGAGACCGGCGATCACGCCGCTGGCGTAGATGGCCATGTGGGCGGGAGTCCAGAACGTGTCCCGCCCGATGGTCCGGTGCCAGGAGATGTCCCAGATCACGCCGACCACGGCACTCGTCGCGGCTACGAGGACGGCCGTGACGTGCCAGGGAATCCGGGTTCTCGTCATGAGCGCTCCTTGCCAAGAGGGCCGATCGCCCCAAGCTACACTCTTTCCGCTCGAGGATCACCGCATGGCGGGACTGCTGTCTCCGGAACGGATCGGCGCTGGACGCGGTTTCGACCGCCGTGCGCTAGAATTCCGTTGTGAATGTGAAGGCTGCGCTCCTCTTCCTGCTTTGCGGCTGCGCACCGGCGCTTCGGTCCGCGGCGACAGACTCGATCGTCACCGAGCGCTTGTATTTCGGTCGCAACATTGGCGACACGCTGGGTGTCACGGATTCGGTCTGGGCGGTGTTTGTTCGAGAAGTTGTCAGTTCTCGGCTCCCTAGCGGATTCACGTTCTGGGCCGCCGAGGGTCAGTGGCGGGCGTCCGATGGGCGTATTAGTCACGAGCCTAGCTACGTCCTCGAAGTGGTTCACGCCGCACCCTCAGCTGCGACGGACTCTGCGATTGTGGTGATCATCGCCGAGTATAAGCGGCGGTTCAATCAGCTGTCTGTGTTGCGTGTTCTCACACCGGGGCGGGCAATTTTCTAAGCGGCAGCAGCCTGACATGATTCCGCTCATGGCGTCCCGCTTCACCGCTTAGCCGCGCATCACCCGCTCCAGGGCGTCGAGTTGCGCGTCGATCTCGATGGGTTGATTGGGATGATCGGGTCGGGTGATCGACTCGGGATCCTTCAGCAGGTGACCCGTCAGCACCGCCACGACTCGTTCCCCCGCGCGGATCACGCCTTCGCCAACCAGGCGGCGCGCCCCGGCCACCGCTGCCGCGCTCGCGGGCTCGCACCCGATGCCCGCTCCGTCCACGACCACTTTGGCTTCGAGAATCGCGTCGTCGCTGACGGTCGTGACCACCCCGTTGGTGTCACGGATGGCGCGCACGGCCCGCGGGTAGGATACCGGGTTCCCGATGTTGATCGCGGTGGCGACGGTGTGGGGTGTCACGCGGTGCGGCCGGCTGAAGTTCTCGCGGAAGCTGAGCGCGAACGGCGCGGCCCCTTCGGCCTGCACGGCCGCGAGCCGGGGGGGGGGCACGCGATCGATCAAGCCCCACGCGCGCGCCTCGGCGAGCGCCTTTCCGAACGCTGCCGTATTCCCGAGATTGCCGGCCGGAAGCACGATCCAATCGGGTGGCTCCCAGTCGAGCTGTTGCAGCAGCTCCAGCACGATCGTCTTCTGGCCCTCGAGCCGGAATGGATTCACGGAGTTGAGCAGATACACGCCGAGCCGCTCGCTCGCTTGATCGGCCAGCTCGAGACACGCGTCGAAGTTGCCGCGCACCAGCAGGGTGCGCGCCCCGTATGCGAGCGCCTGCGCCAGCTTGCCGGCCGCGATCTGACCCTTGGGCACCAGCACGAGCGCGGGCAGTCCCGCGACCGCGGCATAGGCGGCGAGCGAGGCAGCGGTGTTGCCGGTGGACGCGCACGCCACGGCGCGGGCTCCGATGCGCCGCGCCTGAGTCACGCCGACGGTCATTCCCCGGTCCTTGAACGAGCCCGTTGGGTTGTGGCCTTCGTGCTTGAGCAGCAGCTCGCCAGCGCCAACCCATGTGGCCACGGCCGAGCTCGCCAACAAGGGCGTATTGCCCTCGGGATACGAGAGGATGTGTGAGCCGGCGGTGGGCAGCACGACCTCGGCAAAACGCCACACACCAGAAGCCAGCGGGCCGCGCCGCACTGCGAGGCGCGCGTCGAACAGCGCGCGCAGCGCGTTGCCTTGCTGCGGCGGGGGCGGAAGACGGATCTCGAGCAGGCCGTGACACCGCACGCACCGCGGATGCGGATCGGTGTCAGCGCTCTCGTTGCCGCACGCCGCGCACACCTGCACTGGATTGCTCATGCGGCCCCGCCCCCGCCACCTCCCCCGCCCGCAAGTTTCAGCACGTCGTTCAGGATTCCGCCCGCCGTCACGGCCGGTCCCGCGCCCGGCCCCGTGATCACCAGCGGGTTGTTGCGATATCGCTGTGTGGTGAAGATGAACTGGTTGTCGGTCCCGTTGAGTGCGGCCATGGGACTCGACGCGGGAACGGCGACGAGGCCGACGCGGATGCGGCGTGGCGTGACGATCGCGCGGTAGCGCAGTACACCGCCGCGCGCGCGGGCCGCTGCCACCCGCTGCGCCCAAGCGGCGTCGAACTGCTCGAGCGAGGCGAGGAAGTTCTCGAGGCTGAGCCGCTCGGCTCCCGCCGGCACCAGCGATTCGACCGCGATGTCTTCCAACTCGCCTGCAAAGCCGAGCAGCCGACCGAGGATCAACGCCTTGCGGGCCACATCCATGCCCGACAGGTCGTCGCGCGGATCCGGCTCGGGGTAGCCCTTCGCGATCGCGCCGCGCAGCGCCGCCGAGAATGAGGCGCCGCGGCCCAGCTCGCCGAACAAGTAGCCCAGCGTGCCCGAGGGACACCCCTCGATCTTGGCGACGCGATCGCCGGACTCAATCAGCTTCTGGTGTGTGTCGATGATCGGCAGACCGGCGCCAACGGTCGCCTCGAACAACAGACCACGTCCGTGCGCCTGCGCTGCCGTGCGCAACGCGTCATAGTGCCGCTTGTGCGTGGTGACGGGCCGTTTGTTGGCGAGGACGACGTGCATGCCGGCGCTGAGCGCGCTCGTGAGTGTTTTGGTGGTGTCATCGGCAGTCAGGTCCACGAGGATCGGGTTGGCGAGCGCGTGGCGCGCGATGAACTCGACCGCCTCGGCGGCGCTCGCGCGGCGGGCGCCAACGGCTTTGGCGAGGGGAGTGCCCTTGGCCTTCGCTGCGCCAAGCGCTGCCAGCCGCCGGGGCGACAGGCCGCGCGCGTCGAATATCAGGCCGCTCCGATCGATCACTCCGACGATGCGCAGTGTAAGGCCGTCCCGCTTCACCTTGGCGATCATGGGCGCGAGCGCCCGGCCGATCTGCCCGAACCCCAGCAACACGACGTCGCTGCGCTCCGGGTGCATCACCGCGCCCCCGCCGATCTTCGAAAGCTGGAACGCAGCGTGGACGGCGCGTTGCGCCCGCGCCGCGTCCTTGGCATCCACCATCAGGGAGAGATTGAGCTCGGAGGACCCCTGCGCGGTGGCAATCACGTTGATCCCCGCCTCCGCCAGGGCCGAGAACACGCGCGCCGCGATGCCCGGCGTGCCGGCCATGCCCAGCCCGACCACCACAAGCGTGGCCAGGCCGGTCTGGACTTCAACGCTGTCGATCTCCTGTCGCGCCAATTCGGGGCGAAAGGTTTCCTCCAGACTCTTGCGCGCGCGTGTCGCGCTCTCGGCAGGCACGCTGAAGCAGATGGAATGCTCTGACGAGGCCTGCGTGATGAGCGAGACCGAGATTCCTTCGCGGTGCACCGCTTCGAACGTGCGTGCCGCGATGCCGGGGACACCGAGCATGCCGTTGCCGGCGACCGTGAGCAGCGCCTGCCCCGGGATCGCTGACAGCGCCTTCACCGGATACTGCTCCAGGGTGCGTCGCTGCGAGATCTCCGTTCCCAATGAGGCAGGGTCGGCGAACGGGCGGATCCGAATCGCGACCTTCCGCTTGATTATCGGGATCAGCGCTCGGGGATGCAGCACCTTGGCGCCGTAGTAGGCGAGCTCCGCCGCTTCGCGCACGTGGACTTGGGGCACGACCCGCGCGTCGGGGACGATCCGCGGATCGGCGGTGAGCAGGCCCGGCACATCCTTCCAGAGCGACACCTCCTGCGCCCCGAGCGCGCGCGCGAGCAACGTTGCCGTGAGATCCGATCCGCCCCGTCCCAACGTGGCGACCTGCCCTTCCGGAGTGGCGCCGAGGAATCCTGGTACCACGGGGACGGTGCCCTGCGCGAGCAGGGGCGCGAGCACGCGGCGCGCGCTCCGGTCGGTCCGTCCGAGGTCCGGGGCGGCGCGGCCGAACATCCCGTCGGTCTGGATGACCTCGGTGGCATCGACGTATGCGACCTGGCACCCCGCTTCGCTGAGCGCGGCGCTGAACAGTTGGGCCGAGAGTCGCTCGCCCCGCGCCACGATGTAATCAACGGTACGCGGCGTGAGTTCGCGCAAGACGCCGAGCCCACCCGCGAGCTGCTCCAGCTCGGCGATCGCCGAATCGATCATTTGCACCAGCGCGTCCAAACGTGGGCCACGGCGCACGAGCGCTCGCGCCGTTTCGGTGTGCTTTGTCCGTAGCGCTTGCGCAGCGCTGCGCACCGACTCCACATCGCCCTGCGCCGCGCGGCCGGCGACATCGAGCAGGGCGTCGGTGACTCCGGCCATGGCCGAAATCACCACCACCTTGGGCGCGGGTTGCTGCAGGACGATCGTCGCCGCATGACGCATGCTCGCGGCGTCGGCGAGCGACGCACCACCGAACTTGTGGATGTGCGGGGGCCGGGAGGAGGGCCTAGTCCGTCTCATACCCACCCGCCGGTCGAGCGACATGGAAGGGCTCGGCCACGATACCGCAGTCGCGCCAGGCGCGAACCATGGCCACCGCCACGGCGTCGGTGCGGCCGATGGGCGCGACGGCCACGAGCGTGGGTCCGGAGCCGGACAGCGTCGCGCCGTAGGCGCCGGCGGAACGCGCAGCGGACGTCACCGCGTCGTAACCAACGACCAGCGACCGTCGAAACGGCACGTGCAACACGTCGTCCAAGCCCGCCGCGAGCAGCCGCGGGTCTCCCTGCGCCAATCCCTGCACCAGGGCTGCGCTCCTGGCCGCCGCCTGCACCGCATGGGAATACGCTAACGCGGCCGGCAGTACGGCGCGGGCACGCTTCGTTTCGATCGAGAAATCCGGGATCGCGAACACCAGGGCCAGGGACGGGTGCACCACGAGTGGCGACACCACCAGGCCATCGGGGGTGGACACCGCGAGCGTCGCACCGCCGTGCACCATCGGGGCGACGTTGTCGGGGTGTCCCTCGATCTCGGTGCATAGGGTCGTGATTGCGGCGCGATCGAGCTGGAGAGAGAGCAACTCCGTGGCGGCGACGGCTCCTGCCACGACCGCCGCTGCCGACGAGCCAAGCCCTCGCGCGACCGGGATTCCTGAGTCCGCGAGGAAAGCAACGTCTTTGGGAACTTCTTGTCCGGCGCGGTCACAGGCGGCGGCGAAGCCGCGAAACAGCAGATCGTGCTCGAGTGGCGTGTCGAGCGCCTGCAGGGTTCCCCGCCGCTCCATTCCGGCTGCACCAGGAGCGAGCCGAGCCGTGACGCGGAGCCAGCGGTCCACCGCGATGCCAACGCAGTCGAATCCGGCGCCCAGATTGGACGTCGAGCCTGGGACCCGCACTGTTACCGTCGCGCGCATCGGTGGCCCTAGCACCTCGAAAGAACAGAAACGCCCGCGCAATGTCACGCCGCGGGCGGTCGCTTTTTAGCACTTTGTTTTACGTGGCGGCAATACGCGGCAAATCACCACGAGCTGATCGGCTGTATGTTCAATAGTCACGTCGGGCCACAGCGGCGTCAAGGAGCGGGCGATGGCACGCATACGCGTAGGGATCCTCGGCGCCACGGGCACGGTGGGGCAGCGGTTTCTCCAACTGCTCGAGCATCACCCGCAGTTTGTAGTCACGGCCGTTGCTGCCTCCGATCGGTCGCAAGGCAAGCCGTACGCCACAGCGTCCACCTGGCGGCTCCCGGGCGCCGTGCCTGCCGGCGTTGCCGACCTTGTGGTCCAGGCACCCGAACCGCCGCTCGATTGTGATCTCGTGTTCTCGAGCCTGCCGTCGGATATCGCGGGAGAGATCGAGACGCGCTTCGCCCGCGCTGGCTACCCGGTGCTGACCAACTCATCGCCCCATCGCATGGACGACGCGGTGCCGTTGCTGATCCCGGAAGTCAATTCCGAGCAGCTGGGATTACTGGACGCGTGCAAAGAGACAGGGGGCGGCTTCATCGTCGCCAACCCGAACTGCTCGACTGTGATGATCGCGCTCGCTTTGGCACCACTGTCGGTTCGATTCGGGGTGGAAGCCGTGGTCGCCACGACCCTGCAAGCGATTTCCGGTGCCGGCTACCCGGGCGTCGCAGCGCTCGACATCACCGACAACGTCATTCCCTTCATCGCCGAAGAAGAGGAAAAGATCGCCCGCGAGACGAGAAAGATCCTCGGGACGTTGGGCGATGGGGGAGGGCGGGTGACGCCTGCCACTTTCAGCGTGAGCGCGCAATGTCACCGTGTAAACGTGGTGGACGGGCACCTCGCGGCCCTGCGCGTGAAGCTGCGCAGTTCCGCCGATCTGGCGGAGCTGCGCGAGGCGTTTGCGACGTTCACCGGTCCGCCCCAGCAGCTCAAGCTGCCCAGCGCCCCGGAGCGACCGATCGTGGTACGCAACGAACCCGATCGTCCCCAACCCCGGCTCGACCGCGAGGCGGGGCGAGGAATGAGCGTGACCGTGGGGCGCCTCGCCCCCGACGCCGTGATGGGTCACCGCTTCGTTGCTTTGAGCCACAACACCATCCGCGGGGCCGCGGGCGCGGCCATTCTGAATGCCGAGCTGCTGCTCGCTCGAGGCTACCTCAAAGGCTGAGGTGACCAAACTCGTTGCTGTTCTGCTCGTTGGCGCCGTGGTGGCACTCACGGCGTGCGGTGGCGACAAGCCGCCAGCGCAGCAGGCGCCGCCAGTCGAGGAGGCCGAGGCTCCACTCCCGCCCTCCGACCTCGAAACCCAGCTGCCGGCTTCGGTGCGCGAGGTGGTGCTGAGGCCGTTTACCGGCGACCTCGACGAGGTTGTCCAGCGACGAGTCGTGCGGATCGGGGTGGCGTTCAATCGCACGTTCTATTACGTCGACAAGGGCGTGCCACGCGGCATCGCGTACGAGTACGGCCAGCTCATGGAGGAACGGCTCAACCGACACTTCCGCACCGGGAACAGCAACAAGATCCACGTCATCTTCCTGCCGCTGCCGCGCGAAATGCTGCTGTCGGCGCTCATCGACGGCAAGGTGGACCTGGTCGCGGCCCAAATCCCGGTGACGCCCGAGCTGCAGCAGCACGTCGCCTTCAGCGATCCCACCCGGACGAACGTGCACCAGATCCTGGTCACCGGCCCGGGGGGGGCGGGGGGGGCGAGGGGGGGCGCGCCGGCGATCAGCACCATCGCGGACCTGTCGGGCAAAGAAGTGTTCGCGCGCGAATTTGGCGGCTACGCCCAGAGCCTGCGCGCGCTCAACGAGCTATTCAAATCCCAGGGCAGGCCGCCGGTGGTGATTCGGGAGGCCCCGCCGAACCTGGAGGATGATGACCTGCTCGAGATGGTGAACGCCGGCCTGATCCCGGCCGTCGTGGTCGACGACTATCTCGCCGTCTTCTGGAAGAAGATCTTTCGGAAACTCATCGTCCACGACAGCATCACGCTGCACTCAGGCGGCACGCTCGCGATCGCGGTCCGCAAGAACAACCCGCACCTGCTCGCGGCGCTGAACACGTTCATGGGGAAGTACGGGTTGGGCACGGCCTTTGGCGATCGGGTCAACCGAGACTACCTCGTCAACGCGAAGTATGCGAAGAGCGCCACGTCGGTGGCAGGGCGCAAGGCGTTCCTGGCGGTCGTGGCGCTCTTTCGGAAGTACAGCAACCGGTACAACGTGGATTTCCTGCTGATGGCCGCGCAGGGGTACCAGGAGTCCCGGCTCCATCAGTACGCCAGGAGTCCGGTCGGTGCCATCGGCATCATGCAAATCATGCCGGAGACCGGCAAGCTCCTGAAGGTCGGCGACATCACACAACTCGAGCCGAACATCCACGCCGGCGTCAAGCACATGCGCTCAGTGCGGGATGCGTACTTCGAGAACGAGCCGATGGATGACCTGAACAAGGCGCTGTTCACCTTCGCGGCGTACAACGCGGGGGTGGGTCGGGTGCGCCAGTTGCGGAGCGAAGCCGAGAAGCGCGGACTCAACCCCAACGTCTGGTTTGGAAACGTGGAACAGATCGCGTCTGAGCGCATCGGGCGCGAGACCGTGACCTACGTCGCCAACATTTTCAAGTACTACATCGCATACCGGCTGGTGGTCGAGGAGACGGAGCGCCGGGACTCAACCAAGGCGGCGGTGAAAGCGCAATGAGGACAGAACCCATGGGTGACAAGAAGCGCGCAAAGGACTCGAACCACGAGGACAAGAACAAGCTGACGGGGAAGGAATACGACAGGGAGCTGGCCAAGCTCCACGTCGAGCTCGTGAAGGTCCAGGAATGGGTGAAAGCCAAGGGCAAAAAGATCTGTATCGTGTTCGAAGGGCGTGACGGCGCCGGCAAGGGCGGCACGATCAAGGCGATCACCGAGCGCGTCAGCCCGCGAGTGTTCCGGGTCATCGCACTCCCCTCGCCCACCGAGCGGGAGAAGAGCCAGATGTATATCCAGCGCTACCTGCCCCACATGCCGGCAGCCGGCGAGATCGTGATCTGGGACCGCTCCTGGTATAACCGCGCCGGCGTCGAGCGCGTCATGGGGTTCTGCACCGAGGAGGAGGTTGAGCGCTTCCTTCAATTGGCGCCGGCCATGGAAAAGATCATCGTGGAGTCCGGCATCATCCTGCTCAAGTACTGGCTCGAGGTGAGCATGGAAGAGCAAACCCGCCGCCTCGAATCACGGATCGACGACGGGCGCAAGATCTGGAAGCTCTCGCCCATGGATCTCGAATCGTACGGCAAGTGGTACGACTACTCGCGAGCGCGGGACGACATGTTCAAGGCGACCGACACCGCATGGGCGCCGTGGTACGTGGTGAAGTCCGACGACAAGCGGCGGGCGCGCCTCAATTTGATCACCCATCTGCTCAGCCAGATTCCCTACAAGAAAGTGCCGCGCGAAGCTGTGAAGTTGCCCAAGCGGGGGAAGCCGGATGGGTACGAGGAGCCCGACTACCCCTTCAAGTTCGTCCCCGAGGAGTTTTGAGGTAGGCAGCGACGGCGGTATCGAGATTGGCGAACAGTCGCGCGGGGCCGAGCACGTTTCCCAATGTGGATTTCCGGACCATGGTGAGCACCTCCGGGTTCAGCCCCGCGAGCCAGAGTGTGGCCCCACGGTCGCGCAACTTCTCCTCCCCCTCCGTGAGCATCTTGAGCGCCGTGTACTCGATGTCGATGATGGCGCTGCCGTCGATGACCACGACGGACGGGGGGGGCCGCGTGCCATCGATCAGCGGCCACATCCGGTCGCCCACCCGCTGGGCGTTGGCAAAGAACACCCGGCCCTCGGTCCGCAGGAGCAGCAGGCCCGGCCACGTCTCATCGTCCGGGTGCTCCGGCGACAGCGGGCGAAACACGCTGGTGCCGCGCTTGCGGCCGACCGCGTAGACCGGCGGGTTGTACGCATCGTACGCGAGCTCGAGCAGCGACGCGATCACCGCGACGATGATTCCCTTCAAGGTGCCGAGCAGCAGGACCCCCAGGACCGCGATGGCTGCCCAGCGGAATTCCGACCGCCGGGTGCGCCGGATCTCCCGGAAGTCCGCCGGTTTGACGAGCTCCACCGAGTAGGCGACTACGACCGCGGCGAGGGCCACCTGCGGCATCAGCGCGATTACGGGTGCCAACAGGAGCAGCGTCGCGAGTGCCATCAGGGCCGTGACCAGTCCGGCAATCTGGGAGCGCGCGCCGGCCCGGCTGTTGACGGCGGTCTGTGACGTCCCGCCCCCCGCCGGCATAGCGCTGAACAGACCACCCCCCACGTTCGCGAGCCCAAGGGCGAAGAGCTCCTGATTGGGAACGAGCGGCGGCTCACCGCGACCTCGGAACGCCCGCGCCGCGGCGACGGTCTCGGTAAAACTCATCAGCGCAATCCCGGCCGCGGCGGGCCACAGCTTCACGAACAGATCCAGCGACGCCGGCGGGGTGTAGTGCGGGAGCCCACGCGGGACAGCGCCAACCGTTTCCACGCCGGCTTGCGTCAGGCCCAACAGGCTCGATGCAGCGATCGCGAGGGCGATGGCGACGAGCGGCGCCGGGGCCCGGGGCACGAACCGCTCCAGCGCGAAGATCAGCACGAACAGCGCGACCGCCATGGCGAGCGTGACCAATGAGGTCTGTGGCACGTGCTGGACGACCGAGAGGACGTCGCGGAAGAAGCCTGCCTTGGTGATGTGAAACCCGAGCAGCTTGGGGATCTGATCGACGGTGATGACGAGCGCGATCGCGGCCTTGAACCCGATGAGCACGGGCTCGGAGATGAAGTTTGCCACGAAGCCGAATCGCAGCACGCCGGCCACGACCAGCATGACGCCCACCAGCAGCGCCAGCGCCGCCGCCGCGGTGACCAGCTCCGCCGGGCCGCCGCCCGGCAGCAATTCCCGCAGCTCGGCGCCCACGAGGATCGCGATCGTGGTGGTCGTGCTGACACTGAGCGCCCGCGACGTTCCCAACACCGCGTAGATCACCATCGGCACGAACGCCGTGTACAGGCCCACCTGCAGCGGGAGGCCCGCGATGGCGGCGTACGCCATGGCCTTGGGGATGACAACTGCCGCGGCGGTGAGGCCTCCCGTGACGTCGGCGCGGAGCCAGTCCTTCTGGTAACCCCGCAGCCACTGGAGCGCGGGGATCAGGCTGCGCAGCAGTGCCATAGAAGCCGGCTAAGTTGCAGGCTAAGGGAGTGGCCGACAAGCGGCAGGACGCCACGCTTGGGGGACGGGACGGCAGCCCAGGGGCACATGAGCGAGGTGTTCAATGAGCGAGGTGTTCAATGAATGAAGGCTTGCTCGCATTGTTCTTTTTGACCCAAACCGTTCGCGTCGATGCGACACCGGGCCATGCCATCAACGCGTTCGATCCCGACAACGCGCTCGGCAGTTCGATTGATGTCCTCTCGCGCGCGGACATCAACAAGGTGTACACGCCGCATATCATCCAGGAGGCGCTCTCAGCCGGCTGGGGACCGATCACCTACCGCATCAACACTGAGCTCCGGATGGCTGCCTGGCATTGGACGGAGAACGGCACCTGGAGCGATCCCGCCCATCACAGCGGATACTTCACCGGCAGCACCGACCTCAAGGAACCCATTCGCTACATCCTCGCCTATGCGCTACCGCACCGCGGCTTTGCGACCAGCGGCGATCGGCCGATCCAGGGTCCGAACCTGACCTATTGGAAAAGCAATCCATATCTGACAAAAGCGTTCACAGGCGAAAGGGATGCTCTGCTACCGCAGTGGGTGATCGTTGACTTGAAGGGGGAGAAGCCCGTGGGCGCGGTGCGCATCGCCTGGGCGAGCCCGTATGCGACGACCTACCAGGTGGAGTATTGGGTGGGCACGAATGCACTCGACTTCGATGGAGGACCCAAAGGGGAATGGAAGGTCTTTCCCAAAGGTGCACTGAAGAACGCGCAGGGTGGAACCGTCACGGTGCAGGTGACGGACCGTCCAGTCCCCACCCGGTACCTGCGGATTCTGATGACGGAGTCTTCCAACACCTGCGATGACCATGGGCCAGGCGACGTGCGGAATTGTGTGGGGTACGCCATGCAGCACATTGCCGCGGGCACGCTCGATACGAGCGGCGCTTTCCTCGAAGTGACCAAGACTCCCGACGAGCGGGCCACCACGTATGCTGTCTCGTCCATCGATCCCTGGCATGCCGCCGAGGATGTCAACGACGGTGGCGGCTACCAGCACACCGGCTTCGACTTGTTCTTCACCAGCGGACTGACCAACAACCTGCCGGCCATGATTCCGGTCGCCATGCTCTACGGGACGCCCGACGACGCCGCGGCGCAGATCGCCTATATCGAGAAGCGCGGCTATGCCATCGGGTACGTCGAGTTGGGAGAAGAGCCCGATGGCAAGCACGCCATGCCGGAAGACTACGCCGCGCTCTACCTGCAGTGGGCTAGGGCCTTGCACAAGATCGACCCGAAGCTCAAGCTGGGCGGGCCGATCTTCGAGGGCGTCAACGAAGACATCCGCGTGTGGCCCGACGCGCAGGGCCGCACGTCGTGGATGGGCCGCTTTGTCGACTACCTCAAGGCTCGCGGCCGGCTGTCCGACCTCGCCTTCGTCTCCTTCGAACACTATCCGTTCGAGCCCTGCGACATCACCTGGAAGAGTCTCTACAGTGAGCCGCGGTTGATGAAGCACATCCTGCAGGTGTGGCGCGATGACGGCGTGCCGAAAAATGTCCCGCTGATCGTGACCGAGAGTCATGTTTCATGGAGCTTGACCGGACCGATGACCACGATCTTCGGGGGCCTGTGGCTGGCTGATAACATCGGCTCGTTCTTGGAAGGCGGAGGCGCCGCTTTCTATCACTCGCCGATTCAGCCGCAGGGTGTGCGGAACACCTGTCTGGGCTGGGCCACGTGGTCGAACTTCGTTTCCGACGAGACCTACGAGATCAAGGGATATACGTCGACCTACTGGGCCGCTCACATGATCAACCTGGAGTGGGTGCAGCACCGCGCCGGCCTCCATCAAATGTTCCCCAGCTCCACCGATATCAATGACTCGGGCGGCAATCGCCTGGTGACGTCGTATGCGGTGCATCGTCCCGACGGAAACTGGTCTCTGATGCTGGTCAATCGCGATTCAACCAACACGCACAGCGTACGGGTCGTGTTTGATGACGCGAAGACCAAACGGAGTGCGTCCTTCTCCGGGCCGGTTACGTTCGTTACCTTCGGCAGCGAACAGTATGTGTGGATTAACGATGGACCGAACAGTCATCCCGATCCTGACCATCCGCCGGTCGCGACTCTTCTGCCGGTGCCACCGTCTACGTTCACCCTCCCGCCAGCCTCCATCACCGTGTTGCGAGGCCGGGTGACTTCGTGACGCGGATCTCGGCGCTCCTCTTTCTCCTTCTCGTGGCCGCCGCCGACGCCCGGGCGCAGGACCGGCAGGTCCTGCACGCCGGCTGGCTCCTCGCGTCGTCGGCGAGTGCGGGTGTGGACGGCGCGAGGATCTCGTCGCCCACCTATGATCCGACCGGCTGGTATCGCGCGAGCGTGCCGTCGACCGTGGTGGGCACGCTCGTCGACGACGGCGTCTACGCCGATCCGTTCTTCGGCATGAACCTGCGCGCGCTGCCCGGAATGACCTACCCGATCGGCGTGAACTTCGTGCGCCGGCCGATGGAGCCGCAGAGCCCCTTCGCCGTGCCCTGGTGGTATCGCACGACCTTCCAGCTGCCTGCGGCGATGCGCAACCGGCGCGTCGCGCTGCACTTCGACGGGATCAACTATCGCGCGAACATCTGGCTGAACGGTCGCCGCCTAGAGGATTCCGCCAGCGTGGCCGGCACGTATCGGCGCTACGAGCTCGACATCACCGCTGCAGTGCGGTCGTCCGGACCGAACGTCTTGGCCGTTCAGGTCTTTGCGCCCACTCCGCCGGACCTGCAGACGACGTGGGTCGACTGGAACCCATCGCCACCGGACAAGAACATGGGTCTCTGGCAGCCCGTGTATCTGAGCGCGAGCGACGATGTTGTCGTGCGCGATCCGGCAGTCGTGAGCCGCGTCGACACGACGACCCTGAAGAGCGCGGAGCTGACGGTCGTGACGGATCTCCGCAACCTCACCGCGCGCGCGGTCACGGGGACGCTGCGCGGCCGGATCGGAGACATCGTCTTCAGCCGGCTCGTCACCCTGGCGCCGCACGACAGCGCGTTCGTACGCTTCACGCCCGACAGCTTCCCACAGCTGCGCATCGCGAACCCGCGGCTGTGGTGGCCCGCGGAGCTCGGCGGGACTAGCCCCGCGCTCTACGACCTGACACTCGAATTCTTGATCGGCGCGCAGGTGTCGGACCGTCAGGCGCTGCGCTTCGGCATCCGTGAGATCACGTCGGAAGCGACGCCGCACGGCGGGGGCGGGCTCCTCTTCCGCGTGAACGGCCGCCGCATCCTGATCCGCGGCGGCGGCTGGGCGCCCGACATGTTCTTCCGCCCGCAGCCGGAACGGCAGGACGCCCAGCTCCGCTACGCGCTCGACCTGCACCTCAACACCATTCGGCTCGAAGGCAATTACGAGGACGACCGCTTCTGGCACCAGACCGACAGCTTGGGCGTGCTCGTGATGACCGGATGGGTATGCTGCAGCGCCTGGGAGCAGTGGGCGAAGTGGGGGCCGGAGCAGCACGCCGTCGCGGCGGCGTCGCTGCGCGATCAGATCCGCCGGCTGCGTGGCCGTCCCAGCGCGCTCGTCTGGCTGAACGGCAGCGACAACCCGCCGCCGGCGGACGTCGAGAAGATGTATCTCGATATCGAGCGGCAGGAGGCCTGGCCCAACCCGACGATCTCCTCGGCCAGCGCCAAGCCCACCGACGTGAGCGGGGCGAGCGGCGTCAAGATGACGGGGCCGTACGATTGGGTGCCGCCGTCGTACTGGCTGCAGGACAGCACGCACGGCGGGGCATGGGCGTACAACACCGAGACAAGCCCCGGCGCCGCGGTACCGCCGATCGAGAGCATGCGCCGCATGATTCCCGCGCGCGACCTCACCTGGCCGCCGGACAGTGTATGGCTCTTTCACGCGGCCGGCGGGCAGTTCGCGCACTTGCTCGACCGGTTCGACACCGCGCTGACGACGCGCTACGGCGCGCCGACGAGCATCGAGGATTACACCGTCACTTCACAGCTTATGACGTACGAAGGTGAGCGGGCGATGTTCGAGGCGTACCGGCGCAATCAATACGTTTCCACCGGGGTGATTCAGTGGATGTTCAACAACGCGTGGCCCTCGATCTACTGGCACCTGTTCGACTGGTACCTGCTGCCGGCGGGCGGCTACTTCGGAGCCAAGAAGGCCAACGAGCCCGTGCACGTGCTGTTCTCCTACGACGACCGCACGGTGGCCGTGGTGAACAGCAGCGCGGCCCGCACGGCGGTGCGCGGCGTGCACCTGCGGGCCCGCATCCTCGGACTCGACGGCTCGGAGCGATTCGCGCGCGACACCGTGCTCGACCTGCCTCCCGACAGCAGTATGCGTGTCTTCGTCCTTCCGGAGCCCACGGGCGTACCGGGCGGAGCCGCGTATTTCGTCGACCTCCGACTGACGAGCGCCGACGGACGCCCTCTCAGCACCAACTTCTACTGGCTTTCGACGCGTCCCGAAGTGTTGGCGGATACATCGACGTGGTACATGACACCAGTAAAGTCGTACGCGGATTTCACGTCGCTCAGGGACATGCCCGCGGCCGCGGTGAACGCGACCGCGCGCTTCAGCAGCCGCGCGAACACGGGCGAGGCACGCGTGACGCTGAGCAACCCCGGCCGGTCCATCGCGTTCTTCATGCGACTGCAGGTCACCGGCCGCGGCGACCAGGAGGCGTTGCCGGTGCTCTGGGAGGACAACTACCTGTCGCTCTTGCCGGGGGAGACACGCGTTGTCACCGCCACGTACCGAGTGCGCGACCTGGGCGGCGCGCCGCCGCAGGTGATCGTGAGCGGGTGGAACGTGCGCCAGATCATCGCTCGCTGAAGCAGCTTCGATTCGCTAGAAGGAAATCCTCAGCCCTAGCGCAATCCCGCCGTCCGGCGCCGCGTGAATGTCCAGCCCATTCAGATGCACGGGGAGCCACGTGTGGGTCTTGGTCTCCGAGCCCGCGATGACTCCTACCAGAGTTCCGACCAGGCCGAAGACCTTAAGGCGGGTATCGAGGTCGGGGGACACTTTGTAGGCGAGACACGCCAGCACCGTGGACTCTCCGTTTTCGTCTTCACAATCGGGCGTGGCAACGAGGGCGAGGAATGTCCCACCAAGGAGGCCCAGGCCAGCGCCTTCCAGGGTCATCGATCGCTCGCCGCGTACTTCGAGCAAGGCGATCGAGTCGGCAGGAACGATGAGCCTCAGTCCGGGCGCTTGCTCATCCTCCACCATCACCAAGGTGTCGGACTCTAGCGCCACAAATGTGCCAGTGTATCGGCGGCCTGCGCTTGGGACGTCGAGCCTGACACGTGCTCCCGGCGCGAGGCGTCCCTGAGAGCACGATGCCGGACGTGGCATGGCGAGCAGCCCCAGGCACAGCAGCGGGAAAGACGCGCGCACGGCGCCGCGTGGGGCATGACACGTGCCGCGCCGAACGGCGGTCGGTTCTCCCGGGTGACTGTCTCGCGTGCGAGACATCCGTGTTCCGACGACGCGCGGCGATGGCCCGACGTGCAGGAGTTATTGCGTTACGACGCCCGTCATGCGGACCACTTCGAAGGCGCTGCCCGGCACAGTCTTGAGCGTGTTCAGCTCGGCGTCATTCCAGCGGGCATCGGGCGCGCCCGAGATGAACCAATTGCCGCCGTTGTCCGCCACCAACATGCCGTAGGTCTTGAGCGCTTGCAGGATCACGCGGGCGCTCGGCGGAAAACCCGAGATGTCGTAACTCCCCTTGAGCCGCACGCGCATCCCCATGGGCGGTCGCGTCGCGCTCGTGTCGTTGCTCGCCCAATGCCGGGCGGGATCCACATAAGCCCGGCGGGAGTAGCGGACGGTGAACCGCAGCGCGTGGCGGATCTCTCCCAGGTCCACCACTTCGTCGTAGCGCACCAGGCCCGGCAGGATCGGCAGGCCGGCCGCGTCGGCCGACGTCCAGCCCGCGGGGCGCAGCGCGTTCGACGAGAGATCGAACACGGCACCCGATCCCGCCGTCCAGGCGCTGGACCCCGGGACGGGATAGGCGGCGAACAACTCGTACAGAAGCCAGTGGTCGCGATCCACGACGAGCACGTGACGGTCGCCGCTGCTCGCGGCCCCGCCCTCGATCGGCGCGTCGCGGGGTATCGGATAGGGCCCGGGGTCGCTCTCGTCGGCGTAGTCGAAGGTGACACCGACGCCCGGTGTACTGCCCGCCACGACGACGTAGGGAATACCGAAGGGCCCCCCGCCGTAGTTCGCGCCGAAGTCCGGATGGAGCGTGGTGGTGAGGCCGATGCTGGCGATCAGGGCGTCCGAATTCGAATCCACGGGCGCCTGATCCACCGGCGTGTTCCACGGGTTGTTGTCGGGGAAAAGGCGCCGGCCGCCCAGGCTCGCGCCGGGACCCAACCCCTCGAGATTTACAGGGTCGGTCGCTCCGGCAGTGCAAGCCCCGAGGGCCACGAGGACGACGAGCAAGCCTCGCATGACAGGGAGGATGGTTCGCGAAGGGTAGCCGGGATGTGACCGGGAGCACCTGCGCCCTGGGCCTGAAGCTGACGGTGCCCGTCGTCTGTGATAGAATTGCGTTTGTGACTCGTACGGTGTGGCTCCTTGCCTGCCTCCTCGCCCTCGCCGCGCCGGCGCTCCGCGCGCAAACGCCTCCTCCCCCAGCGACAGCCGCGCCGCTTGATTGGGACAGCGACGATTCCGCGCGCGTTGCATTTCTGACAGCGCACGGTCGCGCCTATACCGGCGCTCAATTGATCGTCTGGGCGCCGCCCGACTCCCTCGATGCCCGCTGGCTTGCCTCGTTCGTGGACTCACTCGCGACGAGCCTCGCCGCATTGCGCGGGCTCATGGGCGGGGCGCACGCGTGGCAGCGCATCGGTCAGCGTCCGATCACGTTCTATCTGAGTCCTGGCCGCTTCGTCTCCCACGCGAGCGGCGCGGGCGCCGTGTTCATTTCGCTCACGCGCGTGCGCTCGGGCGGCGCGCCGTATCTCCACGAAGCCGCCCACGAGCTGCTCGCGCCGCCCGCGCCGTTCTCGCCCTTCGAGTATGCAGACAGCATCGCAGGGGAACACGCCGCGGGGCGGTTCCCCCAGTGGCTCAACGAAGGCTTCCCGGACTACCTCGCACAGGCGACGGCGAGCGCCACAGGATTCCACGAGGGGGACGTGTTCGCGATCGGCGGGCTTGCCAAGGTCGACAGCACATGCGCCGCGCGACTCGCGCAGAGTCCGCGACGTGCTGAGATCCTGGAGAGAGTCGGTCGCCCGGGGCGTCTCGGAGCGCTCTTCACGACCGAGCGCGCCGAGGTCGCCCCAGTGTTCTACGCCTGCAGTCAGTCGTTCACGAAGTACGTCGTCGACCGCGTCGGCGTGCGCGCGGTGGTGGCGGCGTTCCCCCACATTCCCGGGGGCACATGGGTGACGGACCTCGAGGCCGCTGCGGGGACGTCACTCGAGGCGCTGCGCAACGCGTGGCTCGAGGCTCTCGGCCTGTGATGCGTCCGTGGCTACCGCTCGTCCTGACGGTGGCCTGCGGGTGCGGAGCGCCCTCGGAGCCGGCGGCACGGCCGGTTGCCTCGATGTTCCTGGGTGGCGACATCTCGGCCCTGGCGCGAATCGAAGACGCTGGCGGTGTATTCCGCGACGGCGGTCAGGCACGGGATGCGATTGCGATTCTCCGGTCGCACGGCGCGAACACGTTCCGGCTGCGGCTGTTCGTGACTCCCAACGATTCCGACGTCCAGGTCAACGATTTGCCCTACACGCTTGTCTTGGCGGCGCGCGTCAAGGCGAGCGGCGCCAGGCTGCTGCTGGATATCCATTACTCCGACACCTGGGCCGATCCCGGCCACCAGACGATCCCCGCCGCCTGGGCCGGACTTCCGTTCGATTCTCTGGAACAGCGCGTCGAGACCTACACCGCCGACGCCGTGGCGCAGTTGAAGCATGCCGGGGCGCTTCCCGATATCGTGCAGATCGGCAATGAAATCGACGCTGGTGTGCTGTGGCCGCTCGGTCGCGTGGGCGGATCGTACGACACGCCGACACAATGGGATCAATTCACGCGGCTCCTGAAAGCGGGGATCCGCGGCGTGCGCGACTCACTCGACGCCACCGACTCCGTCCGGATCATGCTGCATTACTCATTGGGCGGCAGCGCAGCCGGCACACTGTGGTTCTTCGATCACATCGAGGCATCGGCCGTCCCGTTCGACCTTATCGGACTGAGCTACTACCCGTGGTGGCACGGCTCGTTGAGCCGCCTGGCCTTGAACCTGGACGCTACGGCGCGGCGCTACGACAAGGACATCGTCGTCGTCGAAACCTCTTATCCGTGGCGTGCCGGCGGGTGGGAGTCCATGGTGGGCGATACCGCCGCTATGGCCTGGGCCGCCTCGCCGGCGGGGCAGGCGCATTTCCTCGGCGATCTCGTTGCCCTCGTCAGGCGCACGAGCGGCGATCACGGTGCCGGTGTTCTGTGGTGGTACCCCGAGGCGATTGCCGTGCCGGGCCTGTTCGTCTTCGGCGGTGGCTCGCTGGCGTTGTTCGACTCCACGGGGACCATCCTGCCGACTGCCGCTGCGTTCTCTCCGTGAGCCGATCAATGCCCCCCCTCTGGCGTTGCCCCAAGTGCGGTCATCGGTTCGTGACTCGGAACCTCTGGCATTCGTGCGGGCGCTTCCCGCTGGCGCGCCATTTCACGGGGAAGCCGCCGGTGCTGCGCGCGACATTTCGGCGCTGGGTCGCAATTGCCCGCGCGTGCGGTCCCGTGACGGTGTATGCGCAAAAGACGCGGATCGTGATTCAGTCCCGGGTTCGGTTTGCAGGAGCGGTGGTGCGGGCGCAGTGGCTGGATGCGGGCCTATGGTTACGACGCCGAGTGAAGCATCCACGTGTGCACCGCATCGAGGATTACGGGCGCCTCGGATACGGCGTGCACTTCCGGCTCACGAACCCCTCCGATATTGACGCACGGATCGTGCAGTTCATGCGCGAGGCATACGAGGCTGCGGTGCGCGGCCCGGGGGCCCGACCTCGCGCGTAGATTAGGGAATGAATTTTTCACCGCGCCGCAGCCTGCGCGCGCTCGTGCTAACTGCCGCCGTCTGCGGCGAAGTCCTCAGCGCTCAGAGTCCGGTCGGCGTCTTTGCGACGCACACGGACGTCGGGCGGGCAAGAGGTTCCGCGTCGTACGACCCCCAGTCGCAGACGTACCAGATTACGGGGTCGGGTCAGAACATGTGGGACTCCCGCGACGATTTTCATTTCGTCTGGAAACGGCTCACCGGCAACTTCATCCTCTCCACGCGGGCGCGCTTCATCGGCGCGGGCGTGGAGGAGCATCGCAAGATCGGCTGGACCATTCGTCCATCACTTGATCCCGGCAGCGCGCACGTCACCGCGGCGTTGCACGGCAACGGCTTGATGTCGCTCCAGTTCCGGCGGCAGACCGGCGCCATGACGGAGGAGGCGAAGTCGGCCGACAGCCTTCCCAACGCCGACGCGGTCATCCAGCTCGAGCGGCGCGATGGTGCGTACTTCATGTCGGTGGCGCAATTCGGTGACACGCTCGTCACACAGCGACTCGCCGACGTCGCACTCCCCGATACCGTCTACGTCGGCGTGTTCGTGTGCGCGCACAACGACACGGTCACGGAGCGGGCCACGTTCAGCAACGTCCGCATCACGACGCCCGCGCAGCGAGACTTCGTCGCCTACCGCGATTACCTCGGCTCGAACCTCGAAGTTCTCGACGTTACGACGGGGCACGCGACGATTGTGCACCAGTACGGCGGATCGTTTCAGGCGCCCAACTGGACTCGCGACGGCAAGGCCCTCATTTACGCGCAAGAGGGACGCCTCTTCCGCTTCGATCTCTCGACGCGCTCGGCCGCAGCGATCAACACAGGGTTTGCGACGCGCAACAACAATGACCACGTGCTGTCGTTTGACGGCCGGAGGCTGGGCATCAGTCACCATGCGGTGGAGGACAGCGGGGCGTCGATTGTCTACACGCTCGCGGCGACCGGCGGCACCCCAACCCGCATCACCGCCAAAGGACCATCGTACCTGCACGGTTGGTCACCCGATGGCCGGTGGCTGGTCTATGTGGGCGAGCGCAACGACTCGCTGGACATTTACAAGATCTCCGCGAGCGGAGGCGACGAGATCCGCCTCACCACCGCGCCGGGCCTCGATGACGGACCGGAGTACACGCCCGACGGCACCTACATCTACTTCAACTCGTCGCGCAGTGGACGGATGCAGATCTGGCGGATGCGACCCGATGGGACCGCCCAGGAGCAGATCACGAACGACGGCTTCAACAACTGGTTCCCGCACATTTCGCCAGACGGCAAATGGATCGTGTATCTCGCCTTTGGTCCGGACGTCGCGCCGGACGATCATCCGTTCTACAAGCACGTGCTGCTGCGATTGATGCCCGTCGGTGGTGGACCGGCGCGAGTCATCGCCTATCTGTACGGTGGTCAGGGAACGATCAACGTTCCGTCGTGGTCGCCGGACGGCCGGCGACTGGCGTTCGTGAGCAACTCGGCGACGCCGTGATTCACTTCTGACGGTCGGACGGCCGCGACGGTCGGACGGCCGTGGCTATCCTGCGCGATCGGCTGCTCGGCGCATCGAAGCATACAGACCCCACGTCAAACGCCCCATCTGATCACGCAGCCCGAAGCGTTCCTCGGTTGGGAACGCGCGGGTCGTGCGATAGATGGCGAGGACAAATTGGTGCGCCGCCTGCCAAGCCTCGAGCCGTTCATACGCATTCGTGCCCGAAGGCTAATCGGCGCATCTCAACCGCAGTTCAACCGACCGTCCGGCCGTCCGTTTAGGGCCGCGGCTTCGCGGTGCGCTGCTCTCCAGAAGATGAGCTCGACGCGGGCGGCGCGGCGGCGGCACCGGAGCTTGATCCAGTGGACGACGAGGAGCGCGGCTCACCCCACCGAGCCACGTCTGCGTTCGCGCCCGGGCCTTCCTGATAGCCGCGGCCGTGGATCACGCGGCCGTGAGAACGGGACTCGCTTGGCCCCCCCCCACCACCGCCGCCACTCGAACCGGTGAAGATGATGATGACCGGATAATTGTGCTGATAGTAGTCGTACCCGTACCCGTACGGATATCCAAACCCAAAGCCGTCGCAGTAGTACGAGTCGTAGGAGAACGGCAGATACTCCAGTCCGCAGCTGCCGTACGAGGAGCTCACCGGGTACATCGGCGCTCCTGAGCCGTACGCCAGGGTGGTGTCGCCGCGCCGTTCACCGCGGTGCGCGGCGGCGTCGATCGCGAAGACACCGGGATAGGACAACGCGATCATGAGATCGGTGATCCTGGAGGGTATGCCGGCTTTGGCGAGCGAGACCAACCGCTTACCGTCGAGGTTAAACGATGAGCCGCGCTCGACCAGCCACGCCTCTACCACGTCCAGGTCGACTTGGCGTGAGGCTTCGGCCAGATCCTCGAGTGCCAACGGCGCCTTCGCAGTGGCGCGGGCCTGGCTTACCGCGGTGAGATCGAGTTGCAGCGCGTCCAGCGCGTCCTGGACCTCGCTCGGCAATGCGAGACTGTCCGTGATCTCGCGATAGCGCTGCACATGCACGCCGGTTTTCAATCCGACGGTGCTGCCCTGGATGTACAGCAGTTGTCCCTCGCGCGTCAGCGCAAGGACGCCGCTCCCGGTGCGCGTGCCCCAACCGGGGCAACTCTCCTCCGAATGCAGATACAGTCGATCGCTGACTGCCGACCACTCGGCGCTTTGCCAACCGGTGCATTCACCATGGGCCGTCTCGAGACGCCGGCCACCGGCGACAATCTGTTCCGCCTTGACGACCTCGCTGTTTTCAATGGTCACGAGATCGACGGCTCCGCTGTTCGCGGCGGGCACGACGCAGGCCAGGGTCTGCCGGGGACCGATCAGCTTCCAGCACCCGATGTACGCAATCCAGCGCGAGTCGACCGTGGTGTTCTGTGCCTCTGCCGGAGGGGGCGTTCCGATGGCGAGGAGCGCGGCCGCGACCAGCAATGTTGGAATTGGGATTCGCATACGCGCCTTCCTTAATAGAGGCGGAACGTCAGGCCCGCCGTCACCGACAAACCGGACAGATCGATGTTGTTGAAGTCGACGAAATCGGCGCTCATTGGCCCTCTCGCGTAGCTGTAGCGAGCCTCGGTCGTCACCATCGTGAAGCTGCCGAGCGCGAGGTCGAGGCCGAGGGCCGCATGGACGACCGGTGTCCACGCCTGGGATACGAATTCGTCGTGGAAGACATTAAGCGAGGTGAAATCGATGAAGTCGCCCACCTGGTGGAACTTGTACTCCATCATGCCGCCGCCGACGGTGGCGTACAGGGCGCGCCGAGCCGGGATCCAGGCGAACTGGCCGATCGGCCGCCCGCGGGGGGTGATGTAGTGCCGGAACCCGAGCGTGATCGGGATGCGGCGGAGCGACGTCTCCTGCTGGATCGGCTGATCGTTGTTGTCGACCCAATCGCGGAACTCGGACGTCCGGCTGACAGTCGCGTAGCTGATGTCGAGCACGATGTCATTCCGCGCCGACACGCTGATGGCCAAGGCTGTACCGAATGTGGGCGAGCTAAAGTCGGAGCGATCGACAGTGAGCTGATCCGTCACGTCCGCGAAGATATCGCTGTTTCCCGTAGCAGTTGCGACCCCGCCCCGGAATGTCCACGAGCCCGACGGTGCATGAAATAAGAAACCGTCGCCAGCGCGTTGCGCATGCGACGGTGGCGCGATCACCGTGATCGCGGTTGCGGTGAGCAGCAGAGCCCTCACCAGGCGAAGACCAGTCATGACGACCTCACTTGTACCGGCTTATCTTACCCTACGCACCAGGAGGGCATTACGTCAACCGACCCAAGGGAGTATGACGTTTGGGGCGCGCTGCGCGTGCTCGGCGTCGTGGCGGTCGCCACGCTCGTCGCGTTAGGTACGGCGCAAGGCCAAACCTTCAACGTGTGGCCCGGCCCGGCTCCCGGCTCGGAAGGGTGGAAGCAGCAAGAGCGGGTCATCGAGAACACCCCCATCGGCACCGTCATCTTCAACGTCGTCACCCCGACGTTGACGGCGTATCTCCCCGAGAAATCCAAAGCGACCGGCACCGGCGTCATCATCGCGCCGGGCGGCGCCTTTGTGGCGCTCGCCATCGACCTCGAGGGCAACCCGTTGGCACGGTGGCTCCAGGAAAAAGGGATCGCCGCCTTCGTGCTCAAGTACCGCATCGTCGAAAAGGTGGGGGAAGGTATTCCGTCCATGGATATGGATACGGCCGGCCGCTACGGCATCGCGGACGGAATCCAGGCGCTCAAGGTCGTCCGGCAACGGGCCGGCGAATGGGGGCTCACTCCCGACAGGATCGGTTTCATAGGATTCTCGGCGGGGGCGATGGTTACGAGCGGCGTCCTGCTGCAGCCGGACAGTGCCGCGCGGCCGAGCTTTGCGGCGTTGATCTACGGGGCCCCGTTCGGGAAGATGCCGGTGATTCCGGCAAAGCTCCCGCCCACATTCCTCGCGTGGGCGCAGGATGATCCTGTGGCGCGCGACTACGTGGTCAGGTTTCAGGACGCGCTGACCAAAGCGGGCAACGCGCCGGAGGTTCATATTTTCAGCAAGGGTGGGCACGGCTTCGGTCTCAAGCAACAGGGCACCAGCAGCGATCACTGGATCGACGCATTCTATAACTGGTTGAATGCTCAAGGATTCAAGTAATGGAACTTCGGCCGCTGAACGATTCGCACACCGCGCTCCTCAACTCCCTGCAGCTGCAGGATGACGTGTGGGAGTCCATCGGCACGTTGCCAGGCCCGGAGGCGCGCCAGGCGCACCACCTCTTCGCCGTGATGGAAGGGGCGGTGCCGCTCGGCTTCGCGGGATTGCTCAAATCACAGGCCACCGATGCGAACGACTTCGAGCTGGTGTGCGCGATGCGCTCGGAGGTGCAAACACGCGGGATGGCGAAGCAGGCCTGCCAACTGGCGCTCGATTGGGCATTCAACACGGCCAAGCTCGACCGCGTCATCGCCTGCATCGACGACACCAACGAGGCGGCGCGCGCGATCGCCGGCAAACTCGGCATGACGACGCTCGGTCCGCAGCGACCGAACCGCACCGTGTTCGTGAAGTATCGTGACGAGCGCCGTGTAGGTTGAGACTCGCCGTGCTCCTCCTCGTCGCTGCCTGCGCGACGAGTCCATCCTCGCCCCCCCCGGGCGACTGGCGCGTCACCGGCGGCGATCCCGGCAACACCCGCTACTCCACACTCGACCAGATCAACACGCAGAACGTCGCGCAGCTGCGCGTGGCGTGGACGTATCACACCGGCGATCTGCCCGCGGACGGTCACGGCGAGATCCAGGCAACGCCGATCGTGGTGAACGGAATCCTCTACACGACGACGCCCGCTCTTGCCGTGATCGCGCTGCATGCCGGCAAGGGTACACTGATCTGGAAATTCGACCCCCGCACCACGCACTACGCACCACGCACCGCTTTCAACCATGTCAATCGCGGCGTCGTTTACTGGTCCAAGGGTGACGATCGACGGATTCTTTTCACCGCCGGCCGTCACCTCTATGCGCTCGACGCGACGACGGGACGGCCGATCGAGACATTCGGCGATTCCGGCTCCGTCGATCTCGCGGCAGGCCTCGGGCGCGACATCGGCGATGCCTATCTCGTCGCCACGACGCCTGGCGTCATTTACAAGGATCTGCTCATCCAGGGGACACGGGTGGGGGAGGAGGAAGGCTCCGCGCCGGGTGATGTCCGCGCCTATGACGTGCGAACGGGCGCGCTGCGGTGGAGCTTTCACACCATTCCGCGGCCTGGAGAATTCGGCTACGACACATGGCCAGTCGAGGCGTGGCGAACAGCGGGGGGCGCAAATTCGTGGGCCGGGATGACGGTCGACGTGCGGCGCGGCATCGTGTACGTGCCGACAGGGTCGGCGACGCCCGATTTCTACGGCGCGGACCGCGCCGGCGCCAATCTGTTCGCGAACACGCTCCTCGCCCTCGATGCGGCGACGGGCAAGCGGCTGTGGCACTTCCAGACCGTGCACCACGATCTGTGGGACCGCGATCTCCCCGCCGCGCCGAATCTCGTCACGCTGACGCGTCATCCCTCGCGCATCGACGCCGTCGCACAGATCACGAAGAGCGGATTCGTTTTCTTGTTCGAGCGCGAGACGGGGAAGCCGCTCTTTCCGATCGAGGAACGGCCGGTCCCCGCGTCCGATCTGCCGGGCGAGCGCGCGTGGCCGACGCAGCCATTTCCACTCAAGCCGATACCGTTCGCACGCCAGGCGATTGGCGAATCCGATGTCACCGACGTAAAGCGGTTCGGCTCGCTCAAGCGCGGATCGCTCTTCATGCCGCCCAGCCGGCAGGGAACGGTCGTCCTGCCTGGCTTCGACGGGGGCGGGGAGTGGGGCGGCGCGGCGGTCGACCCGGACGGCGTGATCTACGTGAATGCGAGTGACGTTCCCTGGATTGCCGCGATGCGCGAGTCGGCGAGCATCCCGCCCGCGACGGCCAGGCCTCGCTCGGGCGCCGCCGTCTACGCGGCCGCATGCGCGGGCTGCCACGGACTCGACCGCCGCGGCCGGGACCGCGCCCCGTCGCTCATCGGGATTCCCGACCGACTGCCGCTCGAGACGGTGACAGACATTCTGGACGGGGGTCGCGGGTTCATGCCCTCATTCGCCAACCTGCGGGGAACTGAGCGCCGCGCGTTGCTCATGTACCTCGGCTACAGTGTGCCTGCGGGCGATACTGTGTCACACGGAGTGCAGCGGACATCGGCCTATGAATTCGTCGGCTACGAGCGCTGGAAAGACTCGAACGGCTACCCGGCGATAAAACCGCCGTGGGGCACGTTGAGCGCGATCGATCTCAACACGGGCGACTATCGCTGGAGAATCCCGCTCGGTGAGTTTCCGGAGCTGACGGCGCGTGGCGTCCCGATCACCGGGACCGAGCAGTACGGCGGACCGATCGTCACGGCCGGCGGATTGCTGTTCATCGCCGCGACCCAGGACGCGAAGTTCCGGGCGTTCGACAAGAAGACCGGGCGCCTGTTGTGGGAGACTATCCTGCCCGCACCAGGCTACGCGACGCCAAGTACTTTTGCGGTAGCGGGGAAACAGTTCGTCGTCGTCGCGGCGGGTGGCGGGAAGCTCGGCTCAAAATCGAGTGATGCATATGTCGCGTACGCGCTTCCATAAACTGCTCGTTGCTCTTTGCTCCGTGCTCGCTGCCACGGCTTCCGCCCAAACACCACGCCAGCGCACGTACGCCAATCCGATCGACATCGACTACCGCTACAACTTCGAGCAGAAGAACCAGGGCATCTCGTACCGCTCCGGCGCCGACCCGGTCATCGTCGTCCAGCGCGGCAAGTACTACCTCTTCGAGACCATCGGCGACGGCTATTGGGAATCGCCGGACCTCGGCACGTGGCGTCACATCACGCCGTCGCGCTGGCCCATCAATGACATCGTGGCGCCGGCCGCGTTGGCGGTGCGCGACACGATTTATCTGCTGCCCAGCACCACGAGCCCGCTGCCGATTCTGCTGCTCACCGACGCCGCGTCGGGACGCGTCGACTTCTACAACCGGCTGTTGCCGTGGCTGCCTATGGCGCGCGCGCGGGAAGCGGACTCACTCGCCAAACCCGACTCGGTGCAGCCGGGGCCGTGGGACCCGGCCTTCTTCCACGATCCCGACACGGAGCGCTGGTTTCTCTATTGGAATTCGTCGAACGCCTACCCGCTGCACGTCATCGAGCTCGACAAGAGCAAGCAGCTGGAATACAAAGGCACGCCCAAGTGGTTGTTCGGTCTCGACCCCGAGCACCACGGCTGGGAGCGCTTCGGCCAGGATCATCGCGCCACGATCAAGCCGTTCATTGAAGGCGCCTGGATGACGAAGTACCGGGGACGCTACTACCTGCAGTACGGCGCGCCGGGGACCGAGTACAACGTCTACGCGAACGGCGTCTACACGGCCGACGACCCCCTCGGCCCGTTCACGTACGCGCCGTACAATCCGGTCGCGTACAAACCCGGCGGATTTGTGCAGGGCGCCGGACACGGCAACACGTTCCAGGACGTGTATGGCAACTGGTGGAATACGGGGACGCCGTGGGTTGCCGTGAACTGGAATTTCGAGCGCCGCATCGGGCTGCACCCCGCCGGCTTCGATGCGGACGGCCAGATGTACGTCGACACCCGCTTCGGCGATTTTCCGCACTGGCTGCCGACCAAGGCGTGGCAGAAGAGCGACGAGCTGTTTACCGGCTGGATGCTGCTCTCCTACCGCAAGGCGGTCACGGCGTCCTCGACGCTCGATACCTTCCCGGTGAAGAACGTCACCGACGAGAATCCGCGCACGTTCTGGGTCGCAAGGGAAAACAAGCCCGGCGAGTGGCTGACGCTCGACCTCGGCCGCGTGTACGACCTCAAGGCGATTCAGGTCAACTACGCCGATTACAAATCGGGACTGTACGGGACGGATTCGACGGTGTACACGCAGTTTCGTCTTCAGTCATCGATTGACGGTCGTCAGTGGACGAATATCGCGGATCTCTCCAGTGAAAAGCGCGATCGGCCCAATGCCTACCTCGAGTTGGCGTCCTCGGTCCGCGGCCGGTTTGTGCGGTACGAGCACATTCACGTCGGCGCCGCGAACCTCGCGATCAGCGACATCCGCGTCTTCGGCAACGGAGGTGGATCGCGGCCCTCGACGCCCGCCGGCCTCGACGCGCGACGCCAGACCGATCAGCGCAATGCCGTCATCAGCTGGCGGCCAGTGCGCGGTGTCGTCGGGTACAACGTGCGGTGGGGAATCGCTCCAGCCAAGCTGTACGAGACCTACCAGCGCTTTGCCGATCAGGGGACGACGCTCGAGCTGCGCGCGTTGACGGTGGGGCAGGGGTACTGGGTAGCGATCGAGAGCTTCGATGAGAATGGCGTCTCAGGGCTCAGCTCACCGACACCGATTCGCTAGTGAAGGCGACCAAACGTCTCGCGCTGCTGCTGCTGGCTCTAGCCTGTGTTGGACGCCCGAGGCACGACTTCTGGATGCTTGGCCCGTTTACCAAGCCCGCCCAGGTCAATCCGGTCGTCACCCCTAACCCGGCCGCGCGATTTCACTCACCGATGAACGACAGCCTCGTGGCGTGGGAGGCGTACGCGACCTTCAATCCCGCGGCGCTCTTGCGCGAGGGGAAGGTCATGCTGCTCTATCGCGCCGAAGATGCGAGTGGGGCGCAGCAGATCGGCGGCCATACGTCGCGCATCGGCCTGGCGGAGAGCAGCGATGGCTTGCATTTCACGCGGCGCGCCACACCGGTGCTCTATCCTGACACGGACGCGCAACGCCAGAACGAATGGCCCGGCGGCGTGGAGGATCCCCGTATCGTCGAATCGGAAGACGGCACCTACATCCTCACGTACACACAATGGAACCGGGACGTCCCGCGACTCGCCGTGGCCACATCGCGAGACCTGATCACCTGGACGAAACACGGGCCGGCATTCGCGCATGCCTCGAGTGGCACGTATTTGCGCAGTGAATCGAAGTCGGGCGCGATTCTCAGTCGCGTCGAGGGCGAGCGGATCATTGCGACGCGTGTCAACGGAAAGTTCTGGATGTATTGGGGTGTTCCGACGATCCGGCTCGCGACGTCCGACAACCTGCTCGACTGGACGCCGGTGGAGGACTCAGCGGGAAACGCGATTGCGGCGCTCGCGCCACGCGCCCGTGGCTTCGATTCGTGGCTCGTCGAGGCGGGCCCCCCGGCGCTGATCACACCGGCGGGGATCGTTGTGCTCTACAACGCGGGAGACAGCGCGACCCGCGCCTACAGCGCGGGGCAGGCGTTGTTCGATCCCGCCAACCCACTCAAACTCCTGGCGCGGTCCGATACGGCATTCATCAAACCCACGGAGCCCTACGAGCGCACAGGGCAGTACGCGGCGGGCACGACGTTTGTGGAGGCACTCGTGCCGTTCAAAGGCCGGTGGTTCCTCTATTATGGAACGGCGGATTCGCGGGTCGGGGTGGCCGTGTGGGATCCCCGTCACGAATGAGCTAGTGGGGGAGGTTGAGGCTCTTCAAGTAATCCGCAGCAAGATACGCAGGCACCCCGAAAATGATCTTCCCGTTTGATTCTCGCTCACCACCATAAAGTACAGCAATCACCCGTCCCTCACGATCGAAGATGGGGCTGCCCGACGATCCTGGCGCACCGTAGGCGTCCACTTGCACGACCGATGACAACGCCTTGCTCACGGCCCCCACCGTCAGCGTCGGGTCGGCGATTGGTTGGCCGCCCTGGGCGTCCATCGGCAGGTCGAACCCGAGTGGATAGCCGAGGATCGCGACGGGATCGCCCCGCTCGAGCCCCCCGCGATCGCGCGCGAGAGCCACGACCTGGGGTGTGACGCCCTTGATCAAGACCCGGAACACGCCGATGTCGGCATCCGGTGCAACGCCAAGCATCTGCCCGCGCCAGAACTGGGTGCTGCCCGAGAAGATGACGCCGATCCGTCTGGGACTCTTGGTGCCGTCGTCCCCGATGAGGACGTGCTTGTTGGTGACCATCGTCCCCAGCGAGTCCACGCTGAACGCCGTGCCGCTGAATCGCTCACCGTTGCTGAACTCCACCAGGACGATGGCGACGGCGTCCTGATTCTTGTGCGAGATCGCGCGGAAATCGACCGTCGCGATCGCGCGCTGGCGGCGCTCGGCGGAGTCCAACTGGGCGCGCAGCTGCGATACCGATGCGGCATTGCCCGTCGCAGCCTCGAGCTCGCGCCGCAGGCGCCCGGTCTCCTCCAGTGAGCCTCGCAGCGCGTCACGCACACCCTGCAGCTCGGTGCGATAGAGGGTGTCGGCCTCGCGCGCGCGACGCCGGCCATCCCACTGCACCCACGTGAAGCCAGTGGCGGCGATAAGCAGGACCACGATCAGAATCTTGGTCGTGCGGCGCAGCTGTGCGGTTTGCCGCGCGACCTCGGCGGCGATGCGCATTCCGGTGCTATGCCGCGGCGCCGCGCGGACGAGCTCGCGTGGCTGCGCCACGCCCGTCACTGGAGCATCGCCCTCGACATCGATGATCTGGAACTCGAGGGCCGGGCCGCCGGCGCCGAACCCAATCACGTCACCGCTGTGCAGCTCGGTTTCGGCGCTGATCTGCCGGCCATTCACGAAGGTCCCGTTGCGACTGCCGAGATCCTGGAGCACGAAGCCATCGGCTCTGCGAACGATCGCCGCGTGACGTGATGAGACATCGAGATCGCGCTCGGCGTCGAAGCGCACGTCCGACAGGGGATGGCGACCGAGGCCGATGTAACCCTTGCGGAAGGCTTCGATCTGTCCCGCGCGGGCCCCAGAGAGAAACGTGAACTGGGCTTTCACTGCTGTCGCGTGAGG
Source organism: uncultured Gemmatimonadales bacterium (assembly GCA_963704805.1). Taxonomy (GTDB): domain Bacteria; phylum Gemmatimonadota; class Gemmatimonadetes; order Gemmatimonadales; family GWC2-71-9; genus 20CM-2-65-7. The sequence continues at coordinate 293,146 of CAVPHS010000002.1, read as the reverse complement.
TACCAGGCGAGAGCGGCGAGGACCGCGACGGCGACGAGCACGAGCGTGCGCGTGCGGCTGCGGTTCTCCTTGTTCGGGACGGGCGGGCGGCTTCCTTTATATATAGGGACGGGCTCGGTGCTCGTCTCGGTATCGATCAGCGGGTAAATCTGATGGCCCACATCCTCGCTCGGCCCGCTGCCGGAGTAGCGCAGGCCGTCCCCGTCGAACCGCGCCACGACGACCGTGATGTTGTCGGGACCGCCGCGCGCATTGGCGAGCGCCACGAGCTGGTCGCAGGCGGCCGCGAGGTCAGGCGCGGAGGCGACGATCTTCGCGATCTCCTCCTTCTTTACTTGTCCCGACAGCCCGTCGGAGCAGAGCACGAGGATATCGCCGCGGCGTAGCTCCTGGTGCGTGAGATCCACCTTCACCTTGGCATCGGGGCCGAGCGCCTGGAGGATGATGTTGCGACGTTCGCTGTGCGCGGCCTCCTCTTCCGTCAGCTCGCCTGCTTCGACGAGCCGCTGCATGAGCGACTGATCCTTGGTGATCTGGTGTGCCTCGCCGCCGCGAATCAGGTACGCGCGACTGTCGCCGACCTGCGTCAGATAGAGGTGATCGTTCAGCACCCCGGCAGCGGTCGTCGTCGTGCCCATGCCGCGGACTTCGGGGTGTGCTTTGGCGTGCGCGTGAATGCTCGCGTTGGCGACCTCGACCGCTTCCTTGAGCCGGTAGGCAAAGCGCTGCGGCGTCGCCTCGTCTTCCGCGTTCCATGTTTTTTCGAGATGCGCGTAGATCGTATCGGTCGCCATCTGGCTCGCCAGCTCCCCGGCCGCCGCGCCTCCCATACCGTCGGCGACGACGAGCAGCGTGCCGCGCGGGCCGACGTCGTGCTGGCGCACGTCGGGCTGCAGCGAGGAGGACTTACGCGTGAGATCGGCGACGAGGTAGCGGTCCTCGTTATGGTCGCGCGTACGGCCCAGATCGGTCTTCGCGAAGACCTCGACGCGGATCTTGGGCGAGCGTCCGAACATGGCCATCAGGGTGCCCCGCCTCCACCTCCGGGAAGCTCGAGGCGGAGCAGTTTGTCGCCGACCATGATGCGCGAGCCATGCTGCAGCGGCATCGCGCCGCGCGCCGCGATCGCGACGCCATTGCGGCTGTGGTCATCCACCAGCACGAAGTCCGCGTCTTCGGACCGCACGGTCGCATGCTGCGCGCTCATCGACGGATCGTAGGGAAAAATCCAGTCACCGCGCTCGCGGCCGATATGGACATCGCGCCCCGGCGAGAGCTGAATGACGTCACGCGAGCTGCCGTCGGCGCGGAGCTGCGTGAGACTGGCGATGTCGGCGCTGGGCACCATGCTGCCCATGCGCTTGGTGGAGTCGGCTTCGGTCGCGTGGGGGCCGGGGTAGCCCAGCCGCCGAAACCGCAGCACCTGCGATCCGATGAGAATGAGGTCGCCGTCGGTCAGTCGATACGGCGCGTCCAGAAAAACCCAGGTGCCGTTGCGGCTTCCCAGATCGCGGACTTCGAGGCGCCCCTCTTCCCACGAGATCTTGGCGTGCAGCGGCGAGAGAAATGAATCGTCGGGAAATTGAAGATCGCCGTCGGTTCTGCCAATGGTCGTGGTCGCCTGCTTGCGCTCGAACCGCCCCAGTTCGGCGGCCATTTCGGAAACCAGAATCAATGTGAGGGAGTAATTGGCGCGTCTATCGGAACTCGACCGTCTGTCGTGGCTGTCACGACCAGCCTGGACCGCGCCGGGGGGAGCGGAAAGGGGGACATGACCGCAGACGGGGCACGCCGCGTCCGCCGTCCCCGCGGCGCCCGGCGGGTCGCTGGTGCGCACCATGCCGCCCCCGCCACCACCTCCCGCCGCGACAGCGGCCCGCATCGCGGCGGCCTTGGTGAGCGGCTTGCCGCAGTCGGAGCAGAATTGCGCGCTGGCCTCGTTTTTCCGGCCGCAATATTGACACGCGTTCAGAGAGGAGCTCATAAAGTCAGGTGGCCCAATCTATTGTCGACCGCTAGCTTGCGCCACATGCGACTCGTTTGTGCCGCGCTTTTTGTCGCGGCAACATTGGGCTGCGCAGCGCGAGCCCCGTCCCCCGTCTCCAGTCCCCCATCTCCATCATCCGTTCGTGACTCCCTTCACATCACCGTCGTCTATCCCGACACGGCCGAGGCGATTCAGGCCCAGGACTCATCCTTCATTTTCGGCAGCGTAGGACGGGGGCGCGGCGATGTCGCGCTCACGGTCAATGACCGTCCGGTGACGGTGCACGCGAGTGGCAGCTGGCTGGCGTGGGTGCCGCTGCAGCCGGACTTATTGAGCATGGCGCGGTTTCGCATCGTCGCACGCGCCGGCACGGGAGCAGAGCAACGCGAGACGACGTTCGTCGCACCGGTCGCGCAGCTGTTTCGTCCACTGCCAGGCGCCGCCGCCTGGATCGACACGACGAGCTTCACGCCGACCGATTCATTGGCCTTCCCGGCGGGAGAGGGGATTCGGCTGTCGGTTCGCGCCACACCCGGCGCGCGCGTCCGCCTGCGCATGGAGGGGCAGAAGGATGCCGTGTGGCTCGTGCCGGATACGTTGCCCGAAGAGCCGGCGTGGGGGGTCCGCGCGTTCGGCACGGATACCACGGCCTATCGGCTTCCACCGGCCGCCGACCGCTACGTCGCCTGGCTTCCGGCGCAACCGCTGTGCGACGCGATCGTGGAAGCGATCGTAGGAACGGACACCGCGCGCGCCGTCTGGCCTCTCGTGGTCGACACCATCGATCGCAGTCATCCGGCGGTCGTGGTCCTGAACGATGACACCGCGCACACCGGGAAGTCCGACAGCTTGACCGTCGGTAAGGCCGTTCCGTACGGCACCTACAACTGGTTCTTCCCCCTTGGCACCACGGCGGTCGCCAGCGGCCGTTGGAGCAGCCAAACGCGGCTGCAGCTGTCGCGTGGCGCGGTGGCGTGGGTGAACTCGAGCGACGTCGTGCCGCTCGCGGCAGGGACGCCGCCGCCTGGCGGCAACGTGGGCTCCGTGCGGCTCGTCGCGGGCACGCGCTCGCTCGTACTTCACGTGTCCCTGCCGGCGCGCGTGCCGTTCAAGGTCGAAGAAGAAGAGCGCAGCCTGACGCTGCGATTGTACGGCGTCGCGTCGGACATCAACTGGATGCAACACGGCGGCACCGATCCCTACGTGACGCGGATGAGCTATGCCCAGCCGACGAGCGACGAGGTGACGATCACGCTCACGCTGTCCGGGCATGTCTGGGGCTACCGCGCGCGCTGGAGCGCTCGCGATCTCGTGCTCGAAATTCGCCGGCCGCCGGTGATCGATTCCCGCCGGCCGCTGGCCGGCCGTACCATTGTCCTCGACCCCGGCCACCCGCCCCTCGGTGCCAAAGGACCGTCGGGATTGTGGGAGCCCGTCGCGACGCTGGCTGTCGCGCAGCAGGCGAAAACGCTGCTCGAGCAGCGCGGCGCCACCGTGCTGCTCACGCGCACCGACTCCACACCGATCGACCTCTTTCCGAGGACACAGTTCGCCGAGCGACACGATGCCGACGTACTGGTCTCGATTCACGCCAACGCGCTCCCGGATGGCGTGAACCCATTCGTCAACAACGGCACCAGTGTCTACTACTTCCACCCACGCAGCGCCGCGCTGGCGCGCGCGCTCGACCGCGCGCTCGTGACCGAGCTCGGCGCGCGCGACCTCGGCATGGGGCGCGGGGACTACGCGCTGGTGCGGGACCCGTGGATGCCTTCGGCGCTGACCGAAGGCTTGTTCATGATGGTCCCGGAGCAGGAAGCGCTGCTCGCGAGTCCTGAAGGCCGGCTGCGGTATGCGCGTGGCGTCGCGAAAGGGATCGAAGATTTTCTGCGAGAGATGGCGCGGTGATGCCCACGCACCACGCACCACGCACGTTGTTGCTTGCCCTTCTGCTTGCCACCCCCGCCGCCGCTCAAGTGAATCCGTCAGGCAGTTGGCGCACGTTACATACCGAGCATTTCCGCGTCCACTTCCGCCCCGCCAATCACGCGCAAGCGCTCGAAGCCGCGAGGGAAGCCGAACGCGCGTACCGATTACTGTCGACCGAGCTCCATCCACCACGCGGCATCGTGGACCTGACGGTGTCCGACGACTTCGACGCGGCCAACGGATTTACGTCGACCTATCCCTCCAACCGCTTCACCATCCTGCTCGTCCCGCCCAGCACCGATCCCGCGCTCCAGAGCTACGACAGCTGGCAGCGACTCGTCATCGTGCACGAGCTGACGCACGTCTTTCATCTCGATCGAACGCGCGGAATTTGGAGCGCGCTGCAAACCGTATTCGGCCGGCTCCCCGGCCTGTTTCCCAATCAGTACCAGCCAAGCTGGGTGACCGAAGGAATTGCCACCTATTACGAGTCTCGCTTCACAATGGGCGGGCGTGCGGAGGGGAGCTTTCACCGGCAGGCGGTCGGCGCGGACGCGCTCGCCAGCGAAGCCCGCTCGCCGTACGATGCGCTCCTCTTCACGCGCTGGGCCGACGGAATCACCCCCTATGCGTACGGCAGCCGGTTTTGGGAATACGTCTCGCAAACTGCGGGCGATTCGCTCGTCCCACGGTACGCGGAGCGGACGGCCGGCCAGCTGATCCCGTTCCGCGTTGGCCGGCCGCTCAAAGGTGTCGGCGCGCCGCGGTCGTTGTTTGAGACATGGCAGGGCGCGATCGCAGCGGCAGCGCTCCCCGCCACCCCATCCGCCCCGAACGAGTCGGCCACACAGAGCCGGCTCATTGCCGGCCAGCTCCGCACCGAGCCCGTGCCGCGCGTGTCGCCGGACGGCGGCAGCGTCGCCTATGTCTACGATGACGGCCGTGACGCACGCCATCTGCGCGTCGTCGACGCGCGGAGCGGGACAGTGCAGCGCTCCCACCGCGTCAACGGCCAGGTCAGTTACGACTGGTTGGGCGACACCCTGATCGTTGCGCAGCTCGAGTTCACCGATCGCTGGACAGTGCGCAGTGATCTGTGGCGCTGGTCGCCGGGCGGAGACTGGACACGCATGACCGACTCCGCGCGCCTGCTCGAGCCGCGCAGTGGCGGCGGCGCGCTCGTTGCGCTCAAGCTCGGCGACGGCGGCATTGCCCCCGCGGTGGCTCCGCTGCTCTCGGCGCCCGTCATCGATCTGCCGGGTGCGACGTGGGGCGACGTCGTACCGTCGCCGGACGGCCGCTGGGTCGTCGCTCCTCGTCACCAGAATGGACAGTGGCAGCTGGTGCGCTGGCGCGCAGGGCTGCCACAATCGCTGTCGGCCATCAGCCCGCCAGCCGACATCGTGGCCGACCCCGTTTGGGGGCTGGGTGGCGTGTTGTTCGTCACGGATGCCGGCGGCTTTCCGCAGATCCACCTTTGGAACGAAGAAGGTGGCATCAGCCGGATCACCGCGGAGCCGCTCGGCGCACGCTCACCCGCCGTACTCGCCGACGGACGGATTCTTTTCACGACGCTTGGGCCTCAGGGCTGGGAGCTGCGCGCGGTCGCGCCGCTCGCGTCACCGCGACCCCCTGACGCGATGGCGGCCACGACGCCCTTCGATTCCGCGCCCCGTGTCGCGGTGCGGGAAACAGGGTACGCGTCCTGGCCGTCGTTGCGTCCGTATTTCTGGATTCCGCTGTGGCTCGATGCCGCCGCCGCAGGCCGCTTCGTCGGCGCCGGCACCGCGGGCGGTGACGCGGTAGGTCGCTACGCCTATTTCGCCACCGCGCTCGTATCGGGGGGGGGTGCGCCGCTGCGCGCGGAGGGGTCGCTGTTCGCGTTGAGCAATGCGCTGGGCGATCCGACGCTCGACTTCTCCATCTCGAATCACTGGACGCTGATCGGCATCGACAGCACCGGCCACGTGGTGTCCCGGGAGCAGCGCGATGCCGGCATCGGCGCCACCTTCCTGGCCCACCGCTGGCGCAGCTTCGTTTCGTTGCGTGTCGCCGCCGAATATGAAGGAAGGAGATACGTCTCCGAGCCCGACACCGCGCTTGCCGACATCTGTACCGGTTGCCGCTCGAACGACCTGGTTGGCGGCACGGCGAGTCTTTCCTTTGGATCGGCGGTGTCGGCGCCGCTCGCGATGTCGCTGCAGGACGGCGCGTCGGCGAGCTTTCTGTACCGCTATCGCGGCGAGCAGGGAACGTCCCGCTGGCTAAACGAGGTGCGCGCCCGGGGCAATTTCTATCTGCGATTCGGCCCGCGGATCGGATTCGCATATCCTGTCGTCGCGGCTCGCCTGGCGATCGGTGCGATGGACGGGCCGTTACCCGATCACCTCTCCGTCGGGGGTGTGTCCTCGGGCGCCGCGCAGCTGGCGTTTGCGCAGACGATCGGCACGTTCCGCTCGTTTCCGGTGCGCGGCTATGCGCCGGGGGCGGTCACAGGGCGTCGCGCGGCAACGGCCACGGTCGAGTATCGCGTGCCCCTCGCTCTCGTCGGCAAATCGCTCGGTCACCTGCCGTTTGGCGGGGACAAGTTTTCCCTCGCCGTGTTTGGTGATCTCGGCGACGCCTGGAATCCTGGTGCGCCGGCCCAGCTCCACCGCCTCCGCTCCTTCGGCGCCGAGCTCGTTGGCGATGTGACCGTGAGCTACGATCTGCCGCTCCGGGTGCGCGTGGGCGTCGCGCAGCCGGCCACGGGATCGGCCCAGGTGTACGGCGCCTTTGCCGCCGACTTCTAACGCACCCCGCAAGCTGGACCCTCCCCACCGAGCTTATAATCCAGCAGTATGGCTGTGCTGCTCATCCTCGCCGCCCTGGTTCAGGCTCCCGCTGATCGCGCCACTCTGGAGTCGTTGCGCGACTCGCTGAGCCAGGTCGAGGACAGTGTTTCGCTGAAGCGGCTCGAGACCGCGACGGTCGCGGTCGCCAAGCAGAATCGCGACGATCCCCTCATTCACCTGCGGCTCGGATTCATCGCGTACCGGCTGGGCGAGCTCACGAAAGACAAATCGCACTACGACGACGCAGCCGGGGAATTTCAGTGGGCGGGCGAGCTGCGACCCGACTGGCCCTATGCGTGGTATGGGCAGGGACTGTCCGAGCTGGCCGTGGGCGAGGCCAGCGCGATCGCGGTCGAAAACCTGAAACAGATGCTCGGCAAGGATTATCTCTCCAAAGCCGCGAAGGCGTTTGCGCGGGCGACTGAGGCCGATCCCTCTTTCGCATCCGCCGTCGTCGATCTCGCGAACACCGCCCTGACACAGCGCATCCGCCCGCGGCTCGATGTCGCGCTGAGTGCCGTCCGGATGGCGGCGGCCTCACCGGCGGGACACCACCCGGATGTGCAGCTGGTCCGCGGCCGCGTCGAACGTGAGGCGGGGGAGACCGACTCGGCGCTGGCCGCGTTCCGCGCCTATGTCGACCTCGCGGGGGATTCGGGAATCGGCTTTCTGGAAGTCGCGCGCACCTCCTACCTTGCGCGCCGGCCTCAGGACGGCTGGACCGCGTACTTCACCGGCGCGCGCGTTGCACGCTCACCCGCGGCTGTGGCGCTCTACCGTCTCGACCTCTCGTGGATCGCGGATTCCGCCGAGCTCAGGGCATTCGACGCGCTCTCGACCCCGGGCGCGCGCGCCGCATGGCTCGCCGAGTTCTGGGGCAAGCGCGACGCGGTGGACGCGCGCGATGTGGGCGAGCGGCTCGCCGAGCACTACCGCCGCTGGTTCCAGGCCCGCCACGATTTTCGTCTCGTCAGCCGCCATCGTCACTATGACGTCACCGAGCGCTACCGCTCCGCGCAAGCGGAGTTCGACGATCGCGGCATCATCTACCTGCGGCATGGAGAGCCGGACCGGCGCGCACTCTTCGTCCAGACCGATGTCGAGCCAAACGAGAGCTGGTTGTACCGTCGTCCTGCGGGAGACTTGGTGTTCCACTTCGTGGCGCGCGACGATGTGAGCGACTACAAGCTGGTCGAGAGCCTGGTCGATGTCCTCGGATTCAGCCGAGGGATGCGCGCGGGCACGGTGCTGGATGCGCAGGTCGCCGACCTCTACGCCTCGCGCCATAACTTCGGCGCGATCTATACGCGGGTGGCCGCGAGTCATCGGCCCGTCGGCACGGAGCTCGCCACGGAGCGTGCGCATGGCCGGCTCGACATCCTCACGGGAACGACGAGCGACAGCTACACACGCCATTTCGACCTGCCGATGGACATTGTGGCGAGCGAGTTCGAGACGGGGGAGGAAACGAGCGATACCCTGGGAGGTGGCGGGCAACTGCTCCATGTGGTCTTCGCGATTCCTGGTGAGCGTCTCTCGGCGGCGCCGGCGGAGGCCGCGGGCGGGCTGCGCTATCCGCTGCTGTTTCGGTTGATTGTGGCCGACTCCACGGGCCACGTCGTCGCGCAGCACGACACGCTGCGCGTGTTCACCGCGCGCCAGCCGCTGCGCCATCCCGATTACCTGACCGGCCGGATCGCGCTGCCGGTGCCGACGGGCCGGTACGTCTATCGTTTGCTCGTCACGACGCTGGATGGCGGCGCCGGTGATCTCGTCACGCACGATGCGCGCGTCGACTCGCTCGATCCGCGTCGTTTCTCGGTGAGCGACGTCGTCGTGGGACGCGACGGCTCGGGGCTCGTCTGGCACACGGCGGCCGGCGACACCGTGCGACTCAACCCGCTGCAGCGCTTCCCGCAGGGCAGCGGCGTGAATCTGTATTACGAGATCTACGGACTCGCGCGCGGCGCGGCCTATCACACGGTCGTACGCCTGGAGCGCGAAGGCGGGCGATCGTTGTTCAGTGCCATCGGCCGGCTGTTCGGTGGCGGCCGCTCACCGGTGCTGCTCGAGTTCGATGCGCCCTCCGACGGGCCCGTGACCCGCGTGCAGCGCGGCATCGAATTGCGTGACGTCGCGAAAGGGAGCTATCGCCTGGTGGTCACGATTGCCGATCCGGCGACAAGAACGACCGTTACGCGAACCGAGCGTTTCCAAGTCGTCGATCGCTAGTCTGTTGACCCTGCTGGGGGCGAAACCTATGTTAGCCCGGTTCCCTCGGAGACCGGATTGTATTGCTCCCGCTGCGGCACCCAGAATAAGGATACCGCGAAGTTCTGCGATTCCTGCGGCCTCGACCTGACCGTCACGACGCCGACCGGCGTCCGCGGAGGGCCGGGCGCCGACGCGCCGGACATCTCGGAAATCGACATGGTGCGCCAGGAGCTCAGCGAGGAATACGAAATCCTCGAGGAGCTCGGCCGCGGCGGCATGGCGATCGTCTTCAAGGCGACGGAGAAACAGCTCGACCGCGAAGTCGCCATCAAAGTGCTGCCCTTCTCACTCGCGTTCGACCGGGAGTTCGTCGAGCGCTTCCAGCGCGAAGCCCGCACGTCGGCGAAGCTTGAGCATCCCAACATCATTCCGATTTACCGCGTCGGCAAATCGGGCCGCATCATCTACTTCGTCATGAAGTTCCTGCGCGGCAAACCGCTGTCGAGTATCCTCGCGACCCGCGGTACCCTGCCGCCGCTCGAAATCCGCCGCATCCTCGCCGAGGTTTCCCGCGCACTGTCGTACGCGCACAAGAAGGAAATCGTCCATCGCGACATCAAGCCCGACAACATCATGTTCGACGAGCACGGGCACGCGGTGGTGACCGACTTCGGGATCGCGAAGGCGGTGTCGGGTGGCAAGCTCACGGGCACCGGGATGTCGATCGGGACGCCCCATTACATGAGTCCCGAGCAGGCCAAGGCGCAGCCGCTGGACGGCCGCAGCGACATCTATTCGCTCGGCGTCGTTGCCTATCAATGTCTCACGGGCAGCGTGCCGTTCGACGGTGAGGATTCCTTCTCAATCGGCTACAAGCACATCATGGAGGAGGTCCCCACGCCGCCGCTCGACAGTCCCGAGAAGCGGACGCTGTTCGAAATCATTCGGAAGATGATGGCGAAGACACCAGCGCAGCGTTTCCAAAACGCCGACGAATTGATCGGCGTGCTGGAGGGTAGCCGCTCCGTGACGTTCACGACCGACGCGACGCAGGCGCTGCCGGCGATGGCCGGCGCGCGCCTCGCGTCGGCGCCCACCACGCCACTGCCGCGCGCGACGGGGACGCGTCCACAGGTCCCCGGTGGCAGCAGTACCCCCCCCGGCGCCGCTCCCGCTGTTGCCGCGGCACAGCCCCGTCGCTCTGTCCTGGCGGGTCTCTTGCTCTGGCTCCTCATCGTAGGGGCGGTGTTCGGGGGCGGTGGGTTCTACGCGTACAAGCAGGGCCTGATCTTCGCGAAAGGCAGTGACGCACTGCGCCCCGATTCGACGCTCGCGACCCCGAGGGATACTGCCGCCCACCGTGATTCTGCTGGCGCCGCCGTGGCGGTCGACACGCCCCGGGTCGATACCAGTCGCACCGCGATCGTCGGTCCACCGCCGCCGCCCCCCTCTGGTCCCCCAGGGCGATTGGTGCTGCAGGGGCTGCCGCGCGGGGCGCGCGTCGCTATCGAGGGTCAGCCGGTCAGCGGCAACCAGGTCGACCTCCCGTCCGGAGTTCATCGTCTGACGGTGCGGGCTGCGGGCTACCTGACCTACGACCACCAGGTGACGATCACCCCGGGTCAAACGTTCACGATGCGCGTGGTCATGGAGAGCAACGGCGAGGACGCCGCCGGCCCCTGCGATCAATTCGGACCGGCGTACAACCAGGACAATCTCTGTTTCGACAGTCGTCCCGTGCCGCTGTCGCCCACGCTCATCGCTGTGTCTCCGGACGCTCCGATCTTTCCGCGACAAGCCATCCTGCTCGTGAAAGTCTCGCGCGAGGGCACCACGCTGGAAGCGCGCGTGTTCGTGCCCTCGAATGTGGAAACCTTCAACAACGACGCCCTCGATATGGCAAGGCACCTGCGCTGGAATCCGGCTCAGAAGAACGGTGAGCCGACCGAAGCGTGGGTGCAGTGGCCGTTCCAGCCGGCGCGGCAGTAATCCTCACGCCCAAGATCCACCCCACGGCGTTCATCGCGCCCGGCGCGGTCGTGCTCGGCGATGTCACCCTCGGCCCGCGCTCCAGCGTCTGGTACCAGGCGGTGCTGCGGGGCGACATGGCGCCCATCGTGGTCGGCGAAGCGACCAACCTGCAGGACGCGACGATCGTGCATGTTGATGAAGGAAAGCCCGCCCTGATCGGCGCGCGCGTGGGAGTGGGGCACCGGGTCATCCTGCACGCCTGTATTGTGGAAGACGAGTGTCTGATCGGGATGGGGTCCATCCTGCTCAACGACGTGCACGTGGGAACGGGAAGCGTGATCGCCGCGGGCGCGGTGGTTCCCGAGGGGATGCGGGTCCCGCCCGGGTCGCTGGTGATGGGAGTGCCCGCGCGTGTCGTGCGTCACGTCGACGCGGGTCTGCGCGCGCGCATCACGGGGACGTGGGAGCACTACGTCGCGGAAGCCGAGCGACATCGTCGCGGGACGTTTCCGCTCGAGCGACCAACTTTGTGATGTGAATACTCGGAGTGTGAGTCGCGATCTGATTAGTCCCGAGTCTTGCCCCGGTTCAGTGGCAACTCTACCTTGACCCTCCACGCGTTATCGCCGTCGCTTTGAGTTGGCCTGCGGCCACGCTAACTTTCACCGTTTGCGCCACAAGTCTTGTGACGCTCTACCGTCAAGGGACGAGCTCGAATGACTACTTCCACCCCTAGTACGCCTCTCGATTTGAGCAATAACGCCCTGACCGTCCTCGAGCGCCGGTATCTCGTGAAGGACGATCAGGGCAAGCCCGTCGAGCGTCCGCAGGACCTGTTCTGGAGGGTGGCCCGCACCATCGCGGCGCCCGACAAGACCTACGGCGCCTCCACTCGCGCCGTCGAGAGCCTCGCCGAGACGTTTTACGAGCTGATGGCGACCCGGGTGTGGATGCCGAACTCGCCGACCCTGATGAACGCCGGCCGTCCCCTTGGCCAGCTGTCCGCCTGCTTCGTGCTTCCAGTGGAAGACGCGCTCTCCAACGGGCGCTCGGGCATCTACGACACGCTGCGCGCCATGGCGCTCGTGCATCAGTCCGGGGGCGGGACGGGGTTCTCGTTCTCGCGGCTGCGGCCCAAGAATGACGTCGTGCGCTCCACGATGGGCGTCGCTTCGGGCCCGGTGTCCTTCATGAAGCTGTACGACGCGTCGACCGACGTCGTGAAGCAAGGCGGCACGCGCCGCGGCGCCAACATGGGGATTCTGCGCGTCGATCACCCCGACGTCCTCGACTTCATCCACTGCAAGGATGACCTCACGCAGGTCACGAATTTCAACATTTCGGTCGCTGTAACGGATGCCTTCATGCTGGCGCTCGCGGCGGGGACGTCGTACGACTTGATCCACCCGCGCACCGGCAAGGTGGTGGGCCAGCTCGACGCGCGCGACGTGTTCAAGCAGATCGTGCACGGCGCCTGGAAGACGGGCGAGCCCGGCGTGTTCTACATCGACCGCGCCAATCATTACAACCCCGTGCCGCACCTCGGCAGCTACGAGGCCACGAACCCCTGTGGCGAGCAGCCGCTGCTGTCGTACGACGTGTGCAACCTCGGCTCGATCAACGTCGGCCTGTTCGTCAAGAACGGGGATGTCGACTGGGACGGCCTGCGCACCGCCGTACACCTCTGCACGCACTTCCTCGACAACGTCATCGACGCCAACAAATACCCCCTGGCCGAGATCGACGATCTGGCGAAGCGAATCCGCCGGATCGGGCTCGGGATCATGGGGTGGGCCGACCTGCTGGTGCGGCTCGGCATCCCCTACGACTCCGAGACCGGCGTCACGCTTGGCCGTACGCTGATGCAATTCATCGACGAGGAATCGAAGGTCGCGTCCGAGAAGCTCGCGGCGCAGCGCGGCACCTTTGCCGAATGGGAGCGCTCGATTTGGGGTCCTGACGCGACGTGCGCGCGGAACGCGAACGGTGAGCGGATCCGGCCGATGCGGAAGCTGCGCAACTGTAACCTGACGACCGTCGCGCCGACCGGGACGATCTCGATCATCGCGGGCTGCTCGTCGGGGATCGAGCCGCTGTTCGCGGTTGCGTTCATGCGCAATCAGGCGGGCGTCCTGATGCCCGACGTGAACGAGGACTTCGTCGCGATCGCCAGGCGCGAGGGCTGGTACTCGGACGACTTGATGAAGCAGATCGCCGCAGCCGGCCACATTCATTTCGACGCCGTGCCCCAGAAATGGCAGCGCGTGTTCGTGACGGCGCACGACGTGACGCCCGAGTGGCACATCCAGATGCAGGCCGCGTTCCAGGACTTCACCGACTCGGCGATCTCCAAGACCTGCAACTTCGCGCACGACGCGACCGAGGAGAACGTCGAGCAGATCTATCGCTACGCCTACCAGCTCGGCTGCAAGGGCGTGACGGTCTATCGCGACGGGGCGCGCGAGAACCAGGTGCTCTCCACCGGCTCGACCGCGAAAAAGGTGCAGGAGGGAGTCGGCACCGGTACTCCGGCAGGGAAGGATGCCCTCACCGAAGCACTCAGCCGCATCGCTGAGCTCGAGACCGAGCTGCACCTGACCAAGGAGCGGTTGCACGACGTGGAGGCGGAGAACCTGCAGCGTCGCGCCAAGCGCTCGCGCCCCGACCTCCTCAAGGGCTCCACTCGACGCATCGAGTCGCCGCTCGGCACGATGTACGTGACGATCACCGAGGACGACAAGGGGCAGCCGTTCGAGGTCTTCATGTCCCTGGGCAAGGCGGGGGGCGCGCTGATGGCCGACGTCGAGGCGATCGGGCGGTTGATCTCGCTCGCGCTCCGCTCGGGCGTGCCGCTGCCCGAGATCTACCGCCAGCTGCGCGGGATCTCCTCCGACCGCGCCGTGGGTCTCGGACCGAACAAGGTGATGTCGGTGCCCGACGCGATCGGTATCGCGATCGAGAAATGGATGCAGGAGAAGCAGGGCGTGCAGCAGGAGCTGAGCATGGGTGGGGGGGGGGGGCAGCCGCAGCCGCGCCGACGGAGGTCGTGCGCGGCCCCGCCGGCGATGCGGCGCTCCTCGGGACCCGCCGCCCGGAGCAAGACTTCATCGGTGCGTGCCCGGATTGTGGCTCGCAGTTGGCGTTCATCGAGGGATGTGCGAAATGTCACGTTTGCGGGTTTTCGGAATGCGGCTGATCCAGCCGCGACCGTGTCGGTTGTGACTCCAGTCACGACCGGCCCTTGCGCGCGAGGGTAGTGTTAAAGTCATGGAAACTGCCCCGCGGCAAATCGCTCCCACGAAGATGCAGGTCAAAGGCTGGGCCCGCGTCGGTCCCGCCGGCGCGCATACACTGCGTCGTGGCGCATGGTATCCCGTCGTGCGCATTTCCTCGAGCAACATCGTCGTCCTCGACGTGAACCGGCACAACATCCCGGTCGACCGCCGCTTTCTGGAAATCCGGTATCATCCGCCGGAGCGGTGGACGATCGTGCAATGCGAGCCGCGCATGATCGAGCGACTGGGACGGCCGTTTCCACTCACGTACGCGGTGTGCCCGAGTTGCCGGCATCGCCAGGGCATCGACGCGCGGACGAACGACATGGCGTGCACGCGCTGCCACAAGTCGGCGGCGATGGCGTGGGACGAGCTTTCATAAGAACAACAGCGCGGACCTGCAACGACTAGGCCGCAGACGCGCCGCGGTAAACCGAAAATAGTCAACGGGACAATCCTCGCGAGGGTTGTCCCGTTTCCTATTGCCTGCGGCCCGCTGCTGCGTCTGTGGCCTAGTCGTTGCCTGTCCTAAGGAATCGCAATCGAATCACCCAGCGAGACCGTGCCCGTCCCTTCACCAACGCAGTAAAACCCCCTCATTCCATTGTCGAGAAACTGGAGGTGCTTTTTCAGCTCCGTTGGCTCGACTTGCTTGCCGAGCGCCCACCCCGTGAACGGTTTGCACGGATGTGCGACCTGGAGAACGCGAAGCCGGACGCGCAGTGTGCCGTCGGGGGCCAGGATCGCGACGCCGGCCGCCAGCTCATCGTAGGTAAACCGCTTGTTGGTGGTCGCGATGATGTTTTCGCCCGCGCATCCCAGCTCGATGCGATCGCCGAAGTGCTCGCGCATCGCGTCGTAGTGCGTGGTGAAGCCGAGCGAGATGCCGTGCTGCCCGTCTTCGTTCTTGGTGAGCGGGTGGGCGCGGTGGTGGACGTCGACGATCCACTCGCCGCCGTCGCGGGCGCCGAGAGCGCCGTCCGGCGCGATGTTCAATTTGGGGACCGCGAGTAGTGGAGCGGGGTCATACTGGCGCGTGGGTTTCTCGCCCGACTTGAGTGACCCTCGCTGAATCTGTAACCGGGTGATCGTGCCGATGGTGCGCATAACGAAATCTAGCCTGACGTGCTACATTGGGCCCGGACATGGTTTCCACTCGCCCCCTTGGTTGGGCACGATGCCTCGACAACGTCGCCGACGTGCTGCGGCGCGGGGCCTGGTATCCCATCATCGAAGAAACCACGGACGGCAAAGTCGTGATCGAGGTGCGCAAACGCCCGGTGCGCGTGAGCCGCATCGACGTCGCCGTGCGCGACGTGCCGCCGGACCGCTGGAGCATCGTCGTTCGGACGGGAGTTCTCCGACCCACTCTCGGCGGCAGGGAAGGGGAGAACGTGACGACCACCTACGCCGTCTGCCCGCAGTGCCAGGAGCGGCAGGACTTCAAAGGCAAACCGGACTCCCTCACATGCGCGCGCTGCAAGCGGGAATCGAAGGTGGACTGGTCGGAAACGTGTTGAGCGAGCCGTCGGCGGCCTGAAAACCCCAGTACTTGCGGACCTGGATTTATTTAGTATGTTAACTATCAACATGTTAACATGTTGCAGACGGCTGAAGGCAGACGGCTGACGGCAATGTCCGACCGCTCCGAACTGGCCCTGCAGCTCACTGACGCCGTCATCGCCGCCCAGCAGGCGATCGAGCGGGCCGGCGACAGGGCCTACAAGACTTTTGGCCTGTCGCAGCGCGCGCACGCGGTGATGGCTGCCGTGGATCTGGGTGGGCCCGACGGGGCGAGGCCGAGCGATGTGGCGCGCGAGCTGGGCGTTTCGCGGGCGGCCGCTACGACGTTTATCCAGCGGCTCGAGGCGAAGGGGCTAGTCGAGACCACCACCGACCCCGACGATGATCGTGGCGTCCGTGTGACGCTGACGCGGCACGGTCTGGAGGTGCTGCTGCGTGTGGGGCAGCTCGAGCGACGCCTCGCCGCCCGCACCATCGAGGGCATGCCGGCTTCCGCGATGGCACGCACGATTCACGTGCTCCAGGAGCTGCGCCAACGCCTCGCACAAAAGTCACTTGAGGTCGTCCGCTGAGGTGTATACGGATGTGCGAATCTTTATGCAGAGCGTGACACGCCATCCCGTCGACGGTGTCGCCTCACGCATTACTTCACCAATTTCGGTTAGACGCTTGTCTTTCAACGCATTCGCTTCTACGCCGCCGCAGCAACTGTCGCTTGTATGAGCCCAGACGCCGCACGTTTCAGGCAGCCACTTTTCCACATCTCGAACCCCACCGGAATTTGTGGATAACCAATCCAATAGCGCTGCCCCAATTCGGAAGACCAAAATCGTCGCGACGCTCGGCCCGGCGACCGGCAATGCAGCGGCCATCACGGCGCTCATCCAGGCGGGAACGAACGTGGTGCGGATCAACGCCTCGCACGGGACGCCCGAGCTCCGTGCCGAATGGATCGCGACCGCCCGCAAGGTCGCCGAGAAGAGTGGATTGCCGATCGCGGTGCTCCTCGATCTGCAGGGACCCCGCATCCGGGTGGGCGACCTCCCTGCTCCGCGCGAGCTCACGCGGGGACAAGAGGTCGTCTTTGCGCCCGACGACGTCGCTCGCGCTGACGAGCTGCCAACCACGTACGATGGCCTTGCCAATGACGCAAAGGTCGGCTCGCGGATCCTGCTGAACGACGGGCTGCTGTCGGTCGAGGTTACGGGTGTCACTCCACCGCGGGTGCGGGCCCGCGTGGTGGATGGCGGGATTCTGACGGCGCACAAGGGAATGAACCTCCCGGGCGTGCAGGTCTCGGCGCCGGCACTCACCGACAAGGATCGTGAGGACGTCGACCACGCGATGAAGATCGGCGTCGACTACCTCGCACTCTCGTTTGTGCGGCGTCCGGAAGACATCGGGGAGCTGCGCAAGCTCGTCGATCCGACGACCAAGCTCGTCGCCAAGATCGAAAAGGCGACTGCGCTCGACAATCTCGAGAAAATCGTCGCCGTGTCGGATGCCGTCATGGTGGCGCGCGGCGATCTCGGGGTCGAGCTGCCGTTCGAGCAGGTGCCGCTCGTGCAGAAGCGGCTGATCAGCGAGGCGAACCATCAGGGCAAGCCCGTCATCACGGCGACGCAGATGCTCGAGTCGATGGTGCACGCGCCGCGTCCCACGCGCGCGGAGGCCTCGGACGTCGCCAACGCGATTCTCGACGGGACCGACGCCGTGATGCTGTCGGCCGAAACCGCCGTGGGGCAGTATCCGGTGGCCGCGGTGCAGGCGATGGACCGGATCATCCGCGAGATGGAGCGGCATCCGCTGCGCCTTCGCGAGGAGCGCCGCACCGCCGCCGACGGCGTCGCCACCGAGGACGCGATCGCCTGGGGCACGGCCGCCGTCGCGCGCATGCTGAAGACGCCGCTCATCGTCACCTTGACGCAGGGGGGGTTCACGGCGCGCAAAGTGGCGGCGCTCCGTCCACCGGTGCCCATCCTCGCGGTCACGACGGTCAAGACGACCTATCACCAGCTGGCGCTCGTCTGGGGTGTGGTGCCGGTCCTCGTCGATCGCGTTCCCGGATACGACGCCATGCTCGAGGTCGTGCGCGGCCTCATCCCCAAACGCGGCCTGGCGAAGCCCGGTGATTGCATCGTCGTCACCGCGGGATTGCCGTGGGAGGTCTCCGGCAGCACCAATCTCATCAAAGTCGAGCGGGTGTGACGTGCGGTTGACCCTGCTCGGCACGGGCACGTCCTTCGGCGTGCCGCAGATCGGCTGTCGCTGTGCCGCCTGCACGTCGCCTGACCCGCGCGATCGCCGGACACGCACCGCCGCGCTGATCGAGACACACGACGCACGCTTGCTGATCGACACCCCACCCGAGCTGCGGCTGCAGCTGGTAGCCGCGGGCGTTGATCGCATCGATGCGGTGCTGTTCACGCATGCGCATGCCGATCATGTGCACGGCATCGACGATCTGCGCGCGTTGTCGATGCGCCAGAGAACGGCGCTGCCCGCGTTCGCCTCCCGCGACACGATGACGGAGCTCGCCGGCAAATTCCCCTACATCTTCGATCCGACATTCGTCGTTCCCGCGGGCGCCACCACACCGGAGCTCGCCCCACACGTGCTCGAGCCGGGTGTCCCCATCGCGATCGCCGGCATCGCGGTCCTGCCGCTCGCGTTACCGCACGGGCAACAGCCGGTGCTCGGCTATCGCGTCGGTCCCCTGGCGTACCTGACGGACGTGAAGACGATTCCCGACAGCGTGATCGGTGCCCTGCAGGGTCTCGACGTGCTGGTGCTCAGCGCGCTGCTGTCGCGCCCCCACCCGTTGCATCTGTCCATTTCGGAAGCGGTGGCCGCCGCGCAACGGGTCGGCGCGCGTCGCACGTACTTCACGCATCTGACGCACGAGTTCACGCATGTCGCGCTCGCCGCCATGCTGCCGGCCACGATTGCGCCCGCGTATGACGGACTGGTTATCGACCTAGCCGGGGCGTAGATTCCGCCGCCAGGAGGTCCTCGTGACACTGGAAGCGACCCTGAAACAGTTCGATGATCCGGCAGTACGGCAGAGCGCCGCGATGGACGCGCTGGTGCGCGAGGCGGTGTTCGGGAACGAAGACGCGAAGACGCGCGCGCGCTGGCTGTTGTGGGAGATCGGCCAGCGGGCCGGCGTTCGCGCCGCGTCGATTCACGACCTGTACATGGCGCGCGGCCGCGGCGAGGTCCCGGCGTTCACGACGCCCGCCATGAACGTCCGCATCATGTCCTACGACTCGGGCCGCGCGATCTTCCGCGCCGCGCTCCGGCTCGATGCGGGAGCGATCATTTGTGAGATCGCGCGCAGCGAGATCGCATACACCGATCAGCGCCCCGCCGAGTACGTCGCGGTAATGACGGCAGCCGCGCTGCGGGAGGGCTTCACCGGCCCCCTGTTCATCCAGGGCGATCACGTCCAGGTCAACGCGAAGAAATACGCCGCCGATCCGGAAACCGAGCTGAAGGCGCTGCGGGCGCTGATCGAAGAAGAGCTGCATGCCGGCTTCTACAACATCGACATCGACACCTCCACGCTCGTCGATCTCTCCAAACCCAATCTCGACGAGCAGCAGCGCACCAACTACGAGCGTGCCGCCGAGCTCACGCGGTTCATTCGCGAGCGCGAGCCCGACGACGTCACCGTGTCCGTCGGCGCCGAGATCGGCGAGGTGGGCGGAAAAACAGCGACGTGCACGAGCTGGAGGCGTTCATGCAGGGGTACAACCGCACGCTGAAAGCGCGCGGAACGGCGGCGGGCATCTCCAAGATCTCCGTGCAGACCGGCACGAGTCACGGGGGCGTCGTGTTGCCCGACGGGTCGATCGCGAAAGTGCAGCTCGACCTCGCCGCGCTGAAAGCGCTGTCGCAGGAGGCCCGCAAGCGGTACGGCCTGGGGGGCGCGGTGCAGCACGGCGCGTCCACACTTCCCCCCGAGGCGTTCTCGCAGTTCCCGCAGTGCGAAGCGATCGAGATCCACCTGGCGACCAACTTCCAGACGATCGTCATGGACCACCCCGCGTTGCCGAAGGACCTGCGGCGCGAGGTGAACGAGTGGGTGAAGACCGAAGCGAAAGACGAGTGGAAGAAGGGCGACACCGAGGAGCAGTTCATCTACAAGAGCCGCAAGAAAGCGATCGGCCCCTTCAAGCGCCGCTTCTGGGATCTGCCGGCCGACGTGCGCGCCGCGATCGGCGCGGATCTCGAGAAGACGTTCGCGTTTCTGTTCGAGCAGCTGCGCGTGAAGGGGACGCGCGCGGTGACCGACCGCTACGTGAAACCGAAGCTCGCGTCCCACGCAGCGCCCCGCGCGGCGCTGGTGGCGGCGCCGGACGACGCGGAGGCCGGTGAATGAGCGACCGTGGCGGGGGAGGCGGGGGAGGGTTTGGCGCGTTCCTGTTCGGTATCGTGCTCGGCGCGGTGGCGGGGTTCGTGTTTGCCCCCACCGAGCGGGGCGAGGCGACGCGCCGCAAGGTGACGAAGGGCCTGCGGAATCTGAAGGAGCTGGCTGAGGAGAAAGTCGACGAAGTGCGCGGCCTGCTGCAGGAAGCAGAGGAGGAGGCAGGGGCCGACGCCGAGGACCAGGAGGGGGAGGAGGAAGAGCCGGAGCTCGCGACACGCGAGCAGCTGCGGCGCCGGCTCGAGGCGGCGCGGCGGCGCCGTAGGGCCCCGCGTCCCGCTACGCCCGCGCCGGAGGAGGAGGACGAGCCGCTCGCGTGAACGGTGAAGGCGGCTGGCACCGCACCGTCACCGGTGTCGTCCGGCGCACGCTCGAGGCGGCCTTCGAAGACAACATTCCCTTTCTCGCCGGCGCTCTGTCGTTCGACATTCTGCTCACGACGATTCCCTTCGTCGGTCTCGTCCTCGCCGTCGTCGGACATCTGGCGCAATACCAGCTCGCCATCCATCAGCTGGACATCCACGAGCTTCTGCAGCGCTTCCTCCCCGAGTCGGGCGGTGGGGAGACCGGCACGTTCGGCTTCATCGAGCGAGAGCTGGGTGACCTCATCGCCCGCCGCGGTCACCTCACGGTGCTGGCCGCGCCCCTGTTCCTGTGGTTTTCGACTCGTATGTTCGGGGGTCTGCGCGCGGCTCTGAACGAGGTCTTCGATACGGAGGAGAATCGACCCTGGCCCGTCGCCAAGCTGATGGATCTCGCCATGGTATTCGTCGCCGGCGCGTTGTTCCTCGCGAACGCGTTCGCCTCGACGGCCGGCGGGCTGACGGGACAGTTCTTGCCGCTCGTCTTCAGTACCCTGCTGTTTTTCGTGATTTTCAAGTTTCTGCCGAGCCGCCGGATCTACTGGCGCACCGGGCTGGTCGCCTCGCTGTTCTGCGCGGTCGCATTCGAAATCGCCAAGCGGCTCTATGCGCTCTACGTCGCACGCTTCGTGACGTTCGACCGCCTGGCGTCGGACGCGAACCTGGCCGCCTTCCTGCTGTTCATTTTGTGGATCTACTACACGGCCTACGTCTTTCTGCTGGGTGGCGAGATAGCGGAGACCTACGACCTGATGCGCATGCGTCGCCTGCAACGCGTGCGCCTCGGATGACTCCCCCCTCCCCCCGATCGATCTCCGGTCCGACACCGTCACCAGGCCGTCGGCCGGGATGCGGCGTGCCATGGCGGAAGCGGAAGTCGGCGACGACGTGCTCGACGGCGATCCGACGACCCGCCGGCTCGAGGAGCGCATCGCCCAGCTGATCGGCACCGAAGACGCGCTCTTTTTTCCGTCCGGGACCCAGGCCAATCAGACCGGTATCTGGCTGGTGGCCGAACACGGCACCGAAGTGCTGCTGGAAGCCACTGCGCACCTGGTGCACTACGAGATGGCTGGTATTGCCGCGTTATCAGGCGCGCAGATCCGCCCGATCACCACGCCCGACGGCCTGCTCACACCGGACCTGGTGCGCGCCGCGCTGCGACCCGCGTCGCCGCATGTACCGCGCATCACTGCCCTCGCGATCGAGAACACGCACAATGCGGCAGGCGGCAAGGTGTTGCCGGCCGCGGCGTACGACAGTGTCACGCGCGCGGCACACGAGGCCGGGCTGGCCGTGCACCTCGACGGCGCACGATTGTGGAATGCCGCCGTCGCCCAGGGAGTGCCGCCGGCGCGGCTCGCCCGCGGCGCCGACACGGTCATGGTCAGTGTGTCCAAGGGACTGGGTTGTCCAGTGGGATCGTGCCTCGGCGTCCCGGCGGCACGACGGCCGCGTGCCCGGGAGATTCGCCGGCGCCTGGGCGGCGGCATGCGCCAGTCCGGTATCCTCGCCGCCGCGGCGCTCTATGCGCTCGACCACAATCTCGATCGTCTCGGTGAAGATCACGCCAACGCGCAGCGATTCGCCGAGCTGCTCTCCGACAGCAAGACACTCAGGCTGATCACGCCGGAGACGAACATCGTGATGCTCGACTTGCTACGCGACGGTGACACGGCCGAGGCGGCGGCGCAGCGACTCACGCAGGCCGGGGTACGGGTCGAGCCGTTTGGCCCGCGGCGGTTGCGCGCCGTCACCCATCTCGACGTCACGCGCGCCGATGTCGAGCGCGCGGCGCAGATCATCGGAGCGACGTTGCGATGAGCGGAAGCCGTCCCGAGCCCAAGCTCCAGCCGATGCCGCTCGATCGGGCGATCCTGTGGAATCCGCCCGCCGCGCCGGGGACCACGGCACCGGGACGCCCATCGACCCGCTCGCCATATCCGATCTTTTTCCAGCAGGAAGCCGTCATCGCGCTCCAGGACCATCTCAAGAGCTCACCCACGCAGGCGATCTTCGGATTCCTGATCGGCGACGTCTACCGCGACCCGGAAGCCGGCGTCCTCTACACGGTCATCGACAAGACGCTCAAGCTCAGCCAGCCGATTTACGGCGACAAGACGGAGGTCGTCGTGTCGCGGCTGTGGGATCGGATGCAGGAACAGCTCAAGAAGGCATCAGCCTCGTTGCTCGGCTGGTACCACAGCCATCCGGGGCAGGGAGGGTTCCTCACCGCGCACGACGTCGAGACGCACGGCAAGTTCTTCACCGAGCCGTGGCACGTGGCGGTTCTCGTCGCGGCAGAAGCGGGCGGGGTGACGGGCCGCTTCTTTCGCGCGAGCCAAAGCACCGATTGGCACAAGCTACCCGTTGCGTTCTACGAGCTGCTGCAGCCCGATTCGATCAAACCGGATGGAAAGAAGCGCTCGTTCATCACGTGGAGGAATTACAAGGCCTACGGGCCGACGTTGACCGGGCCGAAGCCCGCCAAGCCTGCGCCGCCGCCGCCTCCCCCTAAAGCAGAGGAGCCTGAGGAGGAGCCCGAGGCTCCAGCACCGCCGCGGCCCGCGCCCCCGCCCCCGCCTGTTGGTGACAAGGGATTCCGCATCATGCGCTCGAGCGCGGATGACATTCCCGTCATCCGCTCGAGTGCCGACGATGAGCCGGCCCCAGCGCCCAAACCCGAGCCGCCACCGCCACCTGCGCCGCCGCGTGTCGAGAAACGCCGGCCCTCAGAGCCCGTGTTTGTCTCACCTGCCGATGAGCGATCCGAGGAGCCGCCGCCCGCGCCGCCCCGGCCGGATACGTTGCCGTGGACGGTCACGCCAGAGTCCGTGGCTTCGGCGCCGCCGCCGGTCATCGAGCCACCGCGAGAGCCGCGGCGGACACCGACACAACCGTTCCAGCTGCTGGAGGGAACTCCAACGCCCAGGGCCGTGCGTCGCGCGCGGCGGCGCAAGGGCACCGGCCGCTGGCTACGTCGCTTGGCGGTCTTGCTGCTGATCGCTCGGCATCGGGGCAGGAGGCTACTGGTACTTCGCGCTGCGGAATCCTGGTGTGCCGCCGCCGTGGGCCGGGCTGCTGGATCGCGCCAAGAAGTTGGTTTCGCGTCTTGGCAGCGCGCGCCCGACCCGCCCGCCGAGCCCCGTACCCCCTCGTACACCACCGCCGGCTCCGCCGGCCGTCACTGCGCCGGCGCAGCTGCCGCCGCCAGCGCCGATTCCTCAAGCCCCCCCTCCGCGCCCCCGGCCCCCCCCGCCCCCGCGTCGCCGTTTGCGCGTTTCGATCGCCTGAGCGACTCGCTGTCGAGCGCCGTGCGCAACTATCGCGATCGTGCGGAGCTGTTTGGGAGTGGGCGGCTCGATTGCGGTGGCCTCGCGAGTGGGCTCGTCGCGATCGAGGGCCTGTGGACGACGTACAACGCGGAACGGCGGGCGCGCATGACGAACTTCGATCAGCGACGCGCGCTGCGGGATCAGGCGATGTACGCATCGGTCGATTCGGTTGAGAGCAACTTCGAGCAGTCGGGATGCCGGCGGCCCTGACGGGCCGAATGATCAAGGATCAATGTCCAATGATCATTGATCATTGATCATTGGACATTGTACATTTCACACGCCCCAGGTCCGCAGGCTTTCCGCTCGTGAACCGCGTCAGGCCCCCGCAGGGAGCAGCGCTAAACGATGTCGGGATTCGTTGCGGGGTGCCTGGGGCATTTTACGTGTCAACGGTAAACCGGAAACCGGAGACAGACGCACGGCGGTAAACAGGGAGTAGATTCCCCTCCATGATTGCGCTTGCTCGCAAGTACCGGCCCAAGCAATTCGCCGACCTGATTGTCCAGAACCATGTCGCCGCCGCACTGCGTGGCGCCGTCGCCCACGGCCGCGTGGCCCACGGCTACCTCTTCGCCGGTCCACGCGGCGTCGGAAAAACCACCGCCGCCCGCATCCTGGCGATGGCCCTGAACTGCGAGAAACGCTCGGCGGCGGGCGAGCCGTGCGGTGTCTGCGATTCGTGCCGACGCATCTGGACCGGAGCCGCGAACCTCGATGTCGTCGAGCTGGACGCCGCCTCCAACCGTGGCGTCGACGATGCCCGCGATCTGCGCGAGCGCGCCATGTACGCGGCCAGTACGGAGAGCGGTTCCAAGGTGTACATCGTGGACGAAGCGCATATGCTCACGCGCGAAGCGTGGAATGCGCTGCTCAAGATTCTCGAAGAGCCGCCGCCGCGCGTGGTCTTCGTCTTCGCCACCACTGAGCCGCAGAAAATCGCCAACACGGCGGCCCCGATTCTGTCGCGGCTGCAGCGCTTCGATTTCCGGCGCATCGGGCCACACGCCATCGTTGCTCGACTCAAGGACGTGGCGAAAGCCGAGGGTCTGCAGGTCGAGGACGATGCGCTGCATCTCATCGCGAAGAGCGCCAACGGCGGTATGCGGGATGCGCTGTCGCTGCTCGATCAGGTGCTGTCGTTCGGGGAGGGGCCGGTGACCGCCGCGCGCGTGCGCGAGGTGCTCGGTCTCATTCCCGACGAGCTGTACGGCGAAATGCTACGCGCGATCGTCGAGCACGATCCGGGCGCGATCTTCCCGCTCATCGAGCGCCTTGTCGAAGCCGGCGCGGATCTCGGCGAGTTCGTGAACGGGGCGGGTGAGACTTTGCGCGCGCTGCTGCTCGTGGGAGTCGGTGGCCAGCCGGAAGGCCTGACCGAAGGCCTCATGGCCGTAGTCCGCGAGTATGCCGCACAGCTGCCGCCGTCGGATGTGGTACGACTGCTGACGATCCTCGGCGAATCCGAGGAGCGGCTCAGTCGCAGTGCGAATCAACGGCTCCTCGTCGAGCTTTTGCTCCTGCGCTGGACCATGCTGGATCGGACGGTCGAGCTGTCGGAGGTGATTGAAGCACTTGGGAAGGGGGAAGGGGGACGGGGGACGGGTACGGTCGCCGCCCCTTCACCGCCGCTTAAATCGCCGGCGCTTAAATCGCCGCCGCCTCTCTCGCCGCCGCCTCTCTCGCCGACCGGTCAGAAGCTCGAGCCCACCGTCGAGAACGTCCGCTCCGTCTGGGCCGCCGTCGTCGCCGACGCTCGCGCCAAGACTCCCCTGCTGGGCAGTCTGCTTGCGGAAGCAGAAGTCGTCGCCGTCGATGGGCGCATCATTACCGTGCGGCCTGGCAACGACGGACATGCGGAAGGACTCGAGCGGCAACGCGACACCATCGCGCAAGCGATTGGTCGGTTCATCAGTGAAGCTCCGCGGGTGAAAATCGGAGGCGGTGGCGCCGAGGCTCGCGGGGGCCGGGGCGGGGGCGGGGGGGGAGGGGGGGGATCGGGGTTGGAACGCATGACCGAGGAGCGGGCGGCGGCCGAGCGGCTGAAGAGTTTGCGCGCTAAAGACCCGACCCTCAGCGCCGCTGTGGACGCATTAGATTTGGAGCTTCTCGAATAGCTTGCTAACGTTCCCCCGAGGGGTAACTTTCGATATATGGCGGATTTATCTAGCCTGCTCCAGCTCTCCCAACAGATGCAGGGGCGGCTTACCGAGATCCAGACCCAGTTGGCGCAACAGACCCTGACGGTTTCTGCCGGCGGGGGCATGGTGCAAGCCACCGTCGACGGGCGCGGGCACATTCGCGCCATCAGAATCGACCCGCAGGCGGTCAGCCAGGGCGATGTCGAGATGCTCGAGGATCTCGTGCTCGCCGCAGTCGCGGAGGCGCAAAAACGCGCAGCCGAGCTGTATCAGGCCGAGGTGCGGAAGCTGGCGTCGGGACTGCCGTTCCCGTTCCAGCTGCCGCCGCTCTAGGCCGCGGCTCCCCCCGTGTCCGCCATTGAGGAGCTTGTGGCGGAGCTGGCCAAGCTCCCCGGCATCGGGCGTAAGACGGCCCAACGACTCACGTTCCATTTGCTGAAGCAGCCCGCGGAGGCCGCCGAGCGACTGGCGGAGGCCATCCGTCGCGTGCGGGGTCAGGTCGTGGCGTGCGGTAAGTGCGGCAATCTGGCGGACGTCGATCCGTGCCCGATTTGCACCGACCCGCGGCGCGATGCCACCCTGCTTTGTGTGGTCGAGGAAGCGGGCGACGTCAGCGCCATCGAGCGCGCCGGCCGGTATCGTGGGCTCTATCACGTGCTGGGCGGCCGCCTTTCGCCGCTCGACGGCATCGGTCCGGACGAGCTGCACGTGGACCGGTTGCTCGCCCGGCTGGCCAACGGCTCGGAGGTACGCGAGGTTATCGTCGCAACGAATCCCTCAATGGAAGGGGAGGCGACGGCTACCTACCTCCAGCAGGTGCTGAAGCCACACGGGGGCAATGGCGGGATTCGGGTCACACGCATCGCGCGCGGATTGCCGGTTGGCGGCGACCTGGAGTACGCCGACGCGGTGACCATCGCTCAAGCGCTCGCGGCACGGCGCGACATGTCCGAGACCGACTGACCTCGAGGAGAGAGAGGGAAGCATTGGCCGGAGCCGCTAGCTGGTCCTTCAACGAGAACGACTTCAAGCAAATCCAGACGCGGCTGCAGGCGTTCCTGCGCGATTCGAACGCCCGCTGTGCGTTGCTCGTTGATCGCAATGGCCAGCTCGTCGCCACCGTCGGGGAAGCCCCGCAGTTCGATCCCACCGCCTTTGCCTCACTGACCGCCGCGGACTTCAGCGCGAATGATCAGCTCGCCAAGATGATCGGCGAGGAGGAGTTCGCGTCGCTGGTGCATCAGGGCGAGCGCGAGTCGATGTATCTCGCGGACGTGGCGAAGCGGGTCATTCTCGTCGTGCTCTTCGATCAGCGCGCCACACTGGGACTCGTAAAACTGAAGGCGAAAACCGTCGTCGGAGAGCTGAACAAGGTCTTCGAAACGATGTTCAATCGGGTGGGCACGGGTCAGGCGCAGGAAAAAGGGCTGCTCGAAGGGGCAGAGGACGAAATTGACAAACTCTTCGGATAAGGCAGGGACGCGCCCATGTCGATGATCAACTACGCGTCCCGCGAGATCAACTGCAAGCTCGTCTACTACGGCCCCGGGCTCGGCGGCAAGACGACGAACCTCGAGCACATTTACGGGAAGGTCTCCCCCAACACCCGCGGCAAGATGATCTCGCTCGCGACCGAGACCGAGCGGACGCTGTTCTTCGACTTCCTCCCGGTCGACCTCGGCACGATCCGCGGCTTCAAGACGCGGTTCCATCTCTACACCGTGCCCGGTCAGGTGTACTACAACGCGAGCCGCAAGCTCATTCTCAAGGGTGTCGACGGTATCGTCTTCGTCGCCGACAGCCAAATCGAGCGCATGGAAGCCAACGTGGAATCGATGCAGAATTTGTACGACAACATGTCCGAGTACGGCTACGATCTGACCAAAATCCCGTTTGTGATTCAGTACAACAAGCGCGATCTACCGAACGCGGCGCCCATCAAGGACCTGCAGGCCGCCCTGAATCCCGGGTGGCCCGTCGAAGACGGCGCACGGCAAAAGGTGACGCCCGACCCCTCTCATCCGGGCGAGAACCTCATCGAAAAGGTCGGCGGGGACTGGGTTGGTCGCGCGGCCTACCACGAGGCGGTAGCGGTGCGCGGGGATGGGGTATTCGATACCCTCAAGGCGGTCAGTAAGCTGGTACTCAAGACGTTGAGCTGATGGCGGGGGCCTCTTCGCGGCTTCCTCCGTTTCGGTGGACGGTGCCGAACATGATCACGCTGGCGCGCATCAGCCTCACGCCCGTGATCGCGCTCCTGCCGTTCATTCAAGGGTATTGGCCGAAAGTCATTGCCTTTGTCGTGTTCCTGATCGCCGCCTTTTCGGATCTCGTCGATGGCTATCTGGCCCGACGCTACGGCACGACCAGCGAGCTCGGCATCCTGCTCGACCCGATCGCGGATAAGCTGCTGCTCTTCGCCACCCTGATTCCGATCTTCTGGATCACGCGGCATCCGACCATCCTCGTCGACTATCGCATCCCGTGGTGGGGCAGCCTGCCGGTTTGGGTCGCGCTGCTGCTCGTGGGACGTGAGGTTTTGATCACGGTGTTTCGCTTTTTCGCGAAGCGACGCGGCATCGTGATCCCCGCGGTGGGGGCGGGAAAGCTGAAAGCCGTAGTGCAGAACATTTTCATCGGCGCGACGATCGCCTGGTTCGCCTGGAAGGACGCGATCGCCGAGATGCACCTCGTCGGCACATATCGGAACTATTGGGATCAGTTCCACGGCTGGTTCGTGTCGGTGACGCTCGCGGGCGCCATCGTGTTGACCGTGTATTCGCTGCTCGTCTACCTCTACCGCTACCGGGCTCTCCTCAAAGTCGGCAAGTGAAGCTCGAGGTCGTCACCATCGGCACCGAGCTGCTGCTGGGTCTTACGCCCGACACGAACGCCGCCGAGCTGGGGCGCGCGCTGGCGGGCGCGGGTGTGGAAGTGGTGCGGCACAGCTCGGTCCCCGACCGCCCGGACGCGATTCGCGCGGCGGTGGCAGAGGCGCTCGACCGGACCGGTTTCGTCGTCACTACGGGCGGCCTTGGCCCGACGCGCGACGATATGACGAAACGGGAGGTCGCGACGCTGTTCGGCAAGCCGCTGGAGCTCCGCGCAGACATTCTCCAGTCGCTCGAAGCGCGGTTTCAGAGGCTGGGACGACCGATGCCCGCTTCGAACCGGACACAGGCCGAGGTGCCGCAGGGCGCGACCGTGCTGCCGAATCCGCGAGGAACGGCTCCGGGGCTCTGGGTCGAGGATTCGCGCGGTCGTGTGGTGGTGATGCTGCCGGGCGTCCCGTCAGAAATGCGTGGACTGCTGGGCGAGGAGGTGTTGCCGCGTCTCGTCCAGCGCCAGCAGCGCGAGCGCGGCGAGCGCCACGTGGTCCAATCGCGGACCGTCCGGACGACCGGGATCGCCGAGTCCGCGCTCGCAGAACGGATCGGGGCGATCGAAGACGACATCGTGCCCCTGACGCTGGCCTATATCCCGTCGACCGACGGCGTCGATCTGCGGCTGACGGCGTGGAGACTGCCTGAAACGGACGCCGAGCGCCGCCTCGCCACCGCGGCGACACAGCTGCGGGAGCGCGCCGGCGAGCACGTCTACGGGGAAGACAAGACCGATCTCGCGGCAACCATTCTCGAGCTGCTGCGCGCGCGACAGCTGCGGCTCGCGGTCGCGGAGTCGTGCACCGGCGGACTGCTCGGCGGGAGGATCACCGCCGTGCCGGGCTCGTCCGACGTCTTCGCAGGCGGCATCGTCGCCTACGATGACGCTGTCAAACACGAGCTCCTTGGCGTACCAGCGGCACTGATCAAAGCGCATGGCGCAGTGTCCGAGGAAGTCGTGGCGGCGATGGTCGCGGGCGCGCAGCGGCAATTCGGCGTCGACGCAGCGCTGGCCGTCACGGGTATCGCCGGTCCAGGTGGTGGCACGCAGGAAAAACCGGTCGGCACGGTGTGGCTCGCTGCGCGAGTGGGCTCTGACGCCCGCGCGTTGCGTCGCATGTTTCTCGGAGATCGTGCCGAGATTCGCGCGCGAGCCGCGCAGGCCGCCCTCGACTTGCTGCGGCGGCTGGTGGGCAAGCTCGGTCCATGAATCGCATCAATGCCCCCGACGGGACGCCGCTCATCTACGACGCGTACGAACCGGCGCAGCCCCATGTCGCCGTGCTGTTTCTGCACGACTGGTATCCTCCCGGTCTCTCCGATCGCTGGACGCCGCTGGGCATGCAGCTCAGGACCGCCGGGTTCGCGGCGTATTTCCTCGATCAGCGCGGTCACGGGCGATCGGGCGGGCGGCGCGGCCACCTGTCACGCTTCAGCCAGCTGCTCGGCGACCTGCAGACGTTTCGCCGCGCGGTGCGGCAACGGCACGATGTGCCGCAGGTTCTGGTCGGCCATGGCTTCGGCGCGCTCGTGGTGCTGCGTTACCTCGAGACGCAGCCAGGCGAGCCGCCGGCCGCTGCGGTGGTGTCGGGTCCCTGGCTGGCATCGCGTGTCCTGGCGCCCGCGTGGAAACGGCTCGCGGCGAAGCTCGCCGACTTGTGGCCGACACTGCCGACCGGGCGGGGCAGCGAGTACATGACCGCCGGCGCGCGCGCGGAGCTGCTATGGGCCCAGCGGGCAGTGCTCGCCGATTCCCAGCGCATCGAGCGACCCGTGCTGTTTCTGCTCGGTGGCGCCGATCGCGTGATCGACCTGGAGGCCGCTCGGCGGCTGGCCGAAAGCCTTTCGGCTCGCGCCAGGCTCAATTGGTATCCGGACCTGCCGCACGATCTTTTCAACGTGCAGCGTGTCGTGGACGACGTGATGGACTTCGCCCGTACCCATCGTTCTTTGGCGTCCAATCGGGCGAGCGAGTAACGGGGTTTCCCTCCCGAGTCTTGCGGGCTTATCTTGTTGTCAGACTGAAAGTTCCAAACCCATGACCAACAAACGTCACCCGCATTCCCCGCCCGTCCCGTCGCTCGATCCGGGCACGAAGGAACCGGTCGTCGCCGCGACTCCGACTGAGCCGGCGGCGCCACCGGCGTCGTCGCCAGCGGGTCCGTCGGAGGTGGACGTCTGGAAGGACAAGCATCTGCGGCTCGCTGCCGAGTACGACAACTTTCGCAAGCGTAGCGCGAAGGAGCGAACCGAGACGTGGCAGCGTGCGCAGGCCGAGCTGGTCTCGCGCCTCGCTGACGCGCTCGACGATCTGTCGCGCTTTGCGCATATCGATCCAGCGGAAACCGACGCCAAGACGTTGCATGAGGGCGTCGACCTGGTCGAGCGAAAGATTTGGAAGGAGCTCGAGGGCGCGGGTGTGACGCGAATCGATGAGGCCGGTGTGCCATTCGATCCCCATCTGCATGAAGCCGTCACCACGCAGCCCGCGCCGAAACCAGAGCTGGATCACACCGTAGGCCAAGTCGTGCAACCGGGCTACAGGATGCGCGACACCCTGCTGCGGCCGGCGCGCGTGATCGTGCTCACCTGGCAGGGCCATTAATGGCGGCACAACGCGACTACTACCAGACATTGGGAGTCGCTGAGACGGCCACGACGGACGAAATCAAGAAGTCCTTTCGCCGCCTGGCCAAGCAGTACCATCCCGATCGGAATCCCAACAACCCGCAGGCCGCCGAGCGCTTCAAAGAAATCAGCGAGGCGCACGATGTATTGAGCGACAAGGAGAAGCGGAAGAAGTACGACCAGCTGCGTCGCTACGGGGCGTTCGCGAGCCCCGGCGGTGGTGGGTTCGGACAGCGCGGCGCGCGGCGTGGCGCGCCGGCGGCAGGACCCAGCGCGGACGACAGCGGTGATTTCGACATCTCCGATCTTGGCGGGTTGGGGGATCTGTTCTCGTCGATCTTCGGCCGCCGGGGCACGGGGGGAGGAGGGGGCCGCGATTCCGAACCGGAAGAAGTCGAGACCAGCATCACGATTCCGTTCCGGGTCGCCGCGCTGGGCGGCTCCGTGCCGATCACGCTCGCCATGCCCGAAGTCTGTCCCACGTGCGGCGGCACGGGCGCCGCAAAGGGGGCCACCGTCAATACGTGCCCCGAGTGTAAGGGTCGTGGGACGGTCTCTTTTGGACAGGGTGGCTTCGCGGTCAATCGTCCGTGCCCGGTGTGCCGCGGGAAGGGAACCGTTCCGTCGCAACGCTGCCCGACATGCCAGGGCAGCGGCGAGGTGCGCGTCGAGAAGCGCATCAATGTCGATATTCCGGCGGGAGTAGAAGACGGCGCGCGTCTGCGGCTCAAGAATCAGGGTCCTAAGGGCCGCGGCGATCTCATCGTGGTGATTCACGTGGCGCCCGATCGCTTCTTCCGGCGCGAGGGACTGGATGTGATCGGCGTCGTACCGATCAACATCGCCCAGGCCCTGCTCGGCTCCCGCATCAAGGTGAAGACGCTCGACGGCAAACGCGTCGTCCTGCGGATTCCGGCCGGAACGCAGCACGGCCAGAAATTCCGCATCGCGGGTCATGGGATCGAGCGGAACAGCCGCCACGGGGACATGTTCGTGGAAGTTCATGTGACGTTGCCGGAGAAGCTCAGTGCGGAAGAGCAGGAGGCCGTCAAGAGCTTCGCGGACAAGGCGGGCTTGAAGTACTAGGCGGCGTAGGTAGCTTCGAGTTTCCTGCAACTTGGTTTCTTGGCGTCTTGCAACTGTTCTCAGTGGGGTGTAGGTCAACTGGCAGACCGCCCGGCTGTTAACCGGGAAGTTGGAGGTTCGAGTCCTCCCGCCCCAGTCGTTGTGGATCATCGTAGACTCGCCACACTCGCCACGTTTGCGACGTGGCTCGATGCCGGGTTCCGAATTCCCGGCACCAACCTGCGATTTGGTCTCGATCCCATTCTGGGACTGATTCCCGGCTTCGGCGATGCCGCGGGCGCCGTTCTTTCCGGGTGGATCTTCGTAGAAGCGATCCGGCTCGGCGCCTCTCGGGCGACGCTGGCTCGCATTGCCGGCAACGTGGCGCTCGATGCCGGCCTCGGCGCCATTCCAATCGTCGGAGACATTTTCGATTTCGTATGGAAAGCCAACCTGCGGAACGTCGCCCTGCTGGAACGGCACCTGACGCAGCCGGAGCAGGCCCGTCGCGCCGACCGATTTTTCATCGTGTGCATGATTGGCGGTGTTTTACTCGTCACCGTGGGCGTGCTTATCTTGGGGCTGCTGCTGGCCCGCTGGCTGTTGCGAGTGGTGGGCGCCTGATGCGCAAAGCGTGGTGGTTCTGGCCACCCGCGATCGCGTTGCTCGTGGCCGACTGTGCGACCAAGCGGGCCGCCGAGCACCACCTCACCGTCGGCGAGCCGTACTCGCTGGTTGGTCAGGTGGTGCGCTTCAAACTGACCTACAACACCAACGCGGCGATGGGTGTAGACTTGGGCGGCGACTCGCGCCGCCTCGTCCTCTCGCTGCTCACCGTCGCCGCGCTCGTGGTGTTGGGATTCCTCTACTACAGCACCAACGCGTCGGAGCGGCTCCGCGTCATCGGCGTCGCGCTCGTCGTCGGCGGCGCGGTGGGCAATCTCGTGGATCGCTTACGATCGAGCGCCGGCGTCGTCGATTTCATCGATGTCGGCGTGCGCAATGTCCGCTTTTGGACCTTCAACGTCGCCGATATGGGCATCACCGCCGGCGCCGTGTTCCTGCTGCTGGCCCTCGGCCAACGGGGGCGTCGGGGAGGCAGCGAGGGTAGTTTTGGGCGTTGATGGCCCAGGCCCATGTAGCCCCTCCCATCGCCGCGGCGCTCGCCGACCGCTACACCGTCGAGCGGGAGCTGGGTCGCGGCGGCATGGCGACCGTCTATCTCGCGCTCGAGAAAAAGCACGGCCGCCAAGTCGCGATCAAAGTGCTGCGCGCCGAGATCACGGCCGCCCTCGGCACCGAGCGGTTCCTGCGCGAGATCGGCATCGCGGCACAGCTCTCCCATCCCCACATCGTTCCGTTGATCGACTCCGGTGAGGCCGGCGGGCTGCTGTATTACGTGCAGCCGCACGTGCCCGGCGGCTCGTTGCGCGAGCGGCTGCTGGAAAACCGCCCGTTGCCCGTGAAGGACGCGCTGCGCATCGCGCAGGAAGTGGGTGCGGGTCTCGACTTCGCGCACCGCAAGGGATTCGTGCATCGCGATGTGAAGCCCGAGAATATCCTGTTCGCGGATGGTCACGCGGTGCTCGCCGATTTTGGCGTTGCGCGCGCGTGCTGCGCGGAAGAATCGAGCGACGGCGATCATGTAACCGAGGTGGGGATCGCCATCGGGACCCCCGAGTACATGAGCCCGGAGCAGGCGAGCGGCGAGTCGGACCTCGGCACCGCGAGCGACGTGTACAGCCTGGCATGCGTCGTGTACGAGATGCTCGCCGGTGAGCCGCCCTTCAGCGGCGGCAGTCCGCGCGCCGTAATGGCGCGGCACGTGACGGAGACGCCGCGGTCCATCCGGGGCCTGCGGCCCGAGGTTCCCGTGGCCGTCGAGCAGGCGCTCGCGCGCGCACTGGAGAAGGACCCCGAGCAGCGCTTCACGAGCGCTGCCGAATTCGTCGCGGCGCTGCTGGCGACCGGTCCCACCGCCGGCCCTACCCCCGCGGCCACCCGTTCGATCGCGGTGCTGCCCTTCGTAAACGCCAGCCCCGAAGCCGAGAACGAGTACTTGAGCGATGGGATCACCGACGAGCTGATCGATGCGCTCGCCAAGATCTCGGGTCTGCGCGTGTCGTCGCGGACGTCGGTGTTCGCCCTGAAGGGCAAGCCGCTCGACGTCCGTGCGGTCGGCGCGCTGCTGGGCGTCTCGGTCGTGTTGGAGGGATCGTTGCGCAAGGCGGGAGACCGGCTGCGCATTACGGCACAGCTGACGTCCACCGATGACGGACGGCTGCTCTGGTCGCAGCGCTACGACCGCAAGCTTGTGGATGTGTTCGCGATTCAGGACGAGATCGCGGCCACCATCGTCAATACGCTGCGCGCGACGATGTTCGCCGACTTGTCCGAGTACGTACCGCGTCGGTACACGGAGAACATCCAGGCCTACGGCCTGTACCTGAAGGGCCGTTTTGCCTGGAACAAGCGGACCCAGGAAGGGGTGGCAGAGGCGGTCGAGTACTTCGAACAGGCGATCAAAGAGGACGCGGGCTATGCGCCCGCCTACGCGGGACTGGCCGACTCTTATGCGCTGGACGTCGACTATCGCTCCATTCCCGTCGCGGATGCGTATGGGCGGGCCAAGCAGTACGCCCGCAAGGCGCTGGAGCTCGATGAATCATTGCCGTCCGCGCACGCCTCCCTCGCCTGGACGTTGTTCATCTACGATTGGCAGTGGGAGGAAGCCGAGCGCGAGTTTCGCCGCGCCATCGAGTTGAATCCGCGTTATGCCAGCGCGCATCAGTGGTTCGCGTTCCTGCTGGCCGCCCGCGGGCAGTTCGACGCGGCTCTGGTTGAAGGCCATACCGCGATCGAGCTCGATCCGGCCTCCGTGTCCGCCCGGCGCGCGATCGGGTGGGTCTACTATTACGCGCGCCGCTATGATCGGGCCCGCGAGCACCTGGCGCGCGCGATCGAGATGAATCCGATGGCGGTGGAGAGCTACCGCATGCTCGGCAGCACTCTGGCACTGCAGGGCGAGACCGCCGACGCGGAGCGCGTGCTGCGGGACGCACTGAGCTTGCCGGGAGCCGGCGCGTACACCAAAGCGACGCTGGGATGGCTGGTTGGGCGGTCGGGCAAACGGGCGGAGGCCGAGCAGCTGCTGCGCGAGCTCGAGGCCGCGCAGCAGCTGGGGTACGTCTCACCGGTGGCATTCGCCATTCTGCACATCGGACTGGGAAATCTGCCGCAGGCGCTCGACTGGGCGGAACACGCCCATGCCGAACGCCGCGGCTGGCTCGCCTACGTGAACGTCAACCCGATCTTCGATCCGCTACGCCACGAGCCGCGCTTCCAGTCGCTCATCGACAAGATGCGACTGTAGCGTCCTGCGTTATTGCCCGACGGTGAAGTCGATTCGTTTCAGCGTCGTGCCGGCCTCATCCCGTACCTCGACGTGCCACGCACCCTTCGCGTCAGCCGGAATCTGCTTGCGGCTCCACGTTCGCCAGGGTGATCCGCCGACCGTCAGTGGAACGTCCCCCACGTTGTCGTCGCCGTGGAACCAGACGTGATGCAGTGTCTGGCCGTTGGCGCCGCTGACGCGCATCCACAGCACGACAGTTCCGACGCTATCGGGAAACGCGCTTCCGGTATCCTGTGGCACGCGATCGGCGACCGAGCGCGCCAGCACGGCTTCCACACTCACCTCGCTGGACGCGGCGGCAGCCGCGGGAGTGGGTTTCGCGGTCGTGTCCTGTGCGGCCGCGCGTCCGGCAAGTCCGGCCATCAGTAGCAACACCAGCGGCGCTTTCATCACTGCACCCCCCTGGTTGAGGTTCGCGGCTTCAGCTACCCGCCGGCGGCTGCGTCGTTCCAGCGAGGCGCCCACTACGGCGGCAATGAGACAACCCAACAACGTTCCGGCCATCTGAAAGCCCAGTTGATACTCGAGCTGGATCCAGTGACACTTGGGCGCAAAGATCGGTCCCACCAGGCGCCCGCATTTGTTCTGCGAGAACGCAAAACCCCAGCTCGCCGCAAGACCAAAAATCAGCGGCAGCAGCGCGACGAAGCAGTGGCGGAGTTGGATCCTCATCGGCCACGCTCGATTTTCCAGCGATCGATCATACGACCTCCTTCGATCACGACATACTCGTCGAAATGCGCTTCCGTGAGGCAGGAGTGATTGGGGATGATCTCGACCTGTTGGCCGACTTTGAACTTCCCCTCGATCGCGGCTGGTGCCGCGGCGCGGATCAATCCATGCTCCTGGGACACCGACGCCACGCGGAGCTCGGGGTGACCCTTCACCTCGCCGAAGACAGGCTCGAGGCCCAGGTGGGCCGGGCCAAGATCCTTCGAGAGGGAGAGCGCCCCGGCGTCGACCACAAAATGCGACGCGCCGGGCTGGTGCGAGACCACCGTGGCGAGCACCGTCACGGCGATGTCCTGTGGCTCACAGCAGCCGATGAGCACCATCGTCCGGTCGTAAAAGATGTAG
Source organism: uncultured Gemmatimonadales bacterium (assembly GCA_963704805.1). Taxonomy (GTDB): domain Bacteria; phylum Gemmatimonadota; class Gemmatimonadetes; order Gemmatimonadales; family GWC2-71-9; genus 20CM-2-65-7. The sequence continues at coordinate 256,078 of CAVPHS010000002.1, read as the reverse complement.
TTGCCGGGTCGCGCTTCCGTGATGCCCGTCAAGTCTCTTACGGCCGCCATCGCGGGCGTCGACCCCACACTCACACCGCGGACCGGCAGCCCGTCCTTGCGCAGCAGCTCCGCAAACCACGCCATCACCTGCCGCTCCTGCTCGGCGATTTGCGCAGCCTCGTCCTTGTTCCGGGTACGGTAGGCGTGCCCTGAATGGCTCAGGATGCCATCAAAAGTAATGCCCCGCTCGGCACCGAGCTCGCGGGCGACCTCGAGCGCGTAGCGGGATGATGGATCGACGCCGGCCCGATGGTAGCCGCAATCCACTTTGAGCCAGACGTGCAGGCCCCCCCCCCCCGTCCCGCTCACGGCTTTGGCCGTCTCCAGATCGTCGAGGACTACGCGCAGCGTCGCTTTTTCGCCGATGCGCTTCACATGCGGCAAGTGAGTGCGGTCGAGGGGAAACGCCCAGGTGAGGTCGTCGAAGCCACCGCGCGAGAAGGCTTCGGCCTCGAACAGCGTGGAGACCGTTAGACCTTTGGCGCCGTGCGCCACCTGACGGCGTCCCAGCTCCAGACACTTGTGCGTCTTGATGTGCGGCCGCAGCGCGACGCCCAACCGCTTCGCGCGATCGGCCATGTGCGTCAGATTGCGCTTCACCACATCGCTATACAGCAGCAGAGCAGGGGTCTCAACATCGATCATGCGGATCTCCGAACCAACACGCGTGCTTTATTCCCGATGGGAACGGTGCGAAAGAAAGCATACTGCAGCGGGTGAACGGAATACGTCTCCCACACCTCGAGCGCTAATCCTGCCTGCCGCGCAGCGAAATCGAAAGACGCTCGGCAAAACTCCTGGACATGTCCCGGGACATAGGCGGGCGAGTACTCGCGGCGATGGATAGCCAGCCGATCGAGGATCCGTCGCAGCCGCGCGTCGAACGCGTCGATGTTGGGGAACTCGAGCACCCCGGCGCCGCCGGGCTTGAGCAGCCGGCGAATCTTCGCCAACGCCCCGGCCGGATCCGGCAGATGCTCGAGCACGTGCGTCAAGACCACGCAGTCCCACGCCCCATCCTCACCGTGGTACGACGTGATATCGGACGTTTCGACGTCGAGTCCGAGTGTCTCCCGCACGAGCTTCGTGTGCTCCGCAAACAGCTCGACGCCCTTCACCGCCCAACCGTCCTCGCGCGCGAGCCACAGAACCGTTCCGTCTCCGCAGCCCAGATCCAACATCCGCCCGGGCTTTGGTATGTGGCGCTTGATGAACGCGTAGGTTTGCCGATGCCCGCGGTTTTGCCGCGTCGCCGTCCGCGGATCGACACGCGTCAGGATGTATTTCTCCTGGTTTACTCCGCTGCTCGTGTCGTATACGACGAGGCGGCAGTTCGGACAACGATAGTACTTGAACTGGTGCTGGTTGCCCTGGGTGTAAAACAGGGGCAGATCGGCGGCGCCGCAGAGCTTGCAGTTCACCCCTTCACGACGGCGTAGGCCAGCGTGGCCCAGCCGCCCAGAAAACAGAGTCCGCCGAAGGGCGTGACGGCGCCGAGCCAGCGCGTTCCCGTGAGGGCGAGAGCGTAGAGACTGCCGGAGAACAGCAGCGTGCCCGCGATGAAAAGCCACCCGGCGCTGCGCACGGGAACGCCGGGGGGGGGCAACCGCGTCGCCGCGACGGCGACGACGAACAGCGCCAGCGCGTGATACATCTGGTAGCGAGTAGCGGTTTCGAAAACCGCGAGCAAATCGGGGGCGAGTCGCGCGCGCAACGCATGCGCCCCGAAGGCTCCAGCTGCCACTGCGATGAATGCCGAGATGCTGCCTGCGAAGGCAAATCCTCTATCCATCGAGGCGGCGGCCGGTGACCTCCACTGGACGCATGCGCTCGATGCGGCCCGATCCACCCACGAACGCCGACGCGGCCCAGCTTACCAGGCTCACGATGATCGCGCCGATGGTGGCGGAGAACAGCCCGGCGATCTGGAAGCCAGAGACCAGCCAGGCGACCAACGCCAGCGAGATACCGTTCACGATCAGGATGAAGAAACCCAGTGTCACGACGGTCAGCGGTAGCGTGAGGATGATGAGGATCGGCCGAATGACGGCATTTACAATGCCGAGGAGCAGCGCCGACACGATCAGCGCGCCAGTGCCGGTGAAGGCGATTCCGTCGAGTAACACATCCGCGACCCAGAGACCGAGGGCCGTGATCACAAGTCGAATCAGGAATCCTCTCATGGAGGGGAAGATAACCTGCCGGCGACGAAGCGCGCCGTCATTCCGGGACGGGCCTGAACCCCGAGTTTTGCGTCGATGAGAACGGATCCCGAAAGTGAATCCCGGCCGGACCAGGCGAGTGACAGGCCGGCAAACGGGCCGAGGTCCACGGGCCAGCCGCTCACGATCGCCTGCTCCGGCTGACCGAACCAGCTCACGGCCATCGTGTCGGGTCGCGGCGCCCGGAAGGTCAGCCGTCCTCGGAACAGGCACTCGCGGTCGACGACGATCGTCGTCGTATCGAGGACGATGTCGCCGAGCCGAAAGTGATCGCTCATCGCTGGTGCATCGGGGAACGTCAACGTGTCGCCGCGCGCCACCACCCAGTGACCCGCGTACGGGAGTGAGTAGCGCTTCAGCCGGTCGAATTGGTGGCCCGAGCAGGGGTTGGGGGGGCTGCACGCGGCAATCAGTCCGACGCCTATCGCCCATCCTAACACAACGAAATGCTTCAAATCTCACCGATCATTGGTCATTGAACATTGATCATTGCCCATTGATCACTGTGTCGTATCCCTCGCCACCGAATCAGCCCGTGAGATGCCCGCGCTCGTTGAATCGGCCGCCCGCATCGCGCTCCCGACCGCCCGCGCGTTGGGGATTTTTGAGTTGGCGAGAATACTGTCGCGCTGGCGCTCCGTCAGCGTATCGGCCGCCTGGTCCGATTTGCCCGTCCCACACGCCATTGCAAGTGCGAGACAGGCGACAAAACCTGGGAATCTCATGTCTTGGCTCCGGTCGTGAACGCCGCAACTTTATAGAATTCGTAGGCAATTGCAACCAAGTCCCACTCGGAGCTCTCATGAGTCGCCTCCCGATGGCTGCTGTGCTCCTCGTGCTTGCATCTTGCAACCGGGCATCTCTCACCGACCGTCTGGTAGCGGGGAAGTGGGTCGATCTGACGTATCCGTTCGATTCCACGACGATCTACTGGCCTACCGCTGCACCATTCCATCTCACGGTCGTGTCGGCGCAGCGCACGCCAGGCGGATGGTACTATGCGGCCAACAACTTTGCCGCTGCCGAGCATGGCGGCACGCATCTCGATGCTCCAGTGCATTTCGTGGAGAACAAACACACGACGGATGAGATCCCGCTCGACCAATTGATGGCTCCGGCCGTGGTGATCGACGTGACACACCAGGCCGATTCGAGCGCCGACTATCTCGTTCGCGCATCCGACATCACGTCGTGGGAAGCGGCGCACGGAGCCATTCCGCGAGGCGCCATCGTATTGATCCGGACCGGCTGGGGGAGCCGCTGGCCGGACCGCGCGCGCTACCTCGGCACCACCAAGACCGGCCCCGCAGGGGTCGCGGAGCTACACTTCCCGGGCCTCGATCCCGACGCGGCGGACTCGCTCGTGCGGCGACAGGTCAGCGCCGTGGGTATCGACACTCCGAGCATCGATTACGGTCAATCCACGACGTTCCAGGTGCACCGCCGGCTGTTCGCGTCGAACGTGCCGGCATTCGAGAATGTGGCGCACCTGGACGAGCTGCCCGCGACGGGCGGCTTCGTGATCGCGCTGCCGATGAAGATCAAGGGCGGCAGCGGCGGACCATTGCGGATCGTGGCGCTGCTGCCCTAGGCGGGTAATCCCTTGCGCAGCACTTCCTCCATGACTTCGGAGAAGCGATCGATCTCGGCGAGCGTCGTGTAGACGTTCGGTGTGATCCGCAGGCAGTTGAATTCGGGATGCGCGATCGGCGTCACGATGATGCGATGCCGGTCGAACATGAACGTGGCGAGCTTCCCGACGTCGAGCTGCCCCGGGGTGAGTGACGCCAGTCCGCACGATTGCGCGGGATCGGAGGGCGTCAGGATCTTCACGCCCGGCAGCGGTTCCAGCCGCCTGGCCCAGCGATCGCGCAGGAACCGCAGCCGCGCCGCCTTCCGCTCCGAGCCGATCCCCTCGAGGAAGTCCAGCGCCTCGACGATCGCATTGTGATTCGCCGCCGGATGTGTCCCGATCTCCTCGAATTTGCGGATGTTCTCGTTCATCTCAGGGGGAGCCGCCATCATCGGCCAGATTTTGCCGATCTTGGTGCGCCGCACGTAGAGGAATCCCGTGCCGATCGGCGCCGTCAGCCATTTGTGCAGACTCGTGCCGTAGTAGTCGCAATCGAGGTCATCGCGCTGGAAGGGGAACTGCCCATAGGCGTGCGCGCCATCCACAATCACCTCGATGCCTCTGGCGCGACCGAGCTGGCAGATCTTCTTGATGGGAAAGATCTGGCCGGTGAGGTTCGTGATGTGGCAGACATGGATGACCTTGGTGCGCGGCGTGATGGCCGCCTCGATGCGCCGGGCCAGGTCGTCCTGTGACGGCGGCGGGACGGGGAAGGTGATCTGCTTGAGGACGATCCCGTCACGCCGTTCCCGCTGCTTCCAGGTCGTGATCATGCGGGGATAATCCTGCGTCGTCGTCAGAACCTCATCGCCACGCTCCAGCGGCATACCCAGCTGCACGATCTCGAGTGCTTCGCTCGCGTTGCGCGTGATCGCCATCTCGTCAGGATCGCAGCCAAAGCTCGCCGCCAGCCGGCGCCGCACCGTTTCGATCTCCGGCTCGATCCACGCCCACATCGTGATGGCCGGCGCCTGGTTCGAGACCGCGAGATAGCGCTGGAAGGCGGCATTCACGACGCGCGGGCTGGGCGCGACACCGCCGTTGTTCAGGTTGATCATGCCCCGGTCGATGTCGAAGGCCTGCTGAATTACGCGCCAAAAGTCCTCGTCCTGCGCGACGTCTTCGGGCGTGCGCCCCTTCAAATCGCGCACGGTTGGCGCGATGCGCGCGAGTGCGTCGCTTTTGAGAGCGGCGATCGAGGCGCTGGCGGCGAACAGTGACTGGAGAAAATGACGGCGATTGGGCATCAGGAGCCTCGGAGGAGACGGCGGACGAGGATGGTGTACACGACGGCGTTGATGACGAGCACCGTGGTGCCGAGCATCGCCTGAATCCGCGGCGTGAGCCCGGTGGGGTAGATGGCCGGCAGGAGATAGTGCTCGACGAATCCGCCGCTGAATCCACTCTGTCCCGCCTTCATGCGCAGCGAGTTCTCGAGCGGGGTGAGCGGGCAGATCCAGCCACGATATTCGATGAGGACTCCCCAGATGGCGGCCGGGATGTGCAGCGTGGCGACCCAGCGCCACCGCCACGCGAGCAACCCTCCGAACACGATGAAGACGATGAACAGCGCGTGAACGAGGACCACGGCGTTCGCGAGCAGCCGGTAGAGCACGTGTAGGTAATAAAGCAAAACCCCCCGCCCGGCCAGAGCCGAGCGGGGGGTCCGCTATAGGCCAAGCGATGGGTTACGCGCCCAAGACCCCAATGGCGGGTCCGAGGATCCCTTCGAAGACGGAGGTGACGTCGCCGGCCGCCTCACCCAGTGCATCCAGGGCCGAGTCATCGTCGGCGCTGAGGCCGTCGGCGTCCGCACCCTGGCAGGTGAGCGTATAGCTGTTCGACGTGCCGGTCACGCTGCATGTCGCGTACAGCCCGCCGTCCACCTTCGCCGTGACTGTGCCGTTCACGGTGCCGGCGCCTTCGTCGACGTCCAGAGAACCATCGAGCGTGACGACTTCGCCCGCGTGCTCGAAGCGGAACGAGATCCGCAGACTGAACGTCGTTTCGGTGAACGTGACGCGCTGCCAGTTCCGCACGTGGATATCGTGGGAATTGACGTCGAACGAAACGTCCTCGGTGACGCTGATGCTGGACGTCGAGGCGGTCGCCGTGATCGCACCGCTGAAGCGGAGCGAGTCGGGCGAGCCCGCGCCGTTCGTGATGTACCCGGCGGTATTGATCTTCACCTGCGAGGCCGACTGGCTCGTGAGCGTCACCGTGTAGTCGACGTACACCGGTGTGCCGCCCAGCCCAGCGACGATCACATGCACCTTCGGGCTGCCGCTGCCCGATTCGTCGATCAAATCGATATAGCCGACCTCAGTACCAGGTGCGGGGCCGGCGGGGTTGCCCGTGAGCGGGTCGATCGCATACAGAATGAATCGCACGCCATTGCTCGGAGCGCCGGCGCGCGCCGTCGTGTCATACTGGAGAGCTGTAAAATTCCACTCGAACGTCTTGCCTACGAACGCCGGCGGGAACAGGGCCGCCACGCCACGGACACTCATCTCCGGCAGCAGCCTGCTGAACATGCGCGCCCCGTCGATCCGGCGTGCATACGGCTGCAGCCGCGTGGAGTGGCTGAGCGGATTCGTGGAGCCGGCCAGGGCGAGCGCTTGCAGTGGAGCGGGCGCCGACGTTGTGATCGACGTCGACACGGACGACAAGCTCTGCAATGGCGCCGCGTTGAACACGCTACCCAGTGCCGCAAGCTCCGCGGCCGTTGCCTGGGGATTTGCCGGCGACTTAGGAGCTACGGCGTTGTCGCTGCACGCGGCCGAGACGACTGCGAGCGCGAGCGCGCCACTAAAGAGCAACCGCATACTGCCTCCAGAAGGAAAGTGGGAGCGAACGAGCATTCTGCACGCGCTACGACCGGAGGCGCTGTGACCTCCCGCACGCCTCGGCAGGCTAGCTGATGACGCCGCCGCCGAGTAGGCGATCGCCGGCGTCGTACAGCACACCGGACTGCCCTGGCGCGATCGCCCGAACCGGCTCCGCGAGCCGCAGCGTGAGCGATCCGTCGGCGGGGCCCAACGCAGCAACCGTGCCGGGGACGGCACGTGCGCGATAACGGCATTGCACCCACACAGGATCGCCGGGCGCGAGTGGCTCGGCGAGCCAGTTGACCTCTTCGAGTGACACCTCGTGTCCGAACAACTCCGCACTGCGTCCGACCACGACTTCACGGGTCTCCGGCCGGATCGCGACGACATACAATGGCTCTGCAAATCCGCCGGGCAGCCCACGTCGCTGTCCGATCGTATAGCGCGCGAAGCCCTCATGTTCGCCGATGACCTCCCCGTTCGTTGTGACGAGTGGGCCACGCGCGAGCGCGGGTGCATCGGCGGGGAGGCGCTGCTCGAGTACCGAGACGTAGTCGTCGTCGGGGACAAAACAGATCTCGACCGACTCGGGCTTCTCCGCGGTGACGAGACCGAGCTTGCGGGCCGCGGCGCGGGTCTCCGCCTTCGTCAGCTCGCCGACCGGCGTGAGCATCCTGCGCACTACGGCGCGATCGATTCCCCAGAGGAAATAGGACTGGTCCTTCTGGCGGTCGCGGCCGCGATACAGCGCGCCCTCGCGCGCGATGGCGTAATGCCCGGTGGCGATCGCATCGCAATCCAGCGCGTCGGCGTGATAGAGGAAATCGCGGAACTTGGTGAACGAATTGCAGCGCACACAGGGAATCGGCGTGCGGCCGCGCGAGTACTCCGTCACGAAATTGTCGATCACGTCGTGACCGAACCGGTCCTCGAGGTTCAGCACGTAGTGCGGAATGCCGAGCTTGTGCGCCACCAGCTTCGCATCGGTGATCGAATCGAGCGAGCAGCAGGGCCGATCCGGGACGCTGTCGCCATAGCAGAACAGCTTCATCGTCGCGCCGATGACTTCGTGGCCCTGCGCGACGAGCAGCGCGGCGGCGACGGAGCTGTCCACACCGCCGGACATCGCGACGAGGACTTTCATCGATGCAAGACGGCGGAGAGGGACCTTACCTTCTCCACGATCTTTGGCAGGGCAACCGACACCGCCTCTACGTCTTCGAGAGTGTTGTCCTTGCCGAACGAAAAGCGCAGTGCCGCAACGCCAAGCTCGCGTGGTACACCCATCGCGGTCAGCACGTGCGAGGGCTCGACGGCGCCGGTGCTGCAGGCTGAACCGGACGAGCACGCGATCCCGGCGAGATCGAGATGCATCAGCAGCGCTTCGCTGTCGGTCCCTGGAATGGACACATTCGAGATGTGCGGCGCCCGCTCCCCCTGCCAGCCATTGATCACGGCGTCGGGGACGATGGCGAGCAGCCGGCGTTCCAGCTCGTCGCGGAGCTCCCGCAGCCGCGCCGCCAGCGCCTCTTGTTCCCGGGCCGCCAGGCGCGCGGCGACGCCGAGGGCGATGATGCCCGGCACGTTCTCCGTCCCGGGGCGAATGCCGAACTGCTGGCCGCCGCCGTGAATGATCGCCTCCACCGCCTTGCGGTCGCGCACGATCAGTGCGCCGACGCCCTTGGGGGCGCCGATCTTGTGGCCGGAGATGGTGAGGAGTGTGCAATGGATGTCGCGCAGTGATACGGGGACTTTGCCGAATGCCTGAACGGCGTCGGAATGGAACAGCACGCCGGCCTCGTGACATCGCTGGGCGAGCTGGCGCACCGGCTGGACGGTCCCGACTTCGTTGTTGACCCACATCACACTGACGACCGCGACACCGCGCTCGATCGCCTTGGTCAGCTGTGTCTCGTCGACCATCCCGGAAGCTGTCACCGGCAGGATCACCTCTTCGCCGCCGAGATGCTTGACGGCGTGCGCTGCGGCCAGCGCGGCCTTGTGCTCGGCCGCGGACACCGCGACGCGGAACGGACCACCGCGATCCTTCGATGCCAGCGCCGCGCCGATGATCGCGAGATTGTCGGCCTCGGTGCCACCCGAGGTGAACACCACCTGGTTCGGCTCGGCGTCGAGGGCCTCGGCGATCGCGCTCTTCGCCTCCTCGATGCCCGCGCGTGCTGCCCGCCCGAACCGGTGCGCGGACGACGGATTGCCGAAGGCTTCCTTCCCGAGGTAGGGAAGCATCGCCTCCAGCACTTCCGGCCGCACCGGCGTGGTCGCCGCGTTGTCGAGGTAGGTGACGCGCTTGGTCATGGGAATCGCAATTTAATCTAGATGGACTGCACGCCAAGCCTTAGCACGTCTTCCACTTCCTGTGTTTCGGCCGTGTAGAAGGGTTCGCCGTAGCGGCGCCGGATCAATGACCCGTAGTGCGCCGATTGTACGCGAATCAGCTCGTACAGGTCCTGGCCTGTGGGGTGGATCTCGCCGGCGGCCCTCGCCCCGTCGAACTGTGAGCTGTAGCAGCGAATCGCCTGCATCTTGGTTTCGAAGACGTCGGTGATGTCGACTACGAAGCTCGGTTTGACAGGGTCTTCTCGATACGCGAGCGCGTACAGCAGCTTGTACGGCCGGTGTGCCTCGCCGCCCTTGCCGGACGCGTACTTCGCCAAGCCGGCGAGGTAGCACGCATCCCGACCCAGCTCGGACGCGATGCGGTGATCCGGATGGCGGCCGACGGGGAAGGGGAGGATCACAACGCGCGGGCTTGTGCGGCGGATGAGCTCGACCAGGACTCCGCGCGAGTGGTCGTCATTGGTGAGGTGGGCGTCGCGCATCTGGGCGTTGAGTCGCAGCGTCACCCCGAGCGTTGTTGCCGCGCGCTCCGCCTCGGCCGCGCGCGTCTTGGCGTCCCCGCGCGTGCCCATCTCTCCCTGTGTGAGATCGATGATCCCCACGCGATGACCCGCCCGGGCGGCCTTCGCGAGCGTTCCCCCGCAAGTCAATTCGACATCGTCGCGATGTGCGGCGATTGCCAGGAGATCGACTTGTTCGGTCATGCATGCTCCACGCCGAGTTTCATTCGTACCTCAACGCTTCCACCGGATCGAGTTTCGCCGCCCGCGCCGCCGGCGCGATGCCGAAGACCAGGCCGACCAGGATCGACGCCACGGTCGCGACGGCCGCTGGTACGACGGGAACGGTCGTGTTGAACGCGAGCAAACGCTTGAGCACCTCTCCGATACCCAGCCCCAGCACGATACCGATAACGCCTCCGATCAACGTCAGCGTTGCCGCTTCGACGAGAAACTGCCACAGGATCGCGCGCCGAGTGGCGCCGAGCGCCTTGCGCAAGCCGATCTCTCGGGTGCGGCTCGTGACGGAGACCATCATGATGGCCATGACCCCGATTCCTCCTACCATCAGTGCGATACTCGACAGCACGAGCATCACCAAAAAAAACGCACCCGTCAGGCTATCGAAGATACCCAGGACCTGATCGGAGGTGAGCATATCGAATGTGTTCGCGTCGCCGGCCCGCAGGCCGCGCAGCCGTCGGAGAGTCACGGTCGCCGCATCCATCGCGCGGCTTACGCTCACGTTCGGTTTCGGCTTTACGAGAATGATCAGGCTGTTCCACTCATCGATGAAGAAGCTGCGGCGCGCCGCTTCGAAGGGGACGATGGCCGCAATCTCGGGGGTGCCCGGGACTTCGAAGATATTCGTGGGCCGTTGCCAGACGCCGATGACCTTGAACGGATCCCCGCCGATGCGCACGATCCGGCCAAGCGGATTGACGGCGCCGAACAGCCGATCGACGGTCCGCTGCTCCACGATCGCGATGGGCTCACCGCCGCGCAGCTCCGCCGCCGTGAACGAGCGCCCGGACGCGAGGCCGCCACCGAGGATTTCCATGAAGCGGTCATCTGCGCCGAACACGCCGAGGACGCGCGTATGATTGCCTCCATACTCGAAGCGCTCAAAGACCTGCGTCCAGATCGCAGCGTAGTGGATTTCCGGGAGCCGGGCGACCGCTTCGGCGTCCTGCGGGACGAGTTTCGGCCGGATGCGCACCTCGCGGGGAACGGCGTCCGGATTCACGCCTGTCGTCGAGAAATACCGGAGCACGCGGAACGTCGTCGGACCGACGACCTCCAGCGTATTGACGATCTGTTCCCGGAACCCTGCGACAATCGACGCCATCGCCATGACCGTCGCGATCCCGATCACGACGCCCAACACGGTCAGCGCCGAGCGCAGCTTGTTGGAGCGCAGCTGGTCTACGGCGATGCGCCACCCTTCGCGCACCGAGTGCAGGGCCATTTATTCCTGGCGCAGCGCTTCGATTGGATCGAGGCGGGAAGCACGATGGGCGGGATATACGCCGAACCCGATTCCCACGACGATGCCCAGCCCGAGGGCAACACCGATGGACCATGCCGTCACGCGCGCGGGCAGCGGCGAGATGAGCTGCACGAATCCCGCGAGGGCGGCGCCTGCGGCAAGTCCCGCCAGGCCGCCCAGCAGCGACAGCGTGAGCGCCTCGGCGAAAAATTGACGGCGGATGGCGCTGCGTGAGGCGCCGAGCGCCTTGCGGATACCGATCTCGCGCGTTCGCTCGGTCACGCTCATGAGCATGATGTTCATGATCACGATGCCCCCGACGACGATCCCGATCACGACCACCGCCGGGACCACGGTGAAGATGACGCGCGTCAGCTTGGCCCAGAACGCGATCAAGCCTTCGCCGGTGTCCACCGTAAAATCGTTATCGGCACCGGGCCGCAGATGGTGGGCGATGCGCATCGCCTCTTCGGCACGCAGCATGGCCGGACCGACCATGTCCGCCGACGCCATCTTTACGGAGATCACCATCGTCTGGCGGCGTCCGTACATCGATTCGAACGTGGAAAGTGGGAGCATGACGAAACCGTCCCACGACTGTCCGAGCACCGTGCCCTTCTTCGCGATGACGCCTTTGACGACCAGCTGGATGCCGTGCACCCGGATGCTGCGGCCCACCGCCGCGTGGATGTCGCCGAACAGTTTCTCGGCCACATCGTAGCCGAGCACCGCGACATAGCGCCGTTGCTGGAGATCGACGTCGGTGAGCGGCTCGCCCGCCGCGAACACATAGTCCTGCACGAGCACGTACGGCGGGGTGACCCCGAAGACGAAGACGTCCCCCGTCGTGCGGTTGCGCCACTGCACGTCCGCCATCGGCGTGGGCCAGCCCGATTGCAGCGCGATCGCCTCGGCAGTCGGCACGGCGCGCTCGATGAACGCCACGTCCTCGTGGGCGATGATGGGCCGGCGCTGGATCTGCTTCCACGCCTCATCGTCGATGAAACCCACCTGGATCGGATCGCGGCGAATCTGAAAGGCGTTGACGCCCACGATCGCGCCGGCGAGCCGCTCGCGCACATAGGCGTTCATTCCCTGGATCACGGCGACGACGGCGACGAGAAAGGCAACGGAGACGATCACGCCGAGCAGCGTGAAGAATGAACGCAGCTTGTGGCTCCACACCGTCTGGAGCGCGAGGCGGAGGGCTTCGTAGAGCGGCATTGAGCTACAAACCTAACGCCCTTACTCGTATCTCAACGCTTCCACCGGATCCAGCCGCGCCGCCCGGCTCGCGGGGTAGAGTCCGAAGCCGATCCCCGTGAGCGCCGACGCGGCGAGGGCGGCCACCACCGACCAGAGGGGCACGTTGGCGGGGATCGGCGTGAGGCGCGAGATGGCGAACGCGAGCACCCCGCCCATCAGCATCCCGACGGCACCGCCCACCAGGGTCAGCGTCGAGGCCTCGACCAGGAACTGCCACAGGATCGCGCGCCGCGTCGCGCCCAGCGCCTTGCGCACGCCGATCTCGCGGGTCCGCTCGGTCACCGAGATCATCATGATCGCCACGACGCCCACGCCGCCGACCATCAACCCGATCGATGACAGCACCAGCATCACGAGGAAGAACATCCCTGTGACCTGATTCCAGGAGTCGAGCAGCTTGTCCTGCGTGACAATCGAAAAATTGTTGTCCTGACCGGGCTTCAGTCCTCGCAACGAGCGGAGCGTGGCGACGACCTCGTCCATCGATTCCTGCTGCGTGTAGGCGGGCGCCGGCGAGACCGCCAGACGCATCCAGCCCTTCAGGTACGGCACGTATTTGACGAAGGCGCCGTGCGGGACGCCGACGAATGGCGGTGTGCTGCCGGAGAACAGGCTGGGCGGCGGCGTGTACACGCCGATCACCGTGAAGGGCGTGCCCGCGATATGGATTGTCTGGCCGATCGGATCGCGCCCGCGAAACAGCTGGTCTTCGAGCTTGCGGTTGATGACGGCGACGGGACTGTTCGCGACATCCTCGAAGTGGGTGAACGTCCGTCCCGGGTAGATATCGCCGCCGTTCACCTCGACCCATTGCGACGACAGGCCGGAGACGTTCACGGATTCCAGACGTCGATCGCCGAACTCGACCGCGACCGAGGTCTCGTCGCGCCGCGTCACGAAACGAACCGATGGAAGGAGCGCGATGCGATCGGCTTCCGTCTCGGAGATCGTGGGATTGCGGCGCCACGGGCTGTTCTCGTCCGAGCCGTCGGAGACGTTGACGCCGGCCTGGAAGAAGCGCCACACGAGGAACGTGCGCGGAGCAATGGACTCGAAGATGTTGGAGACGCTCCGATTGATCCCGCTGATCATCGAGGCGATCACCACCACTGCCACCACGCCGATGGCGATGCCGAGAATCGTCAAGGCGGCGCGGGCCTTGTTCCCGCGCAGTGACTCGAGCGCGATGCCGACCCCTTCGAACGCGGGGGTCATGTCTCGTGCCGCAACGCAGCGATCGGGTCGAGGCGGGCCGCGCGCGTCGCGGGATAGACGCCGGCGATGATGCCCACTCCAGCGCCCAGCACGACCCCAACGACGATCGACCAGGCGGCAACGGCGGCGGGCAGTGGTGTCGTCGCGGCCACGAGCGCTGCGAGCCCGATGCCCAGCGCGACGCCGGCGGCGGCGCCCACCGTGGCCAGGGTCGTCGCCTCCACGAGGAACTGCCGCAGGATGTCGCGGCGACGGGCGCCCAGAGCCTTCCGGATGCCGATTTCCCGGGTCCGCTCGGCGACCGCCATCAGCATGATGTTCATGATCACGATGCCGCCCACGACGAGCGAGATCGCGACGAGTCCCGGCAGGGCGAGAAACAAGACCTTGCTGATCTTGCCCCAGAAGTCGAGCACTTCGTCGGCAGTCTCCATGGCGAAATTATCCGCGTCACGCGGACGCAGGTGGCGGCGGCTGCGCATCACGGTCTCCGCCTCTTCCATCGCCTCGCGCATCTCGCTCGGTGAGCTCGCTTTCACCGCCAGCGCGTCGACCACGCGCGGTGCGTTGACGTAGCGCTTCAACGGCGCGCTCGCGGGCGCCACCGCGAATTTGTCGAGCGAGAGGCCGAACAAATTCCCCTGCTTCTCGACGACGCCGATCACACGGTAGGGAATGTCGTAAACCTTGACCTCGCGGCCGATCGGTTCCTGTCCCTCGAAGAGCTTGTCCGCGAGCTCGTGTCCCAGCACGAGCACGGGCAGGCCGGCCTGCACTTCCTGCGCGGTAAACGCGCGGCCGTCCTCGATCGTCAAGGAGCGAATCTCGAAGTACCGATCGGAGGCCGCGGTCACTTGGACATCCTTCACCGAGCGACGGCCGGCCACCAGGGTCGCGCGGCTCGACGACTCCCACGCGGTGAGCACCGGCACGCTCATGCCACGGATCACGGCCTGCGCGTCGTCGTACGTGACGCGCGGGCGTCGCAGCCAGGTTCGCCACATCGAATCGGTGACGTTGCCGAGCTGCACGTCGGGGAACTGGCGCAGCCGGAACGTGTTCACCCCGAGCAGCGTGCCCGCGAACTTGTCGGTCATGTAGCGGTTCATGCCCTGCACGACCGACACGACCGCAATGAGAAACATGACGCCGATGAAGACGCCAATGATCGAGAAAACGCTCTTGAGCTTCTGGGTGCGGATGGTTTGCAGCGCGAGGCGAACGGCCTCGGTAAACCTCATTCGTATCTCAGCGCTTCCACCGGATCCAGCCGCGCGGCTCGGCTCGCGGGGTAAATCCCGAACAGGAGTCCAGTGACCGCCGCTGCCACGAGCGCCACAAGGATGGACGCGAGGGGTACGTAGGCGGGCACCGGGGTGAAGTTGTGGAGCAGGAACGCGATGCCCCAGCCGAACACCATCCCGACGATACCACCGACCAAAGTGAGCGTGGCCGCTTCGACGAGGAATTGCCACATGACTTCGCGTCGTGTCGCGCCCAGCGCCTTCCGGACGCCGATCTCGCGCGTGCGC
The DNA here is from genome assembly GCA_963704805.1 of uncultured Gemmatimonadales bacterium. Taxonomy (GTDB): domain Bacteria; phylum Gemmatimonadota; class Gemmatimonadetes; order Gemmatimonadales; family GWC2-71-9; genus 20CM-2-65-7. Next base: position 240,994 of record CAVPHS010000002.1, on the reverse strand, counting down.
TCGGTGACGGAGATCATCATGATCGCGACCACACCGATGCCGCCGACCATCAGTCCCACCATCGACAACGCGATCATCAACATGCGCGCGACTTTCGTGAAGCTGTCGACCGCCTGCACGTACACTTCCTGCGTGATCGCGTCGAAGTTGTTCTTCTGATTGGGCCGGAGGCCGCGCATCGTGCGCATCGCCATCGTGACGTCGTCGATGGCGCCCTCGAGTGATACCGAGTCCTGCGGCACGACGAACATGTCCATCCACCCCGGCCAGTATTGCAGGTCCTTCACGAAGGTGCCGTGCGGGATCATTGCCAAAGGCTGGTCGTCGTCACCGAACAGCCGGGGCGGCGGCTCGTATATGCCCACCACGTCGTAGGGCAGCCCGCCGATCTTGATGCGCCGGTTCATGGGATCGCGCTGGCCGAACAGATTCTCCGACAGTTTGCTGTTGATCACCGCCACGTGCGCGTTTGAGGCGTCTTCGAGGTGCGTGAAGGAGCGCCCCGGGTTGATGTGCCCCCCCTCGATCTTCGGCCAATCGACGCTCCGGCCGCGAATGCCGATCGCGGCCAGGCGATGGCCCTCGAATTCGATATCGGCGGAGGTGTACTCGTCCACGACCACGAACGCCACGCTGGGAAGGTGTGCCAACCCGTTCGCCTCTTCCATCGTAATCGGCGGCCGCCGGCGCCACGGATTGGGATCTTCGGGGTCCTCGTCGTTCTGGCCGCCCCAGTAGCGGCCCACCCAGAACGTCTTGGGTCCGAGCGAGGCGAGCATGTCGGAAATGCCCTTGTTGAAGCCACTGATGAGCGCCCCGATCACCATGACGACGGTCACCCCGATGGCGACGCCGAGAATGGTGAGGGACGCGCGCATTTTATGCGCGCGCAGCGAAGCGAGCGCGATGCCGACGCCTTCGAAGATGGGCGTCATGGGTTACTCCTGGCGCAGCGCGGTAATCGGATCGAGCCGCGCCGCTCGCGTGGCGGGATAGACGCCGGCCACGACGCCCACGCCGGCTCCCATGATGACACCGAGGAGCACGGAGGTGGGAGAGATGCTGGCCGGCAGGGGCGAGACTGCATTGATCAGCACAGTGAGACCGATCCCCGCGACGATCCCGAACGCGGCACCCACGGCCGCGATCGCGGTCGATTCCGCGAGGAACTGTTGCAGCACGTCGCGGCGGCGCGCGCCGAGGGATTTGCGCAAGCCGATTTCCCGTGTGCGCTCGGCGACCGCCATCAGCATGATGTTCATGATCACGATGCCGCCGATCACCAGCGAAACGATCACGATGCCTGGCATGACGATCATGAGAATGCGGCTGATCCCGGCCCAGAAGCGTTGTATGCCTTCCGACGTATCGAGCACGAAGTTGTTGTCCTGCTGCGGCCGCAGATGGCGGCGGCTGCGCATGATGCCTTCGGCGTCCGACATCGCCTCGCGCATCTCGCCTTCAGAATTCGCTTTCACGAGGAACGCGTCGAGAATGCCCGGCGGATTGACGAGGTTCTGCGCCGGTGAGAGAGCGGGCACGACGACGAACCGGTCGAGCGGAAATCCCATCAGGCTGCCCTGATGGTCCACGACCCCGATCACGCGGTAGGGGATGCCCCCGATCCGCACATTGCGGCCGAGCGGTGACCGATCGACGAAGAGGCGTTTGGCGACCGCTTCGCCAAGGACCGCCACGGGAACGCCGGAGCGGTTTTCCTCCCCGGTGAAAGCCCGCCCGGTGGCGATGCGGAGGTTCTTGATGTCGAAGTAGCGCTCGCTGGCGGCCGTGAGCTCGATGTCCCGCGCTTCCTTGTTCCCGAACGACACGGTGACGTTGTCGCTCGACTGCCACGCCGTCATGACCGGCACGCTCATGCCGGCTTCGACCGCCTCCGCGTCACTGAACCGGATGCGGGGCCGCCGCTGCCACGCCCGCCACACCGAATCGGGCACGTTGGGCGTGAAGATCGGGCGGCGGCGCAGCTGAAAAGTGTTTACGCCGAAAATCGTCTGCGCGAACTTCTCGGTCATGTAGCGGTTGACGCCGTTGGCGATCGACCACGCGCCGATGAGGGACGCCACACCGATGAAGACACCGAGCAGCGAAAACCCGCTCTTCAGCTTCTGCGCCCGAATCGTCTGCATCGCGAGACGGAACGCTTCGAAGAAATGCACTCAGGCCGCCTGGAGCTGATCGGTCGCGACGAGCCCGTCGCGCAGCGTGATCACCCGGGCCGCGTGGGCCGCGATGTCGTGCTCGTGCGTGACCATCACCACGGTCTGCCCCTGCCGATGCAGCTCCGCGAATACCCCCATGATTTCCGTGCTGGTCGTCGAGTCGAGGTTTCCCGTCGGCTCGTCGGCCAGCAGGATGGACGGCTCATTCACCAGCGCGCGTGCGATGGCGACGCGCTGGCGCTGGCCGCCCGAGAGCTCGTTCGGCCTGTGGTCCATGCGGTCGCCGAGGCCGACACGCTGCAGCGCCTGCGCGGCGAGCTCGCGCCGCCGGCGCGCGGCGACGCCGGCGTAAATCAGCGGCAGCTCGACGTTGTGCAGGGCATCGGCCCGCGGCAGCAGGTTGAACGTCTGGAAGACGAACCCGATTTCCTTGTTGCGAATGCGCGCCAGCTCGTCGTCCGCCAGGTCGCTCACTTTCTGGCCGTTGAGCCAGTATTCGCCGCTGGTCGGCGTGTCGAGGCACCCGACGAGATTCATCAGTGTCGACTTGCCCGAGCCCGAGGGTCCCATCACCGCGACGTATTCGTTCTTCCGGATCTGCAGGCTCACGCCGCGCAAGGCGCGCACGAGCTCGGACCCCATGTCGTACTCGCGCGTCAGCTTGTGCGCGAGGATGATGACGTCGGGGAGCGGCGTATCGCCGGTCCGAAACTGCTGGACCGTGCTCACGAGCGCCGCCGATTGGTTGTGTCGTTCGACTCCTTGCTGGGGCGCACCCGCGCGCCTTCCTTCAGATCCCGCACCGCCTGATACGGACCGGCCACGATCGTGTCGCCCTGGCGGACGCCGTCGACGACCTCAAAGTGCTCCTCACCGGCGATGCCGACCTTGACCGCGCGGAACGTGGCGATGCCGTTATGCACGACGAACACACCCTCTGATTCCTTTTTCCTGCCGTGAGTCGTGGTGTCTTTGGGCGTCGCCGCCTGGGCCGCGGTCGGACCGGCTCCGCCGGAAGATGCGGACTTCTGCTCCGTCGAGATGGGCGTGTTCTCGCGTACCGTGAGCGCGATGATCGGAATCGCCAGCGCCTCCTTGCGGGTGTCGGTCACGATCCGGGCCGTCGCCGACAGATCGGGACGCACCTGCGACGGCGGATTGACGAGAGTGATCTCCACCTCGTAATCCACCGCGCGATCGTTCTGTCCTCCCACCGCCGAGGCGGCAGTGAGGATGGCGCTGTTGGAGACCTTCGTAACACGCCCGATGAACGTCGTGTCGGGGAACGCATCGATCGTGACCTCAACGGAGTCACCGATGTTCACGCGGACGACGTCGGTCTCATCCACGTTGACCGTCGTCTGAATGACCGAGAGGTCCGAGATGGTGAGCAACAGGCCGGTCTCGCGCGAGAACGTTCCGGGCACCGCGACTTCGCCTTCTTCGACGGCCAGCCGGGTGACCCGGCCCGGCATGGGCGCGACGAGGTGCGTCTTGGCGAGCTGATCGCGCGCCTCCCGCAATCCGGCGCGCGCCTGCTCCACCAGGTGCTGTGAAGCGTTCAAATTTGCCTCGGCGATGTCGAACGCGGTCTGCGCCTGCTCGAGCTGCTCCTGCGAGATGAGGTTGGGATTCTGCTCGTGCAGCTCCTTGGTTCGCGTGAGCGCGCGCTGCGACTGATCGCGCGTCGCCTTGGCCTGCACGGCCCCCGCTTCGGCGGACGACATCGCCGCGTTAGCCCGCTGCATATTGGCCTGATAAATCGTGGGATCGATCTGCAAGAGGAACTGGCCCTTCTGGACGAAGTCGCCCTCGCGGACGGCAATGCTCGTGATCCGGCCCGTGATGTCGGCGCTGATGTCCACCTTCTTCTTCGGCTGGATCTTGCCGCTCGCGGTGACGGCGGCGACGAGGTCGCGGCGGCCGACCGTCTCGAACCGCACCTCGGTCCCCTTGTCGCGCTTGGCGCTGGCGCTGACCATGACCAGCACCACCAGCAACACCACGCCCCCACCGCCGAGCAGCACCTTGTTTCGCTTGGACATGTCGACTCAATCCTCTCGAGTTAACGCAAACTGCGGCCGACCGCGGCTTCGAGCGCGGCAACGGTCTTGTGGTAATCGTACGTCGCGTTCACATAGTCGCCATCGGCCCGCAGCGCCTGGACCTGCGCGTCGAGCAGATCGAAGAACGTGCCCGAACCGACGCGATAGCGCTCGGTGGCGAGCTGCAGCTGCTCGTGGCCCGCCGTGCGGTTCGTGTCCTGCAGGCCGACCGTCTGATACGCCGTCAGCAGTGTGAGGTACGCCTGGCTGACGTCGGTCTGCACTGCCAATCCCCGGGCCCGCACCAATTCCTCGGCATCGTTGTGGTCCGCGCGCGCCTGAGAGACACGCAGCTCCTGCGCAAAGTTCGTGAAGATCGGCAGGCTCACTGTGAGCCGCGCCTGGAACGGCTGCTCCGTGAACTGAAACGGAAAGACCGAATTCGCGTCCCGCAGCCGTTTCTCATCGACGACGGGATTCCACTGGTATTGCCCGCATCCCATCGCCGACAATCCCGAGCCGACGCGGATCGAGTCGTTGGACAGGCATTGCCCATACTGTATGTTCGCGCCGTTCTGCGCGCTCGTAATCAATGGATCGACGTTCGTAAACTGCTGCGTAAAGCCGGACCAGCCGGCTGACGCCGTCACGACCGGGCCCCAAGCCGATGACGCGGCCCGGACCCCCCACGACGCGGCATTCTCGCGCGCCCGGAGCGCCTTCAGCGACGGGTTCTGCTGCTCGGCCATGGTCAGGAGCTGCGGCAGCTGCCACTCCGGTGCCTGCACGCTGAACGAATCGGTCAGCTGCACGGTGGCGACGTCGACGGGAGCTGTGACGCCCATCTGCTCGAACAGGCGGAGCTTCTCGACGTTCACCACCGTTTGCGCCCGAAGCAGCCCGACTTTGGCCTGACCGCGCGCGACCTGCGCCTGCCGCACGTCGATCAGCGTGGCCTGACCGACGCGATACCGCGCCTCTGCGAGCTTCAGGAATTCTTCGTTGCGCTCGAGCGTCTTGCGCGCGAGATCGGCCAGCGCGATCGACTGCAAGATCGTGAGATACTGCTGGGTGACGCCCGTGATGAGCACGTTCTCGACACCCGCGAGATCGGCGTCCGTCGCGCGCTGCTGGGCCTTCGCGAGTCCCGGCTGCGACAGCGTCGTACCGGAGAGCTGGTACGAGAGGCTCAAGTCGTAAAACGAAGAAAGCGTAGACACGGACTGTGAGAAGCTCTGGGCCAGGAAGGTCTGTGAGCCCGGTCCGGTGTACGTCATCCCGCCGGCCGCATTGAAACTCGGGAGGATCAGGCTCGAGTAGGCGTTGCGCACAGCCCATGACGCCGGACCCTGGTTGTTCTGGGCCCGTCGATACCCCGGATTGTTCTCCCGGGCGACGGCAATCGCGTCGGCAAGCGAGAGCGCTGCGATGTTGGGGCGAGCGGTTGTGGGCTGTTGTGCGGCAACGGCAATAGGGGTGGCGCTGGCCACAAGTAGGCCTGCCACGATCAGCACGTGTTTCATGGTCGTCCTTGCAAAAAATATGTCGTGAGGTCGGCCCCCCCTACGCGCCTGCGCGAGGAGGGGTTTCGCCCTGCGACGGAACCTAGCCAGAGGGAATCCGGCAGCAAGGTCAACCGCCTGCGAGCCGCTCCGCGGTGAGGTGCGTGGAGGGGGTTTCAACCTTCATCAGTCGGCCGGCCGTGTCCAGCCAGAGGTGCACGGTCTCGCCGCCCTCACGCGTTACAACAACGTGACGAAGCCGTGCGGGATCACGGTTCAGCGTCGTCGGGTTGACTCCTTGATCCTGGACCTGGACAATCTCGCGCTTGAGCGACCGCGGCAGAATTGCCGTCACCGCGGTGGTTTGCGAGGTCGCCATCCAACCCGCAAACAGATAGAGGGCGAAGACGGAATCGTCGAGCACGAGGGCGCGGTTCCCCAAGGGAAATTCGCGGGCTCGTTCCGTTTCCCGGGTGACGTATCGAACCGTAAAACGGCCTCGACCCAGTTGTCCGAGGACGCGCGACGGTTGGCGAGGGTCGGCAACGTCGTACTGCAGCGTCACCGGCATCGTGTCGCCGTTCACTTCGAGAATGGGCGCCAGGACGATGACCGGTCGGGCACGATCGTACCGGATCGTGGTGGCCAGGCTCCAGCCGGTGTCGCCGCGCGAGAGCCGGCCCAGCGTCAAGCGGAACGACTCGCGCGCGACCTCGAGCGTGTCCAGGCGAACCACGAACACGCCCTCATCGACGGCGGTACCCAGGCGCACGCCGGGTTGTTGCAGCAGCGCCAGAGCGAGCAACCAGTGGATCAAGCGGCAGCCGCCCCTAGAACTCGCGTCGCGACACGGTCATGAATCATCTTATACAGGCGCGCGCCCTTTTCGGCCGATGCGAGGGTGGGGCGCCCCACGGAACCTGGGGAACCGGCTGGAACCGAGCCGGACGCGCGGCGCTGGAAGCGCGCCATCTGGCGCTTGGTAAGAAGGAAGTCCTGCGCGAGATCCATGCGGACGAGCTGTGGAGCGAGATAGAGCATCAGCGACGTGTCGAGCTCGCCCCCGTGGGTCGGCCCGCTCGGATCTTCGAGATAGCCGGTGAAGTCGAGGGCAAACACGTCTACCGTGAACACGCGTGCCCGGCGGGTGCGCAGCGTGGAGAGGGCCTCCTGATGTGGATCATGCCCGTGCGCCGTGAGAATAATGAAAGTGCCCACACCGCCTTGCTCCCACGAGCCGAGCAGGTCATTCATCCAGCGGTGCAGGGTCTTGCGGCGGACGGTGGCATTGCCGGGGTAGTGGCGTTTGGTCGCCGTGTTGACGCCATACGGGATTGTCGGCGCCCGCAGGATTCCGAAGCCGGATGAGAGGTCGTCGGCGAGTCGCTCGACGATGAACGTATCGCAGCCCAGCGGCAGGTGGGGTCCATGTTGCTCGCAGGTGCCTACCGGCACCAACAATCGTGAGTCGCGCGCCAGCTCCGTGCGCACGGCATCGGGAGTGAGGGCACTCAGGTGCAGCGGCAAGCTCACGTCGTAATCGCCGGTTGTCTGGCGAGTCTCGCCGCAGCGGAGTGGCTGCGGAGCGACGCCGGCACATGGGCATGGCTGGCGGGCATCGCCGGTCTGGCGGCGCTCGTGCTGACGCTGCGCCCACCGGCGCTGCGGCAGCCACTCACCATTGGGGCGGCCGTAGCCAGCGTGGTGTTGGGAGCCGTGCTGGTGGGTGGGGCGCTGCGCGTGTGGCGGATCGAATGCTGCTGGCCGGCATTGCGCGAGCAAAGCGTGCCCGCCACATCGCGCGCGCTGCAAAAATCACTTGGCGACGCGATCGCCGAAGCACGCCGCCTCGCCGAACGTGCGGCGACGGCGTCGACCCTGCCGCGGGCCGTGACCTTCAATCGGCTCCGTTCGGAGATGGGAGGCCGGCAAGCGATCGAGCGCGGGGTGGCCATCCTGCCGGCCGATTCCAGCGCGGCTCCCATCGCCTGGTTGGGTCGACACCGCATGAGTCCCCGTCCGTCGACGGACACGACCGAGCTGCAAGTGGTCATGACCCCATTCTACGCGCTCCTCGAGGCACGCCGCCAGACGCACGACGGTGTCGCCGTCGGCAACGTGCTCCTCTGGGCAGCGCCGGCCATCGCCGACGGTGATCGCTCGATCGCCGCAGCGTTCGCGCGCCAACACGGTGTTTCTCTGCGGTTCTTCCCGCCCGGGCTCGGCCCCCGCGATTCGAGTGTATTCGAGATTTGCCCGCCGCCGAGCGGCTGTGAGCACGGCGGCATCCTCGTATCGGTGCAGATCATTCCGCCCTCGCAGGGAGACGCGAAACTCGCCGCCCTCGAACGCTCCGCGTGGCTTGCCCGGTTGGTGCTCGGCATCATGCTCGTCCTCCTGCTCGTCGCGGCCCCCCAGGGGGTCGCTCGCTGGGCCGTTGCGCTCGTCGGTGTGTGGACGCTGGTGCGGGGGCCGATGGGGCCCGCCGCATGGTTTTCCCCGGCCACGTTTTACCGGCCGATCGCCGAGGTCGGCACGTCGGCGGGCTCGCTCTTTCTCACCGCGGTGCTCGTCCTGCTCGCGGCGGGGTGGTTGTGGCGGCGTGGGATCCCGCGCCGGTGGTGGGGGCTCGCGGCAGCGGCGGTGCTGATCCTGGTCGCGCCGTACCTGGTGCGGTACTTCGGGCGCGGCATCGCGCCGCCGGCGAGCGGCGTCAGTTTGAGTCTCTGGTTGTCGTGGCAGGCGGCACTCGCCGTCACTGCCATGGCCGTCATCCTCCTCGCGGCGGCCTTGGTCCGCGGCGGGCGGGAGCCTACCCGCGTCGGCTGGGCGTTGCCCGCGGCGTGTGTCTGGGGCGCGTTGGCGGCCGTGGGCGGGCTCTGGTTGTGGGATCCGCACGGCGCCTGGCCCGAGTGGTACACGTTTCTGTGGCTCCCGGCGCTGGTCGGCGTCATTCTCCCGGCACCGCGCCGTTGGGCGCTCGTCGGAATAGCGGTCGTCGGGGGAACGGCCGCCGCGTTGCTGGCGTGGGGCGCCGCCGTCGAAGGTCGACTCGCACTTGCCAGCCGCGATGCGCAACGGCTGGGGCGCGAGGGCGATGCCGTGGCCGTGGCATTGCTCGAGCGGCTGAGTCAACAAGTCGCCACGTCGTCGGCCACCCCCAGAAATGCGAGCGATCTGTACGCGCTGTGGACGGCGTCGCCCCTCGTTGCCGAGGATTATCCTGCGATGCTGGGGTTGTGGGACGCCGACGGCGTGCCGCTGGCCGAGCTGCGGCTCGCATCGCTCGATCTTTCCCCCGACGCGTTATCCGCGCTCGTCCGGACCGTGAACGGTCCGTGCGTCGAGCGCTTGGAACGCGTCCCCGGGATTCACTACGTTCTGCTCGCGCCGCTGGCCAATGGCACTGTGTTGACCGTGGGAGTCGGTCCGCGCACCCGCTTGCTGCCGCCCGATCGCGTCGCGCGGTTTCTCCGCGGAGACCCGGGCGTCGAGCCGCCCTACACCATTTCGCTTTCGGCTCCAGCTCGCACCGACACGCATCAGCTCAGCGAAGCACTGCAGTGGCGCCGCGATGGCTGGTCGGCGCGCGGCGAGCGGCGCGTCGACCTGCCGGGTGGCGTCCGGCACGTACATCTGCGCGTGGACCTCCGCAGTCCATGGGCATTGCTCATCCGCGGCGTTCTCGTCGTGTCGCTCGACGTCGCGCTGCTCGGCGCCATCTGGCTGTTTGGCTTGGTCATTGCCGAGGGATGGCGTCCGCGCCCCGCGCTGCTCGTCGGCGCGGTGCGCACGAGTTATCGCGCGCAGCTCACGGCGGTGCTCGGCGTGTCTCTCGTGCTACCGGTGCTCGGCTTTGCGGCGTGGAGTTTCGCGCGGCTCACCGACGAATCGCGCCGGGCCGGCGATCTCTTGATTCGGCAGACCCTCCGCGATGCCGCCAGCGGCGCCGAGCGCGTGGCCGGCGAACGCCCCGAGGCGCTCCGGCACTCGCTGGCGGACTTGGGCCGCCGGCTCGATGCCGAGCTGTGGTTGTACCGCTCCGGCGTGCTGGTCGGAACCTCGTCGCCGGTGCTGGCGGAATTGGGACTCGTCGATCCGTTCCTGACGAGCCGGGCGTTCGAGGCGACGCTTGCGGATGAGCTCGAAGTGACGATGGACGCCCGGGCGGCAGGTCGCCGCACGCGGATTGGGTACAAGGTGGTCGGTCCGGGTGCTCTCGGCGAGCAAGCGGTACTCGCCGTACCGCAGCTGCTGGATGACGAAAGTGTCCGTCAGCAACAGGAGGATCTCGCGCTCGCCCTCGTCGTGGGGACCGTCATCGCGATGTTTGCGGCGATGTATCTCGCCGGCGTCGCCGCGCGCCGCCTGGCCAAACCGGTCGCCGCGTTGCGGGAGGCCGCACTCGCCGTCGGCCGGGGCGCGCAGCCGCAAGCCTTCCCGCTCGGGGCACCGCGTGAGTTCGAGTCCGTGTTCAGCGCGTTCGATCGGATGGTCACCGACGTGCGCCGGAGTCAGGCGGCACTCGAGGAAGCGCGCAACCGGACGGCGCGGGTGCTCGCCAACGTCGCCACCGGCGTGATCGCGGTGGATGATGGGTTACGCGTGACGATGGCGAATCCGCGGGCATCCGAGCTCGTGCTCGGCGGGACGGAGACGTTGGCGCCGGGCAACGTGCTGCCGCAGTCGTCGCCCTCTGGATGGGCGCCCGTGTGGCAGGCGGTCGCCGAGTTCATCGCGGAGAATCGCGATGTAATTAAGGAAAGGGAATTCGATGTCGGTGGCCGGCAGATCCGCGTGCAGCTTGCGCTCCTGGGCACGGCGCCGGACGGATGCGTCATTGCGCTGGACGATGCCACGGCGTTAACGCGCGCGGCGCGCGTGCTCGCGTGGGGCGAAATGGCGCGGCAGGTAGCGCATGAGATCAAGAATCCCCTCACGCCCATCCGGCTCGGCATTCAACATCTGCAGCGCGTGCGTGGCAAGACCCCATCGCCGGCGTTCGAGGCGACCCTGCAGGAGACCGCCGCGCGCATTCTCGCCGAGATCGACCGGTTGGACGACATCGCGCGTGCGTTCTCGCGTTTCGGCGCCCCGTCGGATGTGGAGCGGCTGCCGCTCGAGCCGGTCGACCTCGCGGCCACGGCGCGCGAAGTCGTGCAGCTCTACGAGCTCGGCTCGCCGACCCGCTTTGAAGTCCGCGCGTCGAACGGATTGCCGGCGCTGGCGCGCAAGGACGAAGTGAAAGAAGTGCTCGGGAACTTGCTGGAGAACGCGCGCAATGCCGATGCGAAGCGCGTGACGGTGCAGGTGGCCGCGAGCGGCAGTCAGCTGATTGTGTCAGACGACGGGCGAGGGATTCCGGCGGAGGTCTTGCCGCGCGTGTTCGAGCCCACTTTTTCCACGACATCGAGCGGAGCCGGGCTCGGTCTCGCGATTGCGCGCCGCCTGGTGGAGAGCTGGGGGGGCGGGATCACCCTGGAAAGCGAGCCTGGCAAAGGGACACGGGTCACTCTGACGCTCCAAACCGCAGTCTAGAAACGACCTACGGTGACGTTCCTCACACCGCGGATTTGGAAAATCGACCACAATGTGCAAGGTTGTGGCCGGCTTTTTCCCCTTGTCCGAGGTGTTCCGTGCGAACCGGAGTCGTCGCGCTTACGCTTGCGGTACTCGTGCTCGTTCCTCGAGCGGCTCACGCGCAGATCTCGTTTGATGCGCGCCGCCTCGGCATGGGAGGCGTGTCGCTGGGCCGCGACGGCAATGCGAGTCGCTACAATCCCGCGTATCGCGCTGTAAAGAACCGCAGCGGCGGCGGCACGGGCGCGCCGAAGGTCACGATTCCGGTGCCGGTTGGTCTCTACGATTTCTTTCGCCTGCACCCCATCAACCAGCTCACCAAAGATCCGATGTTCAACCCCGATTCGGCGGCGTTCAATCCTGTCGCGCTGCTGAATATTGTGTTGAACCCGCCGATCTATTACGACATCCACAAACCGCCCACGCCGACGAATAACGTCGAGTTCACGATCGGCAAGAACCAGCTGATCATGAATCTCGGCCAAACGCGAGTGCTGATTCCCGATCAGTCCTTTGGGTTGGGCACGAGCGGCCGGCTGCTCGATCTGGGCGCGGGCTTTGGCGGCTTTCATGCGAGCGTGATGGGTTTCGTGCATTACGATCTCCGCTTCACGCTCGACACGGCGCTGCGCAGCGTGCTCAAGGATACGGTCCCGGTCCGGCCCGACAGCAGCTACTTCATCCTGACTGACGCCGTGGCGCAGACCGGCCTCTCGCCGACGCTCAGTTATTCCGGACGCGTGTGGCACCCCGCCGGGGTTGAGATCACCAACGGAGCCCCGAATCCCAATGCCGATGATGGCGTCTACCTCGGCGCCGCGGCGCACTACTACTTCGGCGCCACGTACGGCCGTGGGGTCGGTCCGGCCGGATTCACCGTCGGCAATCCCATCTTCGGCGTCACGCCCTCAGTCCTGTTCGATGGCGTGGTGCACACATCCAATCGGCCGAATGGGCACGGGGTCGGCGCCGATGTCGGCGTCGCGTGGATCACCGGTCCCTTCGAGGTCGGCGTCGGCGCGAACGATATCGGCGCCGAGCTGACGTGGTCCGACACCAAGGTCCAGCGCGTTCAGTACGACCCGAATGGCGACTCGATCAGTGTGACCCTGCTGGCCAATCACGTCGAGAGCAAAACGAAACTGCCGATCAGCTACATCGCGAACGCGGCGCTGCGTATGGGCACCGGCACCACCGTCGGTGGCGATGTCTTTAACGCGGGCCGCGGCACGGTCATCCACCTTGGCGCCGAACAGCGCACGGGGCCGTTTGCGATCCGCGGCGGTGTGGCGCGCGACCAGCGGAAGAAGCTCCAATTCGGATTTGGCGGCGGTCTCCGCCTGGGCGGGTTCGGGCTGGATGTCGGAGTCTGGACGCATACCAACTCACTGGCCGATACACGGACCATGACATTGGCCACGTCCATTTCAGTCTATTAAGGGGCAACCCATGAAGGCTCTTGCTGCGGCTCTACTCGTGCTCGTCGCCGCCTGCGGACAGGGACAGGCGATCTTCAACGTCGACGTCTACAGTTTCATGGCGGGGACGGGGAAGGACACGATCCCGTACGCGATTCCGCCGGCGTCATCGGCCTCAGCGTCCACGTTTCAGAAGGTTCAACTGCCGCCGGGTTTCGGTGGCTCGGTCGTCGATTCCGTTCGTATCTCTGTCGGCAGCGCCAATCTGATCAACAGCGGCGGGACAGGGGCGCTCGGCTTTTCGTTCTTCTTCGCCACGGACTCAGCGGGAACGATGAGCGCTGCTTCAGCGCTCGACATTCCCGCGACGAGCGTCAGCGGCACGAGCACCGTCCCGGTCACGATCTCGGGTGACTTGAGCCCGGCAATCCACAGTCTGTTTGCAAACGACACGCTGTGGATGCGCATCGTGGCAACGGGCACCAACTCCGGCGTGACGCCGGTGACGGGCAAAGGGGCCCTGACGGCGCTCGTCATCCGCGTCGTGTTACAAGACAAGATCCTCTGAGGCTCGCGCTTACTTGACCGTGTAGCCTTTGCCCTCGAGGCAGGCGGTCATTGCCTTCTTGAACTGAACGATCTTGTCGTTCGCCTGCGCGACCGCCTGGTTGGCGCCGGCCTGCTCCGCCTGAGCCTCCGCCCGCTTCCTGGCGCGCCGTCCGCCTATCGCACCAGCTGTCGCTCCAACCGCTGCTCCTGTACCCGCATCGCCGGCTGCCGCGCCAATGAGTGCGCCGGCAGCGGCTCCGCGTGCCGCACCGCCCACGGCAGCGCCCTGCGTGGCACTGGCCGCCTGGTCGCCCGCAGCCTTCGCCGCTGAATCCGTATTCGCCGTCACCTTTGTGGGATCGATGCCGCTCTGCTGCTGCGCCCAGTCATAGCATTGCTGCTCCTCGCTGAGCTGGATTCCCTTGGTCTGGCCGGCGCTGGGGAATACGTAGAGTCCCATTTGCGTCGCGCGTGACGGCAGGGTCTGGCACGTGTAGCCCGGCGGGCAGGATCCGTCGGCGGCCGGAGCCGCCGCTGGAGTCGGCTCCTGGGCGGCCAACGCCGGGACGGCGATCAATAATGCGATCGCGCTGAAAGTCGTGATGCGCATGACTCCTCCTCCTATGTGATCCTTCTTTCACCGACGTTCTTCCGGCAACTCTTGCCGTGAGGCCCGATTGCGGGCATTGCACCTTGGGCCAATGCGCTCGCGTGGCGCCGTGGGACGAAAGTCGCATATCAGGTGTTCATGTGGACACGCATCCTTTCGGCCCATGCGCCCAGTCTCCACACCTGTCACCTCGACGGCCATTCCGCGCTGGTCAGAAAACTAATCGCCGCCGGTAGTCTGGCCGCATGTTGCGCGGCGACGCCGCTGTGTGCTCAGAAGGTCGATACGGTCACGTTACGGAACGGCGATCGCATCGTGGGCGAAATCAAAAGCCTCGACCAGGGCTCGCTGATCTATAAGACCGACGACGTGGGAACGGTGACGATCAAGTGGGACAAGGTGTCCCACATCGTCAGCCCGCGCTATTTCGAGGTCGAGGAGCAGTCGGGGCGGCGTTATTACGGTGCGCTGCCACCGTCGAGTACCGACGGGCGCATGGTCGTCGCCGTGACCTCGTTCATCGATACACTCGACATCCTGAACGTGGTCCGCATCCATCCAATCGGGCTCGGGTTTTGGTCGCGAGTCGACGGCAAGCTCAACCTGAGCCTCAGTTTTCAACGCGCCAACAAGCTACGCAGCTTCGGCGTGGACCTCGACGCCAAACACCGTACGCCGCTGCGGCTGACCGAGCTCGTGACGAGCACGTATTTCCAATCGCAGGAAAGTGCCGCAAACACGAGCCGCAATTCGGTCGCGTTAAGCCGGCTGCGCTTTCTCCAGCATCGCTGGCTGTGGACGGCGGCGGGACAACTCGAGCAAAACGAAGAGCTCGACCTGGCGCTGCGCGGGCTGGTTGGGGCAGGGGGAGGGCGATTCCTGGTTCAGAGCAACCGGGCAGAGGTACGCGTCATCAGCGGGCTTGCATATACGAACGAACGCTTCTTCGGCAGCTCCGCCACGTCGAACCTGGAAGCGCTCCTCACCGGTCAGGCAAACTACTTCCAGCGGGATTATCCGAAAACCGACGTCCAGACAATCCTGACCCTGTATCCGAGTATTACGGATTTGGGACGCATTCGCACCGACCTGAGCGCCAGCCTCACGCACGAGTTCATCAGGGACTTTAATGCCGGGCTGACGCTGTTCGACAAGTTTGACAGCCGCCCTTCCTCCACCGCCGCGGCGAAGCACGACTACGGGCTCAGCCTCACCGCGGGGTGGCTGTTCTGAGATCAGGTCTTCACTGGAGATCGGCCAGCAAATCGCTGACCGCCTTCGGCACGTTGTCCAGGTTGATCCTGTCCGCGCTTGAGACGTCCTTCTTGTACAGCCCTTCCCACGCCAGCTTGTCCGAGCTCCGGTCGCGAACGATGACCAGGAGGCCACCGGTGGTGTAGTCCACCGGTCTGATATTCGTCGACGAATAGGTCGGCGCGCCGTACACGCCCCAGCCGTAGCCACCATACCAGCCGCCGCCGCCCATTGTGGACGTCGTGCCCTGGAGCTCGGTGGTCCGCTTGATCCCGATGTGATACGTCACGATGAGCTGAGCCTGGGAGGGATCGTCGACTCTCTTCCATCCCTTGCCAGCCAGGGTGTTCTCGATCGCCTGCTTGACCTTCGAGTGCAGCATGGAGTTCTGGGCGACGGGATCGAGCTCGTACTGGCTCACAGTGTCGCGGATGCCCCAGGCCCACGATGCCGTCTTCGGCACGGGCACCGCGGAATCACGTCTGATGGTGATGTCTGGTCCGCCGCAGGCGACTGCAAGCACGGCGGTGAGCGCGGTGAGTTGTCGGATCACGGTGACTTCCTCCTGTGAGTAGTCAGATGTGGCACCGTCGGATAAGCTGCCCTGCGCGCGCGAGTTGCAGCCATGAGACTTTGGGGAAGCCGTCCCGAGCCTACCGGACGACGATGCTCCCGGTCATCGCGGGATGGATGGTGCAGTGGTAGTCGAAGGTCCCGACAGTCGCGAATGTCAGGGTGTAGGTGCTGCCCCCGGTCTGGGTGAGGCTGTTTAGCGCGGCATCGGCGAACGTGACGTTGTGCTCGCTCGCGCCGGTGGCCCAGGTCCAGACGACAATCCCGCCGCTGCGCAGGATGGAGAGGCTCGGTTGAAACTCGTTATCGACGATCAACACCGTCGCGAGGGACGTCGAGGTATTGCCGCCCCCGCCCACGACGGTGGTGTCGGTGATGATCCCGATGATCGGGTTGACCCGCGAGTCGCAGGCGACCAGCGCGAGCGCGGCAAACAAGATGGAGCCTGCCGCCTTCCGCAAATTCATGTACCTCTCCCCTTGCGGCAGGCCCCGGTAAGTTGCGCGTCCCTGAGAAACATACTGCTGTCGATACGACAGGACCGCTAGTCGGAGAATTGCCCTTTCGGGCAACGGCTACTGCCCAAAGGCATACGAGAACGCGAAGAGTACGTTCACTGTCCGAACATTCAGCTGGGTCTCGGTCTGGAGACCCCCCGCGGTGGAGCCGAGCGTCCGGCGCGTGCCGCTCCCAAACGAATAGCCGATGCCCAGCGATCCAGAGAGACGCGGTCCGGTGAGGGACACACCGGTCGTGAAGCGCGACAGATCTACCTTGCGAAAGATCGACTGCGCTTGATCGTCGACGGGCGAGAGGTCGCTCGCAAACCCTGCATGGATTCGGAGCGAGGTCGACAGGCGGTGATTGCCGCCGACGGCAACGTTCGTCACCGCCCGAGCGCTGTTGGTCGTTGGAGTAAACGGCGGGTTGGTCACGGTCGGCGTGCCGCTGCTGTCGACCGTCGTCAACGCTCCCGCGACATCGCTCGCATACAGCTCATATACGTCCATCGCGCCGTAGTGGTGGAGGTCGATCTCCACCTCATTGTTACTGGAATGATAGGCCACGCCGGCAGACGCCTCGAAGGGGCGTTTGTAATCGAAGGTGGCACCGTCGTCGCGGAACACGAGGTCCGAAGACGTCGGGGACGCAAACTGCGAGTTCTGAAGCGTGAGGCGAGCGCTCCCGAGCACCCGGAGGCTTGGCGCCAGCGCGCGCGCGCTGACGATGATCCGCGACGTCGCGTCCCACTGCACGCCGGCGGACGGTTGCAGTTGCCAGGTCGAGCCTTCCGCTGAGAAGCTCCGCTCGGTGAGCGATGAGCTGGTCGCTGTCGTCACGCGGTCCGAAATCGCCTGACTCTGGGTGAGCGATGTGATGGCGAGCCCCAAGCCGGCACCGACGCGGAACCGCCCAGCCGTGACGCCGCCAGGAGTGAAGGCCACCGCCACGCCCGGGATCATCACGTTGAAGTCGACAACGGACGCGTATGAAACCACTTCGTTTGCGGCCGGCGAGAATGCGAAGTCCATGCTGCTCGGGCGCCACACGATAGGGCTCGTGATCGAAAATCCCAGGCGCCATTTGTCCGAGCGAATCGTGCCTTCACCGATCGCGACGCTGAGCATCGTGCCGATGGTGTTGATACGAGACCGCCCTTCGCTTGCCCCGAAGCCTTCGAGGCCGATGCTCGTCCACTCATAGGCGGTGGCGCTCGCGTTCAACGCCGTCTTGATGCTCTTCCCGAGGCCGGCGGGGTTGTACCAGGTGGCACCGGCGTCGTTGGTGCGGGCGAGGAAGGCTCCCGCCTCGATTCCTTCGCGCTGGCCGACCGGAAGGCGATCGTAATTGGGCAGGATCATATTGGGCGGCACTGCGACCGCCTGCGCCAGAATCGCGGCGACGGAGAGCAGGATCACGAAGCCAGCGTAACCTCAGGCAGGCGAAGGCGCCTATTGACCCTTGGTGCAGTAACCGGCGAGCACCCCGGGCCACAACGTCTTTCCTGTATGGCGATCGCCCGCTCGGCCCGCAGATCGACGATCCTCCTGATCGTGGGTGCGGTCAGTATCTGGACGGCGCTCTTTGTTGGGGGTGCGGCGCGCGGCATCGTCCGCTCCGACGCGTTTGCCCGCCGTCTTGCGGCGACTCTCTCGGACCCCCGGGTCGCCGGGTACGTCGCCGCACGGATCACCGATGCGATCGTGGCCCAGCGTCCCAACCTGGTCAGCGTGCGTTCGGTGATCCAGCCCGCGGTGATGGGAGTCGTGGGATCGGCGCCCTTCCGCGCAGTCGTCCGCACGGCGGCGCGGGCGGCGCATCACTCGTTGTTCGAGACCGCCGGCCGGAACGTCGTGCTCTCGCTGCCCGATGTCTCCGTGCTAATTCGTGGGGCGCTCGCCAACGTCAATCCCGAGCTCGCGGCGAAGATCCCACCCGGCATCGAGGCGAAGCTGGCGTCGCCCGACGCTGAGCGCGCGTTCACCCGGTTCATCGACGCCTGGGTCCTGGTCGGACGCATCCTCTGGGTCGCGTGGGCTCTGCTGTTCCTCGGGTTGGCCGCGATAGTGGCGTCCATCTGGGTTGCACCAGAGCGCCAGATCGCGCTGGTACGGGCGGGGGGTGGATTGTTCAGTGTCGCGATCGCGCTCATCGCCGTTCTCCCCGCCGGCCGCATCCTGGCCGCCACAGTGACACCCGACCCGGAGCTCCGTGGCGTTGTGCATGGCCTCTGGGCGGCGTATTTCGGCCCGCTCAAGTCGCTGGCGGTCATTGTGGGCTGCGTCGCTGTCGTCCTCGCGGCAGCGGGTTCAACCATGCTCGAGGCGATGGACCCGTTGGCGCGAGCCAAAGCGCTGGTCCAGTGGTTTACCGCGTCGCTCCGCCCCCGCGCCCGAATCGGCCGGGCGATTCTGCTCCTGGCAGCCGGCACCTACGTCGCCGCGAAGCCCAGCAGCGCCGCCGCCGGGCTCGTCGCGGTCCTCGGCCTTCTGCTCGTCTATCTCGGACTCCGTGAGGTCTTCCGACTCGTGATTGCCAACGCGGCGGGGACAAGCGGGGCACCCACGGTGCGCACCGAAGCGCGGGCTTGGAGGGCGGTGGCCGTCGTCGCTGCCGTGCTGATCGTCGCGCTCGGCGGCACGCTGCTCCTCGTCATGCGGGCGCCGGCCGCGCCGCCAGAGGCGACGGGCGTCGTGACGGTGTGCAACGGCTCCGCGCAGCTCTGCAAGCGACGCATCGACCAGGTCGTCTTCGCCGGTGCGCACAACGCGATGTCGAATGCCGAAGTCCCCGGTTGGTTGTTTCCGCACCAGAACCACCTCATCCCGCGCCAGCTCGAGGACGGTGTGCGCGCGTTGCTCATCGACGTGCACTACGGCGTGCCGGCGGGTGACCATGTGATCACCGATTTCGAGCGGGAGGGGACGTCGAAGGACAAGATCCAGGGAGTACTCGGCCCCGAAGCGACCGCAGCGGCATTACGAATCAGGGAGCGTTTCCTCGGCAAGGAAACCGGTCCCTCGGCCATCTACTTCTGTCATGGGTTCTGCGAGCTGGGTGCCTATCCGGTCGCCCCGACCTTCGAAGGTGTGCGCGACTTTATGCTGGCGAATCCGGGCGAAGTTGTGGTCATGGTGGTCGAGGACTACATCGCACCGGAAGACGTCGCGCGACTGTTCCAGGAGGCCGGACTTCTGGACCTGATCTACACGGGACCCTTCACGAAACCGGTGCCAACCTTACGCGAGATGATCGATTCGGGTCAGCGACTTGTGGTGTTCATCGAATCCGGCCGGCCGGGTGTGCCGTTGCTGCGGTCTGCCTGGGACTTCATGCAAGAGACGCCCTACACATTCCACACGGCTGCGGACTTCTCCTGCCGCCCCAATCGCGGCGGCGCTACCGCGCCGTTCTTTCAGATCAATAACTGGCTCGAGACCACGCCCGCGCCTCGGCCCTCCAACGCCGGGATCGTGAACGCGTACGACGTGCTGCTTAGACGCGCGCGCGCCTGCCGCGAGCAGCGGGGCCGGCTTCCCAACATCATCGCCGTCGATTTCTACGACGTCGGCGATCTGTTCCGCGTCGTGCGGACGCTGAACGGGCTCGATGAGCCGGCTCCAGTCGCTCGAGCGCAGTAGCAGAGTCAGCCACTTGCATGGGTCCGTGAATCTCCCCGATGCCGTGACGGCGACACTGCCGGCCGACTTGCAGCCGCGCGACGAAGACCTCGATCTCTTCGGTTTGACGCATCGAGGTTTGGTTCGCTCCGAGAACCAGGATCATTTTCTCATCGGCACGCTGCACCGCGAGTTGGCAGTGCATGGTACCAGCCTCCCGATCGCGCAGCTGCGGCTGCGCGGCGAACGCTTCGCGACGTTCGCCGTGGTGGCGGACGGCGTGGGTGGATCAGCGGGTGGCGCCGCGGCGAGCCAGCGCGCCGTGGAAAGCATCGCGCACTACGTCCAGTCGGCGTTGCGTTGCTTTTCCGTTGCCGACCCGGCCCACGAGCCGGCGTTCGTGGAAGCGTTCCGCGGCGCGGCGCTCGAGGCGCATGAGGCCGTACGTGCACTCGCCGGGGAAAGCGAGGAGCACGGGAGACCGGCGACCACTCTGACGCTGGTGCTCGGTATCTGGCCGCGCGCCTACGTGCTGCAGGTTGGTGACAGCCGATGCTACGCGTATGCGGGCGGCGCGCTGCGACGCCTCACGCGCGATCAGACGGTGGCGCAGGATCTCGTGGACAGCGGAACGATGACTCCCGAAGAGGCTGCCCGCTCACCGTTTAAGAACGTGCTCGCGAGCGCCATCGGCGGGCAAAACCCGGCACCGGTCGTCACTTCGCTGAATCTGAAACGTGACGGGGTGCTCTTGCTGTGCTCCGACGGACTCACCCGGCACGTCAACGACGCCGAGCTCGCGGAGCACCTCGGCGGTCTCCGTTCCGCGGAACAGGTGTCCCTCGATCTGTTGCGTCTGGCCCTCGAGCGCGGGGGCACGGACAACATCACGATCATCGTGGGGCGGGCACGCGGCTGAGCTTTACGACGGTTCTTCTTCGAGCAGTATCGGGGCGATCTTCATCAGGGCGATGGTGAGCGGCACCGCCAGCAGCGCGCCCATCGGACCGAGGATCAGCGACCACAGCATCAGTGACAGGATGATGACCAGGGGTGACAGCCCCAGTCCCGAGCCCATGAACTTGGGTTTGAGGATGTTGTCCGCCACCAGGTTGACCACGACGAAGGTCCCGAACACCGCGGCGGCGCGGCCCGCGCCCCCCTCGAGCAACGTCAACAGGGTCGGCGGGATCGCGGCGATCAGGCCGCCGAACGGCACGAACGCCAGCAGGAACGTGAGCACGGTCCACACCGCCGGGGCGTCGGTCCCCGCCAGCAGCATCGCCAGGAGGACGCCGACGCACTGAACGCCGCCCAGGATGCCCTGGATGCCGACGAAGCTTCGCACGCTCGTGGTCACGTCGTCGAGGCGGGCATGGAGCGAACCCTTGTGGGCGTCGCCCGAAGCGACCAGCGGCATGCTGAAGAGGAAAAACGTCACCAGGATGAGGGTGAACAGGCCGTAGCCGAGCGCTTGGAGCGCCCCCCGCACGAGTCCCGCCGCCACCGCCATGACCCGCTGGGGGTCGGGCGAGAGGGTGCCGCTCGCTTCGATGCCGCGCGCGGCCAATGCTGCGTTCACGCGGGTCACGAGGCCCGTGAACGCCTCCTGATACACGGGCATGTTGTCCGAGAGACGCCGCAGTGACGCGGCGAGCACCAGCAGCAGACCAATCCCGCCGACCACGACGCCCAGCAAGGTCACCAACACAGCAGTTTGCTTGGACCAGCCGCGCTTCATGAGCGCAAACGGTACCGGGTAGATGGTGGCCGCGATGAGCATCGAGAGCAGCACGAGATTGACCGGGCTGGCGGCCGCCCGCAGGCCGGCGGCGATGATGACGAAACCCGCCACGAGCAGCACTAGGCGGTGGAGCGGGGGCAGGGGCCGGGGCACGTGAACAGTCTACGGGCGTGGCACGCGAGCGACTATAGAACTTTGGTTTAGCGCCTCATGCTCTCGCGTACCTGAATCAACGGTGTCTGATCGACGTGAATCAGACCGCGCCGGGGCCGGTCAAAATCGAGCACCACAAACACCACCATGACGATCAAGAGGTTGAAGCCCAGCATGAGACCGAGATGCCGTGGTCCGGCCTCGCCGAGCGCATGACCGGTCATGGCGCCGCACAGGATAACGGACAGTCCCAAAAGCCAGACCACGGGTGCCGGCATGTGAAAGCGGCGGATCCACTCGCGGGTCGCAGAAAGGTCGATCACTTGATTCACGGCAGGGACAATCTGGCTCGCGATCACGAGCTGGCGGTCCTTGTTCATGGCCTGGGTCACGCCGGCCCATACTTCATCGAGTGTCGCATGCATGCTGTCCGCGAGGCGCTCAAATTCGCGGGGATCGAGGCCTCGCTCGAAGCTCACCAGGCGGAAGTCGGTGTAGCGTCGCAGCGCCGTGCGGATCTGACTGCTGGCCGGCTCCTCCAGCAGCCCGGCGCGCAGGTAGCAGGTGCCGACTGCGTTGGCTTCGTCCATGACGAGGCGTGAGCGATCGTTGAACCGACCGCTGGTGATGGCGAAGGAAAACGCCAGCAGCAAGGCCACTAATCCGAGCGTGCTCGTCCGGATGGCGGTGACAATCCCACGCTCAGATTCGGGAATTCGGCGGGCACGACCGTAACGAAAGCCGAGCTCGCTGGCGCCGAGCGAGAGCAGGAGGATCGCGACGACTGGGATCCAGAGTGGCCAATCGTAGATAACGTGCATCACCGCTTGCTCTCGGGGCTCAAGGAGCGTTCCATCCCTGCGCCCGCTCCCAGGCACGCACGCGTTGGCGCGCTGCATCGAACAGGCGCTCGTAGTTGCCTTTACGCACCTTGGCGCTCGCATCCGGCGTGAGCAGCGCCCACAGCGGGCGGTACTTGTCGAACACCGCGAAGTAGCTGGCCGAGTCCTTCGGCGCCACGACGTCCGAGCCAAACAGAAAACGGTCGGGATAGCGGTTGATCAACTCGGCCGAGCGGCGGGTGACGTCGGGGGTCGCCAGCAGATACTTCGCCACCTCGTCCCAGCTGATGTCGAAGGACACGTGCCGCAGAGTCGAGTCGGAGAGGATGCCTTCGACGATCATCGCGAAGTTGGGGTTGCGCTCCTGGGCCGGCGCGGACGCGGATGGCTGCACCGGATGCACGATCCGGCCCAGTCCCATATGCGCCCAGATGATCGTGGTTTTCGGGTGGCGTCGCAGCACCGCCTTCATCTGCGTCAGAAAAACCGGCTCGGCTCCGGGCTTTGCGAACGGCATATCCATGTCGTTGTGGAACAGCACCACGAGCCCCGCCTCGCCCGCGAGGTCCAGGATGCGGTCCAGCGCGGGATTCGTGAGGCTGGCCACCTCGCCCGCGACCTTGGACGAGACGAACTCTTTGTGAATCGTGAACTCGCCGATCCCCTCGAAGACGCCGGGAAAGGTCTTCAACACCCGGCGGATGTGGTCGGCGGCGTACATGTCCGCGGGGTTGAAGCCGGTGATCATCGGATCGAACCGCGTCCGCTGCTCGGGGGTGAGCGAGCGGTAAGCCATGGCGATGTACGCGTCGGTGAACGAGTAGTAGTAGAGCGGGGCGTCGCTCTGCAGATAATACGTCGGCGCGAAGTCGCCGGAGTTGCCGTATGACCACATCTGCTGCAGCGGGATTCCGAACAACGTTGAGCGCCCCACGCGCGTCCCCATGATCTTGAGGAAGTCGCGGACGTCCGTGCCTTCCTGTACGTAGTTGGTCAAGTGGAAGTGCGAATCATCGAACTCGCTCCCGCTCGTGGCTGCCGGCGCTTGCGCCAGGGCTGGTGCCGCGACCACGACCAGAGCGACGAGTACGCATCTCGTCATGGGTTTCACATCAGGATGTCCGTCCCGAGGGATATTGTCGTGCCGCTCTGGCCGGAAGCGTAGAAGCCAAAGTTCGACGAGGTAGGGCTGCGCTCGATCCGAATGATGTGCAGGTTCAGCCGCCAGCTTCGCGTGCGAGCCGGATAAACACTCGCCCCTCCGGACAGCTCCCACGGCTTGCGGCCGAAATCGTCTGACACGTAGCCGTAGGTGGCGTAGACGCCCACCAGTCTCGGCACGACCATCTGCATCGCCTGCACCTGAAACCCTTGATCGAAAATGGAGCTCAGTGGCAGCGCACCGGTGGCCTGGAAGTTGGAAAGCCAGCGCCAGTAGTACTCGCCCTGGAACGAGAAGCCGCGATACTTGAATCCCGCATCCATGGCCATCTCGTTGTAATCCAGCTTTTCGACCGTGACACCCGGGGCCAGCGCATCGGCGTCGAAGGGGTTGACGCCGTCGGAGAGTTTTATCTGCGTGGCGTTGGGAGGCACGCTGTCGTTGGCATAGCGGCCCTCGCGGCTGTGGCCGGCCGATATCCCGAACCGCGTGGCCAGTTTCTCATGGTATTCGAGGTCACCCAGTCCACCGCGCGGGCCGAACTCGCCGGTGGTTGGCATCCAGTTGAGGCTGGCGCTGTAGGCGAAGTCCCGGGTGTCGTTGCTTGCGGTCACGCCGAGCTGGCTGATGTTCGTGTTGACCGACGCCGTGTAGTAGAGCCGCGCGAGCGGTTCGCCCGTGGCGAAGAAGCCGGACGAGAACCCGCCGCGGAAGAATTCCTCCGACATCTGGCGATCGCTCGACCCCCAAAATGGCCACGATCCCTGCACCGAGCGGACCGTGAGGTTGGGGCTTATGCCGACGCCGAGGCCGAGCCCTCTACCGAAACGGTACTGGAGGTTGCCGAACAGCAGGGTCTGCTGGGTCGTCGGCAGTGACCAGAGCGAGATGTTGTAGCGAAACCTCGGCACCGCGAAGAACCCCGTCAGCCACACAAATGTGCGATGCCAGTTGAGGTCGTTGCGCGTCTTCACCGTTCGCTGCCGGCCTAGATGATCGATGAACGTCTGGTTGCCGGGAAGCTGGTTCATGTAGCGGAACAAGCCGTAAAAGCTGATGTTGAGACTGGCGCGCGGGGTTCGGATGATGTCGAAACCCTTCGCCGGACGGAACTCGCCCGCGATGCTGGTTACGTAGACCGTGTCTTGCGCGCTCGCGGTATCGGCCGCCGTCCGGCCCGCCTCATCCTGAGCGTCCAGCCCGAAGGTCAGAACCGCGAGCAAGCATGCGGCAAGTGCGAGGGATCTCCGCATCGTCCGTCCCCTTTTGTCGAGGAGCACCGGAGCGAAGGTGATTCGCTCCGGTGTCCGAGGTTCACGTGTCTGCTAGCGAGAGGGAGGCGGTGCCGGACGGGGCTGCACCGCGTACGGGTTCGCGTTGAGGCGCGCGACGATCTCGCGGATGGCTTTCTGCGCCTTTACGCTGTTGCCCGCGTCGTCGAGCGGCGGCGAGATGACGGCGATGCCGAACCTGCCCGGCGCGACGGCGATGATTCCGCCGCCCACTCCGCTCTTGGCGGGAAGGCCGGTGTGATACAACCACTTGCCCGTGTCGTCATACAGCCCGGCCGTCGCCATCACCGCCAGCACATACGGGACGTTCTTAGCCGCCATCACGAGCTTGCTCGTCACCGGGTTTGTGCCCCCGTTTGCCAGCGTGGCCGCCATGATGGCGAGATCCCTGGCGTTCACAGCGACCGCGCATTGCTCGGTGTAGATGTCAGTGGCCTGTTCTGGTTTTGCCTTGATGTAACCGTAGGCGTACATCAGGGCCCCGATGGCCTGGTTGCGCTGATTGGTTTCTGCCTCGGACTTGAAGACCTCCTGGTCGACCGACAGGGGCCGGCCCGCGAAGGCCGAGTACCAGTCGAGGAGGTTTTGCCACACCGCGTCCCTCGTATCGCCCTTGACCATCGACGTCGTAGCGATGGCGCCGGGATTCACGAGTGAGTTCATCTCCGGGCCGCCCAGCGCCTTTTGCGAGAACTCGATCGAGACGATCGAGTTGAACCGCATACCGGTCGCGTCCACGCCGATCGTATTCTCGATCGCTTCGGGTCCTTGTTCCTCGATGACCCTGGCCAGCGTGAAAACCTTGGAGATCGACTGGATGGACACCCGGGACGTGGTGTCGCCCGCTGCGAAAACCTGGCCGTCTGTGGTGACCAGGACGATTCCGAAGATCTTCGGATCGACCTTGGCAAGCGCTGGGATGTAGTCGGCGTTCTTCCCTTCCTGCAGGTTCTGGAACTTGGCGTACGTCTCGTTCAGGGCGGTCTGGATCTGCGCCGCCGCAGCGGCCTGCGCCTGAGCGGCCGCGCCCTTGGGCGCCGGTGGCTTCGCGGCCGGCTTGGCCTGGGCCTGTGCCGAGGAGGCCGCCAAGACGAGGAGGCAAGCTGCACGGGTGATCCGGTTCATGGTTCGGTACCCTCAGAAAGTTTTTGAGAATGCGTACTTGAAGCACTCATCCGGTGCAATCTGTCGCGCCCGGCGGTTAGAGCCCGATGCGGTAATTCGCCATCACCAGGAAGGACTTCCGGCCCACGAAGCCGACCTCCGCCCTGAGGCCCCAGTGCCGGCCGGCATCGAACGTGCCCCCGAGCAAGAGGTTCCAGGGATCAGCGATCGTCTTGTTCAGACTGTAGTTCACGACGGTCGTATCAAGCCCGCCCTGCAGCCGCTGCACGAAGTTGTCCACGAGCAACTTCTCGGCGGGGGAGAGCGCGATGTACCACGGCTGGCTCTGGTAGTTGTTGAACAGCGAGTCCACGCCGGGCGGGAGCGCGTCGGAGAGCTTGATCGATCCCGCCGTACCGCTCTTCAATGATTGGAACATCGTGCCGACCCAAAACGTCGTCCGCATCCGCTTCGCGCGCGCGCCGACCCGAAACGCCTTGCCGTACCGCATGCTCAAGACGTTCACGGGCACCGGTGCGTCGAGCAGGCTCGAGAACGCCCATTGATGGTTGTAGTCGACGACGATGAAGTTGCGGCGGAACCCAAACGCGCCGGTGAATCCGAGCCCGAAGTTCTGGCCCTCGAACTTTGCGACGGACGTGAACTGCACCGGCGTCGCGAGGTGGACCGTGGTCTGCGCCGGTCCCGTTCCGAGCATGGTATACACATTCAGGAACGGGAGCACCCACAGATCCGCCCGTACATTCCAGTTCGTGATCTTCGCCTCAGCTCCTGAGAACGTGATGAATCCCACCGGTTGGGGCGGGGCATTGAAACCGAGTCCCAGGTTCGAGATGAGCAGGTCCTGATTCGCGGTGAACGCACCGATATTGAAGCCGAGCGGTGTCGGAAGATCGAAACCGCGCTCGACGGCTTTGCGGCCCCAGATCGGGAAGATCTGGTGATAAGTCGCGAGGATGCTGTCCCGTTCAGCCTGCGTCAGGGCCAGATCGGGGTTCTGCGCCGCGGCGCTCTGCGGGAGGAGCAGTGCAGCTCCCAGGAGGGCGATCAGGGTCCGGTTCATTGCTTGGTGCTGCTCGGGCCGCCGATGGGCAACCCGAAGCCTATGCCGAAGCTGTCGTTCACGCCCGGCGCGTCGGACAGCGCATCACCAAAGGCGTGATACCACGCGACGCGAATGCGCATGCTGCGAATGTCGAGACTGGGCGCGAGCGCGAATTCCCCGACGACGCTCACGCCGCTATCCCAGCGGTTGACGCGCGACCAGAGCCCCTGCGTGTACGTGAGATCGTTGGTCCGCGTAATGGTGCCGCTGTAGCGATCTTCGGCTTTCACGATGTATCCGAATTGCGGCCCCACTCCCAGACGGAAGCGTCCCGCTTTCACCTTGAGCAGCAGCGGGACCGTGATGTAACCGAGTGTCCTCGTGACCGACACATCGCTGGCCGCGGCGAAGGCGCTGTCCACGGCGGGCTCGCCGGTGGCAACGAAGGGCAGCGACTGCGCGCCGGCGGGCGACTTGAATGTGAATTCCGGTTGGACCGACAGCCGGCTGCTGAGCTTGACTTCCAGGAACCCGCCGAGGTCCCACGAGCGCAGGCGCGTCGCGCCGGACAGCCCGGAGAGTGTCGTGCTGACGACATCGAACTTGATCCCACCCTGCACATTGTCCGACGCGAACTTGTCACCGAACAGCAGCACCAGCAATGCCTGCGCCGGGGCGACCTCCCACGGCACGGCGCACAGCATCGCGATCAGCCATGCCGTGCGATTCCAGCGCTCACTGGAACGGGCCGACATGAAATACCATGCTCGTGATGGTGACGAGGCCGATCACGAAAAGCAGGGCGGCGGTGATCAGGATGAGCGAGGGAGGAAAGGCGCTCTGCCCGTGGATCAATCCGTCCGCGGTCAGCTCGGTGCGCGTGGCGCGCAGGCCCAACATGAATCGCACGTGACAGAAGATCCCCACGGCGAGCATCACCACGCCGAGCAGCCCGAGCGCCGTGCCGAAGCTTCGCGCCGCCGGCCCGGCACCCGCCACGGCACGCGAATCTTCGAGCTTCGAGAAAAGCTGGTAGATCGTGAACCCGAACGCGATCAGCGCCAGGGAGGTGCGAATCACGGACATCAAGGTGCGGTCGGCGCTCATGCGCGTGCGCTGGAACGACATCCCGGTCCGGCGAGAGGCGAGCTCGACGGAAATGCGGCCCGGGTCCGACGCCGCGGTGACACGAGGCTGCGAGACGTCCGGTCTCATGCCCTCATTTTCCGTTTTTCTGGGATGCCATGACGCGATTGATGGCGTCGAGGAGCGCGGTCTCCTCGAACGGCTTGCGGAGGTAGGCGTGTCCCGTCGCTTCAATGCGCTCGCGCAGCGCGGCATCGTCGTGCGCGGTGATGAACACAATCGGGAAATGCACACCGGCGTCACTCAGGTAGGCTTGCAAATCGAAGCCACTCATCCCCTCGAAGTGCACGTCGAGCACCAAGCAGTTCACCTTCCATGAGGGATGGGTCTCGAGAAACTGCTCCGTGGTCGGGAAGGACACGACGCGCAGTCCTGCCGCTCGCAGCAGCCGCCCCAGCGATTTCAGGACGGACGGATCATCGTCGATGACACCGATGAGCGGCGGTTCGTGAGTCGTGGTGGACAGATGACGGTCCTATGTCGAAGGCCCCATCCTCGCGCCTTACGCGCGGGGATAGGGCCACGGTACTGCAAAAACCTCGTGCTGCGAATGTGACTTTAGGTCAACGCCATGCGACGCGCTTCAGCGTGGCTCGGCGGGCTCTCGGACAGACCGAGACGGTCCGCCATCCGGACGAGGTCGGCAACCGAACCGGCTTCCATCTTCTTCATGATGCGGGCGCGGTGCACCTTGATGGTCCGCTCACACGTGCCCAACCGTCCCGCGATCTGTTTGTTGAGCATGCCGGTGACCACCAGCGCGAACACCTGGTTTTCGCGGGGCGTGAGCCGGGCCTGCCGCGTCGTCAGTGTCCCCATCACGGCATCCAAACGGCGCAGTTCCGCATCGAGCGCGAGTCCGCGCTCGACCGCCGCCAGCAGCTCTTCCTCGTCCATCGGCTTCGTGAGAAAGTCGACGGCTCCGATCTTCATTGCCCGGACGCTGGACGCGACATCCCCGAATCCCGTTGAGAAAATGATCGGAATGGTTGCCCCGGAGCTGCGCAGCGACATTTGGAGATCGAGCCCGCTGACCCCCGGCATGCGGATGTCCAGAATCAGGCATTGCGGACCCTCGGCCGGCATCTGCGGGCGCCCGAGGAAGGCGCGGGCCGACTCGAAGGTTTGCACCTTGTACCCGACTGTGGTCAGGAGCCGCTCGAGCGATTTGCGGACGGACGCGTCGTCGTCAACGACGAAGACGCGCCCCCCGGAGATCGCCTGCGCGGCCTCTTTTTGGCGTGCGACGGCGGATGGTATCGAAGCACGGGTGACGGCCCGAACAGCGCTGCTCTGCCTCATGAATTCTCCTTTCTCGGGGCGATGGGCAGCGCCACGTGAAACGTCGCCCCGACGTCGGAATTGTTGGTCGCCCAAATGCGACCGCCGTGACTTTCGATGATCGACCGCGCGAACGAGAGTCCCATGCCCAACCCGTCCGCTTTTGTGGAAAAAAATTGCTCGAAGAGACGGTCGAACTGGTCCGGCGCGATGCCTTTGCCGGCGTCGCGCACGGAAATGACGCAGCACCCATCACTTCCGGCGCGAGTGCGAATGATGACGCGCCGGTCGAGCGTCGCCGTATCGGTCATCGCCTCGAAGGCGTTCATCAGCAGGTTCAGCAGCACCTGCTGGAGCTGCACGTGATCGCACCGCACCTGTGGCAAGGGCGCTTCGAGGTCGAGGACCAGCGTGACACGGCGCAACAGCAAGTCTCCGTGGAGCAGCCGAGCGACGTTCCGGACGACGTCGTTCGGGTCGAGCAGCACCATTTCGACTTCGTGGTTGTGGAGTAAGGCCCGCATCGCGTGAATCAGCTCGCCCGCGCGTCGATCGTCGGCATCGATATCGTCGATAATGGCGCGGACCTCGTCGATCGGTGGATTCGCCGTCGCGAGGAAGCGGCGCGCCGCCTGGGCATTCGCCAGGATGGCCGACAGGGGCTGGTTCAACTCGTGCGCCAACGAGAGTGCGAAGCCGCCCAGGGTGCCCACCCGGGCGAAGCGGGCGATCCGGTTCTCATGCTGCATGTCGAACGGGACGGTGGCAGGTTTGGTTCCTCCATTCCCATTGCCCGCGTGTTGGGGTGCAGCGGTATCGTCTGCGGCTGCGACGGCCCTCGCCAGGACCGCACCGATGAACTCGAGTCGCTCCACGAGCGTGCACGGCCAGGACCGCTCCGTGCTGGTCCCCAAGGCCAATGCCCCCAGCACGGCACCGTTGTGCCGCAGGGGGACCAGCACTGCCGCCTCGACGCCGTTGCGCCGGAACGCTGGTCGGTCGCTCGCGAGCTCGGCGGGCAAGACCTCGAGACTCGCGAACCGGACGACGACCCCGCGCGCGACCAGGCTCGTCAGCGCGGGAAAGTCGGTGGCGGGATAGGCGGACGCCGTTCCCCACGCCGCGCCCAGGACGGGTGGCATCAGGCTGTGATGAGCGTTCGCGGCCGGCAGCAAGGACACCCGATCGACTTCCAGGCAAGTGCCGAGGCGCTGCAACCACCGCGCGACGAGCGCCGTACGTTCTGCGGGTCCCGTCATGTTGATGCTCGCCGACAACTCCGACACGAGGATCTCGAACTCCAGACGCTGGTGTAGCAAGCGCTCGACACCGCGCTGGCGCCGGCGCTCGAGCACGAGGCCGATGATCAGCACGACCGTCACCGTCACGAGCGCACTCTCGAGGAGCGTGGCGCGTGGTGGCGATGCGGTGGCCTGGGTGATCACACGATGCCCTTCGCTACTCGGGACGGAGACTGCGTCGGGGCTGGGTCCCGCCGTTCCGAGGAGCATGCATACCGCAGTATGAACCAACCAATGCATTGGTGGCATAGGCTCAAGGCTGATTGTAGGATTGCCCGAATAGTACTTGAGATGCACCCGCTTTGAGGTTAGGTCAATAAGGGGCTTCCCTATGAAATGAGGTCAGGTTTCAGTTAATCTGTGCAACGGGTTGCGGTTGGCCAAAGGTCTAATAGCCCCTTTCACATGGCCCGCCGATGATACGCCAATCAAATCCTGGAGACGAACGTATGCGGATGAACTCTGGTGCTTTGCGGCTCTCTGTCGGCGTACTTTTTCTCGGTTTGTGGGTGGCGTGCTACCCGGGTGAAATCGACTCGGCATCGCAGACCGACGTCGTACTCACGTTCCATGCTCCAAATGCCGATTTCCAAGCCAACACAACATTCTCCATGCCCGACTCGATCGTGGATATCGGCGCGATCGGTGGCGGCAGCAGCACGTTCGATCATCAATACGACGCCCAGATCCTCGCGAGAATCCAGACGAACTTCGAGGCGATGGGCTACACGCGCGTGAATCCGGCCACGGACACGGCGGACGCCGTGGTCCTGGTCTCCGGGATCACGATCGACAATTACTCGGCCTGGACGGGCTACCCCTGGTGGCCGTACTGGGGCTGGTGGCCGTACTGGGGTTCGTACGGCTACAGCCAGTCGGCATCGGGGACCTGGTACTACCCGTGGACGCCCGTCGTCGTCACGAGCTACAAGTCGGGAACGATCTTCATTTCACTCGTCGACCCCGACGTGCCTCCCCCCTCTGCGGGCCAGGTCCCCAACATCTGGGCGGCTGCGCTGAACGGCATGCTGGAAGGCACGAACTCCGAAATCCTGGCGCGGATCAGCAACAACATTGATCAAGCGTTCGCACAGTCCCCTTATCTCTCCACGCAGTGAGGACGGCCATGCGTATGCGTATCTGGATCGCTGCACTCGCCCTGCTCGTGCTTCCCGGCGTCGTGGTCGCGCAAGGGCGGAGCAAATGGTTTGGTTTGACGTGGAGCATGGCGTCGCCGCTGCAGAACAGCAAAGAGTTCGTGAGCGACTACAGTTTCCGGGGCCTCGGGCTCGAGTGGCGGCAGATGAAGGGGACGACCTCGTTCGGGCTCAGCCTGGGGTGGAATGCGATGAACGAGGAAGGGTTCACCACGACAAGCGGGGATCAGGCGGACCTGACCGGATTCCAGTTCCGCTACATCAACGCCTACTCGATTCTGCTGGCCGCCCACAAGTATCTGGGGGAGTCGGGTCGGGCTCGGCCCTTCCTCGGCGTCAAGGCCGGGACGTACTACATCGATCGGCGGATCGACGTGGGGCTCTGGAGGATCACCGACAACAACTGGCACGTCGGGGTCGCGCCCGAGCTGGGCTTCGCCATCCCGATGAAGGGCAACCTCCAGTACGAATCGTTCTACACCGCCGTCCGGTACAACTACGCCCTCGCGGCCGGCGACGTGCCGTATCAGAGCTGGTTGTCCGTCGACGTCGGCTTCGCCGTTCGCAGGTAACCTCCCCCGCGTGGTGGCGCTCCCTACTTAATACCGGGGAGCGCCGCCAGCACCCTCAGCTCAATCACGCGATTCAAAAACCCGTCCAGCTGGAAGAAATGCGCGACGGTCTTTCCCGGCAGCCGCTTGGCAAAGTGCTTGTAGGTCTCGCGATTGAGCTTCACGCGCCGCTCGTCGATGGCGAGCGCGCGTTCCACGAGCTTGCGCGCCTTGGCGTCGCTGAGCGTGTCATATACGGCGGCGTAGTCCCGGATCAGCTCCACGCGCTCATCCCACAGTTTTGCGGTCTTCGCCTCGTATTCCCGGTACAAGGGCCAGAAGACTGCTGCCTCGGAATCGGGGAGCGCCATCGCGCGGCCGATGATCTCCGCCTTGCGCTCGCGTACGTTCGTGCGCAGCAGCGCGACGGCATTGGCGAGCGACGTGTCCTGCGCCTGCACCTGCAGGGCGGCAACAAGGAGATAGCTGGCCAGCATGGGGGGAGCTCCTTCTGAGAGTCTTAGAACGCTTCGGTGAAGTTGAAGTAGACGCCGTTGGAGTTGCGTCCAAAGCCGATGTCGACGCGCACGTTGGAGCGCGGCTGCAGCTCGAGGCGGTACCCCACGCCGCCGTTGGGGATGATCCCGTGGAGATGCCCGGCATCGGCGCCCAGCGCGCCGGCCCCGGTCCAGGCGACGAAGCCATGACGTGACAACCGGCCCTTGCTGCGCGTGAACATCTGCCGAAACTCGGCCAGGGCAATCAGCGTCACGCGGTCACGAAACCGGCCCTCGACATACCCGCGCAGGTCGTACCCCGTCCCCACAAGCGACAGCTCGGACCACGGGATGTCGTGCGCGCCGATGCGGGACTTGACCTGCCAAGCCAGGGTGCGGCCCTTGCGCCCCAGCGTTTGGTATTGCCGGTAATCGAGCAGGTACGTCTGATAGGAGTTGTTCCCCCCCATGAAGCCGCCGAACGACATCGCCGTCAGCGCCGCATACATCCCCGTCCAGGCATTGGCGGCCACATCCCGGCTGTCGTACTGAAGCACGGCGCCAATGCCGTTGTTTCTGTTGTCGCCGCCATGGGCCTGGTAGGCGACATCGGCTGCCATCGTCGGGTTTACCTCGGTCGCGAGGGTCCGATTGAACTCCACTGCGCCGCCGATGAGAAAGTGCTTCGCGACTCCAAAGACGACGCGCGGGTTGAGCTTGAACCATTGACGGTGATACTCCGTAGTCGCATCGCCACTCGACGGTTCCAGCCCGGCCTCGAACCCGACGCCCCAGTAATTGTCGGGCATGTCCTTGTATGAGAGGTCGGCATTGACGCGCAACCGGTCCTCATTCCAGAACGAGGCGAGCGACACGCTGATGTTGATCGCCCCCGTCGTCGACAGGGACGTCGTCGCCGACAGCGTCGAGCGCTGCACCCGCAGCGGGTTGGGACCGGCCTTCCACGACATCAGCGCGCCGCCCGCTATGAGGAACTGCATTTCCGGATTGTAGGCGGGGGCGAGGAGCGGCGTGAAGCGAAACCGGCCGCTGTCGGGCGGCGTCACCAGCTCCTGCCCGCTATCGGACCTCGCTTGCACGGAGTCCTGAGCGGGTGCGGTGAGAGTGACGAGGGACAGCAGCAGGCACAACACGTGAAGAGATCGCACCCAAGGGTAACGGCGCTGCTTCACGCGGATCCCCACGTCTCATGCCCGTTGCGACGCAGCACGAGGTGAAACGTGGCGCCGCGGTCGGCGTTATTGACCGCCCACAGCCGGCCGCCGTGCGCCGTGACGATCGTGCGGCAGATCGCGAGACCGAGGCCCAACCCATGGCGCTTGGAGGTGAAGAACGGCTCGAACACCCGCTCTTCATTGCCCTCCGGAATCCCGCTCCCCTGGTCGGCGACGGAGATGCGTACGGCGCCCAGCGTGCCGCTGGTCACGATGGAGACGCTGCGCCCCTCGCGCGGCTGATCCGCCATCGCGTCGCAGGCGTTGAAGAGCAGATTCATCAACACCTGCTGCATCTGGATGCGATCGGCGGGGACACGTGGTAACGCCGGCGCCAGCACTGTATGGACGAGCACTTCTCGCCGGATCAGCTCGCTGTGCAGCAGCTCGACGACCTCCTGCACCACCTCGTTGACGTCGAGCGGCTGCAGCTGCAGCTCGCCCCGCCTGAGCAGCGCTTGCATGCGGCGGATCACTTCGCCCGCGCGCCGATCGTCGGCGACGATGTCTTCGAGAATGGCCAGGACTTCGGTCGTATCGGGCGGCTTGCGCGCCATCACGTGTTGACCGGCGCGGGCGTTCGACATGATCGCCGCGAGCGGCTGGTTCAGCTCGTGTGCGAACGCCGCCGACAGCTCGCCCAGCAGCGCCACGCGGCTCAGATGCGCCAGCTCGGTGCGCTGCGTCTGCAGCTCCGCCTCCGCGCGCCGCCGCTCGGTGACATCGCGAATGACGACCAGCACGCACGGCTCGTCCATCATGACGACCGCTTGTGACGTCACGATGGCGCGGAACACCGCGCCGCGACGGCTGCGCAACAGCAGCTCGGCCTCATCGGCGCTGTGCGACGAGAGTCGCACATTGAACCGGCTCGCTTCGGCGCCATGAAGAAAGAGGCGTAGCTCCGGCGCTGAACGTCCCACGGCTTCCACCCGGGAATACCCGAACATCTTCTCCCACTGCGCATTGACGTCGACAATGCGGCCATCGCTACGTTGGGCGATGAGCAGCGCGTCCGGACTGGACCGAAAGGCGACGGCAAACCGCTCCTCCGACCGCCGTAACGCCTGCTCGCCGTGGTGCCGCTCGGCCATGACCGCTCCGATCGTCAATAACGGGATCGCCGTCACGATCAGGAACAGTTGGACGGAGAGCGCGTTGGCCGTTGCCGAGCTGGCATCGAAGGGTCGATGGCCATGAATCGCTGCCCACACGGCAAACAGGGACATCACGAGGATGCTGCCGCTGGCACCACCGGGGCCGAAGCGCAGGGCCGCCCAGAGCAGAAAGGGAAGGGGAGCATACAGGAGCGCCAGCGACGCGTTGGATGGCATGCCCATTCCACTGAAGATGAGCATGCAGGCCGAGAGAAGCCCTAGAGTCAGGAGACCCGCTTCCACGTAACGCCGGACCGGCACGTCCCGGCTGAAACGAATCGTCGACGCCTCGACGATCACCGGGACGAGAGTGATGGTGGCCAGCGCATTCGACAGGAATCGAACACGCCAGACCTCTCCATAGTCCGCTGACCCGAAGTGATTCCAGCTGACAAAGGCCGCGTCCAGGAACGAAGAAAGGAACGGGCTGAGGAAGGCGCCGGCCACGAGAAAAACCACGACCCGGCGGAATGTGTCCAGGCGGGGACTGCGCTCGAACATGCGCATGAGTTTGGCGCCGATCAGGGCTTCGCTGCAGTTGCTGATGTACCAGGAGAGCACCATCGAGACCGGAATGCCTTCCGACAGCTCGCCGGCGAGGTGGGCCGGCAGCGCGGCGACGAGAACGAGCCACCACGCCCGAGTCGGCGTGAGCAGTAGCGCAGCGAGGAGGATGGCATTGGGAGGCCACAGCGTCGAAACCGGCTGGGTCCTCATCGTGAGCGCGAGGCCGACGCGAACGCCGACGTAATAGGCGACCGCGACGATCGCCATCACCCGCAGCGTACGCCCGCGCGTCCACCCGGGCACCACGAGCTCAGACAGCATCACTTGCCTAGGATGCCGTCAGTCGCTCAGTTTAGCCAGACCGTATAGCACTTTAGGACAACGGCTGTGACGGGCGCCGATGGAACGAAGGGGCAACTTGCTGGGTCTCTCGCGGCGGCCGATTCTCACGTTCGGTGACATGCTCACTCTCAGAAAGGACGGCCGCCGTGCCCCGTATCTCACCCAGTGCAGTCGGACTCGTCACCGTGGTCGCGTTGGCCGCGGGCGTTGCGGGTAGTGCAGCCGCGCAGAAGAAGGTCGCACTGTTTGCCATGGGCGGCTACTACATCGCGAGCGACTTGTACGTCGGCGTTGGTGGCCAGGCAGGTAACAAGGTGAAGGTGGATGATTCGCCGACCTTCGGCGGACGTCTCGTCATCATGCCGCAACCACGCTTTGCCGTCGAGTTCAGCTACGCGCGGGCCGAGTCGAATCTCCACACGATTACTCCGGTGGTTCAGGGCGACTCGGGAAGCGTGACTCTGGACCAAATCGACGTCAGCGGTCTGTACGCGGGATACAGTGGGGCCGGGAAGGGCTACGTGAGCTTCGGCCTGGGCACGACGGCGTTCACGCCGCACGTCAACGGCCAGAACGGCTCAGCGCAGTGGCGCTTTGCGTGGAACGTCGGCGCGGGGTTCATGTTTGATGTCGGACGATCGTTGCTCGGGCGCATCGACGGCCGCTATCGCATGACCAACACGAATCGCCAGACGGGGTCTTCTTCGTACTGCGACGCCTTTGGAAATTGCTACGGCTATGCTTCGACGATTTACTCGAGCGGCGAGGTGACTGCAGGTCTCGGCATCAAATTCTGATGGGCCGGCGCTGCGGGTCCGCTATATTGGTCGGGTGACCGCACGGACCCGTAGACAAACAGTCGTTGTCGCAGTCGGTGGCGTGAAGGTCGGCGGCGCCCACCCGATCGTCGTGCAATCCATGACCAACACCGACACCGCCGCTGCGGCGGCGACGGCGGCGCAGGTGCGCGCATTGCACGCCGCGGGCAGCGAGCTGGTTCGGGTGACGGTCAACACCGACGAGGCCGCGCGCGCCGTCCCGGCAATTGTGGCCGAGGTGGACGTTCCGGTCATTGGCGACTTCCACTATAACGGTCACCTGCTGCTGACGAAGCATCCCGCCTGCGCCCGCGCCCTAGCGAAGTACCGCATCAATCCCGGTAACGTGGGCACCAAGCGGCGGGACGACAATTTCCGCACCATCATCCAGGTGGCGATCGCCCAGGGGAAGCCGGTTCGCATCGGCGTCAATTGGGGCAGCCTCGATCAGCAGCTGCTCACCGACATGATGGATGCCAATGCCCGGCTTGCCGAGCCACGCGATGCGCGCGACGTGACGATGGATGCGATGGTCGAGAGCGCTATGCGATCGGCGGCATTGGCGGAAGCGGCGGGACTGCCCCACGATCACATCATCCTTTCGGCCAAAGTCTCCGGCGTTCAGGACCTCGTCGCGGTGTACCGCATGCTCGCGGCGCGGTCGGACTACCCGCTCCACCTCGGTCTTACCGAGGCCGGGATGGGGACCAAGGGCGTCATCGCGAGCACGGCGGGGCTCTCGATTCTGCTTCAGGAAGGCATCGGCGACACGATTCGCGTCTCACTCACGCCCCGGCCCGGCGGCGATCGCACCGAAGAGGTACAGGTCGCGCAGCAGGTGCTGCAATCGCTCGGCCTGCGCAGCTTCACGCCCCAGGTCACCGCCTGTCCAGGGTGCGGCCGGACGACTTCCACGTTTTTCCAGGAAATGGCCGAGGAGATTCAGCGGCATCTGCGCGAGCGGCGCGCTGCGTGGCAGGCGCGCTACCCGGGATCGGAAGAGTTGCGCGTTGCCGTGATGGGGTGCGTGGTAAACGGTCCGGGTGAATCGAAGCACGCCGATGTCGGGATTTCTCTCCCCGGGACCGCGGAGGAGCCGCGGGCGCCGGTGTACGTCGATGGCGCCCTCAAGACGACTCTCAAAGGGGACAGTATCGTCGCCGACTTCCTGCGCATTCTCGACGACTATGTGGAGGCGCGGTTTGGCTCAGCGGATCGGACTTCCGAGCGGCACGTCACGGTCGGGATGCACGAGACAGATATCTCCGTCCCCAAGAATCACCCCTAGCGTCAGCACTTCCGAAAAAAACGTAGCGATTTGACGCGGCGGAAAGTTGACCACCGCGAGCACCAGCTTCCCGACGAGGTCCTCCGGCTCATAGTACTTCGTGATTTGCGCGCTCGAGTTCTTGATACCGAGCGCGGGACCGAAGTCGATGCGGAGCTTGTAGGCGGGCTTTCGGGCCTGCGGAAACCCGTCCGCGGCGACCACCCGTCCCACCCGGATATCGACCTTCGCAAAGTCTTCGTAGCTGATCGTGTCCATAACCGACGCTGGATGTCCCCCTTTTAGGTCAGAGACCGGGAGCGAGTGTGGGGCGGAAGCTTGGCATGTGCATTGCCTTTCCGCCACCGCGTAGGTGACTCCCACTTTCACAGGACGGATATATGCGGCGGATCGGCATGGCGGTGCTGGGCCTGGCGGTCATCACGTCGGCTCCCCTCTTCGGCCAACGTTCAGCACTTCGCGAAGTGAGCGAGCGCGAGCGGGGCAGCTTCGGCTTCGATTTCACCGTGGGACAACCGCAGGGGGCCTTCCGCCGCACCGGCAACGTCGCGCCGGGGTTCTCCGGCTTTGGCGTCCTGGGCTCAACCCTTGGGCTGCGTATCGATGGCGGGTGGATGACATACGAGAACCGCTATCAGGGCGCCGGCGTCTCGACGACCTCGCAAATCGCAACGCTCGGCGCCGGTCCGCAGCTCACGATCGGCAGCGGCGCTCTTCGCATTTATGGGTTCGCGACAGTTGGCGGCGCGTGGTTCTTCACTGGCCTCAGCTCGGGCGATTGCGGCTGCAGCACGGGCGACATTCACATCACGGGTGACCTGACCACGAGCACATCGGCGGGTGGTGGCGCTCTTCTCTATTTGTCGACCGGACGCACCCCGATCGCCATCGATATCGGTGCCCGCGGCGCGCGTCACGACAATGTGCGGTACATACCGGTGGACGGTTTTACCCGGAACTCTGATGGGACCCTCACGGCGAACTACGTGAGCACTCCGGTGATCATGCGGGTCCTTCAGGTCGGCGTTTCCATCGGGATTCGCTGACGCTAGGAGCCTGTACCGAGAATTCGATTCAGATACCGCTGCGGCGCGGTCAAAAAATCCCGCGTGATCCGCACATGATCCAGCTCCTCGTACGCCACCGCCTGAATTGGGGTGGCGTCGAAGTTGTAGAGCCGCGCTCCGGGGAAGGCGAGCAGGAGGGGTGAGTGCGTGGCGATGACGAATTGCGCCTCCTGTCGGATCATGTCTGCCATCATCGCGAGCAGGGCGAGCTGACTTTGCGGCGAGAGCGGCGCCTCCGGCTCGTCGAGCAAGTGGAGCCCTCCCGGCACGAAGCGAGACTGAAACAGCTTCAGAAAACTCTGGCCGTGCGAGTTGGCATCGAGGTCGACGCCGTAGCGCCGTTCCATGTCTGCCAGCGACGCGCGCAACGGACCTTGTGCGAGTCCCTTCACGTATTGGGAGCGACCTCCCGCCGTGTATTCCCGGTCGATCTCCGCAGCCTCTTGCTGGAGCTCGACGCGCTGCTGCGCGAGGCGCTTGGTGAAGCCGAAGAAGTCTTCCGCGCGCAGGAAGAACCCCCGAGTGGCCCGCTTGGCCCAGGCGAGCCGGAGCGCCTTGCCGAGACGGCGTTGCGCAGTGAGGGTCTCATCGCGTTGCAGGTCCGCGCTCCCGATCGTCGCCAGCCGCGCCGCAGCGGCCATCCCCTCGAGCAGCGTCGATTTCCCGGAGCCGTTTTCCCCGACGAAAAACGTTACCGGCGTATCGAGGGAGAGGTGGTCCAGTGTGCGGATGGCCGGGACGGTGAAGGGAAACGCCTCGTCGTCGCCGCCTCGACGACTCACGGAGGTCAGGTGAACGGAACTCACGGGGTCAATATACCGGGGCAGTGTGGCAGGTTCGCCACACATTTGAAAGCGACGCCGTAGCGAACTGTGGCAGTCGTGCTTCGCCGGGCAAGCGCAACAAGGTATGAGACTTGCTGCCCGTCGAGACCGGAAAGGAGGGCACCTGTGTCGGAACCCAGTGGAAAGGGCGAGCCTGCTGTTCGGTATGGATCGCCGGCTTTCACCGGCGGAGCATCCGTAAGCCGGCCCAGGCCGCCCGTCCTATTTCCGGAGGAAGAGCCCGAGGAGTCGGCTCCACCCGTCGCGCCGAAGGTCGCCTGGCATAAGCCCCTGCTCCGACCGGCGGCGTATGTCGCGTCGGGCCTCGCCGGCGCGGGGTTGATCCTCGCCCTGACCGGCCTCGTGGGCTCGTGGCGTGGATCACCCGGCGCCCGCGCGACGGCCGACTCCGCCCCCCGCGGCGCGACGCAGCCGGGCGACGTCGCGGTGCTCGACAGGAAAGCAGACACGCTCGCCCTCGCCCTGTCGGCCTTCTCCCTGCGAGCGGGCATGTACGATTCGCGCCGCATGCCGTGCAGCGGTTTGGCCCGCGGCCTCGCGCAGGTGGAAGACGCGTGGCTCGCGTACAACGTGGCCCGCAAGGACATGCTTGCCATATCCGATCCCGCGCGCGACGCGCGCGACAAGGGTCTCTATGCGGACGTCCGGGCGGCAGAAGTGCGGTTCGAACGCTCATCCTGTGCGCGGCCCTAGCGTGCGCGCGTGGCCGCTGGTTCTCGCGCTCACGTCATTCGGCGCCCGCCCCTCCCTGGCGGCGCAGTCGCCGCCGCCGCTCGACAAGGCCGAGCTGATTCGGCTGCTGACCAATCCCCTGTTCGCGCAGACGGAGGTCGCAGACGTCGTGCGTCGCAGCTGCCTCACGTTTCGTCCCACGGAGCGCGATTGGGCTGATATTCGCTATGCAGGGGCCAACGGTGAGGTCATCGCGAGCGCCGCCGCGTGCGACAGCCGACGCGCGAGCCCGACTCCGCCGGTCACCGTAGCCAGTGATCCGGCGCCAGTCGTCACGGCCGTGGCGCAGCCCGCCGAGATCGTGACGACCGCCGGCACGCCCGCGAGCGTTCGCGTGCGTCTCAGCCGCGGCCGCACGCCAGTGCGTCGCACGACGCTCGCCCTGCGCGGCTCGACGTCGCTGGGCCTGCCGCGCGACGCGACTGCCGTCACGGACGACAGCGGCATCGCGGTCTTCCGGCTGGCCCCCGTGACGCGAATCGGCACGCATGAGTTCGAGATTCGCACGGCGTCGGGCGCGACGTTCCCCGGACAACCGACGGTGCTCTTCTCCGTCAGATCCGCTCGGCCGGGCCGTCTGCGTGTGACACCTGAGGTCATCGACTTCGGTCGCACCGGTGACTCCGCGGCGACCGTCGTCGCGACGCTGACGGATTCACTCGGCAACGCCATTTCGGAAGAGCCGGTGGAGCTGAATGGTGGCAGCGGCACCCCGTTGACGTCGGTGACCGATTCCGCGGGACGAGCGAGCTTTGTGATCGCGCCCAATTCGGTGAACCGGGGCAGCATCGTCCAGGTCCGCGCTCGCGGGCTGGCGCCGGTGGAGCTGGAGATTGCGGCACCGGCGGGTCTGTCCGGCGTCAACACCGGGTTCCAGCAGATCACCTCGAACCGCGCTGCCGTCGGGAGCTCGCTGGCCGAGCCCCTGATTTTCAAGGCGCGTACGGTGCAGGGAACGGCGCCGATCGGTCGCACCGTCCGTTTCCGCGCGCTCAACGCTCGCGTGA
Organism: uncultured Gemmatimonadales bacterium; assembly: GCA_963704805.1. Classification (GTDB taxonomy): domain Bacteria; phylum Gemmatimonadota; class Gemmatimonadetes; order Gemmatimonadales; family GWC2-71-9; genus 20CM-2-65-7. Next base: position 198,868 of record CAVPHS010000002.1, on the reverse strand, counting down.
ATCCGGAGTCGGCCGTGCTCGATTCGACGGGACGGGTGGTCGTCGCGGTGGAGCTCGGCGTTCGCGCGGGTGAAGCCGCCGTCTTCGCGACGATCGACTCGGTCGAGCGCATCATGACGTTGCGTGCCGATCCGGGGCCGATCGACACGCTGATCCTCGAGCGCAATGGCGCATCGGTAAACGGCAGATCCATTGTCGTTCCAGTCGGGACGCCGTTCGTGCTGCGCCTGCGCGCGCACGATTTGTACGGCAACGAGGCGTCCCTCGATGCGCTCGGCGCGGCCCTGCGCGCCAGCCAGCAGCGGCTCAGCGGGAAGGAGCAGGTTCTCCAGCTCGTGACCCTCGAATCGGCGGATTCAGCGGCGGTCATTACGTTGAAGGCGCGGCAGCCCGGAACCTACAACTTCGCCATCGGCAGCGGGATCAAGGCGAGCGTCCGCGTCGACGCCATTCCCTAGCACATCGATTAATCCGCGGCGGCGGGCTCCTCGACTGTGCGCCGCGCGCGCCGGCCCAGCCGGGTCTGCAAGGCATCGAGGTAGGTGTAGACCACCGGCGTCACGTACAACGTGATCAGCTGAGAAAACGCCAATCCGCCCACGACGGCGAGACCGAGCGGTCGCCGTGACTCGCCGCCAGCACCCCAGCCAATCGCGATGGGCAGCGTGCCCATCAAGGCTGCCATCGTCGTCATCATGATGGGCCGGAAGCGCACGCTGCAGGCTTCGATGATCGCTTCGCGTGGCGATTTCCCTTCGTTACGTTCCGCGTCAAGCGCGAAGTCGATCATCATGATCGCGTTCTTCTTCACGAGTCCCACCAGCATGATCACGCCGACGAATGCGTAGACGCTCAGCTCGGTGCGGAAGATCACGAGGGTCAGCAGAGCGCCGAAGCCGGCGAACGGCAAGCCCGACAGGATCGTGAGCGGGTGCACGAAGCTCTCGTAGAGAATCCCCAGCACGATGTAGATCACGACGATGGCGAGCAGCAGCAGGAAGAGGAGTCCCTGCTGGCTGGCTTGGAATGCCTGCGCCGTGCCCGAAAAACCTGTGCTGATGGTCGATGGCAAAGTCTGGCGAGCTGCCTTCTGGACGTCAGCCACCGCCTCGCCCAGCGACACGCCGGGCGGCAGGTTGAACGAGAGCGTCACCGACGGAAGCTGGCCGCTGTGGTTGACGCTGAGTGGTCCGACGTCGTTGGACGCCGACGCGACCGACGTCAGCGGGATCAAGTTTCCCTTCTGCGAGCGCAGATAGAGCAGCTGCAGCGCGGCGGGATCACGCTGGTACTCCGGCAGCAGCTCGAGAATCACCCAGTACTGGTTGTTTGGCGTGTAGATCGTCGAGACCTGGCGCGAGCCGTAGGCGTCGTACAGCGCCTGCTCGATCTGCTGGACTGACACGCCGAGGCTCGTGGCGCGATCGCGGTCGATCCGGACGCTCACCTGCGGATTCTTGATCTGCAGGTCGCTCGTCACATCCTGCAGCTTCGGGAGGCCGTGCAGCACGCCCTCGAGCTTCGCAGCGTTGGCGTAGAGCGCGTCGATGTCGGCGCTCTGCAGCGTGAATTGGTACTGCGTCTTCGTGGGCCGGCCGCCGATGCGGATGGCGGGGGGGAGCTGGAGATAGGTCCGAATCCCCGTCACGCTGTTCAATTTCGGCATCAGCTCGCGGCTTACCTGATCGGCGGGGAGGCGCTGACCGCGCGGCTTCAGACGGATGCTGAGCCGGCCCTGGTTCATCGCGCCGCCGCCGACGGTGGACATGAAGTGGGCGACATTCGGATCTTTCGCGACGATACTCGCAACCGCGAGCTGATGGTCGCGCATGTTTTCGAACGAGCTCCCCTCCAACGTTTCGGTGGTGCCCTGAATCTGTCCGGTGTCTTCGGTGGGAATAAATCCCTTTGGAACGATCTTAAAGAGCACGGCCGTGGCGATCAGAATCACGCCGGAGAAGGCGAGGGCCAGGCCGCGCCGGTCCATCACCCAGCTGAGCGAACGCTCGTACCAGGCGAGGCCGCGCTGATAGACGCGCTCCGTCGCCTCGTACCAGCGCCCGTGCCGCTCCTCCTTGGGTGGGCGCAAGAAGCGGCTGCAGAGCATCGGTGTGAGGGTCAGCGAAACGAACCCCGAGACGAGAATCGCCACGCCAATCGTCACGGCGAACTCGTGGAACAGGCGCCCGATGATCCCGCCCATGAGGAGCACCGGAATGAACACCGCCGTGAGCGACAACGTCATCGACAGGATGGTGAAGCCGATCTCACGGGCGCCATCGAGCGCGGCCTGCATCGGCCGTTTCCCCTTCTCCATGTGCCGGACGATGTTCTCGAGCATCACGATGGCGTCGTCCACCACGAAACCGACCGACAAGGTGAGCGCCATGAGCGACAGGTTGTCGAGGCTGTAGCCCATCAAATACATCACCGAGAACGTGCCGATGATCGAGAAGGGCAGCGCCAGGCTTGGGATCACCGTTGCCGAGAGGTTCTTCAGGAACAGGAAGATCACGAGCACGACGAGGCACAGCGTGATGAGCAGAGTCAGCTGCACGTCGTTCACCGATTGCCGGATCGACAGCGAGCGGTCGTACAGCGTATTCACTTCGACCGATGCCGGGAGCTGGGAAGAGAGAGCGGCCACCATCGATTTGACGCCGGTCGCGACCTGCACGGTGTTGGTGCCCGGCTGACGCTGGATCGCGAGGACGATCGCGCGCTTGCCGTCGTACCAGCTTGCGTTGCGCGAGTCCTGCACGTCATCGAGCACTTCGGCCACGTCCTCCAGCCGGACCGGCGTGCCGTTCTGATATGTCACGGCGAGCTTGCGGAATTCGGGCGCGCTCGAGATTGAGCCGTCGGCCAGCACGGTGTAGGCCCGCTGCGGTCCCCACAGTGTTCCGGTCGGCAGATTGGGATTTCCTGCGGAGACGGCCGCCGTGACTTCATCCAGTCCAATACCGCGTGCCGCGAGAGCCTTCGGATCCACCTGAATCCGCACCGCGTACTTCGCCGACCCGAACACCTGAACCTGCGCGACCCCGCTGACGGTCGAGAGCCGCTGGGCGAGGAACGTTTCCCCGTACTCGTCGAGCTGCGGGAGCGGCACCGTGTTGGATGTCAGCGCCAGATACAGGATCGGCGAGTCGGCGGGGTTCGACTTGTTGTACGAGGGCGGCTGAATCCCCGGGGGCAGCTGCCGCAGCGTCTTCGAGATCGCAGCCTGCACGTCCTGGGCGGCGGCATCGATGTCGCGCGACAGCGTGAATTGCAGCGTGATGTTGGTGCCGCCCAGTGTACTCGACGAGGTCATCGCGTCGAGCCCGGCGATCGTCGAGAACTGCTTCTCGAGCGGTGTGGCAACGGCGGCCGCCATCGTTTGCGGGCTCGCACCGGGGAGTCCGGCGGACACGGAGATCGTGGGGAAATCGACGTTCGGGAGATCGCTCACGGGCAACAGGCGATACGCCATCAACCCGAACATCAGAATGCCCAGCATCACGAGCGTGGTCGCCACCGGACGACGAATGAACAGCCCGGAGATGTTCATTGCTGTTTTTCCCCCGGGGTGACGCCGCCACCCGCGGTCTCGGTGGTCGGACCGCCGCGAATGTCCACTTTGGCATTGGGCGTCAGACGGAGCTGGCCGTCGGTGACGACGAGCGCACCCGCCGGCACGCCGGCCAGCACCGTTAAGCTGTCGAGCGTGCGCTGAACCGTCACCGGCTGTGTGGTGGCCGTACCATCGCTGTTCACGACGAAAACGTACGTGCCCTGCTGACCCTGCATCACCGCCTGACTCGGCACGACCACCGCATCGGTCTGCATGCCGAGCACGAGCGTGATCGCGACGAATTCACCGGGCCAGAGCGCACCATCGCGATTCGAGAAGAGCGCCTTGAGTAAGATGCTGCCGGTCGTGCTGTCCACCTGATTATCGACGAACGAGAGTACGCCCTGGACGGAGAGCGCCGAGTCGCGTGCCGAGGTGGCGATCGCCGTGAACTGCCGATCGGGGCGCTGCCGTAATGCGGGCAGGTTCACCGCGGGAACCGAGAAACGCACCAGGATCGGACGCATCTGTACGATCGAGACAAGCTGATCGCTGCCGGCGCGCACGACGTTGCCCTCGTGCAGCAGCAGCCGTCCGGTGCGACCACCGATCGGTGCGCGGACGGTCGCGTATTCGAGATTGAGCCGGGCGATCGCCGTTGACGCGGAGTCGGAGCGAACCGCAGCGGCCGCAGCGTCCGCCGCCGACTGCTTGGCTTCGTAGTCCTCCTGCGTCACCGTGTTGGTCGACGCCAGAACCTTGTAGCGCGCGGCCTCGCGCGCGGCACTCTCGGCCTGCGCCAGGTCGCGGCCGAGCGTCCCTTGAGCCTGCTGTAGCTCGGCCCTGTACTGGCGTGGATCGATCTCAAACAGGACCTGACCGGCGGCAACTTCAGCTCCTTCGGCGAAATTCACCCGCACGATGATGCCGCCGACCTGCGGGAGGACAGTGACCGAGCGAATCGGCTCGACGGTCCCGTTGGCATCGAGCTCATAAGGAAGGGAACGACGCTCGGCCCGGGCGACGCTGACGGGGACCTTGGGGAGCGTCCCGCCCCCGCGTTGGCCGCACGCGCCCAACATCGCGAGGCTCGCGATGGAGAGGAGGGGGATTCGGGATGGCACGACTTCTATACGCATATCCTCCCCATGGCGTCATTTAGACCCGCAGGGCGGCGTTTTGGGTACCGCGAGGACGCTGTTAAACGTAGCCTCGGGGATGCTCGCTCGCGTCCGCTCCGCCGCCGTCCTTGGGATCGATGCCTATCTGGTGGAGGTCGAGACCGACATTGCTAACGGACTTCCCACATTTGTCACCGTAGGACTGCCACAAGGTGCGGTAAAGGAAGGGCGCGACAGGGTTTCTGCCGCCCTCGCCAACACCGGCTACACGTTCCCGCTCAGACGAATCACGGTGAATCTGGCCCCCGCCGACGTTCGGAAGGAGGGCTCGGCGTTCGATCTGCCGATCGCGCTGGGAATCCTTGCCGCCACCGAGCAGGTGACGGCCGACCGGCTGGGCAAGATTGCGGTGCTCGGCGAGCTCGGCCTCGAAGGCGCGGTGCGGCCGGTGCGCGGGGCGTTACCGGTCGCGCTCGCCGCGCGGGCGGCCGGAATCGAGGCCCTGATCCTGCCGCGTGAAAACCTGCCCGAAGCGGGTGTCGTGGAAGGTCTGCAGGTGCTCGGCGCGGGGTCGCTTGCTGAGATCGCCGATTTCCTGGACGGGAAGGGCGATCTCACCGGGGCAGCGATCGACGTCGCCCAATTGTTCGCCGATCGCGCCAAAGACGATGTCGACTTCGCCGAGGTGAAGGGTCAGCCACGCGCCAAGCGCGCGCTCGAGGTCGCGGCGGCGGGGGCCCACAACATACTGCTCGTCGGACCGCCTGGGTCGGGGAAGACAATGCTGGCTCGCCGGCTCCCCACCATCCTGCCGATGATGAGCCTCGATGAAGCGCTCGAAACGACGAAGATCCATTCCGTGGCCGGCAGCCTGCCGTTGGGGGAATCGCTGGTCGCACGGCGGCCGTTTCGCGCGCCGCACCACACGATCTCAGACGCGGGACTGATCGGCGGCGGATCGTATCCCCGCCCCGGCGAGGTCAGCCTGGCGCACGGCGGAGTCCTGTTTCTCGACGAGCTGCCGGAGTTCCGGAAGAACGTCCTGGAGGTGCTGCGACAGCCGATGGAGGATGGGGTCGTGACGATCGCACGGGCCGCAATGAGTCTGTCGTATCCCGCGCGCTTCATGCTGGCCGCGGCCATGAATCCCTGCCCGTGTGGATGGTTCGGCGATGCGCATCACACATGCGCCTGTGGGCCCCTGGTGGTGCAGCGCTACCTCGCGCGAGTCTCTGGGCCGCTGCTCGATCGCATCGACATTCATCTGGAGGTTCCGGCGGTGAAATACAAGGCGCTCACCGGCGAGAGTGGGGGGGAGGCGAGTGCAGCGATGCGCGAGCGCGTCGATCGCGCGCGGGCGCTGCAACGCGAGCGGTTCGCCGACCGGCCGGGTATCTACGCCAACGCGCACATGGCGCCGCGCGACATTCGCGCGCACTGCAAGGTGTCTGAGGGCGCTGACGCGCTGCTCAAGACCGCCATCACGCGGCTCGGACTATCCGCGCGGGCGTACCACCGGATTCTCAAGATCGCGCGCACCGTCGCCGATCTCGACCAGGCGGCCGCGCTCGAGCCCAAACATGTGAGTGAGGCGATTCAGTACCGCAGTCTCGACCGGCGAGGTGTGGCCTAGGCGGCGTCGGTGCCCCTTCCGGTCAGCAGCCGATGGGCGCTCTGGATCTGTTGCGGCTGTCCCACCACCACGAGCACATCGCCCGCCTCGAGCCGGAAGTCCGCATCCGGCGTTGCCAGATCGCTGTCTCCCCGTCGCACCGCGAGTATCAGCGCCCCAGTCCGCGATCGCAGCGCCGTCTCGGCGATCGTTTGACCCACGACGGGCGCGTTGGCATCGAGCACGATACGCTCGACCTCCATCTGCGGGATCGCGCGGAACGTCCCGGTCAACGTCAACCTGCGGCGGGCACCAGGTCGCAGGGCCTCGTAATGGGATGCCCGGATCTCGCCGACGAGCCGCTCGATTTCTTCGCGGGGGACGTTGTAATGCGCCAGCACGCGCGCAAAGATCTCGATCGAGGTCTCGAATTCTTCCGGAATGACCACGTTGGCGCCGAGACGGGTGAGCTCGGGGATCTCCACGACGTAGCGAGTGCGTGCGATGATGTACAGTCTCGGATTCAGGTCACGCGCGACGCGGACCATGCGGCGTGTCGCGGCGGGATCCGAGATCGCAATCACCAGCATGCGCGCGCGCTCGCTGCCCAGTGCTCGGAGGATCTCTTCCCGCGTCGCATCACCGTAGAAGGCGGGCTCTCCCTCGGTACGCGCCTTGCGCACGGTCTGCGCGTTCAGCTCGACAATGAGGTAGGGGACCTTGATCGACCGCAGCGCCGTCGCGACGTTGCGCCCGTTGAGCCCGTAGCCGGCGATGATGACGTGGTCCTTGACGGGATCCTGGACCGGCGCGAAGTCGCGCGGTCGGAAGCCGGGCAGCAGGCGGTTGAGCGGCACCAGTTTCTCGAGCGCATCCAGCAGCGCCGGACCGCCCTGTAGCAGGAACGGTGTCACCAGCATCGTAATCACCACGACGCCCAGGAACTGCTGATATAAGAGATCGGGCAGCAGGCCGGCCGTGCGACCGTCCCTCGCCAGCACGAACGAGAACTCGCCGATCTGCGAAACGGCGACGCCGGCGAGCAAGGCGGCTCGGCCGGAGTACCCCATCAACGCCGGTCCTACGGCCGCCGACAGCGTCTTGCCGCCCATGATGAGCGCGACGGCGAGCAACACGAGCCCGATGTGGCGCCCGACGGTTTCGAGGTGCACGAGCATCCCGACCGCGACGAAAAACAACGAGATGAAGATGTCGCGAAACGGCATCAACTCGGCCATCGCCTGATTCCCGTAGTCCGACTCCGAGATGATGAGCCCGGCGAGGAATGCGCCCAGCGCGAGCGACGCACCGGCGGCCGCCGTCCCCAGCGCGGTGAGCGTCCCGATGAGAATGACGGCGATGAGAAACAGCTCACGACTGCGCGTCTTGAGGATCTCGGTGAGCACGCGCGGCACGATGGTGCGCGCGGCAATGATCACCCCGACGACGACCAGAGCAGCCTTGCCCAGCGCCACGACCAATCCGACCACACCGCCGGTCGCCTGTCCCGCGAGGAAGGGCAGGACCAGCATGATCGGCACGACACACAAATCCTGGAAGATCAGCATGCCGGTCGCCAGGCGCCCATGGGGGGCGTCGATCTCACTCGTGTCGGTCAAAACCTTCAGCACGATGGCGGTGCTGGAGAGCGCGATCAGGAATCCGAGGAACAGCGCGACGCGCCAATCACGCAGAAATGCGAGCCCCACCGCGAGCGTGGCGAGCACGGTGAACCCCATCTGCGCCAGCCCGCTCGCGAGAATCTGACGGCCCATTTCGCGCAGCCGGCTGAGCGAGAACTCGATCCCGATCGTGAACAGCAGCAGGATCACGCCGACTTCGGCGAGTCCTTCCACATCCTGCGGATCCGACACCAACCCGAGTGCGTTGGGGCCGAGGAGTATTCCCGCGACGATGAAGCCCGGGAGGGCCGGCAGTTTGAGTCGATGGAAAACCAGAATGACCAGCAGCGAACCGGCGAAGATGACGGCGAGGTCGCGCAGGATGTGGAGCTGTGCCACGGTGGCCTAAAGCTAGGAGGACCCGTAGCTTTGGCCACCGTGCGCGACTGGCTCACAAATCGTGTCGGATTGAGTCCCGCGGTGCAGACGCACCTGCTGGTCACGATCATCGTGATCGTCGGGCTCTGGATCCTCGAGCGTCTGGTCCTCGCCGTCGTTTACCGCCGGGTGACGGACCCCTGGACGCGCTACCGCTGGCGCAAAAGCGTCGCCTACCTGTTCCTCGCGATCGCGGTCCTCGTCATTGGCCGCGAATGGCTCGAGGGGTTCAAGTCACTTGCCACATTTCTTGGCATTGTCTCGGCAGGCATCGCGATCGCCCTCAAGGATCCCCTCGCGAACCTCGCGGGATGGGCGTTCATCGTATGGAGCCGGCCGTTTGAGGTCGGGGATCGCGTCGAGATCGGCAAACAGAAAGGCGACGTCATCGACATCCATCTCTTCAAGTTCACGCTGAACGAAATCGGCGGCTGGGTCGATGCCGATCAAAGCACGGGACGGATCGTCCATGTCCCCAATCAGCAGGTGTTCACCGAAGCGATCGCCAACTACGACAAGGGATTCAAGTACATCTGGAACGAAGTGCCGGTGTTGATCACGTACGAGAGCAACTGGACGAAGGCGAAGGAGATTCTCACGGCCATCGCCTTCAAGCACGCCGAGCACCTCACCGCGGAGGCGGAGCGCGACCTGCTCGCGGCCTCACGGCAGTTCCTGATCAACTACAGGAAGCTCACGCCGATCGTATATACCAACACGAGCGCCTCCGGTATTCTGTTGACGATTCGCTATTTGATCGAGCCCCGCCGTCGCCGCGGCACGGTCTCGGCGATTTGGGACGACATCCTGACTGAATTCGCGAAGTCCAAGGATATCGATCTCGCCTACCACACCGTTCGATCGTTCGCCAACCCTATCGAAGGGAAGATCATCGGCCAGCCGGAGCCACCCGCCTAGCGCAACGCCGTGCCGTGCTCGACGACGGCATTCACGAGCAGATCGAAATCTTCGCGCCGGCTGCGGTGATTCGTGATCGCGACCCGAATCGCGAACTTGCCGTTGAGCGTGGTCTGTGACGGAATAGCCAACCCGCTCTCCTGGATGCGCAGCAGGATCTCTTTGTTGATGTCGTTGAGCCGCTCCTCGGACACACCGGGCACGCGATACCTGAAGCAGACTACGTTGAGCGGCGCGGGCGCCAGCAGCTCGAGCCGTGGGTGTTTGGTGACGAGACCGGCGAGATAATGCGCCTGCCGAACGTTCTGATGAATCAGCTGCGCGAATGTGTCGATGCCGTGCGTCTTGAACGACATCCACACTTTCAGCGCGCGAAACCCGCGCGACAGTTGCACGCCGCGCTCCGCGAAAGGAAAACCCCCTGCCGCGATGCCCCGGTCGAATGACGCGAGGTAAGCCGGCGTCACGTTGAACGTGGCGCGATGCGCCGTCTGGTCCCGCACGAGCGTGCAGCCCACCTCGTACGGCATGTAGAGCCATTTATGGAGATCGAACGCGACCGAATCGGCCTGCTCGAGACCGTGCACCAGGTGCCGCAGCTCGGGGACGAGCGCCACGAGCGCGCCGAAGGCACCATCGACGTGGAACCACAGTCCTTCGTCGCGGCAGAGCCGGGCGAGGGAGCTCAGGTTATCGGTCGCGCCTGTATTGACCGTGCCGGCGTTCCCGACGATGCAGATCGGCCGACTTCCTGCCACGCGGTCGGCCGCAAGCGTCTCACGCAGCGCCTTCAGGTTGATCGTGTAATCCGCGTTGACGGGAATGCTGCGGAGCGCCTCGTGGCCGAGACCCAGCAACTCCACCGCCTTGCGCACCGAGGAATGCGTCTCGCTGGACGCGTAGACGGTCAGCCTCGGCCCACCGCTCACGCCACGCTCGCGGACGTCGAAGCCCGCACGTACGTGCCGCGCAACCGCGAGCCCGACGAAGTTGGCCATCGACCCACCCGAGACGAGGAGCCCGTGTGTGCCCGCAGGCATGCCAAGCAGCTCCACGAGCCAGCCGATCACCTGATTCTCGACCACCGCCGGTGCGTCGTCGAACTCGGCCACCTGCGGATTCATCCCCGACGCCAGCATGTCGGCGAGCATGGCGAGCGGTGTGCCGGTACCGATCACCCAACCCCAGAAGCGGGGATGGATGTTGCCCGTGGGGTAGGGCAGCACATCCCGCTTGAACTCTTCGTATACGGCGGCCGCCTCGGTCGGCTCGCGTGGCACGGGGCCCGAGAGCCGTTGGCGCACCTCTGCGGGAACGGGGCGCCACACCGGGCGCTCCCGCGCAGTTCGGAGATACTCGAGCATGTCGTCGACCATCTGGTGGCCGAGAAGGCGCAGCTCCTCCCACCCACCCGCGTCGGCGGGGTCGAGGCTAATCTCGGGTGACGACGTCGTAGTGCTCGACGCAGGGCTCGAGCTCGAGGAGGAAGTCGCGGTCCTCGGGGAAGTAGCGGGCTTTCTCATAGTCCTCGCCGGCGAACCGCCGGATTGCCTCGAGTGATTCCCACAACGACAGGAAAGTGAATTCGGCGCGATCGTGCTGAATCCGCCGCAGCACGTAGACGCCGCGATTCCCGGGCGTGGCGCGACACTCGCGCACACCGGTCTGATACAGATAATCGGTGTATTCCTCGGCCCGCGCCGCCGGCGTGACGCCGTGCCAGACCCGCGCGATCAAGGTCCCGGTCTTAGAGGCGGTCGAGCGTGGCGACGGTGCGGTCATTGCGCACGTTCCCCGTATTCAGCGTGGAATTGGGCTCGAACAGGAGCACGTGGGTCTCTTCCTCGGCCATCGGCAGGTGCTCGACACCACGCGGAATGATCGCGAACTCACCCGGTCCGAGAACGAGATCCTTGTCCCGCAGCTTGAGGCGTAGCTTGCCTTTCACCACGAGGAACAGCTCGTCCTCCCTCTCGTGATGATGCCACACGAATTCGCCTTTGAGCTTCACGAGCTTGACCAGGCTGTCGTTCACCTCACCGACGATCTTGGGACTCCAGTGCTCCTGAAAACGGCTGAACATGTCGGCGAGGTTGACTGTGCGAGGAGCTTTCATAATAGGCGCTCCAGAACGGTGTTCGTGTCCACCACGGTCGAGAATTCGCCATGCAGGTCCGCCAGGGCGACGTCATGCAGCAGCTTGGACGCGTACCGCGTGCCGTCCGGCCCCGTGTTGTCGAATGTCGCCGTCGCATCCGAGACGACGAAGGTCGTGAAGCCCAGGTTGCCCGCCATCCGCGCCGTCGTCGAAACGCACATGTTCGTCTGCATCCCAACCACCACGAGTGTCGTAACGCCGCGGCGCCGCAAATCCGCCTCCAGTGACGTTCCGATGAACGCGCTGCTGACTGACTTCTGGACCACGGGTTCGCCGGAGAGAGGTTTCACTTCGTCCTTGATGTCGACGCCTGGTTGCCCCGGCCGCAGCGGGGAATTGGGTTCTTTCGACAGGTGCTGCACGTGGATCAGCGGTCGGCCCGACTTGCGCCATGCGTGCTGCAACCGCGCGATGTTCTTCTCCAGGTCAGGATTGTTGCGATTGTACTCACTGGCGTAGACGTCCATGCCTTTCTGTACGTCGACGATCAAGAGGACCGCATCACGGGGAAGTGGCGGAGTCATGTACTGGCCTCCGGCTCGGGTTCGGCGGGCGCCCGGGCAGGCGGGCTGGCGGTTGGTTGACGATCAGCCCGCCCGCCCGCCAGCCCGTCAGCCCGCCGCAGACTGTGGGAGAACTGAATCCACACCACCGCCACCAGAATCATTCCCATGGCGATGAACGTGCGCGAGCCGACGGGTTCGTGCAGCAGCAGCCAGCCGAGGAGCACGGCGATCACCGGGTTTACGTAGGCGTACGTGCCGACGATCGTGGCCGAAGCATGCCGCAGTGCGTACGAATAGGCGCTGTATCCGAGTATCGACCCGAAAATGACGAGATAGACGATTGCCCCGATGCCGCGGGTGCTCAAGTGCCATGCAGACCATTCGCCGAGCAGCGTCCCGATGAGCGCCACGGTGCCGCCGCCGACGATCATCTGAAATGCCGCGCCCATGTACGGGCTGGCTTTTGTGGGATGCCGCTTGGCATACACCGAGCCGAGTGACCACGACGCGCTCGCCATGGTCAAGGCGATCGGCCCGCGTTTATCGGCGGCGAGGATTTCGGCCGGCGTCGCGCCCACCAGCAGCAGCGTACCCAGGAAGCCGAGGGCGAGTCCCGCGACGACGCGCCAGTTCAGCTCGCTCGAGCCGCCGGGAATGACCGCGTCGAACAGCGCTGTCCACATCGCGACCGTGACGACGAAGATGCTGGCGATGCCGGAGCCGACGTATTGCTCCGACCAGACGACGAACGCGTTGCCGCCGGCGAGGAGTAGCAGACCGACGATGGCCAGCGTGCGCCAATCGTGCTTCTTCGGCAAGGGATCGCCGAGCGCACGCGCCAGCATGAGCAGGATGAGCCCGGCGACGAGGAAGCGAAGCCCCGCGAATAGGAACGGCGGCAGCTCGGTGACGCCGACCTTGATGGCGAGATAGGTCGAGCCCCAGAAGACGCAGACGACCAGATAGGCGATGAGCGCCTTGCCCTTGAGCGCGGCCCCCCCCATCAGTCCGGCTCCGTGGGTATGAACCCGGGCTTTTCGAACAGCGTCGAGAGCACGATCGTCGTGCGTGTATTCATCTGGGAGTTCGGTCCGCGCAAATCACGCAGGATCGACTGCACCCCTTCGAGATCCTCAGCTACGACCTTGAGGATGTAGCAATCATCGCCGGCGATGTGATGGCACTCGAGCACGCCGGGATGTTTTTCCATCTCGCGCATGCGCGGCTCGTCGCCTACGTAGTCGCTCGATCCGTAGCGCACGGCGACAAACGCGGTCACCGGGAAGCCGGCCTTGGCGCGATCGAGCTGCACCCGATACCCGCGGATATGGCCCGACTCCTCGAGTCGCTTGACGCGTTCCATGATCGCGGGTCGCGAGAGACCGACTTCGTCGGCGATGGCCTGGTAACTGGCTCGCCCATCCTGCGCGAGGATGCGGAGGATCCGTCGGTCTGTGGTGTCCAGCTCGGTCTTGACAGGCATTTGGGAGGTTCTCCCGAGGCAAGTCCGACTATACGTCAAAAAATGTCGACGTATTTGAACGCTTCATAAGTCTAAAGAGGTTCCAGCCTGACGGAATGTCCTTTGAGTAGGACAGTCGCCGGGCTACTATTCTCGCGATGCAGGCTCTGCGCGCCCTCGTTCGCAACTATCCGTCGGTCCTGCTTGGCTATTCGGGCGGAGTGGATTCAGCCCTGCTGGCGGTTGTCCTGCGTCAGGAGCTGGGCAAGACCCTAATGCTCGCAGCAATCGGCCGAAGCGACTCGTATCCCGAGGCGCAGTGGCGCATGGCGATCGACGTTGCCCGGCGCTTCGACATTCCCCTCGTCGAGATCCACACGCACGAGCTGGAAGACGCGAACTATCTCGCGAACCCCACGAATCGCTGCTTTTACTGCAAGACTGAATTGTGGAGCCGGTTGCTCCCACTCGCGCGCGAGCGGGGGCTCGAGATTGTCTGTGATGGCACGAACGCCGACGATCTGCACGAGCACCGGCCGGGGAAGGCAGCTGGGTCGAACGCCGGCGTGCGCTCACCCTTGGCCGAGGTGGGACTCACCAAGGCGGAGATCCGCGCCGCATCCCGCGAGCTCGGTCTGCCGACGTGGGATTCCCCTGCGGCGCCGTGTCTCTCGAGCCGCGTGCAGTACGGTCTCTCGATCACGCCCTCGCGGTTGAAGCAAGTCGAGTCGGCGGAAGCGTACCTGCGCTCGGTCGGCGTCGCGGGCGATGTGCGCGTACGCCATCTTGGCGACCGGGCGCGGCTGGAAGTCGAGCCGTCGTGGATTTCCTGGGTCGAGGCGCGCCGTGATGCCATCACCGAGCATCTCTTCACGCTGGGCTTCGCGCAGGTCGAGATCGACCCGCGCGGTTACCGCCGAGGCAGCCTGTTAGAGCGTTCGTCGCGCTGAACTTTCCCGAGGGCGTGCGTCAGGAGCTTTGGGACGCGCTCGCGCCGCTGCGCTCCCCCCCCCCGCGGCGTCGCGACCAGCTCCCGGTGACGTGGGTACGACCCGAGAACATCCACTTGAGCCTCAAATTCCTGGGCGACGTCGACGACGCGCGCGAGACTGAGCTGCGCGCCGCCTTGCAGCGCGCCGCCGGTGCCGGCCGCGAGCCCCGCCCGCTGGCGCTGCAGATCACCAGCTTCGGCGTGTTTCCCGACTATCGGCGCCCGCACGTCCTCTGGGCCGGCGTTACACCCGACCCCACGCTCGAGCTGCTCCAGCACAGCGTGGAGCAGGCGTTCGAGCCGCTGGGCTTTCCGACTGAAGCGCGCGCGTTTCGGCCGCACGTGACGCTGGGCCGCACGAGTCGCGACGCGCGGCCGCGCGACTTCGCGGGACTCGAGGCCCAGCTCGCGCAGATTCCGTTCGACCACACGGTGACGGTCAGCGAGCTGGATCTCATGCAGAGTACCCTGCGTCCTGATGGTCCGGTGTATCAGGTGAAATACCATGAACGGTTGTCTTAAGGGACTCCTCCGCATCGGGTGTGCGATCGCCATTCTGGCGGTGATTGCCCTGATCTATTGGTTCCGTGAGCCGATCATGCGCACCGGCGCTCGCTGGTTCGGTGGATCGCAGGCGTTGCCGCCAGTCGCCGACACGGCGGTCGGGGCGCCCACACCCTCGGCGACGGCTACGGGTCAAACCAAGCTGCGTAGCCTCGGTGCGGCGGGGGGACCCGACTCCATCATCCTGACGCCGAACGAGATGGCCTCGCTCATCGGCGCGGGGATCGACTGGAACGTGCGGAAAATGTACGACTCGTTGCGCGTCGAGCTGCAGGAGGGAAAGCTGATTGTCCACGCGCGCCTCGATACCCGCGCCCTGCCGCCCGGCTCACTGGGGCCATTTTCCGGGATGGTTGGACCGCGCGAGCCGCTCCGTATGGGGGGGACCGTGTCGATCGAACGACCCAGCACGGCGCGCTTCAAGATCGAGGACATCAGCCTGCGCGGCATCGAATTCCCCGGCCCCATGGTCAACTCGATCG
The DNA here is from genome assembly GCA_963704805.1 of uncultured Gemmatimonadales bacterium. Taxonomy (GTDB): domain Bacteria; phylum Gemmatimonadota; class Gemmatimonadetes; order Gemmatimonadales; family GWC2-71-9; genus 20CM-2-65-7. Next base: position 183,438 of record CAVPHS010000002.1, on the reverse strand, counting down.
CCCGGCAGATGGCGGGTGCGTCGTCGAACGGGGCGATTCCCTTGAAGGTCGATCCGGCCGTGTCTGACGTGGCGGTACATCCCACCGGCGTCGTGTTGTATCGCACGAGGAGACCCAAGTTTTGAGCCCCCGGCGCGTGTTGATCGTCGACGATGAAAAGGGCATCCGCGAAGCGCTGAAGCAGGTGCTCGAGTACGAGGAAATCGAAGTCCAGGTGTGTGCCTCGGGTCATGAGGCGGCGCGCGTCTATCCGGAATTCAAGCCGCACCTCGTGTTTCTGGACGTAAAGATGGAAGGGATGGACGGGCTCGAGACGCTCAAGCGGTTGCGCCAGCTCGATTCACAGGCACAGGTCGTCATGATCTCCGGGCACGGCACGATCCAGACCGCCGTCGAAGCGACGCAGCTCGGTGCGTACGATTTCCTCGAAAAACCGCTCGATACCGATCGCATCCTGCTGACGCTCCGCAACGCCCTGCAGCACGTCGTACTGGTCAACGAGAATGTGCGGCTGAAACAGGAAGTACGAGCCCAATACGAGATCGTGGGCTCGAGCAAGGCCATCCGCCTCGTCATCGGGCTGCTAGAGAGGGTCGCGCCCACGCCTGCGCGCGTGCTGATCACGGGCGAGAACGGCACCGGCAAAGAGCTCGTGGCTCGCGCCATTCACGCGCTGAGCCCTCGCGCAGCCGGGCCATTTGTCGAGGTGAACTGCGCGGCGATTCCCACCGAGCTGATCGAGAGCGAGCTGTTCGGCCACATGAAGGGCAGCTTCACCGGCGCATTCGCCGATCGCGCCGGGAAGTTCGAGCTGGCGGATGGTGGCACGCTGTTCCTCGATGAAATCGGCGACATGAGCCTGTCGGCGCAAGCCAAGGTGCTGCGCGCGCTGCAGGAAGGCGTGATTTCCCGCGTCGGAACGGGCAAGGCATTACCCGTGGACGTGCGCGTGATCGCGGCGACGAACAAGAATCTCAGTCAGGAAATCGAGCAGGGCCGGTTCCGCGAAGATCTGCTCTACCGTTTGAACGTCGTGCCCATTCACGTGCCGTCGCTGCGCGAGCGGCGCACCGACATCCCGCAGCTCGTCGCGCATTTTACCGGCGAGCTGACCCGCGTGGGGCTGCCCGCGAAGGAATTCGAAACGGCCGCGGTCGAGCGCCTCACGGCCCACGACTGGCCGGGGAACATTCGCGAGCTGAAGAATGCGGTCGAACGCCTCCTCATTTTGGCGACGGGATCCGCGGTGACGGAGAGCGATGTCGAGAGACTGGTGGGGAAGGAGGAGGGGGGACGGGGGGGGGGGAAGGGTACGGCGGCGGCACTGGGCGCGGGAGGCGCTGCAACCTGGCTGCGCGCCGGCACGTTCGAGGAGTTCAAGCAGGCCGCCGAGCGGGCGTTCCTGCTCGGGAAGTTGCAGGAGCACGACTGGAACGTGTCGGAGACCGCGCGCACATTGCAGATGCCGCGCAGCAATCTGTACAAGAAGATCGAGCGCTATGGGCTGGCTCGAAGGGAGGGCTAGTGACAGACAAGAGCAAAGACCGGGACTGGGATCGCGAGATGCGCGAGGTGGACAAGCTGCTCGCGAAGCTTCCCGAGGCCGACCCCACGCTGGGCCGGGGGTATCCGACGGCCGCATCGTCGCACGGTGGTGTTCCAACGGTTCGCACGACACCGGCAGGTCCCGGTGGCAAGCGGAGCATTGCCGCCGCATGGCTGCGGCTTGGCTTAGGGCTCCTGCTCGGTGTGGGGATGCTGGTGTGGCCGTACTCACATATCTGCGGCGCGCGGCTGCTGTTCTATGGCATCGGCGCTGTGACGCTCGTGGTCGCGGGAGTGTGGAGCGCGTTTGCCTCGTGGCGACATCGGCAGGGCTTCGCGCACCTGCTATCTATCTTGCTCATTATCTGGGGGCTCGTGCTCGTGATGGGTGTCGTTCTTCCTCGCATCGGCTATGCCGGCCAACAGGCTGTCTGGTTCTGTCCCGAACCGCACAAGTAACCATGACTGAAACGTTCAAGAACTTCATCGCGGGCGAGTGGGTCGCCCCCTCGACCGGCGAATACTTCGACAACCGGAACCCCGCGGATTGGAACGACGTCATCGGTCGCTTCCCGCGATCCGGACCGGAGGATCTCAAGCGCGCGGTTGCGTCCGCGAAAAACGGGTTCGCCAAATGGTCCAAGACCCCGGCACCCATTCGCGGGCAGGTGCTGCTCCGTGTCGGACAGTTGTTGGTCGAGAAGAAGGAAACGATCGCGCGCGCGATGACACGCGAGATGGGCAAGGTCCTTGCCGAGACCCGAGGTGACGTTCAGGAGGGGATCGACACCGCGTTCTATGCGGCCACGGAGGGCCGCCGGCTGTTCGGCCGCGTAGTGCCGTCCGAGTTGCGCAACAAGTGGGCGATGAGCTACCGGCGCCCCATCGGGATCGCCGGGCTGATCACGCCGTTCAACTTCCCGCTCGCGATCCCCACCTGGAAGATGTTTCCTGCGCTGCTGTGCGGGAACTCGGGTGTCTTCAAACCGGCCGAGGACGTTCCGCATACGGCGCATCTGCTGGTCGAGGTGCTGCTCGAGTCCGGACTTCCGCCTGAAGTCGTCCAGCTCATCCATGGGCAAGGGTCGGTGGTCGGTCGCGCGCTGGTCGAGCATCCCGAGGTGTCCGTGATCTCGTTCACGGGATCCACCGAAACGGGGTCGGCCATCGGGGCGACGTGCGGCAAGATGCATAAGCGGCTGTCGCTCGAAATGGGCGGCAAGAACGCCATGATGGTGATGGACGATGCCGATCTCGATCTCGCGCTCGACGGCGTGTTGTGGGGCGCCTTCGGCACGACGGGCCAGCGCTGCACGGCGACCAGCCGGCTCATTCTGCACGAGAAGATCCATGACAAGTTCGTCACAATGCTCACCGATCGCGCCGCCAAGCTACGACTCGGTCCCGGCCTCGACGACAAGACCGACGTTGGTCCCCTGATCCACGAAGAGGCGCGCCAGAAGGTCGCCGAGTACGTCGACATCGCTAAGAAGGAAGGGGCGAGTGTAGCGCTCGGAGGCAGAATTCCGCAGGGCGACAAGCGCCTCGAGTGCGGGTGGTTTTACGAGCCGACGGTCCTCACGGGCGTGAAGCCGGGAATGCGCGTCGAGCAGGAGGAGATCTTTGGTCCGGTACTCGCGGTCCTGAAGACCAAAGACCTGGCTGAGGCGATTCGGATCAACAACGATGTGAAGTACGGACTCTCCAGCTCGCTGTACACGCGCGACATCAACGGCGCCTTCCAGGCGATGACCGACCTCGACACGGGGATCACGTACGTGAATGCGCCGACGATCGGCGCGGAGGCCCATCTCCCCTTCGGCGGCGTCAAGCAAACGGGCAACGGACACCGCGAAGGGGGATGGGAGGTCTACGACTTCTACTCCGAGACGAAGACGATTTACGTTGACTTCTCCGGCCACTTGCAGCGAGCGCAAATCGACACGGAGTGAGACGGCGGCGCAGCGCGCAGAGCGAGCACACCGCCGTCCCTGTTCCGGCTAGTCTTGGTCGTCTTGCTCGCCGAGCATGTAGCGCCACGCGTCGCGCAGCAGCGGCGTCCCATCAGGACTCAACGGTGTCCACATATCCAGCGACGAAGACCGGTGCGGATTCGGCGTTCCATATCCTCCCTGCGGAGCCAGGTCGGTGATGAGAACGTGTGAGCCGCCGTACGGTGGCTGCCCCAGCTCAGGCGCGACCGGGTCACCGAACCTCTCTAAGCCGAAAGCCCTGACGTTTGCGAGAATGCCCGGCGCGAGGTGATCGCGTTGGTGCAGGAGCTCGAAGTACTTGGACGCTGGCGTCTCCCCGATGGACACCCACGCGTCCGGCTCCTCAGGGACACGGGCGTCCGGCGGACCAGAGAACATGACGACGCGATGCACGTGCCGAATCGTGCCGATCAGGGCTGCCTGGCCGGCACCCTGGGAATGGCCGCTCACCACGATCTGGGACCACTTCGGCGCGCCGTGCTTCAGGAATCTGGACCACTCCTCGTCGGGGTACTGCGCGTCGAGGTAGAGGAGCAGCTTCGTCAGGCGGTTGTCAATGCTATTCGCCGGGTTCACCTCCACGAGCGTGGACCGGTCGACTCCGTCGATGATTTCCATGCGCACATTTCCAGAACAATCGGGGTCGGGGCTCCCGGTGCAGAGGTCAACCACGGCCACGTTGTTCTGGTACATGAGGCCGATCACATGGTACCCAAGCCGCGCCGCCTCCAGCGGGATGAGCTGATACCCGCGCGGCCGGGCACCGGTACCGGGCATGAACACGAAGAGCTTGTCGTTAGACGGCAGCGAAGGGTCGAGCCAGACGTAATGATGGTTGAACTGCGGATTCACCGCGGGGACCCAGTCGATGTCGGGATCCGTCACCTGCGGCGCGATGATCCGTGGAACGAGCGGCGCCGACGCGTCTGACGAAAGCGTGTAGACCGGATTGGTGGTGATAGGAGTGACGGCATCCCGGCAGCCGCCAAGCAAGAAGGCGATCGTTAGAGCAACGAGTGTGCTGCGCAGGATGCGTGGCATGGCTCCCCCTGATATGGACAATTTCGTCTTCGCGAGTTGATGGCTGCGTGATACGGACTGCGCCGCGCGCGTTGCTCGGGGATCAGCGAAGGGCTAATGGAGTGTGTAAATCCGAAAAGCGGTTATGAGAGTGCGTGCGCATTGAAGGCGCCGCTCAATCCGCGAGGGTGTCCGATCTGCGATCAGACCGTCATGGCAGGACCGCTACTGGCACCGGGACGCTGCTACTAATGCCCGTGCCCTCGCCGAGTTCGCCGACGATCGTTCGAACCCAACCAATGGGCCACACCGCCGGTGGCGACACCGCAAGTATGAACGCCTCCGGCGCTCAGCGCGCCGGCTCGCCGTGTGCCCTACAGTTGGCCTACAATTCTTCCAAGCCTGGGCCGGCGCGATGCTGAGTGTTGGGCTAGCGTTTGAATGCGATAGCCGGGAACGGCCACCGCCGCTGCCCTTGAGCCACTGGTGGACGCGTGGCGACCGGAGCCCCGGAAAGCGTCGCGATCGTCAGAGTATACTCCCCCTCGCCGCGGGCCTCGTCGCTCGTGGCGAAGACGAAGAACGTACCCCGGGTGATCGCTGTATGAGACAGTCGCGCGATGCCGTCGGGCCCCGGCCCCGCCTCTCCCACCAAGTTCCCACTCCGGTCAAACAAACCGAGGTAGGGCCGGAACGCTGTTGACTGCTGCGCGAGCGAGACTCCCTCACCAGGGTTCAGCCAGACGAGGAAGGCGTCGGAATACCACTCCCCCGACGCGTTCACACAGTCGGCTGCCCGGAGTTGTTGCGTCGTTACCACCCCGCGCATTACCCACATGCGCTCGCAGCCTGCGGCGTCCGATGACGCCGCGGCGCTTGCCAGTGTGTAGGGACCGGTCTCCGCAGAGTCAGGGGAGCTGGCGGCGATCGTGAAGGTGCCCGCGGCAAGCAGCACCTTGAGGGCGGGGTCGGTCATATTAGCGTCGTTGTCGAAGGCGATGCGACCGGCGAATCCGTCTCCGAAGGGCTGGTCATAGAGTGCGACCCACGCGTCCAGACTGTCAGACGCCATCGTAACCCACACCGCCTGCGCCGACGGCACCGCCATACTGTACCAGTCGTGAAACGCCCCGCCCGCGAAGACGCAATCGCCGTAGCGCAAGCGGCCCGAGGACGCACCGCCGAACGCGTGCGGCGCGGCATACACGCAAGGATCCACGGCGGTCGCGTGGAACACGGCCGGCGTTAGACCCGACCCGGTGGCTTGCATCTCCACCGGCCCTGCGACGGTCCCTAATGTCACAGCCGCTTCGGCCACTCCGTTGATATCGCTGCGCGGCGTGCGCGGATCAAGCGACGCGCTGCCGTTCGTAACGCGCCATGCGACCAGTACATCCGCCAGCGCACGGTTGTCCGACCCGATCACCGTGACGGAGAGTGGCCGCGCCAGCTCGCCCGCAGCGGGCCCCGATTGGTCGTTGCCCGCGCTGACCCGGAGTTCCTTCGGAGTGACAGGTGCGCTCCCGTCCCCACATGCGCCCAGCACCGTGATCGCTCCGGCAAACAGCCAACCGCCTGTCCTGGTCATCGCCCGCCCTCCTCGTCTCGTGAGACGCAGCTTCGGTCGTGGCACTGTGATCAGCCGCCACGACGCATCGAAGCCCGTCGTAAGGAAGTCCCATGTGTCGAACCCCGTCGTAAACGAACACACTCATATGGTCAGCGAAAAGCGATCAGGAACCGGCCGTCGGGCTCGTGCGCAATCCCCGATCGGAGGAATCCAAATCAGACGGCTACGGCTGGCCTGCGACCCTTACGGGCACGAAGCTGTCGATGGTTGAATTGTTGCCAATTTCGCCATGGTAGTTGCTGCCCCAGCAATACGCGACGCCGGTTGTGGTGATGCCGCAGGTTGCGGTTGCACCTTCGGTACTCACTGCGCTGAACATGAGGCCGCCGAGAACTGGGGCAGGGCTTGGGTGAGGCGTGGTTGTGCCATCGCCGAGCTGACCAGAGTTGCTTCCTCCCCAACAGTAGGCCGCGGCATCGGTTGTGATACCGCAGCTGTGGCTGGCGCCGGTGCTCACGGATACGAAAGCAAGCCCGCCCGACACAGCCAGCGGAACACGGCTGCAGGGATACAGGTCACATATTTCCGGTCCCTGATCGCTGCCTGTGCCAAGCGCGCCGGCGGCGTTGATTCCCCAACAATACGCTGCGCCGACTATTGTAACGCCGCAGCTGTGGCCCCCACTGGTGCTTACCGTTGCCATGCTGAGGCCGCCCAGCACTGGGGTGGGGCTCACGCGATCCGTCGTCGTGCCGTCGCCCACCTGACCGACGCTGTTCGCCCCCCAGCAAACGGCCGCGCCTCCGCCCGTGATCCCACATGTATCGTCGCCACCCGCACTGAGCGCGACGAACGTCAGTCCGCCCACGACGGCCACGGGGCCGGCACGATCTGTCATCGTGCTGTCGCCCAGTTGGCCGGAGTTGTTTGCTCCCCAGCAGTAGGCAGCGCCGTCGTTCGTGAGCCCACAAGTGTGACTCCCACCGAGCGCGAGAGCCGTGAAGGTAAGCCCACCGGCGACAGCGACGGGACTCAATCGATCGGTCGTTGTGCCATCGCCGAGCTGACCAGACGCATTCCAGCCCCAGCAATGTGTGACCCCGTTGGCAAGACGGGCGCACGTGTGCGCTGCCCCGGTCCGGATTGTCGCGAACGTGTGATCACCAATCACGGGGATTGGGAAAAACCTCGAAAGGGTAGAGCCATCGCCGATCTGGCCCTGTTGATTGTAGCCCCAGCAGAAGGCCCTGCCCGCTGTGGAGAGGCCGCAGCTGTACCCGTTGCCCACAGTGATCGAACTGTACGTGACCGTGACGACCGTGATCGAAGCGGTATCACTGATTCCCTCACTGGTCGCGATCACCGCCGTGGATCCCACCCCGACGGCTGTCGTCAACCCAGTCGCATCGACGGTAGCAACGGCGGTGTTCTCACTGCTCCATGCGACCGGGCGGATGAGCGGCCCGCCCGCGACGTCCTGGAGGGTCGCCCGTAGCTGGACCGTTCCGTCGCGGACTAGAGTCATCGATCGAGGTTCGATGGTGACCGTGGCAACCGGGACGCCGGGAACCACCGTGATCTCCGCCGTGCCCGTCGCGTTCTCGCTGGTGACGGTGATCGTCGCTCTGCCGGGGCTCACGCCCTGGACGCCAAGGGGGAAGCTCACCGGCGGTCCAGGATTGCCCGAGGAAGGTGGCACGATCTTGGCCACACCAGGAGCGCTGCTGGTGATTGTCACCCCGGACGGGTTGCCAATCAGTCGCCCCGCGCTATCGCGCACAGTCCAGCTCATCACGGTCGTATCGTATGCAGCGACCGTGTCCGATTCGGGCGAAATGGCAATCGACGCCGGCGCTCCCACAACGACCCTGACATAGAGCCCTGCAACAAGGCCGGGCACGCTCGCGGTCACCAAGCTTCGGCCGGGGCCGGCGAGCGACGTTAGCAGACCGCTCGCAGACACCGCGAGGGCCGTCGGATTGTTCGAGGACCATGTCACCGCTTGATCAATAAGCTGGTTGCCGTCCGCGTCACGCACCGTCGCCGTCAGCTGAAGGGTCACCGTGCTCATGTTGAGCGAGTCACCAGGTGTGACTTGGATCGATGCTGGCGGCCCCGTGGACGCCTGTCCGGTCGTGAATTCCACAGTCGCACCCGCCTCCAGAGCGTCGCCATCGAGATCCGTCACTGCGCGGGTGACTTCGAGTCTGTATGTGGTGTTGGGGGCGAACGGCGCGCTCGGGACGAACGCGGCGAGCGCCCCGGTTCCATCGAGGACCGTGACCGTGCCCGCGATGGCCGTGTTGCCGCGCAAGACCCGAAGGGAGGCGGCCGTGACGGTAACGCGATCGACGGGCTCGCTGAAGACGACAATGATCGCCGTGTTCAGCGGGACATCCTTCTTCTTGCGCGGCGGCTGCGTCCGGACGACCACGGGCGGCCGATGGGCCGCCACCGCCAGGCGCGCCTGGAGGACAGTGCCACCTACGGCATCCCTAACAATGATGTCGATGGAATCGCCGACGTTCGCATCGATCGGCACCGGATCGAACCCGCCGTTTAGAAGCGTCGTGACCATCGATCCGACGCCGCCCACCCGACGGATAGTGGCGGTAGCTCCTGTGGGGGTGGTCCCGGGGGTCAGGGACACGTACGCTACGTCCTCGATCGCGCTGCTGCGCTGGACTGAAGCGTCCGCGGTTCTAGAGGCGAAGCCTGCGGTTTGCACTGGGTCCGAAACGATCAATTCCTGGGGTGGCGGCGGGGACGGAGGTGGCGGGGGTGCCGATGAGGTTGGAGTGTCAGAGCAACCGCTCACCCAGCTCAGGACGCTGATGATCGAGAGGACGATTCCTGCGCGCACGCACTTGGTCACGTAGGTCATGGCACCGTGGTACGGACGCGCCTCGTCGTGCTGCTCAAGGGTTTCATCGTCCCGTCACCAGCGCGAACCCCGCCCAGAAGAACGGGTGATCCGTCCCCGAGCGTCTTGCCAACGCTCGTTGCGCCTCTGTGAGCGCATCGGCTTCGGTCCGGCCTGCTGCGAGCTCGCGGTAAAACCGCTCCATGAACCTGGCTGTCGTGCGGTCCGCCACCGGCCAGAGCGTTGCGAGGACGTTCGATGCGCCGGCGTACAAGAATCCCTCCACGAGACCTACCCAGTCATCGCCCGGAGGCACATCCGCGATAGTCCCGGCACTGACACCGGTCTGGCACGCGCTCAGCACCAAGAGCCGCGCGTGCAGCGACAAGCCGAACACTTCGTTGACCTCGAGCCGCCCATCCTCCCCGCCGCCGGCGGCGAGTTCGACGAATGAAAACAACGGGTTGTGCTTGTTGAGCACGCCGTAAGTTGCGAGATGGATGATGTCGTGTTCCGGCGCAAGCGTTCGAAACGCGCGTTCGGTCGCGACCGCGCCGATCAGCACCCGCGCGCTTTCGCCGTGGATTCGCTGGATCGCGGAGACCTCGGCCTCGGAGCCTGGCAGTGCGGCTGCCCGCGGAGCCAGCGCTAACACGTTGCTCGATCCGGAGACAACTGGCCGCTTCCGGAGTCGTAGCCACACCGACGCCGACGGTACGTATTCGATGACGTAGCGTTCGATCAGCAACTGCTCCGGTTTTCCCGGAGCGAGCAGCGCCGCGAAGGGCAGATAGTGCAGCTCGACGTGCGGAGCGATCAGCAACCGCGTCTTGCCAGCCAAAAGGCCGCTCGTCTCCACAGGTGCCATCAGCTTCTGGAACAGCTGTCTCATCGGCGCGCGCCACGCGCGTCGCGCGGCACCTTCGATCGGACTGCTCAGCGTTCCACGCGCGAAGTCAACCAGGCCGGCGACGGCGCCGCGTGTCACATTGAGGTCGAGAGCGGCGACGCTGTCGGTGGTGACGACGAAGACAATCGTCGTCGAGTCGCCTACGAGATACTCCAGCAACACTTGATCGGGAGCGAGCGCGCGTTGCACCTCTGCCACCGGCGCCACGTCGCCCCGGACCAGCGCGGTATAGGCTGGATTCGCCTCGCGCATTTCGCCGAGCAGATCGCCGTACGCGTCTTGAGCCTGCGCCAGGGCTTCGCGCGTCGCGGCGGCGGTCCCTGTCAGCGCCGGTCCGCGCAGGCCTGGGCTGCCTTCACCGTGCGTCTCGAGTTGTTGCGTCAGCTCCGTGATCCGGCGACGGAGATCCTGCTCCCGCAGCGCCAATGCGCGCGCCGTGTCACCGGCAGGTGACACACGACCACGCGCGAGGAGGTCGAGCATCTGCCGGGCACGTAAGCGCTCGCTGGCTTCAAACGCCGCTCGCGGCGACCCGAGGGTGCGCTGCACGAGAGCGAGATCGACGTACACGTCCCACTTGTCGGCAAGGAATGCCGAGCGACGCTCCTCCACCGATACAGTGCCGGACACCCGCTCGATTTCGTCCCGCGCGGCAATCAACTCCGCCGCAGCTTCCGCGAATGCGCCGCGTTTCTGCAACGCTCTCGCCAATCCAGCGTGCAGCTGCCACGCGATATCGGGCGCGCTGCGGGTACCGAGGCGTGCGAGCCCGCGTGCGTACAGCGATTCGGCGGTGAGTGCCAGCCCGGCGTCGATCTCGAGATCGCCGAGCGCCGCCAAAACTGCGGACTCACCCGCCACATCGCCGAGTGCTCGAAGAGTGTCGAGCGCGGTGGTGAGCGTGTGGCGAGCGGCGGCGGTATCGCCCTGTTGTCTCTGGGTGTAGCCGATGAAGAGCCGCGTCAGCGCGGGTGGCCGCCGGTCCGGCGCCGCGCGCTGCGATTGGAGCGCCAGCTCGAGCGTAGAGCGGGCGCGCGGATAGTTCTCGCGCATCAGGAGCACGAGTCCCAGTCCCTGTTGCGCTGCCGCACGATTCTCATCGTCCCGCGCGGCGCGCGCGATCCGCTCGGCCCGGGCGTACTGCAGCTCCGCCTCGCGCAGTCGGTTGAACTGGACCGCGAGCTCCGCCCGACCCAATGCGAGGCCGGCGAGATCCGCACCACGTCCGGCACGCGTTTCGGCGCGCTGCAGCGCCAGGCGGGCGCCCTGCAGGTCCCCGGTAGCGCCGCGCGCGGAGGCGAGGCTCTGCAGAGCGGCAATCTCGTCTGCTCGGGGACCCGTGCGGCAATAGATACCGGTAGCCTCGGTGAGCGCCGCGATGGCGGCGACGTAGTCGCCTCGCCGCAACGCCAGGAGGCCCAGATTGTGGAGCACCACCGCCATGTCGGCACGCGCGCCCCGCTCTCGATAGATCGCGAGCGCCTCATGGTAACGTGCTGCGCTCTCGGCGTAATTACCTTCCAGGCTCGCGACATTGCCCAGGTTGACTAGATTCGTCGCCGCTTGTTCGTCACGACCGGCGGCGCGATTCTCGGCCAGCGCCGCCCCATAGGCACGGCGCGCCCCCGCCAGGTCGCCGAGCTCCTCGGCGATCAGTCCAATGTTGTTCTGGTCCGCGGCCATGCCACGCGTGTCGCCGGTCCGCTCGCGTAGCTCTCCCGCGCGCGCAAACAACTCGCTGGCCGCGCGCAAGTCGCCGCGATCTTTGCGCAGGTTCGCGAGCGTTCCAACCGCATTGCCCGCGGTCCGATAGTCGCCGACGCGCTCGGCCAGCTCACGCGCGCGAGTGAGATAGGTCTCCGCGCTGTCGTAGTCCTCCGCCAGGTAGAATCCCGAACCGAGATTGCCGATGGCCATCGCAATTCCCGCACTATCATCCAGTACTTGAAAGCGGCGCAGGCTCTCACGCCACGCGCGCATCGCGGCGTCGACGCCGCTCTTCCCCAACAACTCGTTCCCGGCGCGGCGGAGACTGTCGGCGGTGACTCTAGCGACCCGGTCGGTGGGAGATAGCGAGCGAAACCGTTTTACCTGTCGTACGAAGAATGAGTCATTCCAGGCGATCGCGTATGCGCCCGCAAGGCGTTCCGCCGGATCGAGAGATGCGCCGTCGGCCGCATCGATGAGCAATCGTCGTAAGGCTTCGCGTGCGTCGTCCGGGCCCTGCCGGGTGCGTTCTACGAGCACGGAATCGGGAGCGTCGCGGGCCAGCGCTTGGAGATCCGCGCCGCGAGGTGGCGATTGCGCCAGCGCAGTTAATAAGAGGAAGGGGACCACGGCCAGGCTCATCATCGCGGCTCATTGATTTGGAACGAGGCGAGCTCTGAGCTTGCCCAGCGCATCCATTCCGCCTCAGCCTCAATGCGCCAGAAGTAAGGAACCCGTGATTGGAGCCTGAGAGAATCGGGAAGCGTTGCGAAGGTGTCCGCGGTTACGACCGACCAAACGGTTCCCGCGCTGTCGTATAGCCGCACGCGGTATCGCTCGGCTCCGGGAACGCTCGACCATACGAGCCTGTCCACCCGAGCGACGGAAGCGCCCGGAGCCGGCGTGAGCGGTACGGGCGCGACCGTACTGGTGACGGCGGGCTCACGCAGATTGGGCGAGTCGCCGTCCTCGCCGCGCGGAAGAAGGAGCAGCACGAGCACCGCCGCCGCCGCGAGACCAGCGGATACTGCCCAGCGGTAGCCACGCCGCTTTGCCTGCGGAGCGAGTTCGGCCGAGTTGGTTGCGAGATCGCTGGTTGCTTTAACGGCGACTCGGCACCGCGCACACGTGATCAGGTGGGACACAGCCGACGCGCGGTCGTGCGACGTAAGTCGTCCGTCGACGAAGTCCGCGATAACCCCTTCATCGAGGCAATCCGGCGTTTCAATCTGGCGCTCCAAGACCTTAGGACCGCGGAGTAATCCAGCCGCGGTCTGCAACTCGTCGATCTCGGCCCGGCAGATCGCGCACGCTGCTACGTGTCGAGCGGTCGCGGGGTCGTTTCCGCCGAGGGCGTAGGGTACCAGGAGTTCGGGGGCCGGGTGACTAGTCACGCCGCGCCTTCGTAGGATCGCTCGAAGCATCGCCGCTGTGATACGGACGCGGGTGCCCACACTGCTCGCGGCGACTCACAAGTCCGGTCCTCTAATCCCCGCCTGTGCTAGATGCTCGCGGATCACGCCCAGCGCTCGATACACACGGTTATAGACGGTCTTTACGCTGGCGTACCCGAGAATCCGCGCCACCTGATCTGCGGGCATTTCGTCCACGACGTAGAGCTGGACCGCGAGTCGATCATCGGCCGGGAGCGCCTCGAGCGCGCGAGTGAGCACAACACGCTGCTCGGATGCCACGGCCGGATCGGGAGGAGCGTCAGGAGTGGCGGGCGGGGGCTCTGCGAGCTGAGCGGCGATGTGGCGGTGCGGCCCCCGACGGACCGCGCGATATGTGCCACTCAGCTCGCCAAGAAACTCACCGAAGGCTAGATCGGGCGCCTCCCGCGACCGGAGCAGCTCGTAGGCTTCGACATGGGATCGGCCGTCGACGAAGACGTACTCGAAGATGCGTTGCTGGAGTGGAGGCAACGCGGCCGCGACCGTTGAGAGGCGGGGACGGCCGTCGCGATGGCGGAACCAGTCGACCGTGATGTTGTGAACGACAGTATAGAGGAAGGTCGAGAGTGGGCGGTCGGGCTCCCAGCGGGCGGCGCAACGTCGGAGCCGGGCAAAACCGTTTTCGCGCAGGGCTTCGCAGACTCGCGCGAACACATCCATGACATCGTCGGATTCGGCTGTGTAGCGGCGAATCGCGCCGAAGATCAGGCGCCGATAGCGCTCGATGAAAAGGTCCCAGGCGCGCTCGGGATCGCCCGTTTCCAGCGGAGCGATCCATGGCTCGGCCATAGTCCCCCTAACCGCACGACGCAGCGGATATAGCGGTCGAAACGCGACCGGTCAACTTGGTGCGCCCAACGACCCTTGACGCCGCCCCTACCACCGCGGTAGACTGACTTAACTGACGACTCCGTGGTCATTTGCCGCGTATTGCCGCCACGTTAAACAAGGTGCTAAAAAGCGATTCGCCCGCGGCTTCATTGTCCGGGCGATAGTGTTATCAGGGAATCGCTTCCCGCGGCCGCTCAGATGAGCGGCCATTTTCGTTCTTGGGGGGGGGAGACCATGCCCGTCGTGCCTGCCAGTCGACTCCTCGCTCTCTTGGGCGAAGGCGCGTTCGAGGTGTTGGTGGCGGCGCGCCGGCTCGAGGACGCCGGCCGCGACGTCGTCCACCTCGAGATTGGCGAGCCCGAGGGCCCGACGTCACCCCACGTGGTCGAGGCAGCCGTGCGCGCCCTGCATGATGGCCACACCCGATATGTGAACCCGGCCGGACTGCCCGTCCTGCGTGATGCGATTGCCGCATCGCTCGCCTGGCGCGGCATACAGCGGGGGGCAGCGGCAGAGAACGTCGTGATCACCCCCGGCGCCAAGCCGATGGTGTTCTACAGCCTCCACGCCGTGCTCGAAGCAGGCGACGAAGTGCTCGTGCCTGACCCCGGCTTCCCGACCTACCCATCCGTCGTGCGGTTCGCCGGGGCGGTTCCGGTTCCATACTCCCTCGATTCGTCGGGCGGGCTGGATGCTGAGCGGCTCGCGTCGCTGATCGGTCCGCGCACGCGCGCAATCGTCCTGAATCTTCCTGGGAATCCCACCGGTGGGGTCGCGACGGCGGACGCCCTGCGTGCGATCGCCGAGCTCGCGCTGCGCCATGACCTCGTCGTGATCTCGGACGAGGTCTACGGCCGCATCCGGTATGACGGCCGCGTGGACAGCATCGCGGCGCTGCCGGGAATGCTCGAGCGCACAATCCTCGTGGACAGCTTCTCGAAGACCTACGCCATGACCGGGTGGCGGCTCGGCTACGGTGTGCTGCCGGCGCCGCTGGTCGAGCGCGTGACGACGTTGGTGCTGAACGGCACGTCCTGCACGCCACCGTTCGTGCAGCTGGCGGGGCTCGCCGCACTCACCGGGCCGCAGGATGCGGTGACGGCAGCAGTGGCGCGCCTCGAGCGCCGCAGGGATTCCTTGGTCGACGGGTTGAATGATCTGCCCGGCTTCCGCTGCGCTCGGCCCGACGGGACGTTCTTCGCGTTCCCCGACGTGCGGCAGGTCGAGGAGCGCACGGGCCTCTCGACGCAGCAGCTCGCCGCGCTCCTGCTGGAAACGCACGGTGTGGCGGTTCTGCCCGGCACCGGCTTCGGACCGGGGGGCGCGGGGCATCTGCGCCTCTCGTTCGCCGCGCCGCCGGCCGACCTCGATCTCGGGCTCGCGCGGATCCGCGAATGTGTCAGCGACCTCGCGGTCACACCAACGGTGCAGGCCACGCCATGACGACCAGCGTCGCCCCGTCGCTGGCGTTGCGGCCCCGCCCGCAGGTATGCCGCGCCTGTGGCGCGCTGCACGACCCGGCCCCGATCGCGGTGTGCGAGCAGTGTCTCGGCCCGCTCGATCCCGTGTTCGATGCCGCGCGCGTGACCCCCACGCGGGACGCGATCGCGGCGCGCCCGTGGTCGCTGTGGCGCTACCGCGAGTGGCTCCCGTTCGACGGTGACCCCGTGCTGTCGCTCGACACCGGCGGTACGCCGCTCGTAGATGCGCCACGCCTTGCTGCGCGGCTCGGTGTGGGGCGCGTCTGGGTGAAGAACGACGCGGTTTCTCATCCTTCGTTGTCCTTTAAGGATCGCGTCGTTGCGACGGCCATCAACGCAGCCGCTGCGTTCGGGCTCGACACCATCGGCTGTGCGTCCACCGGCAATTTGGCCAACGCCGTTGCCGCCCAAGCGGCGCGCGCCGGTCTCAAGGCGTGGATCTTCATTCCGGAGGACCTCGAAACCGCCAAGATCGTGGGCACCGCGGTGTATGGCGCGCGACTAGTCCGGGTGCGCGGTCACTACGACGACGTGAATCGGCTGTGCGCTCAGGTGGCGGATCTGTTCGGCTGGGGCATCGTGAACGTTAATCTGCGCGGCTATTACGGCGAGGGGTCGAAGACGATGGCGTTCGAGATCGCCGAACAGCTCGGCTGGCGCCTGCCGACCGCGGTGGTCGCGCCGATGGCCGGCGGCTCCCTCGTGACCAAACTGCGCAAAGGCTTCCGGGAATTCAGCGCTGCTGGACTGGTGAGCGGCGGCGCGCCGCGCATCTTCGGCGCCCAGGCATCGGGGTGCGCGCCGATCGTGCGGCTGGTGCGCGACAACGCCGACGCCGTCCAGCCGGTCGTGCCGAGCACGATCGCGCGCTCGATCGCGATCGGGAATCCTGCCGACGGGCTGTTCGCCAAGCGCGCGATTCTCGAGTCGGGCGGCTGGGCTGCCGCAGTGTCGGATGCGGAGCTTGTCGCGGGAATCCGCTTGCTGGCGGAGGAAACGGGGATCTTCACCGAGACGGCCGGCGGCGTGACCGTCGCCGCCGCGTTAGCGCTGGCAGCCGACGGTCGCTTCACTGCGGATGACGAGGTCGTGTTGTGCATCACGGGCAACGGTCTCAAGACTTTGGACGCCGTCGCTCCCGTGTTGCCTCCCGCGCCAGTCATCGCACCACGTGTTGCCGAGGTGCGTGCGCTCGTGAAGGAGGCATCGTGACCACTTACGATTCATCTGTGATGAAGGAGATACCATGAGCGTCACACTCCAACTCCCCACCGTGCTCGCAAAACTCGCGAATGGCCGGCGTACCCTGGAAGCCGACGGCGCCACGTTGGGAGACGTCGTCGCGGACGTCGCGCAGCGCTTCCCAGGGCTCGCACCTCGCCTGCGCGACGCCGCCGGCAAGCCCTATCCGTTCGTGACGTTTTACGTGAATGACGACGACGCCAGATTCCAGGGCGGATTTGCGGCGAGCGTGCGCGACGGCGATGAGATCATCGTCGTTCCCGCGATCGCAGGAGGGTGATCGTGACGACACTTGCCCAGGCCGAGCTGTTGCGTTACAGCCGGCACCTCATCCTGCCGGACGTCGGTGTTCCGGGTCAGGAAAAGTTGAAGGCCGCACGAGTGCTCCTGATCGGCGCGGGAGGGCTCGGCTCACCCGCGGCGCTTTACCTGGCCGCGGCGGGTATCGGCACGCTCGGCCTCGTGGATTTCGACAACGTCGATGTGACAAATCTCCAGCGGCAGATCCTGTACGGCACCAAGGACGTCGGCCGTCCCAAACTCGTGTCGGCGCGCGAGCGCATCGCCGACGTGAACCCGCATGTGCGGCTCGAGACCTACGAGACCGCGCTCACGTCCAAGAACGCGCTCGACATCCTCAGCGGGTACGACATCGTCGTCGATGGCACCGACAACTTCGCGACGCGCTATCTCGTCAACGACGCCTGCGTGCTGCTCGGCAAGCCGAACGTGTACGGCAGCATTTTCCGGTTCGAGGGGCAGGCATCCGTCTTCGCCCTTCCCAACGGTCCGTGCTATCGCTGTCTGTTTCCTGAGCCTCCGCCGCCTGGACTCGTGCCGAGCTGCGCCGAAGGGGGAGTCCTGGGCGTCTTGCCGGGATTGGTGGGCACGATTCAAGCGACGGAGACGATCAAGCTGATCGTCGGCGTGGGCGAGCCGCTCGCCGGCCGGCTGCTGCTCATCGACACGTTGGGGATGCAGTTTCGCACGGTCAACATTCGGAAGGACCCCACATGTCCCGCGTGCGGCACGCGCGAGATTCGGGCGCTCATCGATTACGAACAGTTCTGCGGCGTGCGCGCCACGGACGCCGAGCCGCGCGCGGTCGCCGGGTTCGTGGAGGTCACGCCGCGCGAGTTGCAAAGCCGGTTGTCCCGGGGCGAGGAGCTGCAGTTGGTCGACGTGCGCGAGCAGTTCGAGTGGGACATCGCTCATCTTCCCGGAGCGCGACTGGTACCCCTGGCGACGTTGGCCGAGGCCCTCGAGACGTTCGATCGCGAGCGGGAGGTCGTCGTCTACTGCAAAGGCGGAAGTCGCAGCCGGGCGGCCGCGAGCCATCTCGCTGACGCGGGATTCCGCCGGGTCTCTAACCTGACCGGCGGGATCCTGCGCTGGCAAGAGGAGGTGGATCTGGCACTACCGCGCTATTGAGTGAGCGGCGTGGAAACGCGCCACCCCGCGACGAAATGGTGATGGCAGTCATGTGGGGACGTTCTACCATGGTGGTGTGCCGCACGAGTCAGTCCTCGTTGTTCTCGCGACAGGAGGCGCGAGCCTCCACAGCGATGCGCTTGCCACCCTGTCGGACACGACCGTCACCTGGGTGCGGATCGAACGGGAGGGTCGGATCGCATGTCTCGCGGCCCGCGTACGTCACCAAGACCCGGTGATAGAATTCCGAGTCAGAGTTAGGCAATGGGCTGGGCCCCGAGGATGGGCTGTAACTGTTGCGCCGTGCGGGCCAGCTTGCTAACATACGTCGCATGCATGACTTGGGGCCCTCAGTCGTCGGCAACAGCGCCACAACGCCTCGGCTCCCATCGCCTCCCCCAACCCCCCAGCCACCGCCGTATCCACCAAGGCAGCGCTCCGTATTCGCGCGCTGGTTCGACAGTTGGATGCGCTCCCTCGGCATGGCGCTCGTTTTGTTTCTGATCATTCGCACGTTCCTTCTCGAAGCTTTTCAAATCCCCTCGGGCAGCATGGAACGCACACTGCTCGCCGGGGATTTTCTTTTCGTCAATAAAGCCGTGTACGGTGCCCAGATTCCCGGCACCAATGCTCGCCTCCCCGGCTTCAACACGCCGCAGCGCGGGGACGTCGTCGTCTTCGCGTATCCGAAGGATCCGACCCTGAGCTACGTGAAGCGGGTGATCGGCGCCTCCGGCGACATCGTGGAGATGCGGTTCGGGCAGGTGTACGTGAATCGCCGCGCGCTCGAAGAGCCGTACGTGCAGCGCTTAGATCCGCTCCATGATGGGTTCGATCCCGAATTCAACTGGCAGCGCGAGTATCTGATCCAGCGGAACGACGAGCTGCGGCGTCGCTACCATCCGACGCGCGACACGTGGGGCCCGCTGCGGGTGCCGATGGGGAAGTACTTCGTGCTGGGCGATAACCGCGACAACTCCGCGGACTCCCGGTACTGGGGGTTTGTCGACGCGAGCGCGGTGAAGGGTCGCCCGCTCGTCGTCTATTTCAGTTACGACCGGGGTACGCGCGATCCGCTGCCCTGGTTGACGGACATTCGCTGGAGACGGCTCGGTTCGCTGATTCACTAGAGTGGTAGCTTCCCTGCTGAGAGGAGTGGCCACCCAATGCAATTGAATACGGCGAAGCGCGCATCATTTGATGAGGGTTCTCTGGATCAGTATTTACGGGAAATCAGCCAGTACCCGCTGATCACGCGCGAGGAAGAGGTCACGCTCGCGCAGCGGATCAAGCAGAACGATCCGGAGGCGCTCGACAAACTGGTGCGCTCCAACCTGCGGTTCGTCGTATCGGTCGCCAAGAAATACCAGAACCAGGGGGTCTCGCTCTCCGATCTGATCAACGAGGGGAACCTCGGATTGATCCGGGCGGCGCACAAATTCGACGAGACCAAGGGCATCAAGTTCATCTCGTACGCGGTGTGGTGGATCCGCCAGGCGATCCTGCAAGCGCTCGCCGAGCAATCGCGCATCGTGCGGGTCCCGCTGAACCGCGCGGGCACGTTGCACCGGATCGGCAAGCGATCGGCCACGCTGCTGCAGGAGCTGGGACGCGAGCCGACCGTCGAAGAGATCGCCGAAGGCATGGACATCTCGGAAGAGGAAGTCGCGAAGACGCTGTCGATCTCACAGGCGCATCTCTCGCTCGATGCGCCGCTCACCCCCGGCGAAGACAACAAGCTGCTGGACTATCTCCCCGACACGCAGAATCCCGGTCCCGACGACGAGATCTTCGAGCACGCGCTCACCGAATCGATCGAGTCGGTGCTCGCGACCTTGAAAGAGCGTGAAGCGCGGATCCTCCGCCTCTATTTCGGGCTCGAAGGGCAGGAGCCGATGACGCTGGAAGAAATCGGCTCGCAGCTCGGCATTACTCGGGAACGTGTGCGGCAATTGAAGGAAAAGGCCCTGGCGAGACTCCGCCATGTGTCGCGGGCTCGCGCGCTGGAAAGCTTCCTGTCCTAGCCCCGGGGCGGGTATCTTTCCCGCCCTATGGCCAGCCAAGCGTCGTTCGACATTTCCACCGGTGCCGACCTCCAAGAGGTCGACAACGCCGTCAATCAAGCCTCCAAAGAAGTCGCGCAGCGCTACGACTTTAAGGGGTCGAAAGCCTCCATCTCTTTCGATCGTCCCAAGGCTACGCTGACGCTGGTCGCGGATGACGACTTCAAGATGAAGGCGCTGTTCGACGTGCTGCAGTCGAAAATGATCAAGCGCGGCGTGCCGGTGAAAAACATGGAGCTGGGCGTCGTCACGCCGGCTGCCAACGACACCGTACGACGCGAGATCAAGCTGACGCAGGGCATCCCGCAGGAGAAAGCGAAGGCGATCGTGAAGGCGATCAAAGACAAGAAATTCAAGAAGGCTCAAAGCTCCATTCAGGGTGAGGAAATCCGCGTGACGGCGCCGTCCAAAGACGAGCTCCAGGAAGTGATTGCATTCCTGCGCGCGCAGGATTTCGGGATCGAGCTCAGGTTCGGGAATTACCGCGGATGAAGCTGGGCGTCATCTCCCTCGGCTGCGACAAAGCGACGGTCGATTCGGAGCGGCTGGTCGGCGACCTGGTTGGTCACGGCGCCGTCGTCACGTCCGATCTGCCGACGGCCGATGTCATTCTCGTGAATACGTGCGGGTTCATCGACGCGGCCAAGCAGGAATCGATCGATGCCATGCTCGCCGCGGCGAAACTCAAGGAAGACGGCGTGAAGGCGGTCGTGGTGGTCGGCTGTCTGGTGCAGCGGTACCAGCAGGAGCTGACGAAGGAAATCCCGGAAGTCGATCTGATGCTCGGATTCTCCGAGCTGCATCTCCTCGTGCCGGAGCTGGCCAAGCGCGGCCTCATCGCAGATCCCGTCGCCGCGCACCCCGGCGTTCGCCAGTTCCTGGGGCGTCAGTCGCACGTGCGCTATCTCAAGATCTCCGAGGGCTGCGATCATACGTGCGCGTTCTGCGCCATTCCGCTGATGCGCGGCAAGCACCGCTCCGAGCCGCTGGCGCGGCTGATTCGCGAGGCGCAGCAGCTCGAGGCGCAGGGTGCCAAAGAAATCAATCTCGTTGCCCAGGATCTCGGGCACTGGGGCAGGGACTTGGGGTTAGGGAGCCCCAAGCTACCAGATCTGCTCGAGGCGCTGCTGCGTGAGACCACCGTACCGTGGTTCCGGCTGCTGTACGTGTATTCGGCCGGCATCAGCGAGCGGCTGGTGGACCTGATGGCGCGGGAAGCGCGGATCGTTCCGTACATCGACATGCCGATCCAGCACGCGACCGATCGGATGCTGGAGCGCATGCGCCGCCCGGAGCGCGTCCGCACGCTGCGCGAGAAGCTCGCCTGGCTGCGCGACGCCATTCCGGATCTCGCAATCCGCACGACGTGTCTGGTCGGCTTCCCGGGCGAAACCGAAGACGACTTCCGCAGTCTGCTGGCCTTCCTGGAGGAAGCGCAATTCGATCGCATGGGCGCCTTCGCGTATTCACCGCAGGAGGGCACTCGTGCGTTTGAATACGACGACGACGTGAATGACGACGTGAAAAAAGATCGTCTCGAGGAAATCGTGGAAGTCCAGCGTAGTATTTCCGCCGAGCGTCTCGAACGATTCGTGGGACGCGAAGTGGACGTGTTGGTCGATGGTCTGGAGGATGAAGGCGGCATCAAGGCAGGCCGCGTGCAGTGGCAGGCCGATGACGTCGATGGTGTGACCTATTTGGAGCGCGGTGGCTGGGCGCAACCAGGAGATTTCGTGCGCGCACGCATTACCGCGAGCGAGGACTACGATTTCCAGGCGGCTGCCCTGACGTGACACGATCGGGCGAGCTCTTTGACCGGGCGAAACGGGTGTTGCCCGGTGGCGTGAATTCACCTGTGCGGGCGTTCCGGGCAGTCGGCGGGACGCCTTTTTTTGTGGCGCGCGGGCACGGTTCGAGCCTCGCCGACGTCGACGGCAACGAATACGTGGATTACGTCTGCTCCTGGGGGGCCCTGATTCTGGGACACGCGCACCCGGCGGTGCTCATTGCCGTCGCGCAGGCTGCCGAGCTCGGCTGGACGTACGGCGCTCCGTGCCAGGCCGAAGTGGAGCTCGCCGAGGAAGTCCGCCGCCGGATGCCGTCCCTCGAGATGATGCGGTTCGTGAACAGCGGAACCGAAGCAACGATGGCGGCAGTGCGGCTCGCGCGGGCCGTCACCGGTCGCGACATGATCATCAAGTTCGAAGGCTGTTATCACGGCCACGCGGACAGCTTCCTGGTCAAGGCGGGCTCGGGCGTCGCGACATTGGGCTTGCCGGATAGTCCCGGCGTCCCCGCGGAGCTGGCCCATCTCACGTTGACGGCGCCGTTCAATGACGCCCGCACGGTCGCGGACCTGTTTCACAAGCACACCGACAGGATCGCGGCGGTGATCGTCGAGCCGTACGTCGGGAACGCTGGCTTCATCGCTCCCGACGCCGACTTTCATCCGGCGCTGCGGTCACTGTGTGACCGGCACGGCGCGCTGCTGATCTTTGATGAAGTCATGACCGGATTTCGCGTCGCCCCAGGCGGCGCACAACAGCAGCTCGGCGTCAAACCCGACCTGACCACGCTCGGCAAGATCGTGGGTGGCGGTTTCCCGGTCGGCGTCTACGGTGGCCGTGCCGACCTGATGTATCGTATCGCTCCGGAGGGGCCCGTGTATCAGGCGGGCACGCTGTCCGGGAATCCCGTCGCGATGGCGGCCGGCCTCGCCACGCTGCGTGAGACAGCGCGTCCGGGTTTCTACGAGGAGCTCGAGCTCCGCACGGACCGGCTCGTCGCCGGCATCGCAGCGGTGGCGGCGAGCCATGGAGTCCCCGCCAGCGTCAGTCACGCGGGGTCGATGTGGGGGGTGTACCTCACGGCGGGCCCGGTGCGCAACTACGACGATGCACGGCAAACCGACACGGCCCTCTTTGCTCGCTGGCACAAGGCGGCTCTTGCGAGAGGAGTGTTTCTCGCGCCGTCCTCCTTTGAGGCCGCGTTCGTATCGAGCGCGCACTCGGACGCAGACATCGAATTCACGATCAGAGAGCTCGATGCCGCCTTGGGCGAAGCGCGCGGCCGCTAGCGCCGCGCTGGTCGCGGCGCTCGGCTGCCGCAGCCGGCCGACGGCTCCACCGGCGCCAAGCGCCGAGCCGGAGCTGCGGGTTGGTCTCGCCGTCGGCGCGCCCCTGGCGTCGATCGGCGGCGCACAGAGTGGCGAGCTCTTCGTCAGCGACGCGGCGAGCGGCGTGCCGGTGGGCTCGATCCCCGCCGGCGTGCGCTGGGTGGTCCTTCCCGACTCAGCCGATCCCTCGCGGCTGCGGCTGATCAAACCCGACAGCACGCGCAGCGAAGCCCTCCGCGGCGTCGCCGTCGTCAACGTGACCGAAAACCGCTTCGTCATCGCCAACGGACGTCGCTACCGCGGGCGCATCAACATCACGTCGAGCCGTGGCGGCCTGACGGTCGTGAATCGGCTCGGGCTCGAGAGCTATGTCGCGGGGGTCGTCGGTCCGGAGATCGGCGGGCGCCGCTCCGACGAGGAGGCTGCGGTGCTCGCGCAGGCGGTCGTGTCGCGCAGTTTCGCGATGAAAAACCGGGGCCGCTGGGAGTCGCTCGGTTTTGACGCGTACGCCGACACGCGCGACCAGGTCTACCTCGGCGTCGCCGTCGAAAGCCCGCAGGTGTGGGATGCCGTGCGCAAGACCGCCGGACAGGTGTTGCGCTACGACGGTCAAGTGATCGACGCCTTCTTCCATTCGACCTGTGGCTTCAGCACCGCCGCTGTCGAGGAGGCGTTCGCAACGGCGCAGAGCCGTCCTTATCTGCGACCCGTTTCCGACGATCGCGGCGGTGGCCACTCCTACTGCGACATTTCGCCGCGATTTCGCTGGCGCGAAGAATGGGACGGCCCCACGCTGCGCGCTATATTGTCGCGAACGCTGCCCACGGTGACGCCGTTGTCAGGTGACGGTCTGCAGCGGATCACGGATGTCACCGTGACTCGCACCACGCGCTCGGGGCGCGTTGGAGAGTTGCGAATCGTGTTCGAGCGCGGCGACGTACGCATTCCAGGACCCGATGTGCGGTCGGTGCTTCGGCCCGAACCCGATCGCCTGCTCTCCAGCACGGCATTTCAGCTGACGGTGTCGAAGGCCAACGGCGAAGTCACGCAGGTCGTCGCCGCAGGTGGAGGCTCGGGGCACGGCGTCGGGATGTGTCAGTGGGGCGCCATCGGCCGCGCGCGCGCGGGGCAGGACTATCGCACGATTCTGAGCACGTACTTTCCGGGGACGAAGCTTGAAAAGGCCTACTAGGGCGGTTGGGCGGTTGGGCGGTTGGGCGGTTCGAACGGCGGCGGTTAGCGGCGTTTTGCTAACCGCTCAACCGCTTAACCGCCTGACCGCCCAGGGCGTCCTCAACGAATTCTCCTACGAAAACATGCGCCTGTCCGGCATCCAGCTCGACGTCGGGGTGCTGGGCGCCAATCAGCTCATGGGCACCACGATCGGTGGACTGCGGCTGGACTTTGGCCACATCGCGCCGCGGGTGCGTTTCATGTTGGGCCTGTCGTACTTCAAGTCGGAATTCGATCAGGAGGCACGGACCCGCTTCGAGCAGGCGTTGGACAGCATCATCATCGATCCGTCCGGCGACGATACCATCGACGTCGGTCGCATCTCGCTCGGCGATATCATCGGCGATGTCGATTTCCAGTATCTCTTCCCCCAGGGACATGGGATCACCGCATACGTCGGGACGGGTGTGAGCATTCATGTCCGCAACGGCAGCGGTTCGGCAATCAACGGGACGTTCGTGGAAGATGCACTCGACGTCGTGACCGCGGGACTGAACGGGACGATCGGCTTCGAGTTCAAACTCGCCAGCGCCCTGAGGTTCACGGTGGAAGGACGGGGAGTGCTGTCGAGCGGGCTGCAGACCGCGAGCCTGCGGACCGGGCTGATGTATCGGTTGCACCCGGGCAAGGAGCGGGAAGCGGGCAGCAAGTGAACGATCCCATCCGCGTCGGCGTCGTAGGTGCCGGTGCTATCTCGCAAGTCGCGCACTTGCCGGTGCTGCGCCGGCTCGCCGGGGTCGAGGTCGCCGCCATCTGCGACAATGACCTTGGAAAGGCGCAGGCACTCGCTGCCCGATTCGACGTCAAAGACACCTACGACGACATCGAAGAAGTGCTGCGGTACGGCAACGTCGATATCGTGGTGATCTGCACACCGAATCACCTGCACGAGATCCACGTGACATCGGCGCTGGCCGCCGGCGCCCATGTGCTGTGCGAGCGACCGCTCTCCCTCACCCTCGCCGGCGTCGAGCGCGTCCTGGCAGCAAGCGATCGATATGGCAGGCGCGTGATGGTGGGCATGAACCATCGCTTTCGCTCGGACGTCCAGGCGGTGCGGGGCTTCCTCGCCGGAGGAGACCTGGGCGGATTGCAGGCGGTGCGTGCCGGGTGGTACACGTTCCAGCCCTCCCGCCAGATGCTGGGCTGGCGCTTGCGGCGCGAAGAGGCCGGCGGTGGTGCGATGCTCGACCTCGGCCTGCCCCTCGTCGATCTTGGCATGTGGCTGGCCGGATGGCCCGCGCCGAAACGGATTTCGGCGCACCTCCTACGCAGCGGCAAGGAAGCCGTGGAGGACATGGGCTCCGCACTCCTCGTGCTCGAGAACGGCGTGTCCATCACCGTGGACGTTAGCTGGCGCCATCTCGGGGATGGCGAGCGGTTCTGGTTCGACATCCTGGGCGCCCGTGGCTCGGCGATGATCCAGCCGCTGCGCATTTTCCGCGACCAGCACGGCGCGGCCGTCGACGTCACACCCACCGGCGCGACAGGGCGCGAGACGCAGTTCATCCAGTCGTATCGCGCGGAGTGGATGTACTTCTTGGCGGTGATCAAGGGCGATGTCAACGCACCGCCGCCGCGCGACCAGCTCGCGCTGCAGCGCGTGCTGGAGGCGATCTACCGCTCGGCCGACGAAGGACGCGACGTCTTGTTGTGAGCCGCCGTCGTCTGGTGTTGCTTGCGATGATCGGGGCGATCGCGCTCACCGCCAGCTATCCGCCGTTCCCGCTTCCCCCCCTGAGCTTTCTCGCGATCACGCCCGCCGTCCTGCTGCTGCGGCAGGCGATCCTCGACAACGATTACCGCAAGGCGTTTCGCTGGGGCTGGTGGTACGGCCTCGCCACGAACGCCCTGGTGCTCTACTGGATGGTGGTCGCGCTGTGGCATTTCACGCCCTTCTCCGCGCTGGGCTACTTCGCGACGATCGCCATCCTCGGACTTCTCACCGGACTGATGTTCGGGTTCGTCGCCCGCGTTTGCCTTGTGGCGCCGCGTGTCCCGCTGTGGGCGGCGCTCCCGATCGCGTGGACGGCGCTCGAGTGGCTCGTCGGGCACCTGGGCGACGTGCGCTTTCCCTGGCTTGGCCTCGGGACGTCCCTGGCCGACGCGCCCGCGCTCATACAATGGGCCGATATCGCCGGCGCGCGGGGGATAACGCTCTGGTTGGCATGGTGCAATGTCATGATTGTGGAGGCGGTGATTGACGTACGACGTACGTCGTATGTCGTACGTAGGCTAGCCACGGTTCTTGTGACGATCGCATTAGCTCTGGGTTATGGCGTTTGGCGGATGAGGACACTGCCCATCCGCGAGGCCGGCGTGATCGGGATGGTGCAGCCTAACGAGGGCTTCAGCGAAAAGTGGAATCCCGCGCACGCTGATAGCGCGATGAGCGCCTTGTTTTCGCTGTCCCGCGGACTGCTGGCCGGATCTCCCAGGCCGCAGCTCCTCGTCTGGCCCGAAGCCGCGGTCCCCGGATTCTTCCTCGATCATCCTCAGTGGGACGCTGCGATCAGCCGATTCGTCGCCGAGCATCGGGTCCCATTGCTGACGGGCGGTCTCAATGCGGAGCCGGAAGATCCACCACGACGCGGCTTCCGGATCTTCAACGCCGCGTTCTACTACGATTCCACCGGGGACCGAACGCGCTCTCCGGTCTACGCCAAGCATTACCTCGTCCCGGTTGTCGAGCGCGTGCCGTTCGTGCCGGTGCGTCTGTTCCGCGCCATTCCGGGGTTGGCGCGCTGGTCGGGCGGCTTCAGCTTCGGGAAAGACTGGCTAGTCTATGCCTCACCGGTCGGCAAGTTCGGGGTCGTCATCTGCTATGAATCGGCATTTGAGGACGCGACGCGCCAGTATCGCGCGCGCGGCGCGGATTTCTTCATCAACGTGACGAACGATGCCTGGTTCGGGAGCACGAGCGCGCCGGCGCAGCATGCGTCACATCTGGTGCTACGCGCTATCGAGACGCGCATGGGGGTCGCACGCGCGGCGAATTCCGGCGTTACCGAATTCGTCGACCCGCTGGGCAGACCGTATGCAGAGACGAAGCTGAACGAAGCCGCTTCCGTCGCTGGAGTGTTGCGCACGAGCGACGTCATCCCACTCTACGTGCGACTCGGCGACTGGGTGGGTACCGTCGTTGTGATCCTCACGCTGGCCGGGATCGCGCTGCTCGTGAAACACCGCGTCGCACCATGACGCGCGTCGGCGTGGACGTCGGCGGGACGTTCACCGATCTCGTCGCGGTCAAGCCAGACGGGACACTCGAGATTCGCAAAGTCGCCAGCACCCCCACGGACCCGAGTGTGGGGCTGTTCCGGGCGCTCGATGCCCTGGGGGCGGGGAGTGGGAGTGGGGAGGGTACCGGTGGGCGCGCGATGGACCACCCCCACTCCCCATCCCCATCGATGTGTTGGTTCATGGGACGACCGTGGCGACGAACGCGCTGCTCGAGCGCCGCGGTGCGCGTGTCGTGCTCGTCACGACCGCGGGTTTCGAAGACTTGCTGTGGCTGCGGCGGCAGGAACGGTCCGCCCTGTACGATCTGGCGCGCGACCATCCGCCTCCCCTCGTGGCGCGGGATGATGTGATCGGCGCGCGCGAGCGCATGGGTCCGAAGGGCGCGATTCAGACGCTGACCGAAGCAGAGATCGCGCGCGTCATTGCGGCTGTGCAAGAGCGCCAGCCTCTCCCCGAGGCGATCGCGATCGCCCTGCTGTTCTCCTTTCGTCACCCCGATCATGAACGCCGGCTGGCGACTGCGCTGCGGGAAGCCCTGCCGGACATCACCGTTGCGGCGAGCCATGAAGTTCTCCCGGTCTTTCGAGAGTACGAGCGGACGAGCACGACGACCGCTGAGGCGTATCTCCGTCCCAAGGTCGCGTCATACCTCGCCAAGACCGCGAATGCGGCCAGGACTCGCGGCGTGCGGTCGCTGAGCATCATGACATCGAGCGGTGGAACGCTGGGTCCTGAACAGGCGGCGAGTAGGGCCGCGAGTCTCGCGCTATCCGGGCCCGCGGGCGGCGTCGTAGGCGCGGGACTGGTCGGTGCTGCCGTCGGTATTCGTGACCTCTTGACGCTCGACATGGGCGGAACGAGTGCCGATGCCAGTCTCGTCAGCGGCGGAGTCGCACTCACGGAGGGTGCCGAGGCGATCGCCGGTGTGCCCCTCGCGTTGCCCGCGATTCTGATCGAAACAGTGAGTGCCGGCGGCGGCAGCATCGCTTCGGTGGACGAGGGCGGCGCGCTGCGCGTCGGCCCACGGAGTGCGGGCGCGGAGCCCGGCCCCGCCTGCTATGGTCGCGGTGGCACGGAGCCAACGGTCACCGACGCCTGTCTCGTCCTGGGTTGGCTCGATCCGGGTTTCCGACTAGCCGATTCCGTGCATCTGGATCGGGCGGCAGCAGAACGCGCGTTATCGAGCCTCGCACCAGACCTCTGCGAGGTGGCGGCCGGCATCGTCCAGGTCGCAACGGCGGTGATGGCGCGCGCACTCAAGCGTGTGAGTGTCGCACGCGGGCACGATCCGCGCGGCATGGCGCTGTTGCCGTTTGGCGGCGCTGGACCACTGTTCGGCTGCGCGCTCGCCGACTCGCTCGGCATGTCGCAGGTGGTGATTCCCCCGCACCCCGGCGTCTTGAGCGCGCTCGGCCTCGCTGCCGCTCCTGAGCGCGTGGATTTCATCGCATCGCTGCACCGGCCATTGGCCGAGCTGAGCTCCGGGGCGCTCACCGACGCGTTTCAGCCGATCGTATCCCAAGCGGCCGCGGCACTCCCACAGGCAACCATCACGCGATTCGTGGATTGCCGTTTTGCCGGCCAAGGCTACGAAATCACCGTTCCGGCGCTGCGCGATGATCCGGCGCTGCTCGACGCGGCGTTCCGCGCGGCGCATCGCAAGCGTCATGGGCACGCCGGCACTGAGGATCCGGTCGAGCTGGTGAATCTGCGCGCGGTTGCCGAGCGCCGTGCGCCACCGACTGCGGTGGACACAGGCCGGCGGGGGGCGGCGAAGGGCGGCGAGAGGCCGGCAAAGGAGCGGCGGAGAATCATCACTCGCGATGGCACCTCGATTGACGCTCATGTGTGGCCCCTCGGTGAGATGCCGGAGGGGCAACAAATCAACGGGCCGGCTATTCTCGCGGGTTCGGATGCTACCGCGCTGATCGAGCCCGGTTGGCGTGGCGTTGTCCATGCTTCCGGGGCCGTGCTCCTGGAGCGCGCGTGAAGCTCGACGCCGTCGGCCTCGAGGTGATGGCCCACGCCTTCGCGTCTATCGCCGAGGAAATGGGACTCGTGCTCGTGCACAGCGCGCTCTCACCCAACATCCGTGAGCGACGCGATGCGTCCGCTGCCTTGTTCGACTCCGGCGGTGAAATGATCGCGCAGGCGGCGCACATCCCCGTGCACCTCGGCGCGCTGGCTGACGCGGTGGCTGCGGTGCGGCAGCTCGATCCTGCACCGCAGCCCGGTGAGCTCTTCCTGCTCAACGATCCCTATGCCGGCGGCAGCCATCTTCCCGATCTCACGCTCATCGGCGCGATCGACATCGAGGGCCGGGTAGCGGGCTACAGCGTTGTCCGGGCACATCACTCCGATATCGGCGGCATGACACCCGGGAGCATGCCCGCGGGAGCGCGGGAGCTGTATCAGGAAGGTCTGGTGATTCCACCGTCGCGGCTTACGCCCGAGCTGGAGCGTCTGGTGCTGGCGAACGTGCGCACGCCGGCGATGCGGCGCGGTGATCTGGCAGCGCAGCGCGCGGCAGTAGAGCGAGGCGGCCGACGGCCTGCGGGCGCTGGCGCGACGCTATGGGTGGACCGCGACCCGCGACGCCGCTCGCGAGCTGCTCGACTACGCCGAGCGGCGGACGAAATCAGCCATCAGCCGTCTGCCAACAGTCACCATGACCGCCGTGGATCGCCTGGAGGGTGACGGCGTGACGGACGAGGATCTCGAGATTCGGGTCACGCTTGGCGTTCGCGACGGAGTTTTTCACGCAGACTTCGCCGGGACGCACGATGCGGCGCCCGGCAACGTCAACTGTCCCATTGCGGTGACTCGCTCGGCGGTGCTATTCGTCGTCCGCACGTTGCTCCCGGACGACGTGCCGATGAATGGCGGAGTCCCGCGCGCGATTCGCGTCACGGCGCCGCCGGGCTGCCTGGTGAATGCTCGGCCACCGAGCGCGGTGGCGGCGGGCAACGTCGAGACGTCGCAGCGGATCGCGGACACGGTATTCCGCGCGCTCGCCGCTGGTGGTTGCGTCGTTCCCGCGCAGGGGCAGGGAACGATGAACAACGTGACCTTCGGGGGGAGCAGGGAGCAGGGAGCTGGGAGCTGGACATACTACGAGACCATCGGTGGCGGGCAGGGGGCCAGCAAGGGTGCAAAGGGGCCGTCGGCTGTGCACGTCGGCATGTCGAACACGCGCAACACGCCCATTGAAGTCCTCGAGCTCGAGCACCCGCTCCGGGTGCGTACGTACGCGCTGCGGCGCGGCAGCGGCGGCACCGGAGAATTTGGCGGTGGGGAGGGTGTGATCCGGGAGTTCGAAGCGCTGGCAGCCATGGAAGCCACGCTCCTCACGGAGCGGCGGCGGTACGGGCCCGCCGGAGCTGCCGGTGGATCCGATGGCGCACCAGGGAGCAATTCGCTGAACGGCAGGACACTTCCGTCGAAGCTGACGTTGCGACTGACCGCGGGGGACGTCCTCCGCATCGAAACTCCGGGCGGCGGCGCCTGGGGGAAAGGACACGGCGTATGACCTGGTTTTTGGTCTCGGTTCTCGGGCTGCTTGCAGGCGTGATCTCCGGACTGTTCGGGGTCGGTGGCGCAGTGGTCATTATCCCTGGGCTGGTCTTTATCACGAAGATGCCGCAGCACACCGCGCACGGCACGTCGCTCGCCGCGCTGCTGCTGCCCGTCGGCTTGCTCGGCGTGATGGAGTATGCCAAACGCCAGCAGGTGAACTGGGGATACGCGGCGGTAGTGGCGGTGGGACTCTTGATCGGGGCCTACTTCGGTGCGCGATTCGCGGGCTCGATCCCCGACGTGACGCTCCGCAAACTCTTCGGCGGATTCCTGTTCCTGATTGCCGCAAAGCTGCTCTTCTTCTGACTTAGGGCGTGGCGCCGTCGCCCAGCTGCCGCTCAAAGACTTTTCCCTCGATGAAGAGCTTGAACAGGTCCTGGTCGAGCTGTCCTTCGTTCACTTCGCTGCTCATGATGTCGATGGCGCGATCGGTCGAGACGGCGCGCTTATACGGCCGGTCCTGGGCGGTCAGCGCGTCGTAGATGTCGCTGATCGTCATCATGCGCGTCTGAATCGGGATGGCACCCGCCGTGACGCGGCGGGGATACCCGCGACCATCCAGCTTCTCGTGGTGCCCATAGGCGATGAGCGGGATCTGCTGCAGCTCGCGCGTCCACGGGATGCGCTGCAGGAATTGGTAGGTATGGGAGACGTGACTCTCGATCTCGTGCCGTTCGGCGTCGTCCAGACTCCCTTTGCGGATGGTCAGATAGCGCATCTCGTCGGGTGACAGGAACGGCTCCGTCGCGCCATCGAACCCGAGGAAGGTGCGCTTGGACCATGCCTTGAGCTCCTCGAAGCTTCCGTCGGGGAGAATCGTCGGCTCGTTGGCCTGCAACACGATCTCCAGAAAGCGGTCCAGCGCTTGCAGCTCCTGCTCGTGCGCCGCTTGCAGCGCCTGCACGAACCCCTGGTAGCCTTTGGTCCCGTTCTGCTCGAGAAACTCGGCGCGTTTGCGCCAGAACTCACGCTCCGCCGTGCGACGAATGAACGCGTGGCGGTGCCGCACGAGCCCCAGATCCGACGGATAGAGCTTCTTGGCTTTCACGAGCACCTGCTCGCGCACTCCGACCTTGCCGAAATCGTGCAGCAGCGCGGCGTACCGGATCTCTTTCAGTTGCTCGCGTGAGAATTTGATGCCACGATACGGCCCAGCGCCCGCGCGATCGACGATTTCGGCGAGACTCACCGTCATCCCCGCCACGCGTCCACTATGGCCGTACGTGGTGGGGTCACGCTGCTCGATCGCGTGCACGGCCGCGAGCACGAACCCCTCGAACAGCTTCTCGATATCCTCGTACAGGCGACTGTTCTCGATGGCGACCGCCGCCTGTCCGGCCAGGGCGGTCACGAGCTCGACGGTGCGCTTGGAGTAGGGAACGACCTGTTGCTCCACCTCCGCCTGCGTCGACAGGACCGCTTCGAAGTTGCGTTTGCGATTGATGAGCTGCAGCACGCCGATGACTTCGTCCTTGTGATCCTTCATCGGGATCACCATCATCGATTTCGTGCGGTAGCCGTAGCGCTCGTCGAACGAGCGGTTGATCGTGTATTCGACGTCGGGAGGGAGGAAGTAGGCGTCGTCGATGACCAGCGGATCGCCGGTGACGGCGCAGTAGCCCGCCAGACTGGTGCGGTCGACGGGGATCGTAAACTCGACGAATGGCGCCTGGGGCTTCGAGTACGTCTGCGCCAGCCGGAACCGCAGCCGCTGCGTGCCTTCCGCGTTCAGCTCCACGAGATACAAGCTGCCTGCATCGGACTGCGTGATGCGCCGCGCCTGCGTCAGGATCAGGTCGAGCAGCGTCTTGATGTCGCGCTCGGTACCGAGCGCGACGCCGATGCGCGTGAGCTCACCGATTTCCCGGGCGCGCTGGGCTGCCTCCCCCCGCGCTCGCGCCGTCTCGGCGCGGGCCGCGGCCTCCCGGAAACCCGCCCGAATCGCCACCAGCAGGCGCCGCGGGGTGGTCGGATGGATCACGAACCCGGACAGGAATTCAGTCGGGAGCCCCTCGGGTACGTCCGCTTCGCCGTTCCGTCCGAGTGCGACGATGGCGCCCCCCGCATCCACGAAGGAGCGCAGCACGTCCACGGGGAATGCGGAGCGGCTCTCGGCATCGAGCAGGAATACGGTAGGCCGGTCGTCCACGGCGAGTTCCCGCAACTGGCGGACGGGACGGGCTTCTACCTGCGACGTTTCGAGCGCGGGTGCGACGCTATCCGGTCGCCACATGGGCGGATGGAGGAGGAGGTACCTCATGACGCCGTCGCCTGGGCGAGACGGTTGCGCGAACCCGTTACGATCGCTTGACCCGCTGCAGGCCTTCCTGCGCCTCAGCGTATTCGGGGAAAATCGTCAACGCGTGGGTGAACATCTCCGCCGCCTTGTCCTTCTCGCCGCGGTCCTGATAGAGCAAGGCGCGGGAGTAGTATGTCAGCGCTTCCGTGGGGATCCTGCGCTCCGAGCGCGGATCCGACGCGCGCCGCTCGAGTGGCGGCAGATTGGCGTCCTTCATCACGCGCTCCGACACCGTCCGAATCAGATCGAAGAGATGGTCGCGCTGCGCCCGGTCGGATTCGGTCTTCACGATCTCGGACGTCTGGGCATTGACCAGACGGACGTCGATGCGGAAGTCGCCGTAAAAGTCGACGAACGTGCCCATGACCACGTAGCGGGCACCGGTCGATTTTCCGACGCGGGAAGCGGAGGAGGAGTCGGGGCTTTGCCCGCCCAGGAGCTGGTTGATCTGCTCCCGCTCGACGAGCCGCGCGGCCGGATTGCGGGCCAGCTCCGAGATCATCATCCCGGCGATGCCCCGCTCCAGAGCGTCGAAGTTCTCTTTCGCCTGGCCGTAGGAGCCGGCATTGCTGAAGGGCAGCACGGCGATCCCGAGACGGGTGTCCTGGCCGCGCTGCTGCGCCCCGAGAAGGACGGGAAACAGGCTCATGACGATCATGACGGCACGGGCGTGCATAGCTACTCCTCGAGTCACAGGGTCACCCGCATGCCTTCCTGGGCCGCGACCACCTCGAGCGGCGCGCCACGCGATTTTGCGAATTTGCGCGCCGCTGCGAGGAGGGCATCCATTTCCTTATCGCGATGCTCGGGCTCGTGGTGGAACAGCACCAGCTTCTTGACGCCCGCATCCTGGGCGAGGGCCACCGCTTCCTCGTAGGTCGAGTGCCCCCAGCCGCGGTGCTGCTCCAGCTCCTTCGGCGTGTACATCGCATCGTGAATCAGGAGATCCACGTCTTTCAAGAAAGTCACGAAATCACGGCGCCAGCTGCCCGGCACCTCGTAGTGCCCGCCGGCACCCAACTCGTTATCCGTGACGTACGCCATGCTCGGCCCACCGGGCTTTGCAGGGGCGAGCCTGAATCCCAATGTCGTGCCCGGGTGGCGCAGCTTGATCGTCCGCACCCGGAACTCTCCGATCGAGAAGTCGGTCGTATCGACCTGCTGTACGGTCAGCTGTGCGGACAGAGCGTCGAGCGGCACCGGAAACACCGCCGGATCCATTTGCTGTCGCAGGATCGCTTCGAGGGACGTGGTGCCCTGCCGCGATCCCCAGATCCGCACCGAATTGCCGGGCGAGAAAAATGGTTTGAAGTGCGGCAGGCCCTGGATGTGATCCCAGTGCGCGTGGGAGAGCAGGATCTCGACTCGAGCAGCGCCGTTCTGTCTTGCCACCAGCTCGAGCCCCAGCGCCCGGATTCCGGTGCCGGCGTCGAGCACGACCAGTTGCCCACCGGCGCCCTCCACGGCGACGCATGGCGTGTTGCCTCCGTAGCGCGCGGTGGTCGGCCCAGGGGTGGGAATGCTTCCCCGGGTACCCCAGAACGTCACTGTGTAGGCCATGCGTTTCGGCACGGGAATGTCGCGCTAAGTTACGGGGAATCAGTGAGGTAGACGGTGATCCGCCTCACGACCTTCCGGCTGCCTGCTCCAGCGCGCCGCGATCGCGAATCACGATGTCCTTGCGACTGACATCGATCATTCCTTTATCGACCAGCTCCCGCATCGTACGCGACACCGTCTCTCGCGAGGAGCCGATCATCTGTGCGATGGTGTGGTGGGTGAGACGGCGAGTGATGCGCTGGCCGTCTGTTTCATCAGCGAGATCGAGCAGCAGCTGCGCGACGCGGCCATGGACGTCGAGCAGCACGAGGCTGCCGACCTTCTCGTCCACGCGTCGCAGCCTACGGGAAAGCTCGCGCAGCAGCGCCAGCGCGATGCCGGGCGAATGTTCGAGTATGCCCTGGAAATCTTCCCGACGGAGCACGAGCAGCGTGGAGTCCTCCATCGCGATGACGTGAGCCGAACGCGGCTCGTCGTCGATGAGCGCCATCTCGCCGAAGAACTCACCCTCGCCGAGCACGGAGAGAATGACCTCTCTGCCGTCCTCGCCGATGAGCACGACCTTCACCTGTCCCTTGGCGACGACATACAAGGCGTCGCCGGGGTCGTCCTCAAACAGAATGACGGAGTTCTTGGGGTAGGCACGGTCGCGAGCGACTTCCACCACCCGCTGCATGTCGGCGGCGGCGAGCTGGCTGAAAAGCGGGACCTTTTGCAGCACGTCGGCAGGGGACACGCGAACACTCTACGGCCTCGCGCCTTGGGTGTCAATTGAACGCGAGGGTGAGCCTTGCCCCCAAGTTAATGCGCCAGCTATATTTCCGCACTTCTTTCAGTCCGACATTTCAGCAAGGATACTGCAGTGAAACCCGGAATTCACCCCAAATACCAGCGGGCGACGGTTCAGTGCGCGTGCGGGAATTCGTTCATCACGCGCTCGACCATGCCCGTGATCCACGTTGAAGTCTGCGCCAAATGCCATCCCTTCTTCACGGGAAAGCAGAAGCTGCTCGACACCGCCGGCCGCGTGGAACGCTTCCGCCAGAAGTACGGAACCAAGGCCGGAGCGAGCTAACTCCGTGGAGGCCCGACTCCGCCAGGCGCTCGCGCGGGCGGAGGAGGTCGCCCGGCAACTGGCCGACCCCGATACCGCGCGGAACCCGGCCAAACTCAAGCAACTCGGACGCGAGCACTCGCAGCTCGACGCCATCCGCCAGGCGCACCAGCGCCGGGAGCGGCTGGCCATCGAGTTGGACCAGGCTCGTGAGGTGCTGGCCGACAAGGATCCCGAGCTGTCGCAGCTCGCCCGCATCGATGTCGAGCGCCTGCGTCCGGAAATCGACCGCCTCGACGCCGCGCTGGCCGAGCTGCTCACGCCCGCCGATCCCTTCGATGACCGCGACGCTATCGTAGAAGTCCGCGCCGGTACCGGCGGGGACGAGGCAGCCCTATTCGCGGCCGATCTCTTCCGGATGTACACGCGCTTTTCCGAGCGGCGCGGCTGGAAGGTCGAGATCCTCAGTCTGTCCGAAGGCACGCTCGGCGGTTTGAAGGAGGCGGTCTTCGCCGCGCGTGGTCCCAAGGCATACGGTACACTCCGCTACGAGTCGGGGGTCCATCGGGTGCAGCGTGTTCCCGTCACGGAACAACAGGGCCGCATCCATACCTCCGCCGCCACCGTCGCCGTGCTTCCCGAGGCCGAAGAGGTGGACGTCAAGATCGAAGACAAGGACCTGCGCATCGACGTCTTTCGCTCGGGTGGTCCCGGCGGCCAGAGCGTCAACACGACCGACAGCGCGGTCCGCGTGACGCATCTGCCGACAGGCCTCGAAGTGAAGTGCCAGGATCAGAAATCGCAGCTGCAAAACAAGATCAAGGCGCTCGAGATCCTGCGGTCGCGCCTGCTCGACCGCATGGTCGCCGAGCAGGAGGCGGCGCGCGCGCGCGACCGGCGGGCGCAGGTGGGAACGGGCGACCGCTCGCAGAAGGTGCGCACGTACAACTTTCCGCAAAACCGCGTGACCGATCATCGCATTCACTTCACGACGCATAACATCGATCAGGTGATGGATGGGCGCCTCGACGAGTTGATCGGCGCGTTGAAGCAGGCGCAGGAAAAGGAGCGGATGAGTGCCTGAAGTCCGCGTCCTCCGCCGCATCACCGACGAGCTGGCGAGGGCGTCGGGCTCGCTACCCGATGGCGACGCCACCGCCCTATGGGCAGCGGTTGCCGGTCTCACACCGGCTGAAGTGTGGCTGAGACGGGACGCCGACGCCGCGCCGGACCTGACAGAACGCTTTTGGAAAGCGGTGGAGGAGCGAAAGCGCGGTATGCCGTTCGCCTACGTCGTTGGCCACGTCGGATTTCGCACGCTCGATCTGAAAATCGATCCACGTGCTCTTATCCCAAGGCCCGAAACCGAGGGACTGGTCGATTTGATCCTGACGCGATCCTCCAGCGGCCTCGTCGCCGACATCGGCACGGGCTCGGGCTGCATCGCCTTAGCGCTGGCGGTCGAGGGGCGATTCGAGAAAGTGGTCGCGGTCGAGCAGTCCCCGGCCGCAGCCGCGCTCGCGCGCGAGAACGTGGCCCGCATCAATCCGCCGACCCCGGTCGAGATCCGCGAGGGGAACCTGCTCGATCCCCTGGTGGAGCGGTATCGCGTGATTGTGTCGAATCCGCCGTACGTCTCGATCGCCGAGTACGCCGATCTGGATGCATCGGTCGCCGCGTTCGAGCCCCGTGAGGCGCTGGTGAGCGGCGCCGATGGACTCGATGCCACGCGCGGCCTCTTCGCGGGTGCCAGAACGTTGCTCGAGCCCGCTGGCCTGCTGGCCATCGAAATCGACGAACGGCGAGCGGATGCGGTACGGGAGCTTGGTCGAGAATTTGGCTGGAGCGTTGAGATTCAGAAGGATGTGTTCAACTGTCCGCGGTACGCGCTTTCCATCAAGGAGGATTAGTGCTCGAAGAGAAGGCTGAAGATCTGGGGCGCGTGCTCGGTCAGACCGAGGAGTACAAGGCGTTGCGTCGTGCAACGGAAGCGCTGCGCGACGACCAGGGAGTGCAAAAGGTCCTCGCCGATGCGGAGCGCCTAGCGCAGGAGATCGAGCGAGTTGCCCAGCAGGGGAAAGAACCGACGAAGGAGCAGGTCGAGCAGTATGACACCGCGCTCCAGAGCGTGCAGGGGAACTCGGTGTATCAGCAAATGGTGGCGGCGCAGGCGAATTTCGAAAAGCTGATGGCGCGCATCAATGCCCGCATTTATGAGGGCATCAAGAAGGGCGCCGCGAGCCCCATCATCACGCTCGGATGACGTTCATCGTCGTCGAGGGTCCCGAAGGCGCCGGCAAGTCGACGCTGGTCCGCTGGCTCGGGACGACGCTGCGTGCTGAAGGCCGGGACGTGGTGACGGTCCGTGAGCCGGGGGGGACGCCGATCGCCGAAGCGGCGCGCAAACTGGCGCTGAAATCGCGCCACGATCGGGCGTACGCTGCCGAGCTGTTCCTGTTTCTCGCGGCACGGGCCGACCTGGTGGAGCGGGTGATCCGCCCGGCTTTGGCGGCAGGGCAGATCGTCGTTGCGGACCGCTTCGGGCTGTCGACGATGGCGTATCAGGTGGCCGGTCGCGGACTGTCACGGGATGACGTCGAAGCGGCCCTCCGGATCGCCACCGGAGGCCTGTCGCCCGATGTGACGCTGGTCCTCGACGTGCCGGTCAGCGTCGGTCGCGAGCGTCAGAAGGCCGCCGGCAAGGCCCAGGACCGCATCGAGCGGGAGAATGACACGTTTCACACACGGGTGCGTGAGGCCTACCGTAGGGCGTCCGGACCCGGAATTGTTCATATTGATGCTAGTCAGTCCAAGAAGGCCGTTCAGGAAGCGGCGTGGCGCGAGGTGGCCGCGGTCACCGGTGGCGCTCTATCAATGAGAGGCACTGCATGATTCGTCACAAAGGGTCCCTGGTCGCCGTCGTCGCATTGGCCGCACTCGTCAGCGGTGGTTGGCTCCTGCAGCGCGGCACGGAGCCGGCCGGGTCGGTCTATCAGCAGGCGCGGCTGTTCGACGACGTCCTCGCGCACGTCGCCGACTACTACGTCGACTCGCTGGACGAACGCCAGCTGTATCAGATGGCGATCGACGGCATGCTCGATCAGCTGGGCGATCCGTACTCCGTGTTCCTGAAGCCCGAGGACTTCCGCCAGCTCTCCGAAGCGACGACCGGCAATTATTCCGGGCTCGGCATTCAGATCGACGTGCGCGATGGCTGGATCACCGTGGTCGCACCGCTGCCCGAAACGCCGGCCGAGCGGGCCGGCATTCAGACGGGCGATCGTATCATCGAGCTCGACGGCCGTTCCACCGAAGGATGGAAGCAGGATCAGGCCGTGAAGGAGCTGCGCGGTCCGGCGGGCTCGACGGCTGACCTGACGATTCGGCGTCTGGGCATCGATCAGCCGATCAAGTTCAAGCTGACGCGCGCCACCATTCACATCCGCTCCGTGCAGATCGCGATGATGTTGAATGATCACGTCGGGTATATCTCGCTCAACCCCGTGAGCGAGAATTCGACGCGGGAAGTCGCGCAGGCGGTCGACACCCTGCTCAAGCAGGGCATGAAGTCGATGATCTGGGACCTGCGGAACAACCCGGGCGGATTGCTCGACCAGGGCGTAGCGGTGTCCGATCTCTTCCTCGATCCCGGCAAGGCGATCGTCGAGACGCGTGGTCGCGCCCCCGGCTCGTCGCACGAGTTCAGCGATTCGAAGCCGCAGCAGTGGCCTCACCTTCCCGTGGTCGTCATCGTGAATGGCGGCACGGCGAGCGCGGCCGAGATCATCTCGGGGGCGCTGCAGGATCATGACCGTGCCGTGGTGCTCGGGACGCCGACGTTCGGGAAGGGATTGGTCCAGTCGTTCTGGCGGCTGACGCCTGAGACCGGACTCAAGCTGACGACGGCCCGCTGGTATACGCCGAGTGGCCGCACGATTCAGCGTGTGACTCGCACCGAAGCCGAGCAGGAGGCGCAGGTCATCGCGGCGCAGCGGGGCCAGGATACGAAGCCCGACTCGACGGCGATCTTCCATACCGATGCCGGTCGCACCGTGTACGGCGGCGGCGGCATTCGGCCCGACCTCTACGTGGTCCCGGACACGTTCACGACCGCCGAGCGTAGTTTCATCCGTGCGCTGGGCGATAAAGCGCCGATTTACCGCGATGCGCTCGCCGGTTATGCGCTGGAGCTCAAAGAGGGGAAGCGGTTGTCGAACCCGAATTTCACGGTCACCGACGCGATGGTCGATGAGATCATCCGCCGGGTCCGCGCAAAAGGGGCGGAGCTTCCGGACTCTGTCATAGCAGGAGGACGCTCGCTGATTACGCAGGAGCTCGGCTACGAGGCCGCGCGGTATGTGTTCGGACGCTCGGCGGAGTTCCGGCGCCGCATGTCGGATGACCAGCAGGTGCAACGCGCGCTGACGCTGGCCGACCGGGCCAAGTCGCCGCAGGATCTCCTGGCGCTGGCGAACACGCAAGCCACTCCGTCGACGGTCCATAATCGGTGACCAAACAGTCTCCCGGCGCGATCGGGCTCATCGGGTCCGGTCGCGCGGGAGTTGGACTGGCGCTGGCGCTTGCCCAAGCGGGCTATTCCGTCTCCCTCCACGGGCGCAAAAAGAAAGCTGTTGCTCCGCCGCTCACCCTCACCGTGGGTGACGGCAACACGCCCCCTCCCTGGATCGGTGACACAACCGTCGTCATCCTCGCCGTGCGCGACGACGCCATCAAACCGCTGGCCGAATCACTGGCGCGCACGCGCGCGATCAGGGAGCACCATGTCGTTCTCCATTTGTCCGGCGCCCAGGGCCAGGAAGCGCTTGGTGCGCTCGTCGGCAGCCGCGCTGCCCTCGGCTCGCTGCATCCCCTGCAAACCATCGTCGAGCCGGAGCAAACCCCGCAGCGCCTTAAAGGCGCGTGGGCAGCGGTCGAGGGGATGCCACGGGCCGTCGAGACGGGGGAGCAAATCGCGCGGGATCTCGGAATGCGGCCCTTTCGCATCGCCACCAAGTCGAAAGCGATTTATCACGCGGGGGCCGTTTTTGCGTCGAACTACCTCGTGGTCGTCGAGGCGGTCGCGCAGCGGTTGCTGCGGCACGCCGGCCTGTCTGACGCTGATGCGTGGGCGGCGCTGCGCCCCTTAGTCGAGGGAACCTTCGAGAACCTCACCCGCTACGAGCCGCGCGAGGCGCTGACCGGCCCGGTCGTCCGCGGCGATACCGCGACCATCGTGCGCCACCTCGAATCGTTGACGCTCGACGATGCCAAACTGTACCGTGCGCTCGGACGCGCCGCGCTCGAGCTGGCGCAAAAACAGGGAATGGACGAGCAGACTGCCGAGAAAGTCGCCGCGGCGCTCGCTACTGATCTACCACCCGTGTTCCGGCCGGCGGGGAGAACGTGAACTCACGGCTCGAGATCGGGCGATTGACCACGAGACGGCGCAGGATGACCGTGCGGGTTTGACCGCTCGTTTCCACGATTTCGATGCGCCGTACCAACCCGTCTTGCTTCGCAACCCACACAGTCGCCGCAGTGTAGGGTAGGTCCGTCGCGCGGGGCTTCAGCGCGATCACGTCCACACGTCCATCGGGTGCAGAGTCGGCACGCACGTAGCGGGCATCGTAGCGCTCGTGTGGGTGCTCGACGAACTGACCGATGAGGTTCGGACCGCTCGTACCGGTGGAGGGAATGGCCGTTCGAATCACCTGGCCCGGCGTCGTGCTCGGCGTGTACAGCCAGAGCCGTTTCCCGTCGGCGACGATCCGATCATTCTTCGGGTCCGTAAACCGCATTTCGAAGTAGCTCGGACGCTGTTGGTAGAGCCTGCCACGCGTGGTATCGGGGTCGCCGATCATCGGATTGTCGACGATTTGAATGAAATCGGCCTCGAGGGTGCGGACGGTATCGTAGGACTGTGAGGCGTGGTCTAGGATGGGGGCAGGGTCCTGGGCGGTTTGGCGGTTACGCGGTTGAGCGGTTAGAAAAACCGCGCACGCTATCAAACCGCCGAACCGCCGAACCGCCGAACCGCCCTTCAAGCTCCCACCGCCGCCGGCTCGGCCACGCGCCGTCCAATGGCCTCCGCGATCATCCGCACTTCGCGCATCAGCTGAGCGAACTGATCGGGGAACAGCGATTGCGCGCCGTCGGACAACGCCTCTTCGGGGTTGGGGTGCACTTCCACCATGATGCCATCGGCGCCCGCCGCGACGGCCGCGCGCGCCATCGGAATCACCTTGTCGCGCAGCCCGGTGCCGTGCGATGGATCGGCGATGATCGGCAGGTGCGACAGCTTGTGCACGACGGGAATCGCGGTGAGGTCGAACAGGTTCCGCGTCGCGGTGTCGAAACTGCGCACGCCGCGCTCGCACAGAATCACGTTGTGATTCCCCTCGGCCAGCAGATACTCTGCCGACAGCAGCAGCTCCTGTACCGTGGCGCTGATGCCGCGTTTCAGCAGCACGGGTTTGCCGCAGCGCCCGGCGACTTTGAGCAGCGAGAAGTTCTGCATGTTGCGCGCCCCGATCTGCACGATGTCGGCCATTTCGGCGACCCAGCCCAGGCCACTCTCGTCCATCGCCTCGGTGCAGATGAGCAGCCCCGTTTCGTCACGCGCTTTCGCGAGCAGGCGCAGCCCCGGTTTGCCGAGTCCCTGGAACGAGTAGGGTGAGGACCGGGGCTTCCACGCGCCACCACGCAGCACTACGGCACCCGCTTCCTTCACCTGGCGTGCCGCTTCGACGATCTGGCGCTCGTTTTCGACGGAGCAGGGACCCGCGATCGCGACGACGTCGTTGGCGCCGATCGCGACACCTCCCGCGAGGCGCACGACGGTCGGCTCGTTCTTCCACTCGCGGCTGACCTGCTTGTAGGGCTGAGAAACGTGAATGACTTCCTGAACACCCGGGAGTCCCTCGAGGCGCGAC
The DNA here is from genome assembly GCA_963704805.1 of uncultured Gemmatimonadales bacterium. Classification (GTDB taxonomy): domain Bacteria; phylum Gemmatimonadota; class Gemmatimonadetes; order Gemmatimonadales; family GWC2-71-9; genus 20CM-2-65-7. Next base: position 140,315 of record CAVPHS010000002.1, on the reverse strand, counting down.
GCATCGACGCGGCCATCGTTGCCGACGAGACCGACCGCCGTGCGTTGTGCGCCGGGCATGGCTTGCGCCTGATAGCCCATCTCCTCGATGACGGAGATGACCTTGTCGACTTCCTCGCGCGTCGCGCCGTGCCGCATCACGATCAGCACTACTTGCGTCTCCCGTCTCCAATGGTGAAGCGGTCACCATCTTTCGCCGCGGTGACCGGTCCGCGAAAGCGTGTGCCGGCGAGCTTGGCCGGGTCCGAATTCTCTACTGGAGGATAGAAGTGCGTCAAGACTAACCGGCGCGCATCCGCCTCCTTGGCCAGGTCTCCAGCTCGTTCCGGCGTGAGGTGAGTGTCCATGGCGCGCGACTCCGGCAGCGAGCATTCCGCCAGCAACAGGTCGCACCCGGCCGCCCAGCGGGCCAGCTCGGAGCTGGGACCGGTATCGCCGGTGTAGACGAGACGGCCTTCCGGTGATTCGAGCGAGATGGCCACGCTCTCGTCGGTATGCGGCACCGGGAACGTCTCGAGGTTCACGTCCGCATTGAGCGGGAACGGCTCGCCGTCGCGGACGTCGAGAATGCCGATGGGGAATCCGGGATCGAGCAGCCAGTCGCCGTACCCTTCGGCAACTCGGCGCAGCAGCTGCACGACGCCGGGCGGTCCAAGAATCACGAACGGATCCTTGCGAGGCGGCTCGGTGGTGTACTTGAGCGCGTACACGAGCATCGGCAGCTCACCCCAATGATCCGGATGGAAGTGTGAGAGAATCACGTGGCTCACCTGCTGCCACGGCAATCCGAACTCCGCCAGGCGATGCAGCGAGCCGGCGCCGCAGTCGAGCAGCACGCGAAGATCCCCGCGCGATACCCAGTGGCAGGGGCTGGTGCGGCGGGCGGATGGCGCGACGGTGCCGGTGCCGACGGTGACGAGTTCCATACTCACTTTCCCCGAAAGACGATGCGTTTGAACACGAGCAAGCCTGGTGCCTTGAGCTTGGCGAGATACACGCCCGCAGGCAACAGGTGTCCATCGTCGGCCCGACCGTCCCACATGAGCCGCGAATCGCAGATGCCCGATGAGCTGCTGCCCGTGCCGCGGCCGTAGCGGCCGGCGTCCAGGATAGCGGGAAAGTCCGGCCCTGGCACGAAGCGGCGCACCGGGTTGCCGCGCAAGTCGACGATATCGAGCTCCACGGTCCCCGTCGTGGCGACGTCGAACCAGAGACACGTCGCATCGCGACCGTTGGCGGGGAAGGGGTTGGGAAAGTTCTGATAGAGCAGCGTTGCGGTCGGAAGCCCACCGTCTGCGACCAGAAACAGACCCTGGCTCCGGACCCGCGTGGTATCGCTGCCCGCGTGAATGATCAGCTCCCAGCGGTAGGTCGTGTTCAGCTCGAGCGGTTGCGACAGCGTGAAGGTCGTATCACGCAATCCGACAACCGCGAAGACGAAGACACCGTTGGAGACTCGCTGCACGCCCAGATCGTACGTGAACGGGCCGGGTGGCGATGGCACCGACGGCGACGTCCAGGTGAAGGTCGGCTGCGGAGTGTTGCTGACCGAGCCGGCGGGGTTGTTGAGCGCGGTCAGCGTCGCCCACGAGGGCACGGGAATTGGCCCGACGATCCCGGTTGTCGCGTGCTCTCCCGTCGCCGCGGTCGCATCGACCTGCCAGAACAGAGACCCCGGCTTGAGCGCTCGCTGCAAGGCGAATGTGTCGACGGCCAACACCGTATCGATCAGCGGCGCCGTGAGCGCGCTGTCGCCGGCGACGCGCAGCCGGTAGGTGACGGGCTGCGCGGAGGCCGGAACGGATCCGACGCTCCACGCGAAGGTTGGCGTGACAGTCGTCAGCGTGCCGCTCGAGGGAAGCGGAGTGATTGCGGTGACGCCAATCGGGAAGACGGCGGCTGCGGCGAAGTCGGGCCGCCCCCAGCCGTGAGTCGTGTCGGGTGTGGCCCGATTGCTAGCCACAGTGCGGAGCGCGGTGCGCATGCCGATCGGTGTGAGCGTGGGTTGCAGCTGCTTGAGGAGCGCGGCGCTGGCCGCGAACAGCGGCGTTGCAAACGAGGTCCCATCCAGACGGTCCACCTGGCCGATGTCCGTCACCGCGCATACTGCGACTCCGGGTGCGGTAAAGTCGGGTTTGATCCGGCCGTCGGCAGTCGGCCCGCGTGACGAAAAGAACGCGATGGTGCCGAGTGAATCTTCGGCGCCGATCGCGAGCACCGAATCTCCATCGGCGGGCGTCCAGATCGTGCGGTACGCCGGCCCATTATTGCTCGCAGCCGTCACGACCAGGATGCCGCGTCCGGCGGCAATGTCGGCGGCGACGGTAGTGACGGCGACGTCTCCATTCAGTTGTGATGGGCTGTAACTGAATCCGTTGTCGAAGATGAGATACGCCAGGCTCGAGGAGACGATGTCGACGCCGATCGAGTCGGCCCATTCCAGGGCGGCGACATAGTTGTCTTCTTCAACGCGCGTTTCGGTGCGCACGTCTTCGGTCTTGGCCAGCAGATAGGTCGCGCCGCGCGCGATGCCGCGCAGCCGGCCCGGTACATCCCCGGCGAACAATGACCACACCGCGGTGCCATGAAATGCGGCGCCGTAGAACGTGTCCTCGGTTGACTGATTCCGGACCACGCTGTCCTGATACACGAAGTCATACTGCGCCGTCACGGTGATGCCGCTGAATGCCGGGTTCTGCGTATCGAACCCGGTGTCGAAGATTCCGATGCGAACGCCGGTGCCGTTCACGCCCTGATCGGTGAGCGGGCGCAGATGGAGCAGGCGATACGGCATCTCGGATGGACCGAGCACAGGATCATCACCGGGCGTGACACCGCACGTATCGCCGGGTGCCGCCGGGTTAAGGACGATCGGCGGCGCTCCCTCGATAGGATGGCGGGGGGACAGCGGTGGACGGAGCCGAAACCGGCCCAGCGGCTGAATGCGGCGCAGGTCGCGATCTTGCGCGAGAGTCCGAAGCACGCTCGCCGGGGCATCGACGCTGATGGCGTGGAGCCAGCGACTCCGCACCCGCACGCGGACGCCCCCCCCCAGTGCGGCGACGCGGTCACTGACGGTGACGAGCGACGCGTTGGGGCGGAGGAACAACCAGGCGGAAAGCGTCGTGTCCTGAGCGCGCTGCCAGACACGCGGCAGCACCGGAGAGACCGCCGGCCGCTGCGCCGCGAGGCCAGCGGGCAGGAGCATGAGCCAGAACAGCCGACGCATAACTACCGGGACGAGGGAAGGGGGACGGGGGAAAGGTGCTACACGGGCTCCATGTGGCCCAGCCGCACGCCCACGATGGTCGAGACGCCCGGCTCCTGCATCGTCACGCCGTAGACCGCGTCGGCCGCCTGCATCGTGCGCGGGTTGTGCGTGATGACGATGAACTGCGTTTGGTCCTTGAATTCCGCCAGCAGCCGCACATAGCGGCCGACGTTGGCGTCGTCGAGGGGCGCGTCCACTTCGTCGAGCAGGCAGAATGGGCTCGGCTTGGCGAGAAAGATCGCGAAGAGCAGCGAGACCGCCACGAGCGTGCGCTCTCCCGACGACAGCAGATGGATCCGTTGCGTACGTTTCCCGCGCGGCGCCGCGTGAATCTCGATTTCGCTTTCCAGTGGCTCGTCTTCGTTCGCGAGGCGCACGTCGCACTCGCCACCGCCGAACAAGGTTTGGAAGACCGAGCGGAAATGGTCGCGGACTTTGCCGAATGATTCGAGGAACAGTGCCTTGGCCGTCTGGTCGATCTCACGCGCCGCCTGCTGTAGCGAGTGGCGGGCGGTGACGAGGTCGTCACGCTGCGTCTGGAGGAACTCGAGGCGCTTGGTTTCCTCGGCATGCTCCTCGACGGCGAGCGCGTTGACGGGGCCGACGGCATCGATCGCGCCACGCAACCGGTCGTTTTCCTGGCGCAGCCACTCGAGGTCGCCCGGTACCTCGGGCGCTTCGGCCAGCAGCGTATCGAGCGGCTTGCGCCACTCCGTTTCCACGCGCTCCACCAGGCCGCGTTTGCGGCCCTCGACTTCGGTCCGCTGGAGCTGGAGGCGATGCTCCTCCTCGCCGAGGGCAGCGAGCGCTTTGCGCGCCTGATCGAGCGCACCTTCCGCCTGACCGAGGTCGGCCTCGGTCATCGCGACGTTCGTCTCGGCCTCGCGGGCGGCGGTCTCCAGTTTGACCACTGCCAGGCGGCGTTCCTCCAGAGTGTCGTCCCATTGCGTCCGCTGGGCCGTCAACTCCGTGCTGTCGCTTTCGATATGCGCGATCTCATCCCGGCGCGCGGCGGCTTGCTCGCGCGAAGCAGTGGCATCTGCGTGGGCGCGGCCCGCGCGCTCCGTGGCCGCCGCGAGGCGAGCCTCGACCTGGGCGGCTTCGACCTGCCACCGCACGCGCTGCTCACGAGCCGCTTCCTGCTGCGCTTCGAGATCAGCGAGCCCTGCCCGTTCGGCGCTCAGCTGCTCCGCCGAGCGCACGCGCTCCACCTCACGTTCCTGCAGCTCCGTGTGCACGGTTTGCAGCCGCGTCTCGACTTCCCTCAGTCTCCGCGTGAGCCGATCCATCTGCGCCGCGGTTTCCTCCGCCTGACGACGCGCGTGAATCAAGCCGCGATCCGCCTCGCCTTTCTCGGCCCCCGCTTCCAGCTCGGCACGGCGCGCCTGTTCGGCCGCATGGGCAGCGGCTGCGAGGGCGCGCTCGGCGATGGCGAGCTCCACCGTCGTCGACTCTTCACCGACGCGGGCGCGATCGCGATTGATTCCGGCTTCGCGCACGTCCTTTTCGAGCGCGTCGAGCTCGGCGCGACGCTGCAGTGGTCCGCCGGCCGTCGATGTGCTGCTGTCGAGGAACACGGCTCCGTTGGCGCGGCGCAACGCACCCGTGTCCAGCACTTCGTGCCCTGCAAGCAACGCGCGAACCCAGGCGGCGGCGGGTCCGTCGACGCGGAGCTCGTCCTTGAGCGGATGGCCATCCGCACCGAGGCGCGGGCCCGGCACGCAGGGCAGCAGCACCAGCGGGCCGGGACGCGCTTCGGCATGCCACGCCCGGATCGCGTCGATGACCGACGCATCGCTGACCAGCACCGCGTGCAGCCATTCGCCGAGCAACCGCTCGGCGAGCTCGGCGTCCCGCCGGCTGGTCCGGACGAAATCGGACAGCGGGCCGAGCACCGTTCCGTCGCCGAACCTGGCGCGCACCTTGAGCAAGGCCTTGGCGGCGGGGGCGAGGCCCACATGCTCGCGATCGAGCTCGCTGAGCGCGTCCCGCCGAGCCTCCAGGTGTGCCAGCGCCGCTTCCGCTTGGCGGCGCGCGGAGCGGGCGCTCATTTCCTGCTCCTGTAACGTGCCGACGTGCCGACGTGCATGTTGCAGGGCCTCGACCGCTCTCACCGCGGTTTGCGCGTCGTGCGCCATGCGCTGTCCCGCGGCATCCGTTTGGCGCGCCGCTTCGCGTGCTGTCGTATCGCGATCATCGCGCTCGCTCGCCGCGAGCGCGAGTTGTTCGCGCAGCTCACTGCGCTCGCGGTCGAGTGCCGCACCTTCCAGCTCCAGGGCGCGCGCTGTCTCGGCGCGATGCTGCAGCGCCTCCTCCAGCTCCCGGACCGCCGCGCGCTCCGCCGTGAGCCGGCCGCGGACGTCGTTTTCGTCACCGGTCCGCGCCGCCAGCTCGCCCTGGACGGCGGCGAGCTCGCGCTCGGCCGCGCCGCGCTCCGCCTCGGCCGCTTCATGCTCTCGTTCCGCCTGAGCCGCGCGCCGTTCGGCCTGGGCACGCTCCTCCGCTGCCGTCTGGCGGCGATGCTGCGCATTGCTGAGCCGCTCGGCGGCGAGCGCGAGATCGCTCTCCAGCCGTCCAACTTCGAGCTTGGAATCGCCCAGACGCCGCTCGACCTCCGTGCGACGCGCTTCGGCGGTGTGCCGCGCCTGCGCGCGCGCTTCGCGCTCATGTTCGGCGTCGCTGAGCCGCGCGCGCGCCGCCGGGATTGTTTCGGCCAGCTCGCGGGCTCGCACGCCGAGCCCGCCCAGCGAGATATCGAAATCCTCCAGCTCGCGGCGCACCAGCGTCATCGCGATGCCGAAGCGTTCTTCCACCATCTTGCCATAGCGCTCGGCGCGCCCGCGCTGGCGCGCCAGGCTTCGCACCTGGGTCTGGACCTCGGCGATCAAGTCCTCGAGTCGTGCCAGGTCGGCGGCCGTCTCTTCGAGCCGGCGCTCCGTGCTCTTCTTCCGGTCGCGGTAGAGCCCGATCCCGGCGGCTTCCTCGAACAGGGCGCGGCGCTCCTCGGCTTTCTCCGAGAGCAGCGCCTCGATCATTTTGGCTTCCATGACGACGGCGGCATCCGCGCCGAGTCCCGTCCCACGCAGCAGATCCTGAATATCGCGCAACCGCACCGGCGAGCGATTGAGGAGGTAGTCGCTCTGGCCCGAGCGCGACAGGCGGCGCGTGACGACAACTTCCTGGTACGCGATGGGCAGACTGCCATCGGAGTTGTCGAACACGAGCGAGACTTCCGCGACATTCACCGGCCGGCGCCCCGTCGAGCCCTGGAAGATCACGTCTTCCATCTTGCCGCCGCGCAGGAGCCGGGGCGACTGCTCTCCCAGCACCCAGCGCACGGCGTCGGAGATGTTCGACTTGCCGCAGCCGTTGGGCCCGACGATCGCGCTGACGCCTTGATCGAAGGGTAGCTCCACGCCGCCCGCGAACGACTTGAATCCGGAAAGCTCGAGCCTGCTCAGTCTCATGGTGTCCCCATGCGAGGGAGTAGGTTCGCGCGCACGCCGGCGCGCTTGAGTGCCGCTTGTGTGAACGCTGCCTGATCAGGGGCCTCGAACGCGCCCAGGAGAATCACGCCGTTCGACCAGCGCACCGCGGGAAGACCACGGTGCCGCAACGACTTGAGCGAGGTGCCCGCGGGCGCATGATAGGAATACGGCGCAAGCAACAAATCGCCGATGCCTTCGCTCACGACGCCCCGGTGCCACAATTCTCCGCGCGCCTCGGCGGCGGCCGGGCGTGTGGCATAAGACCCCGCTTGCACCCGATACCAGACGGGCCCGTTCTCGCCCTGGAGCACCGGCGTCACCAACGCCGGCACGCCGGCGTCGGCGGCAAGCCGATCGGCATGAGCGAGCGCCTTGTCCATCGACGCGTAGGCGGCGAGCTGAACGGTCCAGCCGAGGGTGTCCTGAACGGGCGGCGGTGTCGGTTGATCAGGCTTTGTGGATTGAGGTGGCGGTAGCGGGAGCGGGGGGGGGTGGGAGCAGTCAGGGCGTGTGGCTTGGCCACACGCGCCTCACGCGCTCGCGCGAGCAGCGCCCAGCCACCTACCGCGAGCGCCGCGATCACCAGCGCTACGACTGCGACCCCCAGGCCCCGGCGCTTCGGTGGCTCCGCGTCGATGGGGGAGAGCATCGGCACAGCGGTGGGAGACGTGCGCTGGCTCGCGGACGGCAGCCACCGGTCGCGAACCACGCCGAACAACGGGATGTCGCGGCCCAGAGTGAACCCGGGGGGCAGTCCCTCGGGCGCCAGGGCAAACGCCCCGTCCGCCGCGGCCGATAGCTGCGACAGTCCGGAGGGTGAGACAAACGCCAGCAGCAACGCGCCCTCGGACCGGAAGCCCGCCTGCAGCTTCGGCCAGCGCGGATGCGCGTACACCTCCGGTGCGCGTGCGGTGTCGGAACCCGCGGGAATGAAGAACACGCCCGTCACTTCGTGGGCCGCCTTATTGAGCGATACGCCGTACTCGAACGCATCCACGATGCCTTCGGTGGGCGCGAGCCCGATCATCTCATGCAGCACCGGGCGTTCGAGGTTCAGATCCACGAGCGCGGTTCGCCGTCCCTCACGCGTCGCAATGCGGGCGATGTCCCATGCCGCCTTCGCCGCCCATTGCAGGTCTTCCGTGAGCGCGACGAGCGCCACGAAAGCCTGCCCGTCGAGCATCGGCGGAACCAGGTGACCGAGCCGCGAAAGCGGCAGCTGACGCGCGGTTGTCACTGTCCGGGTTGGTAAATCCAGAACGGACGTCCGAGGCGCCTGCCGATCGCTTCGGCCTGCGAGCGCGTTGGATACGGACCGAGCACGACGCGATAGCCATCATCAGGGTGCTGCGGAGGCAGAACACGCGCGGCGAGACCGGCGCGGTTGAGGTCGTCGGCGAGATGGCCGGACCATTCCGGATTCTGCGACGTGGAGACCTGCACGTAGAGCGGACCCTCCGCTCCCACGGAGTCCGCGGCCACCGCATCGGCACTCACTTGACCCGCCGGCACGCCGCGCGGGAGCCACGTCGTGAGGACCCACAGATCGGCGGCGCCTTTTTTCACACGACCGACTTCGTTCAGCGAGTCGGGGCGCAGCGCGACGACATCATCGTCGCGGCGGAAGATCAGCATCCCGTCGGGGGAAATCGCGGGGAGGTCGGCATGCCATGACGTCGGCACAATGCCCGTGTGCCGCTTGATCGGGAGGTCGACGATCCACGCCGAGTCACCGATCGTGGGGCGCGCCAGCAGCCAGCGACCGAGGGGATCGAGCCGTAGCGCCGCCACGGATCCCGGAAGTGCGACGCCATCGAGCTCTTTCCGCTCGAAGCGGTCGATGACGGCCAACCCCGGCGCGTTACGGCGCGCGACGTAAATGCGATGTCCGGACGGCGAAAACGCGAGCGCGCGCGGCGCCTCGGCGAGTCGCACGAACGCGGGATCGCGGCGTCCCAACGGATCGTAAAACGTCACCCCCGAATCGCTGGCGACGGCGACGAGATCACCCCACCGCGAGGCGGCTACGTCGCCGCTCGCCGCGATCGGACGCACCGTCGGCGGCTGGTCGGCGGCGGCGACGAGCAGGCGATCCTGCGGAATCACGCCGACGAGGTGCTGGTCTGTGGCGCCGAAGAGATCACGTGGCAATGCCGTGAGTGGCTGCGGCCACGCGAAGCGCGTGCGGCGCGACAGCGAGACGACGCGCCGCTGCGCATCGACGGCGTAGAGCGTTCCGTCGGGGCCGAGGGTCGCCTGCGCGACGTTGATCGCGACCGTATCCAGCCGGCCGCTGCCGAGGTCGAGCGCGAGGAGCTCGTGTGTGGCGGTCGTGACGAACAGAAACTCTGATTCGGCGTCGAGACCGACGACGCGATCGACGGCGGGGAGTTTGCCCCGCAGCGCTCCTTCCAGCAGGGTCATGCGGGGGAGGCGATAGAGTTGCGGCGCACCCCCCTTGGCGGGGAGGCGGAGCGCGGCGCCGGGCATACGAGCCAGAATCTGGAGCTGGCTAACTCGTTGTGGCGATTGTTGTTGCTGTGGTGCAGCAGCCGGCGCCTGGGATCCACAACCCCAGAGCGTTACCGTCGCAAAGAGAAGGAAGCGGGAGATGGGCAAATGGCCTCGTCGGACAAAATAGATAACCGGCGAGGCCATTGCAACTGTTTTAGCGATGCGGAGTTAGAACGTCGGGCCCAGGCTGACGGTCCAATACGCCTTTTTGAGACTGCGGTCCAAAGGCTTGGCAAGGTCAAACCGCATGATCATCAAGCCGAAGATATTGGCGCGGATCGACCCACCCCAGCTCCGTAGCGGCTTGCGCACGAGCAGCGGGCTCTCAACGGCGCTGCGATTCCACTTCAAGTTGCTGGCATCGTACCACGCCACACCGGCGTCGTAGAAGATCGCGCCTTCGATGGGCGGCAATCCGACGGGCAGGATTCCCAGAACCAGACTGCGCGCGAGTGGGAAGCGCAGCTCCAGGTTCATCACCGCGATCTTCGAGCCGATCAGCTGATCGAGCTGCGCGCATCCACTCTGGATACTCGTGCCCGGATTCACGACGCACTCGTGACTGCGGAAAGATCCGGAGGTGTATCCGCGAATCAGCTCCGGGTTGCCGAGGAAGATGGGGAAGCGATCGGCGTCGCGTCCGTAGCGCCCCATCACCAGGCCGCGGACCGCGAACGTCAGCGGCTTGACGAAGATGTAGCGCCGATAATCGGCCAGTCCGGAAATGAACTGCCACGTGCCGATCGCCGGCGCGATCGAAAAGCGCGACCGAGATCCTGCGAACGGACCGACGTAGCCGAACAGGGTGTTGTCGTGAATGTGCGCGAGCGACGGCTGCACGTAGGTTGCGGACGGTCCCCCGCCGCTGATGAGGGACTGCTCGACGAAGTCACCGGTCACCGCGTCGAACTTCGTCTGCAGGTCGAGCGTCGCCTCACCAACATTGACGGCCTGCATCCCCAGCTCGATGCGGTTGAACCGGCTCATCGGGTACGAGGCGGTGGTGAACACGCTGCGGCTCACGAAGCGCCGGATGCGCGTCGAGAACACGTCGAGGCTGTCGCCCTCGGTGCCGTCGGGATCGGGGATTCGTCTCCAGGCACTTCCGCCATAGTAGTAGAGCGGGTCCTGCGAGAAACCCGTGGCCCAGTTCGTACGACGCGATTGATTGGCGTAGAGCGTGAGGATCTGTGCCTCGCTGATCCGGCCGTTGATCGCGCCGGCCAGGATCACCGTGTGGTTGCCGAGGATGTCGGAGAGCGCGACCGCGGTGCCGCCGAACACGCCGCGACCGAAGTTGTCGCGCTGATAGCCGACGCTCGGCCGCACGTAGTAATCGGCCGTGAAGCGGATCCGGTAAGGCCGGAGCGTGAACTCACCGGTATCCGGTAGGGCGAGCGTCGCCGAATCGAGCAGCGCCCGCACGGTGACCGTCGGCGGCACCGCCGATGACTCGGCGGGCTGCGGGATTGCCGAGGGTCGGAAGCCCGTCGCAGAGCGGTAAATCGACGAGCCAATCCCTTCGGCTGAATGCCCATCCGAAAATACCGGCGCGCTGGTACCGCCAATTCCGTTGACCGTTCCCAACGCGTGAGTCAGAGACGGTCCGGGCCCGAGCGGATCGCGCGCTTCGGCCATGAGCAGGGTAACCGGCCGAGCGGCGGGCCCCTCGTAGGGCTGACGGCGCAGCGAGCGAGGGTTGTCGACCGAGTACACGCTGTACTGGCCGTCTTCGTAATAGACGAAGGCCAGGCGGTCCGCTTCACGCGCCCACGACAGCACGGGGGAGAGCGGGGTGATCCCCTGAACGCCGGTGAACAGGTTGGTCAGCTGATAGATCTGGTTGTCTTCGAGATCGTAGAGGAACACGTTCGCGATGCCGCTGCGATCGGAGACGAATGCGATGGAGCGTCCGTCAGGTGACCACGCCGGATCGATGTTTTTGCCGGCGTCCATGTTCCCGAGCAGCTCGATCGTGCCGCTCTCCAAATGGTACAGCGCGATCCGCAGATTCCCGAAACGCAGCACATCGAAGTCCGTCCCCGGACCCCGATCGGTGACGAACGCAATCGTGTTGCCGTTTGGCGACCACGACGGGTGCAGGTCGGCGAATTTGTCGTTGGTGAGTCGCCGCAGCCCGGTCCCGTCCCGGTTCACGATGTAGAGGTCGGTGAAGCCGTTGTTGAATCCCGTAAAGACGAGCTGCGTGCCGTCCGGAGACCACCGTGGCGTCTGCAGACCGTTGAGCGGGACGCTGATGCGGCTCGCTTCCTTTCCCTTTTTCACGTCGAGGATCACGAGATCGTCGCGATCCTTGTGCTTCGCGGCGATCGCGAAGTAGCGGCCATCGGGGGAGAATGAGCCCGCGGAATTAATGAAGCGCAGGCTCTCGTAATTGTTGTTGAGCGTCGACTTGACCAGCCGTTGTTTGACGCGGCCGGTTTCCGCATCCGCGAGCCAGAGATCGACGAAGAACGTGCCTTCATCGCCGAAGAAGGCGATGTCCTTTCCGTCCGGCGTCAATGCGGGCGCGAGAAAGATCCGGCCCCGTGAGCGGCGGCGGGTCAATGAGGGTTGCGCGATCCGCCGCGCGCGGTAATGATCGCCGAGCTGCGGCAGGAAAGTGGTCTGAATGGCATCGCGCCAGTCGGCGGAGAGATCCTCGAGCGAACGACCCGTTGCGCGCTTGATGGCGGCCTCGATGCCGGAGCTGACCGAAGCCTGCAGGATTTCGCCGATGACGTCGTCGCCCCACTTCTCCCCGATGTAGGCCCACAGCGCATGGCCATAGCGGTAGGGGAAGATGTAAGGGTCGGCCGTCATCTCTTCGATCGACGGGAGATGTCCCTCGAGCGCGGCGTCGCGCAGCCACATCGCCGTCTCGGGGTTGATCGGACCGAGCGAGAGGTACTCCGCCATCCCTTCCATGAACCAGAGCGGCGGATTTACACTCATCAATGTTTGCACGCCCCCGCCGGGACGGCCGCGGCTGTACACGTCGTACTGGAATTGATGCACCATCTCGTGCTGCAACACGTGCTCGAACTCCGCATACGAGCCGGTAAAAGGCAGCACCGCGCGGTGTTTGAAGAATTCCGTGACGCCGCCCAGTCCTTCGCCCGACGCATCGACGACATTCGTTTGCTGGAAGTCCGCCTGCGACGCGTAAAGAATGATCGGCTTGCGGCTCTGGAACTGGTGGTGGAGGATCCGCGACAGCCGCGCATAGGCGCGCTCGGCCATGCGCGCCGCGTCGAGCGCGCCGCCCCGTTCGTCAGCGTAGTAGTAGACGTCGAAGTGCTCGGTCTGGATCGACTGGAAGTCGAACGCGCGGTACTGGACTTTGTTCTGCCCGAAGTACTGGGCGGCCAGGGGGAGCGGTGCAGCGCACAACAGCGCCGCGAACACCGGGGTACCAGCTATGGGACCTCGCATAGCGACCTATCCTTCCGCGCCTGTTCCATCGGCTTCGCCAGCGGCGACGACAGGGGCGTCGCCCCACAACCGTTCGAGCTGATAAAAATCCCGCAATTCCGGGTGAAACACATGTACCACAAAATCGACATAATCGAGCAGCACCCAGCGTCCCTGCGCCAATCCTTCAACATGATGCGGCTCGATTCCCGAGGGCGCGAGTGCACTTACGAGATACTGAGCCATGCCCCGGACATGCGCATCGGAGGTACCCGACACGATGACGAAGTAGTCCGTAGCGGCACATAACCCACGCAGGTCTAATACCACGGGGTCCACCGCCTTGCGATCCAGCAGTGCGTCAACGACTTGAGAGAGCACTGCGGAGGTCCCGTCGCTAGTCATAGCTCGTGGTTTCGGGGTTTGTTCCGTCCTCGTTCTGATAGAACACCCCCCATGCGCCGATACCGGCGTGCGCCGCGATCACCGGTGTGATCGGAGTCACCAGGCATTGCATCGGCCGGTAGCGCGCCACCAGCTCGGCGCGCAGCGCGTCGGCGAACTCTGGTATATCGCCGTGCACGATCCCAAAACGCAGGGCTGTCGGCCGGGGCGTGAGCGCGCGATCGAGCAGTTCCAGCAGACGCTTGCGCGCTGCGTCCCGGCCCCGCGCTCGACCGACCGGCTCGATCCTTCCTTCTATAGTGAGGCTCATTACCGGCTTCAAGTTGAGCTTTGTACCAAGCCAGGCACGCCCCCTTCCGACGCGGCCGGACCGGACCAGCCGCTCGAAGTTGTCCACCGTGAAAAACCCTCCCGATTGGGCCCGAACGCGCTCGAGCTCCCGCACGATCGCGCCCGGCTGCCACCCTGCAGCAGCAAGCTCTACGCCACGAAGCACCATGAGCCCCTGTCCCAGGGAGGCGGTGCGGCTGTCGACCACGGTGAGACGGCTCCCGGTGGGATCGAATCGCTTCGCGGCCGCCACGGCGTTCGCGTGTGTGCCTGACAGGGCACTCGATACCGTAACGGCAATGACGTGATCGCCCGCACGCGCGGCGTCCTGGTAGGCGTCCGCAAAGGCCTGGGGTGCGGGCTGCGAGGTGCTGGCGTCCAGCCCGGCCCGCATGCGGCGGAAGAACTCGGCCGCGGTCAGCTCCAGCCGGTCCCGGTAGGCGTGCTCATCCACGATTAGCTGCATCGGGACCAGCCCGACATCGTACTGGAGCACCAGCTCATCCGGCAAGTCGCAGGCGGTGTCAGTTATCAAGGCCACCGGGCGGCGAGCCTGCAGAGCCTGATGCTGGGCCCGCATGTCGTCGGCTTTGGTGGACTCGAGCGTGCCCCACGTGCCGGCGAGCTGGAAGACCGCTTCGGGCACGTCGGTATGAACGTGCGCTTTGAGCAGGTCGCCGGTGGCGAGCACCACAATCGAGCCGCCGTGGGCGCGCAGCGCCTGGCGCACGGTCGCAGGATCGGGCAAGGCGGGAGACCGGATCATCAGCTCGGTGCAGTAGCGATAGTCGCGATCCGCCTCGACCTCGGTCTGAGCCGCGGCGTTCGACGATTCGCCGGCCCCCCCCCGGTCGACGGCGCCTTCGGCGATCTGACCCTCTTCGATGAGTCGTTTGACGCCGTCGAGAAAGCGCACGAATCCCTTGGCTCCGGCGTCCACCACCCCCGCGCGCTTGAGCACGGCGAGCAGCTCCGGTGTGCGCTGCAACGCCTGCTCGGCCCGATTCACGATGCGGCGCATGAACACGCGCAGATCGGACTCGCCGCCGGCGCGGCCCGCCTCCGCGGCGGTCTCGCGCGCCACCGTGAGAATCGTGCCTTCCACCGGTTCGTCGAGCGACGAGCTCAGGCGCTCGAACCCGATCCCGATCGCCGCGGCGAGCTCACGCGCATTGATCCGAAGCCGCTCGCCGATGCCTTCGCGAAATCCGAGCAGGAACTGCGACAACATCATTCCGGAATTGCCGCGCGCGCCGCGGACGCTGGCCTGGGCCATCGTTTCGGCGACGTGGGGAAGGGGGAGCGATGCGCCGCCGTCGCCGAGGTTGCGCAGGGCGGTCGCCACGGCGCGCAGGGTGAGGCACATGTTGGTCCCCGTGTCGCCATCGGGGACGGGGAAAACGTTGATGCGATTCAGCTCGTCACGGCCCGCCGCCACCCAATCGGCCGCCGCGAGCAGCGAGCGACGGAACCGGTGCCCGTCGACGTAGCTGATGGCGATGGAGTGGGTCGTTGCTACTCCTTCACCACCGTGACCCGCACTTCGGGCCGTACCTCGGGGTGAATCTTGATGCCGACCTGGAAATCGCCCAGCTCCCGGATCGGCTCGTGCAGGTCGATCTTGCGTTTGTCGACGTGGATGCCGAGCTCCTCGAGCTTGCGCTGGATGTCGCTTGCCGTGATCGAGCCGTAGAGCTTGTCTTCTTCGCCGACCTTGACGGCGAACGTGAGCTGCACATCGGCGAGCTTGGTGGCCTCGGTCTCCGCCGCCGATTTCTCGCTCGCGTGCTGCTTGGCGAGGCGCTCGCCCTCATAGGCGATCTTCTTCTTGTTCGCCTCGGTCGCCGGGTAGGCGAGGCCCTTGGGGAGGAGGTAGTTGCGGGCGTACCCGTCCTTCACCTTCACGATTTCCCCGATCTTCCCCAGATGTTGCACGTCTGCGCGCAGAATGATTTCCATCGTCCTTACTTCCTCAGGTTATGTTGGGCGTCGGCGAGCCGCCGGCGGTACTGATACCAGGTATCGGTAATCCCGAGCGTGCAGAGCCCGGGCAGAACGAACAGCATCGGGACCGCGAGAGCAGCCGCGGCCGCCGCAAAGATCACCAGCGTCACGCTCGAGATGCCGAAGGCCTCGGCGAATGTCATGACGATCGCGGCGCCGCGCAGCACGTACAGCGCGCCGGCGATCAGGCCGAGGTTGGCGCCCGCCACGTGCAGCGCGCTCGACACGGGCAGAATCAGCACCGCGATCCACGCGACGATGCCCCAGACCCAGCCGTCGCCGATGGCAAAATCCTTGAAGCGCGCGAGTGGCGCGCCGAGCGGCAGCGAGGTCAATCGCAGATGCAGCTGCCAGGCGAGCGCCAGGCCGGCAAGCGTTTGCAGCGCCAGCATGCCGGGCCAGGTGAGACTCACGAACCGCACCATCGGCTCGTAGACCGCGAACATCGCGTCGGTCCACCCGGGCGGGCTAACCTCGACCGCCCAGCGGAACGTATAGCCCGCGTCCCGTGTGACCTCCCAGCTGATCGCGCCCCACCCTTCCGTTCCCCACACGATCTGGATCAACAGCGCGGTGGCGAGACCGCCGAGCAGAATCGAGCGCAGCGCCCGCTTGAGAATCGGCTCCGGTTTGAGCAGCACCAGTGACGCGAATGCCGCAGTCACAAGGAGGATGTACGCGCTCATCACCGCCGCCACTCGCCCGCCGCCTGCCACGGTCAACCACAGCAGCGCGAGGCTGAGCAAACCGATCGTGCCGGCCAGTGGCAACGACGGTCTCGTACCCGGACGATCGGGCGAGGTGGGGGGTGCGCTCGCCGGCGCGATCAGCAGGAGCGCCGCGCACGGCAGACCAACCAGACTCGGATGCGCCCACAGGACGAACGCGAGCGTGGCCACCAGCAAGCGCCACCAGGACCGTTGCGCGCTCACGCTACGCGGTGTGCCCCTTGATGTAGGGAATCAGCGCCAGCTGGCGCGCGCGCTTGATCGCGGTGGCGAGCTGCCGCTGATGGCGCGCGCACATTCCCGACAGCCGGCTTGGCAGGATCTTGCCGCGCTCGGTGAGGAAGCGGCCCAACGTCCGGTCGTCCTTGTAGTCGAGCACGCGCGCGCCGGATTCGCACACGGGACAGGTTTTGGCGGGACGTCTCACGCTTCCTCCTCTTCCAGCTCTTCCAATTCAGGAGCGACGCCGGCGGCAACGACCGGCTTGGGCTGCTCGCGCGACGCTTCCACGATGAGGTAGCGCAACACCCCTTCATCGAGCTTCACGGCGCGCTCGTACTCGGGCAGCAGGTTCGCCGCTGTCTGGTATTCGGCGACGACGTAGTAGCCGGTGTCTTTCTTCTTGACCTTGAACGCCATCGTCCGCTTGCCCCAGTGGGAGACGTTCGTCAGCGTCCCGTTCCCGTCTTTGGTGAGCAGGGCGTGAAAGCGGTTCAGTTTTTCGGTGATTGCCGGCTCGTCCAGCGCGCTATCAAAGATGTACACCGTCTCGTACCGACGACTCATGCGACCTCCCTTTGGACCTTGGATGACCCGGCGCGGTGCATGGGGCGCCGAGTAGGGGATATGTGAGCGCGAAACCTAAACACGATCGTAGAAAAGGGCTATGGCTCCTGGAATACGGGCGGCCTATTATGTTGTTGGAAGGGTGTGGCCACCGCGGCTGCCCCGTTAGGAAGGCGGTATGGGCCTACTTGCTCACCTGCTTGTTGTAGTTTCGATCGTCTCACCCAACGCTCCCGCGGATCAGCCTGCGCGTATCTCAGGACATGTGCTTTCTGCGTACAACGGTCAGCCGCTTGCGGGCGTGGTTGTTTCGGTTCCTGCGCTTGAGAGGTCGGTCGTCACCGACGCGGAAGGCGTGTTTATCCTCGTGGCTCTCCCGGCCGGCCATCAAAGCGTCCGCGTCACCTATGACGGGCGGCAGACCGCGGACTACGTGTTTCATCTCCGCGAAGGCAGGACGGTCAAACTCGCGATCGTGCTCGACGTCGCGGCGAAGGATCTCGCGCCGATCGTCGTTGAGACGGGCATCATCGATCTGTGGCGCGATCTCGCCGGATTCTATGAACGGCGCCGCCAGTACAAGGGTTACGGCCGCTTCTTCACCCGCGAAGACATCGACCGTCAGCGTCCCACCCGGATCAGCACACTGCTCAAGGCCGCGGGCATCTCGCAGTGGTGCATGCGCAGCTACACCTGCGTGCCGACGCGCTTCATCCGCGGGCGCATGTGCGCGGTACCGATCAGCGTGAACGGCATGCCGGTTTGGGAACGTGACTTCGACCGAATCCCGATTGACATCGTCGCGGCGGTCGAGATCTATCGGGAGCCGAATGCCCAGGGGTTCTCTACGCCGATGCAGCAGCTCGGACAGTACAGCTTCGAGGCCCGAGATCCCGTCTACGGGCGAGATCGCTGCGGCTCCGTGGGGATCTGGACGCGCTAGACGTTGAAGCGGAACAGCAGAATGTCGCCGTCCTTCACGACGTAGTCGCGACCTTCACTGCGAATCAGACCTTGCTCACGGGCAGCCTTGTAGCTGCCCGCTTTCACGAACTCCCCAAAGCCGACCGTCTCGGCGCGGATGAAGCCGCGCTGAAAGTCCGAGTGGATCTCGCCCGCCGCATCATAGGCCGTCTCGCCGCGGTGCATCGTCCACGCGCGGACTTCGTTCTCGCCCACCGTGAAGAAGGTTTGCAGGCCGAGCAGGCGATAGCCCGCGTGAATCAAACGGTCCAGTCCGGGCTCCGCGACGCCCGCGCTCGCGAGATACTCCTGGCGCTCGTCACCCGCTAGCTCGGCGAGCTCGGACTCGAATTTGGCGGAGAAGGGGACGATCTCCGCTTCTTCGTGATGGCTCTGAACCGCGGCGCGCAGCCTGTCCAGCCAGTTGCCGCCGCCGGCCGCGAGGTCGTTCTCGTTCACGTTGGCGGCGTAGAGGATCGGTTTCGCGGTGAGCAGGCCGAGGGTGCGCAGGAACTTGATCGCGTCGGCGTTCTCACCCGCTTCGCGCGCGCCACGACCCGCGTTGAGCTCCTCGACGACGCGATCGAGCAGCACCAGCTCGAGCTGCGCCTCCTTGTCGCCTGCGCGCGCCGACTTGCGCGTCTTGTCGAGCCGCCGCTCGACGACGGCGAGATCGGCGAGCGCGAGCTCGCTCGTGACCACGTCGTGATCGCGCACCGGGTCGACCGGTCCCATGACGTGCACGACGTCGGGGTCCTCGAAGGCGCGAATCACGTGCACGACGGCATCGACTTCACGGATGTGCGAGAGGAACTGATTGCCCAGGCCTTCGCCCTGCGACGCGCCTTTCACGAGCCCCGCGATGTCCACGAACTCGACGACCGCGGGGATCTTCTTCTTGGGTTTGACGATCGCGTTGAGCTGCTCGAGCCGTGGATCGGGGACTTCGACGACGCCGACGTTCGGCTCGACGGTGCAGAAGGGGTAGTTCTCCGCGGCCGCCGCCTTGGAGGACGTGAGCGCGTTGAACAGCGTCGACTTGCCGACGTTGGGAAGACCGACAATCCCGAGACGGAGCATCAGGCCTTAAGCCACTGCTCGACGGCGTCGATCATCTGCGGCATGAGGGACTCGACCTGCTCGCGCTCTTCCGGCTCAAAGGGATTGAGGACGTAGTCCGCCCAGTCGCCGATTCCCTCAGGGAGCGGTCCCACGCCGATACGCAGGCGCGGGTACTGCTGCGACTGCAGCGCGCCTTCGATGCTCTTGAGCCCATTGTGTCCGCCGGCCGAGCCGTCCGGCCGAAACCGGAACGTGCCGAGGGGGATCTGAAAATCATCGACGAGGACGAGCAGGTCGCGGGCGGGGGTGAACGTCGGATCGGCGCGCAGCGACGCGAGCGCCGCGCCACTGCGGTTCATGAACGTCGTGGGTTTGAGAATGCGGACCGGCGTGCCGCCGACCGATCCTTCCGTCGCGCGGGCGCGTTCCGAGCGACGGAAGGGAGGAAACTG
Source organism: uncultured Gemmatimonadales bacterium (assembly GCA_963704805.1). GTDB lineage: Bacteria > Gemmatimonadota > Gemmatimonadetes > Gemmatimonadales > GWC2-71-9 > 20CM-2-65-7. Next base: position 120,899 of record CAVPHS010000002.1, on the reverse strand, counting down.
CCACTGAGCCGCGAGGGCGTCGGCGAGGAGAAAGCCCGCATTGTGGCGCGTCGCCGCGTATTCCGGACCCGGATTGCCCAGGCCGACGACGGCGCGCAACAACTACTCCTCCTTCTTGCCCTTCGGCTTCTCCTCGGCCTTGGGGGCTTTTCCCTTCTCCTCGGCGGCGCCCGCCGCTCCGGGGGCCGCAGCTTCGCCCTCTTCGCCTTCCTCGCCCTCACGGACCTTGCGGATGAGCTCGGGCTCGGCGACCTCGGTCGCGGCTTCGGCCGTCGGCGCGGCGACTTCTTCAGCGCGCGGCGGCACCACCGTCGTGATCGTCAGGTCGGCCCCGGTCAGGATCACGGCATTGGGAATCGTCAGAGCCGAGACGTGCAGCGAGTCACCGATCTTGAGCGCGCTGACGTCCAGCTCGACGCGATCGGGAATGTTCTCGGGCAGCACTTCGATCTCGACTTCGCGCGTGACCTGATCGAGAACGCCGCCCGCGTTGCGTACGCCGTCGGGCGTGCCCACGAGGTGCACCGGCACCTTGAGCGTGACCTTCTCATGCGCCTGGATTTCGTAGAAATCGACGTGGATGATGTCGGGCCGGATCGGATGGCGCTGGATCTCGCGAATCAGCGTCCGCGCCATCTTGCCGTCCACAGTCAGCTCGATCAGCGTGCTCTCGGGCTCGATGCCGGTGAGCGCCTTCTCGAGCGCCAGCGCGTCGACCATCAGGGGCTGCGTCACGCGCCCGTGGCCGTAGATGACGGCCGGAACTTGCTTGCTGAAGCGCGCCTGCCGCGCCGCGCCCTTACCTGTCTTCTCTCGCGCCGTGGCCGAGAGAGTCACCGTTTGTGCCATTTGCTCAGCCCTCAGCCATCTGCCGTCAGTCGAATAACGAGCTGACCGATTGGTTCGAGTGTTCGTAGCCGATGGCCTTTGCCATCAGACTCGCGATCGACAACACCTTCAGCTTCTCAAACTGCTTTTCTTCCGGAATCCGGATCGAGTTCGTCACCGTCACTTCTTCGATCGGTGAGGCGCGCAGCCGCTCGACCGCCGGTCCCGACAGCAGCGCGTGCGAGGCGAATGCGAAAATCCGTCGCGCGCCCAGCCGCTTCAGCGCCGCCGCGGCTTCCGAAATCGTCCCGGCGGTGTCGATCATGTCGTCGGGAATGAGGCAATCCTTATCCTCGACTTCTCCGACGACGTTCAGTACCTCGGCGATGTTGGCCGACGGGCGCCGCTTGTCGATGATCGCCAGCGATGCGTCCAACCGTTTGGCGAAGCCGCGGGCCATCTTCGCCGATCCCACGTCCGGTGCCACGACCACCGGTTGATACAGCTGCTTGGTGCGGTAGTGGCTGACGAACACCGGCGCTGCGTACAGATGGTCGACCGGAATGTCGAAGAAGCCCTGCACCTGGTGGGAATGAAAGTCCATTCCCAGCACGCGATCCGCGCCCGCATGCGTGATCAGATTCGCCACCATCTTGGCGCTGATCGCCACGCGCGGCTGGTCCTTGCGGTCCTGGCGCGCGTAGCCGAAGTACGGCAACACCGCCGTGATCCGGGCCGCGCTCGCGCGCCGCGCGGCGTCCATGAGCAGCAGCAGCTCCATGTAGTTTTCCGCCGGCGGATTCGTGGGCTGGATGATGAACACATCCCGCCCGCGCACATTCTCGTCGATTTTTACGAAGATCTCGCCGTCGGCAAACCGCCGCATCGTGACCGCGCACAGCGGTTGTCCCAAATGCTGGGCCATCTCCTCGGCGAGGGGCCGGTTGGCCGTTCCGGCGAGGAGCAGGAGCTGGCTGCGCGACAGCGACAGGTCCCGCATTTGGGACCCGGAAAGTAGTCGCCAAACCGCGTGTAGCCAAGGCCTTACCGAGGCTGTATGCTAATGCCCCGTGGAGGACCTTCAGGCGCGGCTCGCCGCGGCACTGGCGGGTCGCTACACGATTGAGCGCGAGATCGGCCGTGGTGGGATGTCGCTGGTGTATCTCGCCCGCGACCTTCGCAACGAGCGCTGGGTGGCTCTCAAAGTGCTCCGGCCCGATCTCGCCCACGCGCTCGGCCCTGATCGATTCCTTCGCGAGATCAAGGTCGCCGCCGGCCTCGCGCACCCGCATATCCTGCCCCTGTTCGACTCCGACGTCGCGGATGGGCTGCTCTTCTACACGATGCCCTACGTCGAGGGGGAGTCCCTCCGCCATCGCCTGGTGCGGTACCGGCGCCTGGCGGTTGCCGATGCCGTCACGATCGCCCGCGACGTCGCCGACGCGCTGGCCTACGCGCATGCGCAGAACATCGTGCATCGCGACATCAAACCCGAAAACATCCTGCTGGAAGCAGGCCATGCCGTCGTCAGCGACTTCGGCATCGCGCGCGCGATCAGCGCCGCCAACGAAGCGCGCATGACAGGCACCGGAATCGTCGTCGGGACGATCGAGTACATGAGCCCCGAGCAGGCGAGCGGGGCAGAAGTGGATGGGCGAAGCGACGTTTTCAGCCTGGCGTGTGTGCTGTACGAGATGTTGGCGGGGCGGACTCCGTTCGACGATCGCGCGTCATCGACTGAGCGTCCCTCCGTCGCCGCGGAGCGACCCGGAGGAGGCATTCCGCTGGAGCTCGACTTGGCGATCCAGACGGCCCTCGCGGCATCGCCCAGCGAGCGGTTTGCCAGCGCCGAGGAATTCGCCGCGGCGCTCAAAGCGGTCCCCGCGCAAGAGATCTCATCTCGACATTGGCTGCAGCGGGTGCGACGGCGCTGGCGCAGCGGCGTCGCGGTGGCGGCGCTCGCCGCGCTCGCGGGCGTGCTGATCCTCCCGAGGGTGCTCGGTGCGGGACTGAACCCGTCGCTGTACGTGGTCGTGCCGTTCGCCCACCGCGATGGCGCGGCTCCGACGCTCTTCAAGGGCGACCAGTGCGAGCTGCGCTTGTACGAAGAGCTGGATCGCTGGAGCGACGTGAAAACCGTCGACCGCTTTCTCGTGAGCAGCGAGCGCCAACACCGCGGTGAACGCCTCCCCGATCTGCGCGAGGCGATGCGGATCGCCCGCGCGGTCGGCTCCGGCATGTTGATCTGGGGCGAGCTGTGGCAGGATGGCGATTCGGTAGGGATTCGCGGCGCGCTGTACGACGTGCGGGGTCGCGGCACGCTGTTGCGGTCGCATACGATTCGGCTGGGCCCCGAGCTCACCGATATCGATCTCAAGTTTCGCGAGCTGACCGATTCGCTGGTGCTGGGCCGCGTCCAGCCACACGCGGTGCAGGCCGCGAAGAGCGCGGGATCGGTCACTGCCTGGCTGGCGTACGCGCGGGGCGACGCCTCGCTGCAGCGCTGGGAAATGGAGGACGCAGCAGCGGCGTTCCTGGACGCGCTGGCCGTGAACCCGAATTTTCCGCAGGCCAACCTTTGGCTCGCCCAGACACGCGCATGGACCGGCCAGCCCGCGTCCGATTGGGTGGCGTACGCCGCCCGCGCGCTGGCAGCGTCCGACAGCCTCAGTGAAACCGATCGCGACGTTGCGCGCGGCCTCGTCGCCTTGGCGCAGAACCGCTATCCGGATGCCTGCGATGCCTACCGCCATCTGGTGGCGATTGATCCGAACGACTTCGTCGGCCAGTTTGGTCTGGGCGAGTGCCAGGCGCGTGACAAGCTCGTCATTCGCGACGCCAGGAGCCCATCCGGATGGGCATTCCGCTCGAGCCAGCAAGCCGCGATCGCTGCGTATCGTCGCGCCTTGGAGTTGGTCCCGTCGGTGCACCGCGTCTTCAGTGGGGTTGCGTACGCTCGGCTGGCGGGACTGTTCTACGCCGAGGGGCACCTCGCGCGCGGGGGATTTGCCTTGATGCCAGACACGGTGCGCTTCGCTGCCCGACCGGCCCTCGTGGCGGACACGCTCGCGTTTGTCCCGCATGATCTGGCCGCCTTTCTTGCAGCAGCCCCAGGCACAAACCCGCCGAGTGGGCCTGATGCACTCGCTCACAACCGCGAGGCGCTCCGCGCGATCACGCTGACCTGGATGCGCGCCTTCCCGCAGGATGCGGACGCCCTGGAAACGCATGCCCGGGCGTTGGAGGCGCTTGGCGAGCTGGCGGGTGCTGCACCGGACCGTTCCGCGCTCGAGGCGATACGCGCCGCGCGGCGCGCGGGGGGCGCGGGCGGCGCGGGCGGCGACTCGTTGTCTCAGGTCACACGCGCTGTGGCGGAGGTACGAATCCTGGTGAAGCTGGAACGGTTTGCCGAGGCTCGATCGTTAGGAGATTCGCTGCTCGGCGCGTGGTCCGATCCCGGCCCAACGGTGGCGAGACGGCTGGCTGGCGTCGCCGCGCTCAACGGGCGAATCAATCGGGCAGCCGCGCTCCTTGCCGAGGCGTCCGACGCCGAGTTTTTCACTACCCCCTCGGGCGAAAGCGTAACGTTGCCCGCAGCGGTGGCAGCACCTGCGCGAGCGCTCATCGCGTACGCGGCTGCCGGTGCGCCAGCCGAGAGTTTATCGACCTTTGAACGTCGGGTCACGACACTCGTGAGTACGTGGGTCGCGCCGGCGCAGCAGCCGACGATGCGACGCGCGGCATTGCACCTGGCTGCGACCCTGAGCTTTCCGCAGATGGGGCTCCGCGAGGCGCACCACGGGCCGGCGGGGGGCAACTACCTGTTGTCCCTTCAATCGGCCCTGGCGCGCGGCGACGTGACCGCCGTCCGCGACGGGATCGCCGCCGTGGACCGGGCTCGGGGGGGCGTGCGGGCGGGTGACGTGGCCATTCAATACGTGTACCATGAAGCCTGGCTGCTCGCCGCCGTCGGCGACACGGCCGGCGCGATCTCCCGGCTCGATCGTTCGCTCGGCGATATCGGTTCGCTTGGATCGGCGCTGGTGGACGAAGTTCCGCAAGCAGCGGGCTTGGTGCGGGCGATGGCGCTCCGCGCGGATCTCGCGGCGGCCGTGGGCGATCGCAGCGGTGGAGCCCGCTGGGCCCGTGCGGTTCTCGCATTGTGGCACAACGCCGATCCCGATCTCGGAGCTGTCATCTCGCGGATGGAGGCGCTCTCGAACGCACGCTAATAGCGCGCGGCCGGAACGCTCGGTTTCCCCCACGCCCCTGGAGGGCTCATGACTCTCAAGACCGGATGTGCCGCCGGCATCGCTGGGGTCTTCGTCCTGGCAGCGGCCTGCGCTCCGCCATCAGTCCCAGCTACGGGCACGGAGGCTCCACCCGACTCGATCACAAATCCCTTGGCCGCTGAACAACGTGCCGCCGTGCTGGAGTACGCGGGGCGTCTGAAATTCGACAGCCTGCCGCACGGCGCCGGCGACCGCCAGCCCCTCACGACACGCGACCCGATCACGAGGCGCGATGTGCTCGGGCCGATCGCCGCGCTCGTGCCCGAGCGGCGGACGCGGGGGAACGGGTGGCCAGCGCTCGAGCGGGGTCGCATCGTCGCCCGGATCACGGCCGAGGGGCCGTATGCGAAGCTGGGACTGCCGGTCGGGGTCAGCTACATTTGGATCGACAGCCTGCCGCGGTCCGATGACACGTCAGTCGGTCGGGCGATCGTGATCCCTGTCGATTCCGCGGTGCCGGCGAAGAGACTGGACGTGCTGTACTTCCACGACCCGCACGCAGGCCGCGGCCGCGAACCGGCGGCGCGGTGGATCTACGTGGAGGGCCGCAGCGAACTGCCCTGGCTCACATGTGTCACGACCGGATGCTGCGTCGTGGGCGTAAGGAGTCGGGAGGGAATAAGCCTGGATTCTGAGCGGTAGTGAACAAGGTGGTCTTTTGGGGGAGTTCATCATGAAGCGTCTGTCGTTTCTCACCGGCACCTTGATGCTGATCGCGGCCGCCGCCTCGGCCCAAACGCCGGACGCTTCCGGCCCCCGCCGCTTCCCGCCGCCGCCCGACCATTGGATGACCATCGACTCGCTCAGCCAGGCGCTCGGCTTGAGCGCTGCGGAGCGCACCAAGATCACGCCGCCCTACACGGCGCTGAACGGTGTCATGAAAGACGCCGCGGCACGCCGCCAGGCGATCCGCCAGCAGATCCAGGCCTCGGGGATGCAGTTCACGCCGGGGCAGGAGCCCACGCCAGAGATGCGCGCCAAGTTCGACAGCGTGCGCGCCGAGATGGAAGGGTTTCAGGCTGAAGCAGATCAGTGGGTTGCCGCGATCCGGAATAACCTGACGCCGGCCCAGCAAGCGAAATTCGACTCGCTGCCCCAGCCGCAGGTCGTGCGCCGGGGTGGAATGGGCGGACCACCTCGTCCGTAGCTATCCTTCGGGTCCCACTTCACACGGGTCTCGAACGATGCTGCGTCGGATTTGCCTTGTTGCCGTTTTCGCCGCGTGCGGCAGTGCCGCGGCTGCTGCCCAACGCACTGCGAATGATTCAAGTCTCCTCACTGTCGACCGCATCTTCGCTTCGCCGGAGCTTCGCGGCGGCTCGTTCGGTCCGCTCGCGTGGCTCAATGATGGCGGCTATACGACGTTGGAGCGTCCGGCGGACGGCAAGCCGGGCCGCGACATCGTGCGCTACGACGTCGAGTCCGGATTTCGTACGACGCTGGTGCATGCGTCGCGGCTCGTGCCTCCCGGCGACTCGACGCCGCTCGACATCGAGGACTACAGCTGGTCCCCCGACGGCGGCAAGCTCCTCATCTTCACCAATTCGCAGCAGGTCTGGCGCACCAACACGCGCGGCGACTACTGGGTGCTCGATCTCTCGGGCTGGACCCTGAAGAAACTCGGCGGCACCGGCCCAGCGTCGACGCTCATGTTCGCGAAGTTCTCCCCTGACGGCGGACGCGTGGGGTGGGTCCGGTACGGCGAGAACAACATCTACATCGAGGATCTCGCCACCGGGAAGATCACGCAGCTGACCACCGACGGCTCGCGCACTACGATCAACGGTACATTCGACTGGGTTTACGAAGAAGAGCTCGGTTTGCAGGACGGGTGGCGCTGGAATCCCGACGGCCACTCGATTGCGTACTGGCAGCTGGACGCCAGCGGCGTGCGCGACTTCCCCCTCTATGACACCACCGATTCGTTGTACGCCTATATGGTCCCGGTGCAGTATCCGAAAGCGGGGCAGACCAATTCCGCGAGTCGCGTCGGCGTGGTGAGCGCCGCCGGTGGGGAGACCCGCTGGATGAAAGTGCCGGGCGATCCGCGCAACAGTTACATCGCGCGCATGGAGTGGGCGCCGGCCGCGAAGAACGCGGGCAGCAAGGAGCTGATCATTCAGCACCTGAATCGGCTGCAGGACACCCTCGACGTGATGCTGGCGGACGCCCAGACGGGCCAAGTGCGCACGCTGTTTAGCGAGCGCGACAGCGCGTGGGTCGAGCAGTTCGACCAGCTGCGCTTCGTCAACGGCGGCCGCGACATCCTGTGGCTCTCCGAGCGGAGCGGGTGGAGCCACCTGTATCTCATTCCGCGCGCCGGTGGGACGCCGCGCGCGCTCACCTCTGGTGAATTCGACGTGCTCGGCGTGCTGCGCGTCGACACGGCCAGTACGAGCGTCTACTACATCGCATCGCCCGACAATCCCACGCAGCGGTATCTGTACCGCGTGAACTATGCGAAGCCCGAGCTCGCGCCGCAGCGTGTGTCGCCGGGGTCGGAGCCTGGAACGCACAGCTACAACATCGCGCCGAGTGGGCGCCTCGCGGTGCACAGCTACTCGCGCTTCGGCATGCCGCCGGTGGTCTCGATCGTAAGCCTGCCCGAGCATCGCATGCTGCGCACGCTCGTCGACAACGCCGCGCTCAAGGCCAAAGTCCAGAGCCTGCGCCTCGGCGCGACTGAATTCCGCCAGGTGGACATCGGCGAGGGTGTGAAGCTCAACGGGTGGTTCATCAAGCCGCCGGGTTTCGATTCGACGACTCGCTATCCGGTGCTCTTCTTCGTCTACGGCGGACCGGGATCACAAACCGTCACCGATGCGTGGGGCGGGCAAAACTATCTCTGGTACCAGATGCTTGCGCAGCGCGGCTACATCGTGGCGAGCGTGGACAACCGCGGCACCGGCGCGCGCGGGCGGGCGTGGCGCAAGATCATCTATAAGCAGATGGGCGTCGTCGAGACACGCGATCAGGCGGCCGCCGCCCGCGCCGTGGGCCGGCTGCCGTTCGTCGACTCCACGCGGATTGGCATCTGGGGCTGGAGCTATGGTGGATTCATGTCGCTGAACGTGATCACCCAGGCGCCCGACGTGTATCGGATGGCGATCGCGGTGGCGCCGGTGACGCACTGGAAGTACTACGACACGATTTACACCGAGCGCTACAACGGCCTGCCGCAGGACAATGCCGCCGGGTACGACAAGGGCTCACCGCTCACGTATGCCAAGAACTTGAAGGGCCGGCTGCTGATCGTGCACGGGTCGGGTGATGACAATGTGCATTTCCAGAACACCGAAGCCATGGTGAATGCACTGGTAGCTGCGAACCGGCCCTTCTCCTTAATGGTGTATCCGAACCGGACGCACTCGATTACGGGCGGAGCGACGCGGCAGCATCTGTACACGCTGCTCACCAGGTTTGTGGAGGAGAATCTGCCGGCGACCGCCACGGCAAGAGCGGCGATGCCGTAGTCTCCGCGTAATCCGAGCAATCGGGCGCCTGCCGTCCGTTCAACGGGGTCGCGCATGCCCAGGCGACCCCGATGACGTTCCCACCGGTTGCATTAAGCAACATCCGCAGCTATATCCGCCCTCGCGTCTTCGAGGCGGTTATGGAACCTTGGCAGGCCGAGCTCGAGCGATCGCAGTTCGACGCGGCATGGGATCTGTTTCTGGATCGGTACCGCCGGTTGATCTTCTCGGCGATCCGCCACTACGCCCAGGACTATGACGACGTAATGGATGTCTTCGCGCGCGTCTGTGAGGCGTTGCGCCAAGATGAGTTGCGTCGCCTCCGCTCCTACGTGCAACAGCCCGTCCATCACGCTCGCTTCACAACGTGGCTCGTCACCGTCGTTCGCCACATCACCGTCGATTGGTTTCGCCACCGCGATGGCCGTCAGCGACTGTCCGTCGTCGCTGAGGGATTGCCGCCGCTCCGCCGGCGGATCTTCGAACTGGTGTTTCTGAACCAGCGCAGTCACATCGAGGCCTACGAGACGATCCACGCCGGCGAAGCGCCCGCGCTCACGTTTCGAGGTTTTCTCGGCGAGCTGCGCGCTACGTATCAAGCGGTGTCCGCGGGCCGTCGAGGACACGTGATACACGACCTCGCTCCCGCGCCACAGACGCCAGAGAATCCGCCTGACGATCCCACGGAACCCAGCGTCATCGCGGCCGCTGAACGGAGTCAGCTGATGGAACGGGCGCTCAGCGTCCTGGCGCCTGAAGATCGTCTGATCGTCGAGTTCTACGTCCTCGAAGAGTGTCCCGCGGCCACAGTCGCCAAAGTACTGGGATTGGCGAACGCGAAAGCGGTATACAACCGCGCGTACCGGGCACTGGCAACCGTGCGCGAGGAGCTGGAGCGTGTCGGCGTGCGGCGGGAGGATCTGTGAGCAGTAGGGAGCCTCATGACCGTCTCATGCTTGACGAATCCTTTGAGGAGCTGAGGCGCGTGCTCGATACCCGTGTGCGATCTGAAACGTTGACTTCTGACTGCCTGCAGGACGATATGATCGCCGCGTTCGCGGACGGATCGCTCGTGCCCGAGCTGCGCGACAGCGTCCTCCCGCACGTCTCCTCGTGCCCACGGTGTCGTGACGCGGTCGCGTCCGTTGCCCGCGCGCTGGCGGATCCAGCGGTCGTCCAGGAGCTCTCCGTTGCTCCCAACTGGCGTCGGTACCGCATCGCCGTACCGCTTGCCGCGGCCGCGGTCCTTCTGCTGCTGCTCTGGTCGCCAGCGGATGACCGATCGCCTGGACACCGGGGACCGCCACCGCAGCCACCCGCAAGCACACCAGTTCCTCGCTCGCCGGTTGGGGCCGTGGCCGCCGTGAGCGAGCTCCGCTGGAGCCCGGTCGCCGGCGCAGACCGATACCGCGTGACGGTGTTTGACGCGACCGGACGCGTGATGTACGCCACCGAGGTATCCGACACGATCGTCCTCTTCCCGGATTCGGTCGCGCTAATGCCCGGCGCGGCATATCTCTGGAAGGTTGACGCGCGCACCGGCTTTGATCGCTGGGCGACGTCAGAGTTGGCCGAGTTTAGGGTGGCGGGAGCGCGGCGGCGGTGATGTTCGTCGGGATTGCGTGCCTACTCGCTGTCCTGCAATCGCCTGGTTCCGATTCTCTTCGACTGCTTGCCGTCAGCTTGCCTCCGTCCTCCCTCGTCCTCGAAGTGCGCGCGCAGCCGCTGGCCGTGCGGGATGCGGTCAACGAGTCGCTGCGGCGTGGCGAACTCGATGCGGCGGGGAAAATCGCCGCGGCGTACGCGGTCGCCTGGCGCGACTCGTTTCTGGTGCGTGAGGTCGCACGCTTTTCGGCGTGGCCACCGCCGCGCCGGGCGGCGAAGGTCGCAGTGGACAGCATGCGTCGCGAGGGCATCAAGGCGTTCGGACGCGATGGCCCGCGCGCCGCGGTCGTGGTGTGGCAACGCGCGCTCACCCGCGCGACATCGAACGGCGATTCGGCGGGGATGGCAGCGCTAATGGGCAACATCGGGGCAGGGCTGCTCGAGGACGGGCAGCTCGACAGTGCGAGCGGCTACCTCGAGCGGGCGCGCACTGTCGCGGCGGCGATCGGCGACCTGCGGGTCGAGGCCAACGCGGTGGGCGCGCTCGCCGGCGTTCAGGAAGACCGTGGCGACCTGGCGAGTGCGCGCGACTATTACGCGACCTCGCTCGCGCTCCGCGACCGTATCGGCGATACACGGGGCACCGCCGCCGACCACAACAATCTGGGTCTGCTGGCGCAGCGGCTCGGCGATTTCGACGAGGCACGGCGGCAGTTCGACACCGCCTTGGCGCTGAATCGTCACGATGGTCGCGATGAGGTGGCTGCAACGAACCTGCTCAACCTTGCCGGTCTCGCGAGTCTCGCCGGTGACTTCGCACGCGCCGAAGTGCTGTACCACGACGCGCTCGCCACGTGGCGGGCGCATGAGATGTGGGCCGATGTCGCAGTCGCGCTCCACGGGCTCGGTCAGCTCGAGCTCCGGCGCGGTGACTATCCCGCGGCCCGCGTCGCCCTGCGCGAAGCGCTGGCGATCTACGAACGAACCGGGCCGGTGGCGGAGGAGCTTGCCGTCCGGCGCGACCTTGCGGGCGCGCTCGCGGCGGCGGGTGATCTCCAGGGCGCGCGAGACGAGCTGAGTCGCGCGCAGCGCCGCGCCGATTCGACCCGCGCGCCGCCCGCGGCACGGGCCGGCATCGCGCTCGCGCGTGCCGACCTTGCCGTGCAGTTGAACACCCTGGCCGAGGCCCAACGGCTGTACGCGCGCGCGGAGGCTCTCTACCGACTGGCGGCGGATCCCGCGGGCGAGGCCGAGGCGCAGGAAGGGCGGGCACTGTTGCTGCTGGCGCGGGACGATGCGGTCCACGCGCAGTCGCTGCTCCAAACCGCGCTGCGCACCCAGCTCGGAGCGGGAAACTCGCGCGCTGCGGCGCTGACTCGAGTGTCGTTGGGGCGAGCGGTCCTGGCGCGCGGTGATACCACGGCGGCCCGAGGCCACCTGGCGCGCGCGGCCGCGGACCTTACTCGCAGTGGCGATCCGGTGGCTGCCGCCGCCGCGCTCGGTGAATGGGCCGCACTCGAGACGCATGCGGGTGCACCAATCGCAGCGGATTCGCTGTATCGCGCGGCGCTCGACCGGCTCGGCGACCACACCGCGCCGGAGATCGCGTGGCATTTGCACGCGGGATGGGCGAGTGTGCTTCGCGTGCAGGGAGCGACGGACGTGGCTGCTCGCGAGCTGCGCAGCGCCCTGAGCGAAATCGAGCGTTCCAGCCGCTCGCTTGCCCTGCCGGAACGCCGCTCGGCGTTTCTCGCCGACAAGTGGGACGTGTACGCGCAGCTCGCGCTCGTCGAGCAGGGCCGCGGTCGTGTGGGAGCGGCGTTCGACGCGAGCGAGCGGCTGCGGGCGCGCGAAATGCTGGAGCTGCTCGCGCGGGGCCGCATCACGACCCGCGCCGACACGGCCGAGGACATCGTCGCGCGCGAGCAGGACCTGCGCCGCCGGATCGCCGAGCTGACGCGCGGTTTGGAGAACGCAGGAGCCACGGAGACCAGGCGGTACGCGGATCCGACGTAGCGGTCAGCTCCGAGTGTGAGCCGAGAAACACTGGTTCGCGCGCAGGAAGCATACGCGGACCTCCTGTTGGAAGCGCGCGAGCGTGCGCCACGGCACTGCCGCCCTCGTCGCACCCGACGTCGTCACGTGGCAGAGCGTCGCACGGCGTCTCACGCCTGACGCGGCGTTCATCGAGTATCTCGTCAGCGACTCGACGACGCTGGCGTTCGTCGTGACCAGCGACACCATCGCCGTGTTGGATCTCGGCACGCGCCGCCAGGATCTGGCGCGTCTGGTCGACTTCACGCGCGCGTCGCTCGCGCGTCCCGGCGCCGGGGCGATTCGTTGTGGCGCGCGCCGCTGCGACGTCTCCACGCCACGCTGTTCGCGCCGGTCGAGCAGGCCGGACTGCTCGGCCGGCAAGACGCGACTGGTCGTCGTGCCGCACGTCGAGCTGCAGTACCTGCCGTTCGCCGCGCTGATCGACAGCGCCGGGACGCTTTCTCGTCGAGCGCTACGAGCTGGCGATGACGCCGTCGGCATCCGTCTGGATTGCGCTCGGCGACCGCCCGGCGGGCCCGGCAGGCGCTGGCGTGCTGGCATTCGCGCCGCGCCCGACGACGCTGCCCGGGTCGAGTCAGGAAGTCGCGACGATCCAACGTCTCGCGGGAGTGGACGCGCGGGTGCTGACGGGCAGCGCCGCGACGGAAGCCGGCGTTTCGTCGCCTCGCGCCGACGCGGACGCGTGCTGCACCTCGCGACCTACGGCGTGCTCAACAAACAGAATCCGCTGTTCTCGTTCGTGCAGCTCGCGCCCGACGGCGCGGAGGACGGGCGTCTCGAGGTGCACGAGGTGTTCGGTTTGCACCTCGCGGCCGACCTCGTCGTCCTGTCGGCGTGCCAGACCGGTCTCGGCTCCGGTGCGCTCGCCGATGTGCCCGCGGGCGACGATTGGGTGGGCCTGACGCGGGCGTTTCTGCACGCCGGCGCGCGCCATGTCGTGGCGACGTTGTGGCCGGTGGACGACTGGGCGACGGCGGCGCTGATGGAGCGCTTCTACGGTGCGGGTGACGTCGCGGCCGATCCCGCGCGCGCGCTTGCCGCGGCACAGCGGGCGCTGCTCACGATGCCGGCGACGAGGCATCCGTTCTACTGGGCTGGTGTGGTCGCGGTGGGGGGTGCGAGTGCCGGAGGAGTCGGGCCGTGAGCAAGCACGGGCGTAGCGTCCGTCCTACAGTCCGTGTCCATGAGAGAGGCTAGCGTGGCCATTGACTCGATTCCTCGCGCTCGAGGACAACTCGGCGCGTGGCTCAGCATCGCCGCCCTGACGTGGGTCGGTGCCTGTCTCAGCGGGACGAGCCCAGCCGACAGGCGTTCGCCGATTGTCTACGAATTGGTGGTTTCGGACACCACGTCACATGCCGCGCTCCCTGGATCAGGGGTCGCACTGTCGCCCAGCGCCTCAGGAAGCGACATCGTCTATGTGTCGCTCTGGTCTGGTGCGAGCTCGGAGGACGGGCTCGCGACGATTCGAAACCTGCGGAACGGAAGCACGGTGACGGTGCCGGTGAACGCCGGGGGCTTCGACCCGGTAGCCGTGGATGCGGTGGTCGGCGACACGATCGCGATCGTCGTGCGCGACGCCTCCGGTGCTGTCGTGTTCGAGTCGCAGCGCGCGGTTGCCGCCAGCCGCCGGCCGGTCGTGGTGCGCACGAACCCGCCCCCTCGGAAGCGCGACGTTCCGCTCAACACCAGTGTGGTCGTGGTCTTCAGCGAGCCGGTCGCCGGGGGCACAGTGACCAGAGAGACCATTCGTTTCTTGCGAGCCGGACAGCCGATCAACGGGCAGCTGGTGCTGGAGGGCGACGGACTGCGGGCGGAGTTCCGGCCAGATGGCCTCCTGGCATCGGAGACCGAGTACACCTTGTTGATCATGAACACCGTGAAGGACCTGGAGGGGGAGTCGCTCGAACAATCGCTGGAAGTGACCTTCACAACGGGAGCTACCGCCACGCAAGTGGCCTCGGTGACGGTCGCGCCGGCAAGTGCGTCGTTGCACTTCGACACGACTTTTTGGGCAGCACGCGTGCAGCTCACCGCAACGGTCCGAGATTCCAGAGGAGCCGAGATCACCGGCGCCGGCGTGGCGTGGGCCAGCTCGAACGCACAAGTGGCGCGCGTGGACGCGACGGGCCTCGTGAGCGGCCTGACTTCCGGAACGGCAACGATCACCGCAACGGTGGACGGGTTACGGGGCACTGCTGTAATCACAGTGCTGCCGGCGATCGCTTCGATGAGCTTCCAAGTCGATGGAGTGCCCCGGGTGGGCGGACAGTACGTGCGCGTCGAGGTCGGGCAGACCGCGCGCCTCGTCGCAACCGCACGCGATGCATCCGGAAACCTGGTTACTGGCTACAGGTTGGAGTGGTACTCGGATCCCCACCTCAGACTCACCCCGCTGGCGGGAGCTTCCGCTGATGTCACGCCGCTCCGCCCAGGCGAGGGTCAGGCCGGAGTCTGCTGGTACCCAGCGAGCGGTGCGGGGTGGAGTGGCGGGTGCACCGGTGTGACGATTCAGACCCCCGACCGGGCGTCCGTGGCGTCCATCGACGTGAAACCGGACACACTTAGGACAGTGCCCGGAGCAAGAGCAGGGGTGTGGCTGCAAGCGATCGTCAAGGATGCAAGCGGCAGCGAGATCCTATTCGCGCCCGTCGCCTGGAGCGGCAGCCCGGGGAGCCCGGATGCGTGGGGTGGCCGATCCATTTACCTCACCTGGAGCGTCGTCCCGACCTCCCTCAGCTTCGTGGCCACCGCGGGCGCCCGCAGCGACACTTCGACCGTTGTCTCCGACTACGTCACGCTCGCGTCGGCGAGCCTGGGCATCAACGGGTACGAGTGCTTCCTCACGCCGACCGGATCGGCATACTGCTCGGGCAACAATTACAGCGGCCAGCTGGGTATCGACCTCGCGGGACCAGGCGGCGGTCCCGTCGGCGTCGCAGGCGGGCTCACGTTCGCGACGCTCAGCACCGGCTACGATCACTCCTGCGCGCTTAGCGCGGCTGGCGCCGTGTACTGTTGGGGCTCCAACGGAGCTGGCCAGCTCGGGACAAGCACAGACGTCAGCAACTGCGACAGCCCGTCGGATCATCCTGGAGGCGACTGCAGCAATAGACCCTTGGCCGTCTCGGGTGGACACACGTTCACGCACATCAGCGCTGGCGCCTCTCATACCTGCGCTCTAACGCCGGCGGGCGCAGCGTATTGCTGGGGGTCGAACGGCGCCGGTGAGTTGGGTGATGGAACCACTAACAGCAGCTCGACACCCGTTTCAGTCGCGGGCGGCCTCGCATTCGCCCAGATCAGCGCCGGGGGCTCGGGTTTCACGTGCGCTGTGACGAGCGCTGGCGCCGCGTATTGCTGGGGCAACAACAGTGTGGGCCAACTCGGAGACGGCTCGCTCAGCAACCGTTCGTCACCCGTGCCAGCGGGCGTTGGGTTGACGTTTATCGAGGTGAGCGCAGGCGCTTCTCACACCTGCGGAGTGACAACCAGCGGCGTTGCCTACTGCTGGGGGGATAACGAAGAAGCCGGTGTGCTCGGCGACGGAACGTCCATCACCACGAGTTCGTCGCCCGTCGCGGTATCTCTTCCAGCCGGCGTGACGCTCACGCAGATCGACGCTGGTGACTACGAGACCTGCGGCGTCGCCACGGATGGCGCGGCGTATTGCTGGGGATACTATTACGTGGGCAGTACCAACTTTGCCATTGTTGCGGTGTTGCCGACGCGGGTTCCCGGTGGTCTCGCCTTCACGTCCGTGAGTAGCGGTTACAACAAATCATGCGGCGTCACGCCGGATCCCGTCGTCTATTGTTGGAGCGGCGTCGTTGGTACCCCCACCCCGGTTGTGGGCCAGCGATAGGGAGCCGGACACGCGACCGCTCGACGCCGTTCACCCAAGGACCTCTCCGCATGTGACATCGTTACCCTGCGCACCAGTCCCGGCGCGACGCTGATCGGGTGAGGGTCCGTATGGAGCCCGAGCAATCGCCGCTTCTCGTCCGTCCAACGTTCAACGCATGAGCGTCGCCGAAATCGCGTGACTGTAGCGAGCGCCGCTTTCCACCGTTACGTGGCGGAGGACATTCTATGAAGTGTGCATCCATGGGCGCCCTAGTCCCGCTCTTCAGCCTGATCGCTTTGTACGCGTGTGGAACCGAGTCTGGCGAGCTGCCGTCTGCGCCCGGCCCGAACATCGCTGGGCACCGGGCTTCCGGCCAGTGGTCGGCGATCGAGAGGCTTTCCGCGTGGAGCACACCGGTGAACGCCGGCCCCGGCGTCAACTCGGCCTTCCAGGACCGGAGCCCTGTGTTGTCACCCGACAAGCTTAGCCTGTACTTCAGTTCGGACCGTCCGGGCGGCTTCGGCGGCATCGACCTGTACGTCTCCCGCCGGGACTGCCTCGAGTGCCCCTTCGGTCCGGCGGTCAATCTCGGGCCGAACATCAACACGGCCGGCAACGACGGCACCCCCCAGGTGTCCAAGGACGGGAAGCTGCTGTTGTATGCTCGGCCGATGCCCGATGGCTTCGAAGACATCCTCGTGTCCGAGCGCAAGGACAAACACGACGACCTCGGTTGGGGCCCGCCGAAGGGCTTGTGCAGCGAGCTCAACGATCAAGCCGCGCACTTCAACAGCCAGTGGCTCATGGACAAGCCCGAGAAGAGCGGGCTGAACCTCTACTTCAGCTACCGTACGACGTTCACCGCTCCTCTCAGGATCTACCGCGCCGCCTTTCATGAGAACCACGGCCACCACGATGACTCGGCCTACTTCGGCACTTGCGACAGCATGGAGCCGGCCACGGAGCTGAACCAGCAGACCGGCACGACCAACGATGATGACGTAACCATCCGCAAGGACGGCAAAGAGCTGTTCTTCTGGTCGGGCCGGCCCACCGCTTTGCCCGGCGATCTCGCCCGGCTCTGGACGTCGACCCGCGCGAAGAACGAAGGTCCGTGGTCGACACCCGTGCCCGTGGGGCTGCCCGTCGATATCGAGGTGGCCGGCGAGCTCTTTCCAACGCTGTCTTGGGACGCGCGAACCCTCGTGTTCGGCGCGACTAGACTGCGCGGCGGCAGCGGCTTAAACGACATCTGGATCGCAGAGCGCACACGCCTCGACGACGACCACGACGACCACGACGACCACGACGACTAGTGGCTAATGGCGAGAACGTGGGGGTCGCTGCGAGCGACGCTGATCGGGTGAGGGTCCGTCGGTAGTCCGAGCAATCGCCGCTTCTCGTCCGTCTAAAGTCCAACGACCAGCGTCGCCGGAGATCGCATGACAACCGGCTCTCGCAGATGCTTTCCGCTGGCAGCATTTCGGCGGCCGCTGCGCGTTCGTGACTTTAGACGAGCCCCGTTTTTCCACCGTTACGTGGCGGAGGACATTCTATGAAGTGTGGATCCAAGAGCAACCTAGTCCCGCTCTTCACCCTCATCGTGCTGTACGCGTGTGGAACGGAGTCCACCCGCTTGCCGTCCGCGCCTGGCGTGAGCATCACCGCACACCGGTCCGCCACCCAGTGGTCGGAGTGGTCCGAGCCCGTGAATCTCGGGGCGCCGATTAACTCAGCTGGCGACGAATTCAGCGCGACGCTCTCGCCGGATGGGCGCAGCATCTATTTCAGCTCTGACCGAACCGACCTACCCGGTGCGCAGGGCGGGAACGACATCTGGGTGTCCCGGCGCACCTGTAAGCACTGCCCTTGGGGAACGCCGGTAAACCTGGGGCCGACGTTCAACAGCACCGCGGGGGAAGGCAATGTCGGCTTCTCTAAGGACGGGCGGATGATGTTCTTCAACAGCGGGAAGCCGGGCGGGTTCGGCCGAGGCGACATCTATGTGTCCCATCGCACCGATCCTAACGACGACCTCGGTTGGGAGGCCCCCCTCAATCTCGGCCCTGACGTGAACACGTCCGACAATGATGGTGGGCCGGTATTCTTGGACAGGGCCAGGGGTGGGCAGGCCGCGCTCTTCTTCAACAGGGGTGTTATCCCGCAACAGAAGTCGGACCTGTACGTGGCACCCTTGACGCGCAACGGCGCGACCCTGGGGCCCGCCGTGCTGATCTCGGAGGTCAGCGACCCCACCGTCAACGACGGGGGCCACACCGTAAGCCGGGATGGGAAGGAACTGATCTTCTGGTCGAACCGCGGCTCGCCACAGGACGCGGCCGTGGGCGACCTGTTCGTGTCCACTCGCGCGAGCTTCCACGACCGCTGGTCCACGCCGGTGAATCTCGGGCCGCCGGTGAACACGGCGTTCGACGAAATCAGCGCGAAGCTCTCGAAGGATGGCCGCACTCTGTTCATCACTTCCGCTCGGCCGGGCGGACTGGGTGGTACTCAGTTCGGGTTCGACATCTGGATGTCGACCCGCACGAGCGGCGATGTCGATGACGATGACGATGGCGACGACCCGGAGGAGCATCACGATCATCGGGGGCCCGGTCATCACGAGTGGCATCGTTGATGAACGCTGCTGACCAGGTTTATCGAGGAGAATCTGCCGGCGAATACCGCCGCGCCCCGAGCGGCGCTGCTCTAGTCCGGGCCTTCATGCCCACACCACGGGCACTCGATACAGCTCGAACGCGCGGTCGGACGTGAGGATCGTGAGCCCCTCGTCCAGGGCTTGGACGATCAGCATCCGGTCGAATGGGTCGGTGTGGTGGAGCGGGAGGACGCGGACGAGGTCACCGTGTCGCAGGCTGACCGCCAGCGGGACGAACTTATTGCTCGCAACGACGTCTTCCACGAGCCTCTCCATCCGGAGTTTGCCTGCCGCCCGTTTCACCGCGATCTCCCAGGCGGTGACCGCGCTGACAAATACCAGTTCGGCCCGCTGCATTATGCGGGTTGCAGCGGGCCGGAGTTTCCCTGCGTGCCAGCGAATCAACACGTTGGTGTCAAGGAGCAGCTTCACTCGCCGGTAAAGAGCCGGAGGATCTCTGGTGGGAGCGGCGCGTCAAAGTCGTCAGCGATCCAGATCCCCTCGCGTTTCCCCAATCCGTACTTGCGCAGATGCCGCGTATCCTTCGGCGCCAGCGGCACCAGCCGCGCCTTGGGCTTCCCCGACTTGGCGATGATGATCTCGCGCCCCTGGGCCGCCTGCTCGACCAGCTCCGAGAGGTGGGTCTTCGCGTCGTACAGGCTCACGGGCTCGCGTACCAGGCGCGACTTCTTGCGACGGGCCATGCGGCGCAGTGTAGTCAATTTGACCAAATTGGTCAAGTAACTCAGTGGGAGTTGGCCCCCTAGGATTCGAACCTAGATTGACGGATCCAAAGTCCGCTGTCCTGCCATTGGACGAGGGGCCATCGGCTGCGCAGCTAATCTAATCAGGGCGCCAGCTGCTCCAGCTGCCCCGCCGCTCGCTGGAGCAGCTCCGCCTCGGCGCTGATCGCCCCGGCCGCGACCTGAATCTGCGCGTCGCCTTCCTTCCAGTTGCGCTGCTCGATCGCTTCGCGCACCCCGGGGAGAGTCTTGACCCCGTAGCCCGTATAGAAACCCGGCGCGTAAATCGCGTGCCGGAACCACGGCCGCCGCGGCAACCCCGCCGCCACCGTCAGCGTCCGCTCGGCCTGAATGAGCGCGGTGTTGAGCGCCGCCGCCCCAGGTTGTGCGAACGCCGTCCCGCTGCTTTGCGCGCGGGCGAACGCCTTCTCGTACCGGTCGGCGGATCGGGTCAGCGCGTCCACCGCGTTCTGGAGCGGCGCAAAGTCGAGATGGGGCGGCGGGTCCTGGCGCGGCGGCGCCACCGACCGCTCGCGCGGATCGGCAGTCGCGGCGAATACACCCTCGTCCAGCTGGCGGTTGCGCTCCGCGGTCTGCTCCTGCGTGTCCTGCAGCAGCTTCTCGACTTCCTTGACGTAGCGTCCGACCGTGGCGGCCTGCGCCGTGAACTCATAGGGCAGCACGTCCGCGTCGGCGAGACGAAGCACTGCCGTGCCCACCGTCTGCGCCAGCGCGCGGCCGTACACGAACGACGTGTCGTTGAACCGCGTGTACCAGCTGAAGTCGTCGTAGATCGAGTGATAGATGCCGCCGCCGTCCTCACCGCCGTAGCCCAGGTTGAGCGCGGCGATGCCGAGGTGCTGGAGGAACGGGGAATAATCCGACCCCGAGCCGAGCGCGCCGATCCGGAGATCGCTCTCGGACCGGATTTCGCGGCGGCGGTCGGCGCCCGAGGCGTCGGCGATGGCGCGGAGCTGCTGGCGTTTCCACACGCTGAGCTTCGTCTCCGGGTCTTCGATGTCGCGGGCCACATCGTTGATGAAGCGCTGCAACGAGTGCGAGCCAGCCATGCCGAGGAACCCGCGGCCGTTCGAATCGGTGTTCAGGTAGGCCACAGCCTTTTGCGCGAGCTCATCCGCGTGTGCTTCGACCCATTCGGTCGAGCCGAGCAAGGCGGGTTCTTCGCCATCCCAGGCCGCGTAGATGATCGTGCGCCGCGGCTTCCATCCCTGTTTGAGCAGCTCGCCGAGCCCGCGCGCCTCCTCGAGCAGGGGCGACTGTCCGGAGATAGGGTCCTCCGCACCGTTCACCCAGGCATCGTGATGATTGCCGCGGATCACCCACTCATCGGGCGCCGCGCTGCCCGGAATACGCGCGATCACGTCGCGCAGCGTCTTCAGGCTCCAGTCGAACTTGACGCGCAAGTGCACGCGAGCCGGTCCGGGACCGACGTGGTAGGTGATGCCGAGTCCACCGCGCCACTCGTCCGGGACGACCGGGCCACCGAGCGCAGCGAGCAGCGGCTGAGCGTCGCCGTAGGAGATCGGCAGGACGGGAATCTTGGTGAGGGTGCGCGCCTCGGCGATCGGGAGCCGCTTTGCGTCCTTCGTCGCCCCGACACCCGGCGTCAGTGGGTCACCCGGATACACTTCCATTTCCATGACACTGCCGCGCTGCACGCCGTCGCGTGGACGCCACGGTCCCTGTGGGTAGACGTCGCCCTGGGTGTAGCCGTCGTCCTGGGGATCGGAGTAGATGAGGCAGCCGATCGCGCCGTGCTCGGCCGCGACCTTCGGCTTGATGCCGCGCCACGAGCCGAAGTAGCGCGCGATCACGATCGCTCCCTTCACCGAAATTCCCATGCGCTCGAGCCGCTCGTAATCGGCCGGGACGCCGTAGTTCACGTACACGAGCGGCGCCGTCACGTCGCCGTCGATGGAGTAGGCGTTGTAGGTGGGGAGCTGCTCGCGTTTCTGTGCGGAGGTCGAATCACCGGGAACGGAAGGCTCCTGGAGCTTCGCCACAAATCGCGTGGGGGCGACCAGCTCGACCACTCGCTCGAGCGGCGTCGGGAACAGCACATCGAACGTCTCGATGTAGGCGTCGAGACCGAAGCTCTTGAACTTCGCCAGAATCCACTCCGCGTTGTCCTGGTCGTACGGCGACCCGACGTGGTGCGGACGCGCGGAGAGCCGTCGCATGTACGTGCGCAGCGAGTCAGGGGAGGGAACGGCCCGAAACTTCGCCTCCCAATCAAGCTCGGCCTTGGCAGATTCGCGCGTGAAGCCACGCAGATCATCGCTCGAAGATCCAGCGGGTGTTGCGGCGAGTAGCAGGCCGGCGCTCAGCACGATTAGCGGACGTCCGAACGGTATCATCGCAAAACCTCGGATGGTGAAAAGCTGGGATGGTTTATCACTTTGCGAGAGATTGTTCAAGAGCCGCCGCGAAGCGCCGTACGATCTCTCCGGCCGGCTCGATCGCGTGAATCCCCGCGACACTCTTACCCGCCTGCCAGTAGTCCTTGGATGTCTTCTCGCCGGCGCCGCCCGCGAGCGACGCGCGCTTGAGCTGCCACGCCGAGCGTAGCGCGTAAATCGTGCGCATCCAGTGTTTCGTCCTGCGGCCGCGGAGCAGCCAGCGCGCGATCGGGCCGGCCTTCGTGCCGATCCGCTCGACGTAGGGCGTGCGGATCACCGCCAGCGGTACGCCGGTGACGCGTTCGGTGAGGACGATGTCGTCCGCATCAGCGCGGACGATCGCTTGCTTGTAGTCGTCGTGCGCGCCGCACTCGAGGGTGGCGATGAACCGCGTGCCGAGCTGCGCTCCGGCATAGCCCATCCGTAAGGCCGCGACGAAGCCGGCCTCGTCGCCGATTCCACCGGCGCAGACGACGGGGACACCCAGATCCGCCAGCTCGTCGTAGAGCGCCTGCGCGCTGCGCGGTCCCGCGTGGCCGCCCGCGCGGTCGTTCACTGCGATCAGCCCGTGTACCCCGCCCGCCAATCCCTTCTCGGCCCACTTCCGCTCCGTCACGTCGTGGTAGACGATGCCCCCCCCGCCCGCGGACGCGACGCGATCCACCACCCAGCGCGGATTGCCGAGCGAGGTGACGAAGAAGCGCACGCCTTCTTCGAGTGCGATGTCGACGTACCGGTGCATGCGCTCGAGGTAGAGCTTGGAGCTGCGCTCGATCAACACGTTCATGCCGATCGGCTTGTCGGTCGTGCGCCGGATGAGCCGCAGACCCTCGCGCAGGTCGTGCCCGTAGACGTAGATCATCGACAGCGGCTGCACGACACCGATACCGCCGGCCGCCGAGACGGCCGCGACCAGCTCGGGGTTGGTGCAGGGGTACATGGCGCCGCAGATCAGCGGCACCTCGATACCGAGCTGCCGCGTCAGGGGCGTATCGAGCAGACTCATCGACTCGGAATCGGCCGCAGGCGCCAGCGGGCGGTGGCTCGCGCGACGACATCGCCTTGCGCGTCGGTGATCGCGACCGGCGCCTCGTACTCCTGCTCGGCGGTCACGTCGAGCCCGCTCACGCGGCACTCGGCGGTCAACAAACCACGGGCTTTCTTGAGGTAGGAGATCGAGAAGCCGGTAACGATGCCCTGGACCCCCGGCGGCAATCCCACGAGCACGGCGAGCCCGCTCGCCATCTCGGCGAGATTCGCCAGCGCCATTGCATGTACCGATGCGAGATGATTGCGCACGCGGCGGCGGTCGCGCAGGGTCACGCGGCACCAGCCGGGCTCCAGCTCCGCCACGCGAGCCCCGATCGTCCCGGAGTACGGAGTCATCCAGCCGACGAGGAGACTGAATAGGGTCTTACCGCCGGGGAGTTTGGAGAGCCGGCGCCAGCGCGCGCGCAGCCGTTCGCCTGGCGCGGACATGGAGGAAGACACGAGATCGAATGTAATCGGTAGTTAAGTTGTCTCCACATGACCCAACTCGCGTTCGCCGGCGTCGGCGTGGACTTCGGCGCTACGAAACTGTTCTCCGATGTCACCTTCACGGTCGCGCCGGGCGAACGCTGGGGCATCGTGGGCCGCAACGGCACCGGAAAGACGACCCTATTCCGGCTGCTTACCGGCGACCTCGAGCCTACGCGCGGGAGCATCGCGCGGGCACCCCGCCTGCGCGTTTCGTTGCTGGAGCAGCACCGGGACTACGGCGCCGCCACGACGGTGTGGGAAGCCGCGGCGGGCGAGCTCGCCGAGCTTTTGGCACTCGAGCAGTCCCTCGTGGAACAAGCCGCCAATCTCGCCCACGACTCGTCGCCGCGCGCATTGGCTCAGTACGGCGAAGACTTGGAGCGCTTCGAGCGCGAGGGTGGCTATGCCGTCACGGCACGCATCGACGCGGTGTTGCACGGCCTCGAGTTCGATCCTGCCCAGGCCCGCGTCACGCCGCTGTCCGCGCTGAGCGGCGGCGAGCTCGGCCGCCTGGGCCTGGCTCGCCAGCTGATGTCCACCGCCGACGTCCTGCTGCTGGACGAGCCGACGAATCACCTCGATCTCGAAACAACCCGGTGGCTCGAGCAATACCTCGCGTCCAGTGAGCGGACGGTACTGCTCGTGAGCCATGACCGCGCTTTTTTGTCTGCCACCGTGGATCACGTGCTGCATCTCGAAGGCGGCACCGCGATGCCGTACTCAGCCGGGTACAGCGATTTTGTCGCGCAGCGCGCCGAGCGCCGGGTGGCGCAGCAGCGGGCGTTCGAGCAGCAGCAGCGCACCATCGCGAAGGAAAGCGACTACATCGCCCGCAACATCGCGGGACAGAACAGCAAGCAAGCCAAGGGCCGCCGCAAGCGGCTGGAGCGGCTACCGCGGCTCAGCCCGGTCATTGGGGCTGACGGCACGATGGCGCTGCGGCTCGAGGTGGCGGAGCGAGGCGGCGACCAGGTCGTGAGCGCCAAGAACGTGAGTGTCGGCGTCGGCAGCCGCACTTTGGTCGAGCGCTTCAGCGGAACGCTCGAGCGGACCGGCGTGCTAGGGATTATCGGGCGTAACGGGTCGGGGAAGACCACCTTGCTCCGCGCGCTGCTGGGCGAGCATCCCACGAAGGGTGGCGAGCTCCGGCTCGGTGGCTCGATCAAGACCGGCTACTATCGGCAGGATCTGTCGCAAGTGCCGCTCGACAAGACGCTCTACGACGTGATCGCCGGACTGCGCCCGAAATGGGAGCGCGGTCCGATCCAGGGGCACCTGGGTCGTTTCGGCTTTTCGGGCCAGGAGGTGCTGCGCCGCGCCGACTCGTTGTCGGGCGGGGAGCGCGCGCGACTCGCGCTCGCGATCCTGATGCTGTCGGGCGCCAACCTGCTCATCCTGGACGAGCCCACCAATCACCTCGACGTCGAATCGATCGAGGCGCTCGAGGACGCGATCGAGGGATACGAGGGCACGGTGATCCTGGTGAGTCACGACCGGGCGCTGCTGCGCGCGCTGACGACGCGGATCTGGATCTTGCACGACCACCACATGACTGAGTTCGCCGGCGGTTTCGCGGAGTGGGAGGAAGTGAGCACCGAGCGGGCCCATGCCGCCGCGGTCAGCGCCGCCGAGGAGCAGGCGCTGCGGCGGGTGCACGAGCACCAGCGCGTCGCGCCGTCGCCGAAGAGCGACCCGCGCAAGGAGCTGCGCCGTGCTCAACGTGAGCTGGAGGAAGCGGAAGCCGCAGTCGCGACACTGGAATCCGAGGTCGCGCGAGTCGTGGCGGCGCTCGAGGACCCAGCGCTCTACACGCGTCCCGACGGCGCCCGGACCGCGCACGAGCTCGGTGCACAGCTCGAGACTCTCAAGCGCGACCTCGAGGCACGAATCGAGCGGTGGACGCGCGCGACGGAGCAGGTCGAGATGCGAGCGCCGCCCAGCTCACGCTGACTCAATACATGTCCCTTTTGCCGCCCGCCCCGCCGCGCCGTAGCTTCCCCCGGATGAGCGCCTACCGCTACCCCGACAGCCACGTCTTTTACCGCAAGCTCGGTCACGAGTATCCCAAGATCGTTCGCGGCGAGGGGTGTTGGCTGATCGACGAGCGCGGCAAGCGCTACCTCGACGCCGTCGGCGGCGCGTACGTCGCGAACCTCGGACACTCGAATCCCGAAATCGCCGCCTCGATCGCCGAGCAGTGCCGCCAGTTTGGATACCTGTCCGGGACGATGTTCACGCATGGGCCGGTCGAGAACCTCGCCGACGAGCTCGCCGACACGCTCCCGGGCGACCTTTCAAAGCTCTACTTCCTTTGTAGTGGGTCCGAGGCGGTCGAGGCCGCACTGAAGCTGGCACGCCAATACTGGATCGAGCGCGGCAAGCCGAACAAACAGCGCATCATCGCCCTCGCTCCCGGCTATCACGGCAGCACACTGCTCGCGCTGTCCGCATCGGCGCGCGAGGCCTACAAGGCGATGTTCCGCCCCTGGCTCGTGGACGTGCACCGCATCCCCGCGTCCTATCCCTATCGCTGTGAGTGCGGCGGCCAAAACGCGTCGTGCCCGGTCTGCAGTGGCAACGTGCTGGAGGAGGCGATCACGCGGCTGGGCGCCGAGAACGTCGCCGCCTTTATCGCAGAGCCAGTAGGCGGCTCATCCACCGGTGGGTCCACGCCACGACCCGAGTACTTCAAGCACATCCGCGAGATCTGCGACCGCCACGACGTCCTGTTCGTGGCCGATGAAGTGCTCGTCGGCGTAGGCCGCACCGGGACCTGGTGGGCGATCGAACCGTATGACGTCGCGCCGGACATCATGACGTTCGGTAAAGGCGTGTCGGCAGGCTATGCGGCGCTGTCGGGGATCGCGGCGGGGCAGCGCATCGTCGACGCGATTGCAGAAGGCTCCGGCAGCTTCATGCACGCGCAGACATTCTCGCATCACCCGGTCGCGTGCGCGGCCGGCGTGGCGACGATGCGCTACCTAAAGAAGCACAAGCTGGTTGAGCGCTGCGCCCAAATGGGGCGCGTGCTGCACGAGCGGCTGCGCCCCCTGACCGGCCTGCCGCACGTCGGGGATGTCCGCGGCCGCGGCCTGCTCGCTGGGATCGAGTTCGTCGAAGACAAGGGCAGCCGCTCCCCGTTCCCACGCTCGGTGAAATTCGCTGAGCGGTTCGCCGAAGCCGCGCTCGATGCCGGGATGACGGTGTGGCCCAACGTCGGGCACGCGGACGGGACGAGCGGCGACCTAGTCATGGTCGCGCCGCCCTTCATTATTACGGAACCGGAAATCGACGAGATCGTCGGGCGTTTTACCAAAGCGCTCGAGCAGACGCTTGCGAAGCTGAAGGCGCACGTATGACGGCGACGGCTCCCGCGCAGTCGAAGATCACGTACACATCGGCAGACGTCGATTGGGACTCATTCCATCGTCAGTTCGACGCAGCCTTGGCGAGCGTGCGATCGCAGCTGGGACGGGAATATCCGCTCTACATTACGGGCGCAGCCGTGACATCCTCCGCAAAACCAATCGTCGACACTTCGCCGATCGACACGACTGTGGTGCTCGGCCGCTTCGCTGCGGCGACTGCGACACATGCCGACCAAGCGGTCACTGCGGCACGGGCGGTGCAGGCGGCGTGGGGCCGACGTGACTGGCGCGAGCGCGTGGCGATCCTGCGGCGCGCGGCCGCGCTGATCCGCGAACGCAAGTTTGAGCTCGCGGCGATCATGAGCCTCGAGGTGGGCAAGGGCCGGCTCGAATCGATGGGTGACGCCGAAGAGTCAGCCGACCTGATCGACTATTACTGCGGCCAGATGGAAGACGCTGCCGGCTTCGTACGCCAGATGGCGAAGGTCACACCGGTCGAGCGCAACACCGACGTGCTGCGGCCCTACGGGGTGTTTGCCTGCATCGCGCCGTTCAATTTTCCGCTCGCGCTCTCGACGGGCATGTCGTCCGCCGCGCTCCTGGCCGGCAATACGGTCGTCTACAAACCGGCCGAAGATGCGCCGTGGACCGGACTCAAGTTGTACGAGGTGTATCGCGACGGGGGACTGCCGGCCGGCTGCTTCAATTATCTGTCTGGTCACGGGTCAGAGGTCGGTGAAGCACTGTGGCGCCATGCGGGAGTCGACGGCGTGGTGTTCACCGGCTCCAAAGAGGTCGGACTGCGCATCCACCACGGCGTCTCGTCCCGCTGGATCAAGCCTTGTCTGCTCGAGCTGGGCGGCAAGAACGCCGCGATCGTCATGGACACAGCCGATCTCGACGCCGCCGCGGAAGGCGTCACCCGCTCGGCCTTCGGCCTGCAGAATCAAAAATGCAGCGCCACGTCGCGCGTCTACGTGCATGAGAAGGTGGCGCAGCCGTTCGTGGCGAAGCTGCTGGAGAAGACCAAAGCGCTGAAAATCGGCGACCCGACCGAGCGCGATGTCTTCTTTGGTCCCGTCATCAATCGTGAAGCCGTCGCGAAGTTCGAGCGGGCGGTCCAGCAAGCGAAGGCGGACGGCGAGCTTCTGATCGGCGGCGGCCGCGTGCAGGGTGACCGCTTCGACCGGGGCCATTACGTGGCCCCAACCATCGCGCAGCTGCCGCTCGAATCCTCGCTCTTTCGGGAGGAGCTGTTTGTCCCGTTCCTCGCCGTCGGTGTCGTCTCGGGTCTCGAAGAGGCAATAGCCGAAACGAACAAAACGGATTACGGTCTCACGGCGGGCATCTTCTCGCAGCGGGACAGCGACATCGCGCGGTTTTTCGACGAAGTGGAGGCGGGCGTGTGCTACGTGAATAAGCGTACCGGAGCGACGACGGGCGCGTGGCCGGGTGCGCAGCCCTTTACAGGCTGGAAGGGATCGGGCTCGACGGGGAAGGGCGGCTGCGGGCCCTACTACGTCGCGCAATTCATGCGAGAGCAGAGCCGCACGGTGATCGAGACATGACCACGGCCCCCGTGCGCGACTATCCCCGCATCGTCGTTCCGCCGCCCGGACCAAAGGCGCGCGCGATTGTCGAGCGCCAGGACCGCTGGGCCTCCACGTCGTACCCGAAGGAGTTACCGCTCGCCGTGGCGCGTGGGGCGGGGCCCATGGTCGAAGACGTGGACGGGAATCGCTTCCTCGATTTCATGGCAGGGATCGCCGTCGCCTCGACGGGCTACGGCCATCCCAAGGTCGTGAAGGCGGTGCAGGACGCCGCCGCCCGATTCCTCCACATCTGCGGCAGCGACTATTACTACGAGAGCTTCGCCGCGCTGTGCGAGCGTCTTGCGAAGCTGGCGCCCGGCTCGAGCAAGAAGCGCGTGTTCCTCTCGAACTCGGGGACGGAAGCCGTCGAAGGCGCGATCAAGCTGGCGCGGCATTCGACCGGCCGGCCCGCAATCGTCGGCTTTCTTGGCGCGTTTCACGGCCGCTCGTACGGCGGCCTGAGTCTCACCGCCAGTAAAGCGGTGCAGCGCAGCGGCTTCGCGCCGTTCCTTCCCGAGATCCATCACGTGCCCTATGGCTATCGCTATCGCTGCGACTACTGTCGCGGCGAATCCGCGTGCACGATGCGGTGCACCTCGTGGATCGAAGAGGAGTTGTTCGTCAAGAAAGTCCCACCCGACAGTGTCGCCGCGATCTTCGTCGAACCGGTTCAGGGCGAAGGCGGCTACGTCGTTCCGCCGGCGGGTTATCTCAAATCCCTCCGGGAGATCTGCGACCGCCACGGCATTTTGCTGGTGTGCGACGAGGTCCAGTGCGGTGTCGGGCGCACGGGGAAGATGTGGGCCTGCGAGTACGAAGGGATCGAGCCCGACATTCTGCTCTCGGCGAAGGGACTCGGCAGCGGCATGCCGATCGGCGCGATCATCGCGAAAGAATCGATCATGAAGTGGCAGCCCGGGGCGCACGGGACCACCTTCGGTGGGAACCCGGTGTGTTGTGCCGCCGCGCTCGCCACGCTCGACATCGTCGAGCAGGAGCTGCTGCCCAACGTGAACCGGATGGGCGAGCGGCTGATCAGCGGCGCGCGCAAGCTGCAGGAGAAGTACGCCGTGATCGGCGACGTGCGCGGCCGCGGGCTGATGATCGGCGTCGAGTTCGTGAAGGACCGGGAGACGCGTGAGCCCGCTCCCGATATCCCGCGCCAAATCGTAGGACGTGCCTTCAAGAAGGGGCTCCTGCTGCTCGGCTGCGGCAAGAGTTCGCTGCGGCTGGCGCCGCCGCTCGTCGTCGACGAGTACGATGTGGACACCGCCCTCCGGATCATCGACGAGTGCCTGCGCGAGATGTCGGACTAGCGTCAAAAGTGATGTCGATGCACCAGGCCATCGCGCGGCACGTGCACGATGGTGATGTCGTCGTCATCGAAGGCTTCACGCACCTCATTTCGTTCGCCGCGGGACATGAGATCATCCGCCAGCGGCGGCGCGACCTCACGTTGTGCCGGCTGACGCCGGATTTGATCTACGATCAGATGATCGCGGCGGGGTGCGCGCGGAAGCTCGTCTTCTCCTGGGCGGGGAATCCCGGCGTGGGATCGCTGCATGCGTTTCGCCGCGCAGTCGAGGCAGGCAAGCTCGAGCTCGAGGAGTACTCCCACTTCGGCATGGTGGCGCGATTCTCGGCGGGCGCGGCGCGGTTGCCGTTCTGGTCGCTGCGCGATTACGTGGGCACCGACCTGCCCCGCGTGAATCCGCGCATCAGATCGGTCACGTGCCCCTACACCGGCGAAGCGCTTGCGACGGTACCGGCGCTCAATCCGGATGTCACGATCGTCCACGCACAACGCGCCGACGCGCAGGGGAATGCGCAGATCTGGGGCCTGCTGGGCGTGCAGAAAGAGGCGGCGTTCGCCTCGCAACACGTCATCGTGGTGGTCGAGGAGCTGGTCGACGAGCGCGTGATCCGCGCGGATCCCAATCGCACCGTGATTCCCGCCGCCATCGTCAGCGCCGTCGTCGTGGAGCCGTGGGGCGCGCATCCCTCGTACGCGCACGGCTACTATGACCGCGATAACGGTTTCTACGTCGCGTGGGAAGCGATCTCGCGCGACCGGGGCTCCCTGGAGCATTATCTCGAGGAGTTCGTCTACGCCGTGCGCGACCGGGCCGAATACATGAAGAAGCAGCCGGCCCTGGTCGATAGGCTGAAGGCCCGCGAGCAGCTCTGCGCCGGAGTGAATTACGGATTCTGATTCGTATACCGCGGATGAAATGATGGCGGCCGTCGCCTCGCGAGAGCTGCGCGACGGGGAGGTCGTGTTTGTCGGGATCGGGTTGCCGAACCTCGCCTGCAACCTGGCGCGGCACACCCACGCGCCCCATCTGGTGCTGATCTACGAATCGGGCGCGGTCGGTGCGGCTCCGGAGCGGCTGCCGGTCTCGATCGGCGACCCCGCGCTCGTCACCGGCTCGCTCATGGTGTGCGGCATGGCCGACGTATTCCAGCTGTTCCTGCAGAATGGCCGGATCGAGGTCGGCTTCCTCGGCGGCGCCCAGGTCGACCGCTACGCCAACATCAACACGACCGTGATCGGGCCCTACGAACGGCCCACGGTGCGGCTGCCGGGCTCAGGGGGCGCCGCGGAGATCGCGATTCACGCCCGGCGCATTCTGATCGTCGCCAAGCTCTCACCCCGCGCCTTTCCGGAGCGTGTGGACTTCCGGACCAGTCCGGGCCACCGTGTCGCCAAAGTGATCACCGACAAGGGCGTGCTGGAACGGGACGAGAGCAGCGGCGAGCTGGTCCTCGCCGGGCTGTATCCGGGCATCGAGGTCCCGGACGTGGAACGTGCAGTCGGATGGAAGCTGCGCGCGCGCCCGCAGCTCGGGCGGCTGGAACGCCCCACCAGCGTCGAGCTGCAGCTGCTGCGCGAGGTGCTCGATCCCCAACGGTTGTACCTCAAATCATGATCGCCCCCCCGCTTCTCGCGGCTCTGGCGCTGCTGCAGTCCAAACAGCCTGACTCGCTCGCCGCGCGTGTCCGGCAGCTCTCTGACTCGTACCTCGTGGCGTACTTCGATCGCCATCCCGACGAGGCGACGCTCGACGGCGTCGCGAACGGGCCGCATGACCGGCTGCCCGACAACTCGCCCGCCGCCCTCGCGCGCTGGCAGGAGCGGGAAGAGGCGTGGCTCGTGCAGCTGAAGCGCATCGACGCGGGACGGATCACCGGCCGGCCCGAAGCCGTCGCCTACGGCATCATGCGCGATGCCATCGAAGGCTCGATCGCGACGCGCGTCTGCCGCTTCGAGCTGTGGAGTGTGGCGCATACGGGAGGGGGATGGCTGGCCACGATAACGTCGCTCGCCTCGCTCCAGGGCGTGGGAACCATCGACGCTCGGCGGCAGGCGTTGGAGCGCTGGCGCGCGGTTCCGGGCTATATCGCGACGGAGCTGGCCAACCATCGGGAGGGCTTGCGGCGCGGCTACTCCGCCCCGCGCCACAATGTCGAGATCGCGCTGAACGAGCTCGATACGCTGCTCGCCACGCCGACGGAGCGATCGCCACTCTACGATCCCGCGCGCCGCGACTCGACGCCGGAGTTTCGCATGGAATTGGCGCGCGTCCTCGAAACCGACATCACGCCGGCGATCAAGCAGTATCGGGATTTTCTGGCGAACGAATATCTCGACCGCGCGCGAATCAAGATCGGTGTCTCCGCGAACCCGCACGGGTACGACTGCTATCAGGCGAGCATTCGCGCGATCACGGGTCTCACCATTCATCCCGACACCATCCACCGGATCGGCGAGATGGCCATCGAGGCGCTCGAGGGAGAGATGCGCGCCACCGCCGTCCGCGCGTTCGGAACCAGCGACGTGTTCCGGTTGCTCGAGCGGTTGCGGCGCGACACGGCGTTCACTTTCCATACGCGCGACGAGATGCTGGCGCAGGCACGGGCGGCCCTCGAACGCGCGCGCGCGGCGCTACCACAGTGGTTTGGACGCGTGGCGCGTGCGCCGGTGATCGTGGAGCCCTATCCCGCATTTCGCGAGCGGCAGAGCGTGGGGGAATGGAATCCGCCGGCGGAGGATGGCAGCAGGCCGGGGATCTACTACCTGTCGACGTACGATCCAACCCACAAGTCGCGCGCCGACCTCGAGCCGCTGACGTTCCACGAGACCCTTCCGGGCCACCACCTGCAGGGTACGATCGCGCTCGAGCGCGGCGACACCATCCCCGCCATCGCGCGCTACTTCTGGTCTCCGGGGATGGGCGAGGGGTGGGCCGAGTACGCCGAGCAGCTGGCCGACGAGATGGGCCTCTATTCATCCGACACGGCGCGCTTGGGCATGCTGGCCGATCTCAGCTTGTCGGCTTCGTTGCTCGTTGTAGACACCGGGATCCATTGGCTGGGTTGGACACGAGAGGAGGCGATCGACTACATCCGCGCGCACACTCACGTGCCGCTGCTGCGCGCGGAGGTCAGCGTCGACCGCTACCCCGTCTGGCCGGCCCAGGGTCTCTCGTACGGACTCGGCCGCCTCGAGATCCGGCGGCTGCGGGCGGTGGCACAGCAGCGACTGCGTGACCGGTTTGATATTCGGGCGTTTCATGACCGGCTGCTGGAGAACGGCGCGGTGCCGCTGCCGATGCTGCGCGCGTCGATCAATCGATGGATCGACGCCACGCGCTAGCGGTGATGTTGTTCGCAGGGGCGCAGCATGCTGCGCCCCTACACGCGCAACGCGCACCAGTTCTTCAACAGGTCGCTCTGCCGCACCCCTACTATTGGCGCGAGATGTACGTCCCGCAGGTGACGAGCGGACCGAGCGCCGTCACATGGTCGCCCGATGGAACGGAGTTGATCTACTCCATGCAGGGCACGCTGTGGCGCCAGCGAATCGGCTCGGAGGTCGCGCAGCAGCTCACGTCGGGACCAGGCTACGACTATCAACCCGATTGGTCCCCCGATGGCCGATCGGTCGTGTTCGCGCGCTACGTGCATGATGCGATCGAGCTGCAGCGGCTCGATGTCGCGTCAGGTGACGTCGCGGCGCTCACGGCGAACGGCGCGGTCAACGTCGAGCCACGCTGGTCGCCGGATGGGACGCGCATCGCGTTCGTTTCGTCGTCGTACAACGGGCGGTGGCACATCTTCGTCCTGAGCCCCGAAGGGGCGAAGGATCTGCTTCGCCTCACCGACGACCATGAGAGCAATCTCCCGCGCTACTACTACAGCCGCTTTGATCACTACATCTCGCCGGCGTGGTCGCCGGACGGGTCGGAAATCATGTTTGTCTCGAACCGCGGCCATATCCATGGCACTGGTGGATTCTGGCGCATGGCCACGACGCCAGGATCGCCGCTGCGCGAGATACGCTACGAAGAGACGACATGGAAGGCACGCCCCGACTGGTCACCCGACGGCAAGCGCGTGGTCTACAGCTCGTACCTGGGCCGGCAATGGCACCAGCTCTGGCTGATGACCAGCGAGGGCGGCGATCCGCTCCCGCTCACGTATGGTGAGTTCGATGCCACCGCGCCGCGTTGGTCCCGCGATGGGAAGCGCATCGCCTATATCGCCAACGGAGGCGGCAACACGTCGCTCTGGGTGATCGATGTCATCGGCGCCCGGAAACACCACGTCGCGTCGTGGCGGCGCCGCTATATCGGAGCGGTGGGGACGCTCCGTCTCCAGATCGTCGATGGAGCGGGCCGGCCCATCGCCGCCCGGATTTCCGTGACCGGTCCGGACGGCCGCGGCTACGCGCCCGATGATGCGTGGCGGCACGCGGACGAGGCGTTCGATCGCGCGGAGCGGCCGTTCGAGTATTCGTATTTCCATTCGACCGGGTCGTCTGGGCTCACCGTGCCCGCCGGACAGATCCATGTGGAGGTGTGGCGCGGACCGGAGTATCGGGTGGCGCGTGCCGACGTGACCGTTCCCGCCGGGACGCCTGTCGTGCGCCGGATCCTGCTTCAGCGGCTCGACAGTCTGCCGGCCGGGGGGTGGTGGAGCGGGGATCTGCATGTCCACATGAATTACGGCGGCGCCTATCGCAACACGCCGCGCCATCTCGCATTCCAGGCGCGCGCCGAGGATCTGCATGTCGTGGAGAATCTGATCGTGAATAAGGAGCAGCGCATTCCCGACATCGATTATTTCCGCATCGGGAGGGGGAGGACGCCTGATCCGGTGTCGAGCGGCACCTTCCTCCTCATGCACGCCCAGGAATTTCACACGAGTGTCTGGGGACACCTGGGACTGCTCGGCCTCGAGTCGCATTTTCTGATTCCCGAATACGCCGGCTATCCCAACACCGCGGCCGCCAGTCTCTATCCGAACAACGCAGGCGTAGCGGATCTGGCGCGCGAGCAGGGTGGCGTCGTGGGCTACGTGCATCCGTTCGACACGAAACCCGATCCGACCGACACGTTGCACGCGCTGACCTATGAGCTTCCGATCGATGTCGCTCTCGGGAAGGTCGACTATCTCGAGGTCATGGGCTACTCAGACCACCTGATCACGTCGGAGATCTGGTATCGCCTGCTCAATTGTGGATTCAAGCTGCCGGCGGGGGCGGGGACCGACGCGTTTCCGAATTTCGCCAGCCTCCGTGGCCCGCCTGGCCTGGTTCGGGTCTTCGTCAAATCGGGAGCCACGCTCGATCATCGGCGTTGGCTGGCCGGACTGAAGGCTGGACGAACATTCGTGACGAACGCACCGCTGCTCGAGTTCTCGCTCGCGGGCCACGCGATCGGTGATGAGATAAAGCTTTCAGTCGGCAGTCATCGGTTGTCAGCGCGGGTGCGCCTCCGGTCCAACATTCCCGTGGATCATCTCGAAATCGTGGGGAACGGTCAGGTCGTCGCGAAGCTCCAGCTGCGCGGCGATGGGATGAGCGCGAGTGACAGCGTATCGATCCCGGTGAGCACGAGTGGCTGGTATCTCCTGCGCGCGTACAGCGACCACGCGGAGATGCCGGTGCTCGATCTGTACCCCTTCGCATCGACAGGTCCTATCTACGTGAAGGTCGGCGATCAGCCGGTGCGATCAGCCGAGGATGCCGCGTTCTTCCTGCGCTGGATCGACCGTGTACAGTCGGCCACCGAGGCCAGCTCGGCCTGGAATTCCCCCGCGGAGCGCGCGACTGTCTTGCAGGCGCTCACGCAGGCTCGCGCCGTTTTTACGATGAATAGATAGATTGTTGGACCATGGAACAGGTGTTTTGTGCGCGTTGCGGCACGACCCTCAGCACGGGTAGCTCGTTTTGCCCCCGCTGCGGGACGGGTGTGCCGGTTCCAGCGGCCGAAACGCTCACGACGGTTTCCGTGACGACACCGATGCCGGCACGAGACACAATCAGCGACACGCTTCGCCACGCCACGATCGGCGAATACGAAATCCTCGGCGTGCTGGGCCATGGTGGGATGGCGACGGTGTACCTGGCGCATGACCTCTCGCTCGATCGCAAAGTCGCCATCAAGGTGCTCTCGCCCGCCTTGTTTCAGATGGGCGAGGGGATGGTCGAGCGGTTCAAGCGCGAAGCGCGCACGGCGGCGGCGCTCAGCCATCCACACATCATTCCGATCTTCGCGGTCAAGGAAAGCCATCACATCCTGTACTTCGTGATGAAGTACGTGGAGGGCCGGCCGCTCGACGCCGTCATCCATGATGTGGGCCCGTTGCCGATCAAAATGGTGCAGACCATTCTCGCGCAGGTGGGCGACGCGCTCGCATACGCGCACCGTCATCGCGTGATCCATCGCGACATCAAGTCGGCCAACATCATGCTGGACGCCGAAGGCTGGGCGGTGGTGACCGACTTTGGCATCGCCAAGGTCGAAGAGGCGCAAGGGCTCACCATGACCGGTGTCACCGTGGGGACGCCCGCGTACATGAGCCCGGAGCAATGCGCGACGGTCGAAGTCACGGGGGCCTCAGATCAGTATTCGCTCGGCGTCGTCGCGTACGAGATGCTCACGGGCCGGCTGCCGTTTCAGAGCACGTCGAGCATGTCCGTCATGTATGCGCATTTCAATGAGCGCCCGGCGGATTTGACCAAACTCCGTCCCGATGGCCCGCCGAACCTCGCCGCTGCGGTCATGCGCATGTTGGAGAAAGAGCCGGAGGATCGTTGGCCGACGCTGGACGATGTGGTCGCGGTCTGCGGCCGGCCGTCATTGCGGCGCGATGACCCGGTCCGCAGCGAGATGATCACGTTGGCGAAGGCCGCCGGCCAATCGCCGTTGCTCGCCGGTTTGAGTGTACCAACCAGTCCCCTCGCACTGACGAAGCCACGCGCCACCACTCCATCGCCGGCGCGACGTCCCAAGTCGCGGTTGTGGTGGTGGGCGGGGGCGGGGGCCGTCGGCGTCATGGGGATCGCGGCATTATTGGTGGCCTCGCCCTGGCGCTCGCCGCGCGGACCCGTCACACCTTCGACAGACAGCGTCACCGTACCGAAACAACCGGTATTGCTCGTGACCGACACACCTGCGCACCCTCCGCCACGCGACACGGCCGTCACCACGGCAAAGCGCACCCCCAACCCGGCCCCGCGTCCGGTGGCCGCGTCGCGGCCGGACTCGATCTCCGTGACAACGGCGGCACGTCACGACGACAGCGTGTTGACCTCGATGCGAGTGACAGCGTTTGCCGCGATGCGGAGTGCGGTCGACGCGGGCGCGACACCGACCGAACTGGCGCGCGGCGACGCGCTGCTGCACGGCGCCGATTCGCTCGCTGCTCAGGGCCGCGTGGGTGACGCGATGGTTCAGCTCGCTACCGCCACGTCAGCGTGGACTGATGCCGAGCGGGTGGCGCACGCCCGAGCCGCGGCCGCGCGCGATTCCGTACGGCCGGCGGTAGTCGCACCGCCGCCGGCCCCCCCCGACCCACGCGTGCAAATCGAGGCGACGATTGCGGCGTACGCGCGAGCGCTCGAATCGCGCGATGCCGGCCAGGTCCGTCGCGTCTATCCCGCTCTGTCGCTGAGGCAGCAACACGTATGGGAGGATTTCTTCCAAGCGGTGCGCAATCTCAAGGCGAACTTGAGCGTCACGACGGTCGACGTAAAGGGCGCCACGGCCGAAGTCGTGGTGAACGGCGCTTATGAGTTCGACAATGCCACGACCGGGCGGTTCGAGCGCCGACCGGTGACCTTCAATGCGTCGTTCGTTTCGGACTCCGGCGGCTGGCGACTCAGCGCGGTTCACTAAGTCTCAAAAACTGTACTCGAGCCCGGCCGTCCACATGAGGTTGGGCCGCAGTCCGCCCTCGTTGATCGGCAACAGGGCGTTGGTGACAATCGTGATGCCGGTGCCCGTCAGGAACTTGAAGCCGAAGGCGGCGCTGATCAGATCGTCCCGTCGATTGGGGATGTTGGTTGGTTCGACCGTGCGATGGAACGGCACGTCGTAGGTTACCGTGCCCGGCAGCGTGACCTTACTCTCTCCCACCTGAAACTCGGTAACGATATCGGCTGCGATGGTGGCCCAGGGGGCCATCACATGGTCGAATCCCACCGTAACGAGCAACGCATTGTTCAGCGAGTCGGTGTTGCGCAGCAGCACCCCGACGTTCGCATGCGGTGAGAACGGGCCAAACTGCGCCGACAGGATGCCGAGTGCGCGTGCGGAAAAGTGACCCGATCCCAGGAGATCCTCCGCGCTCCCGGTGGGGAAGCGCGCGTCGCCCAGCAGCGCGAAGCTGGTGCGGTCCGAGTGCATGACGTTGAGCTTCACCCGCGCCGCAATGTCGCCGATGCCTGAGGCAGACCCCGTCACCGATCGCGTGGTGGTCAGCGTGGGATCGCTGGGTGTGCCACCGAAGAAATGCGCCGCCAGCGAGTCGGCAAATGAGATGATCTGCACGTCGCTGTTGCCGACGAGCGAGGTGGATACCACTGGCAGGGCCACGCCGACGTCCAGGCGATCGAGCAGTCCGAAGCTGATGAAGAACGATGTGACGGTCATGTCGAGATCGAGTGCCAGCCGCAGCGCGATCACGTCGTTCTCGAGGCGCGGGACGCCGTACGGCGCGCAGTCACGGCCCTCGATGCTGTCACAGGCTGGTGTATCGACGTTTTCGTGGACGAAATTGAGGCGAATGTCGTGCAGCCCGACGCCGCGCAGCGACTCGAAGTGCAGCCGATTGATGTTGGCGCCGACGAATACGCGACCCTTACCGAGTGTCTGCGCGCGCTCGGCGAATATGGGGCCCGGGGACATAGAGGTCCGGACGGGAACGCCGCCTTCGAAGCGGAACGTCGAGCCCCCGCTCGTCGCGCTCAGGGGAATACTCGCGACGTTCGTGCCCACCGCGTTGCCGATGAATGAAATCAGAGTGCCGTTCTGGCTGCTGGCCGAAGTGAGAAAGTGGTTGGCGTGCGTGCCGGTCCCGCCGAGAAAGAGGGGTTGCGCGCCGGGGGTAAACACGAAGAGCTCCGCGATCTTGCTGCGCAGTCCGCCTCCGCCGGGTTCCTGTGCGAGGGCCGGCGAGGACAACACGACGAGACTGAACACACTCCACCCGAGATGCCGCATGAACATTCCCCCTTGTTACCAGATGCTCGGCACTTTGTCCTTCGGCCGAACCATGGGATCGCCTGTTTTGCAGCCGAACGCCTGTGCAAACGCCGCGATGTTCGAAAGGGGCCCGTTGACGCGCCACTGTTCGGGTGCGTGGGAATCGACGGTCACGCGGGTCCGGAGCTGCTCAGGCCGGTTGTGTACGCGCCAGCTCTGTGCATACGCAATGAAGTAGCGCTGCTCGGGTGTGTAGCCTTCGATGAGACCCGGCCGGGCGTTGCGCGCCAGCGCCTGCTGGAGCGCGTCGTATCCCACGAGCAAGCCGCCCCAGTCGGCGATGTTCTCGCCCAGAGTGAGCTTGCCATTGACGTGGAGTGTGTCGACCTGGATGTACTCGTTGAACTGACGCTCCACGAGCGCGGCCTGCTCGACGAAGTGCGCCGAGTCGGAAGGCTGCCACCAGTCGCGCAGGTTGCCCTTCGCGTCGTAGTGCCGGCCTTCGTCATCGAAACCGTGGGTCAGCTCGTGTCCGGCCCAGCTGCCGCCGAGTGATCCGTAGTTGGCGCCGTCGTCGGCGTTCGCGTCGAACGTTTGCGGCATCAATGCACCGGCGGGGAATACCATCTCGTTTTTCGACGGGTCGTAATATGCGTTGACGGTGGGGACCGTGATGCCCCATTCGGTCGTGTCGACGGGCGTGCCCGGCCGGTTCACCGTGCGCCGCCACTCGAACGCGTTCGCTTGAGCGACGTTCAGCACGAACGGGCCTTCGGAGACGCGGAGCCGCGAATAATTCCGCCAGCGATCGGGATAGCCGACCTTCTCGCCCATGCGCGCCAGCTTGTCGAGTGCCTGCGCCCGGGTGGAATCGGACATCCAGGTGAGGTGCTGCAGACGCTCCCGGAAGGCCGCGCGGATATCGTCGATCACGGCCCGAGCGCGCGTGCGCGCTTCGGGCGAGAACGTCTTCGCGACATACGCCTGGCCCAGCGCTTCACCCAGATCGCCGTCGGCCTCGCGCAGGCACCGCTTCCAGCGGGGCAGCAGGGCCCGCGCGCCGCTGAAGCGGGATCGGAACGCAAAGTCTTCCTGCACGAAGGGGGTGCTCAGCCACGGCCCGGCCGACGCGATCGCGTGATACCGGAGGTACGCGCGCCACGTCGAGAGCGGCGTCGCCTGCAGCAGCGAATCCACGCGCCGCACGAACTCCGGCTCGGCGACATTCACTTTGCTGACGGGCGCAGTTAACCCGATCGTGCGGAAGTAGGTCGGCCACGCGACCCGTGGCGCGAGGGTCGTGAGCTGTTTGGCGCTCATCGGGTGATCGGTCTTGGCGGGGTCCCGCCGCTCCACGCGCGTGAGCGATGCTTGCGCCAGCGAGGTCTCGAGCGCCATCACCTGCGCCGCAGCGGAGTCCGCTGCCGCCGCATCCTGACCCGCGAGGCGAAACATCTTGGCGACGTGCGCGACGAATGCCTGCCGCGTTGAGTCCGCGGCTGCTCCGGTGCTGAAGTAGTAGTCCCGATCGGGCAGACCGAGGCCGCCTTGCGACAACCAGGTGAGATAGTGATTCGCATCATGGGGATCGACGTCGGGCGAATAGCGAAACGCGACGTTCACGCCGAGCACGTGCAGCTTCGCGAGCTCCGGGAGGAGACGAGCCCGGGTCGTGACCGAATCGATGCCGCGCAGCCACGGCTGGATCGGCGTCACGCCCGCCGCCTCGATCGCCGTCGAGTCCATGCACGTCGAGTAGAACGTCCCGAGTTTGCGGGGAGTGCTATCGGGCGGGAACCCGCTCCGGTGCGCCGCGGCGTCCTCGAGCACCGAACGCACGACCAGCTCGTTGCGGTCGCTCATGTCGCGCGTGACCCCGGAGGACGAGTAAGCGGCCGGGATTGTGTCCTGAGCGAGCCAGGCGCCGTTGGCGAACTGAGCGAAATCGGTGCACGCCGAAACCGTCGTGTCCATCCAGCGGATATCGACCACCTTGAGCGGCGGCCAGCCGACACCCGCTGCGGGAGCCTGGGCAGCGAGGAGGAGCGTCAGTGCGGAGAGGAACAATTGGGCTTCCAAGGAAATGACGGCCCAATGCTACCGCCTGCTGGACGCCTCGTCAAAAGCTAGGGCGCCGCGGCGATGATTCTGATTGAAGCGGGCGCTGAGACGTGCTGCAGATCGTTGAGCCATCCATACGTGCGGTAGTGCCCTAACGCGAGCATCTGAGTCTCAGCAGCGGGGCCCAACGTCAACCGGTCGGGTCTTGGTCGCAATGAGGCGCTGCTGGTGCTGTCCCAGCCGCTGCATCGCCTCGTCGCGCTCGCTCTCCTTCTTATAGACGGCTGCGACCGTGCTGCCTGAGCCGCTCATCCGGACCCATACCGGTCCGGTGCCCGCCATGCGCTCGTAGAGCGCCCGCAGCTCCGGATGCCGGCCGAACACCGGTTGCTCGAAGTCATTGCCTCCGAGCCTGCCGATACTGCCCCAGGTGGCAAAGGCTTCGGCATCAAAGGCAACGGGGCCGCGTATGCCGGTCGAGGAATTCTGCTCGTCCCACCAGCGGTAGGCGTCCGGCGTGGCGACACCAATCGGAGGGACCGCGAGGAGGACCGGCATGGCAGGCGGGGCGGGAATCCGGAACAGCCGTTCGCCGCGCCCCCACGCGACGGCGAGGGGCGCCCCGCTCGCAAAGAACGCGACGTCGGCGCCGAGTTTGGTGGCGAAATGGAGCAGCTCGTGTCGCGGTACGGCATTGCCGGCGAGGGCGTTCACCGCGTGGAGGGCGGCCGCGGCATCACTCGAGCCGCCGCCCAATCCTGCACGCACCGGGATCTGTTTCGTCAGCGTGATCGAAACACCGAACCGATTGCCCGTGGCGTCGAGCAGTGCGCGCGCGGCGCGCACGGCCAGGTTTTCGTCCGCCGGGCCGAGATCGGGCCCATTGACCTTCAGCTC
Source organism: uncultured Gemmatimonadales bacterium (assembly GCA_963704805.1). GTDB lineage: Bacteria > Gemmatimonadota > Gemmatimonadetes > Gemmatimonadales > GWC2-71-9 > 20CM-2-65-7. Next base: position 79,042 of record CAVPHS010000002.1, on the reverse strand, counting down.
CACGCCGGCATCGATGCGGCGCACTTCCAGCTGATCCGCGAGCTCGAGCAGCGCAAACGCTGTTTCGATTTGATGGAAGCCGGATGTTTCGCGCGCGAGAATGCGCAGGAACAGGTTGATCTTCGCGTGCGCCGCTGTCCGGACTGCCTCCGTCATACCGTGCCTTCGGCGGCGCTCAGCTCCCTCAGATGCAGGTGGAGGCGCGAGAGCGACCAGAGACCGAGCAGCGTGATTGGCAGGAACGTGGTGAGATGATAGGTCAGCGCATAACTCACCGCGAGACTGGAATCGACGCCGTACAACTGCAGCGTCACCAACGTGGCGGCCTCGAACACCCCCAAGCCGCTCGGCGAAGACGGAATCGCGACGCCGAAGCCGATGACCGCCTGCAACACGAGCGCTGCCTCGAGCGGTCCGTCGATCCCAAACGCGCGAAAGCAAATCGCGAACGCCACGGCGTTCGTGATCCACAGCACGAAAGACCAGACCAGCACGCCGGCCAATCGGCCCGGGCTCTTCAGTACGGCCAGCCCAGCCACCATCCCTTCGGCGAAGTGATTCAAGCGCTCGGCAATGCGGGCGGGTAACAGCCGTTGCGTGATCCGCTCGAATAACCGGAGCCATGGCGCTGGCCGGAGCACCACGACCAACGCCAGCGCGAACACGGCGCCGAACAGAATGGCGGCCGACGTCGTGATCGTCGAAACCGAGCGGCCGCCCAGGAGCGCGTGCGCGGGGAAGGAGGGCGCCGCGACGGCGACCGCCATCAGTGCCAGCAGTGCGAGGCCATCAAAGACGCGCTCGACGCCGAGCGAGGCAAGCGCGGTGGAGAAGCGCACGGGAAGCTGGCGCGATGCCACGTACGCGCGCGCGACTTCGCCCGCCCGCGCCGGGAGCAGGTTGTTGGCCATGAAGCCGATTGCCGTGGCATGCCACAAGGGCGTCCAGGGTAGTCGTCGACCGTCCGCGTCGCGCAGGATCAGGCGCCAACGGATGGTTCGGATCGGGAACGTGATGGTGGCAACGATGATCGTCACCGCCAGCAGGACGCCATTGGCCTGCTGCGTGTCTGCCCAGACCTCACGGAGATTGATGCGGTGCAGCACCCAGGCCAGCAGCGCCACACTGACGACGAGCCCGATCAGCCAGGCCCACCGCCACCCTTGTTTCTTATTCGGGTTCGAGGGCGAGGACAACGAGGTCGCAGACTTCGTCGAAGATCGCGCGCAGCTCGTCGCCGCTCGCGCGCTTGGCAGCCTCACGAAGCTCTTGCGCGCGCTGGCGTGCCCGATTGCCCTTGTAGAGCAGGGTGCGGATGTCCACGAGCTCGGTGCCGTTACCCGCGGGCGTGGCCTTGGGGGGGGGGGCAGCCGTCACGGTTGTCGCTCGGCTGCCAGCGCCAATCAACTCGTCCAGCGAAGCCGGCCCGACCCCTGCGGCAACCATGCGCTCATAAGCCATCCACGACCCGGCGATGTCGTCGGATGGCGTCGCAGCTTGTGGAGGAGGTGCAGGGGCGGCGCGTGGCGGCTCTGAACGGGCTGGTTGTGGAGTGCCTAATCGCCGGATGGCGAGCGTCGCCGCCGCCAGCGCCGCGGCGGTCGCGGTCGCGTCACCCGATCCAGAGGCAGAGAGTACTTCGCCCGCTTTGCGCAGCTCAGCGGCGAATGCCGTGGCCTGATTCACCGCAATCCCGCTCGTCACGGCCTCACGAGCGGCATGCGCGAACTCGGCGACGCGTTCGGCGAGTGGACCGCTGCCTGCTGAGCCGAGCGCGCGGAATGTGCCGGCGAGGGTGTGCGCCCGGAGCTCGCGCTGCGTCTGGCTCGGTGCGCGCTCCAGCGAATCCGCTGCCTGGCGCAGATGCTCCCCGTGACTCACCAGCTCGAGGTTGCCGAGCGTGGCGGGACGGCCCTCCGCGTCTGGAGCCGGTTTCCCGCGCTGCACGATCGTTGCGACCGTCTCGATCGGGACGACGTCAGGCTCGCTGTCGATGAATTTGACGAGCAGACCGGCAAACTTGCGGAACTCGGCGCTTTCCGGGTCGGGACGGCCGCGCTCGGCGACTTCGCGCGCGGCGTGAGCGATCGACGTCGCGGCGATCTGGAAGAGCTCGGCGATCATGTCGGCCCCACCGCCCCCTCCCCAGCTCGCCGGCGGTGCGGCACTGTTTCGTTCTATCTCACCGATCGCGCGCTCGATGCCCTCCAGGAGATCGGGCAGCGGCGGCAGGTCATTCAGCGCCGCAAGGCCACGCAGCGGCTGCAGCGCTTTCATTACCTGTTGCAGCGGCTCGTGCGCCTTTGGGTTGGTGCGCAGCGCCCGCCCGGCGCGATCGAGCGCGCTGGCGATCGCCGCTCCTTCCCGCGCCACGAACGCGCGCGCCCCCGCGTCGAGCCCCACCGCTTCGGCGGCGCGCACCTGCGCCGACGGGCGCCCGCCGAGCTGCTCGAGCTGGCTCGCGAGGGCTTCCGCTTTTGCGGTGTCGGCGGCGGTCCAGCTTGCTGCCTTGCGGACAAAGACCTTCAGATCGTCGACGGCGCGGGTCGCGATCTGCTTGGTCGCGACATCCCACGAGCGCCGGCCCTCACGGATGCCACGCGCCAGTGACTCGAATCCCATCGCCGCCCGGGCGATCGCCTGCTGGCTCGCCATCAGTGCGCTGCCGCGGAGCGCGCGCGCGAGCCGGACCAGCTCCTCCGGCGGGGGAGGCGCGGGCTGCTGCACGAGCGCATCCAGGCGGTCGAGATACTCCCCCGCCTCGAGGGCGAAGAAGTCCGACATGCCGAGCGGGGGCGTGGGCGAGGGGGCGCCAGGCTGGGTCATGGTTGGAACAACATAAGTAGATTAGGCGCTCGGTGGCCATGGTGCTCGAAGTAAAGGACTTGCGCTATGAGTTGCCCGGCAACGGGAAGCCGCTGGTTGACGGTATCTCGTTTTCTGTGGCAGCTGGCGAGACGCTGGTGCTACTCGGACGTAGTGGGTCCGGCAAGACAACCACGCTCAGGCTCGTAAATCGCCTGCTCGAGCCATCGAGTGGCCAGGTCCGCATCGCCGGTACGGCGACACATGCCGTCGAACCCACCGTGCTGCGGCGCCGCATCGGATACGTCATTCAGGAGATCGGCCTGTTCCCGCATTTCACCGTCGCCGCGAACGTGGGCCTGCTGCCGCGACTCGAGCGCTGGCCAGACAGTCGCATCGAGCAGCGCGTGCGCGAGCTGCTCATGCTCGTTGGGCTCGATCCGGACGTGTTCGCGTCGCGTTATCCTCATCAACTCTCCGGCGGTCAGCGCCAGCGCGTCGGCGTGGCCCGAGCGCTCGCGCTCGATCCGCCGCTCCTCCTGCTCGATGAGCCGTTCGGCGCACTCGATCCGATCACGCGCCTCGAGCTGCAGCGCGAGTTCCGAGCCCTCGAAGACGGACTCCAGAAGGCGACGGTGTTCGTGACCCACGATGTCCGCGAGGGCTTGGCTCTCGGCACGCGCATCGGCCTGCTCGACGCCGGACGGCTCTCGTTCCTCGGCACGGCGGAGGAGTTTCGCGCCAGCACCGTGCCGGAGGTCCGCCAGTTCATGGAAGCCGCCTGAGGCTGTTCACGTTTTACGCCCGCCACGCGGGCGAAGCGTGGCTGCTGCTCGGCCAACACGTCGGGCTCGTGGTGATCTCCACCGGCATCGCGTTGCTGGTCGGCTTGCCGCTTGGCGTGCTCGTGGCCCGGCGCCCGTCGTGGCGACGCCCCGTGTTGGGCCTCGCCAATGTGTTTCAGACGATTCCCAGCCTCGCGCTCTTTGGTCTCCTGATACCGGTATTCGGGATTGGTGCGTGGACGGCGATTACCGCGCTCGTGGTGTACGCGCTGCTGCCGATCGTGCGCAACACCTACGCCGGAATCGCCGGCGTGGATCCTGCCGTGCGCGAGGCGGGGCGGGGCATGGGCATGACGGACGGCGAGCTGCTGCGGCTCGTCGAGCTGCCGCTCGCTGCCGGCGTTATCCTCGCCGGAGTGCGGATCGCGACAGTCGTGAGTGTCGGCATTGCGACGATTGCCGCCGCGATCGGAGCGGGGGGGCTGGGCGTCTACATCTTTCGCGGCGTCGCGACGGTGGATGACACACTGATTCTCGCGGGCGCACTTCCCGCGGCCCTGCTCGCCTTGCTGGCCGACGCGTTGCTCGGCTTCGCGGAACGAAGACTCGTGTGGTGGCCGAAGTGACACGCCTGCTGTTGATCGTGGTCCTCTTCGCCGGGTGTGGTCGACGAGATCGGATCATCGTCGGCGCGAAGAACTTCACCGAGTCGGATCTGCTGGCGGAGATCGTGGCGCAGCAGATCGAGCGCCGCACCGGAGTTCCCGTCGAGCGCCGGCTCCACCTCGGCGGGACGTTCGTGTGTCACCGGGCGATCACAGCAGGAGACATCGACCTCTATGTCGAGTACACGGGGACAGCGTTCGCGGCGATTCTCAAGCAGCCGCCAATCTCAAACCCTGACAGCGTGTACCGTTTCGTCGCCGAGCGCTACTCCCGCGACTTCAAACTGCAGTGGACGGCGCCGTTCGGGTTCAACAACACGTTTGCCATCCTCGTACGTCGCACCGATGCGGTTCGCTACGGGTTGCGGTCAATTGCCGATCTGGCGCGCGTGGCGCCGCACTGGAAAGCGGGGTTCGGCTACGAGTTCCTCGAGCGTGCCGACGGGTTCGAGGGGTTAGCCAGGCGCTACGGTCTCAGCTTCTCGCGGCCGCCCACGGCGATGGACCTCGGGCTCACGTACCGGGCGTTGGCCGACCATCGCGTGGATGTGATCGCCGGGAATTCGACCGACGGGCAGATCGCGGCGCTCGACCTTGTGGCGTTGACCGACGATCGCGGTTACTTCCCACCATACCAGGCTGCTCCCGTCGTGCGTGCGAGCGTCATCGAGAAGCATCCAGCCGTTGCAGCCGCCCTCGCGGAGCTGGGCGGCAAGATCTCTGACGACGAGATGCGACGGCTGAACGCATTGGCCGACGTCGAGCACAGAGACATCGTCGAGATCGCCCGGGGATGGCTGGCGGAGCGCGTACCGTGAGGAGAGTCACTTATGGCAGACGTTGAAGGCGTCGTCGTTGTTCGCGGGAGCGGGCGGGGATTTGCGCAGGAGATCACCGCGGGCCGGCATCATCTCACGGCAGATGAGCCCGTTGCCGCGGGCGGCACCGATCTCGGACCAAGCCCGTACGACCTCCTTCTGGCCGCCCTCGGGTCCTGTATGTCGATGACGATCGCCCTCTACGCACGCAGGAAACAGTGGCCGCTCGACACGGTCGCCATCCGCCTAACGCACTCACGGATTTACGCGCGCGATTGCACCGACTGCGTCGTCCGCGACGACACCCTGCTGGACCACATCGAGACCGCCGTCACGTTGACAGGGGCGCTCAGCAACGAGCAGGCGCGCCGGCTGATGGAGATCGCCCACAAGTGTCCGGTGCATCGGACGCTGAAGTCCGAGATCGTCATCCGGGAAGCTTCGGGGTCGAAGCCTCCCGGTTGATGCGTGCTTGGTGCCTACGGCAGCACGACAATCTTGCCGGACATCGCCGCGCCGTGCACCACGCAGTCGTAGCGGTAGGAGCCGGGCGTATCGAACCGCACGGCATAGGTCCCGGTGCCGGTCAACGTGGCGCTGCTCTGGAAGCTCGGCGTGCCGATGGACCGGACGCTGTGTGGATCGTTCCCGCTCCAGGTCCACGTCACGGTGGCACCCGCCGCGATGGTATCGACGGCCGGCCGCGTCCCATTGTGACGGCTGACGAACTCGATTCCAGGTCCGACCCTGACCGATCCCACCGGCCCACCGCCGCCCCCACCACCGCCGCCACCACCACTGGGCCCGTAGCCGTTGCCGCAGGCGATGAGGCCCGCGACTAAGATCGACACGATGACTGCATGGACTCCGCGCATACATCCTCCTCGTTGGGGCTCGTGCGCTGCTCGAACCAGAGTGGCTCGGCACGAGAGCAAGGTGCGAGGGAGGACTTACCGGCGACTTAACGGGGCACTTAAACCTGGATAGGGACTGGAAGAGAGCACACCGTTACCATCGGCTTATCGATGAAGAAGCCGCCAGTCGAGGACCTAAAGCACGGCGGCTAGGACGACACCAGTCGCTTGTATAGCTGTACCGTCTCGGGCGCGGGCTTCGCGTCCATCTGCTTTTGGAGTAAACGCTCGACACGCTGGTAGAGGTGCTGCACCTGCGACCGCTCGCCGAGCTTCGCGTGGCAGGTCATGAGACCGCGGTATGCCCGCTCATCGAGCTCGTCACGCGCCACGAGGCGGCGCCACGCGTCGGCCGCATCGGTCCAGCGTTCATCTTTCATGCGGCGCTCGCCCAGTGCGGTGAGCGCGCTGACGTACTTTTGCCGCAGCCGATCGCGCAGCTCGAGATGCCAGTCTCCGACGACTTCGTTTTCGAGAAAATCGCCGCCGTACGGCGCCAGGGCGCTCTCGAGCAGCGTGGTGTCACCGTCCTTCTTCAGCCGGGCGAGACCCGCCGTGACGTCACGCTCGAAGCGCGCCGCGTCGAAATCCACGGCGACGCGGGAGTCCACGGCGTACTGGTCGCTCTCGAGTCGCACCGACTCCACCCCGCCCAGCGTCTTGCGGAGGCGGTGGAGAATGACGTGGAAGTTGTTCCGTACCTGCTCGATCGAGGCGTCGGGCCAGAATGCGAGACCCACCTGCTCACGCGTGCGGCCGTCGGGATGGCACAGCAGAAACAACAGGAGCTCTCGGGGCTTCGCCGATGTCCAGACCAGCGGCACACCCTCCTGCGAGATCCGCAGCGCCCCCAGGGCGCGAATCGTCAGCGCTCGCGCGGCACGCGAAGGGGGAGCGGGCGCCGCGATTGGAACGGCAAGCTCGGGCGTTCCTTCGAGGGCATAGGCCACGAGCTCCGGGAGCGTCATCCTGCTGTACGGTGATGACGCTGCGCCGAGCGCATCGAGCTCCTTTGCGAGCGGCGACCATGCCGCGCCAATCTGCTCGCGCTGATCGCGCACCCCTCCGAGAATCTGCGCGGCACGCTGCGGCCGGCCTGAGAGGTGTTCCACCTGCGCCAACCCTTCGAGCGACCAGAAGCAGCCAATGACATCGCGATTGTCGGCATGGATCCTGAGCGAATCGCGCAGGTCGGTGGCGGCGGCCGAGAGCTCGTGGCGTCGCAACTTCACGAGTCCCAGGATCGACAGCGGATGTGCGATGGCGGGGGGGTGCCCGAGCGCGCAACCAATGCCGTGTCCTTCCTCGAGCAGCTCCTCGGCTTTGTCGAGCTTGCCTTCCGAGAGCGCGAGCAGCCCGTGCCAGTACAGCGCGAACGTCAGCAGGACGCTGGTCGGTCCTTGTGCGCGCGCGAGGGTCGTCGCCTCGACGAACAGCGCGTCCGCGGTGCGCGGATCGGTGGTCGAGATCCCGAGCCCAACGAGCGCGTAAGCCAGCTGCCACGAGTCTTCCTGCGCTCGCAGCAGCGCCACGGCCTGCTCCGCATACGGCCCGATCAGCTCCCGCGCGTCCAGCCAAATCGCCATCACGGCAGCGGCGGCAAAGGCGATTCCGGCCGCGAGCGGGTCCGCCTGCTTCGCGTGTCCGAGCGCTGTCTGCATCCGCTGCCAGCCGTCGCGGAAGTGGCCTCGCGCGAACCAGTGCCAGTGCAGTGCGGCGCACAATCGGAGGCAGGTCGTGTGATCTCCGGTCTCGTGCGCCCAATCACTGGTGGCGCGCAGATTGCCTTCCTCCGCTACGAGCCGGGCTGTCCAGCTGGGATCACCCGCGCCGCCGAATGTGTCTCGCTCGCGCGCGACCACGAGATCCCTGAAAAACCGGGCGTGTCGCCGCCGCAGGTCGGCCGATTCATTGGCTTCAGCGAGCCGCTCCTGCGCGTACTGACGCAGCGTTTCCAGCAGGCGATACCGCGCCTCGCCCTCAGCTGATTCCATGACGACGAGCGACTTGTCGACGAGCGACGCCAGGACATCGAGGACGTCGTCGCCCTGACAGACTGCTTCGACGGCGTCGAGCGAGAACGTGCCGGCGAACACCGAGAGACGCCGAAACAGCGCCGCCTCGGTGGGGTCGAGCAGCGCGTAGCTCCAGTCGATCGCTTCCCGCAGCGTGCGGTGCCGCTGCACCGCCGACCGGCTCGACTTGCCGAGCACCTTGATGGAGTCGTCGAGCCGGGCGGCGATCTGCCGGGGCGCGAGCACGCGCACGCGCGCCGCGGCGAGCTCGATCGCCAGCGGAATGCCGTCCAGCCGCCGGCAGATCTGCGACACGGCCGGCGCGCTCGTGTCATCGAGTTTGAACGAGGGAAGCGCGGCCCGGGCGCGCTCGAGGAACAGTTTGCCCGCTTCGGAATCGAGAACACTGGCGGCGGTGGTGGCTGCGGGCAGTGACATGGGGGGCACGAGCCACGCCTGCTCACCCGGCACACCCAATGCCTCGCGGCTCGTCGCGAGAATACAGATAGCCGGGCAGCCCTTGAGGAGTCGCTCGGCGACGGCGGCACACGCGTCGACCAGGTGCTCGCAGTTGTCCAGGATGACGAAGGTGCTCTGCTCGCACATGTGGTGCACCATCGTCTCGACTGCCGAGCGGCCGCCCTCTTCCCGATAGCCGAGCGCGGCGGCGACGACCTCAGGGACCAGTGCAGGGTTCGAGAGCGAGGCCAGATCCACCCAACCGCTCGCGTCGAAGCGCGACGCAACGCGCTCGGCAACCTCGATCGCGAGACGTGTCTTCCCGGCGCCGCCGACACCGGTGAGTGTCACCAACCGGGCAGATTGCAGCAACTCATCCACGGCCGCGATTTCTGTTTCGCGGCCGATGAACGTGGTGAGTTGTACCGGGCGATTGGCGGTCGGAGTTTGAAACGAGCCCCCCCTCGACTGCCGCGCCGGGGCCGTCGTCATGCCGCAATTCTAACTGAATGACCGCTGAACGGCCTCGCGGAGACCGGCCGCGTTAGGCGTCGAGATGTCGACGATGAAGATCCCGGTTACCCGCTCCGGCGCCTCATGCCGCAGCTGCCAGGCGGCGGCCGCCAAGTCGGGCGTAGCGACGATCGCTGCCTCACTGATCCCCAGTCCCTCGTAGACACCGCCCAGCCACTCCGCCGCGGCGAGCTCCGAGAAGCCGAGCGGCAGCTCGGGAACGATGACCCGAAACGAGCCCCCCAAAGCGACCGCCGTGGCCTCGGAGGTGCCAAGCAGCAACACGGTGCGCCCCGATCCCCAACGGCGGTAGGGCGTGGCGAGGCCGTTGGCCATGACCATAGCGGTCGAGACGCGGCGAGGCAGCTGTGAGTTGGTCGGCATAGTCTCTCGTTACGGGTTCGTGACGAATGTGCGGGCAGGCTCTTAATCGGCGCTTACGGCTGCCTGCGCTCGTGATCGTTAAGTCCTCAGTAATACGCGCCTGACAGCTTGCCCTCCGTCCTTTACGGGAGGCTGCATGTCGACGCGATTCGCGGTTCTGTTGCTCGTCACGGCGCTCACTGCCTGCTCCGACGCCATGACGTCGGTGCAGCCGCCCCCACCTCCACCACCTCCCCCGACCGCTGTTGCGGTCGCCTACTGTGCCGGGCTCGAGCCGGACTGGGTGGCGTTTCAGGATGGCGACGGCGGCTGGACACACGCGCAGCCCATTGCGAGCGGAGCCAACACGACGTTCCGCGCCGACCTCTCGGCCGACCGGGGCGCGATCGCAATGGTAACCCGGGCCGGCACCTTCACCCTCGTCTCGGTGCTCTACGGCACTCCCGCGGAGCTCGTCACGGCAGGGGACACGAATCCGCGTCACTGCTTTCTAGCGGCGGCGAAGACGCTGCTCGGCACCGCGAGCGGACTCGATACCAATGACGTGGCATTCGTCGGCGCGTCATTCGGGGCGCGCGCCCGCGTGGGCCCTGACAGCACCTTCGAGCTCGCTGCACTGCCCAGCGGCCCGCGTGATCTCCTCGCCACACGCTTCCAAGCCCAGGGCACCGATGCCGTTACTGGCATGATCCTGCGGCGAGACATCGACGTGCCGGATGGTACGACGCTCCCCGTGTTCGACTTTGCGTCGCCAGAGGCGTTCGCGCCCGCGGTCGCGAATGTGACCCTCAATGGGCTGGGTGTGGACGACGGGACGTCCGGCACTCGGTTGCTGACGAGCCACGACGAGATCTCCGTGACGTTGCAGACGAATCGCTCGGCCGATGTCACGCGCCCCTACTACGCGTTGCCGGAGACGCGGCTCGCGGCCGGCGACCTGCAGATTCTCTCCGCCAGCACGAGTGGCGGGCTCACCGGCAGCTCGCGCTCGGCGACGCTCTACTTCCGCGCGCCCACTGACTGCACGCTGACGTTGGGCGCACTCCTCATTCAGCCAACGCTCACCACCCTCGCGACCGCGCCGGCGTTGCGACTGCGCGCGCATTTCGTGCCACAGAACGAGTACGACCGCGCCGCGGTGATCTCCTATCAGCAGGACAGCACGCTGTTCGTGACGGTTACGATGACCACCGCGTACGCCGCGCTCTCGGCGAATGGATACGATCTCGTCACGCCCGATCTCTCCGGTGCCGCCGGCTTCGATCCGGCGTGGGCGCTCCATCTGGGTGGCACGCTGTTCTGGAACGCGACGCGGATCGGGGGAACGCTGGGATTGGGCCCCGATGCGGTGCCGACCGACGGGGCGACCAGACGGACGGTGTCTGGTGGGGGGACGCTATGAGAATCGCGCTCCTCGCTGTGCTGGCGCTGGTCGGCGCCGCGCCCGCGGTGGCGCAGACGCCCGGCACCACCGCGGGCTCCTGGCGGGACATGATCCAGCAGCTGCGGGGGACGGGTCGCGCCAAGCCCGTTCGTGTCGCACGCGCTCCCGCGCCGGCGTTGATTGCGTCGATCGTGGACGAGAGCGAGCCGAACGACAGCGTGCGCACCGCCGACAGCATTGCGTTGGGCGACCGCGCCACCGGCGTCATCGATCCGGCGGGAGACGTGGACACGTGGTTCGTGGACCTCACCGCCGGTCAGTTCTTCGGTGTCGATGTGGACGCCCAGGTGCTCGGGTCGCCGCTCGACGCGCAGCTGGTGCTGCTCGCGCCAGATGGCCACACGGTGGTCGCATTCAGCGACGACTTCGACGGCTTCGACAGCCGCATCTCCTTCCACGTTGCGCAGAGCGGCCGCTACTACGTGCTGATCAGCTCGTTCGGCCGCCTCGGTGGAAGTCCGGACTCGAGGTACGCGCTCAACTTCGGGCTCGTCACCTGCGACGCTGTGGGGGCGGAGCAGGAGCCCAACGATGCACCGGCGAACGCGACCCCAATCGCGATCGGTGACTCGGTTACCGGCGAGCTGTGCGCGCACGATCAGAATCCCCGCGGCGATCTCGACTACTGGGCATTCGCGGCCCAAGCGGGCACCACGGTCGATCTCGATGTCGACGCCGGCCAGGGATTGTTTGGCGACGCTGTGCTCGAGCTCTTCGGCCCAGGTGGCACAACTCGACTCACGTTCAACGACAATCAGGATTTCGCCGACCCTCGACTGCAGTTCTCGGTAACGACGACGGGCACGTACTTCGCGGCGGTCTCTGCCCACCCGGACTTCGCCGGCAACCCGTTTCCGTATACGCTGCACCTGACGCAGATCACGCCGGGACCGGGCGACCCGATCACCGTTCGCGCCGACAGCCTGGGCCTGCCGCTCGGACTCGCGGTCGGAAGCACGGGTGACCTCTTCGTCGGCGATTTGAACGGTCGAATCCTGCGGGTGTCCAGTCAGGGCGCGGTCACGACGTTTGTGCCGGCGATCGAGCTTCCACTGCAGCTCGCGTTCGATGCGTTCGGCAATCTCCTGGTCACGACGCTCATCAACGGCGTGTATCGCATCACCCCGCAGGGTCAGGCGACGCGGTTCATCACCGATATCGCATTCCCGTTTGGGATCGCGGTCGCTCCTGATGGTCGCATCTGGGTCACCGACGTAGACAATCGGGCACTGCGGCGCTACAGCGCGACCGGTGAATTCGAGGCGAGCTTCCCCGTTGGGTCGCAGGGCTCAGGCCCCGGTCCACTCGCCTTCGGTCCCTCGGGGGAGCCGTACTTCTCCACGGGGACGGAGATCTGGAAGCTCGTGAACGGCCAACCGCAACGCGTCTTCGGCAACGACCTGCTGATTACCGGGTTTGCCTTCGATGTCGCGGGGAACGTGTACGCGGCGACCCCGGTGGCCGGACAAGTCCTGCTGTTCGATCCGACGGGAACGGTCTTGGCCGCGCCGTTCGCGATCGGGCCCGATGCGCCGCGTGACGTGGCGTTCGGGCGCGACGCGGCAGGCAGAACTGTGGCACGCTTGTTCGCGACCGATTTTGTGATCGGCAGAATCATCGAAATGAACTCGGCCGGCATAGCGCTGCCCGGACTGCCGGGATTCATGCCGGCCCCATTCCCGCCCGACGTTGCAGCCGCGGCGCTCCTGGGCGGGGGCGGGCTGCGCACCGAGGATCTGCAGTATCTCGATGCAGTCGGCAATCACAACGGCCGCTATGACGTCGGCGATTTGCAGGCGTACCTCAGAGTCGTGGCGGCCCAGGCCGCCCCGGCAAGGAGCAATCGATGAGACGCGCGAGCTGGTTCATTGCAGTCGTGGCGTTGCTGAGCGCGGCCTGCTCGGATGCGACGACGAGCGCCGGGACGGGAGCCGGAACATTGGTCGTGCGGCTCACGACGCCGCACGCCGATGACGGCGCATTGCTCTTCTCGGTCAGCGGCCCACGGATCGACAGCATCACGGTGAGCGCCGGGTCCATCCGGCTGTTCACGCGGCGCGGAGGCGACTCGATCGTCGCCGCTGTTGTGGGACCGCTCGCCAACGGGGCCGTCGTGCACTTGCACGTACCCGACGTGGGCGCCACGGGCTACACCGCCACCGTGATGGAGGTCGCGGATCGCGAGGATGCGCTGCGCGCCTCGCTTGCTGGCTACGCCCTGATCGTGACGCGCTGAATCATCCGAACCCTTGACGGAGAGGTCAAACATGACAACGAAGACCAGCCATCGCATCGCCTCACCCGAGAGCGGAGAAGTTCTGTGGCCCCAGAGCATCGCACTACGCGCGAACGCGCTTGCCGTTCGCCTCGAACAGGGAGCCCGCGCGCTCGACGCGTTGGCGATCGGTCTCAGCGACGCGGAGTGGCAAACACGAATTCCCAAGGACGGGCGGAAGGTCGGTGTCGTCGTGCATCACGTCGCCACGATGTATCCGCTGGAGATCCAGCTGGCGCAGCTGCTGGCTGGAGGCAAGGCCGTCGAAGGCGTGACCTGGGAGATGGTGCACGCGATGAATGCCGAGCATGCCAGAAAATTTGACGACGTGACCAAACCGGCGGCGCTGGACCTGCTCGAGCGCAACAATGCCGCGGCGGCGGCGGCCATCCGGTCGCTGAGCGAGGCCGAGCTTGATCGAGCCGCGCCGGTATCGCTCAACTCCGACGCGCCACTCACGTGTCAGTTCATGCTCGAGGATCATGCCGTGCGGCACAGCTTTCATCACCTCGCGCGGATCCGAGCGGCGTTGGAGCGATAACCGGACCCTGAATAGGCCTCACTGCGGTGTGTTTGCCGCAGTGGGGCTTGTTCAGCCCGCGATCGCCGCGCGCAAGCTTCCTTCGTCGCGCTTGCCGTGATAGCGCTGGCCGTTGATGAAAACCGCCGGCGTCCCCTCGACGCCGTTCGCGATACCGCTCTGCACGTCCCGCTCCACGCGCTCGGTGTATTGGTGCGTCTGGAGCGCCTCGCGAAAGGCGCGCTCGTTGGCGCCGGCGTTGAGCGCCCGCTGCACGAGACCTTCAGCCTCGAGGTGGTACTGATCGGCGAAGAGATCGTCATGCATGCGCCAAAAGGCGTCCGGCCCGCGCTGCGCGAAGACCGCCTCTGCCGCTTCCGCGGCCAGCTGTGCATGCTGATGAATCTCGCGCAGCGGGAAGTAGCGGTACACATAACGGAAGGAATCGGCGTCCCGGCGCCACAGCTGGGGGATGACGAGCTCCAGCGCGCGGGTATAAGGGCATTCGTAGTCACCGTAGACGAGCAGCGTCACGGGTGCCGTCGCCGACCCGCGCACGTGATCATCGGTGCCCACTTTCAGTGTCATTCTTTCTTGGCTCGTAGCTCGAATTAGGGCAGCGGGCGCGGCGTGGGCTCGATGAACAGGTCTTCCACGTAGCAGTAGCCCCAGTCCTCACCCGGCTCGAAGCTCCGCATGACCGGATGCTTGACCTTGTGGAAGTGCTTGGTCGCATGCCGGTTGGGGGAATCGTCGCAACAGCCGACATGACCGCACTCCAGGCACACGCGCAGATGCACCCACTCATCGCCTGTCTGGAGACATTCCTCGCAACCGTCCGGCGTCTTCGGTGTGACGTCGCGGACCTGCGCGAGATGCTTGCATTGCTGGGCCATGACGGAAGCTCTTGCCTGGGCGGATAGTATTCAAGTCATGACCGCCACCGCACCGTCCGCTGACGCGCGCCAGTCGGAGGCGTTTCCGCAGCTGACGCCCGAACAGCTCACCCGGCTCGAACCGCACGGCCACCGGAGCCTACTCGCGCAGGGGGAAGTGGTGGGCGAGCCGGGGCAGCCCGTGACCCGGATCTTCATCGTCGTATCGGGCCGGCTGGACGCCAGGATGCCGTACCGCGGCTCGAACGACAGCGCGATCGCGTTCACGCCGGGCATGTTCACCGGCGAGCGCTCGATTCTGACCGGCGGCCGCTTTCTCGGACAGATCGCCGCGAGTGAGCCGACCGAGGTGATCGAGATCGAGCGCGACGAGCTGCTCAAGCTGATCCAGGTCGACACCGAGCTCAGCGACATCTTCCTGCGCGCCTTCATCCTGCGCCGGCTGCAGCTCATCGAGCGTGGCTCCGGCGACGTGATCGTGCTCGGCTCCCACCACTGCAGCGGGATGCTGCATATCCTCGAGTTCCTGATGCGCAACGGACATCCGTACACGGTGCGCGACCTCGATACCGACCCCGAAAGCCAGGAGCTGCTCGACCAGTTTCACCTGACCGCGGCCGACGTCCCCGTCGTCATCTGCCGCGGCAAGACCGTCCTCAAGAACCCGACGATAGGGCAGCTCGCCGATTGTCTGGGTCTCAATCCCACCCTCGACCGGGCGCAAATCTGGGACGCCGTCATCATCGGGGCCGGGCCCTCGGGGCTGGGCGCCGCAGTGTACGCGGCGTCGGAAGGTTTGAGCACGCTCATCATCGAGGCGAGCGCGCCGGGCGGCCAGGCGGGGACGAGCTCCAAGATCGAGAACTATCTCGGCTTTCCTCTCGGCATCTCGGGGCAGGAGCTTGCCGCGCGGGCCTACGACCAGGCCGAGAAGTTCGGCGCGCGCGTCCTGATCGCGAAGACGGCCGTGCGGATCAATTGTGACCAGAAACCGTATCGGGTGTTCCTCGACGACGGGGACGGTGGCGAGAGCGAGCCACTCCTCACGCGGACGATCATCATCGGCGCAGGCGTTGCGTATCGCAAGCTCGCGATGGACAATCGCGCTCGCTTCGATAACGCCGGCGTGTACTACGCCGCAACGCAGATGGAACGGCGCCTGTGCACCGATGAAGAGGTCGCGGTGGTCGGGGGCGCGAACTCGGCCGGTCAAGCCGCCGTCTTTCTCGCGGACACCGCAAAGCGCGTGCACATGGTCATCCGTTCCGACGGGCTGGCGAGAACGATGTCGCGCTATCTGATCAGCCGGATCGAGGCACATCCGCGTATCGAGCTGCATACGCGCACCGAGATCGTGGCGCTCGACGGGAACGGTCATCTCGAACGCGTATCCTGGCGTAACGCCGACTCGGGGCAGGTCGAAACGAAACCGATTCGGCACGTCTTCACGATGACGGGGGCGGAGCCGAGCACGAAATGGCTCGCCGGATGCCTGGCGCTCGACGCCAAGGGCTTCGTCAAGACAGGGTCGTCGCTCACGGCTGACGAGCTTCGAGCGGCCCAATGGCCGCTGGGACGCGCGCCACATCTCCTCGAGACGAGCCTGCCCGGTGTCCTGGCCGTGGGCGACGTCCGCAGCGGCAGCACCAAACGCGTCGCCTCCGCGGTGGGCGAGGGCTCGATCGCGGTGGCCACTGTGCACCAAATCCTCGCGGAGTACTAGCGCTAGCGCGAAGCAGCCACCCCTGTTTAGTCTTCGAATGGCGTGGCGCAGGATGCCGCGCTCCCCGCCGGGAGCGGTCCAGCAGCTGCGATGGACCGAGGCGTTTCCCAAACGGCCCCCCGGCGGTGGTACCTCTACCAATGGGAGCGTCGCATGTCGTCCGACACATCTCTCATCGCCGAAATCCGGGCACTCAAGCGTGAGCGCCGCGCCGCGATTGTGGCGCACAACTATCAGCGGCCCGAAATCCAGGACGTGGCGGACGTCGTCGCCGACTCGCTGAAGATGGCGCGACGTGCCACCGAGCTCGACGCGCCTGTCTTGATCATTTGCGGCGTGCACTTCATGGCCGAGACGGCCGCGATCGCCAACCCCGATAAATGCGTCCTGATTCCCGATCTCGCGGCCGGGTGCTCGCTCGCCGACACGATCCGACCCGAAGACGTGCGGTCGTGGCGCGCCGCCCACCCCGCCGGTGTCGTCGTGGCGTACGTGAACTGCAGCGCCGCGGTGAAGGCCGAAGCGGACTACTGCTGCACCTCCGGCAATGCCGTTGCGGTCGTTGAGTCGCTTCCGCCCGATGTGCCGGTCCTGTTCATCCCGGACTTTTTCTTGGGTAACCACGTGCGGCGCGTGACCGGCCGGCCGCTCGATGTGTGGATGGGCGAGTGTCATGTCCATGCCGGGCTTGGTCCGGCCGATGTCGAAGCAAAACGCCGCGCGTACGCAGACGCGGAATTCCTGATCCATCCGGAGTGCGCCTGCGTCACCAGCGAGATGTACTACGCCGACGCGGAAGGCGAGGTCGCTGCGGGCCGAACGCGCATCGTCTCGACGGAGCAAATGATGGAGCGCGCCCGGACATCGACGGCGCGGCGCTTCGTCGTGGCGACCGAGACGGGCGTGCTGCACCGCCTGCGCCGCGAGAATCCCGCCAAAGAGTTCCATGCGCTGTCGGAAGCCGCCGTGTGCCGCTTTATGAAAATGATCACGCTCGAGAAGCTGCGCGATTCACTGCGCGACCTGAAACACGTCGTCACGGTACCCCCGGTCGTCGCCAGCCGGGCCCGGCGAGCGATCGACCGGATGCTCGCCATTGGCTGAGCCGCTCGGAAGCGAGGAAGTGCGCCGAGCCCTCGCGGAGGATGCGGCGGGGGATGACATCACGACCCGCCTGCTCGGCCCGGAGGCGGTGCCGTCGGCGCTGGCACGATTCGTCGCCGAAGGTCAATTCGTGCTCGCGGGCGGCCCCCTCGTCTCGCGCGTCTATGAACAACTCGACCCTGACGCCTGCGTGGAGACGCTTTGCAGAGAAGGGGAGTGGGTCGCCCCGGGTGCAGTCGTCGCGACGGTGCGCGCTCCTGCCGCGGTGCTACTCGGCGGCGAACGGGTCGCGCTCAATTTCCTGCAGCGGCTCTCCGGTGTTGCGACCCTGACGCGCCGCGCGGTGGACGCCGTCGTGGGTACAGGCGCGCGCATCACACACACGCGCAAGACCGCGCCAGGGCTCCGAGCGCTCGAGATCTACGCTGTGACGGTCGGCGGCGGGGTCGCGAATCGCGCTTCGCTCGCGGACGCCGTGCTGTGGAAGGACAATCACTGGGCACTGCTCGGGCCGGGCGACCTCCGCGCAGCGCTCGCCGCGCTTCCCCCCGGCGTCGCGACGGTGGTCGAGGTGGAGAACGAGGAGCAGCTCGAGCGGGCTCTCGCCGCGGGAGTTCGCCAGCTCCTCATCGACAACCAACCCCCGGAACGCCTCGCGGCATGGGTGCGACGCGCCGGGCCCGGCGTCACGGTGCAGGCATCAGGCGGCATCAGACCGGAGCAGGCGCGCGCATACGCCGACGCGGGAGCGCAGCTGATCGCGATCGGTGCGCTGACGCACTCGGCCCCAGCCGCCCCGATTCGGTGTGACGTTTCCGTAACGAACGGAGGCTAGCCTTTCACCAGGGCGACCATCCGCCGTACCGCTTCTTCCATTCCCCAGAACAGGGCGTTACTGACGATCGAGTGACCGATGTTGAGCTCCTCGATCTCCGGAATCGCGGCGACTGGCTGGACATTCTGGTAGGTCAAGCCGTGGCCGGCATGTACTGCGAGGCCGATTTGCTTCGCATGCGTCGCAGCCCGTTGCAGCTCCTTGAGCGCGGCGTCGCTGCGCCGCCACGTGTGCGCGTAACGACCGGTATGGAGTTCAACTGCCGGGACACTTAGCGCTCGCGCGACATCAATCGTCTTTAATGAAGGATCGATGAAGAGGCTGACGCGGATCCCCGCATCCTGCAGTCGCGCAATCGCGCCGCGCAGGCGCCGATCTCGTTCGCGCAGCACCAGTCCTCCCTCGGTCGTGATCTCCTGGCGCTTCTCGGGCACGAGCGTCGCCTGAAAGGGCTTGATGCGGGTCGCGAGCCGGACGATTTCATCGTGCGCGCCGAGCTCGAGATTCAGGACGGTACGCACGCTGCGCGCGAGCGCCGTGACGTCAGCGTCCTGAATGTGGCGCCGGTCTTCGCGCAGGTGGACCGTGATGCCGTCGGCACCCGCGCGCTCGCACGCAGCGGCGGCTTGCACGGGGTCTGGTTCGTCGGTCTTGCGCGCTTCACGCAGCGTCGCAACATGATCGATGTTGACGTAGAGACGCATGGTGTCTTACCTTCGGATCGTCCCGACCACAGGTGCTGCATCTTGATGCGACGACACGCGGTTCAGTTCGTCCTGCTCGCCGCTCTGACCGCCTGTAGCCAAGGGGCAGGGCCGGGAAAGCCGATCCCGCAGTCGATGAACGAGTCGGTCTCGCAGTTTTTCGCGGCAGTCAAGGCGAACGATCTGAAACGCATGGGCGAGCTGTGGGGCACCGAGCGGGGCCCGGCGGCGGAATCGATGAACGCCGACGTGTTGCGCCAGCGTCTGACCGTGATTCAGAAATACCTGGACCACACGGGGTATCGCGTCACCGAGGGACCGTCCCTCGTCCCGGGACGAGATGAGCTCCGGACGTATCGTATGGAGCTGCAGCGGGCGAATTGCAATCAGATGATCCCGATCGACGTGATCCGGACGAAGAGCGGCGGCTGGCTGGTCTACGACGTACATCTCGAGGCTGCGGGGAGTCCCGCAGGTCGTTGCGCAGCGGGGACGGGAACTCGTCCATAGGGTTGGGCGTTGCACCTACTCAGTCAACTCCAGCAGAATGCCGTTCGTTGATTTGGGGTGCAGAAAAGCGATTCGCCGTCCGCCGGCCCCGCGCCGGGGCGTCTCATCGACCAGTTGATAGCCCACCGCGCGGCAGCGCGCCAGTGCAGCATCGAGATCGGCGACGCGGTAGCAGATGTGATGAATCCCCGGGCCGCGTTTCGCAAGGAATTTCGCCACGGGGCTGGCTGGATCGGCAGGTTCGAGCAGCTCGACGTCGACATCGCCGAAATGCAGGCTGACGATCGTGGCGCCGTCCGCGGTTTCGTTGCCGCCGGGAGTGATGCCGAGGACGTCGCGGTAGAACGAGAGGGCGTCCCGAATGCTGGGCACGGCGACGCCGATGTGGGCGACAGAAGCGTTCATACGGGCAAACTAACGTCATAGAGGGAGATGGGGGACATGCAAGCGACGCATCCGACCGAGATCACGGACGCCACCTTTGCCGTGGAGGTCGAGCAGCACAAGGGGTTGGCGGTCGTCGATTTCTGGGCGACGTGGTGTGGACCCTGCCACATGGTCGCGCCGATCATGACACAGCTGGCGGGGAAGTACAATGGCAAGGTGAAGATCGTGAAGGTGGACGTCGACGCCAATCCGGCGACGGCGATGCGCTTCAACGTTCGCTCGATTCCGAGTATTCTATTCTTCAAGGACGGCCGGCATGTTGATACGCTGGTCGGGGCATATCCGTCGCAGGCGTTCGAGCAAAAGATCGACCAACACCTGCAGTAGCTTCCTCGCCGGAGGACGATGCGCGCGAGCACCGCTCGCCTGACGAATTCGCCGGTTCGCCTCGCGGATCTCCAGTTTCCGCAGGTGAACCGGCTTATTCATCGCACCCGCCTTGCCTTCATTCATCTCGACAATCTGCTTGCGTACGCCAAACGCGACCGCGACGGCCGCATCGACGGCTACATCGCGGCACACCTGCCCGACGAATGCGTCCTGCTGTTCTTCCGCAAAGGGGAGGCCGTCAACGCCGCCTCGCTGCACACGGCCGGGCGTCTCGTCATCACCATCACCGAGGCCTTGAAGCGCATGCGGGCCGAAGTCGAGCGTGGCGATCTCGAGTATTGCGCCGCGCCGATGGAACAGCTCGCCTGGATGTACACCTCCTGTGCCGGCGGCTATCAACCCCGGGCGATCGACGTCAAACAGCCGGAGAAGTTCTTCCCGCTGTTGCAACAGGAAAAGGTGAGTGGCGTGCTCGAACTGATCTCGAACGGGCGCGTCTCTTACCTCCGGTTCGATCAGGGGAAGTTTGTGAGCGGCCATTTCTGCGACAAGCCAGGCAACGTGCGGCCCGCGCGCTTTCTGGAGTCTCTCTTCGATGCGGGACCGGACGGCGCGGAGCCGGCGATGTCGGCCGGGACGTTTCCGGCCGCCGACGATCTCCCGGCTCAGGCCGCGACCGCGCTCGTCAACACCTATCGCGAGCTGTATTGGCGGATCGTGGACGCGGTCGAGCGGGAGTTCCCCGGCGAAGCAAAACGGCGCGCCCAGAAAGTGACGGCCGCCATCGTCGACACGCACCAGGCGCTCGCGCTGATGAGCGTGCCGCGCGGCACCGACACGCCGGATGCGGTGGTTCGTCCCGAGGAGCTCTCGACCGCGTTGACCGATTGGGCCTTACAGCTGCTGGAAGGCGCGGAAGTCATGATGCCGGGAACCGCCCCCAAGATCCTCAAAGACGCGACGCGCGAGCATCGCTATGTCCTGCAGGCCGCCGGCTTCTACGGTCGTCTCCCCTGGCGGGTGACGTGGTGACGTGGCCGGCACCCTTTACGTCGTCGCGACGCCCCTCGGGAACCTCGGCGATCTCTCGCCGCGTGCCGCCGACACGCTGAAACGCGTGGCGGTGGTTGCCGCCGAGGACACACGCCACAGCAAGCCTCTCCTGAGTCACGCCGGCTCTCATGCGGAGCTGGTCAGCCTCCATGCGCATTCCTCGGATCGCGCCCTCGAGCGGGTGTTGCGCATCCTCTCTGATGGAAGAGACGTCGCGCTCATCACCGACGCCGGGACGCCGGCGATCAGCGATCCGGGGGTCGAGCTGGTGGCGGCTGCACGGCAACGCGGCATTCCGATCGTGACGATTCCCGGCCCGACCGCCGTCGCGGCCAGTCTTGCCGTTTCCGGTATCGGAGCCGACCGCTATTCGTTTCTCGGCTTTCTGCCCCGCAAGGGGAGCGCCCGCCGTCGCCTACTGCTCGCCGTGGCGGAATCGGAATGGACCGTTGTGCTGTTCGAGGCCCCCAATCGCGTCACACAACTGCTCGGGGATCTGATCGACGTATGTGGTCCCGACCGCGAGGCCGCCGTCTCTAGAGAGCTGACGAAGGTGTTCGAGGAGACACGTTCGGGCACGTTGCAAGAATTGTCAGAGCACTATGCAGAGGCGCCCGTGCGGGGCGAGGTTACAGTCGTAGTCCGAGGCACGGGAAAACCGCGCGTCGCCGAGCCGCCGCCCGATCCCAGCGACCGGGCGAAGGCTCTCCTCGCAGAGGGCTTGTCTCGAAGGGATGTCGCGGATCGTCTGGTTGAGGAAACGGGAATCTCACGGAATACGGCCTATAGACTGGTGAATGAGCTATGAGCGGTTTGGCGGTTAAGCGGTTGGGCGGTTTGACGCTGCTTGCGGCGGTGTTTTTTCCAACCGCTGAACCGCTTAACCGCCCAACCGCCTCTTTGACCATCGGCCGCCTCCACTACGACGGCGGCGGCGACTGGTACGCGAATCCCTCCAGCTTGCCCAATCTCCTGAGTGCGCTGCACGAGCGGACCACCCTGCCGGTCACCGAGCGCGAACGCGTCGTCACGCTGACGGGCCCCGAGCTGTGGGACGTCCCTTACATCTATATGACGGGTCACGGCAACGTGCATTTTTCCGATGTCGAGATGCGCAATCTGCGCCGCTATCTGGAGCAGGGCGGGTTTCTGCACGCCGACGACAATTACGGAATGAACGCCTCGTTCCGGCGAGAGATTGCACGCGTCTTTCCGGACCATCCCCTGGTTGAAGTGCCGTTGACGCACCCGATATACCACCTTGTCTACGACTTCCCGCAGGGGATACCCAAGATCCATGAGCACGATGGGCTCCCCGCCCAGGGGTTCGGGATTTTTTTGGGAGACCGCCTTGTCGTATACTACTCCTACCAGTCGGACCTCGGGAACGGATGGGAAGACCCTCAGGTCTACCACGATCCTCCTGAGCTTCATGAGGCGGCGCTGCGGATGGGTGTGAATCTTTTCACTTATGCGGTGAGCGAGAGCAAATGACGGAAACGGCGCGCCGGCTGCGTCGCCTGGGGTTGCCCCACGCGCGCGCGCGCTCGTTTGCCGTCGTGCTCGGCGGCCTCGGCGCGGCGTGGGCCGCGGCGGCCCTCGGGCTCGTGCTCGCGCCGGCTCTGCCGGGCGTAACCCTGGGCTGGGCGTTGATCGTGCTGAGCGCGATGGCCGCGGTCTGGGCCGGCCTGCGCACGCGGCGCGAGGCCACCGATGCGCCAGTCGCCCGGCTCGTCGAAGCGGCGAGCGGCGGGAGAGCGGGCAGCATTGTCGGTGTTGTGAGCCCCACGGCCGGCAGCGGGGGAAGTACGAGCCCGGCGTTGCTCCTCGCCGCGGACACGCGCGCTGCCGCATTCGTTTCATCCGCCGCGCCGGCCGTCGACACGGTGCTTCGTCGCACAACGCGTTTGCGACTCACCCTCGGTGCGGGTGCCGCGCTCGCCGGCGCGCTGCTGTTCGTCGCCGCGGCGCCTCCGCCCGCATCCGCGCGGGCCGCGGCGTTCTGGCACCCGGTCCGGGCCTGGCGCGACGCGCACGCTCCGGTACGACTCGCCGTCGACCGGCAACGCGTGCGGCGCGGCGGGACCGTTACCGCGACGATCACTGTCCCCGGCGCCGTGCGGGTGACGTTATGGACTCGCGGGCCCGGCGAGCCCTGGAAGCCGATGCTGCTGTCGCTGGACGCTGACGGTCAGGTTGTGAAGGAGGTCGGGCCGATCGAGGCAGATCTCTACCTGCGCGCGGCGAGCGGCGGACGGTCCAGTCGAGAGATCAAAGTCGACGTCGCGCTTCCCGCTTTCCTGGCCGATTTAGCGCTGACGGCGCGTTTTCCTTCCTATCTCGCGCGCTCCGATGAGCCGTTGCTCATCGGACCCGATCCCATTCCGCTGCCGGCCGGCACAACCGTTCTCACGAACGGTTCCGCGAGCGTTCCGCTCGCGAGCGCTGCATGGACGATGGAATCTCGTTCCGAGCCGCTGCGCGTGACGGGGGAGGGAACGCGCATCGAAGGACACTTTACGCCTGCTGCGAGCGGTACGTGGCAGCTGCATGCACTGAGCACTGACGGTTCACCGCTCGAGGGCACGCCGCCCGAGCTGCGGCTCATCATCGTGCCCGACTCGGCACCGATTGTCGCGCTACCAGTGCCCGGCCGGGATACCACACTGCCCATCTCACTGCGGCAGCAGATCGTCGCCGATGTGCGCGACGATCACGGCATCGCCCGACTCGCCGTGGTGAGCTGGCGCGCGAGTCGCACGGGGCGGATCGACCCGGCCGTACGCGACTCGCTGGATGTCAGCGGCGTCGGCGATCGCGCCATCGTCCAGGGGCGTCTCGACGTCGACCATCGTGGCCTCCTGCCCGGCGACACGCTGCGACTGTACGTCGAGGCGTGGGATAATGCGCCGGTTCCGCATGTGGGACGCAGCCCCGAGATCGCCCTCCGGTTGCCGAGTATGGAGGAGCTGCGCGCCGAGGCACGTGCAGCCGCCCAGGCAGCGGTCAGCGCAGCGGACTCGGTCGCCGCGGCGCAGCGCGAGTTGAGCGATCGGACGCGCGATCTCGCTTCCGAGCGGAGCCGCGATTCCGACGGCCGGGCGGCCGGACGGCCGGACAGCCGTAGCGGGCAGCAGCAGGGGACGATGTCGTTCCAGGCCACTCAGCGCGCCGAGGAAATTGCGCGCGATCAGGCGGCGATGTCGCAGCGGGTGCAGGAGCTCTCGCGGGCAATCGAGGAGATCGCGCGTGCAGCGCAGGCCGCAGGGGTCGATGACACCGCGTTCCAGAGCAGGCTGCGTGAAGTCCAGGAGCTGCTGCAGCGGGCACTTACGCCGGAGCTGGAGCAGCGGCTGCGGGAGCTCCAGGACGCGCTCGCCAAGCTGGATCCCGAAGCGACGCGGCAGGCGCTGCAGCGTCTCGCCGAAGCGCAGCAACAGCTGCGCCGTGAGCTGGAACGCAGCCAGGAACTGTTCAAGCGCGCGGCACTGGAAGGTGAGCTCGCGTCGCTCGCCAAGGACGCCGAGGATCTGCAGCGGCGCCAGACCGAATGGACGAAAGCAGATGCGCTGCGTGCCGATTCGGTCGCGGCCGCCGCGGAACGCGATCTTGCCGCCGCCACCGACTCGCTCGCTCGTGGTCTCGATCGCGCGGGCGAGACGGTACCGTTGCAGCGCTCCCAGGCGAGCGCGCGCGGTGCGCAGCGTGCGATGCAACAAGCCGCGACCGCCGCCAACCAGCGCGACTCACGCGGTGCGCGTCGCTCGGGGCAGGAAGCCGCCGATTCCTTGGCTGAGCTCCCCGAACAGCTGCGCGGGCAGCGGGATTCGCTCGTGGCGGCCTGGCGGCAAGAGACGTTGGACGCGCTCGATCGGGCGCTGTCCGAGACCGCCGCGCTCGCCAAGCGACAGGAGGCCATCGTCGATGCGCTGCACGATGGCGAAGCGGGCGCCGCGACCCGCGGGCACCAGGCGTCGGTGGAGGAAGGGACGCACGCCGTCGAGCAGCAGATCAGCCAAGCGGCGGGACGGCACGCGCTGGTCTCTCCGCAGCTCGAGGCCGCGCTCGGATACGCGCAGAATCAAATGCGCCAGGCTCGGGAACAGCTCGAGCAAGGCGATCCCAATCCCGCCACCGCGGCCCCCTTCGCGGAGCAGGCGCTCGACGCGTTGAACGCCACCGCGCACGCGCTCGTGCGGACCTCCCAACAGGTGGCGGGCGCCCAGTCGGGCTCGGGATTCCAGGAGGCGGTCGAGCAGCTCGCGCGCATGGCGCAACAACAGCAAGGGATGAACGGGGAGGCGCAGGGGATGTTGCCGCTCATGGCGTCCGGCGGGCAGGCGGTGATGCAGCGGTTGCGCGAGCTTGCGGCGCAGCAGCGCGCGCTCGCCGAGCAGCTCGAGCGCTTGCAGGCCGAAGGCGATGCCAGTGCCGCCGGGGCGCTCGCCCAAGAGGCGCGCGAGCTCGCTCGCCAGCTCGAGGCGGGCAGGCTGGACCGGCGCACCCTCGAGCGGCAGGAGCGTCTCTATCGCAAGCTGCTCGATGCCGGTCGCAGCCTGTCGGGGGAAGAGCCGGATGAGCAGAAGGAGCGGACCAGCAGGTCCGCCATCGGTGACAGCGTGCACATCCCCGGTGCCCTGCTGCCGGGAGCAACCGGATCAGGCCCGAAGGTGCGCTACCCAACATGGGAAGAGCTCTCCGGGCTCACTCCCGAGCAGCGGCGTCTGGTGCTCGAGTACTTCCGCCGGTTGAATGAGTCGAAGCCTTAGCGTCGCCCTAGGCTTGATGCTCGCCCTGCCGGCGCTCACCCGGGGTCAGGCTATCGGCCCCGGGTTCGAGTTGGAGCGCTCCGGCAAGTACGCGGATGCGGCGACGATGTACTTCAACACGGTCCGCAACGATCCCGTCAACGTCCCCGCGTTGCTCGGCCTCGAGCGCGTACTCTTCGTGCTGAATCGTATGCCGGAGCTATTGCCCCTGGTGCAACGCGCCCGCACGCGCGCGCCCGAGAACGTCGCGCTGCGCAGCCTCGAAGTCCGTGTGTATGCCGACGTGAATCAACCTGATTCCCTCGAAGCCGTCGTGCACCGCTGGGCGGCCGCGGCGCCGCAGAGTGATGCGCCCTACCGTGAGTGGGGACTCGCGCTCGCCGACCGCCGCATGTACGACGACGCGCGCCGCGCCTTCCTGGTCGGCCGCAAGGCGCTGGGTGGTGAGGGCACGCTCGCGATCGAGCTGGCGGAGCTGGAGCAGCGCGCGGGAAACTGGGAGGCCGCCGCGCGTGAGTGGGCGCGCGCCGTCACGCAGTCGCCTGATGTGGAACCCAACGCCGCGAGCCAGCTGGCCGACGTGCCCACCGCCATGCGCGACCGGGTCACCCGTGTGCTGCTCGCGCCCG
Organism: uncultured Gemmatimonadales bacterium; assembly: GCA_963704805.1. Taxonomy (GTDB): domain Bacteria; phylum Gemmatimonadota; class Gemmatimonadetes; order Gemmatimonadales; family GWC2-71-9; genus 20CM-2-65-7. Next base: position 52,445 of record CAVPHS010000002.1, on the reverse strand, counting down.
ACGCGACGCCGGACGCACGTCGTCTCGGAGCGGAGCTCTTGCTCATGTGGGGACAGCCGAATGAAGCGTGGGCCGCCCTCGAACCGACGCTGACCAGCGATCCCGAGACACAGGCGGCGTTACGGCGCTTCACCGACCTCGCGGCGTCGCTCACGACACCGGAGGCGCATCGCGTTCGAGGACTTGCGCTGAACCGGTGGGCGGCTCTCCTCCCCTCGCCATTGGCGGACCGCGCGCGCGCCGAGGCGGTGCGCGAGCTGCTGGAAGGCAATGATCGCGCTGCGGCGCGCCACGTGCTCGAGGGACTCGCGACCGACGCGAGTGCCCCTTCGGACGCCCACGCGGTGGCGCAGGCGGCGCTGCTGCAGGTCCTGATCGCCGATGGTCAGCTCGATGCCGTCGAGCGGCGCCTCGGCGAATCGGGGGGGGAACCCCCACACTGACCGCCGATGACCGCGCGACCCTGAGGCTCGCTTTGGCGCGCGCGCGCATCGCTCGCGGTGAACTCGATCGGGCCGCCGCAGCGCTCGGCAACGATTCGAGTGTCGCGGCCCTCGCTGAGCGCGGCTGGATCGCCCTGTATCGCGGGGACCTGAAAGGGGCGATGGAGGCATTCCGGGTTGCCGGTCCGTATGCGAGCGACCGCGCGGCGGCCACCGATCGGACCGCGATGATGGCACTGCTGCAGCGCGTCCAGGAGCCGGCGAGTCCCGAGCTCGGCGCCGCGCTGCTCACGCTTGCGCGCGGGGACTCGGCGGCGGCGGTCACGGCGCTACGACGCGCGGCCGGTGCGCTCCCGGTGCAGGGCGGGCGGCTCGAGGTCCTGCTGATCGCGGGACAAGTGGCGTCCCGGCTCGGCGCGCAGCATGAGGTCACGGCCATCGCGCTCTTTGACGAAATCGCCCGCGCCGGTCCCGAGGGCGGCGGAGCCGCACCGGCGGCAGCAGAGCTGGAATGGGCTCGTCTGCTGATTCGCCAGGGACGTTCGGCCGATGCGATCCCGCATCTCGAGCACCTGATTCTGACCTATCCGAACAGCGCGGTGGTCCCCGAGGCTCGGCGGGAGCTGGAGCGGGCGAAGGGGGCGATTCCGAAGTCATGAAGAGGCGCGAGTTTTTCACGGCGCTGGGACGCTACGTCGGTACGTTGTACGCGCTGCCCGGCGTAGCGTCGTGGCGTCGCAGCGTCGTAGCGTCGTTGTTGATTCCGATGGACGACGCCCAGACCGACCACCTCAAGGCCTACGGTCTCGCCTATCGCGCCATTCAGGCCGGTCTCAAAGCGGAGTGGCTGCTCAACTATCGCGGCGGCTCGTTTCTGATCCCCGACCTCGATGCGTTGCGACGGGACGCGGCGCTGAACGGGATCCGCGCCGAGCCGGTCGACAGCGCCGTGACGGCGATCCGGGGAGAGATCGAGGCCAGCAACATGGACGCGGTACCGCTCGAAAAGGCGCCCAAGGTTGCCGTGTACGCGCCCCCCAATGCCGCACCGTGGGACGACGCGGTCACGATGGCGCTACAGTACGCCGGGATTCCCTTTACCAAGATCTGGGATTCGGAAGTCATCAACGGATCTCTGAAAGACTTCGATTGGCTGCATTTGCATCATGAGGACTTCACCGGCCAATACTCCAAGTTCTTCCTCATCTATTCCGGGATGGCGTGGCTCGCGGAAATGGTGCAGCGCAATTCCGCGATGCGCGCGCAGCCTCGGGTTTCAGACGGTTCCAGCCCTGAAGAAGGCTGTGGCGAGCGGCATCCATCGCTACGTCGACAACGGCGGCTTCCTGTTCGCGATGTGCACCGCGACCGAGACCATCGATCTGGCGCTCGCGGCGCATGGAGTCGATATCGCCGCGACATTCGCGGACGGCACGCCGATCGATCCAAATGCCGATGCCAAAATGGATTGGTCGCAGGCATTTGCGTTCACGGGCGCGCACCTCGAGCCAAACCCCCTCGTCGCCAGCTTTTCGGACATCGACGGTCATCAGGTGAACGGCGGCTCGCGCCGCCAGCCGCTCGGCGCATTCAAGCTGTTCAACTTCAGCGCCAAGATCGATCCCGTGCCGACGATGTTGGTGCAGAACCACCGTCAGGTCATCCCCGATTTCTACGGGCTGACGACGTCGTTCACGCGCAATCATCTCAAGCCGGGCGTGACCGTGCTCGCGGACGAAGAGGGCGCGCCCTGGGTGAAGTACATTCACGGCGACCTGGGGAAGGGCACCTGGACGTTCTGTGGTGGGCACGACCCCGAGGATCCGCAGCACCAGATCGGTGATCCCCCGACGGATCTGTCGTTGCACCCGCATTCGCCGGGATATCGCCTCATCCTGAACAACGTGCTTTTCCCCGCAGCCAAGAAGCGCGAGCTCAAGACGTGAGCGTCGAGCGTCTGGCCGCCGCGGCGCGCGCGCTGTTGCAGGAGGAAATCGCCGCGGCCCACGGGCGCGAGGTGTCGTTCGTGGTGCGCGCCGATCCCAACGGCACGCTCACCGATGCGCGCGTGGTGGCGCGCGGTACGATCGACGCGGTGCTCGCGCTTCCCGGTGTGGCGACGCGCGGCGAGATGCTGCTCCACAACCACCCCAGCGGCTTCCTCGAGCCCTCGGGCGCCGACCTCCACGTCGCGGCGCGACTGCATGACGAGGGGGTCGGTTTCGGCATAGTCGATAACGACGTCGCTACGTTGTACGTGGTAGTCGAATGCCCGCGTGCTCGGACGCTCACGCGGCTCGATTCCCTCGACGTCGCAAATCTCTTGACCGAGTCCGGCCCCGTTGCCCAGGTGCTGGGAAGTGCCGCGTTCGAAGATCGCCCCGGCCAGCGCGACATGGCGGCATACGTCGCCGACGTCTACAACGATGGCGGGATTGCCCTGCTCGAGGCGGGCACCGGCGTCGGGAAATCCTTCGCCTACTTGGTTCCTGCCATCGAATGGGCGCGCGCCAACGGCGAGCGCACGGTCGTCTCGACCAACACGATCAACCTCCAGGAACAGCTCGTCGGCAAGGACCTGCCGATTCTCGCGCGCGCCTTCTCCACCGGCGAGCGCGGTGTGACGTTCGCGCTGCTCAAGGGTTGGCGGAACTATCTCTGTCTCTCACGCCTCGAGCAGGCGCGCGCGGGTCAGGAATCGTTGTTCGACACCGCTCGCGCGGCCGAGCTCGAATCGATCGCGGGGTGGGCCGCGCGCACCTCCGACGGCAGTCTCGCCGATCTCATCGAAGAGCCGTCGAGCGATGTGTGGGACGCGGTCGCGGCCGAATCGGATCTCTGCACCCGGCTCAAATGCCCGCACTTCGAGCAGTGCTTCGTGTTCGCGGCGCGGCGCCGGGCCGCGGAAGCGGATGTCGTGGTCGTCAATCACCACCTGCTCGCCTCGGACCTCGCGGTGCGCATCGCCTCCGACAACTGGCAGGAGGCGGCGGTGCTGCCGCCGTATCGCCGCCTAGTGCTGGATGAAGCGCACCATCTCGAGGATGTGGCCGCGCACCATCTCGGGACGCAGGTCAGCATGATCGGCGTGCAGCGGCTGCTGGGGCGCCTCGAGCGCAACGGCCGCGGGTTACTGCCCGCGCTTGCCGCCGAGCTCGGCACCCGCGACGATCTGCTCGCCTCCGCGAGCCGAGACCTGCTCACGCGCACGGTGCTCGACGCGCTGGGCGCCGCACGCCGCTGGGCCGATGAGCTGTTCGCCAGATTGGCGCGCCGTCTGGAGGCTTCGGAGGGAACCGGTCCGGCCGGACCCGTCCTGCGTCTTACCGATTCGTTTTCGGAGGATGGGGTATGGCGCGAGGGTCTCGACGTCGCGCTCGACAATTTGCTCATTGCGTTCTCGAAGTTGCGCGACGGCGTCGAGACCATTGCCGATCGTCTGTCGATCGATGATCCCGCCGAGATGCGCACCCGACTCATCGGCGAGCTGCGGGGGGTGGTGCGCCGTCTCGACGCAGCGGCCGAAGGACTCAAGGCGACACTCCAACCGGTCGGTTACCGTCCGGCCGTCGGGCCGTCCGTGCGCTGGATGGAGCGCCGCGGTCGCCGCACACCGAACCTCACGCTCTCGTCTGTGCCGCTCGATCTCGCCCCGGTGTTGAAAGCGGCGCTGTTCGATCGCGTCGAAACCGTCGTCCTCACGAGCGCGACCCTGGCGGCGGGGGGTGAGTTCACGTTCCTCGAAGAACGCCTCGGGCTGTCCCTCCAGCCGTCGCGCGTCGTGACGCGCGAGGTGTTGCCGTCGCCATTCGATTTCGGCGCGCAGTGCCTGTTCGGCATTCCGACGGACATTCCCGAGCCGCGCGATGACGAATCGGGACATGGGGCTGCGGTATCGCGCGTCTTGCTCGAGCTGGCACGGGCGTCCGATGGCGGCATCTTCGGGCTGTTCACGAGCCACGGCGCGCTGCGCCGCACGGCAGACGCGATCCGCGGGCAGCTGGACGGCCGCTGGCCATTGCTCGTGCAGGGCGAAGGCCAGCGCGATCAGCTGCTGCGCCGCTTCCGCGATGCCGGCTCGGCGATCCTGCTCGGCACCGACTCCTTCTGGGAGGGCGTCGACGTTCCCGGCCGCGCGCTCCGCGTCCTGATCCTCGCGAAGCTGCCCTTCAAAGTGCCCACCGAGCCGCTAACCGCCGCCCGTCTGGAGCGTCTCACGCAGGCGGGGGTCGACGGGTTCACCCACTACCTCGTACCGCTCGCCGCGCTCAAGTTGAAACAGGGGTTCGGCCGGTTGATTCGAACCAAGTCGGATGTCGGGGCAGTGGTGCTGCTGGACCGGCGGGTCGTAACCAAACGGTATGGGTCCGCCATGCTGGAAGGCCTGCCTCCCGCTACCAGGGCCATTGGAAACTGGCCGGATGTGCGCCGCGAGGTCGAAGAATTCTTTGCCATGCACAGCATCGGCACGCCTGTCTCCTGGAGCTAGATTACTTTAAAGCCACAGCACAGGAGTAGCGGTGAAGGGATTCAGTAAGCGCGTCGCACAGCTGCCGACGTATCCGATGGCCGAGCTGCCGGCGATCAAGCGGCGGTTGATCGAGCAGGGTGTGGATGTCATCGACGTCGGTGCAGGGGATGCGGACTTTGCTCCTCCCGATATCGCCGTGAAGGCGCTGACGCGCGCACTGCAGGATCCGGCGATGAGCCGGTACGCGTTCCAGCTCGGCCTCCCCGCTTTTCGCGAGTCGGCGGCGGCATACATGCAGCGCCGCTTCGGCGTGACCGTCGATCCCTTCAAGGAGCTGCACCCACTGCTCGGGTCCAAAGAGGGGATCGCGCATCTCGCGGCCGCCGTCCTCGATCCCGGTGATGTCGCGATCGTGCCCGTCCCCGGATACGCCGTGTATCACGGTGGCACGGTGCTGGCCAATGGCGAGCCGTACCTGGTTAACCTGACGCTGCGTACCGAATTCCTGCTCGAGCTCGACGAGATTCCGCGCGATGTCCTGAAACGCGCGAAGCTCATTTATCTGAACTATCCGAACAATCCGACGGCGGCGGCTGCGCCGCGGGACTATCTCGAGCGTACCATCGCGGCGTGCCGCGAGCACGACCTCGTGCTGGCGTACGACAATCCGTACTGCGAGATCACATTCGACGGCTACGTCGCCCCTTCGATCTTCGAGATTCCGGGCGCGATGGATGTCGCCGTCGAGTTCCACTCGCTTTCCAAAAGCTTCTGCATGACGGGGTGGCGGCTCGGCTTCGCGGTGGGGCGTCCGGACCGCATCGCGGCGCTGGCGCGTGTGAAGAACTACATCGACACCGGCGCGTTTCTGGCCGTGCAGGCGGCGGGCGCCGAGGTCTTGAAACAGGCGGAAAAGATCGCGGCGGGATACGCGGCGCAGTTCAAGGAGCGGCGCGACGCGATCCTTCCGGCGCTGCGTGCCAACGGGTTCGACGTCGAGCCGCCGCGCGCGACGATGTATCTCTGGATTCCACTTCCCGAAGGTCTTGCCTCGGCGGCGTTTCAGAAACGCGCGCTTGAGGACGTCGGCGTGGTGACATTGCCGGGGAGTGCTTTCGGGGCGGGTGCGGACGACTTCTTCCGCATCGCCCTCACGGTCGCGACGCCGCGCCTGCTCGAGGCGGCCGAGCGACTGGGAAAGGTGCTGGCCGCTGTTTGATCGTCCGGTAGAGCGCCTGCCGAATGGCCGTGGGTGGCTCATGGCTGCGGCGTTCCACATCGTCGCCGTGATTCTGTTTTTCACGGTGTCGTGGCAGGCACCGTGGCGCCGCGCGAATTACGTGGTGCTGCAACCGGTGGAAGCGGATGAGCCGATGGTGTTCGTGCCGGGTATGCGGGAAACGCCCGCGAAGGGACCCGCGACTGCCGCGACGCGTCGAGAGTCTGCGCATGTCGCTCCAGCGCCTCCCCCCACGCCGCCACCGCGTACCGCGTCGCTGCCTCCCGAGGTCCCCGCCGCGGCGGCGGCGGCCAGTGCTGCCGCCCTCGCACAGCGCGAGACGAGCGCCACGCGCGCCAGTGATACGCCGCCGGCACAGCGCGATACGAGCGCGACCATGCCGGCGTTCAACCCCGACGCCAGTCGCGTCGCGCCGGCGCCGCAAGTTGGCGATGGGCGCTTGTGGGTCAGCCCGCGTCCCGGGTTGCCCGCGTCGGTGGCGGCGGTGTTGTACGGTGACACCACGGGGCGCCGCGACGCGGCGATCGAACGGCTGCGGTCGATGGTGGATTCGCTGAATCAGATTCTCAATCAGGAGCAGAGCGAGCGTAAGCGCCCGTCCTGGACCGTCGGGGGCACGCCGGACAACCCCACCTGGGGGCTCGACTCGGCGTACATCCACGTCGCCGGGATCAAAATCCCCACACCGGTGCTGGCGCTGCTCGGTGCGATCCCCGGTTTTCCGCAGGGCAACTTCGACGAAGAAATGCACGCGCGCCAGCTCGACTACATGCGCCAGGACATTCTGCAAGCAGCCGATCGCGCGCAATCACTCCGGGAGTTCAAGCGCTACGTGCACGAGCTCAGGGCGCGGACCCAGGCCGAGCGCGACGCCGAGGACCGGCGCCGCGCCCAGGATACCGTTAAAGCCGTTCCGTAGTCTACTGCTTCACCAGCGTTCCGCGAATTTCCCCACCGGTGTGGGCTTTCGTGTGAATGTTCACGTATGCTCGTCCCGCCCGTATGATGTCGAAGATCGAATCCGCTGGATCAGCTGGAGCAGACGAACCGATCGTGGCGGTTCCCGTGAAACCCGCGCCGGTGGGAGGGGGAGTGAAGTCGATTCGAACGTTGCCCGCCACTGAGTCAGCCGCGCGGCGATGAATGTGCCCTGCAATGATGCTGTCGATCGGTGAGTCGATAATGACTTCCCAGCTCACCAGACTATCGCCGAGGATCGTCACGGTGGCATGACCCGTGGCCGTCGTGGTGACCGGTGTGGGTGCCTCGTTGGCACCATTGAGTGTAGCGGTGAAAATCTCGAGACCGGCGGGAATCCCAGTCGAGTCATCGGAGCAGCTGCCGGCCACTGCGACTGCGGCGAACACCGCCAGCATGCGCGTTATACGCATGGCATCCTCCTTATACAGTTAGTTGCAGGTGAAACCGCACAAAGCTTCGGAACGGGCTTCGGCCCTCCTTTCGACGGTTAGGCGTTATTGGACGACAAGCTTCCCATGCATGAACGCCTGGTGTGGGATGCAATGGTAGGGAAATGATCCCGCGGTTGTGAAAGCGTGCGAAAATCGATCTCCGGGATTCAAGTCTGCGGAGCTCCACACACCGGCGCTGTCGGACGTCGTGGTGTGCGGCTCCGTACCCGTGTCTTCACAGTTGACCCACGTCACCGTCGCGCCCACGGGCACGCTGATCGAATCGGGATGGAAGGCGAAGTTCTGTATCGCGACGATGTAGTGCAGCGAATCGATCACCGAGACCGGCACGCGACACTCGGCGGCCGGATTGACCGTCGGACCGGAACCGTGGTCCGAGAAGCAGGCGACCGCGGCGGCGACACAACCGGCGGCCACCATCGAGCCGACATAGAGCGGTCTCATGGCTGCCTCACGACGAGCACGCCCTTCATGAACGGATGCGGCGTGCAATGGAAGGCGTATTCGCCCGGCTGCGTGAACGTGTGGACCCACGTCTTCCCCGGCTCGATCGCGCCCGAATCCCACGATCCATCGTCGGCGGTGATGGTGTGAACCAGCGGGTCGTTGTTGGTCCAGGCCACGGTGGTCCCTGCAGTGATCTCGATACGGTTGGGCGCGAACACCATCCCGCGCATTTCGGTGCGCAGCGCGTTGGCTGGTACGGCAGCGCCCCCCGCCGCCGCCGCACCCGCCGCCGTCTTACCGCGCCCCCCGAAATAGCGATTCAGTGTGAACGGGATAGTGAACTCGAACCCGCCACGCACCTGATCGATGCCGCGCGACACACCCTGCAGCGTCGCGGTGTTGGTATTCGTCACCTGCAGTGACAGCGTGTGGGGTGAGTAGGGAATCGCGATCTGCAGCCCGGCGCCCCACGCCATTTCCTCACCGGTTCGACGGTCGAGCAGCGTCGCCATGTCGCCCGCGAGCGCGACCCAGCGGTGGATGCGCAGCGTCGCACCTGCGCCCACGGCGTAGCGCGTCGTGTCGGTGTTGTAGCCGTTGGAAAGCACTCGTCCCACAGCGATCGCGCGCAGCGCACCGAACGAACGCGCGGCAGTCAGCTCGGCGTCGAAGCTCTCGGCGGCCTGGTTGTAGCCGCCTTGCAGCGCGATACCCGAGCGCCCATAGCGCGCGAAAAACTCCCACTCATTGGGGAACGATGGCGCGATGTCGGAGGAGGTGGCGTAGTTGAAACCGATCAGCAGGGGGAGGGGCAGGTGATACGCCAGCAGGAACGTCGGCGAATTCGTGACCTTGCGGGTCGGCGGATCGCCGACTCCGAATCGATGCACGAAGTTGAACTGCAGTGTGCCGGGGGCGCCCAGCCAGCCGCCCGACAGATTGGGCGACCGCTCGAGCACGGACTGGCACGTGACTACATCGCCCACCCCGAAAAAGACGAGTAAGGCGCAACAGGCGCGCGATGCGATCCGACGAAGCAGGAGCAACCGAGCCTCCTCATGTGAGAGATGCAGCCTCGAGGCGGCGCAGCGCCGCCTCTTTGCCGACGACCAACAGCAGCTCGTTCACAGGCTCCGACACTGTCCCTCCGGTGAGCGCGATCCGAATCGGTTGAAAGATCTTGCCCGCCGGGACGCTTCGTTCCTCCGCCAAACTGCGTAACACCCGTTCCAGCCCTTCGTGCGTCCACTCGGCGTTCTGCAGCGCGACGACGCTTGCCGCGAGCGCCGCATGATAGCCGGTGGGATCCTTCGCGATCTCTTTCTGCGCTTTCTCGTCCAGCGTCACGAACTTGCCGTCGAGCCGCACCGCCACTTGTCGCGCGATGTCGAGCGTAGTGCGCGAGCGCGTTTTCACGGCGGCCATCGCATTCTGGACGGCATCCTTGTTGCCGTTGAGCCCCAGCTTCGCGAGCTCTGGTTGCACGAGGGGATACAGCTCCTCCGCCGACTTCGCGCTGAGGTACTGCCCATTCATCCACTCGAGCTTCGTTGTATCGAAGACGGCCGGCTTCTTCAGAATACCCTCGAGCGAGAAGAGGTTTCGTAATTCCTCTTTGCTCATGATCTCGCGGTCGCCGCCCGGGCTCCATCCAAGTAGCGCGAGAAAATTGCGCATCGCCTCTGGGAGTATACCTAGGTGTTGATAATCTCCGACAGCAGTCGCGCCGTGCCGTTTTGAAAGTTTTTTTCCGTCCGGCCCGTGAATCATCGGCACGTGACCAAAGATTGGGGTCACGGCGCCAAGTGCGCGGTACACCGCGAGTTGCTTGGGCGTATTGGAGATGTGATCGTCGCCGCGCAGGACATGCGTGATTTGCATATCAATGTCATCGACGACCACGGCAAAGTTGTAGAGCGGTGAGCGGTCGGCCCGCAGAATCACGAAGTCCCGGATGTCCTCGCCCTTGAAGCTGATGCGCCCGTGCACTGCATCGTCCCAAGCCAGCTCGCCGGGTGGGACGCGCAGCCGGATCGCATCCTCCTCCATGTAAGCCTTCCCCTCCTTGAGCAGCTGATCGGCGATCTGTTGATGCCGGGCCAGGCGGGCACCCTGGAAGATCGGTGGCTCGTCCCAGTCCAGGCCGAGCCAGGTCAGGCCGTCGAGGATGACCTGGGTGTTCTCGTCGGTGGAGCGCGCCTTGTCGGTGTCTTCGATGCGAAGGAGGAACTTGCCGCCTTCTTTGCGGGCGAAGAGCCAGTTGAAGAGGGCGGTGCGGGCGCCGCCGACGTGGAGGTAGCCCGTCGGTGACGGTGCGAAGCGGACACGCACAGGCATGGCGTGTAACATACGAGCGACAGGAATGGGGGGTAGCGGGGACGCGCGCGAGCAGCGGTGTGTGGCACCGGCCTTGCAAGTGCTTACCTGCCAATGGCGCCCTCACGAGTAATCGCGGTGTTTTTTGCGGCAGTCGCTTGCACAACGCTACCGGCGCGGGTGGCGGGGCAGCGCGTGGCCGACTATCACCCTCCACGCGTGAGCGCCGGATCGTCGAGCGTCGCGGGACTGCAGCTGGCCGGCTCCGTCCCCATCCGATTGCCCTGGTCGCAGCGCGACCGCGCCCTGGCGGTGGCCTTCACCGCCGCGCTGTTGATGGACGCCGCCCAGACGCGCCGACTCGCCCGAGGCGGGTGGCACGACTTCTACGAAACCAATCCCATTCTCGGACCGCGTCCCAGCGAGGGGCGCGTGAACACCTACACGGCGGTGGCTGGTCTGGCGGTGCTCGGCGTCGCGGCTGCGGCGCCCAAGCGCGCGCGGCCGTGGGTGCTCGGGGCCGCGCTCGCGGTGGAGGTATACGCTCTCGCCGCGATGTCGCGGCAGGGCGTCGCAATCAGGTTCTAGTTCTTTGGGGAGTTATCAATGATCACTGATCAGTGATCATTGATCATTCGCGCGAAGCGCGCACGGAGAGGGGGGGATTCGAACCCCCGATAGGGTTTTAAGGCCCTATAACGGTTTAGCAAACCGCCGCCTTCAGCCGCTCGGCCACCTCTCCCAACCCGCTACTCTCGATCGATGGCCGGAATTCTAGCCGTTGCGGGTTATCGCGGCAAGAATCTTCTTTGAGACATGAAGGCTCGCATGGAGCTGCTCGCGCTGCTGAGCGGCGGCGATCGCCGCAGCATCGCGCGATTGATCATTGGACATTGAACATTGGTCATTCGTCAGCTACGCCGGGTCCACACCTCGATGACGCCTGCCGAATGACCCTGTCCATAGCGACCCGTGGCCTCAGGTCCGCTGAGGCGCCGCAGACGTTGCACATCGAGCACGGGAACGTTGTGGAGGGAATTCACGCCGCCCATGAAGAACCCATCGACGTAGACCTTGATCTCGCTCGAGCTCGGATCATAGATGCTGTTCGGCCCGCGAGTGTGGAGCCAGTTGGGGCGGAACCCCTGAACCAACCCGTAGGCGTCCGTGGCCGTCGATGCCACGAACTCTTCGCGCTGTAGTTGATCGAAGTCACGCGAACCTTTGGGTTTGGTCGGTGCGAGCAACGAGTCGTACGGCTGACTCGGGGGCGCCTGAGCGACTGCGGGCGCCGGCGGTGGAAGGGGCGTGGGGGGCGGCGGGGGCGGGGGCGCCGCCGTCATCGCCACCGTTTCGGAGCGATACACAATCGTGCCGTTTTCCGCCTTGATCTGGACCGCACTGCCGCCCGCTTCGCGGAAGGCAACGACTTGCGGAACCCCACTTTGATACGGCCCCTGCACGATGCGCGCGATCGGCATGCGAATCACCCAGTCGCGCACGATCCACGCTCCGCTCGGCACGCGCATGAATTCGAAGTGCCCGCCCGCGCGCGGCTCGATGACGTGCTCGGGCAGGTTGGTATAGGAGAACTCGAGGTAGCGCAGCTCGCCGGTGTCGTCATCGATCCACAGCGTACCCTTGATGTCGGGGAGCGTGCGCCCGCGCGCCGGAGTAAAGCCGAGCCCTACCAGGCCATTCGCCGCCTTCGTTTCGAAGCAGTGCGTGGCCAGGAAGGGCTCGGACAAGAGCACGTCGGCATCAGGGCCGTGATAGGTCCATCCATCTTCCGCCACGATGACGTAGCCCAGTGCTGCGAGCTCGGTCGCGGGAGCGCTGCGGAACGGCACCTGCTGAAAGCCGACCTCGTGCCACGTGGAGTCGGGTCCAAGGCGCTTTCCGCCCGGCGTCAGCTCGCGTTGGAAGTGTGTGAGATCGTACCAATAGCCTGACACGCGCGACGTCCACGCCACCGCAGCGAGGGCTTCACGCACTTCTTCCCACAGCGCCGCGACGGAGGCGCCACTCCCGCCTGCATCGATATCACACTGGCGCTCGCCGGCCACCACGACCTCTTTCAGCGCGATGGGAATGGGGTCGATCGCCATGCGGTACGTCGTCGTTTCGCCGGTCCGCAAGGCCAGGGCGGGAGATAGGTACGGTCGGAAACCGATGCGCTTCGAGCGGAGTCTGTAACTCCCGGGTGCGGGAGCGAGCAATACGAACTGTCCCGCGTCGTCGGTGATCGCCCGAGCGCGCTCGACCCCCTGCTGATCCACCAGTGTGAGAAATGCGCCGCCCAGCGGTGAGCGACTGATGCTATCGACCAGCTGACCGCGGACTGTCTGCGCCTCGAGTGGGACGGTCCAGAGGACCGGAAGGGCGAGCCAGAGCAGTCGCATGCGACTCTAGGGTTGGTGGTGTTCCCACCAGCGGAAGCGTTGCGGCTCGAGCTTGTTCAGCTTGTAAAGATTGCGCGCAATGCGGGCCACAAAGAGCGCAACCATGCCCGCGAGGATAGCGGTGAGCGTCCAGTTGGCGACATTGGCGACGACACTGTGCGGCCGCGGGAAGAGCAGCAACACTGTGTTGAGCCCGATCAGCAGGAGCCGCACCTCGGTCGGGCCAATGCGGCCGTAGGAAATCTTGAACACCCCAAACACGCTCGACTCGAGATAAACGTTGATCGAGAGGGCGAGATACACGACGACGAGGCCGAGGGCGATCGCCAGATCCACGTAGGGCGAGAGGCCGATCCCGAGGCCGATCACGGTGGTGGAAAACGCGTCCACAACGTGATCGAGGTAGTAGCCGTACTTAGGTCGCTGGGTATTGCGCACGCGCGCCAGCGTGCCGTCGAGGCTGTCGCCCAACCAGTTCACGATGAGCATCGCGCTCGCGACCCACAGCCAGCGCGGATCGTAGCGCGTCAGCGCGTAGGCGGCCCCGGCGCCAGCGGCGGCGATCGTACCCAGGGCGGTGAGGTGGTTCGAGCGAATCTGACGTGGTACGCGAGCGGCGAGCCACAGGAGTACCGGCCGCTCGAGACCGGCGAGCAGGAACGTCATTTCCCGTTTTGAGGACGCGGCAGTCGCGGTCGACATTAATTCCACCTCGATGTGTACACCTGGACGTGAGCCCACGGAGGGCACAGGATTCGAACCTGTAAGGGCTTGCGCCCGCCGGTTTTCAAGACCGGTGCCTTAGCCATTCGGCCAGCCCTCCCGATTTCTAACGTAGCACCTCGCATGGCGTTCGGGGCCCTCCTTGCGAGTCCCTCTGCTTCGGTATACGTTCGGGTCCCTCATTTCGCACACAAGCGGGACCGACGATGTCGATTTCGCGGTTTCTCTTTCGACGTATCTGTGACGCCAGTTTGGAACTGGCGGTTGCGACGTTCCGTTACGTTCAGGGTTGTCCGGCCGATCCACATTCCCGGGAAAATCTTCGCATATGAAGCTCTCCGAAACCGCCATTCGACGTCCAGTGCTCGCGAGTATGCTCTCGGCCGCGCTGGTGCTCTTCGGGTTCATCGGGTACACGCGGCTCTCGGTGCGCGAGCTGCCCGACATCGATCCGCCGATCATTTCGGTGTCGACCGTGCTCCCCGGCGCGAATGCACAAGTGGTCGAGACCGCGGTGACCGATGTGCTCGAGGAGGAGCTGTCCACGATCCAGGGGATCCGGACGCTGAGCAGCACGTCGTCGGAGCAGACGAGCAACATCGGGTTGGAATTCACGCTCGACCGGCCCGTGGACGTCGCGGCGCAGGACGTGCGCGACAAGGTCTCACGTGTCCGTGGGCGCCTGCCGGTCGACGTGCTCGAGCCGGTGATCGCGAAGCAGTCGGCCGACGCCCAGCCGTTCTACTGGCTCGCGCTTTCGAGCGACAACTACGACCTGATGCAGCTCTCGGACATCGCCGACCGGATGGTCAAGGCGCGTCTGCAGAGCCTGCCCGGCGTCGGCAGCGCGAACATTTTCGGCGAGCGGCGCTACTCGATGCGCGTGTGGGTAAACGCCGAGGCCCTGTCGGCGCGCGGACTCACCGTACAAGACATCGAGAACGCGATCGTCTCGCGCAACGTCGAAATTCCCGCCGGCCGGATCGAGTCGACACGCCGCGAGTTCTCGGTGCGCTCCCTCGGCGAGCTCAAGACGCCGCAGGAGTTCGGCGAAATGGTCGTGGCGAGCCAGGGCAGCCAGCTCGTCAGGCTTAAGGACGTCGCGCGGGTTGAGCTCGGCCCGGAGGACGACCGCTCGATCTTCCGCTGGAAGGGAACGCCCTCCGTCGCGATCGGCGTAGTCCGGCAGTCGAAGGCCAACCTCATCGACGTCGCGAGGCGCATCCGTGAGGAGCTGCCCGCAATCCAGCAGACGCTGCCGCTCGGCGTAAAGCTCGAGAGCGCGTTCGATGGGTCGCAATTCGTCACGCACTCGATCGATGACGCGAAGCTGACGCTGCTCATCGCCGCGATCCTGGTCGTGCTGATCATCTTCGTGTTCCTGCGCAACGTCCGCGCGACGATCATTCCCGGCCTCGCCATCCCGGCGTCGATCATCGCGACGTTCGCGATCATGTACTTCCTCGGCTTTTCGATCAACAACTTTACGCTGCTCGCGCTGACGATCGCGATCGGTATCGTGGTCGATGACGCGATCATCGTGCTCGAGAACGCGTTCCGGCACCAGGAAGAGCTGCACGAGCAGCCGGAGGACGCGGCGGTGCGCGGAACGAACGAGATCGGGTTCGCGGTCATCGCCACCACGATCGCGCTGGTGGCGGTGTTTTCGCCGCTCGCGTTCCTGACGGGCACCGCGGGCCGGTTGCTCAGCGAGTTCGGCATCGCCGTCGCGGGCGCCGTCGTGATCTCGGGCTTCGTCGCGCTGACGCTCACGCCGATGCTCTGCGCCAAGATCCTGCGGATGCAGCACCAGCACGGCAAGGTCTTCCAGATGTTCGAGCGCGGGTTCAGTGCGCTGGCGGAGCGGTATGCGCAGCTGCTGCGCCGCGCCGTCCATCATCGCGTTGCCGTCCTGCTCGGCACGCTGGTAATCGTCGCGGTCTCCGTCTTTGCGTTTCTGATTTACCCGCCGACGCGACTCCAGAACGAGCTGATTCCGGACGACGATCGCGGCTTTTTCCTGGTCGTCGTCCGGGGACCGGAGGGCGCATCGCTGCCGTATACCGACGGCTACGTGCGACAGGTGGAACAAATCATCGGCCGTACGCCCGACGTGAACGGCTACTTCACGATCGTCGGCGGCTTCGCGGGCGGCGTGAACAGCGCGTTCGTGGGCGTGATCCTGAAGGATTGGAGCCAGCGCCACACCAGCGTGCAGCAGATGATCGGCGGGCTGTTTCCCCAGCTCATGGGGATCTCGGGGGTCCTGGCATTTCCGTACGCGCCCGGCGCCATCGGGTTCTCGCAGCCGATTCAGTACGTCGTGCAGAATCCCGATTTCGCGAAGCTGACTGAGATCATGGGACCGTTTGTCGGCCGCGTGTCGCAAATCAAGGGTCTCGCGAACGTTCAGACCGATCTGTTCGTCAACAAGCCCGAGCTGCGGGTGACGTTCGATCGGGAGCGCGCCGAGGATTTGGGCGTGCCCGTCCGCGACGTCGCGAGTGCGCTGCAGACGTTCCTGGGCGGCCGCCGCGTCAGCACGTTCACGCGGAACGACAAGCTGTACTACGTGATGGTGCAGCTCGATCCCAGGGATCGCGCGACGCCGAGCGACATGCGTGGGATCTACCTGCGGGGCAAGAGCGGCCAGCTGGTGCAGCTCGACGCGCTCGCGAACATCCAGGAAGGGGTCGGCGCGCGCCAGATCAACCACTTCAACCGCATCCCCTCATTCACGTTGTCGGCGTCGCTGCTGCCGGGGCTTGCGCAGGGCGAGGCGCTCGATTCGATCGATGCGGTCGCGAAGCAAGTCTTGCCGCCCGGGACCACGACGGCGCTCGCCGGCGAATCGCGCGAGTACAAGGAGAGCGGCAGCGCCATCTACTTCGCATTTGTGATCGCGCTGATCGTGGTGTTCATGGTCCTTGCATCACAATTCGAATCGCTGCTGCATCCCTGGACCGTGCTGTTGGCCGTCCCGCTCGCCATCACTGGTGCGCTGGCGACACTGAAGCTCGGGGCGATTCTCCATCGGTCGGGCGCCACGATGAACCTGTACAGCCAGATCGGGATGATTCTCCTCATCGGACTGGTCTGTAAGAACTCGATTCTGCTCGTCGAGTACACGAACCAGCTCCGCGAGAAAGGACTCGACACCGTCGCGGCGGTGCTCGAGGCGGGCCGGATCCGGCTGCGCCCGATTCTCATGACGTCGGTCGCGACGATCATGGGTGCGGTGCCGGTCGCGTGGGGAGTGGGTGCCGGTTCGGCGGCCCGCAAGCCGCTCGGCTATGCGATCGTGGGCGGCGTCTTCTTCTCGACGGTGCTCACGCTGTTCGTAGTGCCGGTCGCATATCTCACGCTGCCGGCGCTGTTCGCCTGGCTGGGCCATCTTCCCGGGAAGCTGATTCGTCTCGTGCTGCGGCGCCGTCAGCCGGTAGCAGCGGAGGGCGACTGATGCTGGCCTTGCTGATCGCGCTGCAGGGACCCCTGACTCCGGCCCCGGAGCAGGCGCCCGCCGACTCGTTGCCGCGTGTCACGCTCACCGAGGCATTGCAGCGGTCCGCGCGGCTCGATCCCAACTACGTGTCGGCGCTGGGGCAGGTGGACAACGCGGTTTGGGCGCGGCGCAACGCATTCGCCGTCTTCTTGTTGCCGTCGATCACGATCGGCACGGTCGCGCAGCGCACCAACCCCCAGAGCTTCTTTTTCACCAATCAGATCGTGCGGGTGACGACGACGTGGAACGCGACCCTGCTCGCGCGCTACGATCTGTTCACGGGTGGCCAGAAGATCGCCGAGTTGTCCCGCTCCGCCGCGGAGCTCGAGGGCGCGCACGCGGATGAGCTGCGCCAGCGCTTCGCGACCGCGGAACTCACCGAGTCGGACTATTACGCTGTCCTCGCGAACGCGGAGCTCGACCGCGTGGCACGGGAGCGGCTGCGGCGCGCCGAGGAACAGCTCGTCGTGGCGCGCGCCCGCGTGGTGTCCGGTGCAGCGGTGTCCACCGATTCGCTCAACCTGCGACTCGAGCGGGCGCGCGCCCAGGTCGGGGCACTCCAGCAGGAAGCCGCACTCCGGGCGGCGCGCCTCGAGCTGGGTCGCCGCGTCGGCGCCGCCGGACCAGTCGATGCGACACCGCTCGATACCGCACCGGCTCCCGAGCTGCCGGTCACACTCGCCGACGCGATTTCGGAAGCGGCGCGGCAGGGCCCCGACTACCGCCTTGCAGCGGCCAACGAACGCGCGGCGAGCGCCGCGTTTCGCGCCGAGCTGGGCAACTACCTGCCGCACGCGACGTTGACGTTCAGTGCGCTCGCGTTCGACACGGCGTTTTACCCGAACCTGTTCAAGCAGACGCAAATGACGCTCGGGATTACCTTCCCGCTGTGGAACAACGGGCAACGCGAGCTGTCGCTCTCGCGTGCGCGCGTAAACAAGAATGTCGCCCGGGCGACGCGGCAAGACATGGATCGTGCCGTGCAGCTCGATGTGACCGCGGCGTATGATGCCTACGAGACGGCCCGTGCGAGTGCGCTGGTGGCGCGCGATGCCGTGATCGTGGCGCGGGAAGGATTCCGCGTCCAGCAGAACCGCTACTCCGCCGGCGCCACGACGATCCTGGACCTGATCACGTCGCAAGTCGCTCTTGCCGAAGCCGAGTCTGCGCGCGTGCAAGCGGAGTACTCCACGCGGCTCGCTCTTGCCGGGCTCGAAAGCATTCTGGGCCGTCGACTCTTTAGCGATAAGGGAAATCCGTAATGTCGCCCCGCTCATTAGCTGTGTTGGTCGTGCTCGTGGCCGCGTGCAACAAGGCCAAATCCGCAGCTCCAGGTGGCGGCGCCGGTGGAGGCATGCCCCCCAGCCCCGTCGAAGTGGCGGTCGCCATTCGTGACACGGTCGTCGACGCGATTCAGGCGGCGGGCCAGATCGAAGCCGTGCAGTCCATCGAGCTGCGTCCCGAGGTACAGGGGCGTATCACGGAAATCCTGGTGCGTGAGGGTCAGGCGGTGGCCGCCGGCACGCCGCTGTTCAAGGTGGACGATGCGGAGTTGAAGGCCCAGGTCGCGCAGGCCGATGCCGAGCGCCAGCTGGCGCGGCAGGCCCTCGAGCGCACCAAACAGATGATCGCGCAGAATGCGTCGTCGACCTCCGACCTCGAGCAGGCCGAAGCAAAGTCACTCGGGGCGGACGCGAATTATGACCTGCTCAAGACCCGGCTCGACCGCACCGTCGTCAGGGCACCATTCGCCGGCCTCCTTGGCCGCCGGCTCGTCAGCATCGGCACGTACGTCACCCAACAGACGCCGTTGATTTCCCTGCAGTCGGTCAACCCGCAGCATGCCGTCTTCCAGGTGCCGGAGCGGTACGCCGACCGGCTGCGCCTTGGCCAGCTCGTGAGCTTCCAGGTCGCCGCCCTTCCCGGCAAGAATTTCTCGGGCGAAGTCGTCTTCGTAGATCCGGTCGTCGAGCTGCCCGGGCGCACGATCCTCATCAAGGCGCGCGTGCCAAACCCCGAGCGCCAGCTGCAAGCCGGCATGTTCATCGAGGCGCGCCTGGCGACGAATATCAGGCCGAATGCCATCATCATCCCCGAGGACGCGCTGCTGCCGCTCGGCGGCGCGACGTTCGTCTGGGTGGTAAAAGATGGAAAGGCCGACCGGCGCCAAGTCACGCTCGGCGTGCGCACGGCGGGGTGGGCGGAGATCCAGGGAGGCGGGATTGGCGCCGGCGATCAGGTCGTCGTCGGCGGATTGGAGCGGCTGTACCCGGGCGCGACGGTGATGCCGCAGGTGGTGCAGCGCTCGCGCGGCCAGCCCTCCGGGGCGGAATCCACCGCGGCGAAAGCGGCGGACCCTCCAGGAGCCAAGCCCTAGGGTCGAGGCTGTTCCGGCAGCGGCCTGAGCGGCGTGTCGGTGTTGCGGAAGACGCCCTGGGCGGTCGCCTGCATGCGCGCCGCCGTGGCCGAGTTCGAACCCTGTAGGACCTGGGCCATCGTGTAGTACGTCAGCCCGTACAACGACAGAATCCCCTCCGACGGCTTGTCGATCCAGCCGCGCGGCCGCGGCCGCGCCGCGACGTCGGCGTGGTAGACCTCGAGCAGGAGGCGCGTCGTGCGCGGGATGTTCACATACCCGAACGACTGCACCGGCTTGATGCTGTCCGACGGGGTGAGCTCATGCTCGCGCAACACGCGCGTGAACCCATGGCTCTCGAGTCGCGACGTGAAGCTGAGCTGATCCCCCAGGAATCCCGTCGTCCGTGAGAAGTTGATGGGCCGCTTCCCGATCTGATCCTTGATCACTTGAAGCACGATCACTTCGGCTTTCTCGAGGTAGGGCCGTCCCAGCATCTCGGGATCGAGCACGGCGTCGATCGGGCCGAGGTGCGCGGCGCGTTTCTCCTCGAGCACGTAATACGGCTCGAGCGCGTCCAGTTGCGCGTCGGTGAAGCTCATCAGTCGTCCCGTCGGCTTGGTCCACTGCCGGCCGCGGTAGATCGCGGGGGCGCGGAGCGAATCGAAATCGGCCACGGGGCGGCGCTGCAGCTGCCGCACGTACCAGTCGGTATTCGCGAGCGACATGTTGAGCACCGTCACGTCCTGGCGGATGCCTTCCACTTCCTGCGCGTACCACAGCGGGAAGGTGTCGTTGTCGCCCGCCGTCACGAGCACGCCATACGGCTCGACCGACTGCAGCAGATCGTAGGCGAAGTCGCGCGCCATCGTTTCGCCTTTGCGCGAGGCGGTGAGGCGATTGCCGATCAAGGGAATCAGCGCCAGCGCGAGCACCGGCGTGCCGTACACCCAGCGCCGCGTGTCGTACGGATCGCTGGGGGTGAACCGATCGGCGATCCACTCCATGATCGCGCCGAATCCCAGTGCGACCCAGATGCCCCAGAGGGCGAACGAGGATATGAAGAAGTAGTCGCGCTCGCGCACCTCGTGCGCCCCGACCGGTTGCTCGGGGTGCAGCGAGTAGCCGTACTTGAAGTTCAGGTAGAAAACCAGCGCGAAGGTGAAGGAGACCAGCAGCAGCGTCATGCCGAGGGCGCTGCGCCGGTCGGCGCGCCAATGGCGGTACGCGCCGAACAGACCCAGCAGCAGAAACAGCGATGCGAGCAGCCGCTGCGCCAGCTCGGACCAGTCGCGGCCGAATTGCCACGTGAAGTACTGCCAGTAATTGGCGAGTTGGGCCCCGTACAGCTGGAGTGTGTGGCCGGTGTTGGCCGACCCGGGCGCCTGCGTCGGATTGTCGAAAATCGACGGCTTGCCGTACTGCTGGCGCGACAGCACGTCCCACAGCGCGTGCCAGGTCGTCGGCTCACCCTCGTTGATCGGCGGATAAAAGCTCGCGCGGATCGGCAGATACAGGTAGACCGACAAGCCGAGGATCGCGACGAGCAGCGCCGCGACCGCGAACGACGCGTTCTTGGCCACGAGCGCCGCATAGACGATCGCCGCCAGGCAGAAAGCGCCGGCGATGACGATGAGCGGCACTTTTTCCATGCCAAACGTCATCAGCAGCCCCCAGACGCCGGTCACCACGAAGAACTGTGACCACTCGACGCTGCGCTCCGCCTCCGCCGCCGGCCGCACCGTCCTGAACGGTGGGAACAGCAGCACGATCACCACCGAGCCGACGAGTACGCCCATCATGTGGTTTGTGGCGGTGAGCGCCAGGAGGTACACGATCAGCAGCAGGTAATGATCGTGGGCTTCGCCGGCGGGCTGATCGTCCCAGCGCACGATGAGCCAGAGGATCAGCGCGATCGAGAGCAGGGACAGCGTGTAAACCTTTTCGTTCACCACCGACTGATTCCACACGGTGAACGCGGTGGCGGACACGAGGGCACCCGCCATCGCGGCAACGCGGCGTGGCCACGTCGCGGGCACGACGCTGCGCAGCCAGCGCTCGGCGACCAGAAACCAGCATCCGGCCGAGACGGCGCTGGTTGCCCCGGCGAAAAGATTGATGCGCTGCGCGTACGCCTCGACCCACGGCACGAGCCCCCAGACGTGTGCCATCAGCACGAACAATGGGTTACCCGGCGGATGTGGAATGCCGAGCGTGTAGGCCGCCGCGATGTATTCCGACGTGTCCCAGAACTGCGTCGTGGGAGCCAGCGTCAGGATGTAGATGATGAGCGCGCCGACGCTCACGCCGGCTGCCAGGAGGTAGGGCGGCTCCACCACGGGAGCGGTGGCC
Source organism: uncultured Gemmatimonadales bacterium (assembly GCA_963704805.1). Lineage (GTDB taxonomy): Bacteria > Gemmatimonadota > Gemmatimonadetes > Gemmatimonadales > GWC2-71-9 > 20CM-2-65-7. The sequence goes on along the minus strand of CAVPHS010000002.1, from coordinate 30,760 downwards.
GGGATATTCCCCGGATAGGGGCGCACAGTGCCCTGCATCGTTGTCATATCAGGAATTCGTCACGGAATGGCGTAACTCGTATTGGCGAGAATCGAGTCGCGGACCGCGAGCGCGCGCGACGCGACCGCGGGCTCCCGCTCGCGCAGCGCGGCCACGATGGTGTCATACACGAACACGTAGCCGATCAGGCTGTTCTGTGAGGGCGCGTCCACCCAGCCGCGCGGCCGGTGGCGCGCGGCGGATTTGCCGCCGCTGTACACGTCGAACGCGAGCCGCTTGGTGCGTGGCACGTTCACGAATCCACGTCCCTCCAGGAACCGGATGCTGTCGTTGGCGACCACGGGAGCAGGCATGACCTTTCGCACGAGACCCTCGCCGACGAGGTAGGGAAACAGCCCGAGCTGTTCGCCGATGGTGCCCGTGGAAGTCGATAAATATATGGGGCGCTTGCCGAGTTGGTCCTTGATGATCTGGAACACCGCCAGCTCCGAGCGGTCGAGGTAAGGGCGACCCATCGTCCTGGGATCGAGCTGAACGTTGATCGGACCCACCGCTCCCGTCACAGCGCCCTGCAGCAGGACGTACGGCGGGAGCGTGTCTCCCGGTGGGCCGAGGTAGTACTGGGTCATCCATGGCTTGGTCGGTGCCGGAACGCCGGGGTAGGGAACGGGCGGCCGCCGCTGCAGCTGCGTGAGATACCAGTTGGTGTTGGCGAGCGACAGCACCATCACACTCACGTCCCGTCTGAACCCGTCAACTTCCTGCGCATGCCAGAGCGGGAAGGTATCGTTGTCGCCGGTCGTGATGACCAGGGCATACGGATCGACGGATGCCAGCAGGTCGTGCGCAAAATCGCGGGCCACGGTCTCGCCTTTGCGCGAAGCCGTGAGGTGATTGCCCACGACGGGAATGAGCGAGATGAGGAAGACCGGTGCCACGAGCTGCCAGGCCCGCGGTCTGGCGATGCGCGCCGCGAGCCACTCGGCCGTGGCCGCCAGCCCCATCCCCACCCAGATCCCCCACAGCGCGAAAGACGCGATAAAGAAGTAGTCGCGCTCGCGCACCTCGTGGGGGAGAGCGGGGGTGGAAAATGGCTGTGAATAGCCCCACTTGAAGTTGAGGTAGAAGACGAGGGCGATCGTCACCGTCAGCACCAGCGCCGTCATCGCGAGCGCCGAGCGGCGGTCCGCCCGCCAATGCCGCAACGCGCCGATGCCGCCCACCGCGCCGAACAGCACCGTGAGAATGCGCCGCCACATTTCCGACCAGTCGTGGCCGAACTGCCATGTGAAATACTGCACGTAGTTCAGGAACTGCTGTCCGATCAGCAGCAGCGAACGCCCCGGGTTGTCGTCTCCGGGCGGATACATCGGATTGTCGAAGATCGAGGGCTTCCCAAACTGCTCGCGGTTGAGCACCGCGCGCAGATTCGGCCACGTCCACGCATCGCCTTGATTCATGTACGGATCGAGGTGCGCGCGGATCGGAATGAACAGATTGACGCTGAGCCCGAAGACGGCGACCACCACGGCCGCGGCCAGGAAACGCGGCCGCAGCAACACGCCAGGATCGGTCGTCAGGACGTAGACCAGCACCGCCGGAGCCACGAGCAAGCCCATGAGCTGGTTGGTGGCCGTGAGCGCCAGCAAATACACAATGAGGACGAGCAGGTTGTCGCTGCGCGTCTCGGGCGGCTGATCGGCCCAGCGAATCGTCAGCCAGAAGACGAGCGCAATCGAGAGAACGCTGATCGTGTACACTTTCTCGTTGGCGACGGACTGATTCCAGACGGTGAACACGGTCGCGCCGACGAGCGCCCCCGTGACCGCGGCGACGCGGCGCCACGTTTCCGGAATCGCGGTCTCACGCAGCCACCGCTCGCCGATGAGGAACCAGAGCCCCGCCGAGAGCGCGCTCGTCATCGCCGCCAGAAGATTGATGCGTCGCGCGTAATCGGCCGCGAGGGGGAACAGCCCCCACACGTGCGCAACGACGACGAAGAACGGATTGCCAGGGGGATGCGGGATGCCGAGCGCGTGCGCCGCCGTGATGTATTCGGAGGCGTCCCAGAATTGCGTCGTCGGCGCGAGCGTCAGGACGTAGAGGATCAATGCGCCGAGGGATACACCGGCGGCCATCACGTACGGCGCCTTTACGGCGCCTGCCTGCGCAATAGGTGTGTTATCGAGTGTCACAGGCCCAATAATCTAGTGACGGAACTGCCGCATACCGGTCAGGACCATGGCAATGCCATGCTCGTCGGCGGCGGCGATGACCTCGCCATCCTTGACCGACCCTCCGGGCTGGATAATGGCGGCGATCCCCGCCGCCGCTGCCTCGTCGACACCATCGCGAAATGGAAAGAATGCGTCGCTGGCCATCACCGCGCCGTCGGGGTCGTGGCCCTGCTGGCGAGCCTTGTGGACCGCCAAAAACGAGGCATCGACGCGGCTCATCTGGCCGGCGCCAATGCCGATGGCCGCTTCCTCCCGAGCGATCAGAATGGCGTTCGACTTGACCGACCCGACCGCAGCCCAGGCGAACCGCAGGTCGTTCCATTGCGCATCAGTCGGCCGCCGGGTCGTCGGGATCTGCCACTTGGACTCCTCGGCGACGGCACTGTGGCGGAAACGATCCTGGACCAGGAACCCACCGCGGACGCGCTTGTAGTCGAGTGTGGGCTCGTCGGGGAACCGCGGGAGCTCGACCACCCGCAAGTTCTTCTTCTCCTGGAATACGGCGAGCGCCTCCGCATCGACCCGCGGCGCAACGACGACCTCGACGAACAGCTCGCGCATCGCCTCCGCGGCCGCGCGGTCTACGACGGTGTTGAATGCGATCACCGACCCGAAGGCCGATGTGCGGTCAGTCGCGAGCGCGCGCTGGTAGGCATCGGCGGCGTTGCGGCCGAGGGCGATGCCGCACGGCGTGGTGTGCTTGATGATCACGCACGCGGCGCGAGCGTCTTTTCCTCCCTGCCACGGGGCGACAGCCATGACCGCCGCATCCACATCGAGGAGATTGTTGAACGACAGCTCCTTGCCGTGGAGCTGCTGCATGTCACGGATTCCCTGTTCACCCGTCACGTACAGCCCGGCGCGCTGATGAGGATTCTCGCCGTAGCGCAAGGGTTGCTGCCGGTCGAGGACGAGACTCAGCACGGGCGGCAGCGACTCTTCCGAGCGTGAGAGGTATCCGAGGATGGCCGCATCGTAGGCGGCCGTATGAGCGAACACCTTCGTGGCGAGCGCCTGGCGCAACCCCGGGCTTGCGCCCGGGGTTAACCCACCCTGCTTGAGTGCCTCGATCACGACAGCGTAATCGTTCGGGTCCACAATCACGATGACATCCGCGTGGTTTTTCGCCGCCGAGCGCAGCATCGACGGCCCGCCGATGTCAATCTGCTCGATCGCCTGCGCGAATGTCGTGGTGGGCTTGGCGACCGTTTCGCGAAAGGGATAGAGATTCACCGCCACGAGATCGATCGGCGCGATGTCGTGTTGCTGCATTGCCGCGACATCGCCCGGATTATCTCTTCTTGCCAATAGTCCTCCGTGCACTTTCGGATGCAGTGTCTTGACCCGACCATCCATCATTTCCGGGAAGCCAGTCACCTGCTCGACGAGGACGACCGGAATTCCCTCGCGCTTCAGCGCTGCGGCGGTGCCGCCCGTGGACACAATCTCCCAGCCGAGCTCCGCGAGCTCGCGGGCGAATTCCACGATGCCGCGTTTGTCCGACACAGACAGAAGCGCTCTGCTCACCAATCCTCCGCCACGGCGCGCACCAGGTCCGCCAAACTCAGCAAGTCTTTCAAGTCCACCACCTCAGCAGGGGAGTGAGAGTACCGGAGTGGCCATCCCATCGGTACATCGATGACGCCGTAGGGCGTGAATGTGGAACCGTCGTTGCCGCCGTTCGTCGTGCCGACCTGCAGGGCGACGTTGCGCGCCCGCGCGAGCTGAACGAGCGAATCGACGTACGCCGGCGGCGTAATCGACGAGTTGTCGAGGGCGCGCGCCACCGCCCCTGCGCCGAGCGGGGCGAGGGCAAAGTTGGGCAGCTCGAGCGGCGCATCGGCCGACACGAAGGTGTCGATCGCATGGACGCGGCGCACGGTGGTGCCGAGCTGATGCGCGACCGCGTCGGCGCCCTCGAGGCCGATCTCCTCACGCGTGCTGAACACGAAGATCACCACATGTTTGAGCTTGGTGCGATCGAGCCGCCGCAGGGCGAGAATCAGCGCCGCACATCCCATCCGATCGTCGAAGGACCGGCCTGTCGCCCGCGTGCCCGCAAGCCGCACGTACTGCTTCGGCATCGTGATCGTCTGACCCACGCGCACGCCCAACGATTCCGCTCCCGCCCGCGTGCTCGCGCCCACGCTGACACGCAGGGGCGGAGGCGCGCGACGGGTGAAGCCGGTGTCGCGGGGCAGGAAGATGCCGGGAATGTCGCCCCCTCCCTCCCCCCGTTCTCCGTGCACCAGTGCCGGTTGCGCCTCAAATAAGGAAGGGAAGAAGCCGCCGCGATTGCGCAGCGCGAGAGTGCCATCCGTGAGGATCGAGTCCACCCGGAATCCGATCTCGTCCAGATGCGCCACGATCACGACGGGCGGGGGGGGGCCGGGGGGGCCGTCACCCTGGCCCACGCGGACCCAGAGGTTGCCGGCGGTGTCGGTTTGCGTGGACCATCCTGGCAGCAGCCGCTTCACCACCTCACGGACTGGCGCTTCGGCGCCGGAGACGCCGTAGCTCTCGACGAGCTGGGACAGGACGGATTGGGCTTCCGAGATGCGGCTCGTGTCCTGGGCGGTTAGGCGGTTGGGCGGTTCGGCGGTTAGAAGTACGATACAGGCCAGTGTTCTTCCAACCGCCCAACCGCCGAACCGCCCAACCGCCGAGCCGCCTAACCGCCGATCCGCCCTCATTGCCCACCCCCAATCCAGCGGACGATATCAGCTCTGAGCGCGTCGACGTCGTGCAGCACCACTGTCTCCACCGCCGTGTCCGCGAACTTCACCGGCACCGTCAGCTGGCGACTCTCCGCGAACGGTCCCTGAAGATTCTGCACGGCCTTCAGGCCGGCGGTGTCGGCATACAATCCCTGGACCGTGAACGCCACGACGACGCTGCCGCGCACTTGCGGTTTGGAAAGTGCCGCCGCGGCCAGCGCGGCGCATGCGGAGCGGCGACCGGCGTTGGGCGCGGCGAGCAGACCCCCCCCGTTGCCGTACCGGATCGGACGCTTGGTCAGCGACACCGGCGTGAGCAGCGCGACCCCCAGGGCGGAGACCCCGTCGCGCGAAGTCGCGCCCACGTCCACGAAGGCGTTGTCGACGGTAAACGGTGGCTCGGTGGCCACCGGCCGTCCACGTGTCAGGTGCACTGAGCGCACCCCGACCACTCCCGGGACGGGACCCTTGCGCCCGAAGAGCGTCACGCGGTGTCCCTCGAGCTGCTGGTCGAAGAGGGGATAGAGTCGCGCACCGCCACCGACTCGACGCAGCTGCAGATACCCATCATCGGTGATGGTGCCGACGGCATAACCGATTTCATCGATCGAGCATGAGATCAGTCGCTTGGGCGCCCCGCGGCCCAAGACAAGCGTGACGTTCCCCGTCCGATCGCGCGCGCTGCCGGGCAGCAGGGTGAGCAGGCTGTCAGTCATCGCCTGTTCGTAACCAGTGACCGCGGTCATGCCGGAGAATCGCGTCGCGAGGTCGTCTACGGATTGGGCGGCAAGGTGGGCGGTGAAACAGACAGTTGCGATAGCCAAACTGACAACGGGGCGTTTACTCATCGTCGCAGCCTCCCGGCAAGTTCCAGAACCACCCTCGGCAACAACCGATGCTCCGCTTCGAGCACACGGGCTGCCAACGTTGCGGGCGTGTCTCCCGGCTCTACCCGCACTTTTTCCTGCGCGATGATATCGCCTCGATCAAAGGCTTCGTCAACAAAGTGTACTGTCGCCCCGGAGACGGTGGCGCCGCTGGACAAGACGGCTTCATGCACACGCTGGCCGTACATCCCGGGGCCACCGAAGTCAGGCAGGAGGGCAGGGTGGATGTTGATCATGCGGCCCCGGAACTGGGCCACGACGGCGGGGGGGACGAGCTTAAGGTAGCCCGCGAGCACCACGAGCTGGGCGTCGTGCAGCGCGTCGCGCAGCTCCTTCGGGTCCCGAGGATCGCGTAATACGGTGGTGGCGACGGCGGCGCGACGGGCTCGGTCGAGCGCACCCGCGCCCGGCCGGTTGGAGATCACCCGGACGACGCGGGCGACCGGAGAATCATGCAGGGAATCGAGGAGGGCCTGAAGGTTCGTGCCGCCGCCCGAAACGAGCACGGCGACACGAACCGGTCCCTCCCTTTTGGTCACCGTTTACTGGCGACTGCAGCGCGCAACGGACTTGGGCTTCGACCCGCTGGTGACGCTCAGCGTAAACGAGCCGGTTGCATAGTGGTCCGCCGTGTTCACGTCGATCTCGTACTCGCCGTCCTCGGGGAACCTGGCGGTGAGACGGGCGTGGCAGTTACCGCCTGAGTCGTCGTCCTGGAAGTCACGCCCACCCGCGAGTCCGGGCCCGCGCAGGAACACGTAGGAGTCGAACTCGTCGGACTCGAGATCGACCGTGATCGTCTGACCGGCGCGGCCCTGAATGACCCACGGCTGCGCATAGGTGCTGTCGCTGCGCAGCAGGACGTCGCCGCTCGTCAACGCGCCCTGGCGTGTCTGGCCCACGGCGATCGAGTGGCCTCCGGCCGTTGTACTCGCCCCGGCCGTGCTGCCTCCGCGCCGGCAATCAGCGTTGCCCTGCTCCTGGACCGGCTTCGAGCCCTGCGTGATCGACAGCGTGAAGCTGCCCGTCTGGCGCGCGGGAGACTCGGTGGTGTTCACGAGGATGCGGTACGGGCCGCGGCTCGGGAACACGCGCGACACGCGCGACGAGCAGCCGGGGCCGCCGTCGTCGTTGATGATGGACTTGGGGAGATCCTCGCCGCGCACGATCAGCACGGGATCAAAATCGTCCGAGGCGAGGTCGATGGTGACCGGCTGCCCCGGCGGCGCGCTGAACTGATAGAACTTGAAGTAGCTGTTGTCGGGATACAGCGAATCGCTGCTCGTCAACGAGCCGTTGATCGCCTCGCCCACGCGCACGACCGGGATCGGAGGGGGAGGGGGAGCACTGTAGCCGGCACCGCTGGACACCTGCTGAATCATCGTGGTGGTCGCCGCCGCAGTCGCCGCAGTCGTGAGGCGGCAGCTGCTGGACGTCTCCAACGGGGCCTTGCCCTCCCTGACGTGGAGGATGAAGCTGCCGGTCTGCTTCGGTGGCCGCGGCGCGGTGTTCACGATGACGCGCAACGGATGATCGTCCTGCGCCGTGTAGACGATGCGGGCGTTGCACGCCCGGCCGCCGTCATCGCTCTCGACGAGCTTATCGCCGCGGCCCCTGGTGAGCAGCACGTACGCGTCGAAGTCACTCGACTCGAGGTCCACCGTGAAGGACTGGTTTGCCCTGACCGGCAGGATCCAGCGCTGGAAGTACGTCGAGTCGCCGCTGAACGCGGGATCGTCCGACGTGAGACTGCCGCTGATCGTCTGACCGACTTCGATCATCCCCGCCACCCGGCCGAAGCCCTTGCAGACCGTGTCGGCCGCAACGCGCGCGGGCCCGCGCGCGAGCGAGAGCCGGTATGCTCCCAGCTCCGACTGGGCGCTGGAGTTGGCGTAGAGGCGATAGGTCCCGGTGGCCGGCGCGACGAACGTCAGCCGCGCATTGCACTGCCCGCCACCGTCGTCGTTTTGCGCGAGCGATTTCCCGGACGCGTCCGCGATCAGCAGATTGGCGTCGAAGTCATCGGAGGTTAGATCGACTGCGAAGATGTCACCCTTGTTACCAGCGAAGCTGTATAGCTGGTACATCGAGCCATCGGAGAATTTCTGATCGGTTTGAGCGAGCCGGCCACTGACCGACTGGCCGACCCGGATGGGGGGGAGCGTTTGTGCCGATACAGAAACGACGCTGACCGCAACGATCGCGGTCAGACTGAGGGCGACACGCACAAGTCCTCCTTGAAACGGGACAAGGGGGCGCGGGGCCAATATTCAAAACCGCTGCCGCAAATACAATCAGAAGGCCGAATTCAGGCGCAGAATCTCGTCCACTGCCCGTGCCAGGTCTGCGACCACCATCACACCGATGGCCCGTGCCTGGCCTTGATGCAGGTTGCCCTGCCCAGTTGCCACGAGAATTGCGTGAGCGCCCCCGCCTCCCCCCCTCTCTCCCCCCCCGAGCTTGCGCGCGGGTTCCACGTCCGCCAGACGGTCGCCGACCCACCAGGAGCGGCTGAAATCGATGTCGAGCGCCGCCTGTGCGTCGTGATACAGCTTGACCCCCGGCTTGCGACAGTCGCACGGCCCCCCCCCGCCGCCCCCGCCCCCCCCGGTGAACTGCGGGTGGTGCGGACAGAAGTACGCGCCGTCGATATGAGCGCCGTGCGCCTCGAGGAGCTCGACCAGCCGGCGTTGCACGGCGCTGTAGTCCGCGACGGTGTACAGGCCGCGCGCGATCCCGGACTGATTCGTCACGATGACGACGAGATAGCCGTGATCGTTGAGCCGCTTGATGCCCGCGGCGGCCCCGGGCAGCAGCCTCACCTTGCCGGGCTCGTGGAGAAAACCTGCGTCTTCGACGATCGTGCCGTCGCGATCGAGAAAGACCGCGCGCTTACTCACGCAGTGCGGAGGCTACGACATCCACCTGGTTGGGAAAAATCGTGCGCGCATCGAGCAGCACGCGCCTTCCGGCGACGCGCGCGATGATTGGCGGATCGTGGCGGCGCAGGCGCTCGGCGAGATTCTCATCCGCGAATCCCGCGAGCCACGTCTTGAGCTTGGCGCCCGGGAACGAGCCGCCGCCGACCTCGGAATCGCCTTCGATCAGCTCTCCCCCGAGAGCCATGGCGCGCTGCCTGATCGACGCGGCATCCTCGGTGAGCATCCGCAGCACCGGGATTTCCCGGCGTGCCGTCTCCGGCTCGCGGTAGAGGGCCAGCGTCGCTTCGAGCGCGGCCAGCGTCAGCTTGTCCGCTCGCACGGTACGCGCAATCGGATCGGCGCGACACGCCGCGATCGCGGCTTCACTGCCGACGAGTATGCCGGCCTGCGGTCCGCCGAGCAGTTTGTCGCCGCTGAAAGCGATCAGATCGGCCCCCGTGGCGACTGCTTCGGGAACCGTCGGCTCGCCGCTCAATCCCCACGCCGCCAGGTTCATGAGCAGGCCGCTCCCCAGGTCGTACAGGCACAGCAGCTTGTTGGCGTGCGCCAGCTCGGCGAGCTCGACGACGGCGACGTCGGCCGTGAAGCCGGTCACCTGGAAATTGGACCGGTGGACTTTGAGCAGCACTCTGCTGTCGGCCGTCAGCGCTCTGGCATAATCGTGTGGGTGGGTCCGGTTCGTCGTGCCGACTTCGACCAGCTTCGCACCCGAGCGTGCCATGATGTCCGGGATCCGGAACGACCCGCCGATTTCCACCAGCTCGCCACGCGAGACGATCGCGTCGCCGCCCCGCGCCAGTGCGCTGAGCGCGAGCAGCACGGCGCCCGCTGCGTTGTTGACGACGAGCGCGTCGGCGGCTCCCGTCAGCTCGACCAGCAGGTCGCGGCAATGCGCGTGGCGCGAGCCGCGGGTGCCCTGGCCCAGGTCGTATTCGAGCGCCGCATATCCTTGCGCCACCCGCGTGAGCGCGGCGATCGCGGCGGGCGCCAGCGGCGCCCGACCCAGGTTGGTGTGCAGCACAACACCCGTCGCGTTGATTACCGGCGCCAGGGAGGGCGCCCCAAGCCGCTGGACCTCCGCGCGCACGGCCGCTTCCCATCCCCCGGTGGGTGCGGCGCCTCCGTTCACGCGCGCCGCATCGACCGCCGCGCGCGCTGCTTTCACCACCAACGCCCGCGGATGCTCGGCGAGCAGCGCCGCGACCCCGGGGCCGGCGAGCAGCGCATCGATCGATGGGAGCTGGCGTCGCGGATCGGTCATTGGCGCTTCGTGGTGTCGGCCGGCGCGGGCTTTGGTTTCGGCACGCTGAAGCCGACCTCACCCGTGCCCCGCTTGCCGATCAGGTTCGTCGCATCGATTACGCGCACGACGTAGCGCGTATCCGGCTTCAGCGCACGCGCCACGCGCACGACGTATTTGTCCGACGGAATCGGACGCATCGCGAGCAGCCGGCGTACCAGCGCGGTGTCGACGGGTGGACCCTTCGGCACTTCTCGAGCGCCTCGCGCAGACGGCGCTGGGGGCGGGGGCGTCGGGGGCGGGGGCGGCGCTCCCGGGGGAACCGTTGGATGGATCTGGGGACGCGCCGGACGACCGGGGCGCGCTTGCGCCGTATCTCTGGGTGCGGTCGTGTCCTGCAGCTGTCGCAAGCTATCGGCCTTCGCCCGCTCCACTGTTGTCACCGAGTCGAACTGGCGGGCGGTGAAAACCTGCGCAAGGGCGACGGGCGTCGAATCGGGCAGCTCGAGTAGATGAAGGTGTGCCGTATCGAGTGTCACCGTCGGATCGAGCGCTTGCGTGAACTCCACCCGAATCGTGATGGAATCCACGTGCGTCGCCGAGCGCAGCCGCGGCGGGATGGTGTCGTGCGGAAAGGTGTAGAGCGCGACGTTGCTGCTCGAGTCGAGGGTCACGAGGACGGAGTCGTAGGCCTCACGCGGGCCGCGCCGCCGATCGCCGTTCTCGTCCAGCATCGCGTACACGATGTAGCGTCCCGGAGTCAGGTTCTGGAGGTTGAACTGGCCGCCGGAATCGGCCAGGGTCAAGTAGCCGGCACTGTCGGGGACCGGCACTGCTTCGATCAGCGCGCGCGCGAGGTAGCGCTGCTCGATCCACTGCAGCGCCACGCCGCCGATGCGCGCCTTGCCGATGTCCGGACCGGTCGAGAACAGGACCGTCTTGCCGCTGTCCAGGCGGTTGCGGCGCAGATCGACGAAGCCCGGCAGGATCTCCAGGCGGTAGACGCGGCGCTGCCATCCATCCTTCGGCTTCACGCTGATGCGGCTGCGGTGCCAGCTCACCTTCACCCGGCCGCGGACGGGAGACAGCAGGACCTGCTTCTCCAGCCCGCCTCCCGCGCCTCCTCCCGCCGCCATTTCATCCACGACTTCGTCGAACTGAATGGAGACTTCGTCCTTCCAGTTGGGCACGACCGCGCCTGACTCGGGCCGCACGCTGACGATTTTGGGCGGGTCGGTGTCGGCCGGCCCGCCCGGCGGGGTGCCGACACTCGCGCACGCGCTCACGACGACGCCGAGCGGCAGCGCGACTACGAGCAGCCGAGTGATTTGATCTTTCCGGCGAGGACGTCGCGCTGCTCGCGCCACGTCTTTTCTTTTTCGCGCTCCTTCGCCACCACTTCCTGCGGCGCGCGCGAGACAAAGCTCTCGTTGGTGAGGCGCGCGGCGAGCCCCTCGAGTTGCCTTTCCAAGCGATCCTTTTCCTCCGATAGCCGCCTGCACTCGGTGCGAATATCGACGGCCCCTTCCAGGGCCACCACCACCTCGCTGCCGTCGCCGAACACCGCATGGGCGCCCACACCCTGTGGCACGCCGTCCGTGGCGAGGCTCTCGAGCTGGCCGAGGCGCAAGATCGTCTCGCGCTCGCCGTCGAATGTCGTGGCGCGATCGTTGCCGCGGGCCACGATCGTGGCCCGGAGCTTCGTTTTCGGCGCGACGCGATACTCGGCACGAATCGAGCGAATCTGCTCGATTGCTGTCTTCACGCGTGAGAACTCCCGGTCGGCGACCGGGTCTTCGAATTCGCTGCGGGGTGAGGGCCAGCGCGCGACCGCGATCAGCTCGTTTTCCTGCCGTTGCGAAAGCTTCTGCCACAGCTCCTCGGTGATGAACGGCACCACCGGGTGGAGCAGGCGCAACACGGTATCGAAGCAATACGCGAGAATCGCCGCCGCCGCAGCCGCATCGCGCCCTTCTCCCGACAGCCGCGGCTTGACCGCCTCCACATACCAGTCGGCCAGCTCGTTCCACGCGAACTCGTAGCATCGCTTGGCGGCCTCATCGAGGCGAAACTGCTCGAGCGAGGCGGTCGTTTCGCGGATCACCGCTTGCGCGCGCGACAGAATCCAGCGATCGGCGAGTGTGAGCTGGCGGCGGTCCACCGCCTCGATGCCGGGCACGCTCTGGGGCAATTGGCCGAGCACGAACTGGCCGATGTTCCAGAGCTTGTTCGCAAAGTTGCGGCCGGGGGCGAACGTCGTCTCGAGGTCGTTCGGGTCGAGGATCACGTCTGCGCCCAGGGAGCTGCCCGCGATCAGCGTCCAGCGCAGCGCGTCGGCGCCGAAGAGCTTCACGACGTCGAGCGGATCGATCCCATTGCCGAGCGACTTCGACATCTTGCGGTGCTTCGTATCGCGCACCGTACCGTGCAGATAGACCGTCCGGAACGGCGTACGGTTGCCCATGAAGTGGTAGCCCGACATCAGCATGCGGGCGACCCAGAAAAACAAGATTTCGGGCGCCGTGACGAGCGTGTGTCCCGGATAGAAGCGTCGCAGATCGGGTGTGTCCTTCGGCCAGCCGAATGTCGCGAACGGCCACAGCCACGATGAAAACCAGGTGTCGAGCACGTCGGGATCCTGCTCGACGGGTCCGCCGCACTTGGGACAGGACGTGGGATCCACGCGATCGGCCCACTGGTGCTTGCACGTGGTGCACGTGAACACCGGAACACGATGTCCCCACCACAGCTGACGCGAGATGTTCCAGTCGCGGATGTTGTACATCCAGTTCTCGAACGTCGCGCGCCAGCGATCGGGCACGATGGTGAACTCCGCCTTCTCATAGCCGCGCATCACCGGCTCGGCCAGCGGCTTCATCTTCACGAACCACTGGTCCGACAACCGTGGCTCGACGACGGTGTCGCAGCGATAGCAGCGGCGCACGGAGTGATGGTGCGGCTCGACTTTGACCAGGAGTCCGTCGCGCTCCAACTGCTTCACGATGCGCTTTCGGGCGTCGAAGCGATCCAGCCTCGCGAATTCCTTCGGCACGCGATCCGCCGATCCGCCCATCCGCCCATCCTCTGTCATCACCAACGGCATCTCGAGCTTATGGCGCAGCCCGATCTCGAAATCGTTCGCATCATGCGCCGGCGTCACCTTCACGAACCCCGTCCCGAAGTCCTTGTCCACGCTTTCATCCGCTATCACCGGGATCTGCACGTTCGCGATCGGGACCGTGACTTTCTTGCCGATGAAGGGCCGGCCGCGCGGGTCCTCGGGGTTCACCGCGATCGCCGTGTCGCCCAGCATCGTTTCGGGCCGCGTCGTAGCGACAGTGACGAAGCCCGATCCATCCACGAGCGGGTACTTGATGTAGTACAGGTTGCCGTTCGTCTCGTGGTGTTCCGCCTCCTCATCCGAGAGCGCGGTGAGGCAGTGCGGGCACCAGTGGATCACGCGGTGGCCGCGATAGATCAGTCCTTCTTCCCACAGGCGCACGAACGTTTCCCGCACGGCGGCCACGTACTCTGGGTCCAGCGTGAAGCGCTGGCGACTCCAGTCGCAGGAGCAGCCGATGATCTTGAGCTGCTCGATGATCGTACTGCCCGTCTTCCGCACGTGGTCCCAGGTACGCTTGACGAATTCTTCGCGGCCGAGGTCGAAGCGCGTTTTACCCTCTTCGGCGGCCAGACGTTTCTCTATTACGTTCTGCGTGGCGATGCCGGCGTGGTCGGTCCCTGGCAGCCACTCGGTGGCGCGGCCGCGCATCCGCTCAAAGCGGATCACCACGTCCTGGATGGCGTTGTTCAGGGCGTGACCGACGTGCAGGATGTCGGTGACATTGGGCGGGGGAATGACGATGACATACGGCTCGCCGCCCTGGCGCGGCTGGAAGACCCCCGCGTCGAGCCAGCGCTGGTAGATCGCGCGTTCTACGGGGCGTGGATCGTATGCCATTCCTTAATATAGAAGCGGCCACTAGAATACCGTCCAATGCCACCTACAGAAGACGCGCTGCCGCCGAGTCGCATCGTCCGCTGGCTGTTGCTCGCGGGAGTGATTCTGTTTTCGGTGGGACTCTATTTCCGCTTCGGGGTGCGGGTCGCGCCGATGGGCACCGCTGCCCCCGCCACGACGTCCACTCCCTAGCATGACCCCTTCCGACATCCAGGTTGTCCTGCCGGACGGGAGCAAGAAGACCTTACCGGCGGGCGCGACGGGCGCTGATCTAGCCCGGGCGGTGGGCCCGGGCCTGGCAAAGGCTGCTCTTGCCATCCGCGTGAACGGCGAAGTGCGCGACCTGCAGCGGCCGCTCCCCGATGGCGCCACGGTATCAATTCTCACCGACAAAGATCCGCAAGCGCTGGATGTGCTGCGCCATTCGTCGGCGCACGTGCTGGCGACCGCGGTGCGGCAGATCTTCCCCACGGCGCAGATCGGGTTTGGTCCGCCGATCGAAGACGGGTTTTACTACGACTTCGATATTGGGCGACCGTTCACACCCGAGGATCTCGAGACCATCGAGAAGAAGATGGCCGAGGTTACGAAGCAGGACTATCCGTTCGTCCGCGAGGAGGTGTCGCGTCCTGAGGCTCTCTCTCGCTTTCGCGATGACCCGTTGAAAATCGAACGCATTGGGGATTTGGGTGATAGTGAAATAATCTCGGTCTACACCGACGGGCCGTTCGTCGATCTCTGCCGCGGGCCGCACGTGCCGAGCACGGGGAAGATCCAGCACTTCAAGCTGCTGCACGCCGCCGGTGCGTACTGGCGCGGCGATGAGCGCCGGCAAATGCTGCAGCGCATCTACGGCACCGCGTGGTTCTCCAAGCAGGACCTCGAGCGCTACATCACGCGGCTCGAGGAAGCGCGCAAGCGCGATCATCGCGTCATCGGCAAGCAGCTCGATCTCTTCTCGATTCAGGAAGACGTCGGGCCGGGACTGATTTTCTGGCACCCCAAGGGTGCGATCCTCAACTTCGAGCTGCGCCGTTTCATCGAGGACGTGATTCTCGCGCGCGGGTATCAGCTCGTCTATACGCCCAACATCACGCGCGAGCAGCTCTTCTTGCGCTCGGGACATCTGCCGCTCTACGCCGAGAATCAGTTCCCCCCCATGGCGGCGGGGGAGGGCGAATCGGAGGACGTGCGCTATCGCGTCAAGCCGATGAATTGCCCCATGCACATCCTGGTCTACGCGAGCCAGCAGCGCAGCTATCGCGATCTGCCGATTCGCCTCGCCGAGATCGCCAACGTGTATCGCAACGAGCGCTCGGGGACGCTGCACGGCATGCTGCGGGTGCGCGGGCTGTCGATGGACGACGCGCACATCTTCCTGCGGGAAGACCAGATCGAGGATGAGATCTTCAATATGCTCGACATCGTCGAGCTGGTGATGCGAAAAACGTTCGGGCTCGAGTACACCCTCGATCTCGCGACACGTCCGCCCGCCAAGAAGCTCGGCACCGATCAAATGTGGGACGTCGCAGAAAAGGCGCTTGAAGGCGCGCTAAAGCGCAGGGGGTTGAAGTACAGCATCGATGCGGGGGGTGGGGCGTTCTATGGTCCCAAGATCGACGTCAAGTTCAACGACGCGATCGGCCGGGAGTGGCAGGGCGCCACGATCCAGCTCGACTATCAGCTGCCGGAGCGGTTCAACCTCGAGTACACGGGAGCCGACAACAAGCCGCACCGGACGCTCATGATGCACCGCGCGATCTTCGGCACGATCGAGCGGTTCACAGGATTCCTGATCGAG
Organism: uncultured Gemmatimonadales bacterium; assembly: GCA_963704805.1. GTDB lineage: Bacteria > Gemmatimonadota > Gemmatimonadetes > Gemmatimonadales > GWC2-71-9 > 20CM-2-65-7. Next base: position 14,975 of record CAVPHS010000002.1, on the reverse strand, counting down.
CACTTCGCCGGCGCGTTTCCCCTGTGGCTCTCACCGGAGCAGGTGCGCGTGCTGCCGATCGCCGACGGGCAGATGGAGGCGGCCCGCGCCGTGCACGAGACGCTGCGTCAGGCCGGGATCCGGTCGCATCTCGACGAGCGCTCCGAGACGCTGAACTACAAGATCCGCGACGCGGAGACCCACAAGGTGCCGTACATGGCGGTCGTGGGGCAGCGTGAGGCGGATGCTAAGTCCGTCGCGGTGCGGGTGAGGGGGGCGGGAAACAAGCAGGTGGTGATGCCGGTTGCTGAGTTTGTTGAGAAGCTGAAGCAAGAGGTACACAGTAGGAGTCTGACGTCGTTAATTTGAACCCATGCTGAAGCAGGGGCCCAACAGGGCACTGCCCCTCAGGGGCAGTGATGCAGCGGGCCCACTCTTCAGAGTGGGAACAACCAAATGAGCAACGACACCACTATCCCCGTCATCCTCTCCGCCTGCCGAACCCCCATCGGCAAGTACCTCGGCGGCTTGTCGCCCTTGCCCGGCCCGCGGCTCGGCGCGCTCGTCATTCGCGAAGCCGTACGCCGCGCTGGCGTAGCCGACAATCAGATTGAAGAAGTCATCATGGGGAACGTGCTGCAGGGTGGCGAGGGGCAGGCGCCCGGGCGCCAGGCGGCGATTCACGCCGGGCTGCCGGGAATCATCCCCGCGCTGACGATCAACAAAGTCTGCGGCTCGGGGCTCAAGGCAGTCATGCTCGCGGCACAGGCCATCAAGGCGGGCGATCAGCAGTGCAGCGTCGCTGGTGGGTTCGAGTCGATGTCGAACGCGCCGCACTACGTCTACGGCATGCGCAGCGGGATCAAGGCCGGCAACAGCGAGCTCGTTGACGGGATGATTCGCGACGGCCTGTGGGATTCGTTTTCCAACACGCACATGGGCAACCTGGCGGAATACACCGCGAAGAAAGCCGGCGTGTCGCGCAAGGAGCAGGATGAATTCGCCCTGCGCAGTCATCAAAAGGCCGTGAAGGCGATGGAGTCGTGCTATTTCAAGGCGGAGACCGTACCGGTCGAGATTCCCGGAAAGAAGGGCGTCACCGTCATCGACAAGGACGAGGGCCCGCGCAAGGATACGACGCTCGAAGCGTTGGCGGCGCTGAAACCATCCTTCGATAAGGACGGCTCGGTGACCGCAGGCAACGCGCCGGGGCTGAACGATGGCGCCAGCGCGCTGGTCGTGACGTCGCTCGCGTTCGCAAACGCGCACGGACTTAAAGCCATGGCGAAGATCACGGGCTACGCGACCGGCGGCGGCGAGCCGAAAGATCTGTTCTTTGCGCCGATCGTCGCCGTGCAGAATCTGATGAAGAAGAGCGCCACCAAGATTTCGGATTACGATCTCATCGAAGCGAACGAGGCGTTCGCGGTGCAGGCACTCGCCGACGGCAAGGCGCTCGGCTGGGACTGGTCACGCGTGAACGTGCACGGCGGCGCGGTGGCGCTGGGCCATCCGATCGGTGCTTCCGGCGCGCGCGTGCTCACGACACTCTTGTACGCGCTCAAGCAGTACAACAAGCAGACGGGACTCGCCACGCTGTGCCTCGGTGGCGGCAACGCAGTAGCCCTTTCCGTGGAGATGCTCTGATGGAACAAGCGGCTATCGGCTATCGGCTATCGGCTACCGGGGTCCGTATCGGTGCGGTTGTCTTGGGCGCGCTGATAGTCGCCGGCGCGGCGCAGGTTTCAATTCCGCTGCCTGGGACGCCGGTCCCGATGACGCTGCAGCCGATGGCCGTGCTGCTCGTCGGCGGTCTACTCGGCGCGCCGCTCGGTGCGTTGAGCATGATCCTGTATCTGGCGATGGGCGCCGCGGGGCTGCCGGTGTTCACGCCGACGGTGCCACTCGTTGGTCTGGCGCGACTGTTCGGGCCCACGGGGGGCTATCTCCTGGCCTATCCGGTCGCGGCTTGGTGTGTGGGCGCCGTCGTCGCGGACGGCCGTAACGTGTGGCGTGTGGCGTGCGGCGTGTTTGCGGGGCTGGTGCTGATTCACCTGGGCGGCCTCGCGCAGCTGGCCATTCTCACCGGCAACGTGTCCGCCGCGGCGCGGTTCGGGACCTGGCCGTTCCTGCTGGGCGACCTGATCAAGATCGCTGTGCTGGTGCCGGTCCTGACGAAGCTCACTCCCACGATTCGCGCGCGCCTCTGATGGCGCGCGTTTCGTTTGAGGACCGGAAAAAGCTCGGCAGCGCGATCGTGCAGATCGTGCTGTTCGGCGCGATCGGCTACGCGGTGTTCTTCGTCATTCTCAAGATCATCGGGCTAAGCCAGTCTCTGTTCTTTCTCCGCCTCGGCGCGGCACTCGCCATCGGATTTGGGTTGGCGACCTGGTTGATGGGCCTCCGGCTCAACAACTACACGTTGTCGGATCTTGGCTGGCGCAAGCCGGCGCTCCGGCCGTGGCTCCAGGGACTCGTCATCGGCGTCGTGGCTGCCGCGATCGCGCTCGTGCTGGCGCTGCTCGCGGGCACGAAATTCATTTTCTCGCCACAAGCGGGCAGCTGGCTGGGAGCCTTCGTGCCGTTGGCCTTGGGTCTTGCGCTGGCGTCGCTGGGTGGGGAGCTCGCGTACCGGGCATTTCCACTGCGGCGTCTCACCGATGCCATCGGTATGATCCCCGCGACGCTCGCGATCGCCGTGGTCGCGGCGTTACTGCAGTCGCGGGGCACATTCACCACGTTCTTCAGCGTCGTGAACGTCGTACTCGCGACGATCTGGTTGTCCGTAGCGTACTTCTCGACGGGTGGCTTCCCGCTCGCTTGGGGCGCGCATTTTGGCTGGACGGCCACGCTGACACTCCTCAACGCGTCGACCAGCGCGTTCATGTTCCAGACACCGGGCGTCATCCACCTCGCCGGCCCATACCGCTGGATCGACGGTGGCCCAGCCGGCATCGAGGGTGGCATTGTCGCCAGTCTCGCGCTGTTCGCGGGAATTCTGTACATCCGCGGTGCCAAGGGTGCGTTCCCGAGTCCGCGAAGTCCCGCACCTTCTTCAACCCGACCGCCCGTCACCGGGGGAGGGCAGCCCCGCTGATGGCGCGCGTTTCGTTTGCGGATGTGAAGCGCGTCGCGATCGCGTTGGGGTGGATCGTGCTCTATGCCATCGTCGGCATCCTGACCACGATTGGGGTTTCCAGGCTCGTGCCGGGGTGGGGCGGATCGCAGTGGTTCGTGTTCCGCAATGGCGCCTACGGCGTGATCGGTTTCTCGATCGCGACGGTCGTCGTCGGAAACCTGCTGAACAAGTATTCGTGGGATCGCATGGGCTGGCACACGCAGCCCGGTGGTCTGGTGCCGCGTCTGTTCCGTGGCATCGGGCTCGGCGCACTCATGGCGGCGCTCGCGATCGGTCTGGCGTTTGCCTTCGATCACGCCCGGGTGCAGCTCACGGGCGACTGGGACATTTGGCCGCGCGTGGTCGTGCCGCTCGGGCTCGGACTCCTGCTCGCCGCGCTGAGTGAAGAGCTGATGTTCCGAGGGTATCCGCTGCGCCGTCTCGCCGACGCGATTGGAGCGCCGGCGGCGATGCTCATTCTCGCGGTGCTGTTCGGATTGGCGCACTTCGATAACCCGAACGCCACATTCTTCAGCACAATAAACGTCGCGCTGGCCGCGGTCTGGTTGTCGTTCGCGTTCTTTTCCGCGGGCGGGATGCCGCTGGCCTGGGGGCTCCACTTTGGCTGGAATGCCGGCCTGTCGATTCTGTTCGACGCCCCCGTCAGCGGGTACGTGTTCAACGTCCCCGCTGTCGAGTACACACCCGGCCGGCATACGTGGGTGGACGGCGGAGCATTTGGCCCTGAGGGCGGCATCGTCACGACTCTCGTGCTGATCGCCGGAACGCTCGCCGTGATCGGCGCGCGCGTGAAGCAGCCGCGCACTTGGCTCGCCGGATGAGCAGGGTCGTGGTGGTGGGCGCCGGCACGATGGGCAATGGGATCGCCCACGTGTTTGCAGACGCCGGCTGGGAGACAGTGTTGATCGATGTCTCCGGCGATGCCCTGGGGCGCGCCCTCGCGACGATTCGCAAGAACCTGGACCGGCTGATCAAGAAGGGCGCCCGCAGCACGGAGCAGGGAGCCGCGACGATCGGCCGGATCGAGACGAGCACGTCGCTCGACGCCGCGAAGAACGCCGACTTCGCCGTGGAAGCGGCCACCGAGAATCCCGAGATCAAGTTCCAGATTTTCGAGGATCTCGACCGGCTCGCGCCACCGGGGACGATCCTGGCGTCGAATACGTCCTCGATTTCGATCACCCAGATTGCCTCCCAGACCAAGCGGCCCACGCAGATCATCGGGATGCATTTCATGAATCCCGTGCCGGTAATGACGCTCGTCGAGGTGGTCCGTGGACTTCAGACATCGGATGAGACGACCTCGAAAGTGGTTGAGGTGGCGAAGCAGCTCGGCAAGACGCCGGTCGAGGTCAACGACGCGCCCGGCTTCGTCTCCAATCGCGTCCTCATGCCGATGATCAACGAGGCGATCTTCTGCGTCCAGGAAGGCGTCGCACGGCCGGAAGCGGTCGATCAGGTGATGAAGCTGGGGATGAATCATCCCCTGGGCCCGCTCGCCCTGGCCGATCTGATCGGGCTCGATGTCTGCCTGGCGATTCTCGAGGTGCTACAGGAAGGATTCGGCGATCCGAAGTACCGGCCGGCGCCCTTATTGAAGAAGATGGTGGCGGCGGGCCAGCTCGGCCGCAAGACGGGGCAGGGGTTCTATGCCTACCGCGACTGACGTCCGCGAGCAGATCGTCGAGCTGGCGCGCGAGTTCGCGAAGGAGAAGATCGAGCCCTTCGCGGCCGAATGGGACCGCACCAAGCACTTCCCGCGCGACGTAATCGACGAGCTCGGCAAGCTGGGCTTCCTGGGCCTGAGCACGCCGGAAGAGTTTGACGGCATGGGACTCGATACCGTCACCTATCTCATGGTGCTCGAGGAGATCTCTGCCGCCGATGCCGCCCTTGCCGTGTCTGTCGGCATCCACAACGCCATTCCGACGACGATGCTCGTGAAGCACGGCACGGCGGCGCAGAGGGAGCGGTGGCTCAAGCCCATGGCCCGCGGAGAGCTGCTCGCGGGCTTCGCGCTGTCGGAGGCCGAGGCGGGGTCGGATGCGGCGTCGCTGCGGTCGCAGGCGACGAGGGACGGGAAGGATTGGGTGCTGAACGGCACCAAGGCGTGGGCGACGAACGCGGGCACCGCCGATCTGATGATGATCATGATGCGCACCGATCAGCCGAACGCGCGCCGCGGCGCGAAAGGCATTTCGACGTTCATCGTGCCTACGGGCACGAAGGGCTACAAGGCAGCGAAGCCCGAAGACAAGATGGGGCTCCGCGCATCGAACACGGCGGCGATCGAGCTGAACGACATCCGCCTGTCCGCGGATCACCTGCTCGGTGATGAAGGCATGGGGTTCGTCTACGCGATGGAAGGACTCGACGCTGGGCGGCTCGGCATCGGCGCCCAGGGCGTCGGCATTGCGCGGCGGGCGATCGAGCACTGTCTGCGTTTTGTCGCCGAGCGCCAGCAGTTCGGCAAGCCGATTCAGGAGTTCCAGGCGGTGCAGTTCAAGCTGGCCGATATGGCGACCCGCACCGAGGCGGCGCGGGCGTTGGCGCACCGCGCGGCGGCGCGCAAGGACGCCGGTGAGGACATCACGCTCTACGCCAGTATGGCGAAGCTGTTCGCCTCCGAGACGGCGATGTGGGTCACGACACAGGCGATTCAACTGTTCGGGGGGTATGGTTACATGCGAGACTTCCCCGTCGAAAAACTTTTCCGGGATGCCAAGGTCACCGAGATCTATGAAGGCACCAGTGAAATCCAGCGCATCGTCATCGCGCGCGCCCTCACGCACCACAGCTAAGAAGGAAGAGGCGAGCGCGCTGTTCGCGCTGCTCGAGGAGCACGAGCACGAGCAGGTGTCGCTCGTGTACGAGCCCTCGTCGGGCTATCGCGGCATCATCGCCATCCACGACACGACGCTCGGCCCCGCCCTCGGCGGCACACGATTCTGGCAGTATGCCACCGATCGCGAAGCCTTGATCGACTGCCTGCGCCTCGCGCGCGGGATGACCTACAAGGCCGCGGTCGCCGGCTTGAACCTGGGTGGCGGCAAGGCGGTCATCATCGGCGACAACAAGATCCGCAACCGCGAGCCGATCTTTCGCGCGCACGGACGGCACGTGGAGGCGCTGGGCGGCCGCTACATCACCGCCGAGGACGTGGGCACGTCGGTGAACGACATGGAGTTCATCAAGGCGGAGACGGATCATGTCACGGGGGTGATCGGCAAGTCGGGCGATCCGTCGCCGGTGACGGCGTTTGGCGTGTATCGGGGCATCAAGGCATGCGCGCGCCATCGCTATGGCGACGATTCGCTGCGCGGCAAAACAGTGGCGATTCAGGGCTGCGGCCATGTCGGCTACTTCCTGGCCGATCTCCTTTATAAGGAAGGGGCGCAGCTGGTCGCGACGGACATCGACGCCGCCAAGCTCAAGGCCGTGGTGGACGATTTCCGCGCGCGCCCGGTCGGCCCCGAGGAGATTTACGGCGTCGAGGCCGACATCTTTGCCCCGTGCGCGCTGGGCGGCATCATCAACGATCAGACGCTGCCGCAGCTCAAGGTCGACATCGTGGCCGGCGGGGCGAACAACCAGCTCGCCGAGGAGCGGCACGGCGACAAGCTCGAGGCACAGGGGATCACGTACGCGCCCGACTATGTGATCAATGCCGGCGGGTTAGTGAACGTGAACGCCGAGCTCGAGGGGTGGACGCAGGAGCGCGCGCGCAACAAGGCGGGCGAGATTTACGACACGATCCTCATGGTGTTCGAGATTGCGGCGGAGGAGGGGATGCCGACGTATCGGGCGGCGGATCGCCTGGCCGAGCGGCGAATTGCCGCCATCGCAAAGGTCCGACAGAACTTTGTTTGAGCTATCGGCTATCAGCTATCGGCTATTGGGTAACTGCCGTGGGTGAAAAGATCTATGTTGGGGCTGACCACGTCGGATTCAATCTCAAGAATCGGTTGGTCGACGAGCTCAAGAAGCTCGGGTACGAGCCGATCGACGTGGGGCCGAAGCAGCTCGATCCCGCTGACGATTATCCCGACTATGCCAAGCCGGTGGCCAAAGCCGTGAGTAGTGGAGAAGTGCAACGGGGGGTGCTCACTTGTGGCACAGGTTTGGGCATGTCGTACACGGCGAACCGCTACCCCAAGGTGCGGGCGGCGCTGGCATGGAATGAGCAGATAGCAGAGCTATCCCGGCAGCATGGAAACTCGAACCTGCTCGTCCTCCCGGCCCAGTTTGTGAGCGAGGAGCAGGGCGTGAACATCCTGCACAAGTGGCTCGACACCAACTTTGAAGGCGGCCGTCATCAACGCCGCGTGGAGAAAATCGACAAGTGACTGATCGTCAGGCTTCTTTGTCCGAAGTCGATTCCAAAATCGCCGAGCTCATCCGTCGCGAAGTGGCGCGACAGGAGCATGGGCTCGAGCTGATCGCGAGCGAGAACTTCGTCTCGGTTGCGGTGCTCGAGGCGATGGGGACGGCGCTGACGAACAAGTACGCCGAGGGGTTGCCGGGGAAGCGGTACTACGGCGGCTGTGAGATTGTGGATCAGGTCGAGCAGCTGGCGATCGATCGCGCCAAGCAGCTGTTCGGGGCTGAGCATGCGAACGTGCAGCCGCACTCGGGCGCGCAGGCCAACATGGCGGCGTATCTCGCGGTCGCGAAGTTCGGCGACACGCTGCTCGGCCTGGCGTTGCCGCACGGTGGCCATTTGACGCACGGCTCGCCGGTGAACTTCTCCGGCACGCTGTTCAAGGCGACGGCGTATCAAGTCCGCGAAGACACAGGGCGGATCGATTACGATCAGGTGCGCGAGGTGGCGAAGAAGGAGAAGCCGCGCATCGTCATCGGCGGCGGCAGCGCGTACGCGCGGATCGTCGATTTTCCCGCGCTGCGCTCAATCGCGGACGAGGTCGGCGCGATTCTCGTCGTGGACATGGCGCATTTCGCTGGGTTAGTGGCGGGTGGCGTGTACCCGTCGCCCGTCCCCCACGCACAAATCGTTACGACGACGACCCATAAGACGCTGCGCGGCCCGCGCGGCGGGATGATTCTCTGCAAGGCCGAGCACGCGAAGGCGGTGGACAAGCAGGTGTTCCCGGGGACGCAGGGCGGGCCGCTCGAGCACGTGATCGCGGCGAAGGCTGTCGCGTTACTCGAGGCCTCACAGCCGGACTTCAAGCAGTACGCGAAGGATGTGGTAACGAACGCCCAGGCGCTCGCGAACCGCCTGATCACGCTCGGCTATGCGATCGTCTCGGGCGGCACGGACAGCCACCTGATGCTCGTCGATCTACGCAAGAAGAACATCACCGGGAAGGATGCTGAGCTGCTGCTCGACCGCGCGGCGATCACGGTGAACAAGAACACGATTCCGGGCGATCCACAGTCGCCGTTCGTCACAAGTGGAATTCGGCTCGGCACGCCGGCTGTTACTACGCGGGGCTTTGGCGTCGAGGAAATGGAGCGGGTGGCTGGGCTGATCGATGAGGTGCTGGTGAAGCGGGATGAGGCGACGGTGTCGCGGGTGAAGGGGGAGGTGCGGGCGATGGTGGAGGAGTTTCCGCTGTATGCGAAGGGGGTGGGGGTCCCCAACTAATGCGTGGCTTGACGCCTGCTTGATGGTCGGCGCCCACAATCCAACTGTTCCCGGTGTGGGTTGCACGATCATCAGGAGGTCCCATGTCTCGCGCTTGTTTTTGTCCCACCCCGTCGGCGATCGCCGCGGGTCGCCTTGGACTGACCAACAAGCCAAAGCTGATCCTGCTAGCGCTGTTGCCTCCGCTCCTCACTGGTTGCGGGTTTGTGTTCACCAAGGGCCCCCCGACAGGTCATGAGCAGATGGAATCATTCACCTGCACCGAGAGTAACGCCGGTCCCAACCTCGACATCGTCTGGGGAGCCCTGAATCTGCTGGCTGCGATACAGATTTTATCGGACCCCACTGCTTATGGGTATGACAGTGGCGGCCAGGTCATGGCTCTTGGGCTGGGCTGGGGTGTGTTCTCCAGTTTTTCGGCGGCCAGCGGTTTCAACAAATCGAAGCAATACCGTCGTGCATTACAACAGCTTGCCGAGCGAAATGCGCAGCGGCGAGCCAATTCAACCGGCGCGGTACTTCCGGCCGAGGTGCCATCCGTGCAGGCAGTGGACGTCGTGTCCCGTCCGAGGATACCCTGGCGGTTGGGGAACGAGTTCAGCTCGTAGCGAGTGCTGACCAGCTCCAGCGGGACCGTTATTCCGAATAGGGACTTCTTCTGGTCATCTTCGAGCGACACCACTGCGTCGGTGACCAACGCCGGCCTGGTTAGCGCCAGTGCCGTGGGGACAGTGGTAATCACCGCGAAAACGGGCAACGTCACTGGGACGGCACGGATTGTGGTTACAGCACCGCGGTAGGTCGACTTCCGATTTCCGCGAGCGTGGCACGCCGGTCGTCAACGTTCGACTCGTTCCGGAACGACCCACGTGGTCCTGAACGACCCGGCTCGGCGATGTACCCTCGCGTCCTTCGCCGAGCCGGCGCTTCAGCGCACGGATCCCATCTCGACTACTCGATTCCAGTCCTTCCTCGACGATTCCAATCTCTCCCTCCGATCTGACGACCATAGCCGTCGTTTGATCCGTGCCCTAAAGGGCCGGCTCGGCCACTGCGCGCGTCCTGAAGGATGCGATGAGCCCTTAAGGGCTCGCGTCTTCGCCGAGCCGGCGCTTCAGCGCACGGATTACCACGAGGACGGCCTAACTTTTCCCCCGCTCCTCCCGTACAGTACCTGCCATGCGATTGGCTTTCTTCTTTCTTGTTCTGCTCATCGTTCCAGCCACCGCGGTTGCTCAAGGTCGCCTCAGCGGCGAATGGCAGGGTTACTGGACCCGCGCCGGTGACACGCTCCCCGTCACGATGCACGTGCTGCGCGACAGCGCCGGTGCGTACGCCGCAACCTTCGACGCCGACCGCTTGCGCGTCAGCGGCATCCCGTTCGGCGAGGTAACGCTCAGCGGCTCCGCCGTCACCCTGGTGCTGCGCGGCGATCGCACGACGATGCGGTTCCAGGGCACGCTGCGCCGGGATTCGCTCACCGGCACGTTCAGCGAAGAGAGAGCCGGGGAGCTTTGCGTTCGCGCGCACCACCCGATCCGCCGCCGCCGTTCGACAGAACGTAGTATCACATTCACCAACGGCGACGTGACGCTGTCGGGCTCGCTGTTGCTGCCGCCAGGCTCGGCGCGCGTTCCCGCCGTCGTGTTCCTCCACGGCTCAGGACCCGAGGGGCGCTGGGCCTCCCGCTACCTCGCGATGCAGCTCGCCACCCACGGCATCGCCGCACTGATCTACGACAAGCGCGGCGTGGGGCAGTCGACCGGCAATTGGCGCCAGGCGACGCCGGACGATCTAGCTCGCGATGCCGCGGCCGCCGTCGCTCGGCTCCGCCGGGAGCCGGGCATCGATCCGCGCCGCATCGGGCTGCACGGGCACAGCCAGGGCGGCACACTCGCGCCGTTCGTCGCCGCGCAGGCGCCCGACGTCAGTTTCATCATCGCCTCGGCCGCCGCCGGGCTGCCGACCGATTCAGTCGAAATCTTCAGCATCCTCAACTCGCAGCTCCCGGACGCCACCTCGGCCGCCGATTCGGCGAACGCCCGGACGTACGTCGCCGAGCTCGTCGCCGTCGCGTACCAGGGGCAGCCGCGCGCCCGACTCGATTCCCTCGCCGCGGCGTGGTACGACCGGCCATGGTTCTTCGCCCCGCCTGCTCTCGACAATTCGTACTGGGCGTTCTCGAAACAGTATGCGCAGTATCAGCCGCTCGACTGGTGGGCTAAGGTGCGCGTTCCCGTCCTCCTCATTTACGGCGCGGCGGACCAGCGCGTCCCGGCGCGCGAGAGCGCCACGCGCATCGCGTCCACGCTCGCGCGGAACGCTCCGGATGTGAATGTGACCGTGCGCATCTTGCCCGGCGCAGATCACACATTCCGGTTGCCCCCGGGGCCGAGCGGCTGGCCCGTTACAGCGCCCGACTATATACCGACCCTGCTGCGCTGGCTGTCACGCTAACGCGGGCCCAGAACCCTTCAGGGCTCGCGCCTTCGTCGAGCCGGCGCTTCAGCGCACGGATCAGAAGTAGAAGTGCCGCAAATCCGCCCTACGGTGCCGCAAAAACGCCCTAACGTGCATCAGATCGAACGTCCATTTCATTGAAGTTCATGATCTCAATGAGCTAGGAGCATTCGTCAGCGGAACCGGCGAATAAATGAATTGGGTTGAGCCGTCCTCTGATCCGTGTCCTAAAGGACCGGCTCGGCCAGTCTCACTTCGTAGTGTGCAACGCCAGCGAGAAACACGCGACAGATGGAATTCCACGGAGACGATGCCATGTCAAACTTGAGCAAGCGCCTCGTGGGTCGGCGCAACTCCTCACCTCTCACGGAAGGTGCCCCATGAAGCGATGGTCGATGGTCCCTGCCGCGGCCCTAATCCTCGTCGCGAGCTGTACCCCGGATTCAACTGCTCCTGTCGGCCGGCCAGAACGACTGCAAGCAACGGTGGTTGACATGGATGAGAACGCTGCCGGCATTTTCGTAGGGGTCAGTGCTGGCGACTGTCTCGTGTCAGAGGGCTCAACCTGGGTGGACGAGGATGCGGACGGCCTGGCGGACCTTTGTGAAGCAGCACTCGCGGACTCGTTCGCGCCAGAACTGTCCTACCATATTGGAGATAGGGTGGGCCGTGAGCCATACTGGGCGGCGCAGCCCGCGGGCTCCGGTAGCGTCATCATCGCGTACCTGTTGTCCTACTACCAAGATTTGGGATGCGCTGCAGATCTTTGTGGCTTGGTCGGGGGCGACCATGCCGCCGCTCACCGCGGAGATTCGGAAGACATCTACCTAACGGTGTACTACAATTCCAATACTCACCACTGGGTTCTCGATAAAGCCGCTTACTCCCGACACTACGGCTACGGACTGTACTACCGGGAGGGCCGTGAGTATCCATCGCTTGTCTATCCCTCGAAAATGGGAGGCTACCCGCGGGCGTATGTTTCAGAATGGAAACACGCCAACTACAGCACCGAGGACGAATGCGATTCGGGTAACGCACTCGAAATGGACACGTGCCCTGGTGACAATGTCGCGGTACGGGCACGGGTAGAGACGCACTCCCCATCGATATTTTATCCCGTGTGGTACAACATCGGCAGCTGGGCCGTGCCCTTCAGAGACTGCGTGCCGAGTAGGGACAACTCGCTCTCCGGCAACGGTCGGTACGAATGCTACTGGACTTATCGGCGCTTCCGGGGGTGGTATCCCAATGATGACAGTGGCGAGGCCGACGCATACAGCGTGAAGCTGGCTGCCATGCATTTTATTCCTCCTTTTGTTCCGTCGCACGAGTGCGGGCACTGGGAGACTCGTCCCGTCTTGGATGGCAACTGGGAAGAAACCGGAAGTTATGAGATGCGGTTTGTGCCTGAAGCGTGCGACACGCCTCCGTGCACGAGCGGGCATTGGGAATCTCAACCCATCCTGGATGACAACTGGGAAGAAACCGGAAGCTATGAAATGGTGTGGGTGCCTGATCCCGGCTGCGTCTAGAGTGGGGGCTGTTCCTGTATTCGCGCCCTCATAGGGCGCTCGGCCCAGGGTGCGCCCTTACAGGGCGCACACCCGGCCGCCTGGGCGCAGATTGACGAGAGACTGAACTCGAACTGCGAGTAACGAGGCGCGGGGCGAGCACGGTCCCGGGCGAGGCCTTTACTTATATCGCCGACCGTACTCCTCGCGCAGTCCTGAAGAGCTTGCCCTGAGCGTAGCGAAGGGACGCGATGAGCCCTTCAGGGCTCGCGCCTTCGCCGAGCCGGCGCTTTAGCGCACGGATTACACACCCTCCCCATGGAAAAACCGATGCTCACCAACGACTTGAGGGCTCTCATTAGAGGAAAAGGCGCGCTCGGCGCACGAACATCCTCGCTCATCGGAACCGAATCCTCGCTCTCCAGAGCCGAATCCTAGCTCTCCGGAGCCGAATCCTCGCTCTCCGGAGCCGAATCCTCGCTCACCGGAGCCCAATCCTCGCTCTCCGGAGCCGAATGCTCGCTCATCGGAGCCTAATGCTCGCTCACCGGCCAATCGAGAGCGCGCTTCGTCGATCGGAGCGCGCACATCCCTGATCGGAGGGCACGCGCTGCTGATGGGGAGGACGTGCACTATCGATCGGAGGGCGCGCACTGCTCATCGGACGATCCGGATTGGCGATCGAAGGACGCGCTTTGGTCATCGAACGGCTGGCGTTGGCGATCGAACGAGGCGCTTCGGGGATCAAAGGACGCGCATTGCCCATCGAAGCCCGCGCATCGTCCACCCGAGGACGCTCGCGTCTTCGCCGAGCCGGCGCTTCAGCGCACGGATGCAGAGCACCATATGGCGCAATCCCGCCCTACCACGGTGGCGCGAGAACCAGTTGAACTGGCCTAAGGGGCACATCTTCGTCGTTTCAGGGCTCGACTCTTCGCCCTACCAGCGGCGGTCCGCCCAGCTCGGCACGTATCCCGCTGATTCGGCCAGTCGCGTCGCGCTCGACGTGATACACCACGCCCTCGAGCGTGAACAAGTCGTCGGACCCCGGGGCGGCAAAGAGCTCGTACGCCGGACCATCGTTCAGCCGCGCGAGGACGCGCTCACCATCTCGCACGATCTCCGTCGCGAAGCCGCGACCGTAGTCGTAGCGACCGGGAAGCTCCTGCACGACCGCGGGACTCAGCGCGGCGGCGCGGCGCTCCTCCTGCGCGAAGCCGGGCCAACCGTAGCGGGCGGCGGCCGAGCGGATAATCTCGTCGCGCAGGCTGCCGCCGTTGTCGCCGCTCGTGAGCACCGCGATGCCGTCGCCGCGTTCGGGCAACGCCACGATGATCGCCCGGTATCCGTTATTCGAGCCGGTGTGCGAGACGCGGATCTCCCCGGCGGCGGTGTCGACCGCCACGCCGAGCCCCCAGTCGTCGATCTGTCGGCGCATCATCTCGCGGGCGGTAGACTGGTGCAGCAGCGCACCGGGCCCGCCGCTCCACGCCGTGTTCAATCCGATGATGAGACGCGCCATGTCGGGCGCCGTAGACCAGAGCCCGCCGGCTGCCATCTCCGGCAACGTCCACCAGCGACCCTCGATCACCTCGCCGCGGCGATCGTGGCCTGGCGTCGCGCGCGCCTCCAGTGAGTCCGCCAGCGGCTGGAAAAAGCCACTGCCGCGCATCGCCAGCGGGTCGAGGACGAGGCGCTTCGTCAGCGCAGGGAAGTCTTCGCTCGTGATGTCGATCAGCAGCTGCTGCAGCACGGAGTAGCCACCGCCGGCATACCGCCAGCGGCTTCCCGGCTCGAAATCGACGCGTACCGGTGGGCGATTCGAGGGCGACACGCCGTCGAGCGCCTGCAGCAGCGTAGGCGTCGCGCGTCCCGGTGGGTAAATGCCCACGGCACCATTGGTCAGGCCGGCCGAGTGGCTCAACACATGGCGGAGCGTCACCGCGTGCGCCGCGGTGAACGCGTTGTCGGGAATCCGCCACGAGCGGAGCACGTCGTTAACCGGGCGGTCGAGCGACAGGACGCCCTGATCCACGAGACGCAGCACGGCCAACGCGGTCACCGGCTTGCTGATCGACGCGACCTGAAACAACGTCGTGTCGCTGATCCCCGCGCCGCGCGCCAACGTCCAGGACAGTCGATTGCCCCGCACCACGGCGACCGTCACGCCGGGCACTCGATAGAACTCCATCCGCTCGGCGAGCGTCATGCGGAGCGCTGGCGCGGCGGCAATCCGCACCGGGTAGGTCAGGCCGTGCTCCACGAGGTGCGCATC